>NZ_JBITDV010000004.1:481203-635297 GCF_044454545.1 Cryptosporangium sp. NPDC051539 | reverse complement strand
GTGGGCGGCCCGCCCAGGACGACGCTGACAGGCGAGCGCGCCTCCTTATGGCGGGATCCCTGGGGCCACGGCGTCGGCGCGCTCGACTGTCAGCGCCGCCCTGGGCGGGCTCCAGGTGAGGACGGGTCGCCGGTGGCGGCGTTTGGAGGTCGGGTGCGGCTTCTTTGTGGGGAATCCGGTTCGGCTGCGGCGTCGGTGGCTCGACTGTCAGCGCGCCTGGGCGGGCTCCGGCGCGAACGTGCAGCGGCCCCTGCGCATTGCGCAGGGGCCGCTGAGGGGGTGGATCAGGCGGCGGCTTTTTCGACTCGCCGTGCTTCGAAGCGCTCGCGCTTGGGCCAGCGGACGTCCCAGACCCAGCCGGCCTTCTCGAACAGCCAGATCAGGCGGGCCGACGTGTCGATCTGACCCTTGTCGACGCCGTGCCGCGCGCAGGTCGGGTCGGCGTGGTGGGAGTTGTGCCAGGACTCGCCGAAGCTCAGGATCGCCAGCGGCCAGAAGTTACGGGCCTTGTCGTTCGACCGGTACGGCTGCTCGCCGATCACGTGGCAGACCGAGTTCACGGCCCAGGTGACGTGGTGCACCAGCGCGACCCGCACCAGGCCGGCCCAGAAGTACGCGGTGACCGCGCCCCACCAGGACCAGGTGACCAGTCCGCCGATGACGGCCGGGCCGAACAGCGAGAACAGCATGATCGGCACGAAGTTCTGCTGGATCCGGCGGATGTCCTTGTCGCGGATCAGGTCCGGGGCGAACCGGCGCGCGTTGGAGTTGTCGCGCTCGAACAGCCAGCCGACGTGCGCCCAGACCAGGCCCTTGAACAGACCCTTGGTCGACTCGCCGAAACGCCACGGCGAGTGCGGGTCACCCTCCTGGTCGGAGTACTGGTGGTGCCGCCGGTGGTCGGCGACCCAGCGGATCGGCGCGCCCTCGACCGACATCGTGCCGGCGATCGTCAGCGCGATCCGCATCCAGCGCTTGGCCTTGAACGCGCCGTGCGTGAGGTAGCGGTGGAAACCGACCGTCACGCCGAAGCCGGTGACGACGTAGAAGACCGCGAAGATCGCGACGTCGACCCAGGTGAGGCCCCAGCCCCAGACCCACGGCACCGCGGCGATCACCGCGACGAACGGGACGACGACGAAGAACCACAGGAACGCGATCTCGATGTTGCCTTTCCGCCCGAACGTGATCGGACGCTGCCCGGAACGCTTGGTGTCGGAAGTCTCCGGGGCCGTCTCCGGGGCCGGAGTCACCGCTTCCGCGGTCGCGGCGGTCGTCGGAGTCATGGATAGTCCCTTCAGCATCGTGGCCGTGCGGTCGCGTCGCAGTAACCGACGCCTACGGAAGCGTAACCTACGCACCCGTAGGTTTGGCAAGTATCCGCGCGGAAGGACTCCGCGAGCGTGGTTGTGGAAGAATCGAGATGCATTCGGCCGTGGTGTAAGAGGCAGCACAGCGTCTTTTGGTGTCGCTTGTCCGGGTTCGAGTCCTGGCGGCCGAGCTTTTCCTCTTCTGCGGACCTCTAAGTAGCATGCGGCTGACGAGCTAGCTGCCTAGATCCCCAGGAGACCGTTGTGACGAGCCCGGCCCGCCCGGCTGCCGTCGTGATCCTCGCCGCCGGCGAAGGTACCCGGATGAAGTCCGACACCCCCAAGGTCCTTCACGAGCTGTGCGGACGCAGCCTGGTGGGGCACGTGATGGCCGCAGCCGGTCGGCTGGATCCGGCGCACCTGGTGGTCGTCGTCGGTTTCCAGCGTGAACGCGTCGGCGCGCACGCCGTCGAGCAGAACCCGCGGGCCGTGACCGCGGTCCAGGACCAGCAGCTGGGTACCGGCCACGCGGTCCGCTGCGCGCTGGCCGAGCTGCCCGCCCTGGACGGGCCGGTCGTCGTCCTGAACGGCGACACTCCGCTGCTCACCACCGAGACGCTGCAGGCGCTCGTCAGCGGGCACCTGGAGGCCGGTAACGCGGCCACGGTGCTCACCGCGTCGGTGCCCGACCCGACCGGCCTGGGCCGGATCGTCCGCGACCCCGAGGGCCGCGTCCGGCGGATCGTCGAGCACCGGGACGCCACCGCCGAGGAGCGCACGATCGCCGAGATCAACTCGGGGATGTACGTGTTCGACGGCAAGCACCTGGCCGCGATGCTCGATCGGCTCACGACCGACAACGACCAGGGCCAGGAGTACCTCACCGACGTGCTCGGGCTGCTGGTGGAAGACGGTCACCCGGTCGCCGCGATGGTGGCGCCCGACTACCGGGAGACGCTCGGCTGCAACGACCGGGTGGAGCTGGCCGGTCTGCGCGCGCTGCTCCGCGACCGGCTGGTCACCGTCGCGATGCGTGCCGGTGCGACCGTCGTCGACCCGGCCAGCGTCTGGTTCGACGTCGACGTGCGTCTCGGCCGCGACGTCGTCGTGCACCCGAACGTCCAGCTGCGCGGCGCGACCGTGATCGAAGACCGGGCCGAGGTCGGCCCGGACACCACGCTGATCGACACCCGTGTCGGCGAAGGCGCGTCGGTCGTCCGCGCGCACGCGGTCCAGGCCGAGATCGGCCCGGACGCCACCGTCGGCCCGTACGCCTACCTCCGGCCGGGGTCGGTCCTCGCCCGCAAGGCCAAGGTGGGGACGTACGTCGAAACGAAGAACGCGACGATCGGCGAAGGCTCGAAGGTGCCGCATCTCACGTATGTGGGCGACGCCACGATCGGCGAGCAGTCGAACATCGGCGCGTCGAGCGTCTTCGTCAATTACGACGGCGTGAAGAAGTACCACACGACGATCGGAAGCCACGCGCGAACGGGAAGCGACACGATGTTCATCGCTCCGGTCACGGTGGGTGACGGTGCCTACACCGCGGCCGGCTCGGTCATCACCGAGGACGTGCCCGCGGGCGCGATGGCGGTGGCCCGATCCCGGCAGCGCAACATCGACGGGTGGGTCGAGCGCCGTCGTCCCGGCACGCCCGCGGCGGAAGCTGCGGCGACTGCTCGGCGCGTCGCGTCCGGGGAAGGTACCGTCGAGGAGTCGAATCCTCCTGCCGCGACCGAAATCCCCGGTGCTGGCAGCGACCACTAGATCCCCGGACACGCCCCCTCACCGGTCGGACCGCTGCCGCCCGGCTGCACTGAAAGTGACGCAGAACCGATGGCAATTCACGCCAAGAGCCGGAAAAGCTTGGTGCTCCTGAGTGGTCGAGCGGCTCCGGAGCTGGCTGCGGAGATCGCTGTCGATCTCGAGACCGAAGTGACGCCGACCCGGGCGTTGGAGTTCGCGTCCGGAGAGTTGTTCGTCCGGTTCGAGGAGTCCGTCCGCGGGTCCGACGCGTTCATCATCCAGAGCATGTGCGCTCCGGTGAACCACCACCTCATGGAGCTCCTGCTCATGCTGGACGCGGCCAAGCGTGGTTCGGCCAAGCGGGTGACGGTCGTCGTGCCGTTCTACCCGTACGCGCGGCAGGACAAGAAGCACCAGGGCCGGGAGCCGATCTCGGCCCGGCTCGTCGCCGACCTGCTCAAGACCGCGGGTGCCGACCGGATCCTGACCGTGGACCTGCACACCGCGCAGATCCAGGGATTCTTCGACGGCCCGGTGGATCACCTGTTCGCGCTGGACCTGCTGGCGCGTTACGTCAAGGAGCGGTACGCGGGGCGCGACCTGACCGTCGTGGCTCCCGACTCCGGCCGGGTGCGGGTGGCCGAGCGCTGGACCGACGTCCTCGGCGGGACGCCGCTGGCGTTCATCCACAAGACGCGTGACCCGCTGGTGCCGAACCAGGTCGTGATGAACCGCGTCGTCGGTGAGGTCAAGGGCCGCACCTGCATCCTGGTCGACGACATGATCGACACCGGCGGCACGATCGCGAAGGCCGCCGACGCGCTGCGGGAAGAAGGTGCGGCCGACGTCGTGGTCGCCGCGACGCACGGGGTGCTGTCGGACCCGGCGACCGAGCGGTTGAAGAACGGTCCGATCAGCGAGGTGATCCTCACCAATACGCTGCCGATCGGCCCGGAGAAGGAACTCGACAAGCTCACCGTGCTCTCGATCGCCCCGTTGATCGCCCGCGCGATCCGCGAGGTCTTCGACGACGGGTCGGTGACCAGCCTCTTCGGCGGCGCTTCTTAGTGGGCGGCCCACCCAGCACGACGCCGACTGTTGGGTGGGCGGCCCGCCCAGGACGACGCTGACAGGCGAGCGCGCCTCCTTATGGCGGGATCCCTGGGGCCACGGCGTCGGCGCGCTCGACTGTCAGCGTCGCCCTGGGCGGGCTCCGGGTTAGGGCGGGTCTCGGGTGGCGGCGCTCGGTGATCGGGTGCGGCTACTTTGTGGGGAATCCGGTGGGGGTGCGGCGTTGGTGGGCTGACTGTCAGCGCGCCCTGGGCGGGCTCCAGGTCAGCGCTCGCGGCCTCGGGGCGCTCGGAGGTTGGGTGCGGCTTCTTTGTGGGGGATCCGGTTGGGGTGCGGCGGTGGTGGGCTTGGCTGTTGGTGGGCTCTGGCGGGCTTTGGGTTGGTGGGTGGTTTGTCTGTCGGTGGGATTCGCTGATGTCGCGGGTGGTGCTCTGGCGGGCTCGGACTTCTTTGCTGGGCGGGGGCGGGTTCGTCGTGGCGAGGTGCGGCGGGTTAGGATAGTGGGGTTGCCCGGCGAGGGGGCTGTGTCGCAGGCTCCGTGATCGACGCGCTGATTCGTGGTTGCGTCGTCTGCGGTGCCCACGACACGGCCCCTCGCCCAGCACGCCAATCGATACTCACGCTTGCGTTCGAGGAGTTAAGTCGTGTCCGAGGTCCGAATCGCCGCCGAGCCGCGCACTGAGTTCGGCAAGGGCGGCGCACGCCGCACGCGCCGGGCCGGAAAAATCCCCGCCGTGCTGTACGGGCACGGGCAGGCGCCTCGGCACATCGCGCTGCCGGCCCGAGAGTTCACCAACGCCATCAAGCACGGTGCCAACACCCTGCTGACGATCGAGATCGACGGCGGCAAGGAGCTCGCGCTCCCCAAGGCCGTCCAGCGTGACCCGATCAAGTCCACCATCGACCACGTCGACCTGCTGCTCGTCCGCAAGGGCGAGAAGGTCACGATCGACCTCCCGCTCGTCCTCGTCGGCGACGTCGAGCGCGGTGGGCTGGTCAACCAGGACCTCAACTCGCTCTCGGTCGAGGCCGAGGCCACCAACATCCCGGACGGCGTCGAGGTCAACATCGACGGTCTCGAGATCGGCAAGCAGCTGCTGGCCAAGGACGTCGCGCTGCCCAAGGGCGTCACGCTGGTGACCGACCCCGAGGCTGCCGTCGTCGGTGTCGTCGCTCAGCAGAGCGCGGCGCAGGCCGACGCCGAGCTGGTGGCCGCCGAGGCCGAGGCCGGTGTCGTCCGCGACGAGAAGCAGACCGCCGACGCTTAAGGGTGAACGTTCGCCCGCGGGTGTCTGCAGCAGACCACTGCGCTCGGGCGCCTGAGGGTGAACGTTCGCCCGCCGGTGTCTGCAGCCGACCGGTGAGAGCTGGCGTCTGATTCGTTTTTTGAGCGGCCGGGGCCCGATTCGGGCTCCGGCCGGACTCGTCTCAGGGAAGGAACCATGGCCGACGACCCGTGGCTCGTCGTCGGGCTGGGCAACCCCGGCCCGAAGTACGCCGGTAACCGGCACAACGTCGGCCAGATGGTCGTCGACCTGCTCGCCGAGCGGGCCGGCGGACGTTTCACGAAGCACAAGTCCCGGGCCGAGGTGGTCGAGGGACGCCTCGGGGGCCACCGGGTCATCCTGGCCAAGCCGCTCTCGTACATGAACGAGTCCGGCGGCCCGGTCGCCGGACTACGCAGCTATTACCACGTGCCACCGGAGCGGACGATCGTCGTCCACGACGAGCTCGACATCGCGTTCGACACCGTCCGGCTCAAGCAGGGCGGCGGCGACAACGGGCACAACGGGTTGCGCTCGATTTCGACGTCGCTCGGCACCCGTGACTACCTCCGGGTGCGGGTGGGCATCGGCCGCCCGCCGGGCCGGCAGGATCCGGCCGACTTCGTCCTGCGCGACTTCAGCAGCACGGAGCGCAAGGATCTGCCGCTCCTGGTCGACAACGCGGCGGACGCGGTCGAAGCCCTGTTCGGCGCCGACCTGGCCACCGTCCAGAACACCTTCCACGCCAAATAGCACGTATATTGTCCCTTATGTCGGGGGACCTGGGTGTGGCTGACCAGCTGTGGGACGGGCTGGTCGATCAGCACATGGAAAGCATCTGGGGCATCGCGACCACGGCGGGCCTCGACCGGGGCGACGCGGCCGTCGTCTCGCAGCTGACCTGGCTCCGGATGGCCGAACGCTGGCCGACCGTGAAAGCGCTGGCCAACGCGAAGGATCCGGCCCGGCACCCGGTCGAGCAGCCGACCACGCAGGTCGACGAGTGGATCCTGCACGTCGCCCGCTCCGAGGTCGACGCCTGGGTGCGCGACGAGCGCCGCCGGGGCCACGAGGCCCTGTTCGCCGACGGCGGCGTCGTCCGCCTGGCCCCAGGCTTCGCCCCCGCCGGCCCCAGCGGCGCCCCGGCCGTCGCCGGCAACGCCCCCGCAAGCCCCGGCAACGCCCCCGCAAGCCCCGGCAACGCCCCCGCCGGCTCCGGCAACGCCGGCTCCGGCAAACCCCCCGCAGCCTCCGGCAACGCCGGCCCCGGCAACGGCTCCGCTGAGCCCAGCAACGGACCCGCCGAGTCCGGCGGCTCGCCCCGATGACGGCGGCCGGGCGGCCGATCTCACGGATCGGTCCGGCGACGCTGCCCGAGGACGTACCGGCCGAGCCGCCCGCACAGCTCGAGCCGGACGAGATCGCCGGGCTCTCCGGGCTGATCGACGAACCCGCGGTCGAGGACGACGCACCGGAGCCCCAGCCGGTCCGGCGTCCCGGCCGTCGGATGAACCTGACCCCGGACGAGGCCGCGATGCTGGTCGGCGCCGCCGCGAGCGGTGACCACAGCGCCTGGGACGCCCTGGTCGACGCTTACGGCGGCCTGATCTGGACCGTCGCCCGCAACCACCGGCTGAGCCCCGGTGACGCCGGAGACATCAGCCAGACGACCTGGCTGCGGCTGGTGGAAAACATCGACCGGCTCAGCGACCCGAGCCGGGTCGGCGCCTGGCTGGCGACCACCGCGCGCCGGGAGTGCCTCCGGCTGCTCGGCCGGTCGAAGCGCACCGTGCTCTCCGGCGAGGAGCTCGACCCCGGCTCCGACCGGCTCCGGATCGCCACCCCCGAAGCGGACGCCGCCCTGCTCGCCGCCGAGCGCGACGCGGAGATGCGGACCGCGTTCGGCCGGCTCACCCCCCGGTGCCGCGAGCTGCTGCAACTGCTGCTGATCGACCCGGCCCCCAGCTACGACGAGATCTCCGCCGCCCTCGACATCCCGATCGGCAGCATCGGGCCCACCCGGGGCCGCTGCCTGGAGAAACTTCGCGGAATCGTCGAGGACACAGGTATCAACCCGGCGACCGCCGGCTCTTCCTAGGAGGTAGCAAGTGTCACCGGAACCGTTGCGTAGGGCCCACTCCTCCGAGGAGAACGCCCGGCCGTGGGACGTCCGGGTGGACGAAGGAGGGCCTGTGAACGTCGTGCCGGATTCGGTACGCGCGGCAGCGCGTCGTGCATTCGAGGCCCGTCCGGTCGATACGCTCGTGGCGGACCTGATGTTCGACTCGGTCCTCGACCACGACCGTCGCGCGGCCGCCGACCCGACCGTGCGGACCATGCGTTTCGGCCATCGGAACGGTGGGGCCGACCTCCGCGTCACCGACGCCGGTGACGGACGCCGGATCAGCCTCGAGGTGCTTCCGGCCCAACGGGCCTCGGCCGAGGTGCGCTGTACCGGGTCCACGTTCACGGTCACCACCGACGACGAGGGGCGCGCCGAGTTCGACGTCCCGGTCGGGCTGTTCAGCCTGGTGCTCCGACCGCTGCGCTCGCCCCAGGCCAAGCCGCTGCAGACCTCCTGGGTGCGGCTGTGAAATCCCCCGTCCGGTGGATCCGAACCGCCGATCGCGCCCGGTGTTCACGAGGTTTCTCAGCCGCTAGCCTCGGAGTCGAGGTGTCGAGCCAGCGGCGCCGGTCAGGGGGTTACGCCAGGTGATTACCGACGCGGATACGGTCGCGGAGCGGATGACGTGCGACTCGGATGTCGAGTTAGCGCGCCTCCTGGCGACGCACGCGGGAGTGATCCTGCTCCGCCTGCGCACCCGCCGTCCGGTCCCGGCGAGCCGCCTCAAGGCCGAAGGAGACCAGCGTTCGCACGACTTCCTGGCCGCGGCGCTGGCGAAACTGCGCCCCGGTGACGCGGTGCTCTCGGAAGAAGGCACTGACGACGAAGCCCGGCTGAGCGCCCGGAGGGTCTGGATCGTCGACCCGCTCGACGGCACCCGGGAGTACTCCGAGCTCGATCGCGACGACTGGGCCATCCACGTCGCGCTCTGGGAAGACGGTGAACTGGTCGCCGGTGCGGTCGCGCTGCCCGGTCTGGGCCCGACCCTGAGCAGCGAGAACCCGCCCGCGTTGCGTCCGGCGCCGGCGCGGCCCCGCATCCTGGTCAGCCGTAGCCGTCCGCCGTCGTACGCCGAGGCGGTGGCCGAGAAGCTCGACGCCGAGCTGGTGCCGATGGGCTCGGCCGGTGCGAAAGCGATGGCGGTGCTGCGCGGCCAGGCCGAGGCGT
Source organism: Cryptosporangium sp. NPDC051539 (assembly GCF_044454545.1). Taxonomy (NCBI): domain Bacteria; kingdom Bacillati; phylum Actinomycetota; class Actinomycetes; order Cryptosporangiales; family Cryptosporangiaceae; genus Cryptosporangium; species Cryptosporangium sp. NPDC051539. The sequence continues at coordinate 626,610 of NZ_JBITDV010000004.1, read as the reverse complement.
ACCTGCACGACGGGGGCCAGTACGAGTGGGATTCGGCCGCGCCGGTGGTCGTCGCCCGCGCCGCCGGCCTGCACACGTCCCGGGTCGACGGGTCCCCGCTCGTCTACAACAACCCGAACCCGTACCAGCCCGACCTGCTGATCTGCCGCCCCGAGCTGGCCCAGCCCCTGCTGGCCGCCATCGGGGCGGCCCGCTGAGAACGACGCTGACAAGCGAGCGCGCCTCCTTATGACGCTTCGCCGATGTCACGACGTCGGCGCGCTCGATTGCCAGCGCCGCGCTCAACGGGCTGCAGGCCAGAACAACGGCGGCCCCGGCGGGCCGGTTACCAGCCGCCCCACCTGGGCCAGTCTTGGTCCCAGGGGGTGCGGCGTTGCTGCCAGGTGGCGTCTTCCCACTGGTCCTGGGGCCAGGTCTCGGCCGGCTCCGCGCTCCGGCCGACGGTGGCGGTGGCGATCGGTGAGAACGCCCCGGCGGTGTTGCGTCCGTCCACGGCTCGTACCCGGTACTGCACGCTCGTTCCCGCGGTCAGACCCCGGTCGGTGAACTGGTAGCTCTTCGACGTCTCCCAGGGCCTTGCCGACGCCCGCCCGCGGTACACCATCGCCGAGCCGCGGTAGATCTCGTACGTGACGACCGGGTCGTCCAGGTCCTCGACCCCACGCCAGGTCACGGTTACCGCGTCCGCCCCGCTGTTGGAGACCGTGGGCGCGGCCGGCGTCGACGGCGCTTTCGACGTCGAGGTCGTCGTGAACCGGGTCAGCCCCTGCTGGGGCACGTCGTTGACGGTCGTGAACTGACCGCCGACCCAGAGCGACCGCCCGTCGCTGGCCATCGCCCGCGGCCCGAGCTTCGACGGCGACCGGGTCGCCGGGATGTTCGGGTCGCCGCCGTTGGTGGACGGGAACCAGTACTGGATCGACGTGCTGCTCCCGCGGGTGGTCTGGGCCATCAGCCGGTAGTAGCGCGGCTCGGGCAGGTCGGTGGCCTGCTCCGGGAAGCCCCCCGCGGTGTCGTTGCAGTTGTGCGCGTGCGACCCGCTGTAGAGCAGGTCACCGTGCAGGGCCAGCGCCCACGTCGCCCCGAGGCAGCTGTCGAACCACTTCAGGACGCCGGTCTGCGGGTCGACCGCGGCCCGGCCGTCCCAGGTGCCCTCGCCGTTGGACGAGACGTAGACCGCGTTGCTGTCCACCGCCATGTCGGTGATGTACGACGTGCGGGGGACGCCACGCCAGGCCCAGGCCGTGCTCGCGCCGGTGGCCGGGTCGACCGCGCCCAGTGCGTGCTGGGCGACGCCGTTGAGCGTGTCGTAGTTCCCGCCGACGACCAGCCGGCTGCGGTCGGCCGACAGCGACAACGCGAGCACCTCGGCGTCGGCGCGGGCGGCGAACGGAAGGACGACGCCGGTGCGCGCGCTCAGCGCCGCGAGCCGCTGCCGGGGCTGGCCGCCGGCCTGCACGAACAGGCCTCCGATGTACACCGAGTCGGGACCGACGGCCAGCGCCCGTACCCGCGAGTTGATGCCGCTCGGGGCGAACGTCCGGTCCAGCGCCGGGTTCGAGGTCGCCGCACCCGCGGTGCCGAACGCGGCGACCTTCGTCCGCGGCAGGCCGTCCACGCTGGTGAAGTCACCGGACACGTAGATCTTCGACCCGTCCGGAGACGCCTTGATCCGGTAGATCGTGTCGCAGCTGTAGTACTGGGCGTCCCAGTCGACGTCGCAGGACACGTCCGGCTTCGAGACGCTGAACGCGTACCGGGGCGACGAGAACGTGTGCGAGAGCGGCAGCAGGTCGCCGGTACGGGCGTCGAACGCGGCCAGGCTGTCGCGAGGCTCCTCGCGGGTGCCGGGCGCCGCACCGGGCGGACGCACGGCCGAGAAGTTGCCGCCGATGTAGACGACCCCGTGGACGATCGTCACCGCCCACACCGTGCCGTTGGTCTGCCACGTGGGCTGAGCGTCCGCAGTGAAGACTTTGGTCGTGGCCGTACCGGCGGCCGTCGCCGGGTGGGCGGAGGGGAACACCGCCGCGAGCAGCGCGAGCACTGCGAACACAGTGAGCGCGCGGCGGATTCGGGCTGAGGGAGGACGCACGTTTCTCCTAGGGAATGGCTCAGCGATCCCAGTCGAGGGGGGTCCCGAGCAGTTCGGTCAGACGGGCGTTCCAGGGGCGGAAGTACTCGACGAGTCGCGCCCTGGTCGCCGGGGCCATGGGGGGCACCGGAAGCTTGTTGTGATGCGCCAGCCGCGGCGGTTCGACCACCGGCAGGCTGAGGAACTCCTGGACCGCGCGGTAGGCGCCGTTCGCGTCCCGGCGCAGGTCGTCGAACGGCAGGACCAGCAGCTGGTCCCGGCCGAAGCGGTCGAGCCAGCCGGTGAGCTGCTCGGCGTACCGTCCGCGGGCCAGGTAGCTGTGCCAGTCGTGGTGGTAGGAGTGGTAGCCGGGATCGGCGACGATCCGTTCGGCCTCGCCCGACAGGCGTTCCTCTTCGGCGTCGATCGCGGCCTCGAACGTCGACAGGCACTCCGCGTTCGAACCGCGTCGTTCCCAGTAGTTGGAGTAGGCGCGGTCGACCGGATTGCGCAGCAGGACGAGGAGCCGCGCCTTCGGAACCGTGTGCTGCACCCGTTCCGGAGCCAGCGGGTGGAACAGGTAGTACGGGCTGGCCTCGCCGGTCAGCGGCCGGATCCCGGTGCGCTGCGCGGCCCGCTCGATCGCGGCCCAGCTGGGGAAGTGCGACCGGTACCAGCGCTCGCCGCGCGCGAAGTGCACGTCGAAGTAGTGCGGGCTCTTGATCTGCTGCAGCGACGGGAACATCGGGGCCACGTTCGGGTGGCGCACCAGCCAGTTCCAGACCGACGTGGTGCCGCCGCGTTTCGCGCCGATGATCAGGAAGTCGGGGAGGGCCCGGCTGTCGGCGGTGCGCTCGCCGTACCGGCGGACCGCCCGGCGGACGACCCGCTTCACCGGGCGTGGCACGTGCCGCTTCGCGGCTCTCCACCGATCCGGCACCTCGACGTGGCGCAGGGTGTTCATCGGTACTCCTCGCTTGCGTCGGACGGAGGGGCGGACCGGCGGAACCGGAGGCGTCGGGGGAGTGCGTCGGCCAGCTCGGCGAGCGCCAGCGCGCGCCGCCACCGCCAGAGCAGGCCGAGGTAGGCGACGGCGCCGAGCGGCACCAGGGCGGCCGCGGCGGTGAAGTCGGGTGCGGCAGATCCGATAGCGCCGTTCACCACGTCGAAGATCACCACCGGGACGACGAAGCAGGCGCCGCCGCCGGCGACGGCCAGCCACAGCGGGCGCGAGAACGTCCGGACGCCCACCTTCCGGCGGACGATGACCGTGACCGCGATGTTCTCGCCGATCACGGCCGCGCCCTTGGCGAGCGCGGCGCCGGTGACCCCGTAGTGCGGGATCAGCGTGGCCGCCAGCGCGACGCTGCCGCTCAGCGACGTGAGCGTGACCGCGAGCGTGAGGGCCGAGCGTCCGCTCATCAGCAGCAGCGTGGAGACCGGGCCGGTCGCGAGGTTGACGAGCGTCGCGGCGGCGAGGATCGCGAGCGCGGTCGCGCCGGACGAGAAGCCCGGCCCGAAGAGTCGCAGGACCTCGCCCGGCCAGGCGACGAACACCAGGTAGAGCGGGAACGAAACGACAGTGATCCAGACCGACGCCGTGCGGTGCAGGTGCTCGACGCCGCCCAGGTCGCCGACCGTGAGGAGGCGGGCCAGCGTCGGGGCGATCGCCAGCCGGAGCGCCTGCAGGGCCAGCGTCCCGGCCAGCGCGAGCCGGAGCGCCGCGTTGTAGACGCCGGCCTCGGCGACGCCGGCCAAGGCGCTGACCAGCACGATCCCGGCGTGCATGCCGGCGATCTCGCAGGCCGACGCCGCCGCCCGGGGAGTCGCGAACCGCCACAGCTCCCGCCAGGTGGCCGCCGGACCGGCTTCGGCGGCGGCCGGCTCGGAGCGCAGCGGCGTCAGCGCCCGGTAGGCCAGGACGGCGGACCAGAGGCCGCCGATCAGCGTCGGGACGGCCCAGGCGATCGTCGTCCAGATCACCGGACCGGCGGTGGCGCCGGGCCACTTCCAGTGCGCGATCGCCAGCGCGGCCGCGACGAACGCGCAGCGCAGCGCCGGCTTCGCGATGCTCTCGACGACGGTGAGCGGGACGACGCTGCCCAGCCCCCTGGTGAGCGACAGCGCGACGAACCCGGTCGCGCCGAGCGGGACCGTGGCCACCGCGATCCGGATCAGCCAGGTCGCGGCGGCCGGGGCGGGGTGCTCGAAGACGACGTCGACCAGATGGGGCGCCGCCCACCAGGCGATCACCGCGAGCACCGTGGTGCCGAGGAACACCGGTGCGAGCGCGGCCACCGCGGCGGCGCCGATGTCGCGGGAGCGGCCGAGCGCGCGCAGCCGGGGTGCCATCCGGACCAGCGCGGTGTCGGTGCCGAACCGGCCGGCCACGGCCATCGTCATCGCGACCGCGACGACCACCGAGAACGCGCCCGCGCCGGCCGCGCCGAGCCCGCGGCTGACCTGGACGACGAGCAGGAAGCCGAGGACCGCGGAGGCACCGGATCCGATCAGGCTGATCGAGCCCGCACGGGCGATCCCCCGCAGATCCGCGCTGCGTTCCCCGGGCGGCCGGGTAGGGGTCGCGGTCATGCGCGGACCAGGGCCGCGTCGGCCGGCGCGCGGATCGCGGAGCCGGTGGCGAGCAGCAGCCCGGCGACGGACCAGGCGGCGATCATCAGCACCGGGTTCCGGATCGGGTAGTCCACCATCAGGTGCACCGACAGCGCGACCAGCGCCCCGGCCGCGCCCGCGACCAGCCCCAGCGTGCGCCCGGCGTCACCCGCGCCGGCGTCCGCGACCGTCGCCTCGGCGTCGAGGGTGCGCCGGAGGCGGCGGGCCGTCACCAGCGCGGCCAGGCCGCAGCTCCCGGCGAACCCCAGCCCGGCGGCCAGCCCGACCACCCCGGTCTCGGCACCGAGCTGCAGCAACGCGTTGTGGGCGTGCAGCCGGGGTGCGAACTGGATGATCGACGGCGACTGCGCCGACAACCGGCTGAACGACCCGGGCCCGTTCCCGAGCACCGGATGCTCCCGGAACTGCCGTACGGCCTCCCGCCAGGTGATCGGACGCACGTCGTGCGGGTTCGCGGCCCGGTCGTCGATCACCGCGATCCGGTCCACCACGACCTCGACCAGCCCGGCCGCCGGTCCGCCCCGCACCTCGGCCGGCGCGGTCAGCGACACCAGCAGCCCGGCCGCGAGCAGCGTCGCGCTGACCGCCACCGCCGCTACCAGCGCCCTCCGCACGGCCGGGTGCAGGACCGCCGCGGTCACCAGCCCGGCCGCGGTGCCGAGCCAGGCCCCCCGGCTCAGCGACAGCACCAGTGCCGCCACCGCCCCGGAGCCGCCGGCCACCGCCAGCACCCGTTCCCACCGCTGCGGGGCCGCGAGGAACCACCCGACCGCCAGTAGCACGATCAGCGCCGCGTAGCACCCGAACTGGTTGGGGTCCGCGAAGATCGACTGCGCGCGGTTGCGCACGACCGCGCCGCCGTACACCGGCTTCAGACGCTCGGCCTGACTGAGGATCGGCAGCGTCACGGCCAGCGATCCCACGACCGCGGCGCCGACGAGCGTCCGCAGCTTGCCCGGGGACGTGGCGACCAGCAGGACGGAGAGCAGCACCAGCCATCCGGCGGCGTAGGTCGCGGTGACCTTCAGCCCGCGGACCTGGTCCGCGGCCGTCGACGTGGACGCGGCGGCGGCCGCGACCAGCCCGGCGCCGAACCAGAGCGGCGGACGGATCTCCGGCCGGCCCAGCGCGACGCGACCGCACAGCCGGAACGAGACCGGTAGCCGTCCGGCCAGCACCCAGAGCCCGGTGACGGCGATCGCCGCCACACACACGACGTGGACGACCTGCAGGTCACCGCCACCGCCGGGAATCGGGCGGTCGCCGACCGCCGGAGCGGCGAACACCAGTGCGACGGCCGCGATCGGCAGGTGATCGGGCCGCGGACGGAACGGTCCAGTCACGGTTCGGCCTCGATGACCCGCCCGACCCCGGCCGGGATACGGTCGCGGTACCGGGCCGCGGCACCGGGGCCCGGCGGGAGCCGGACCGGCTGCGGGCCGGTGGCGCGATGGCGGGGCCGGTACCCGGCCGGAGGCGGTCCCCCGGCCGTGCGGGCGGGTGGGTCCAGCGGGCGGCCCAGTACACGGGCCAGCAGCGCCTCGGCCGTGCCGACGAGCTTCGCGCCGTCCTTGACCAGTGCGGCGACCGGCACCAGCGGCACCACCAGCGGCGACTGGCGCCGCCGCACCACCCGCGCGATCGGCAGCGAGAAGTACCCGGCCGCACCGGCCAGGGCCAGTACCCGCCCGGTCCGCCCACCCCGGAGAACCGCGGCCGCCGCTCCGGCGTACCCGGCGACCCGGATCGCGTCCCGGCGCAGCAGCCAGCCCGAACCGCCGGTGCCTCCGCCCCGCCCGTAGCCGCGGAACTGTGTGAACGCGGCCCCGACCGAAGCGCGCTGGTACCAGGTCACGGCCGCGTCCAGGGTCAGCGCGGTCCGGGCGCCGAGGTCGCGGACGGCCCGCCCGAACGCCTCGTCCTCGGCCGTCCGCAGGTGCTCGGGGAACCCGCCCGCGGCGGCCCAGACGTCCCGGGTGAACCCGACCGACCGGCCGTCGACCCGGCTCGCCGAGAACGCGCGCCCGAACAGCCGCCCGTACAGCGCGCGCAACGCGGTCCGGCGGCGCAGCTCGACCGGGTCGGGCCAGTTCATCGCGGCCATCGCCGGCTCGAACCAGGAGTTCGGCCGGACCGCGGCCGAGTACACCCCGACGTAGAGCTCGATCGGCAGTTCGCTCGGGTAGGTCGTGCCGTCCGAACGCAGCCGCTGGGCCGAGGCCGCGGTCTCCGCGGCCGCCGCCCGGAAGCCGTTCAGCCAGCTCGCGGACGGGGTGCAGCCCGCGTCCGTGCAGGCGATGAACGGATGCCGGGCGGCCGCCACGCCGAGGTTGCGGCTGTACCCGATCGTTCCGCCGTCGTGCCTCACCAGCCGGATGCGCCGGTCCTCGGCGCCCCAGGCCGCGATCCGCTCCGCGGTGCCGTCCACCGACCCGCCGTCGACCAGCACGTACTCGTCGTCCGGGCCGAGCTGGGCGGCCATCGTGCCGATCAGGCCGTCGATCAGCCGGGCCTCGTCCAGCACCGGGCTGACCACGCTGATCGCCGGGGATGCGGCCAGCCCCGCGCCCGGCCGGCGTGCCACCTCGGCCAGCAGCGCGGCGAACCGCGCCGACTGGGTCGTCGCGTCGGGATGGTCGGCGACCCGGCGCCGGCCCTCGGCGCCCAGCGCCTCCCGCACGTCCGGATCGCCGAGCGCGGCCAGTGCGCCCGCGACCGCGGTCGGGTCCGCCGGGGGCACCAGCAGCCCGGCTCCGCGGCTGACCGCACCGAACGGCTGCGGTCCGATACGCCGTGCGACCGGCCCCCCGTCGTCCACAGCCACCACGGGCACGCCGCTGAGCTGCGCTTCCAGGGCGGTGAGGCCGAACCCCTCGCGCCCGGGTGTGCGGGGGCCGTCGGGGCGGGTCAGCACCGCGACCGCGTCCGCTCCGGCCAGTAGCCGGCCTACTCCGGGGACGCTCTGGCGCAGGTGCACGCGGCCGGCGACGCCCCAATCGGCGGCCAGCGACGCCAGCCGCTCGCGCTCACCCGGGCGGGTCGGGTCGTCCGGCCCCACCGCGAGCAGGTCCCAGGCCGCGGCGTTCGGCTGCGCGAGCGCCCGGATCGCGGTGTCCACGCCCTTGTACGGCACGAACCGCGTCGGCATGACCAGGAGCAACCGGTCGCCCGCGGGCACGTCGAGCGAGCGCAGGACCTCGACCGCCTCGCTGCGGGAGACCGGCGGGGCCGGCCGCGGCGGGGTGATCACGACGGTGTCCGGCCGCCGGGCGCCGGCCGCGACGTCCTCGGCGGTCGCCACGACCCGGCCGGACGCCTTGGCCAGCCAGGGAGCGAGCCGCCGGTCGTAGCTGTAGTCGTGCTTGACCCACACCGACGGGACGCCGACCGCGTGCGCCGCCGGTGCGACGACGCACTGCGCCTTCACGCCGTTGCCGACCACGACGTCCGGGTCGAGCTCGCGCAGCGTCGTGGCCAGCCACCTCGCCCCGGACGCGAGGGCGCAGGCGGTGCGTCCCACCGGCCGGACGATCGTCGGGACACGCCGGTCGAGCAATTCGGTTCGCAGCGGGCCGTCGGCCAGCATCACGACCCACGGCTGCAGCCGCTCGGTGTGGTCGAGCATCGCGAGCAGCCAGGACTCCGCTCCACCGAGGACTCCGCTGGGCGTCACGACCAGAGCTCGCAACGGCGGGGTGATCGCGGAATGCGCCATGGTCTTTGTCCTCCCGGCAGGGTCGCCTGGGTCGTTTTAGTCTCTTTACGCTGATAAAGGCAAGAACGAACCTCATTGTGTGCTGGAGGGTTATTAGTGTCGTCCGTCCAGGTTCTGCACGTGTCCCATGCGGTGAACACCGGGTTGGCCCACTGCGTGGGGGACTACGTCGAGTACCAGGCCAAACACGGCGTTCACGTCACGGTCGCGTGTCCCGGGGGGCGCCTGGCGGCGCTGGCCGGTGCGCGGGGTGCCGATGTGGTCACCTGGCGGGCGGTGCGGGGTCCCGGCCCCGGCATGCTCGCCGAGGCCCAGCAGCTCCGGCGCATCCTCGACGACGTCCGGCCCGACGTCGTCCACCTGCACTGCGCGAAGGCCGGGCTGATCGGCCGGTCGGTGCTGCGCGGGCGGGTGCCGACCGTGTTCAGCCCGCACGCCTGGTCGTTCCAGGCCGTGGACGGGGCGCTGCGCCGGGCCGTACTGGCCTGGGAGCGGTACGCGCTGCGCTGGACCGACGTCGTCGTGTGCGTCAGCGCGGCGGAGCGGGACACCGGGGTCGCGCACGGCCTCCGCGGCCGGATGGAAGTGCTGCCGAACGCGGTGCTCCCGGCGTCGGTCGAACCGGTCCGGGCCCGGCCGCGCCCGGCGGTGCGGGAGGAACTCGGCCTCGACCCAGGGACGCCGGTGGCGGTGTGCGCGGCCCGGCTGGCCCGGCAGAAAGGCCAGGACGTGCTGATCGACGCCTGGCCGGCGGTCCGGGCGGCGGTGCCGGGAGCCCGGCTCGTGCTGGTCGGCGACGGTGTGGCCCGCCCGGCGCTGGAGACTGCGGTCCGGCGGGCCGGTGCCGAGGGCGTCGACTTCACCGGCCCGGTGGATCGTTCGATCGCGCTGAGCTGGATGTACGCGTCGGACGTGGTGGTCTGCCCTTCGCGCTGGGAGGGCATGTCGCTGGTGCCGCTGGAGGCGATGGCGCTCGGGCGTCCGCTGGTGGTCACCGCGGTCGACGGGATGGCCGAGGCGGTTCCGCCGGGAACCGGCTGGATCGTGCCGCCGGAGGACCCGGAGGCGTTGGCTGGCGCGGTCGTCGCGGTGCTCAGCGACACCGAGGCGGCCCGGGCGGCCGCGGACGCCGGCCGGCGCCGGGCGTCGCTGACGATCGGCGACGACTCGGCCGCCCGCCTGCTCGATCTCTACGGGGAGGTTCTGCAGCTCAGCGCCTTGTGAAGGTCCCGGGCCTCGGGCTGGATCGACCGGGCGTGGGCGACATCGGCGTGGTGGCGGTCTCGTCGCCTGCCCTTGACGTTCTCGCCCAGCAGCCGCAGGGCGAGATACCGCGCCAGCGTGCCGATCTCCTGGTGCTCGGCCGGCGGCGCCAGCGTGAGGATCCGGCCGAGCAGCGAGTCCCGGTCGGTGCGGCTCGGGAGCAGCGTCCAGAGCCGGACCAGGTCGCCGTAGCGCGGGCCGGGCCCGAGGTACTCCCAGTCGACGACGTGCAGCCCGCCGCGCTCCGGACACCACAGCGCGTTGCGGTGGTAGAAGTCGCCGTGCGCTACCGGCACCGTCGGCAGCGCCGCGGCGGCGCGGCGGGCGGCCAGCCAAGACCGGGTGGGGACGCCGCCGAGTACCCCGCGCGCCAGGCGGATCGGGGCGGCCCGCCGGTCGGAGACCCAGACGGCCGGCGGCGGCCCTGGCTCCGGGGGCGGCGACCCGGCGATCCGGAGCGCGGCCGCGAGCACGTCGTCCAGGAAGCGCTCGCCGGTCGGCGGCGAGGGTTTCCACCACTCCGCGATCAGCCAGGCCCCGTCCGGATCGGCGTCCAGCACCGGGACGGTCGGGATGCCGACCTGGCGGGCCCAGCTCCGGCCCCAGAGCTCCCGCCGCAGCCGAAGCCGCCCGGCCTCACCGGTCGCGACCTCGACGACGACTCCGTCGCCGAGGAAGCGCCGGAGCGGACGCCGCGGCCCGGCGAACGAACCCGGTACGAGCGCCTCCGGAGGGACGCCGACCCCGGTCAGCGCGGTTCGCGCTGCCTCGGGAAGACCCGACGAGGTGACCGATCCAGCGGTCCCGGACGAGAGGAACGGTGCCACGGGTCGGCAGCCTAAAGGACGAAGATGAGTCAAACTACCGAAAAGACGTAAAAAGGACACCCGCGTCCTGGAACTCGGAAAGGATCCGTCGTGACCAGCCTCGACCCCCCGGCGCCCACCCCGCAGCACCCCCCGCTCCTGCTGCGCGGCTGGCTGTTCTTCCTGGTCGCCGCCTTGGCCGTGCTCGCCGGTTCGGCCGCGCACGTGGTAACCCGGCCGGTGACCTGGTCGGCACAGGCGGTCATCGCGTTCGTTCCGGTGGGGGAACGCCCGGTCAGTGCCACGTCGGTGACGCTGATGGTGCCGCGGTACGTCGCCTACGCGGCGTCGCCGTACGTGGTCCGGCAGGCCGCCGCGACGGCCGGGGTGCCCTCGACCGACCTGCAGAACAGCCTGACCGTGACGATGCCCGCGACCACGGCGAACGTCGCGATCACGGTCACCGCGCAGGCGGCGGCGACGGCGGCCGAGGCGGCGAACCGGATCGCGGCGCTGGTGATCGAGCGGGCGTCGGCCGACCCGGTGCTGGGCGGCCGGATGCTGGCCAGAGCGACGGTGCCGACGAGCCCGGCCGGCCCGAGCGAGGCGACGCTGCTCGGCGGTGCGGCGGTCGCGGCGGTGGTCGTCGGGGCGCTCGCGGCCTCCGGAGTGCGGTGGTACGTGCGGCGGCGGTACGGCTCGGCCGAGGCGTACGTGCCGGTGGGACCGCGGCCGGCGCCCGGTTCGATGCCGGGCACGCTGCTCGCGACGGCCGCGCTGCCCCGCCCGATCCCGCCCGAGGACACCGTCGAGATGGACTCCCTCGACGACCCGTTCTCCGACGTCGACACCGTCCGGTTCGACCCCGGAGCAGTGATCACCCGGTCGATCGCGCCGAGCAGCCGCTAGCCGCTAGTAGGCCCCGTCCCGGGACAGCACCGCGGGGAGCGTCCGGCGGACGATGTCGAAGTCCATCGCCAGCGACCGGTTCTCGACGTAGCGCAGGTCGAGCCGGACGGCTTCCTCCCAGGGCAGGTTCGACCGCCCGCTCACCTGCCACAGCCCGGTCAGCCCGGGCTTCACCAGCGTCCGGCGGCGGTAGTCGTCGCGCATCTGCTCCGGCGGTGTGGCCGTCGGACGTGGCCCGACCAGCGCCATCTCGCCCCGCAGCACGTTCACCAGCTGCGGCAGCTCGTCCAGGGACAGGGCCCGCAGCAGCGTGCCGACCGGCGTCACGCGGGGGTCGTCGCGGACCTTGAACAGCGTCCCGGCGGTGTACTGGTTCGCGCAGGACAGGGCAGACTTCAGCCGTTCGGCGTCGGCGACCATCGTGCGGAACTTGAGCAGCCGGAACCGGCGGCCGTCCCGTCCGGTACGGAGCTGGGTGAAGAGCACCGGGCCCGGGCTGGTCGCCTTCACCACCGCGGCGACGCCCAGCAGCACCGGTGACAGCACGATCAGCGCGCTAGCGGCGATCAGCCGGTCGGCGAGCGAGCGCACGGCCAGCCGGGCTCCGTCGTACCGCGGCGGCGCGACCTCGACCAGCGTGGCGTCCCCGTAGGCGCGGACCGTGACCCGATCCGGGCTGACCGGCCACAGCGGGGTGACGGCGAGGCCGACCCCGTGCTGCTCGAGCCGCCAGGAGAGCCGGCGCAGAGCGTCCGGATCGTAGGTGCCGGTCACCACGACGGTGTCGGCACCGGTCCGGCGGACGGCCGCCACCACGGCGTCGAGAGCGCGGTCGGGATCGGCGGCCGTCGCGTCGACGACGGCCAGCCCCGGGGGCAGTGCGTCCCAGGAGCCCGGATCGGTGATGCAGGCAGCCGCGACGGCGGGCGCCCGGGTGTCGCGGGCGGTCGCGGCGCAGTAGCGGGTGACCGCGTCCGGTGAACCGTAGACGACGACCGGCGCGGCCGCGAGCGCGCTCCCCACCGGGGTGAGGCGGGTCAGCGCGGCCCGGCCGAGGCCGACCGCCAGCGCGGTCGCCGGGATCGCGACGAGCATCAGCGGCCGCACGCCCATCAGCGGCAGCGCGGCCGTGCCGACGCCGAGCACCGCCCACAGCACCACGGTCGTGAGCAGCAGCGCCCGAGTGTCGCTGAGCCGGATCTTCAACCGGCGGCGGTGGTACGCGCCGATCGACCACGCGGTCAGCGTCCACGCGGCCGGGACGGCCAGCGCCTCGCGCAGCGGCAACACGTCGACGAGCCACCCCAGCACCAGCGCGGTGGCCACCGCGGCGGCCGCGTCGCAGGCCGCGACCGCGGCTCGCCGCAGGGTGTCCTGCCGATCGGCCGCGACCGCGGTCGATGGAGTGTCGAGCGATTCCGTGATCCGAGAGAGTACGAGGGTGTCGGTGACCTGCTCTGCGGTCATCTACCGACTCCCGGTGCACAGCTGGTCCTGCGGACGCCCCGGTCGATCATCCGTCCCCCCGCCGTCAAACGTGACGAACTGGTATTTCTCGGATAGTCAAACGCATAAATCCACTTTTAGGTACGGGCCTACACTAAACGGGGCAAGACGGTAGCCTGACGGCGGACAGGGAATAGTCGGGCGCGCCCGGCCCGGGCAGGCGGAGGCAACGCGCGGATGGTCGTTCCGGGAGTCCGCCTGACGTCGTTCGCCACGGCGGCGCTGGTCGCCGTAATGGCGAGCCCGGCCCATGCGGCCGGCACCGACCCCCGGACGAGTTACGCCCCACCGTCGACGCGCTGCACGGTCACCGACCCGCGGCTCGACCAGATCAGCGGGATGGCGGCCGACCGCGGCGCGCTCTACGTCGTCAACGACACCGCGCCGGTGACGGTCTGGCAGGTCGACGCGCTGAACGGCCGGTGCCGGGCGGTCCGGCAGACGATCCTCACGCTTCCGCGGGCCCATGACCCGGCCGCCGCGCTGCGCGGTTCCGGCGAGAGATCCGTCGACATCGAGGACGTCGGGGTGGCCGCGGACGGTGCGCTCTGGCTCGCCGACACCGGCGGCAACACGAGCCCGCGCCCGGCGGTGTCGCTGTACCGCTGGGTACCGGGCCGCACACTCGACTCGGCCCGCGCCGGGATCCCGGTGACCCGCCAGAACCCGGTACCGGCCGTCAACGCGGTCAGCCGCTACGACCTGCGCTATCCCGACGGCACGCACGACGTCGAGGCGCTGCTGGTGACGCTGGCCGGCCAGATCGTGCTGGTCGGCAAGACCTCGTCGGGTGTGGCGCCGGTGTACCAGGCCCAGCTACCGCTGGAGCCGGTCACCACGCTGCGCCGGGCCGGGTCGCTCGACCTCCGGCCACTGCTGCCCGGCCGCCCGGCCGTGGCGCTCGCGATCACCGGGGGAGCGGTCTCGCCGGACGGTGTGCACTTCGCACTGCGGACGCACGGCGCGGCACTGGAGTGGGACGCGCCCGACGGTGACGTGGTCCGCGCCCTGCGCAACGGCGTGCCCAGGCGGTTCGCGCTCGACCGGGCACCGCAGGGCGAGGCGATCACCTACACCGACGACGGATCCGCGCTGCTCACGGCCGGTGAGCAGATTCCGTCGCCGCTCGGTGAGGTGACGGTCACGCGGCGGCCGGGGGTGGCCCCGGTCTTCGGACCGGTGTTCCCGCCGCTGGTGCTGGCCGGGGTCGGGGTCGGCGCACTGCTGATGCTCGGCATCGCGGCGCTGGCCCGGCGCCGCCGCTCCCGGCCGGCGCCGGCACCGGCGACCGTTCCCGAGCGGGTGCTCGAGGAGGCCGTCCGATGAGCCGGGGTTCGCCGTTCGCGCTGGTCATCGCGCTGATCCTGTGCCTGGGCGCCACCGCGGTCGCCTACGTGCGCGCGCAGCCGGACACCTACACCAGCACCGCTGTGCTCAGCCTCTCCCCGCGCGATCCCGGCGAGGTCGGCTCCGACGATCTGACGCTGGCGACCAGCCGGTACGTGGCCTATCTGTCGGCACCGGCGACGCTCGACGACATCGCCACGTCCCTGGGCGAACGGCCGGCCGCGGTCGCGAAGAGCACCATCGTCGCCCAGCAGCCGGCCACCGTGAACATCCGGGTCAGCGTCAACGGCCCGGATGCCGAGGGCGGCGCGGGCATCGCGAACGCGCTGGCCCGGGCCGGGGTCCGGCAGAGCGTCGACGATTCGCAGGTCGTCGCCGAGCTCGTCGTGCCCGCGATGGTGCCGGTCGCGCCGAGCGGGCCGCCGCGACGGTTGTTGTTCCTGGTCGGCGGCGCGGGCGCGGTCAGCCTGGGCGTCCTCGCGGTACTGGCGCTCGGCTACTTCCGCCGGCCCTCACCGGTTGAGCAGAGGTTCCAGCGCACGTAGGTCGTCAGGTTCGAGGGTCAGCAGGGTCGCGCCGACGTTCTCTTGCAGGTAACGGCGGTGCCTGGTGCCGGGGATCGGGATCACGTGCTCGCCCTGCGCGAGCGCCCAGGCGATCGCGACCTGCGCGGGCGTGGCCCGGTAGCGGCCGGCCACCTCCCGGACCTGACCCAGCAGGTTCGGGGCGGCCGGCCCGTCCGACGCGGTGACCGCGCCGGTCAGCGGGCCGCGGCCCAGCGGCGCGTAGGGAACGAACGCCGCGCCGTGGTCCCGGCACCAGTCGACGACGCCGGTCTCCAGAGGGTCGCGCCTCCACAGCGAGAACTCGGACTGGATCGCCGCGACCGGGTGGATCGCGTCCGCCTCCTCGGCCTGGGCGACCGTGACCTCGCACAGCCCCAGCTGCCGGACCTTGCCTTTCTCGACCAGGTCGGCCATCGCGCCCCAGGTCTCCGCCAGCGGGATCCGCGGGTCGACCCGGTGCAGGTAGTACAGATCGACGACATCGTCGCCGAGCCGGTAGAGGCTGGCGTCGATCGCGGTCTCGATGTGCAGCGGCGAAGCGTCCGCGCGCACCGGGTCGGGCACCAGCCCGACCTTGCTGGCGAGCGTCACCTCGGAGCGGTGCCGCCGTAACGCCCGCCCGAGGATCTCCTCGTTGTGCCCGTCGTCGTACACGTCCGCGGTGTCGAAGAACGTGACGCCGTGGTCGAGCGCGGACCGGATCACCGCGATCGGGACGTCGTCATCCTCGAGGCGGCTGAACGCCGTACAGCCGAGCCCGACCGCACTGACGTAGGGGCCTTCGGTACCGAGTTGTCTCGTTCTCATGGCAGTCCTCCGTGTGGGGACCGAACGATCGGCACTGACCGAACGGAGAACTCAACCGATGTTACGCATGCGTCCGGGTCGCGACCGGATTGTTAACGCAGAGTTGACATCAGCCGGTGTTGCGCATGCCGGCGGCGACGCCGTTGATCGTGAGCAGCAGGGCCCGCTGGAGCTGCGGGTCCTGTTCGTTGGCCCGGTACCGCGCCAGCAACTCGATCTGCAGGTGGTGCAGCGGCTGCAGGTACGTGTCGCGCACCGCGAGCGTCCGCTGCAGCACCGGCTGGGCGTCGAGCAGTGCCGGCTCCCCGGTGATCCGCAGGATCTCGGCGACGCTCCGGTCGTGCTCGGCGGTGATCTTGTCGAAGATGTGTTGCAGCGACGGGTCGACCAGCCTCTCCACGTACCGGCGCGCGATCGACAGGTCGGTCTTGACCAGCGTCATCTCGACGTTGGACACGAACGCCCTGAAGAAGTGCCAGCGCTCGTAGGCGTCCGCGAGCAGGTCGCCGAAACCGGCCTCGCGAGCGGCCGCGAACCCGGTGCCCACGCCGTACCAGCCCGGCACGATCTGCCGGGACTGCGTCCAGCCGAACACCCACGGGATCGCCCGCAGCCCGGCCAGGCCCGACCCGGTGTCGGGACGCTTCGACGGCCGCGACCCGATGTTCAGCGCGCCGAGCAACTCGGCCGGCGTCGAGGCCCAGAAGTACCGCGGCAGGTCGGGGTCGTGGATCAGGTCCCGGTAGGCCTGCTGCGCCGGTGCCGCGACCCGGTCCATCAGGTCCGACCACCGGTCGAGGTCTTCCTGCGGCTGCCGCGGTTCGGTGTGCAGCAGCGTCGCCTGCAACACCGCTGCGACGGTCAGCTCGAGGTTCTCCCGCGCCAGCGACGGCACCGCGTACTTGTCCGAGATGACCTCGCCCTGCTCGGTCACCTTGATCGCGCCGTCGAGCGTCCCGTACGGCTGGGCCAGGATCGCCTCGTGCGTCGGCCCGCCGCCGCGGCCGACGGTCCCGCCCCGGCCGTGGAACAGCCTCAGCCGGACGCCATGGCGCTGGGCGACGTCACGCAGGGACCGCTGGGCCCGGTGGATCTGCCACTGACTGGACGTGATGCCGGCGTCCTTGTTCGAGTCGGAGTACCCGAGCATGACTTCCTGGACGTCACCCCGGGCCGTGACGATCGCCCGGTACGCCGGCACCGACAGCAGCCGGTCGAGGATCTCGCCGGCCACGTTCAGCTCGGCGACCTGCTCGAGCAGCGGCACGAACCCGATCCGGGCCAGGCCACCGTTGACGTCGACCAGGCCGGCCTCGCGGGCCAGCACGGCGGCGGCCAGTACGTCGTCCACACCCTCGGTCATCGAGATGATGTAGGACTCGATCACCTCGGGGCCGAACTGGTCGAGGATGTCGCGGATCGCACCGAACACCCCGAACGTCTTCGCGCCGGCCTCGTCGAGCCGGGTGTCGGGACCGCCGAGCGGGCGGCGCCCGGCCAGCTCGCGGGCCAGGTACTCGGTGCGGGCCTCGCGGCTCAGGTTCTCGTAGGGCTCGTAGAGCTCGCCGACCCGGTCGACGAACTGCGCGAGCGCCTGGTGGTGGGCCTCCGAGTGCTCACGGATGTCGAGCGTCGCCAGGTGCAGGCCGAACGCCGACACGGTGCGGATCAACTCGGTCAGCCGGCCGTTCGCGATCAGCTCGCCGCGGTGCGCGAGCAGCGAGCGGCGCATGAGGTCGAGGTCGGCGATCAGCTCGGTCGTGCCCAGGTAGTCGCGTCCGGGCTGGTGCGGGGTGTTCCGAGCCAGCCGGGTGCGGGTGTTGGCCAGCTTGGCCCGCATGCAGCGGATCTTGAGCCGGTACGGCTCGGCGGCGTTGACCCGCCGGTACCGGCCTTCCAGCTCGGGGAGGTTCGCCAGGTCGGCCTCGGCGCTGTCGAGCAGCTCCTGGGAGACGTCGACGACCTGATCGGACACCGACAGCTCCTCGACCAGCGCGGCCAGGTCGGAGTCGGTGTCACGGATGCCGTACTCGTACTGCAGCCGCAGCACGTCCCGGGTGACCTGCGGTGTCACGTACGGGTTGCCGTCCCGGTCGCCGCCGATCCAGCTGCCGAACGTCAGCGGGGTCGCGGTCGGCGGCACCTCCGCGCCCAGGTCGGCCAGGATGTCGGCCAGCTTCGTCAGCACCGCGGGTGCGGCGTCGGCGTGCAGGTCGTTCAGGTAGTAGATCGCGTTCCGGGCCTCGTCGGCAGGCTCCGGCTTCTCCAGCCGCAGCTCGTCGGTCTGCCAGAGCAGATCGACGACCTCGGCGAGTTCGCGGTTGGTCTGGGCGCTGACCGTTCCTTCCGGCTGGCCGGAGACCGCGGCCTCGGTCGCCTCGGCCTCCAGCAGGTCGGCGACGCGGCGCAGCTTCGCCAGCGTCGACCGGCGGGCCGCCTCGGTGGGGTGCGCGGTGAAGACCGGACGGATCGCCAGCTGCTCGGCGCCGGTCTTGATCTCGTCCGCGGTGAGACCGCGGTCCTTGAGCCGGCGGGCGGCGCCGTCCAGCCACCCGCCCTGCGTGGCCCGGCGTCGGCGCAGATCGCGGCCGCGGTGGGCCTGCTCGGTGATGTTCGCCAGGTTGAAGTACGTCGCGAACGCGCGGACGAGGCGGATCGCGGTCGGAATGTCGATGCCCGACAACGCGTCGGCGGCGGCGGCCGCGTCGGTACGGGCCGCGGCCCGGACCTTCTCGACCAGCTCGAGCAGGTCGGGCCCTTCCTGGCGGACGAGCGTCTCGCCCAGCAGATTGCCGATCCGGCGAATGTCGGCCCGCAGCGTCCGGTCGGCCTCGTTGGCCGCGTCGGGCGTGACGTTACCCAGACCCCACAGGTCGGAAGGCACTGCCTGCGCGTCGGACATGACGGCTCCCCGGACTCGAGTGGCGATGCGCCGGGACCTCGGTGTCCCGTGTTAACCCAGCCTAGAGGCTTGATCCGCCGCGCTGCGGCGTCGGCCCCGCATCGATCAAGTAGTGAGACGCTCGGCGCCCGCGGAGCGTGATCGACCCCAGGTAGGCCAGTGTCCCGATCCCGCACCAGAGCAACAGCACGAGGTACAGGCCGGGGAGCCCGTGGCCCTGGAAGTAGACGGTCGCCCGGGTCGCCTGGGTCGCCGCACCGGTCAGCAGCCAGGTGTGCATCTCCCGGAACGGCCCCGGCAGCATCTGAGGGGCGAACGGACCACCCGAACCGGGATTGCCGAGCACGACCAGCAACACGATCGTCAGCCCGGTGCCGACGGCGCCGAGCAGCGCCGACAGCGCGGCCGACGTGATCGAGGCGCCGAACACCACGACGATGCCGAGCGCGGCCAGCGGGACCAGATTCTGATGCCAGATGCCGAGCACCGGTCCGACGACGACCGCGCCACCGATGCCGGACGCGATCGCGTAGAACAGCAGCGCGAGCACCCGGATTCGTCCCCGGCGTGGCTCGGGGTGGGCACCGGCGACGAACGAGAGCAGGGTCGAGACCAGGTAGCCGCCGACGATCCAGCCGACGACCAGGTAGAACGGCGAGATGCCCCGGTTGTCGGTGGCCGGGAGCGGATGGTCGTCGTAGACGTTCACCGGGATACCGGTCAGCGTCGAGACCTGGCCGTACACCTGTGTCAGCGCCTCGGCCGCCGCGCCGCTCGCGGACGAGGCCAGGTGGAGCTCCAGGCCATCGGGGCCGTCGAGCAACACCGCGTAGACGTCCTGGTCGCCGAGCGCTTCGAAGGCCGGGGTCCGGTCGGTGTACGTGCGGGGCGCCACCGCGTCGCTCCGGGCGTCGACCTCGGCTTGCAGTTGCTGCGTGGCGGCGGACTCGATCACCGCGACCGGTAACCCGTCGGCCCGCGGGGCGTGCCACGCGCCGACGTAGGACAGGATGAACGCGAGCTGGATCCCGAGCACCCCGACCATGAGCAGCCCGGGGCGGAGGTAGGACCGCCACTCGGCCGCGCGTGCGGCCGGCGGTGCGGTGGTGTCCGTTTCTTCGGTGGTGCCGGACTCGTCAGGCGTCACGCCAACGCAAGTGCCCGGCTACCCGGGGTGGAAACGATGGTGGCGGTCACAGGTGGCGGCACAGGTGGCGGTCACAGGTGGTGCGGCCGCCCGCGGCCATCCGTTTTGTCAGAGGCTCGGCGTAGGCTTGGAGATGCACGGCACGCCTCCCGATCCACCGATCGGGGGTTTCGTGCTGTCTATTAGCAAGTGGAAGGCATTGCATGAGCCTCAGTGGTCTGCTCGCCGCTGCCCGTACGGACCCCGCTCTCGTCGAGGCCGGGCGCCGCGCGTCCGGGCCGGATGCCGGCGAACTCGACCTCACCGCCCCCGAATCGTTGCGTCCGTTCGTGGTCGCGACGCTCGCCGGCGCGCGCACCGGTGGCGGGCCGGTGCTGGCCGTCACCGCGACCGGCCGCGAGGCCGACGATCTGGCCGCGGCCCTCACCTGCCTGCTGCCGCCCGACCGCGTCGCGGTCTACCCGGCCTGGGAGACGTTGCCGCACGAGAAGTTGTCGCCGCGGGCCGACACGATCGGCCGCCGGCTCGCGGTGCTGCGCCGGCTGGCGCACCCGTCGTCCGACGACCCGACCACCGGCCCGCTCGACGTCGTCGTCGCTCCGGTCCGCAGCGTCCTGCAGCCGCAGCTGGCCGGCCTGGGCGACCTGGAGCCGGTCGGCCTGCAGACCGGCGACACCGCTCCGCTGGACGAAGTGGTCGAGCGGCTGGTCGGCATCGCGTACGCCCGCGTCGACCTGGTCGAGAAGCGGGGTGAGTTCGCGGTCCGCGGCGGCATCCTCGACGTGTTCCCGCCGACCGAGGAGCACCCGGTCCGGGTCGAGTTCTGGGGCGACGAGGTCGAAGAGGTCCGGTACTTCGCGGTGGCCGACCAGCGCTCGCTGGAGATCGCCACCCACGGGCTCTGGGCGCCGCCCTGTCGTGAGCTGCTGCTCACGCCCGAGGTGCGCGACCGGGCGGCCCAGCTGGCGAAGGATCACCCGGCGCTGGCCGAGATGCTCGACAAGGTGTCCGACGGCATCCCGGTCGAGGGCATGGAGTCGCTGACCCCGGCGCTGCTGGAAGGCTCGGGCAAGCTCGAACTGCTGGTGCAGGCGGTGCCGGCCGGCACCCACGTGCTGCTCTGCGACCCCGAGCGCATCCGGGCCAGGGCCCGCGACCTGGTCGCGACCAGCGCGGAGTTCCTGGCCGCGTCCTGGGCCGCGGCGGCCGGTGGCGGCGAGGCCCCGATCGATCTCGGTGCGGCGGCGTTCCGCAGCCTCGCCGACGTGCGCTCGGCCGCGACCGGCCGGGGCCTGCCCTGGTGGACGGTGGCGCCGTTCGGCACGTCGGCGGCTCCCGTGGCGTCCGAATCGGAGTTCGAGGACGACGCGCTCGACGTACGGATCCCGACGGTCGACGATCCGGGCGCAGCCCGCGAGTGGTTGGCGCTCGACGCGAAGCCGGTCGACGCGTTCCGCGGAGACAGCCGGCGGGCCACCGAAGAGGTGCGCAGGCGCGCGGCCGAGGGCTGGCGCACGGTGCTGGTGTTCGAGGGGCCGGGGTCCGCGCAGCGGGCGGCCGAGACGCTCCGCGAGGCCGAGGTCGGCGCGCAACTGGTGGCCGACGTCGAGTCCGAGCCGGAGGCGCGCTCGGTGCTGGTGACCACCGGCCAGCTCGCCGGTGGGTTCGTGCTCGAGAGTGCGAAGCTGCTGGTCTTCACCGAGTCCGACCTGACCGGCGCGAGGGCCGGTTCCGGGCGCGAGCGCGGGCGCATGCCGTCGCGGCGGCGCAACGCGGTCGACCCGCTGCAACTGCAGCCGGGCGACTTCGTGGTGCACGAGCAGCACGGCGTCGGCCGCTACGTCGAGATGATCAAGCGGACGATCAACGGCGGCGAGCGCGAGTACCTGGTGCTGGAGTACGCGCCGAGCAAGCGCGGCCAGCCGGGCGACCGGCTGTTCGTGCCGACCGACTCGCTGGAGCAGCTCACCCGGTACGTCGGCGGTGAGTCGCCGGCGCTGCACAAGATGGGCGGCGCCGACTGGCAGAAGGCCAAGGGCCGGGCCCGCAAGGCGGTCAAGGAGATCGCCGGTGAGCTGATCCGGCTCTACGCGGCCCGCACCAGCACGAAGGGGCACGCGTTCGCGGCCGACACCCCGTGGCAGCGCGAGCTGGAAGACGCGTTCCCCTATGTGGAGACGCCCGACCAGCTGGTCGCGATCAACGAGGTCAAGTCCGACATGGAGAAGCCCTACCCGATGGACCGGGTGATCTGCGGCGACGTCGGTTACGGCAAGACCGAGATCGCGGTGCGGGCGGCGTTCAAGGCCGTGCAGGACGGCATGCAGGTCGCCGTGCTGGTGCCCACGACGATCCTGGCCAAGCAGCACTTCCTGACGTTCTCCGAGCGGATGGCGCAGTTCCCGGTCGTCGTCGCGCAGCTCTCGCGCTTCCAGACCGACGCCGAGGCGGCCGAGACCGTCGCGAAGCTGGCGTCCGGTGAGGTCGACATCGTGGTCGGTACGCACCGGCTGCTGCAGGCGTCCACCCGGTTCAAGAACCTGGGTCTGGTGATCGTCGACGAGGAGCAGCGCTTCGGCGTCGAGCACAAGGAACAGCTCAAGCAGATGCGGACGGCCGTCGACGTGCTGACGATGTCGGCGACGCCGATCCCGCGGACGCTGGAGATGTCGCTGACCGGCATCCGCGAGATGTCGACGATCCTCACGCCGCCGGAGGAGCGGCACCCGGTGCTGACGTTCGTCGGCCCGTACGAGGAGAAGCAGATCGGGGCCGCGGTGCGTCGCGAACTGCTCCGTGAGGGCCAGGTGTTCTACCTGCACAACCGGGTCGAGTCGATCGAGCGGGCGGCGGCCAGGCTGCGCTCGCAGGTGCCCGAGGCCCGGGTCGCGGTGGCGCACGGCCAGATGAACGAGGACGCGCTGGAACGCGTGATGCTCGGGTTCGACGAGAAGGAGTACGACGTCCTGGTCTCGACCACGATCGTCGAGTCCGGTCTCGACATCCCGAACGCGAACACGCTGATCGTCGAGCGGGCCGACGTGCTCGGGCTCTCGCAGCTGCACCAGATCCGGGGCCGGGTGGGCCGTGGGCGCGAGCGTGCGTACGCGTACTTCCTGTACCCGCCGGAGCGTCCGCTGACCGAGACCGCGCACGACCGGCTCGCGACGATCGCGCAGAACTCCGACCTCGGGGCCGGTATGGCGGTCGCGATGAAAGACCTGGAGATCCGCGGGTCGGGCAACCTGCTCGGCGGCGAACAGTCCGGGCACATCGCGAACGTCGGTTTCGACCTGTACGTCCGGCTGGTCGGCGAGGCCGTGGCCGAGTACAAGGGCGAGAAGTCCGAGATCGAGTCCGAGGTCAAGGTCGATCTGCCGGTCGACGCCCACCTGCCCCACGACTACATCCCGGGGGAGCGGCTGCGGCTGGAGGCGTACCGGAAGCTGGCCGGGGTCACGACGCCGGCGGAGCTGGCGGCGGTGCGGGAGGAGATCCGCGACCGGTACGGCAACCCGCCCGAGGCGGTGGAGAACCTGTTCGCGGTGGCGTCGTTCCGGGTGAAGGCGCGGTCGTCCGGGGTGACCGAGGTTTCTCTGCAGGGCAAGCAGATCCGGTTCGCGCCGCTTCGTCTGCCGGAGTCGAAGGTCATGCGGCTGCAGCGGTTGTACCCGGGCGCGATGTACAAGCAGGCGGTGGACGTGGTGCTGGTGCCGCGGCCGTCGACGGCCCGGGTGGGCGGTCAGCCGTTGCGCGATACAACCCTCCTGGACTGGGCTTCCGACTTCATCGACGCGATGGTTCCGGATCCTGCGAAGGTCTAGTCCCGGTACCGTCTCGGGGCGTGCCCGGCGCATTCGTGCGTCGGGCGCTCCACTAGTCGTATAGGCGTCAGAGCAGAGGGGGCGGGCTGCGGGCTCGCCTAGCGTTCCGACCGCAGTGGGCAGGAGTCCGCTGCGGTTCTTGTCGTTGCGAGCAGATGGTGAGGGTCATGACCAGTCCGTATCCCGGTCAGACGCCCGGTACGGGGCCCGGGTTCGCGGCCGGCCCTCCCGGCGGCGGCGCGCCCGGCCAGCGTCCGGCGGCTCCCCCGACGGCGGTGTACCCGACCGCGCCACCTCAGCATCAGCACCAGGCCTCGTATCCGGCGTCGGCTCCGGCCGGTGGCGGTGACCTCACGCCGGAGTTACTCCAGACCAGCATCTGGTCGGACCAGATGGTGGCGGCGGCCGGCATCCCGATCGTCGACATCCCGTTCGTGACGATCGGTGGTGGTATCGGATCGTTCGTGACCGTGGACTACCTGCGGATCGCGGGCGTCCCGACCGACCAGATCCGGATCCTGTCGAACATCGACACCCCCTGGAAGACCTACGAGTACCTGACCCGGGTCTCGCAGATCCCGCGGTCGGAGCGGATCCGGTCGGACTCGGCGTCGCGGCCGGACAACATCTGGGGTTTCCCGTCCTACGCCGTCGAGGAGGCGGTCAAGGACAAGTCGCCGGCCGCGCTCTGGCAGGTGCTGGTCGAGCCGTTGTTCGCGGACTACTACACGCCGCGCGCCGGGATGGTGTTCGAGAACCTCGAGCGTGAGGCCAAGCGCATCCGCTGGTGGGAGATGCTGGTCAAGGGCCAGGTACGGATGGTGCGCCGCCGTCACGGTGGCGGCTACTTCACGATTCTGACGCCACCCGACGGCGCCGCGCCGACCAAGCGGGTGGCGTACCGCTCGCAGTACGTCCACGTCGGCATCGGGTACCCGGGCCTGAAGTTCCTGCCCGAGCTGCAGGAGTTCCGGACGCAGCACCAGGACTTCCACCACGTGGTCAACGCGTACGAGGACCACGAGCACATCTACACGTTCCTGCGGTCCCGGCCGGGCACCGTGCTGGTCCGCGGCGGTGGCATCGTCGCCTCGCGGGTATTGCAGCGGTTGATGGACGACCGGGAGAAGTACGGCCTGCAGACGCAGATCGTCCACCTGTTCCGGACGTACGTGCGCGGTTCGCACGGCAAGGGGGCCTGGTTGCGCCGGAAAGGCGGCAACGGCTTCGCCTACCAGGGCTTCAACTACCCGAAGTCGGTCTGGGGCGGTCAGCTCAAGGCCCGGGTGCGCAAGCTCGAAGGCCCGGAGCGGGCCCAGGCGTACAAGGACATGGGCGGTACGAACACCCCGTGGCGCCGGCGTTGGCAGGCGCAGATGAACGCTGGCCGGACCGGGAACTGGTACCACACGCTGGAGGGCACGGCCGAGGCCGTGACGATCGGTGCGGACGGCCGGACGGTCAGCCGGGTGAAGCTCGGTGACGGGCAGGTCAGCGAGATCCCGGCCGACTTCATCATCGACTGCACCGGTCTGCAGGCCGACATCCGTGAGCACCGGCTGCTGGCCGACCTCATGGACCACAGCGGCGTCGGGCGCAACCCGGTCGGGCGGCTCGACGTCGAGCGGACGTTCGAGCTCCGGGGCACCGCGAACGGCGAGGGCCGGATGTACGCGTCGGGTTCGCCGACCCTGGGCGGGTACTTCCCGGGTGTCGACACGTTCCTCGGACTGCAGGTGGCGGCGCAGGAGATCGCGGACGACCTGGCCCGCCGTGGGTTCGCCCGGCGGATCGGGCCGATCCGGTCGGTGAGCCAGTGGCTCAAGTGGGCACGGAACAAGCAGATCTGAGGGGATCGTTCAATGTTGCCCACGCTGTGGGGTCGGATTCAGTCGAGGATCGTGTTCACGCTGGTCCTGGGCGGCTTGGTGGCGCTGGTCGTGACGCCATTTTTGCCGCTTGGTGTGGGTTTCGGAGCTAAGTACCGAATCGCGTACACCGTGATCGTGACGGTCGCCGTGGTCGGTGTGCTCTGGGAGCTGCTGTACCACCTGCTGATGCAGTGGCGGTGGGAGAAGGACTGGCCGACGCTGTTCGGCTTGCTCACGTTCCTCAACGAGGGTTTGCTGGTCTGGGCGTTGCTGCTGGCCGGCGTCGTCCCGGGGATCGACGGGCTCACCGGATTGCAGTCACTTTCGTACTGGATTCTCTTCATCCTGGTGTGGATGGCAGTCTGGGTCTTCGCGAACGGCCCGATGAGGGTGTTCTCGATCCACTGGCGGTTCCGGGGTGGGAGGTTCGTGTGACCACAGGAAACAACGATGAGAAGCCGGACGAACGGACGCTTGCGCCGGTCGCCGGCTCCGGTCTGCTGGCCCGGTACGGCGATCTCGTGCTGCTCTACGCGGCGCCCGAGGGCGACGACGAGCGGACGACGTCGGTTCTCGATGCCATCGCGTCGGCGGCGGGATCGGCCTCGGGTGACGGGCGTCGCCTCGGCCGACGGCTGGCTTCGTTGTTGATCTCGGCGGCGGACGAGTTCCCGGCGCTGGCGGCGTTCGGTCCGGTCGGCGACGGCGTCGCGGTGATCGTGCACGGCGACGCGCAGGTCTCGGTCTCCACCGATGACGGCGAGATCGTGCTGGACGGGCGGGACGCGCTGACGTGGGTCGACCGGATGATTCCGGCGCCGGCCCGGGTGATCCGGGGCGCACTGGATTCGCTGGACGGGTCGGCGGCGGATCCCTGGTCGCGGCTCGATGCGGGCGTGGTGAGGGCGGGTGGCTTCGTGTTCGGCCCGCCGTCGGGGGTGGCCCCGGCGGCCGCGCCGGGCTCGGTTGCAGCGGTTGCGCCGGCTGTGGGGTCCGGGCCTCGGGTGGCTGTGCCGGACTCGGCTGGGGCCGGGTCTTCTGGGAGCACGTCTTCGGGGGGTGCGTCTTCGGGGGTCGAGCCGTCTTCGGTGTCGGGGCCTTCGGGACGTTCGGCGCCTTCGGAGACCGGGACGGGTGTCGCTTCGACGGTGGGATCGGCGCTGTCGGGCGGGTCCGTGGAGTCTGTTCGGTCTGTCGACTCGGTGGACTCGGTGGATTCCGTGGACGACGACGAGGAGATTCTGCAGCGGACCGAGGCGTTCACGCCGTTCGACGGTGACTCGGAGTTCACGCCGACCCCGGCGTCGCTCCGAAGCGAGCGATCGGAGCCGGACGTGGTTCCCCCGCGCGGCGCCGCGTCGGTGTCGCGAAGCGGCTACGAGCCGCCGGCTTCGTTCTCGAGCCCGCCCGCGGGCTCGGCCCCGCTGCTGCCGCCGGCCGACGAACCGTCCGCGGATTCCCGCGACGACCAGGCGCCGTTCGGCAGTGCGTCCGCCCCGTTCGAGGACGCCGCGCCTCCGCGCCCGTTCGGCGAGGCACCTCCGCCGCCGTACGGTGACGCGCCGCCTCCGCCGCCGTACGGAGACGGGCCCCCGCCTCCGCCGTTCGGTGACTCGGCGCCGCCGCCTCCGCCGCCGTATGGCGACGTGCCTGCGCCTCGGCCGTTCGGTGACTCGCCTCCGCCTCCGCCGCCGTACGGTGACGTGCCTCCGCCTCCGCCGTTCGGTGACTCGGGGCCGCCCCCGGCGCCCTACGGGGACGCGCCGCCTCCGCCTCCGCCGTTCGGGGACTCACCCCCGCCCGCGCCCTACGGGGAGGCGTCCCCGTCGTCCGCGCCGCCAGCGCCGTACGGAGAGCGCGGCTCGTTCGGCGACTCGTCGGCACCTCCGGCACCGTTCGGTGGGCCCTACGGCGCCCCGGCGGCGCCTTCCTCCGCGCCGCCCGCGCCGTTCGGCGATTCGGGTTACGGCGGACCGGGCGCGTTCGACGCCCCGCCCGCCGCGTACTCGCCGACCGGACCGTCACCGGTGCTGCCCGACCAGCCGGTTCCCGACCCGGCCCTGCAGCCGTCGTCCGCACCGCCCGCGGCGCCGCAATCCGCCGGTTTCGACCCGGGCGCACCCTTCGAGGCCGTGCTCCTCATCGGCGAGGAGGCCGAGCCGTCGCAGACGTCCGGCCCGCTGCCCCCGGCCGACGTCCAGCCGCCGCCGGGGCCGGTCCCCGCCGACGGCGCCGAGGAAGCGGACGCCCGCCCGATAGTGCTGGGCATCTACTGCAAGAACGACCACTTCAACGACCCCAGGGTTCCGTACTGCGCGGTCTGCGGCATTTCGATGGCGCAGCTCACGCACGTCTCCCGCACCGGTCCGCGTCCCCCGCTGGGGTTGTTGGTCCTCGACGACGGTGCGACGTTCCGGCTCGACACCGACTACGTCGTCGGCCGCGAGCCCGAACGGGACGAAGCCGTCCTCCAGGGCAAGGCGCGCGCGCTGCGGATCGACGATGCCAAGGGCGTGGTCTCCCGGATCCACGCGAGGATCGAACTCGACGGCTGGGACGTCAACGTCATCGACCTGGCCTCCGCCAACGGGACGCACATCGCGCCACCGAACAGCGAGTCCTGGACCCGCCTGGACCCGCACACCAAGGTGACGCTGACGCCGGGCACCCGAGTCGTCTTCGGACGCCGAGGCTTCCGCTACGAGTCCCACCGCAACCCCTGACGCGGGTGCGCCGCCGACTCGGCGAATACGTCGAGTCCGTGGCGCACCCGCGTCAGCGGCGCGATCGTGTCCGAGGGCTGCGCCGCCCAGACCCGCTGCGGCGGTCCCCGGCCGTGTCTCGCGCAGCTGGGCTGCGCTCCAGCCGCCAGAGCCGGCCCGGTCGGCCGACGGCGCCGGCCAGCCCGTAAGCCCGCTGGACCGCCCCCGCCCGCGTCGGGTCGCGCTGGGCCTTGGATCGGGAAGGTCGGTTTCGCGACCGTGTGGCGGCGCTCGCGGACGGCTGTCGGGCCCGCGAGGCCGGCGATCAGCGCGGTCGCTGGTCCGGGTTCGGACGCGGCAGCGCGGCCGGGGGTGCCGTCGAGATCGGCGGCAGAGGCTCCGCCGCCACCCTCGGCAGCGAGACGATATCGGGGTTGCACTCGATCGCGGTCACGCTCGGCCCGTGCTGACCGGCCGTCACCAGCAGCATTGCGTAGTCGGGCAGACCCTGGAGCGTCCGGGGCTCGACCGTGAACTCGGCGGCCCGCTCGTAGGTCTCGGCGTTGTTCCAGTTCGTGCCCTCGGCATGCCCCTCGGTCGTCCGCCACGACCGCGACGAGTTGCCCACCAACCCCGACAGCGCCTGCCACGGCCGGCGCACCGACGGCATCGGCCGGCTCGCCCTGGTCTGCGTCTCGGACTCGCCGGTCGTGTGCGTCTCCGCCCCGCCGAGCTGGCGGGTCAACCGGCTCAGCACGAACCGCTGCTGACGCCCGATGAACTCGGCGGCCTCGTTCGCCTCCTGGTGATTGCCGAGCCGCATCACGCCGACCGCACCGGCGCCGAGCACCTGTAGCGACGTACCGCGCAGGTGCCGGAACAGGTAGACCAGCCGGATGCCGCGCCGCTCGCAGACGTCGGACAGCCGCTCGAGGTGCCTGCGCGCGATCTCGTCGGCCCCGACCACGACGATCGTCCGCGGAGTGCCGCCGGCCTCGCCCGCGGCCGCGCCCCGGGTGAGGCGCTGGACGATCAGGTCGCCGAGCACCTCGTCGCGCGCGGTACTGCCGGTGCTGAGCGTCGCGACGCAGGACAGCTGGGCCGCCGGACGCGGCTGGGCAGCGCTACCCAGCGGCGCCAGCGGGAACAGCAGCGACTCGAGCTGCCGCAACCGCGGCCCGATCTCTTGCCGGTACGACACCGAGAACAGCTCGTCGGAGATCCGGCGGCTCTCGTCGTCGGTGAGCGGCTCGGCGTCACCGGCGGGCTCACCGAGCAGCAGACGCAGAGCGGCCAGCACCCGCCCCACCGTCAGCCCGCCCGGCGCCAGCACCGCGCACACCGCACCGAGCACCCGGTCGTCGGACGAACGCTCGAACCGGTCGCCGCCCTCTCCACCGTGGACGGCCTCGACGAGCACGTCGACGAACTGACGCTCGTCGAGACCGGAGAGCACGTCGGCGGAGGCCAGATCGGCGGGGAACAGCTGCACATCGGTGGAGAGACCGGCCTCACCGGCGACCTCGGCCAGTTCGCGGACGACACCCTCGCCGGTCAGGTCGAGCACGGTGAGCTGGCCGCCGCCGGCCAGAGTGGACGAGCCGAAGACCGTGAGCAGCCCCTCCCAGCCCCAGAGCGTGCCGCCGACGACGTCGATGCGGCGGGTGTGCGGCGGCGGTACGGCGGGCGACCACTCCGGGAGCTGCTCGCTGCGCTGCTGCTCCTGCTGCTCGAACTGGGCCTTGCGGGCGTGCCAGTCGGCCAGCTCGCGGTCGTAACGGGCGCGCTGCTCGGCGGCCATCGCGTTCGGACGGTTCGCGGCGCTGCGGGCACTCTGCGCGCTCAGCCAGACCGCGGCGCCGGCCAGCCCGAACACGAGCGCGACGACCACCAGCATGAGCAGGAAGATCTTGCCGCCGCCGTCGCCCCCGCTGGCGATCGCGAGCCCGCAGACCACCACGAAGCTGACGATCAGCGCGGCGGGCACCGCGATCGCGATGTTGCGGACGAGATGCGGGTTCGCGGCCCTGGCCCTGGTCACGACGTCGGCCGGCACCTCGGTGAGCGTCGGGGGCGGCTGCCCGAACGGGCGGCGGAACAGGTTCCGGTCGCGGAACACCCAACCGAGCCGCTCACCCGGCCGCAGCAGAGCCGACAACGGTGCTCGCGACGATTCCGCCATGCCCAGAACGATAGAGCGTCCCGCCGACACAACCCGCGATCAGCCCGTAACCACCGCCGGCTCCGCAGACCCGGCCGACCCCGCAGACCCGGCCGACCCCGCAGACCCGGCCGGCTCCGCGGTCCCCACGAGGTCGATCCAGTCCGCGATCGGACCGGTGTCCGCGTCCTGCGCCGCCCGCACCGCCACCTGAACCCCGTCGCCGACCGCGATCCCACCGGCCACGACCAGCGCACCCGCGGGAACTGCACCCACGGAAACGTTCAACCCCCGCCGCTCCAGCTCCGCCACCGCCGCCGCGGCCCGACGCCCGGCCCCCTCGTCGATCACCAGCGGCACCCGCCGCGCCGCGGCGATCAGCGCACCCACCCGCAGCGCCGCCACCGAATCCGCATCCGTGCCCCAGCGCACCGCCACCACGGAGGGCATCAGAGGCCGCTCGGCCGCCACTGTCACCAGCTCCCCGGTGACCACGTCACCCAGCGCGTGCGCCCCGGCCCGCACCACCACCACGTCCGGCTCCGACGCCGTGACCTGCCGCGCCAGATCCCGTTCGAGATCGTGCGAGAACCGGGACAGCACCGGCACCGGGAGATCGTCCCTCCGGACCCGGGCCGCCAGCCGCTCGGTCTCCTCGAGCGAACGCGCCATCTCCGCCAGCTCGCCGGAGAGCCCGGTGCCGACCTCCAGCGCGGGCTTGCGATAGGCCAGCAGCCGCGACAGCACGACCTCGGCCGGCCGGCGTGCGCCGACCAGCGCGCCCGCCAGGTCGACGTCCGCGGTCTGCGATGACGGATCGTCGACGACGGCGAACACCCTCCGTGCGGCCTCGACCCCCAGCGAGGCCCGCTCGGCCTCGGCGATGTCCCGCTCGATTCGCCGCTTCGAGTAGAACGCCGACAACATCGGACCCGCCATCACGGTCGTCACGACCGCCATCACCACCATCAGCGAGAACAGCGACTGGTCGAGAATGCCGAGTTGCAGACCGACGGTGAGGATCACGATCTCGGTCAGCCCGCGGGTGTTCATCAGCGTGGCCAGCGCGAACGCCTGCCGGTCCGGCACCCGCTGCAGACGGGCCCCCAGGTACGCGCCGACGAACTTGCCGACGATCGCGACCACCAGGATCAGCGCCAGCTCGCCGAGGCCCGACAACCCGATGTTGCGCAGGTCGACCTTGAGACCGGACGTGAAGAAGAACACCGGCAGCAGCAGCAGGACGCTGACCTGCTCGAGCTTCTCCATGATGTCGTGACGCAGCGTCTCGCCGCCTTCACGCGGCATGACCGTTCCGAATAGGAATGCCCCGAAGATCACGTGAACGCCCAGCCACTCCGCCGCGAACGCTGAGAGCATCAGCCCGACCAGCACGATCGCCAGCACGGTCGGCGTCAGCCCTCCGGCCCGCGAATGCAACGGGAGCAGCCGCCGCAGCAGTGGCCGCACCAGGAAGAACATTAACGGGATGTAGACGACGACGAACAGCGTGTGCCACGACGTGTCGGCCGAGCTACCGGCCACCGTCACCACCACGGCCAGCAGGGACCAGGCGATCACGTCGTCGACGGCGGCGCTGGCCAGCGCCAGGCCACCGAGCCGGGTGCGCTGCATGCCCCGGTCGGTCAGGATCCGGGCCAGCACCGGGAACGCGGTGATCGACATCGCCGCGCCCAGGAACAGCACGAACGGCAGCCGGTCGTCCGGCGCGACCCCGTGCCGGGAGGCCAGCCAGAACGCCAGCCCGATCCCCAGCACACACGGCAGGATGATCGATCCGATCGAGACGCTGACCGCGATCCGCTCCCGCCCGCGGATCAGCATGTGGTCCAGCTCGTAGCCGACGATGAACATGAACAGCACCAGACCGACGTTGGCCAGCGCCGACAGCGGGATCCGGATGTCGACGGGGACGAGTACCGTCGACAGGTGCGGGCCGATGATCGTCGGGCCGAGCGCGATCCCGGCGATGATCTCGCCGACGACGGGTGGCTGGCCGACCTTCTGGGCCAACCAGCCGCCGACCCGCGCGAGCACGAGTATCAGGGCCAGGTCGAGCATCAGTAGCCCGGCATCGTGCGCTGTCACCGGCGTAGCTCCTGTCCGTGTCCGGTAGCCGACCTCGGGAGTCGCCTCCGGCCGGTAGTTTCACATCGCCGACCGACCGTCGTGAGGGTTCGTCGGGAAACGGACTTGAAGGAGAAGCACGTGGAAGGAATCGCCGATTACGAGTTCGTCCGGTCGCTGGGCGACGGCAACCACGGTGAGTTCTTCCTCGCCAAGACGCCGTCCCGCCTGCCGGTCGAGGCGGAACTCGTCGCGGTCAAGGTGCTGTCCGGGTCGACGACGCAGGAGGTGTTCCGCCGCGCCACGCGTGAGCTGGCCGCGTTCGCGGCGGTCCGCTCCGAGTACCTGGTGACGCTCTACGACGCGGGTCAGCAGGGCGGCGTCTTCTACTACTCGATGGAGTACCTGCCCGACGGCTCGCTGGCCGAGCCGGCCTATCTGCTCGACGAGTCCGCGACGCTGCGGGCGGTCGCGCACGCGGCCAGGGCGGCGCACGCGCTGCACGAGGCCGGCATCGTCCACCGCGACATCAAGCCCGGCAACGTGCTGCTGCACCCCGAGGGTGGTCGCCTCTCCGACCTGGGGCTCTCCCAGGTGCTGGCGCCCGGCATGACGCTCACCGGCATGGGTTCGCTCGGCTCGATCGAGTTCGTCGATCCCGACGTGCTGCACGGCGAGCCGCCGTCGCGCGCCAGCGACGTGTACTCGCTCGGTGTGACGCTGCACTACGCGCTCACCCAGCAGGGCCTGCACGGCGAGCTGCCGGATCACGATCCGGTGCTGGCGCTCCGCAAGGTCCTCTCCTCGCCCCCCACGATCGCGCCCGGCCTCGACGACGCACTCGCCGACATCGTCCGGTGGACCATCGCCGCCGATCGCACGGAACGCCCCGCCAGCGCCCTAGCCGTAGCCGAACGCCTGGATTCTTTGGTTGCGGCCACCTGAGAACGACGCTGACAGGCGAGCGCGCCTCCTTGAGGCGGCAGGCCCAGGGCCACGGCGTCGGCGCGCTCGACTGCCAGCGCCGCCCTCAGGCGGCTCCAGGTCAGAGCAACGGCGAGGGCAACGTCCTCACCCGTCGGCCTGGGCGCGACGCCTCGAGGAGGCGCGCTCGCCTGCCGGCGCCGCCCTCAGGTGGCCGCTAACCGTCGGCGAGGAGGTCGGCTACTTCGCGCACGTAGGCGGCGCTGACGCCGTCGGACACTCCGCGCTGGGAGCCGTTCCGGCCGGCGACCCAGACGGTCAGCGTCGAGCCGCTCGGGTCGAGGTCGATGCAGAGACGGCAACTCGCCGGGGGCCGGGCCTCCGGTGGGAGCAGCCGGACGACGTGCACGCCCAGGCTCCCGCCCGCCGCGGTCACGAACTCCGTGTCGACGCCGCCGAGCCGATCGTCGAGCACGGCCACGACCCGGGGCAGCGCGAGAAGCTGGCGCGCCCGGGGGTCGGCCGTCGCCGCCCGCCGCACCTCGACCAGCTGACGCAGCCTGGTCGTCAGATCGAGCGCGCCGTCCCGCGTCGTCGCGACGTGCGTGCCGGTCAGCGGCGGCGTCGCCGGACGCGCGTGCGGCAGCGACGCGACCCAGGTCCAGCGTTCGTCCTCGGTCGGCCCGGCCGCGAGCGCCACCGACAGGTCGCGCGCGTCGTGCAGCACCGCGGCCTGGGTCAGGATCCACCGCACCAGCGGCACCGCGGCCGGTAGCGGCCCCCGGATCGCGATCCCGCCCGCGCTGCCCACCGGCACCGCGATCGGCACCGGTGGGCGCCGCGCCAGCCAGCCGATCCGGGTCACCAGCGTCTGCGGATGTTGCGGCCCGCGCACCGCGCCGGCCAGCCGGTCGCGCGCCACCCGGTCGAGCGTCACCGGGTCGGGTGGCGGTGCGTTCGGTGCCAGCCGGGCCAGGTGCCGGGCGGACCGTACCTCCATCAGCGCGGGCCCGGCCGTGAGCAGGTCGCCCGGCGCCAACTGCCGGACGCCGTGCAGGGGCTCACCGTTGATCTGGGTGTCGGCGTCACCGGCGATCTGGACGGTCCAGCCGGTGACCGTGACGCCGATCGACACCCGTCCGATCGAGACCGTCCGCTCGCCGTCGGGCAGCGGCACCAGCCGACCGGCGTCCGGGCCTCCGACGACCGCCAGGTACAGCCGGCTCTCGGGCACGCGGCCGGACGGTGCCGGGTCGGTCGGCAGCGGCGCACCGGCCGGGTAGGTCGCGGTATAGGGCCGGTAGCCTCCGCCGGAGATCGGTGCCTGACCGGACGGCGAGACCTGCGCCGACCCGGACGGCGTCGGCCGCCGCGAGGTCGCGTACGGGTTGCCCCCCCGTTCCGGCGGCAGCTCCTGCAGGTGTCCGAGGCCGAACGGCGTGTCGTCGGGCAGCGTGAATCCGGGCGGTGCCGCCGGGTCGGAACTGACCGCCTTGGGCGGCTCGACGACGGCCTCGGCGCCGGCCGGCGAGCTGCTGGGTTCGGCGTGTTTCCCGCCTCCGGCGGCGCGCGGATCGGCGTCGATCCGAGGGTGGTCGACCGGAGCGAGCGGATCAGCCGACGACGGCGGGTCAGCGGAGAGCGGGGAGTCGGCCGGAGCATCCGCGCGGGCGCCGCCGACCGGAGCCGACGGCGGCGGGGGAGGAGTGCGGTCGGCCGACCGGCGGGAGCGGCGCGACTCGCCGTCCGCGACGACCGCCGCGCCCTGGTTCGCCGGGTTCGCCCAGGCGTGTTCCTGGCGGGCCTCGGCGCCGCTCGGCGTCCGGCGGTCGAGCCGCGGTGGCGGCTTCTGGACCACTGTGGTCTCGCCGGTCTCGACGGCCGAGCGCAGCGCGTCGATGAACTCCTTGCAGGTGCCGAAGCGCTCCTGGGGGGTCTTGGCCATCGCCATGCCGAGCACGCGGTCGACCGCGCGCGGCAACGACGGCTGCAGCGCCACCGCGGACGGCGGCGGAGCGGTGAGGTGCGCGGTGATGACCGCGACCTGGTTGTCGCGGGGGAACGGCAGTTGGCCGGTCAGCACCTCGAACGCCATGCAGCCGAGCGAGTACTGGTCGCAACGACCGTCGGTGACCGCGCCCTGCAACTGCTCGGGCGCGATGTACGCGACCGTGCCGAGGACCTGACCGGTCATCGTGATGTCCTGGTCCATGGCCTGGGCGCTCTTGGAGAGCCCGAAGTCGACCAGGTAGGCGTGCTCGGGACCACCGTGCGGGCCGCCGGGTTCGAGGT
This sequence comes from Cryptosporangium sp. NPDC051539, assembly GCF_044454545.1. Classification (NCBI taxonomy): domain Bacteria; kingdom Bacillati; phylum Actinomycetota; class Actinomycetes; order Cryptosporangiales; family Cryptosporangiaceae; genus Cryptosporangium; species Cryptosporangium sp. NPDC051539. The sequence continues at coordinate 591,072 of NZ_JBITDV010000004.1, read as the reverse complement.
CGGGCGAGCCCGGACGCTCGACCAGCACGTTGCTCGGCTTCACGTCGCGGTGGGTCATCTGGAGCCGGTGGGCGGCGTCGAGCGCGTCGGCGACCTGGTCGAGCAGGCGGACCGCGCGCTTGGGCTCGAGGACCTGCTCGCGGTCGAGTATCGCGGCCAGGTCGGCGCCCGGGATGTACTCCATCGCCAGGTAGAGCTGCTGATCGACCTCGTCAGCGGTGTAGACCGTGACGATGTGCGGGTGCCGCAGCCGGGCCGCGGACAGGGCCTCACGCAGGAAGCGCCGCCGGAACGCCTGGTCGGCGACGAGGTGGGGACGGAGCACCTTGACCGCGTCGTCCCGATCGAGCAGCCGGTGCCGGCACAGGTACACCTCGCCCATGCCGCCGACGGCGAGACGCTTGCGCACCTCGTACGTCGCGAGGCGAGATCCTGGGCTCAGCACGCCTCAAGGTTGTCATGCGTTGACACGTCCCGGCGAACACACCCGTAACCAGGTCGCCGAACGGAGCGTCGCTTGTCGTTGTGTCGGCGCCCGTCAGTAGAGTGTCCGACGATCCGGATCGAGCCGACCTCGAGCGTTTGTGAGCGTGTGGTGTCCCGTCGTCTACTGGCCGCCGTTGCGGTGTCCCTCCTGCTGATCGGGCTGTCGTCGTGCAAGTCCGATCCCACCGTCGCGGCCTACGTGGGTGACGACGTGATCAGCATCGACAGAGTCGATGACTACTACGCGAAAGCCGTGGCCGACCCGGTTTCGGCTCAGCAGATCCAGCAGAACCCGAGCGCGGCGAAGCCGAATCTGGTGAGCATGCTCGTGTTCATCAAGCTGCTGCACTCCGCGACCGAGTCGGCGAACGTGGCGGTCACGCCGGCCGAACTGGCCGAGGCCAAGGCCCGGCTCGAGCCGCAGCGACAGCAGATCACCGGCGAACTGGCGCTGCTGCCGCTCGACCAGCTCGCCGACATCTTGGCCTACCAGGCGAAGCTGGGCGAATGGGCGAAGGCGGGCGTCACCGACCAGAACGCCGCGGCCAAGAAGTACACGCAGGCGCTGCGCGAGGCCGAGAAAGCCAACCCGATCACGGTGAACCCGCGGTTCGGCCGGTTCGACCTCGAGAAGGCGCCAGAGATGCGCAACTCTGACGTAGCGGTCAAATCGGTCGGGTCTTGAGTCGCATCGTCGTCCTGGTCACGTCGCCGAGGCTCCCCGCCGGTCTGCTGACCGCCGATGCCTGGGACGCGGTTCGTACGTACCCGGTGTTCGCGGCCGGGTGGCTGCCGCTGGCCGATCCGTTGCGCGCGGCCGGCGTCCTGGTGACCGAGGTCGGCGACGACCCCGAGGTCGCGCTGAGCCACCTGCGCACGGCCGCGGGTGGCACCGAGGCCACGGGTGGCACCGACGGCGACCGGGCCGTGGTGTGGCTGGCGGGCACCGGTGACACGCCGGCCGGGGGTGTGCCTGCGCTGCTCGCGGAACGGCTCGCGACCGATCCGGCGCTCGACTTCCAGGTCGAGATCCTCTACGGCTCCTGGGATCCGCCGGGGGCGCGGCTGCTCGACGTCGCCTCGGTGATGGACCGGCTGCGATCCCCGGGCGGGTGCCCGTGGGACGCGGAACAGACGCACGAATCGCTCCGGCCGTACCTGCTCGAGGAGGCCTACGAGGCCTACGATGCACTGCTCGACGGCGACCTGGAGGCGCTGCGCGAGGAGCTGGGCGACGTCTTGCTGCAGGTCGCGTTCCACGCCCGGGTCGCGTCGGAGAACGCCGACGAGGGGTTCGACATCGACGACGTCGCCGGCGACCTGGTGGCGAAGCTCGTGCGGCGGCATCCGCACGTGTTCGCGGATCGCACGGTGTCGGGCCCCGACGAGGTGAACACGAACTGGGAAGCGATCAAGAAGGCCGAGAAGAAGCGCGATTCCGCGCTCGACGGCGTCGCGCAGTCCCAGCCGGCGTTGTCGCTGGCCGCGAAGTACCTGTCCCGGGCCCGGCGCGCGGGCGTGGCGGTGTCGCCGCCGTCGCTCCCGCCGACGGTCGAGGCTCCGCACGACCAGGAGGCACTGGGAGCCCTGCTGTTCGCGCTGGTGGCGGCCGGCGACCAGTCGGGTTTGGACGCCGAGGCCGCGCTGCGGGCAGCGGCCCGGAGCTTCGCCGAAAACGTCCGGAACGAGGAGCGCGCCCGGCCGCGCTGAGGCGCCGGGCCGAAGGACGCGAAAGGCCGGAGTCGGTCAACCCCCTCCTGGTGACCGACCCCGGCCTGACCACCGTGGTCTGTAGCTCCTTTGCTGACGACGTCCCGGTGGCTGCGTCCCGGAACCGCGGCGGCAGTGGCGCGGGGGACGGCGCGTAGGTCCGGGCGACGCTGCCCGGATCGTCAGCGGCCCCGGCCCGGTTGGCGGACCAGGAGGCTGGGAGGCACCCGGGGCGCGCTGACATCCCTAACGATGCGTAGCGACAGGTGCACGGCAGGTGCACCCCGGTAGCACTTGGGTTGCAGCCCCGGCACCGCGCGAGTGGCCGACGACGACAGCGGCCCGTCGGCGCGAGGGGCGCCGGCGGACCGCTGTCAGGGCGAGTGCCGCTGGGTCAGCGGACGCCGTAGGTGGCGGCCAGGCCGCGGTAGTCGCCCAGGCCGAGGCTGCGCTTGCCGACCGAGCACGGGGCGAGCGCCGGGGTCATGACGGCGCTGGCGTGCGACGCCTGGCTGACGTGGTTCAGGCCCAGCGAGTGACCACGCTCGTGCAGCACGACCGACTGCAGGTCGTACGCGCCGCTGCAGCTCTTCGCCGAGGTGAAGAACTTGTACTGCGTGTTCAGCGCGGTGTCGGTGCCGGTCACGGTCTTGCGGCCGTTGATCGACTTGAAGTACGTGCAGGTCATGCCGAGCCAGCGACCCGAACCCGCGCGCCAGCCGATGACGTTCCGGCCGTCGTTGCCGGTGCAGTTACCGGCCGCACCCACCTGCACGGCGGCCGCGGTCGCGCCGCCGTACGACGGGGCGAGCTTGATCGACTTCTTGCCGCACGCGCGGGTCAGCGACGTGGTGGCGGCCGAGATCGAGGCCGGGGCGCCGGCGCGCACGGCGGCCGGGGCACCGGCCGGGTTGTAGTACCACTTGAAGCTCGAGAGCTTCCAGCCGGACAGCGCGTAGGCGGAGTCGGTGCAGGTCTTCGCGGCGTTGGCGCGGGCCGTGCTGGCCGCGGCGGCCTGCGCGACGTGCGACTCGGGCGCGGCCTGCGACGACGAAGCAGCGGCGTACTCGTGCTTGTCGGTCCGGACGACGACCGTGCCGTCGGCGGAGCGGCTGACCGTGATCGACAGGTCGCCCGAGGTGCTCTCGGCGGCGGCCTGGACACCCTCGCCGGCGGCGGGGATGCGGACGGTCAGACCCTGGAACTTGACGTTCGCACCGTCGACGCGGACCGCGGACAGCGTGGTCTCGGCGTCACCGGCGACGATCGTGACGCCGGCCGGCGCGGCGGCGGTGCTGGTGGCGACCGGGGTGGCGATGCCTGCGACGACCGCCACGGCGGCGGCGACGGTGGCGAGCGCGGCGACCGGCATGGTCGGGGCGGAGGCTGACCGGAAAGGAAGCAGGTTACGCATGCCCTCCATGTCGGGAGGACCGAGTGCGCGGGACGGTGCGGAAAAGTTTCGGCTCGGGAGCCTGGCCGGGCCCACCCCCAGCCGCAACTAAAGCGCGTCGCCGTCGGCCAGGTGCGGCCGTACCGGCAGGGTGATCGCGAACGCGTCGGTCTGCCCGGTGTGGGGTGTGGCCAGCTGACCGCCGTGCCGGGACACGATCGCCCGGGAGATCAGGAACGACAGCGCGTTGCCCGCGCCCCGGTCCCCGGTCGTGAACAGGTGGTCGCCCTGCGACAGCGCGGACGGCGACCCCACCCGGATCGTCCAGTGGGCCGCCGCGAACGTGACCCGGACGTCGATCCGGCTCCCGGCGTGGGCGGTCGCGACGATCGACAGCAGCGCGTCCACGGCCTGCCGCAGCCGGGGCGGATCGACCCGCAGCATCGGCCCGGTGACGTTGCCCGACAGCTCCACCGTGACCCCGGCCCGCACGGCGGCGTCCCCGAAGGCGTCCACGGCCTCGCCGACGACGTCCGGCAGGTGCACCGCACGCAGCGTGAGCGGGAGCGTGCCGCCCTCCAGCCCGGCCAACGTGAGCAGGTCGTCGACGATCTTGAGCGTCCGGTCGGCATTGCGGGCGATCGCGTCCAGTGCGATCTGACGCTGGTCGGCGGGGGAGTCCGGCTCCTCGCAGAGCATCTGGCTGAACGTCGCGATCGAGGTCAGCGGCGTCCGCAGCTCGTGGGAGGCGGCGGCGACGAACTCGGTCTTGAGGTTCGCGACCTCGGCCAGTGCGCGGTTGCGCTCTTCCAGTCCGCGCCGGACCGTCGCCTGATCGGTGACGTCGCGCAGCACCCACAGGTGGCCGGCGACGGCGCCGTGGAAGTAGATCGGTGCGTAGTCGCGCACCACGATCCGGCCGTTGGTGAGCGCGAACTCGGCTCCGGTGGCGGGTTTTCCCTGGGCCAGCAGCCGCAGGCTCTCGGCGCGGGCGGCGGCGGGCTCCGCGAAGAGCTCGTCCGGGGGCAGCAGTTCGGACGTCTGGTGACCGACGAGGCGGTCGGGCGTGACGTCCGAGCCGAGCAGGCGCGGGAGGGCCTCGTTCACCAGCACGGCCCGCCGGTCGGTGTCCTCGACCAGGATCCCGACCCGGAGCGCGGAGATCAGGGTCTCGATGCGGGCACTGTGCAGCTGTTCGCGTCGCTCGGCGTCCACCGCGCGGGTGACGTCGATCGCGTAGATCACGATGCCCTCGACGGCGGGCTCGTCGGCCAGGTTCCGCACGGTCAGCGCGTAGACGCGCCATTCGTCGTCGCCGGCGTCCGGCGGGTGCAGGCGGATCTCGACCGCCTCGGGTTCGGCGGCCGCGTCGGCCGGCCCGCTCATCGCCGTGCCGAACAGCGCCCGGACCCGGTCGAGGTCCTCCGGGTGCACGAGCGAGGCGACGACCTCCGGCATCGGCCGTCCCGGCCCCAGCAGCCGGATCGCGGCCGGCGACGACCAGCGCCACTGCCCGTCCGGGTCGAACACCAGTTGGACGACGGGCGAGCGCGCGATGAGGGCGCGGAAGAACCACTCCGACTGGCGCTGCTCCTCGAGAGAAGGCCGGGCCGGGCTCACCACCGCCGTGTAGCCGCCGCCCGGCATCGCGATCACGGCGAGATCGGCCGGGAACTCGCTGCCGTCGGCGCAGCGCACCGGCAGCGCGCGCTGGGCCTCTCCCGATTCGGCGCACGCCGCCAAGAGCGGCTCGAGCCCGTCCTTCAGCCGGGCCGGGACGATCAGTTCGCTCAAGAGCGTCCCCACGGCGGTCGAGGGCGGGAACCCGAGCAGCTCGGAAGCCCCGGGCGGGAACGCCAGGATCCGGCCGGCGGGGTCCAGCGGCACGACCGCGAGGCGGACTACCGGCGAAGCCGGTTCCATGCTCCCTCCAGCCCACCGTTACGTGTGTCAATGTGCGCAGATAGTCTCTACTATGAGAAAGATACGCAAAACTAGTGAAAAGTGAGTTTCGTGTCGCGTGCGGCGGATGACGACCCGCCTGCGGAGGAGGGGCGTGGCCGAGGTCACGAACGGTGGGGTGACGGTGGGGAGAGTGGCCCGCGCGGCCGCTGACACCCCACGCCCAGGTGTGCGCGCCGACCGGCCGGAACTCTTCCGCGCGGTGGTCGAGGCCGCGCGCGCCGCGGTGGCGATCGTCTACCCGGACGGCTCGTGGACGGCGCTGGGCGACACGTTCAGCCGCGGCCTCGGCCACCAGGCCGACCTGCCGGAGCGTGTGCGTCTGCTCTCCCTCATCCATCCGGACGACCGGCGAGCGGTGTTGAACGCGTTCGTCGCCGCCCGCAGCGGGCGCGAGCCGGCGCAGTCGATACCGGTGCGGGTCCGGACCGCGGGCGGCGGCTGGATCGAGCTCTCGACGACCGTCCGCAGCCGGGTGCACGACCCGGACGTGGGCGGGATCGTCTACTACGGCGTCGAGGTCGGCCGGGGCCGGGACGCCGAGCGCGCGCTGCACGAGACCCACGCCGGGCTGGCCCGGCTGATCGAGACGCTCACCGTCGGCATCCTGCTGGTCGACGGCGACGGGCGGGTCGCGGTGACGAACCGGGCCCTGCTCGAACTGTTCGACGTGCCAGGGCCGCCCGCGCGGTACGCGGGCAGCGACGCACGCGCACTGCTGCGCCGGATGGCCGGAGCGATGCGCGCGCCCGACCGGGTCGCCGACCGCCTCGACCGGCTGCTGGTCGAGCCGTGGACCGCGCTGGACACCGACCTGATGCTGGTCGGCGGCCGGGTGGTGGAGATCGACGTGGTGCCGGTCGGCGGCGGCGGAGCGCTGCTGCACGCCTGGGACGTGACGACCAGGGCGAACACCCAGCGCAGCCTGGAAGAGCGCAACGAGGCCCTGTCGGCGCTGGTCGCGGCGAAGAACGAGTTCGTCGCGAGCGTGTCGCACGAACTGCGCAGCCCGCTGACGTCGGTCGTCACGTTCAGCAACCTGCTGGCCCAGCCCGACTGGGGCGAACTCGACGACGAGCAGCACCAGTTCATCGAAGTGATCCAGCGGAACGCCGATCGCCTGCTGCGGCTGATCGAGGACCTGCTCCTGCTTTCCCGGCTGGAGGCGCGGACGCTGCAGTTCGTCCCCAGCCGGCTCATCCTCCCCGACCTGGTGCGCGCGGCCGTCGCCGAACGCACGCCGATCGCTCAAGCCGCGGACGTGACGCTGAAGGCCGAGGCCTCCGGCGACGACGTGATGTCCGGCGACGAACTACGGATCAACCAAGTGCTCGGAAACCTGATCGGGAACGCGCTGAAGTTCACGCCGCCCGGCGGGAGTGTGACCGTGCGCTGCCATCCGGCGGCCGACGGCTGGCGGCTCTCGGTGACCGACACCGGCATCGGGATCCCGGCTGAGGACCTGGACCGGATCTTCGAGGCGTTCCATCGGGCCTCGAACGTCGAGAAGCACAGCCATCCCGGTACCGGCCTCGGCCTGGTGATCAGCAAGGCGATCGTCGAGCGCCACGGGGGACTGATGGAGATCACGAGCGAGCTCGGCAGAGGGACAACGGTGACCGTCTGGTTGCCGCAGCGCCGGGTCGGTGACCGGGAGGGGGACCGGTGAGCAAATTGCTGGTTGTCGAGGACAATCCAGATATCGCGCTCGGGCTGAAGCTGCTGTTCGAGCGGGCCGGGCACAACGTGGAACACGCCCAGGACGGCCGGGAAGGGCTGCGCCTGGTGCACAAGGTGCGTCCGGACCTCGTGGTGCTCGACATCGGGCTGCCGATCATGGACGGCTGGCAGGTGCTGGAGCGGGTGCGGGACATCTCCGACGTCCCGGTGCTGCTGCTGACCGCCCACGGCCAGGAGCGCGACAAGGTGCGGGGCCTGCACGGCGGTGCCGACGACTACCTCACCAAGCCGTTCACCAACGGTGAGCTGCTGGCGCGGGTGACCGCGCTGCTGCGGCGGTCGTCGGCGCCGGACTGGTCGGAGGAGATCTACGACGACGGTCGGCTGCAACTGGACCCGGTGCGGCGGTCGGTGACCGTGGACGGCGAGTCCGTGCACCTGACGCCGATCGAGTTCCGGCTGCTCAACACGTTGGCGCGGCACAAGGGGGCGGTGCTGTCGCCGTCGCAGTTGCTGTCGCAGGTGTGGGACGACCCGACCGGGATCGGGGCCGAGCGGGTGAAGTTCGCGGTGCTGCGGCTGCGGCGCCGGCTCGGGTGGAGCGACCCGAGCGACAGCCCGATCGAGTCGGTGAGAGGGGTGGGGTACCGCTATCGCCCGCCGGCCTGACACTAGTGCGTTCGTGTGTACGAGTAGTCCGGCACGGAAGTGCGGCATCACCGTCGACGAATGGCTCGCCGCGAACGAGGCCGCAGGTCCGGGCGTGCGGATCGAAATCGTCGGCGGGGAGTTCGTGGTGCATCACGTGGGCGGAAACCCGCACAACCATGTCGCCCGGCGGCTGGCGGAGGAGTTCGAACGTCAGTGGCCGGGTGCGCCCGTATTCGTGGAAGCTTTCTTAACCGACACCTCGGACGTGCAGCTCGACTGGCACGTGGCCCGGGGCGGGCGCCGGGACCTGGTCGCTGCGGCACGGGCCGACACCGAGTTGCGGATCGACGGGGAGCGGCCGTTTGTGGTGGTGCCCAACTCGTTGTTGCGGCCACTCTGAACCCGGGGCGTCGTGCGCGCGCATAGAGTTGCTCGCCATGACGCGTGAGTTCCGGAGCACGGCCGAGGCTGTCGTCGACGATCTGCTGGCGGCCGATCCCGTCGCAGCGCACTACGCCGGCGATCACCGCACGGATCACGAACTCCCCGACTACTCGGCGAGCGGCGTCGCCGACCGCGTGCGGCGCCTCCGGGAGGACGCCGACGCGCTGGCCGAACTCGACGTCGACGACCTCGGTCCCGAAGACGCCGTCGACGCCCAGTTGCTCGCGTCCGCGGTCGACCAGCAGCTGTTCGCACTGACCGAACTCCGCGAGCACGAGTGGAACCCGCTCGTGCACAACCCCGGCGCGCTGCTCGACGGGCTGCTCACCCGCGACTTCGCCCCACCGCCCGAGCGGCTGGCCGCGCTGGCCGACCGCCTGCGTGCGATCCCCGACGTCCTGGCCACCGCCGAGGAGGTCCTGCGCGACTGCCCGCGTATCCACGTGGAGACCGCGCTCGGGCAGATCGACGGCACCGCCGCGCTGGTGTCCACCGAAATCCCCCGGTTCGCCGAAGGGGTCACCGGCGCCGACGTCACCGCTCCGGTCGCCGCGGCGCTGGCCGCACTCGACCGGCATCGCGCCTGGCTCACCCAGCAGCTGGAGACCTCCTCCGGGGAGGCCCGGCTCGGCCGGCGCCGCTGGGAGGCCAAGCTCTGGCACGAGCTCGACTCCGAGCTCACCGCGAGCGCGCTGCTCTCCGCGGCCGAACAGCACCTCGACGCGATCAGCGAGCAGATCCGCGAAACCGCGAAGGAGCTCACCGGCTCCGACGACGTCCGCGCCGCCCTCGACGCGCTGGCCGCGGATCGTCCGACCGACGCCATTGTCATGAGCCTGGCGACGGCCGACCTGGACACCGCGGTCGCGTTCGTCCGCGAGCACGACCTGCTGACGCTGCCGGACGACGAGTGCCGCATCATCGAGATGCCGGAGTTCGCGCGCGGGGTGGCGGCCGCGTACTGCGACGCCCCGGGCCCGCTGGAGACCGCGAACGTCCCGACGTTCTACGCGATCGCGCCGACACCGGCCGACTGGTCGGACGAGCGGCGCGAGTCGTTCTATCGCGAATACAACGACTACATGCTCAAAGACCTGACCGTGCACGAAGCGGTGCCCGGCCATTTCGTCCAGATCGCGCACGCTCGGCGGTTCCGGGCGTCGACCCGGGCTCGCGCGCTGTGCATGTCGGGGTCGTTCGTCGAAGGCTGGGCGGTGTACGCCGAGGAGCTGATGGCCGAGGCCGGTTTCGGCGGCCCCAAGGTACGGATGCAGCAGCTCAAGATGCAGCTGCGGATGACGATCAACACGCTGCTCGACCAGCTCGTCCACGCCGAAGGACTCGAAGAGGCCGACGCGATGGCGCTGATGACCGGCAAGGGTTACCAGGAGGAGCGGGAGGCGGCCGGGAAGTGGCGCCGGGCGCTGCTCACGTCGGCCCAGCTCTCCACGTACTTCGTCGGATACACCGAGGTGAGCGCGATCGCCGCCGCCCGCCCGGCGGACGTTCCCGTCCGCGAGTGGCACGACGGCATGCTCGCCCACGGTTCGCCGTCCCCCCGCCACCTGCGCGCGCTACTCGGCGTCTGACCCCCGGCGGGCCGGTGCGTACGCGCAGCGGGGCGCGACTACGCTTTTGACGAAAACGACGCCCCGACCTGAGGAGCGATATACGTGGCCACGATCGAGGCCGTCGCCGCCCGAGAGATTCTCGACTCGCGTGGTAACCCCACCGTCGAGGTAGAGGTCATCCTCGACGACGACACGGTCGCCCGCGCGGCCGTCCCGAGCGGCGCCTCCACCGGCGCCTACGAAGCCGTCGAGCTCCGCGACGGCGGCACCCGCTACCTCGGTAAGGGTGTCGAGAAGGCGGTCCAGGCCGTCGAAGACGAGATCGGCCCCGAGCTGCTCGGCTACGACGCCACCGAGCAGCGCCTGGTCGACCAGGCGATGATCGACCTGGACGGCACCGACAACAAGGGCCGCCTGGGCGCCAACGCGATCCTCGGCGTCTCGCTGGCGGTCGCGAAGGCCGCCGCCGACTCGGCGTCGCTGCCGCTGTTCCGCTACCTCGGCGGCCCGAACGCGCACACGCTGCCGGTCCCGATGCTGAACATCCTGAACGGTGGCGCCCACGCCGACTCGAACGTCGACATCCAGGAGTTCATGATCGCGCCGATCGGCGCCGGCTCCTTCAAGGAGGCGCTGCGCTGGGGTGCCGAGACGTACCACGCGCTGAAGAGCGTCCTGAAGGCGCAGGGTCTCTCGACCGGCCTCGGTGACGAGGGCGGGTTCGCGCCGAGCCTCTCCAGCAACCGCGCCGCGCTCGACCTGATCGCCACCGCGATCGACAAGGCCGGCTACCGGCTCGGCTCCGACATCGTGCTCGCGCTCGACGTCGCGGCGACCGAGCTGTTCAGCGACGGCGTCTACACGTTCGAGGGCCAGAAGAAGTCGTCGGCCGAGATGGCCGACTACTACACCGAGCTGGTCGACGCCTACCCGATCGTCTCGATCGAGGACGGCCTGTCCGAGGACGACTGGGACGGCTGGAAGAACCTCACGACGACGCTGGGGCAGCGCGTCCAGCTGGTCGGCGACGACCTGTTCGTCACCAACCCGGAGCGGCTGGCCCGCGGTGTCGCCGAGAAGGCCGCGAACTCGCTGCTGGTGAAGGTCAACCAGATCGGCACGCTCACCGAGACGTTCGACGCGGTCTCGATGGCGCACCGCGCGAGCTTCACCTGCATGATGAGCCACCGTTCGGGCGAGACCGAAGACACCACGATCGCCGACCTGGCCGTCGCGACCGACTGCGGCCAGATCAAGACCGGCGCCCCGGCCCGCTCGGAGCGCATCGCCAAGTACAACCAGCTGCTCCGCATCGAAGAGGAGCTGGACGACGCGGCGGTCTACGCCGGCGCGCGGGCCTTCCCGCGCTACTCGGTCTGATGGCTGGTCCGCGCCGCACTCCGAGCGGCCAGCGACCGTCCCGGGCCGGGGGAAACCGCCGCCCGTCGACGTCGTCGGCCGCCCGGGGTGCGGCGCGGGCCGCGTCTGGCCGCACCACCAGCCCTCACGGTGGCCGGGTCACCGGGCGGGTGCCGGGCAAGCAGCGCGACTACCCGGTCTCGTCGCTGCCCGCTCAGCGGCGCGGCGCGGGCCGGAGTCCCGGCGCCGGTAGCCGCGAAGGCCGCCGCCCCGGCGTCCGCCGCACGTCGGCCTCCGCCACCGCGATGCTCGACGGACGGCGGTTCGTCCGCCGCGGCGAGGGCCGCTTCACCGGACGCGCGGCCGTGCTCGCGATCCTGTTCGCGGTGCTGGTGCTCACGCTGGCCTACCCGGTGCAGCAGTACCTCGCGCAGCGCTCCCAGATCGCCGAGGCCGAGCGCGCGCAGGCCCGTCAGTCCGAGCGGATCGGTGCGCTGCGGTCCGAGCTCGATGCCTGGAACGACCCCGAGTACGTACGCGGCCAGGCGAGTTCGCGCTTGCAACTCGTCCAGCCGGGAGAGAAGCGGTACATCGTGCAGGACCCGACGCGGGCCGGTGAGACCCGGACGCCGGATTCCACCCCCTCCAGCGGCTCGCCGGTCAACGACCCGCGCTCCTGGTACGGGCGGATGTGGGACAGCGTCGAGGCGGCCGATCAGCCGTGACCCTGGCCGCTGCCGACGAGCAGACCGTCGCCGTCCAGCTCGGCCGGGTGCCGCGCGGTGCCGTCGGCGTCGCGCACCGCTGCCCGTGCGGCGCGCCCGACGTCGTCGAGACCGCGCCCCGGCTCCCCGACGGGACCCCGTTCCCGACGACGTTCTACCTGACCTGCCCACGCCTGGCCGCCCGTCTGTCCACCGAGGAGTCCGGCGGGCTGATGCGGGACATGTCGTCGCGCCTCGAGGAAGACCAGGAGCTCGCCGAGCGGTACCGGGCCGCGCACCAGGACTACCTGGAGCGTCGCCGCGAGCTCGGTGAGGTGCCGGAGATCGACGGCGTCAGCGCCGGTGGCATGCCGACCCGGGTGAAGTGCCTGCACGCGCTGGCCGGGCACGCGCTGGCCGCGGGTCCCGGCGTCAATCCCCTGGGTGACGAGGCGATCGAGGCGGTCGGCGCCTGGTGGGAACGCAACCCGTGCGGGGCGGATCCGTGCGACCACTGAGGGTCGCCGCGATCGACTGCGGCACGAACTCCATCCGTCTGCTGGTGGCTGACCTCACGGCCAACGCCTTGGTGGACGTCGTGCGCGAGATGACGATCGTCCGCCTCGGGCAGGGCGTCGACCAGACCGGCCGTCTCGCGCCGGAGGCGATCGAACGGACGCGGGTCGCGCTGGCGGAGTACGCGGGCCGGATCCGTGACCTCGGTGCCGAACGGGTGCGCATGGTCGCCACCAGCGCCAGCCGCGACGCGTCCAATGCGGACGACTTCCGCGCGATGGTGCTCGAGACGCTCGGCGCCGCGCCCGAAGTGATCTCCGGCGACGAGGAGGCCAGGCTCTCGTTCGACGGCGCCGTCCGGGGGCTGGCCAGCGGTGAACCGCCGTACCTGGTGGTCGACATCGGCGGCGGATCGACCGAGTTCGTCCTCGGCTCGCGCGAGGTGGACGCGGCCCGCTCCGTAAACATCGGTTGCGTCCGGCTCACCGAACGTCACCTGCACAGCGACCCGCCGACCGCGGACGAGATCGCCGCTACCGAGAAGGACATCGTCGCGGCGGTGTCGCTGGCCCGCGAGACCGTCCCGGTGGAGCGGGCCCGGACGCTGGTCGGCCTGGCGGGTTCGGTCACCACCGTGACCGCGTTGGCCCTGGGCTTGACCGAGTACGACCCGGAGGCGATCCACCACGCCCGGATCACCCGCGACCAGGTCGCGGAGGTGACCGCCCGGCTACTCGCCCAGACCCGGGAGGAGCGGGCCGCCTACCCGGTGATGCATCCCGGGCGGGTGGACGTGATCGGAGCGGGCGCGCTGGTGCTGAAGACCCTGATGGACGAGGTCGGCGCCGGCTCGGTCGTCGCGAGCGAGCACGACATCCTCGACGGGATCGCCTGGTCGATGCTCTAGTCCGCGGGCCGGCACCGTGCGCGCTCTACTAGCCGGTGCGGCGCACGTCCGCCCGGAACTGTTCCTTGGGTTCGCCCTCGTCGCGGGTCCACCACCAGGAGTAGGTCAGCGCCCCCGGCTGCGGTGCGGTGATCACGATGCGGGCGGTGAGGCCCCCGTCGTAGGCGGTGAAGATGCCCGGCTTGCTCTCGTTGAACGTCACCACGCCGGGCAGCTCCGTGCAGCAGACGTGCAGCGCCTGCCGGCCGTCCTGGCTCGTCGTCAGGATCGAGTGCTCGACGTGGTGCAGGCCGCGGCGGTCCGAAGTGGCCTCGTAGTCGATGATCACCCCGCGGGCCGAGACCACCGGCGTCACCACCAGCCGGGCCAGGAACGGCCCGGACTCGGCGCCGTCGCCCCGACCCCGGTACAGACCCGGGGCGGCGAGCAGGCCGGCCAACAGAGTGCTCATGCGCGCACGTTATCCGGTCGCGCCGACCCGGGCGGAATGGGGAGTCGGAAGCCTGACTTTCCCCTCCGCATCGATTCAGGTGGGTTGATGTCGAATGTGACCTAGCGCGCCACCGCCTCCACGCGGTCCACTCCCGTGATTGGGTGACTGCCTACCAAAGGGAGCCTGCCGTGGGTGCGAACGTGGTCTTTCCAGTAGATGGCGGTACTTCGGAGGGCTATCTGGCCGAGCCGTCCGAAAGCGGCGCGCCGGGCATTCTCGTCCTCCCCGCGTGGTGGGGCCTGGGTGGACAGATCCGGTCGGTGGCCGACCGGCTGGCCGAAGAGGGTTTCGTCGTGCTCGCGCCGGACGTGTACCGGGGCGAGATGGCCGTCGAGACCGACGAGGCCCAGAAGCTCGCCGCCGCGCTGCCGGCCGAGCGGGCGGCCGGTGACCTGACCGGCGCCGCGCGCTACCTCGCCGGCATCGTTGGCGCTCCGATCGGCGTGATGGGCTTCGGTCTCGGCGGTTCGCTGGCCCTCTGGGCGGCGAGCCTGACTGACGACGTGGCGTCGGCCGCGGCGTTCTATCCGCTCGTGCCGTGGCAGCCGAAGACGCCGGACTGGAGCGCGTTGGGCGGCAAGGCCGCGATCGTGCACGCGGCCGACGAGGACGCGGCGACCACCGGCCCGGAGCTCGCGCTCGCTCGGAAGGCGGTCGAGGAGGCCGGGGGTGAGTTCACGATCTACGAGTACCCAGGCACGAAGCGCGGCTTCTACAACGACGACCGGCCCGACTCGTACGACCACCACGCCGCTGTGACGGCCTGGGCACGGAGCTTGGAACTCTTCCGGCGGGTGGCGCACTGAGACCGACGGGTGAGAGGCGGGCGCGCCTCCTGGCGACGGCCCCCTGACCGACGCCGGCGCGCTCGCCTGTTCCCGGCTTCGAGCAGGCCCAGGTCAGCGCGCCGGGTGGCGGGGGCGGGGGGCGCGGCGCCCGTGCTCTGGGCGGGCAGGGCTTCGCGCTCCGGGCGGATTCGCTCCCTGCTGCGCGCCGCGCTCTCACGCCCCGGCGCCCCGGCGTCCTGCGTCCCGGGCTCGGCCCGCTGCTGGCCGCGCCTCGCGTCGCCCTACTCCCCACCCGGGCTCCGGTCGCCGTGCACCGCGGGCCGCGCCTCCCGCCGCGTTCCCGGCCGCGCTCCCACGCTCCGCGTGCCGCGTCTGCCCCCGTGCCGCGCCCTCCCGCGTCCCGCCTTCCCGGGCTCGGACCGCCGCGCTCGCCGCCCCAGCCGTGCTCCGCGCCCCGCTCCCGGCCTGCTCGTTCCGCGCCGCTTGGTCCGCGCGGCGTCCCTGTGCTCTCTGCGTCCCTGCGCTCTCTGCGCTCCGCGCCGCGCCCCCCGCGCTCCCCTCCCCGCGCCGTGCGCTTCGCATCCCCGCGTTCCGCGCCGCGGGCTTCGCGGGGGACGTGCCGCGGGGGCGGGGGGTTGGCGTCCGCGAGAATGGGGGGATGGGACGTCCCGCGTACCTCGGCGCTGACGCGCCCGTCGCTGCGACCGCGGCCGGCGTGCGGAAGCTCGCCGCCGCTGCCGCTGACCTGGCTGAGCTCGACGCGGGGGTGGCGCACTGCCGGGCGTGTCCTCGGCTGGTGGCGTGGCGGGAGCAGGTCGCGACCGAGAAGCGGGCCGCGTTCGCGGACCAGACCTACTGGGGCCGCCCGGCACCGGGCTTCGGCCCGGCGGACGCCCGCATCCTGGTCCTCGGCCTGGCCCCGGCCGCCCACGGCGCCAACCGCACCGGGCGCGTCTTCACCGGTGACCGGTCCGGCGACTGGCTCTTCGCGGCGCTCCACCGCGCCGGGCTGGCCAACCAGCCCACCTCCGTCGACGTCGACGACGGCCTGGAACTGACCGACGTCCGGATCGCTGCCGCGGTGCGGTGCGCCCCGCCCGCCAACAAGCCGACGCCGTCCGAGCGAGACACCTGCGCGCCCTGGCTGGTCCGCGAACTCGAGTTGCTCGCACCCACGCTCAAGGTGATCGTCGCGCTCGGCGCGTTCGCCTGGACGGCGTTCTGGCCGATCGTCGGGGCACTCGGCGGCACCGCCCCGCGACCGCGGCCCCGTTTCGGCCACGGAGCCCTCGCCGCGGTGCCCGGAACGGACATTTCTCTACTCGGGTGCTATCACGTGAGCCAGCAGAACACCTTCACGGGCGTCCTCACCGCACCTATGCTCGATGGAATATTCGCCCAGGCCAAAGCATTGACACAGGTGTGAGAAGCAAGACCGGTTTGGACGCGTGACACACGGTCAAGACTGTTAACTGGGGACCTCGACCGCATCGATTTGTCCCGTTGCGGGTAGCCGAAGATGTGTCGGCGGTCGCATCCGACGACCGCGCAACGAATCGTTCAAGAAAGCGTGGTTACGCTTTTCAGGGACCAGAGCGGGTCCTCCAGGAAATCCTGACGGCACCGCACCAGGTGCCGCCGCAAGCGCGGAAGGTAGAGAGAGGCATGAGCGCGGATCGACCGCACATCCTCGTCGTCGGTGGTGGGTACGTCGGTATGTACACGGCGTTGGAGCTGCAGCGTAAGGCGAAGCGGGCCCGCATCACCGTCGTCGACCCGCAGCCGCACATGACCTACCAGCCATTCCTGCCGGAGGCAGCCGCCGGCAACCTGGAGCCCCGTCACGTCGTCGCGCCGCTGCGCAAGACACTCCGGGGCGCCCACGTCATCACCGGTTACGTCGAGAGCGTGGACCACGCCCGGCGGACCGTGAACATCGTCCCGGTGATGGGCCAGCCGTACGAGTTGACCTACGACCACATCGTTCTCGCGCCCGGTTCGGTGTCGCGGACCCTGCCGATTCCCGGCCTGAAGGAAACCGCGGTCGGCTTCAAGACCGTCGGCGAGGCCATCTACCTGCGCAACCAGGTGCTGGGTGAGCTCGACGCCGCCGACAGCACAAACGATTCCGAGCTGCGCCAGGCCGCGACCACGTTCGTGTTCGTGGGCGGTGGCTACGCCGGCATCGAGGCGCTGGCCGAGCTCGAAGACATGGTCCGCGACGCGGTGAAGTACTACCGGACGCTCAACCAGTCCGACATCCGGTTCGTGCTGGTCGAGGCCAGCCAGCGGATCCTGCCCGAGGTCGGCCCGGAGATGGGTGCGTACACCGTGCAGCGACTGCTCGACCGCGGCATCGACATCCGGCTGAACACTCGGCTGGAGTCGTGCGTCGACGGGCACGTCGTGCTCTCCGACGGCGAGGAGTTCGACGCCCGCACCGTGGTGTGGACCGCCGGCGTGAAGGCGCACCCGATGCTCGCCAACACCGACCTCCCGCTCGACGACCGCGGTCGCGTGACCTGCCTGCCCACGCTGCAGGTCGTCGACCCCGAGGGCAACGTCGTCGAGGGCGCCTGGAGCGCCGGTGACTGCGCCTCGGTGCCCGACCTGACGTCGGAGACCCCGGACGCCACCTGCTCGCCGAGCGCGCAGCACGCCGTCCGCCAGGCCAAGCGGCTGGGCAAGAACATCGCGATCATGCTCAACGGCGGCCAGCCGGTGAACTACGAGCACAAGCACGTCGGGTCGGTGGCGAGCCTGGGTCTGTACAAGGGTGTGGCGCAGACCTACGGCATCAAGACCAAGGGCTTCATCGCCTGGCTGATGCACCGGTCGTACCACGTGAGCCGGGTCCCCACCTTCAACCGCAAGGTCCGGGTCATCTCCGACTGGACGCTCGCGCTGTTCCTCCGCCGCGAGGTCGTGGCGCTGGGCCAGCTGCACGACCCGCGCGCCAGCTTCGAGCTGTTCGCGACGCCGACGCCGCCCGCGGCGAAGACCGTCGTCGAGGCCGTGGCCACCGCCGGCGGACCCCCGGAGAAGCTCACCGAGAAGCCCGCCGAGAAGTCGGCCAAGAAGGCCCCGGCCGAGCCCGCCCGCACCGCGCGCTGAGCAGAATGGGTGCAGAACGTCGCCCGGCAGGTTGCCGGGCGACGTTACCTGTTCAGGTCGGGTGCAGGCTGACCGATCCCACTTCTGGCAAAGCCGCTACGTACGGGGGGTTCCTCCCCGTACGGTGAAGCAGCCGAGCCCGGGTGGTGTAAAGGCAGCCACGGCCGTCTTAAAAACGGCTGCCCGAAAGGGCGTGCGGGTTCGATTCCCGCCCCGGGCACGAAAACATCGCAGCTGTGCGACTTCTGACGTACGCGGGCTTGAGTGCGTTCAAGTCCGTTTCTGACGCAGGTATGCGGCCCTCCGGTGGCCCGGGCGTCCTCTGTCAGGCGGTGTCACCGTGACCCGCGCGACGATACCTTCCGCACCTCTTCCCTCACCGCTTGTCACCGGTCGTGGCGAGCCGCGTTCTGGCTTCGGCCCGATGCGCCGGACGGTTCCTCTGGCTCCGCAGGCTCCTCTGGACCCACGGCCGGATGCGCGGATGTCGCCTTTGCTGGCGCGGCGTGTTCGTGCGGCGCTGGTAGCTGTCGGGTCTGGCCGCACTCTGTATCTGGAGAACGGCGAACCCGTCGTCGGGTGAAGATGAGCGCCCCGGCCGGGTGGCCGGGGCGGTGGGGACTGGGTCAGGCGGCGCGCAGATTCACCAGGGCCGGCACCGTCGCATCCATGGGTACGCGTTGGAGAAGCGCCTGGCCTGCGGAGCGGTAGAGGCTGTCGTGAATGCCGTCGGCGTACAGAAGTCCAGCGAGGTCGGCGCGGGCCTTCGCGACCGGGTGTGCGCGCTGATACCCGGCTGCGCCGATCAACGGAGCCAGGTGCGCCACCACCCGATTGGCCGTGTCCGCGCCGGCGGCCTTGCCCGATCGCGCGATCAGGTCGGCGAGGGGATGATTGTTCGCGGCGAGGCGTCCGGCGGTGAGGACGGCAGTGAGCTCGGCGAGGATTTCAGCATGGGTCCGGCCGAGTGTGATCAACGCGTTGTCGCGAATCCGGGCAAGGATTCCTGCCTGGCGGCGGGTGGCAAGCGCGCTCAGGACGTGCTGGTGGACGCTGGCTGCGGTGCCCAACGCGGTCGCGGTGACCAGAGGACGGAACGCGGTGAAGTGACGGTGGAAGATCGCGAGACCTTCACCCGGCGCGCCGAGTAGCTGCTTGTCGACCTCGACCGGCACGTCGTGGAGCCGGAGGGTGCCCCAGGACCAGCCGCCGAGGCCGGACGGTTCGGTGACCTCTCGTTCGAGACCCGCGCCCCTCGCGTCGATGATCGCGGCGCTGATCTGGCCGTCCGGGTCTCGGAAGAAGGCCACGAACCCCGTGGCCTCGGTGAGGCGAGACACCCAGCACTTCTCACCGGTCAGGAGCCAGCGGCCGGTGCCTGCGATTCGTGCCTGGGTGGTGATCTCCCGAATGCGTGATCCGCCGTGTCGCTCGGTCGCGGCGATTCCCACGATCTCCCCGTCGGAGAGTCTCGCCGCCCACCGGGTGGCCGTCGCCGGGCGGGCGTTGGTGAGGATCATGGCGCCGTGTCCGGGACCGGTGGTATCGCGAAGGTCCAGGTCGTGGAAGCCCGCGAGGAACTGGGCGAGCAGCTACCACGCCCAGCCGGCTGGCCCGGCCGGTGCGCGATGCGCGTCAGCGGCCAGGCTGGCGCGGGTTTCGAGCAGCCACTCCGCCGTGGTACGGCTGTCCGCCGGCGTTGGAGCACTGGCTGCGCGGCGTGCGAGCGCGTCGCTTAGCTTGAGCAGGGTGGTCCAGTCGTGTCCGCTGAGTTCGGGGACGCTCGTCCGGATTGGTTCCAGCCACTCCCACGCGGCGCTCACCGGTCGGTCCGCCCATGTTGGATGGCTGGCACGCCATAAGCCTTGGTGTTCGGCTCGACGTCCCGGGTCACGACGGCACCTGCCCCAATCACTGCATTGGTTCCGACGGTAACGCCGTCCAGGATCACCGAGCCGGTTCCGATCCGGGCTCCGGACGCAAATGTCGGTGGTGTCATCGGTTCCTCGTGCTCCGGGTCACGCCAGATCAAATGCTTGTCGTTGATGGTGCGGACTCCGGCGCCGACGTAGGCACCGTCCCCGATCGTCATGGCCCCGGTGAGGTGGCTGGCTGGGGACACGCGGACGCGGTCGCCGATGTGGGTGCCGCGTTCGACGGTGACGTTCGCGGCCAACTGGCAGCCAGTCCCGACATGGACGTCGGTGCGCAGCAGCGTATGGTGTCCAATCGTGCTGTCGTCGCCGATTACCACCCCGGCGTAGACGATCGCGCCGGACCGCACGACGACGGCGCTTCCTAGCCGGGTTGTGCTTCCAGCTCCTACGTAGACCTCACGCATCGCGTACCCGTACTCGGGCTCTCCGACGATCGTGTGGTGGCCGATCCTGGATCCGGCCCCGATATGGGTGCCGCCGTGCACGATGACGAAGGCCCCGACGCTGACGTGATCGGCCAGCACTATCTGACGGGCCACACTGACGAGGTCGTGGACGAGGAATAGCGCTGTGGGATGGATGTCGCAGCTGTGTCCGACCTTCAGCAGCCCGGCCTCGATCAGGTCGCCCGCGCTGGCAGGGGTCGGAGTGGCGGTGTGGGGTTGCATCATCACGGGATCTCCGTTCTGACGTTCGGCGGTCGCCGACGCTCCATCAGGAAAGCCCGTCCGCCATGCGGTGCCGGGTTCTAAGTGCGTGTTCCGGAGGCCGGTTGCGTCTTTCGCAAAGCACCTTGGTGCGCACCATCGCTCGCCGTACTCTGCCGAGCAGACGAGCGAGGGAGAGCCTCGATGAACGTTGCGCACCGCTTGTCCCGGTCCGCTGATCGCGGTCACGTCCTGCGCCGCTACCGGCAGCTTGCCGACCTGACGCAAGCCGAGGTCGGCCTCCGTATCAACCGGTCCGGCGCCGCAGTCTGCCGCCTGGAAAATGGGGGCGCCCGGCACGCCGACGTTGACACGCTTCTGCGTCTTTCCGATGTGCTGGATATCCCGCTCGACGAGCTGGGAATCACCCCGCGCGGCGGCCCCACGCCTCACCGGACGGCCGGTAGGGTCGGCCCGATCGAGAGGGGAGACGCCATGCAACGCCGCACCCTGCTCACCGCCCTGGTCGGCCTCGGCGTCACCGGCGCACTGGGCGCCAGCGCTGCACCACCTCAGGCCGAGCTGGCACCCCAAGATGCTCCGGGTGCGCTGGTCCGCGCCCGGGCATCGTTCGCCGCCGGACACTACGCCGACACCCAGCGGCTCCTTCCGCCGATCATCCGCGCCGCGGACGCTTCTCCGCGGTTGGTCGCCACACTCGTACAGGCCTATGCGCTGCTCAGCGAGGTGTCGACCAAAGTCGGCGGCAACGGACGCGCATGGGCCGCCGCCGACCAAGCGCTTGCGATCGCCCGCGACAGCGGCGACCCTGCACTGACGGGCCTGGCTGCTACCAGGCTGGCGGTCGCGATGCGCCGCGACGGCGACACCGCAGATGCCCTCACGCTGCTCGGCGACGCCGCGCAACGGCTGACCAGCGAGCGTGCGCTGCCGCTGCGCGGATCCATGCTGCTCACCGCCGCTTACACCGCAGCGGTCGCCGGTGACCGGCAGGACGCCACGGGCCTGCTGGGCGAAGCCGAGCAGATCGCCGCTCGCGTTCCGGCGACCGCACGGTTCAGCACACCGATTGCGGACGGATACGCAATCAGCGTCCACAGCACGCTCGGTGACTCAGCCCGCGCCGTCCAATACGCGTCCCGCCTGCGGCTTGACCAACTGCCCACCGGCGAACGGCGGGCCCGCGCCGCGGTCGACGCCTTCCACGCCTGGAACATGCATGGCGACGCCGACCGTGCCGTTGCCTCTTTGCACACCGCGGAGCGGCACGCTCCGCAGGAACTACGTCGCGCCACCGTCCAACAGCGGGCCAGGGCAATGCTCGACCGGCCGGGCCATGAGCCTGCAGGTCTGCGTCAACTCCTCGCCAGGAGCGCGATGTCCGTCTAGGCCTCGCTGCTACAAGCGTGCCTGTTGCGATGGTTGGGGGAGCCGTTGGCGGCTCCGATGCGGCTCGTACCTCAATAGCACCCGATCACGCTGCTTTACAGAACGAGCGCCCGCAGGGTCGATCTGGAACAAGTCGTATGAACAGAACAGCTATCACTGATGCGCACTCGTTAACAAAGGCCCATATGAGCCGTCATTCCGGAGTACTACCGGATACAGTGGACTTTTAGTCCGCGGGTTCTGGGTTCGATCCCCAGGCGGCCCACCGCAGAGAGTGACGAACCGTGTCACGTGCTCTAACGCCGTCGATGGGCACTTGCTTGCGCGATGGAGGCGACGGCTGAGCCTCTGAGGCCGGCCTTTGTGCAGGTCGGGAAGGTCGGAGGGTTCGATCCCCAAGCGGTCTCCGGCAATGTTGGTGACGGACGTACTGCCATTTCGTCCAGAACATCGCGAGTTCTTTCCGGCCGGCGTCGTTGAGTGCATAGAACTTGCGTGGCGGCCCCACGTCGGACGGCCGTTTCGCCACCTGGACGAGGCCGTTCTTCTCCAGCCGCAGCAGGATCGTGTACACCGTGCCGTCCACGACGTCGGCGAAGCCGAGCTCATTCAGCCGGCGCGTGATGGCGTACCCGTAGGTCTCCTCGCCGCCGATGATGTCGTGGGGGAGATCCCCCACGGAAAGACGGAGGTCTTCCACGTTCCGCGTTCCGGGCGGCGCGAATAGCTTCGAGGTCATGATTCGGTACACGCGGAGCGGCTCATGATCCAGATAGGCGGACTGACCAAACGCTATGGTGCGACGACGGCCGTGGGCGGGCTCGACTTCGACGTCCGGCCGGGCGCGGTCACTGGGTTCCTCGGTCCCAACGGATCCGGAAAGTCCACCACCATGCGCATAGTCATGGGGCTGGACCGCCCGGACCACGGCACCGCGACCATCAACGGCAAGCCGTACCGCGAATTGCGCTGGCCGCTACGAGAGGTGGGTGCGCTGCTCGAAGCGCGCACCTATCATCCCGGCCGAAGCGCGCAGAATCACCTCGCCGCGCTGGCCGCCGCGAGCGCGATCCCGCGATCACGCGTCGGCGAGGTGCTGACCACCGTCGGCCTCGGCGCCGTGGCACGCAAGCGGGCCGGCGGATTCTCACTCGGGATGTCCCAGCGGCTCGGTATCGCCGCGGCCCTGCTCGGTGACCCCGCAGTGCTGCTCTTCGACGAACCCGTGAACGGGCTCGATCCGGAGGGTGTGCGGTGGATCCGCGATCTGATGAAGTCGCTCGCCGCCGAGGGGCGCACCGTGCTGCTCTCCAGCCACCTCATCAGCGAGATGGCGCTCACTGCCGACCATCTGATCGTGATCGGCCAGGGCCGGTTGCTCGCCGACAGCACCGTCACCGAGCTGACCGCCGGAGGGCGGTCGCTGGAGGAAGCGTTCTTCGCCCTGACCAGTGGCAGCGCCGAGTACCGGGGGACCACGCCGTCGTGATTACCCGTCGAACCGTGCTGAAGGCCGGAGCCGTCGCCACGGTCGCGGCGGCAGCCGGCGTGAACGCGGCCACGCCCGCCGCGGCCACGCCCGCCGCGGCCACGCCCGCCACGCCCGCCACGCCCGCTGCGTCCGCCACGCCCGCTGCGTCCGCCACGCCCGCTGCGTCCGCCACGCCCGCGAAGGACAGCGCCGCGTTCCAAGCGGCGCTCGACCGTATCGCCGGCAAAGCCGCGTCCGGTGTCCTCGCCGAGGTCCGCGACCCACACTGGGTGTGGCGGGGTTCCAGTGGGGTCTCGGAGCTCGGAACCTCGAAGCGTGTCGTGCCCACCGGGCGGTTCCGGATAGGCAGTGTCAACAAGAGCTTCATGTCGACAGTCATGCTGCAACTCGTCGCCGAGCGGCGGCTGGGCCTGGACGATCCGATACGACGCTGGCTCCCGGGCGTCGCGCCCGGCGAGGACCGGATCACCGTGCGGAATCTGCTGCAGCACACCAGCGGCATATTCGACTACACCACCCTGCTACCTCAGATCTTTCCCACGATTGCCGACGTCGTCCGCCAGCGGTACCGCACGTGGACGCCCCGCGAGCTCCTCGCGCTGACCGCCGTCCATCCGCCGCTGTTCGAGCCCGGATCCTCCTGGTCGTACTCCAACACCAACTACATTCTGCTCGGGCTCGTCATCGAGCGGGTCGCCGGCCGCGGGTACGCCGACGAGATCCGGCGCCGGATCCTCGATCCGCTTCGCCTGTACGACACCGCGGGGCCCGGCACCGACCCGCACATCCGCGGGCCACACTCGCACGGGTACCTGCTCGACGAGAGCGGCGCGACCGTCGACATCACGGTGTTCAATCCGTCGATCGCCGGTGCGTCCGGCGACATGCTCTCCAGCGCCACCGACCTCAACCGTTTCTTCGGCGAACTCAACGCCGGTCGGCTGGTGCCCGGCACGCTGCTCACCGAGGCGCGGACGGTATTCCCCGGTACCAGCTACGGGCTCGGCCTCCAGACCAAGACCGCGCCCACCGGAGTGACGCTGTGGGGTCACACCGGCGGCATCTTCGGGTACTACACGTACTCGTTCAGCACCGTTGACGGGCATCGCCGGCTCACGCTGTCGACGAACCCGTGGGGCGACGACGACCTCGGCCCCGGGCTGCCCGATTTCCTGACAGCGGTGTTCCCCGCCGAACCGAGGAGTCAGGGATGACGCGCACGCTGATGGCCGGCCTGCCCGCCGGACGTCACGGATTCCGGCAGGCTGTGCGGATGGAGTGGATCAAGCTGCGCAGCCTGCGTTCCACACCGTGGATGCTGCTGACCACCACGGTCAGCATGATCGTTGTCGGGGTGGCCGCGATGGCCAACACCAAAGCGCCCGGCCCGGCTGCCGCGGCGTCCTTCGACCCGGTGAACAACGCGCTGGCCGGGGTGGTGCTCGGTCAGCTCGTCATCGGCCTGATGGGCGTCCTGGCGGTCACCAGCGAGTACACCTCCGGCTCGATCAGGTCCACGCTCGCGGCAGTGCCCGGCCGGTGGACAATGCTCGCCGCCAAGTCGGCCGTCGTCGGACTGATCTCGCTTGTGGTCGGTGAGACTGTCACCTTCGTGACCTTCTTCGCCGGCACGGCTGCCATGGCCGCCGGGGTTCCGCAACCGTCCCTCGGCGACGCCGGGGTGCTGCGCGCGGTCGTGCTGTCCGGCGCGTACCTGGCAATGGTAGCCCTGATCGGCATCGGCCTGGGTGCTGCGATCCGGCACTCCTCAGCGGCGATCGGTGCGCTCGTCGGCCTGTTCTTCGTGCTGCCGCTGCTGCTCGCGGGGTTGACCGGGCCGACGGTGTCGAAGTTCCTGCCGACATTGATCTTCAGCAGCTCGCTCGGCGTCTCACGCGAGGTGTCGGAGGTGCTCACGCCGTGGGTCGGCTTTGCCGTGCTCTGGCTGTACGTCGTGGCGGCGCTGGGGGGCGGCGGCTGGCTGTTGGCGCGGCGAGACGCGTGAGCCGGTCGGGGGTCGTGCACGCCGTCCTCACCGCACCCTTCACTCGACGCGCCTGGGCCGAGGCCGGGTACTGCCTGCTCAGCGTCCCGGTCGCGCTGGTCGGCTTCGTTCTCGCGCTGAGCCTCCTCGGCCTCGGCGTAGGGCTCATCGCTTCCGTGGTCGGCGCCGGACTGGGACTGGTCCTCGCCGTCGTGGCCCTCGGCCTCTCCCGCGCCCTGGCGGCACTCCAGCGCGCCTTGGCGGCACGCCTGCTGGCCGATCGGGTCACTGCCCCGGCGCGACTCCGCCCGGCCGGCGGCTTCTTCGCCCGGTTGGACGCCCGGCTGCGGGACGAGGCGGGCTGGCGCGCGACCGCGTACGGACTGGTGAAGCAACCGGTCGCGGTCTTCCAGCTGTACGCGGCGACCTGGTGGCTGATCGCCGCATTCGACCTCCTCACGCCGCTGCGCTGGCTGGTCCTCCACGAGCACGGCACGGTCCTGCGGACGATCTCGCCGTTTCCGGGCGGCGCCGGGGCTCCGCACTCCGCCAGTTTCGCCGCCACCTTCATCACCGCCGGCATCGGCGTCCTGACGTTGCTGGCCGCCCCCTGGTTCACCCGCGCGGTGGTCGCGGTCGACCGCTGGCTGGTGCGTGCCTTGCTCGGTCCGGGTGAGCTCGCCCAGCGGGTGCGCAGTCTGGAGGAGACCCGGGCGCTGGCCCTGGAGGACTCGGCGGCACTGCTGCGCCGGCTGGAGCGCGACCTCCACGACGGGGCACAGGTCCGGCTGGTGGCGCTGGCGATGAGTCTGAACATGGCTGCCGAGGGGCTGGGCCCTGCGGGCGGGCCGGTGACCGATCCGGACCGGGTGCGGGAGCTGGTCAGAACCGCCCACCGCAATGCCGGCGAAGCACTGTCCGAACTCCGCAATCTCTCCCGTGGCATCCACCCCCCGGTGCTGGACGAGGGACTGCCGGACGCGTTGGCCACCCTCTGCGCGGGCAGCCTGGTGCCGGTCGAGCTGTCGGTGGACCTGCCGCAGCGGCCGACTCCGGCGATCGAGAGCATCGCCTACTTTTGTGCGGCCGAGCTGCTGGCCAACGTGATCAAGCACAGCGGGGCCGGGCACGCGGTGCTGCGTGCCGAACTGCAAAACGACAGGCTGCAACTACTGGTGTCCGACGACGGCCTCGGCGGTGCCGGGATCGGCGCCGGCACGGGTCTTCCGGGCCTCACCCAACGCGTCCGCACCGTTGACGGCAGCCTGCGGATCAGCAGCCCACCCGGCGGCCCGACCGCGGTGGAAATCGACCTTCCCCTGCACGCATGAGAAGCAGTGAGACGATGCCGGCCATGCGCATCGTGATCGCCGACGATTCGGCCATCCTGCGCGAGTTGCTGGTCCAGATGCTTACCGAACGCGGGCACGAGGTCTGCGCGGCCGTGGCAGACGCCGAAGCGCTGCGATCCGCCGTCGCCGAGCACCGGCCCGACGTCACCATCATCGACATCCGGATGCCACCCACCCACAGCACCGAGGGCCTGCGAGCAGCGATCGACATCCGCCGAGAACACCCCGGTACCGGCGTGCTGCTGTTCTCCCAATACATCGAGACGAGGTTCGCGACCCGGCTGCTCGCCGCCGGCTCCGCGGGGGTCGGCTATCTGCTCAAGGACCGTGTCGCCGACGTCGCCGAGTTCACCGAGGCGCTGACCCGCGTCGCGGCCAGAGGCACCGCCCTCGACCCCGAGGTGGTCACTCAGCTTGCAGGCGGCGGCAGACGGGCCGCGGAAATTGAGTCGCTCACCGCACGCGAGCGTGAGGTGCTAGCGCTGATGGCGGAGGGCAGGTCCAACTCGGCCATCGCGCAAACCCTGCTGGTGTCGGCGGGCACGGTGGAGAAGCATGTCGCGGCGGTCTTCGGCAAGCTCGGCCTGCCCTCCTCGGAGGACGCCAACCGGCGGGTGCTTGCCGTACTGCGCTATCTGGGCGCGTGACCAGGCCGTCCACGGGTTCGATCCCCAAGCGGTCGACGACCCCGACCCGCGCCACGACGTCAACTCCGCGGCGTTGAGCTCGTCCCAAGAGGCATTCCACCCCCTGGCCGAGCTGCATCGACAAGCCTGCTGAAACGAGCCGGACCGCGTCCATGGTCTCCGCCGGAGGATCGGGCCGGTCGGCCAGGAAGCTGGTCGAGGGTGTGCCGTCCGACGGCGGCGAGGAACGGGTCGTCGGTGTGCACGGCGAAGGGAGTGCCGAGGTTGAGGGCCCATCCTGCGGAGAGGTCGGTGGCGGGGTCGCCGGCGGTGAGGTCACCGAAGTCGATGACTGCCGCCAAGCGGGCCGGCGCAGCGTCGGTGACGAGCAGGTTCGACGGATGCGGATCGCCGTGCAGCCAGAGCGGCGGCCCCGGCCAGGGTGGGGTCGCGACGAGGTGGCCCAGAGCGCGCCGAGTGACGCGGCGCGCGGTACCACGCCGCTGTTCAGCCGGGCGAGCACCGCGGACTCGCGTGCGGCCAGCGGGACGCCGCGGACTGGGTCGTGGGGGGCGCCGTCCGGTGCCGGCGTGTGCGGGTCGGCGAAGAACACGACGAGTTCGGCGGCGAAAGCGGTGCGCTCGCGGGGTGGGATCGTGCGGGCCGGGGGTCGGTCGAACCAGGACCGCCTCAGCGTGCCATCGCCAAGGCCCCGCATATTTCAGGAACGGGCGCGTAGCTGGGCGGCGCGGCGGGTGAGGTAGCGCTGTTCGGGGAGGCTGGCGGTGGTCCGGGCGGCGCGCAGGTAGGCCGCGTGGGCGGCGTCGGGTAGGCCGGCTTGTTCGAGGAGGTGGGCGCGGACGGCGTCGAGGCGGTGGCTGTTGGCCAGCCGCTGGTCGCCCTCGAGGGTGCCGAGAGCGGCCAGGCCGACGGTGGGGCCATGGACTCGGGCCAGCGCGACGGCGCGGCTGAGCGTGACGACCGGTCCAGGCGCAATCTGGACGAGGACGTCATAAAGCGCCAGAATCTGGGGCCAGTCGGTGTCTGCGGCGGTCGGCGCCTCGTCATGGAGGGCGGCGATGGCCGCCTGTACTTGGTAGGGCCCGATCGGTCCGGCGCCGAGCGTGCGGGCGAGCAGGGCTTGGCCTTCGGCGATCGCGGCGGCGTCCCACCGGGTCCGGTCTTGGTGGTCGAGAGCGACGATCGAGCCGTCGTCGTCGGTGCGGGCGGCGCGGCGGGCGTCGGTGAGCAGCATGAGTGCCAGCAGCCCGGCGATCTCGCCGTCGGCGGGCTGCAGCCGGTGCAGGAGGCGGGTGAGCCGGATGGCTTCGACGGTGAGGCCGACGCGGGTGAGGTCCGGTCCGGAGGTGCTGGTGTAGCCCTCGTTGAAGATCAGGTACAGCACGTGGAGCACCACACCGAGGCGGCCGGTCTGGTCGTCGGGGAGTTCGAAGCGGGCGCCGGCCTCGCGGGTCCGGGTTTTGGCGCGGCCGATGCGCTGCGCCATCGTGGCTTCGGGGACGAGGAACGCCGCGGCGATCTGCGCGGTGCTCAGGCCGCCGACGGCGCGGAGAGTGAGAGCTAGCTGCGATGGCTCCGAGAGCGCGGGATGGCAGCAGAGGAACAGCAGCACGAGCGTGTCGTCGCCGGTGGCAACCGGGTTCCGGCTCGGATCCCGCGCGGCGGTGGTCTCGCGGCGGCGCCGGGCGTGGTCGTTGCGCCAGTGGTCGATCAGCGTGCGGGTGGCGACCGTGGTCAGCCAGGCACGCGGAGAGTCCGGGACGCCGTCAGTGGGCCACTGGACAGTGGCGGCGAGGAGCGCTTCCTGGACGGCGTCCTCGCAGGCGTCGAACTGGTCGTAGCGACGGACGAGCGCGCCGAGGACCTGCGGCGCCAGCTCGCGCAACAGGCCCTCGAACGACTCGCCGGGAATCACGCCTGGTCGGGGGTCTCGTCCATGACCCGACGGACCTCCATCGGGTATTCGGTGACCGCGACGACAAGGGAGGCGATCTCGAGCGCGCGGTCGTGGCTGCACTCAAGCACCCAGTAGCCGGCCAGGGATTCCTTGATTTCGGCGAACGGGCCGTCGGTGGGAGTGGGCGTGCCGTCGGTGAAGCGGACGGTGGTGGCCCGAATGGGGTCGGTCAGATGCCTGCTGTCGACGACTTCACCGGATTCGCGCAGTTCGGCGTCCATGCGCATCATCGTGGTCTGCAGGTCGACGATCCGCTCGGGGCTGCGGTCGGCCAGCGTCGCGCCGAGGCCGCCGAACATCATGAGCATGTACTTCACGGGTGTCTCCTTCGGTCGCCGATGGTGTCCCGTGGTCGAAGCCGACGTCCTGGAAATCGACATCCGCGCAGGAAAAGTTCGAAACAAGCCTCGCCGAGCGCGGGTGATCGACGGAGCCCAACGGCGTCAACGCCGACATCGGGCCGCGCCGCAGCCACAGTCCGGCGAACGATCGGCGGGTCAGGGTCTCGTAGCGGTGCGGATTGCCGGCCAGGCCGAACATGTGCTCACGACTCGACGACATCGGAATTCGACCCGGCCGGGAGCGGGCGTTCATCCGCGCAGATCCCGGTCGCGGAACCGAAGAATGCCGAGGGCGACGCCGGCGGCGGCCAGCAGGGTCATGGTCCCGGCGGCAACCCAGTGCGGCGGATCGAGCGGCACCGCGGCCAGGTGTGCGAACGGAGAGAAGTCGAGCAGCCATCGGGGTGCTCCGGCGTCGAGCGCGAGGACGTAGAGCAGGAACCCGCCGACGGCGGGAAGCCCGCCGACCGCGCCCACCGCACGGGGCATCCAGCCGACGGCGAGCACCGACGCGGCGAGGCAGAGCGCGACGATCGGCAGCATGTTTATCGCGCCACCCAGCGCCTGCCCCAACCCGAACTCGGTGCCGCCACTGAGCGCGAGCCCGAGCCACAGCGTCAGTCCGGCGACGACGGCGAGGGCGACGGCGCCCACCGCGGTGGCGGCGATCTCCGCGCCGATCAGCCGCACGCGCGTAATAGGACCGGCCGCCAAGGGCGTGAGGCGCCGGTCGGCTTCGGCCTCGGTGAACGCGGCCAGCCGCACGGAGACGAACCCACCGATCGGCAGGGCGAGCACCGCGAACAGCGTCGCCGCGAAGCCCCGGACCGACGAGAGCGCGAAGCCGGCGTCGGCGGCCCGGTCGCCGAACATGGGGTTGTCGGCGAGAAAATCGAGTGCGCTCTGCGCGGTGAGCCCGATGAGCAGGAAGTAGGCGCCCAGCGCGAGTGACCACGCGACCACGGGGCCGAAGACACGGCGGAACGCGAAGGCGTCGACCGAGCCGAGGAGACCGGTCCGCGCACGCCGGACCGGGCGGGCCGGGACGAGACCGCGGGCCAGGTCCCGGCGGCCACTCGCGACGGCCGTGGCCGCGGCGAGGGCGGCCGCCGCCAGGCCGAGCACCACCAGCGGCAGCCACTGGTTCGCGGCGTAGGGCTGAGCGAGGCCGAGCAGCCCGAGCGGGGACAGCCAGCGTAGCCGGCCGAGGACGTCCACCCCGTCACCGAGCATGCGCAGCAGCAGGCTCGCGCCGAGCACGGCCACGGCGGAGGTGGTCGCGGCGGCCCGGCCGGAGAACACCTGGGCGGCCAGGGCCGCGAGGCTAGCGAAGCAGGCCCCGACCAGTGCCAGCCCGGCACCGAACACGAGCGCGCCGCCGCCTCCCGCGCCGCTCGCCGTGAGCGCGACGGTCACCCCGAGACCGATGAGTACCGAGGCCGCGGCCACCAGGGCCAGATGCCGGGACACGACGGCCCGCAGGGAGGTGCGTCCGGCCAGCAGGAGGTCCCAGCGGCCCGCAGCCTCGTCGCCGCGGGTCACGCGTGTCGTCGCCACGATCGCCCAGACCGAGACCAGGACCGAGAGCGGGGTGCCGACACGCCACACGGCGAAGCCGCCGATCGTGTCGAGGCCGACCGGATCGCCGAACAGGGTACGGATGGCCGGGTTGCCGGCGAGCGAGCGCAGTGACCCGACGTTGCCGGGGACGGAGATGATCGCGTCGGCGGTCGCGGCGACCAGCGAGATCACTCCGACGGCGGTGACGAGGACCAATCCGGCGCCCAGACGCAGCTGCCGGAACGCGAGCCCGCTCACCGCCCGGCCGGCCGCGCTCGGCCGCGCCGGGGTCGGCGTGGAGGTCAGGACGGCGGTCATCGGGTGGCCCGGCCGTAGTAGTCGAGGAAGATCTCCTCGAGGCTGGGCTCCCGGACGCTCAGCGCGATGGCGTCGACGTTGGCCAGCGCGCGCAGCGCGGGACCGGGTGGGCCGGTCAGCGCGAACCGCAACCGTCCCTCACCGAGCGGCTCGACACCATCGACGCCGGGCACCGCATCCAAGACAGGCGGCGTACCGGTGAAGGTGAGCGTCACCTCGGAGCGGTGCAACCGGCGCAGCTCGGCGACCGACGCCACCTCGACCAGACGGCCTGAGCGCAGGATGCCGACCCGGTCACAGACCGCCTCGACCTCGGCCAGCTGATGCGAGCTGAGAAAGACCGTCTGGCCGCGGTCGCGGGCCTCGGTGACGCAGCGGCGGAACTCCTGTTCCATCAGCGGGTCCAGGCCGCTGGTCGGCTCGTCGAGGACCAGCAGTGGCGCACGGGTGGCGAACGCGGCGACCAGCGCGATCTTCTGCCGGTTGCCGGTCGAGTACGTCCCGGCGCGTTTACCGAGATCGACGGTGAACCGGTCGAGCAACTCGGCCTCGTAGTCGGCGTCGATGCCCGGCCCGGTGCGCGCGAGTAGGTGCAGGATTTCCGCGCCGGTCAGCCGCGGCCAGAGCGTCACGTCGGCCGGCACGTACGCGACGTGGTGGTGAGCGGTCGCCACGTCCGAGGAGTCCGTGTCGAAGATCCAGGCTCGGCCCGACGTCGGTGTGGCCAGCCCGAGGATCAGCCGGATCGTGGTGGACTTCCCGGCGCCATTCGGGCCGAGGAAGCCGAACACTTCGCCGGCGGGCACCTCGATCGTGAGGTCGTCGAGCGCCACGAGGCGGCCGTAGTGTTTGGTAAGGGCGGAGGTGCGCACGGCGGAACCGGTCATCGCCGGAAGCCTTTCGATCGGCACGAAGAATCGGACCGCCGACCAGGCTTCCCGGCACACCTACGGAGGACTGTACGCCCGCCGGTTCTACATGGGAACGACCGTTCAGGTGAAAGCGAAGTAGCGTAGCCAGAGGTAGACGGCGCTGAGCCCGACCGTGACCGCGGTGACGATCAGGCCGTAGCGGGTGAATTCCCAGAAGCTGATCGGCTGCCGGTTGCGTTCGGCAATGCCGAGCACGACGACATTGGCCGACGCGCCGATCGCGGTCGCGTTGCCGCCCAGGTCGGCGCCGAGCGCGAGCGCCCACCAGAGCACGTGGTTGCCGCCGGAACTCTGGACCAGGTCGGCGGTGATCGGGGCCATCCGTGGCGACGTAGGGGATGTTGTCGACGACGCCGGAGAGCACGGCCGAGCCGAACAGCAGGATCATCGTGGCACCGAGGTCGGAGCCGCCCATGGTGCCGGCCAGCCCGCGCGAGGCCTGACCGATGACGCCGGTCTCGATCAGCGCGCCGACCATGATGAACAACCCGGCGAAGAACGCCAGCGTGGGCCACTCCACCTCGCGGAGCACCTCGGGTGTCTCGACTTTCGAGATGGCCACGAGGAGTCCGGCGCCCAGGAGCGCGACGACGCTGGGCGCGTAGTGCAGCACCGGGTGCAGCACGAACCCGGCGACGACGAGCGCGAGCACGATCAGCCCTTGGACGAGCAGCCGCCGGTCGCGGATGGCTTCGCGTTCGTTGAGTGAGAGGACCTCGGCGGCGCGGTCGGCGTCGTACACGAAGACGCGGCGGAACAGGACCCGGCACAGGCCGATCAGCACGACGGTGAGCACGACGGCGATCGGGAGCAGGTGAACGAGGAAGTCGTTGAAGCTCAAGCCGGCGCGGCTGGCGATGATGATGTTCGGCGGGTCACCGACGAGTGTGGCGGTGCCGCCGATGTTGGACGCGAACACCTCGGCGATCAGGAACGGCGCGGCAGGCAGCCCGAGACGGTCGCAGACCAGCAGCGTGACCGGCGCGACGAGCAGCACGGTCGTGACGTTGTCCAGCAGCGCCGAGGCCGTGGCGGTGAGCACGATCAGCATCACCATGACCCGGAACGGGCGGCCGCGCGCCCGTTTGACCGACCAGATGGCCAGGTACTCGAACAAACCGGTCTGACGTAGCACCCCGACGATCGCCATCATGCCCAGCAGCAGGAAGATGACGTTCCAGTCGACGCCGGTGGACTCGTCGTAGAACGCGGCGGCGTCGTCGGTGGCGGCGATCGCGAGCATGAGCCCGGCGCCGCCGAGCGCCGCAGCGGTGCGCGGGATGCGCTCGCTGATGATCAGGGCGTAGACGGCGACGAAGATCGCCAGCGCGGCCCAGGCGTGCCAGCCGCTCACGTGATCGCCAGCAGCCGGTCGAGCAGATGCGCGGAGCTGATCACGCCGAGTGTGCGGCCGTCCTCGACGACCACGACGAGTGGACTGCGTTCCCGGACCATGGCGGTGGCGACCTCCAGGGCGGTGTCGTCCGGTGCGACGACCGGCGGCATCCTGTGTTTCTCCAGCAGGCAGTCGGCCACCCGTCGTCCGGCCAGGGCTTCGCAGAGCCGGTCGGCGTGCGGCTCGTCGACCACGGCCGCCAGCCGTGGATCGTCCAGCACGTAGGCCGGGACGATGAGTTCCAGGAGCCGCGCGGCCGACAGCACCGCGTAGGGCGCGCCGTCCGGGCCACCGGCGGTGACCAGCACCGCTTGCAGGTCGCGCTCGGCGACGAGCTTCGCGGCGGCGAACGCGTCGCTGTCACCGGCGACGAGCGGGTAGGGACGGACCAGGTCACGCGCGAGCATCGTCGGCCTCCTTCGAAGGGTGTTCGTCGTCGGGTATCCCCACCAGCTTCTCGACGTCGAACATGCGCGCGATCGGCACGTCGGTGCTGCTGTGGGCGACGATCGGGAACGCGATGCAGATCGCGACAAGGGTGTACGCCTCGTCAGCTTCCGGGATGCCGGACCGGAGCACGAGGATGCCGTAGACGACCGCCGCGAAGCCCTTCGGTCCGAACCAGGCCACGGTCAGCCGCTCGCGGCGGTCGATGTTCGTGCCGATCAGCGAGGGCAGCACCGCCCCGGCACTGAAAGCGGCAGGTAGGGGTTGGCGTGGGTGAACCGGGCCAGCGCCCGGATCGCCGGCGGAACCGCGACACCGAGCACCACGCCGAGCAGCTGGCGCAGCCGGGCCGCAACCTCCGCACGGCCGACGATCGCCGACGCGAAAACCGGGTCGGTCGGTTCCAGTACCGCGCCGACGAGGAACGAGGTGACCCAGCCCGGGCCGACCAGGAAATGTGTCAGGACCGCCATGCCGACGATCGCCAGCGGCAGCCCGAGGCCGAGGGCACGCATCGGGTTGCGCCATGCGGCTCCCAGCTGCCGGAACGACACGTGCATACCGTCGGTGAACAGCACCACGAACAGGGCGAGGTCCGCGGGGACCTCGACGATCTCGCTGTCGGGCGAGACGTGGATGAGTCCGAGGAACCCGTCTCCGACCACGGCCCCACCGACCAGGCTTCCCGGCTCACCGCAGGGGAGATTACCCACCGACTAGTGGTGGGGGTCACCGGCTCGCGGGGCCGTCGGTGTTCAGCCGAATACCAGCTCGAGAGCGACCACGATCGCGAGGACCGCGAACAGGACCTTGGCGGCGGTCACCACCGGAGGAGGCGCGACGTAGGTGTTGAAGCAGACATCGCACCGGCACGCGGGATAGCCCGCCGAATGCGGAGGAGCGGTCACGCCCCCAGTATCGCCCTACCGCACACGCTGCGTGACGTTTGCGCAAGGTTGTCGTCACGGTGTCCGCCCCGATTGGTCCCGTTCATGACTGCTCGTAGACGTCCGGGATGCCGTCCCGATCGTCGTCGCGCTCTTCTTCCTCTTTCAGCCGGCGGTAGGTGCGGTTGCGCAGACGCAGGAGGACGGCCGCCAGGATCGCGGCGATCAGCGAGCCGGTGAGGACGGCGACCTTGACGTGCTCGTCGCTTTCGCTGCCGACGCCGAAGGCGAGTTCGCCGATGAGCAGGGAGACGGTGAAGCCGATGCCGGCCAGCACGGCCAGGCCGACGACGTCGATCCAAGCCAGCCCCTCGTCGAGACTGGCGCGGGTGAACCGCGAAACCATGTAGGTGGTGAGCGTGATCCCCACGGTCTTGCCGACGACCAGGCCGACCACGATGCCGACCGCGACCGGGTCGGTGAGGGCGGTGGCCAGCCCGTCCAGGCCGCCGACGGTGACGCCGGCGGCGAAGAACGCGAACACCGGCACCGCGATCGCGGCGGAGATCGGCCGGAACCGGTGTTCGAAGTGCTCGGCCAGGCCGGGACCGGCGTCCGGCCCGCCGGCCTTCTCACTGCGCAGGACCGGCACCGCGAACCCGAGCAGGACACCGGCGACGGTGGCGTGCACCCCGGAGGCGTGGGTGAGGGCCCAGGCGGCGAACGCCAGCGGCAGCAGCAGCCACCAGGACCGGACGCGCCGTTGGACCAGCACGGTGAACACGGCGAGCGGCACGATCGCGCCGAGCAGCGGCAGGACCTGCAGGCTGGAGGTGTAGAAGACCGCGATGATGATGATCGCGATCAGGTCGTCGACCACGGCCAGGGTGAGCAGGAACGTCCGCAGCGCCGAGGGCAGGTGGCTGCTGATCACGGCCAGAACGGCCAGGGCGAACGCGATGTCGGTCGCGGTGGGGATGGCCCAACCGTCCAGCGGACCGCCGCCGGCGAGGTTGATCAGGACGTACAGCAGCGCGGGCACCGCGACCCCGCCGACCGCGGCGGCGATCGGGATCGCCGCTCGCTTCGGATCGCGCAGGTCGCCGGCGACGAACTCGCGCTTGAGTTCCAGACCCGCGACGAAGAAGAAGATCGCGAGCAGCCCGTCGGCAGCCCAGTGACCGATGGTCAAGTCCAGGTGCAGGCTCGCAGGACCGAGGTGGGTGTCGCGTAGCCTGCCGTACGCATCCGACCAGGGGGAGTTCGCCCAGACGAGTGCGGCGACCGCGGCGACCAGCAGCAACGCGCCGCCGATGGTCTCGCGGCGCAGGATGTCGGCGATGCGCTGCGCTTCAGGCCAGGAACCGCGGCCGAGCAGGCGTGGTGGCGTGACGGACGGCATGGGGCCTCCGGGATGCGGGGTCGGCTCGGACGTCGCCGACCAGGCTTCCCGGCACACCGCTAACTACGTTAGCGCAGGCCAGACGTTTCGATCGCCACGGCACCACCGTTGGGGACGACCTGGGTTCCGTCGAGGCCGGTCACCGCGAGGTGCCCGAGTCACCAGCGGAAGGCGGCGTCGGCGACGATCTCGCCGCAGACCGGGCAGCGCAGCTGATGCCGCAGCATCGTCGCTCCTTCTGAAGAAGAGTGCCTCGGGTGGCGGCAACTAAGCGTTCGATGGCGTCGATGCTCCCCAGGACCAGCATCTGGTCGGCCTACATCAGCCCGGGATCGGCGTCGGCGCAGTCCAAGCCTCCGACGCCGTGGTCACCATGGGCGGCGGCGACACCTGCCCGATCTTCCCCTTCTCCGGCTAACGCTACGAGGACGGGAAGCTCACCGACCCGACCCGACCCGACCCGACCCGACCCGACCCGACCCGACCCGACCCGACCAGGCAGGGCAGGGCAGGGCATCGAGGTCGTGCGGCAGGTCCGCGACGAGATCCGCGGACGCGTCGAGAGGCATCTCGGCGAGTTGACGGCCGCGGGCCTGGCCTTGCCGGCCGACCCGGACCCGTTGATCGCCTGCGGATCGCTGCTCTCGGACGACGGTGTGAACTGGCTCGGAACCGCGCTGCCGGCTCGGCGGCCTGATCAGGAATCAGCTCGTGCGCTGGTCGTCACGCCGACGTCGTGTACTCCAGTTCGGCCAGCACGCCGTAGTGGTCGCTGAGCCAGACCCCGTCGACCGGGCGATCGCCGACCAGTTCGACGCCGAGGATCCGCGCTCGCGCGTCCGGGTGAGAGTGCGGGCTTCCCACGAACACGTAGTCGATGCGGCTACGCCACCCGGGTTGACCGACCAGCCGTTCGATCTCCGCGGCGCCGGCCGCATTGTCGACGGTCCACGTGTGGCCGGGGCCATTGCCAGCCACGGCCCACGTGTCGTGGTACTGGACGCTGCGTCCGTGCAGGGATTGCAGGCCGCTGAGGAAGCGGATGCTGGAGCTCTGCGGGACGGCGTTGAAGTCCCCGGCGACGATCGTCGGTAGCTGGGTGCGGTGTCGGGCGTCCAGGTCGGCCACGTCCAGCATTTGGCGTTCCCGCCAGACTTCGGCGTCGGTCTTCCAGAACGTGGTCGGTGTGATCAGGAGCAGCGGACCGAGGATGGGAAGATCGATGAGCGCGGCCAGCGTGTACCAGTAAAGGCCCTCGGCGTTCTGCCCTTCGACCACGTCGAGGAGTCGGTGCGGCCACCGGGTCGCCAGCGCGGTACCGCCGTAGACGTCGGCGTCTGGTGGCATGTGATCGAGCACGGTTGCTTGGTGGGTGGTGGACAATCCTGTACCGGCGACGAGCGCAGCAAGTTGGTCCGAGGCGTGCGGATAGCAGACCTCTTGGAGTGTCACCACATCTGGCGCCAGCCGGCGCAGTTCGGCGTTGATCAACGCTGTTCGGCGTGGGTCGCCGGCGTCATGCTGAACGTTCATCGTCAGAACACGCACACGCATACAGGCCTCACTCGGTGTCTTGTTGCCTTGGGGGTACCCGCCGGAGGACTTGGGGGTACCCGCCGGAGGACTTGGGGGTACCCGCGAGAGATCTGCGTAGGCTTCCCAAACGCAAGAAGCCGCTGACAGGGCGTAGGGCTTGGCAGCGGTTAGTGGTGTGCGGTCGGCGACAAGTGGATTGGCCAACGTGATGGGTATTCCAGCCGCCGGGCCCGCCGCTTCACCCGCTTAACGGCGTCGACTCGACGGATCTCCTCGGCCCGCACCCAGGGCCCGATTTGACAGTGGCTGGGCGGTGAGTATCCCGGCGATGATCGCCGACGTCGCCGGGTTTCGCGTGCGTGACTATGCCGTTGACCGCGTCCGGCTACCTGGCGGCCTCGTGGGTCGTGCGCGGGCAGGGCGGCTGGTTCGCCCGCTCGGCGGCGCTGTGCCGCCGGTCGCTCGTCGTCATGGCGCCGATTCCTCCGGGGGTCCGACCAGCCCGTGCTGGAGGGCGAACAGGCTGGCACCGACACGGTTGGTGGCGCCGATCTTGGTGTAGGTCCGCTCCACGTGGTTGCGCACGGTCTTCTCACTCAGCACCAGGCGTGCGGCGATCTCCCGATTGGACATTCCGCGCGCGACGAACCCGAGGATCTGGCTCTCGCGGGCAGTGAGCCCGTGGTCACGGCGGACCCGTCCCGAACGGTGACCCGCAGCGGTCAGGACCGCGTCGACGCAGTCACCGTCCAGTGCTCCCGAGACCACCCGCGATCTGAGCCGTGCGGCCGCATCCGCGGCCGGCAACGCTTCCCGGTACGGGCGGGGCTCGATCCCGGACTGGTAGGCGACCGCCGCCGCGAGCAGCCGTTCCGGTCTGGCCAGGACCGCACCGCGCAGGCCGAGGGGATATCCGGAACCGTCGAGGTGCTCGTGGTGGCTGCGGGTGATGGCCGTGACATCGGCCAGGGCCGGGATCCGCGACAGCACGCGCTCGCTGAGATAGGGGTGCATCCGCACCCGCTCCCATTCCGCACCGGACAGCTCATCGGGCTTGGACCACACCTGGTTAGACACGCCCAGCCGGCCGACATCGTGCAGGTGGCCGGCCCGACGCACGGCAATCACCTCCGTGGCCGGCAGAGCGAGGATCTGCGCGGCGCTCTGGGCGAGCGACGCGACGTTGCGGGAGTGGCCAAGCGTGAACGGGCACTTGAGGTCCACGAAGTCGCCGATCGCGCCGACGAGGGTGTCGAGCCCGGCATCGTCCAGGCGGACCTCCGCGTCGGGAGCCACGGCCAGCGCCTGATCCCAGGGATCGGCATCGGAGGCCGGGAAGAGCGACCGCGGATCGCTGGCGAACGCGTCGACAACCTGGGGATCGAAGTGGCCACCCCGGCGGCTGCGCGCCATCGCGACGGCGCCGTCCATGCCGTACATCCGGCAGTGCACCTCGGCGATGTCGGCGAGCACGGCGATCCGCATCTCGATCGGGATGTCCGCGCCCGCCGCACCGGCCGGTAGCCCCTGGCCGTCGTACCGCTCGAAGGTGAATGCCAGGCCGCGCTCGACGCCTTCGGCGAACCCGAGATGGCGGGCCAGCACGGCGGCGGAGGCGCAGT
This sequence comes from Cryptosporangium sp. NPDC051539, assembly GCF_044454545.1. NCBI lineage: Bacteria > Bacillati > Actinomycetota > Actinomycetes > Cryptosporangiales > Cryptosporangiaceae > Cryptosporangium > Cryptosporangium sp. NPDC051539. The sequence continues at coordinate 551,427 of NZ_JBITDV010000004.1, read as the reverse complement.
GCGAGTGCACCAGCGTGGCGAGCTGGCCGCGGGCATCGCGCACCAATCTCGCCAGTACTTTGGCGCGCCGGCCGACCGGTTCGCCCTTGGCGACGTTTCCCAGCAGGAAGCGCAGGTACGGCAACCCGGTCCAGTCCACGAGGTATGCCTCGCTGCGCACGGCGATGTCGTCCCCGAACCAGCGGGCGTACTCCTGCGAGTCGGCGTGGCAGCCGATCCACATCACCAGCGACGCGTAGTACGTCGTGGCCTGTTGGTCGCGGTCCAGCCCCATCCGTTCCGCGAGCCGGCTCGCGACAACGGCCGATCGCAGCATGTGCTCGGCTGGCTGGCCGAGCCCGAGGTCGATGGCGACCGACAGCCCCGCCAGGACCTCGACCCGGCGGGGCAGCGAGGGACTCACCATGTGCTCATTCTGACCGACGGCGGTCAGCTTGCGGGCTGACGATCGGGCTCAGGCACGTCGGCGTGCCCCCGGGATGAGCATGGGGACCCGGCGGCGGTAGGCGCGGTACTCGTCGCCGAAAGCGTGCACCAGGTCCCTCTCTTCCAGCTGGATCCCGACCAGGACATAGCCGGTGGTCGCGACCGCGAACACCAGGTGTCCCACGGTCATGGTCGGTGCAGCCCAGAACGCGAGCAGGAAGCCCAGATAGATCGGGTGACGCACCAGGGCGTACCAGAGGGGGGTGCCGAACCGGTATGAGGGCAGCCGCCGGCCCTGCATGTGCGCGATCACCTGGCGCAGACCGAACAGGTCCAAGTGGTTGATCAAGAACGTCGACGACAGCACGATTAGCCAGCCCGCCAGCGACACTCCAATCAGGGCCGGGCGAATGATCCCGTCCGGGACGTCCCAGACGATGCCGGGTAGAGGACGCCAGAAGGCCATGAGTACCGCCAGGCACGCCGTGGCCAGCAGGACGTAAGTGCTGCGCTCCACCGGCGCAGGCACGAGCCGCGTCCACCCGCGCTTGAAGCTGGGCCGGGCCATCACGCTGTGCTGAACGGCGAAGAGCATCAGCAACAACGCGTCCACGACCAGTGCCGTCGCGGCCGAGCCGACGATGCCGCCGTGATCGACGGTCCGAGCCACCAGCGTCACCTGACCGATCGACAGGCGAGTGTCCTCGACGAACGCGATCGCGTACAGGAACACCGCCAGGAACGCGGCGTACGCCAGCGTCCCGTACACGAGGGCGGCCGCTCGCGCCGGGAGTCCGGCCCGCACCGGGTCCGTCGTGGCGGTCACGACGCGGCCCCCGTAACGCTCGGCAGGGACCCAATGGCGACGACGGAGAACCGGGCCCGGCCGATGAAAAACAGCCCGCGCTGCGGCAACCACATATCGGTGAGCCGCGCCTGCTCGGCCAACGGCGCCAGCGTCCCCAACGACTGCCCGCGCACCGTGGCGCCTCCGCCGACGACCGGCCATACCTGCAGCGGCGCGACCCGGAACCGAGCCCCGCTGGGGGCGCGCCCACTGAGCCGGATCCGCCCCGAGCGCAGCATGATTCTGGCCATCGGACCCATTGACGCCAGCACCGCGGCGTCGCCCCACGCCGCCAGCGGCATGGCCGTGCCGATCGAGGTCATCAGGCGGGTGGCGGCGGTGGCGCCCAGCTCGATCCGCCACGACAGGTCCTGATCGACGATGACGTCGAAGTGGTAGTCGCCGCTCCAAGTCACCTCGATGCGGCCGACCCGCACCGCCCGGCTCACGGCGCCGAAGTACCTCGGGCAGCTGAGGTCCGGCTCCGCCGTGGTGTAAATGGTCCATTGCCCCTCTGGCGTCCGATGCCAGACCGCCCGATAGGCAGGGCCCACGGAGCTGGCCACCATGTCCCGCAGTGCGAGGTAGTGACCGGAGGCGAACGGAGCCCCCATCACGCCGTATCCGGTGAATCGTTCATCGTCGCCGTCGACGAGGTCAGGTCGCGCCGACCAGTCCGCCACGGCAACTCGCGGTGTTGTTCGTGTCATGGCCCCAGACTCCGCCCGGGTACCGGGACGTGTCCTGAGGCATCCGCCTCAACCGCCCCAGTGGCCGAGACCGGAGTTGTCGACACTCCGACGACTCCACAAGTCGCCGCGACATCCAGCCGTCCGCATCCGTCGATAGCGCGGTGCCCGCTCGTCCTATCGTTCGTCACCAGGATCCGGCGTCGAGGTTCGTGCCGCACTTGCCAACAGATATCGCCGTGGGCTGGCGGTCAGGTCAGTTCGGCTAGGTGCGGCTGGGCGTTCCCCCGCTGGCGACGATCACGCTTCTCTTGTCGTAGCTGGGCTTTCACTTTCGAGGACCAGGACGAACATCGGATTTGCCGCAGTGCGGGGGGTCATACCGATGCATGTGCGAGCTGATCTGTAGCCCGCGACTGTCAAGCCCCGGGTTTGATGGAGGCTGGGTTCCTACGCCCCGGCTGTCGCCAGAGCGGGTTTTGGTCCTGTGTGGATGGTCTCGTACTCAGCGGGCGGGACCTTGCCGAGCGAGCCGTGGATGCGCCGGTGGTTGAACCAGTCGACGTACTCGGCGGTGGCGTACTCGACATCGTCCGGGCCGCGCCACGGTCCCTTGTTCCGGATCAATTCGGCTTTGTAGAGCGAGTTGAACGCTTCGGCGAGCGCGTTATCGTAGGAATCGCCGCGGGAACCGACCGACGCGATCGCTCCTTCCTCGGCGAGGCGCTGCGAGTAGCGCACGGCGACGTATTGGACGCCCCTGTCGGAATGATGAATAAGCCCGGACAGGTCCGTGCCGTGCCGGCCACGATTCCATAATCCCATTTCCAGGGCGTCCAGCGCGAGGCTGGCGCGAAGATTATCGGCGACCTGCCAGCCGATAACCATCCGTGAATAGACGTCGATGACGAACGCCGCATACACCCACCCGCTGAACGTTTTGACATAGGTAATGTCGGCCACCCATAAACGATTCGGACCCGAGGCAGCGAAGTGGCGTTCGACCAGGTCCTCGCGGATGTCCGGTCCGGCGCCGGGCACGGTCGTGCGCGGCCGGCCCGGCCCGCCCCGTCGGACTCCCCGCAGGCCGGCGGCGCGCATCAGCCGTTCCACGGTGCAGCGGGCCACCCGGTGGCCTTCCCGGTTGAGCTGCGTCCAGACCTTCTCCGCTCCATACACCTGGTAATTCTCCTCGTGGACCCGGCGGATCTCGGCCATCATCGAAATATCGGGTGATCGACCTTCTTGTCGGTGCTCGTTTCTTCGCGGCATAGTACGTCTGCGGGGCGATCTTGATTCCGGCTTCTTTGAGCACAGCACAGATCGACTCGACCCCGAACAGGCGCTTGTGGGTGTCGATGAAAGAAACGATCAGCGTTGTGGGCGGTCGAGTTCCGCCGCGAAAAAAGCCGACGCGGATTTGAGGATCGCGTTCGCCCGCCGCAATTCACGATTCTCACGTTCGAGCTCCGCGATCCGGGCCGCGTCCGTGCTCGTCGCGCCCGGCCTGCTGCCTTCGTCGACCTCGACCTGGGTCACCCAGTTCCGCAACGTCTCATGATTGATGCCCAACTGCCCGGCGATCCGCCGGATCGCGCCCGTCCGCGTCGCCGGGTCCCTCTTCGCTTCCAACACCAGCCGAACTGCGCGTTCACGCAGCTCCTGCGGGTACTTCCTCGGTGCCGCCATAACCTCGATACTCCCGTGGGTTCGATGCCTCCATCAAACCCGGGGCGAAACACCCGGCGGTTGGGCCGGTTCCAATGGGTGGTTCGTATCCGCTGTACGCCCGACTCGGCCGAGCCGGTGGCCGCCGCGCTCAGCCGGCGCCGGGACACGACCTGGATCAGCCGCACGTCCGGGGGAACGGAGGTGGTCGCCGTCACCGATGCGCCGACACCCGCCGACGAACTGCTGCTCGAGACGCTGCCGCGCAGCGCCAGAATCCTGGATGTGCAGGCCCACTGCCTGTTGAACGTCTACGGCGGACGGGGCGGCGGGGTGCTGCAGAAACTGACCGCTCTGACCGACGAGCAGACGGCCGACTTGAGCCTGCCGATCACCGCCGCCGGTCAGAGCCCGGCAACGCCGAGGGTGCTGGACGACACCGACCGCCGGATAGTCGCCGTTCTGAACGAGGACGGCCGGGCTCCGGTTGCGCGCCTGGCCGGCGCGAGCGGGGTCTCGACCGCCACCGTTCACCGGCGAATCGCCGAGCTACGTACCGCCGGTCCGCTGTACCTCGATGTCGACACAGATCGCGTCCGGCTCGGGTTCGGCCTGCGGACCCTGCTCTGGATGAGAGTCGCGCCGGGCCGAACTGCACCGGGTGGGTACCGCGTTGGCCGGTCACCCGCAGGTGGCATTCGCCACCGCGATCAGCGGCACCCACAACCTGCACGCGAGCGTGGCGACGCCGAGCGTCGACGCCCTCTACACGTATCTGACCACGCTGCTCGCCGACCTTCCCGAACTCCGGGACTTGGAGACGAACCTCGTCCTCCAGACGGTAAAAGGCGCGGCGGCGCGCCCACTCGCCGACAGGCGCGCCGATCGTGGGCGGCCGACCGCTGACTCGGGCCGGTGATCGGGCCACGAACACTGCTGACGCCCCGGGCGCGTCAGCAGTTTCGCAGCTCGGGTGATTGATTGAGCAACTGAGCGCGGGCCGACACGAACTCCGCGTACTCCACGCCGCCGACGGCGTCCGGCACGAACGCCGCCACCCGGTGACAGTTCTGGAACGCCAGCCGGACGCCGAAGTGCCGCTCCAGCGCACCGCGGATCGCGTCGCTGGCCAGCGCGCGCAGCAACTGCCCACGCTCGACCTCGGACGGCGGCGGAGTGGAGTCGTCGGCGAACGATGCCTGGCCCGCCTCGACGGCGGCGACGACGCCGGTGATCGTCCGCCAGGCGTACGGCAGTGACTGCCGGACGCAGTCGACGAACTCCGCGTCGGTGACCGGACCATGTTCGGCCCGCTCGAGCAGGGCGGTGGGGACGTTGAGGGACATGTCGGTTTCCTCTCCACGTAAATTAGTCTTCGTTCCTCCAATATGAAAACGAAAATCAAAAGCATTGTCGAGTACGACACGCCCGGTGATCCCCTCAGGCCCCGATGTGGACGAAGTGGATCCAGTGCGGGATCCGCTCGCGGCGGCGGCGCACCGAGGCGTGCAGAGCCCGCGCCGCCTGGTCGACGTCGAGACGCTGGTCGGTCGCGAGTGCCCGGTAGAGATCGCGGGAGATCGCGACGGCGCTCGTGTCCCGGACCGTCCACAGCGTCCCGATCACCTGCCGCCACCCGGCGAACTGCATCGCCGCCGCGACCGAGATCGCCTCGTCGGACAGCGCAAGGCCGCCGGTCGCGGTCTGGCACGCGGACAGAACGGCGAGCTCGCCGGTCGTGCCGCCGAGCCGGCGGCCGAGCGCGGGGATCGTCAGCCCGCCGTCGTGCAGCGCGAGCATTCCGCCCGACGGGTCGGCCGGGTCCTGCTGCCCGTGGCAGCCGAAGTGCACCCAGCGGTGCGACGGCAGCGCGTCGAGGACGTTGGCCGTTGTCGCGTCCGGGCCTTCGAGCAGCGTGTGCCGGTCGGGGAGCAGCTCGCGGATCAGCGTCCGCTCGCCGATGACGCCGGCCAGGCGGGGGCTGCCGGGCGTGTCCGGGAGCGCGACGACGAGGATCCGCTCGGTCTCCGGATCGTGGCTGCGGGGCGCGGAGCGGGCGTCGAGCAGCGCGCGCAGCGTCGGGGTGTACGAGGGCACCACGCGGTCGATCACCGCGCGGCCAGTGCCGTCGTGATGGCCCGCGGCGTGCAGCGGCAGCAGGGTGAGCGGCCCGGTCGGGCACCACCAGACCCGGTCCCAGGCGCCGGTCGGCGTCTCGGTGTACCCGAGCTCGGTCAGGACCGGTTCGGCGATCGTCTCCCAGAGCCAGACGAGCACGTCGTCCGTGGGGTACCGACCGGCGCGCTCGAGCACGTCCTGACGGGTCAGGCCCGGCAGTGGCAGCGCGCTGACGCCCGCACCCGTGACCAGCAGCGCGTGGCACGAGCCGGCGGCGACGTTCACCACGACTACCGGTCCTTCCGCGGCCGCCGAGCGCAGTACGTCGGCCGACGGGCCGGAGAGGAAGTCGGTGAAGCCGGGGAGCGCGCGCACCTCGTCGAGCAGCGTGTTCCAGCGCCGGGCGAGCGTGATGCGGTGGTCGCGCAGCACGTCGGCGGAGTCGGCGGCCGAGATCGTGAGGCGGTCCGGCGCCGTCAGACCGGGTGCGGTGTGGTCGCTGCTGTCGAGGCTCTGCCGGATCGCCCGGAGCTCGCCGGCCAGCTCGGGAGCGACGCGGCGGAGGCGTTCGAGTTCGCTGGAGCGGTCGAGCAGGTGCGCCCAGAGCACTCCGCGGCCGCGTTCGAGCAGCTCGAGCGCGCGGTCGGGCTCCCCGGCGAGGATCGCGGCGCGCGCCGCGTCGCTCGCCAGCCCCTCGCGCTCGGTGAGCTCGTACTCGCTGTCGTCGCGCCGGGCGCCGGAGAACGTCCGCTGCTGGAGCAGGTCGAGCGCGAGCGTGTAAGCCTCCACCGCCTCGGCCCAGGCCGACGACGCCCCAACCGTCCCCTCCCCGTCCGACGAAGCCCCGTTCGACGAAGCCCCGGCCGACGACGCCCAGGTCAGCGCCGCGCCCAGCCGGTACCCGGTCTCGAGGTGGACCGCGGTCGCGGCCGAGCGGCTCGCGTCCGCGGCGCGCCGGGCGTCGGCCGGGTCCTGGTATCGCTTCCAGCGTTCCCTCGCCACCAGCGCGGTGCCCAGGAGCAGCTGCAGGCGCTCGACCTCGCTGTGGACACCGGCCAGCGCCGCGTCGAACAGCTCGGGCGCCGCGTCCAGGAGTGCGTCGTCCCGGGAGGTCCGGAACAGCCGGACCAGGACCAGGGCCCGGATCCCGGCCACCGTCGGGCGCAGCACGTGGTCGGCCGGCATCAGCGCGAGCAGGTCGGCGGTCAGGTCAGCGGCCGAATCCAGGTCCCGGGCGTCCTCGAGCGCCGAGCCGCGGTCGAGCAGAGCGTTCGTCAGCGAGATCCGGACGAACCAGCGGGCGTCCGCGTAGTGACCGGCGTCGGCGGCCGCGAGCGCGGTGTACCCGATCGCCACCGCGTCGGTGAAGTCCTGCGCGCGCTCCAGCCGGCGCCCCCGGCTGCACAAGACGGCCATCGTCGAGATCGCCATCAGCGAGTACGAGATGTGCGAGGTGGGCAGGGCGCGCAGCGCACCCCGGCTCGCGAGGAGAGCCTCCTCGAGGTCGGCGAGCGCGCCGCTCCAGCTCGCCCGCAGCGTGAGCGCGAACGCCAGCCCTCCCATCGCGTCGTGGCGGCGCGGGTAGTCGTCGTCGGTGTGACGCAGCGCCTCCCGGTACGTCGCGATCGACGCCGACAGGTCGTCGTACGTGCCGAAGCGCAGGAAGCGGCAGAGATGCCCGGTTCCCGCGTAGACGAGGACGAGGACCGCGAGCACGCCGTCCGGCGGCGTCGACTCCAGGGCCCGGCCGAGGAGGCGGAGCGCGCGGTCGTGGTCGGCCCGGGAGACGTCGAGGTTGCCGCGTTCGACGAGCGACTGCCCGAGCAGGCCGAGTGCCGAGCCGAGATCCGCCCGCCCGGCCGGCGTGGTCCGCACCGCGTCCTCGAGGTGCCCGATCGCGGCATCCAGATCAGACCGCAGGCCGGTGCCCAGGTACCGCCAGTAGAACGCGCCGCCGCGGAATAGCGAGGCCTGGGCGAACAGCAGGTCGTCGGGCTCGACCGCGGCGAGCGCGTCCCGGGTGAGGCCGAGGATCTCGTCGAGCGCGGTCTCGTCGCCGAACCAGGCGTGCCGGAGCGTCAGGGCGGCCGCGAGGCGGAGCCGGACCACCGTCGAGGCGAACGGCTGCCCGCCGGTGGCGCGCAGTGCGCCCCGCGCGAGCGTGATGGCCTCCTCGAGCGCTGCGGTGTCCCCGGTCCGCTCGAAGCGCGCGGTCAGCGCGAGCAGCAGGCCGACCACGGCAGGGGAGCCGTCGGGTGCTCCGGCCGCGAAGTTGCGGGCCCCGGCGAGCGCGAGGTCGAGGTCGTCGACGGAACGGGTCCGCTCGTACCGGTGCAGCGCGGCGATGCCGATCCAGTCTTCGTCGGTGCCGTCGGTGGTCTCGCCGGCGACCTCCGGGAAAGGCTGCGGCCCGGTTCCGTCCACGCCGTCGGGGTAGAGCGTGGCCAGGACGCGCCGGGTCGCCGCGAGCTCGTTCCTGGCCTTCGTGTGGTCGGGGGAGCCGGGCGGGAAGAGGTCGACCAGCGTGAGGTCGAAGTCCAGCAGTTCGCGGGCGTCCTCGATCGAACCGGTCCGGGTGAGCCGGGCGCTGAGCGACGCCTCCAGCATCCAGAGGTGGTCCGGACGCCGGTCGTCCGTGGTCACGGCCCGAAGCGCGGCGATGGCCTCGTCCAGGTCGTCGAGGCGCTCGGTGAGTTCGTACCGGGCCCGCCGCAGCGCGCCGTAGGTGGCCACGTCGTCCGGGTGCTCGGCGTCCGGCTCCGTCGGGGTGGCCACCGCGTACGCCGCGGCGTCGATCGCCCGGTCGAGATCCTCGGGGGCGTGGCCGGTGACGTACCGCTTGAACAGCGCGCTGCGCAGCACGCGCGCCGACAGGACCGCGACCTCTTCGTCCTCGGTCTCGCCGAGAACGGTTTCGGTCAGCTCGATCGCCTCGTCGAGCAGGTCGCCCCCTTCGAGCACCTCGGCGCCGACCCGGAGGGCCGCCGCCAGCATCGGGTAGGCCTCGCGCGTCACGGCGGCGCACGTACGCCAGGCCGCGATCGCGTCCCCCCAGGCGTCCGCGGTGCCGGTCAGGCGGGCGAGGTTGTCGTGGGCCAGTGCGACCATCCCGAGCCGTTCGCCCTCGTCGTACTCCGGCGTGGGACCGGCGGCCCTGGCCCACGCCACCACCTGGGCCACCAGCGGCCGGGCCGTGTCGTCGGGAGAGTCCTCGGTCACCATCCGCTGGGCGACCAGCACCGCGGTGGCCAGCGCGTCCAGGTCGGCGAACCGCCGGTACCGCTCACCGTGCCCGAGGATCAGACAGCGATCGATCCAGAGCCGCTCCAGGACGTCGGCCTCGTTCGCGGCGTCGGCCCACTCGACGGCGTCGGCCAGGCTCTCGTCGGAGCCGGTCGCGGTGAACAGCTCCCAGCTGACGGCCTGGCCGAAGGCCAGCCACTGCGCGTAATCCGGACGCTCCGGCGAGGCGCTCGTGCGGGCGATCGCGAGGGCTTCGGTGAGACCGCCGGCCTCGCCCCCGCCGGGTAATACGACGCTCATCAGCGACCCCCCTCGCCCCGGCTCCAGGCTAGCGACGAGGGGAAATCCGGCACTGTGGGTAGTGGGATAACGCAACCAAAACAGCGGCGGCAATCGTCTGTTTCCTACGATTCGGGTGAGAAACCTGGCAACGGACTGAGAACAGGGGTTGCCGGGACTCCGCGACCGGTCAGTTCGGTGCGGTACCACGCTACGATTGGGGTCCCGACCAGCAGGTCGGCCGAAGACGTAGGCCGTCCAGGCCGAGGAGGCGTCGTGAAGAGCAGCAACCCCGTGCTGAGCAGGCTGGCTGACCGGTCGGCCCAGCACGCGACCTTCCAGCGAGCGCCGGCACAGCAGCCGTACGGCGGCTACCAGGCTCCCGCCGGTTACGGTCAGTCACCGGAATACGGCCAGTCTTACGCACCGTCCTCTACCGAGCGAATGACGGTCGACGACGTCGTCGTCCGCACCGTGGCGATGCTGGCCGTCGTCGGCATTTTCGGCGCGATCGGCTGGTTCGTCCTCCCGGCCAGCATCGCCACCGGCGTCGCGATCGTCGCGGCCATGGCCGGCCTCGTGCTCGGCCTGGTCATCTCGTTCGCCGGCATCACCAACCCGGCGCTGATCCTGACCTACGCCGCCGCTGAAGGTCTGTTCCTGGGCGTGATCAGCCAGGCGTTCGAGTCGGCGTACCCCGGCATCGTCGTGCAGGCCGTCGCGGCCACGTTCGCGGTGTTCTTCGGCATGGCCGCGCTCTACAAGTTCAAGGTCATCCGGGTCACCCCGACGTTCGCGAAGTGGGTCATCGGTGCGCTGATCGGCGTCACCGTGCTCATGCTGGTGAACTTCGCGCTGGCGATCTTCAACGTGAACGACGGCACCGGCCTCGGCCTGCGTAGCGGTGGCGGCATCGCGATCATCTTCAGCCTGGTCTGCATCGGCATCGCCGCGCTGACGTTCGCGCTCGACTTCAAGCAGATCGAAGACCTCGCGAACGCGGGCGCGGACAAGAAGTACGCCTGGCTCTCCGCGTTCGGCATCGTGGTCGGTCTGGTCTGGCTGTACCTGGAGATCCTCCGGTTGCTCTCCTACTTCCGGAATTGATCGCTCCTCCGGTCGACCGGTTCCACCGCTCGGTGGGCCGGTTGACCACCCTGCTGTCGTACTGGACGCCGCCGCGGTTCTCCGCGGCGGCGTCGCCGTTGGTCGAGGAGACCGTGGCCTCCCTGGGCGTCCGTTCTCGAACCCCTGTGGACGACGCCCGGCGCGACACCGTAGGCGATAACCTCCAGGCCGTGGCCCAGGTGTTTGCTGATCTCGCCGCGGATGCCGAGGGCCGGCCACGGCGCCCGGTACCCCGGCTTCCCGATCCCGGCGTGCTCGCCGACCAACTCGTCGTCCTCGGCGCCGACGTCGTCGCCGCCGGTCTCGAGCCGAATGTGCTCGACGACCTGACCGCTCGGCTCGACACGCTGCGAGCTTCTCTGTGAGATTTCTGGTACGGCTGGTGCTGGCGACCGTGGTCACCGCCGGGGCCGTGGCCGTGGCGCTGCCCGCCAGAGCGGCGCCGGGCCGGACTTTCTATCTGAGCCCGACGGGCAACGACGCCTCCGACGGGCGGTCGGAGTCGACGGCCTGGAAAACGCCGGCCCGCGCGAGCCAGCAGCGGCTACGGGCCGGTGACTCGGTCCTGCTGCAGGGCGGCGCCCAGTTCGAGGGCCAGTTGCTGCTCGTCCAGGACGACGGCGGCACCCACGAGGCACCGGTCACGATCGCCACCTACGGCACCGGCCGCGCCACGATCAAGGCGAACGATCTCGAGGCGATCAAGGTCTACGACGCCGGTGGCATCACGATCCGCGGCCTCGACATCGTCGGTGACGCCGTCACGTACGACGCCTGGAGCGGAATCCTCTTCTACGCCGACGAGAAGGTGCCGGGCCGGCTCTCCGGCATCACGATCAGCGACGTCGACGTCAGCGGCTTTCAGCTCGGCATCGCGTTCGCCGGTGCTGCGCCCGGGCGCGGCTTCGAGCGCGTCACGATCACCGACTCGAAGGTGCACCGCAACCGCGACGACGGGCTGCTGTTCTACGGCACCGCGTTCGACGCGTCGAACCCTTCCTACTCCCACGCCGACGTCACCGTGCGCGGCGTGTCGGCGTACGACAACGCAGGCAACCCCGGGAACACGTCGACGCACAGCGGCAGCGGCATCGTGCTCGGCTCGGTGCTCAATGGGTTGGTCGAGCAGTCGTCCGCGTACCACAACGGCACCGCGTGCGCGTCGACGCGCGAGGGGCCGGTCGGGATCTGGACGTACGACTCCACCGGAGTCACGATCCAGCGCAACGTCTCGTACCGGAACCGCACCGGCACCACCGCCGACGGTGGTGGGTTCGACCTGGACCAGAACGTCTCGAACTCGTACCTGCAGTACAACCTGTCGTACGAGAACTCGGGCCCGGGCCTGCTGGTCTTCACCGCGCAGACGAACGACGCCTTGCGCGGCAACACCGTGCGGTTCAACGTCAGCATCAACGACGCCCGCAGCAACGGCTGGTACGGCGGGCTGACCGTGGCCGGCCGGGTCGCCGACACCGCGATCTACCACAACACGATCGTCACCAGGGCGTCCGGAGCGCACCGGGCTCCCGCGGCCAAGCTGCTGGTGGGCCCGACCGGGGTCACGATCCGGAACAACGTCCTGCTGTCACAGGGGGCCGGTCCGGCCGTCGAGGCTCCCGGCCTAGCGGCGAAGAACGTGCTGTTCCAGGGCAACGCCTACCACCGCTCCGGGGGAGGGGCGGTTGTCGAGTGGGGCGACCGGCCGTACTCCTCGCTGAAGGACTGGCGCGCGGATGCCGACCAGGAGAGGGGCAGCGGCCTCGACGCCGACCCGAAGCTGCGGGACGCCTCGGCGGTTCCCACCGTCACCGACCCCGGACGGGTCACCGCGGTGACGCAGTTCGCGCTGGCGGGTGACTCACCGGCGGGCGGAATGGGGGTGCCGATCCCCGGTGGGTCCGGACGGGTCGACTACTTCGGGGCGACGCTGAGCGTCAGCCGCCCGGTCAGCATCGGCGCGGCTCAGCCCGCCACCGTGGCGCGGAGAGCGGCCGAAGAGGGTGGCCGGACCTGGCTGTGGGTGGTGGCGCTGGTGCTGCTGACGGTGATCGGCGGCGGTGCGGTCGTGGCGAAGATCCGGCCGCCCCGCCGCCGGGCCGTCGCCACGCCGCGCGAAAAGATCCGGGCCTCTTCCTCCCGTAGCTGACGCCCGCTCCCCGCGACGGGTGGCCCTCACCGCTACTGGCGGCCGAGGGCGCGTACGGTCCAGCCGGCCGCGCGCCAGGCCGCGGCGTCGAGCGCGTTGCGGCCGTCCACCAGCGCGGGCGCCGCTACCACCTCGGCGATCGCGGCCGGGTCGAGCTGGCGGTACTCGGCCCACTCGGTTAGGTGCAGCACGACGTGCGCGCCCTCGCAGGCCTTCTGCGCGCTTGGTGAGTAGTCCAGCTCCGGGAACGCGGCCCGGGCGTTGTCGACGCCCTGCGGGTCGTGCACGGTGACCCGCGCCCCCTCGGCCCGGATCGCGTTCGCCACCGCGAGGGCGGGCGAATCCCGGATGTCGTCGCTGTCCGGCTTGAACGTGGCTCCGAGGACGGCGACGCCGGTGCCCGCGAACGATCCGCCCACCAACTCCCGCGCCAGGGACACGGCGCGGGACCGGCGCCGCAGGTTGATCGCGTCGACCTCACCCAGGAACCGCACCGACTCCTCGAGCCCGAGCTCGGAGGCCCGGTGCCGGAAGGCCCGGATGTCCTTGGGCAGGCACCCGCCCCCGAATCCGACGCCCGCCCGCAGGAACCGGCGCCCGATCCGCGCGTCGTAACCGATCGCCTCGGCCAGCGTCGGCACGTCGGCGCCGGTCGCCTCGCAGATCTCGGCCATCGCGTTGATGAACGAGATCTTCGTCGCCAGGAACGAGTTCGCGGCGACCTTCACCAGCTCCGCGGTCGCCAGGTCGGTGCTCACCCAGGGCGTTCCGGCGTCCAGCATCGTCGCGTAGACCTCCCGCAACACGGCCTCGGCGCGGGGTGAGGTCACGCCCACCACCAGCCGGTCCGGCCTCAGCGTGTCCTCGACGGCGAACCCCTCGCGCAGGAATTCGGGGTTCCAGGCGAGGTCCGCGTCGAGCCCGGACGCGAGCCGGGCCGCGGTGCCCACCGGCACCGTCGACTTGCCGACGATCAGCGCCCCGGGCCGCAGGTGCGGCGCCAAGCCCTGCACTGCGGCGTCCACATAGCGCAGATCGGCCGCGTGCGACCCGGGAGTCTGCGGCGTCCCGACGCAGACGAAGTGAACGTCGCCGAAGGCGGCGGCCTCGGCCGGTGACGTGGAGAAACGCAGCCGGCCGTTCTCCAGGTTGCGGGCCAGCACCTCGGGGAAGCCGGGCTCGAAGAACGGGGCCCGACCCTCGGCCAGCGCGGAGATCTTGGCCTGATCGACGTCGACGCCGAGCACGTCGTGCCCGACCTCGGCCATGCAGGCGGCGTGGACCGCACCGAGGTAGCCGGTGCCGATGACGGTCAGCCTCACGACGGGCTCCCCGAGGTCAGGCTCAGTTCGGTTTCGTAGCCGTCCGGGTTGAGGCGCTGGAAGTGCCAGGCGTCGCGCACCATCGCGTGCAGATCGTGGCCGGCGCGCCAGCCCCACGCCCCGGCGACCTTGCCCGGATCGGCGATGAGCTTCGGGACGTCGCCGGCCCGTCGCTCGACGACCCGGGCCGGGATCGTGACGTCGCAGGCCTCCTCGAACGCACCCACGAGCCCGAGAACCGAGGTACCGATGCCGGTGCCCAGGTTGAAGACGTCGAAGCCGCTCGACAGCCGGCCCAGAGCTACCCGGTGACCGTCGGCGACGTCCATCACGTGGATGTAGTCGCGGACACAGGTGCCGTCTTCGGTCGGGTAGTCACCGCCGAAGACCTGCAACTCCGGACGCCGTCCGATCGCGACCTGCATCATGTACGGCATCACGTTGTTGGGCACACCGCGCGGGTCCTCACCGAGCAGGCCCGACGCGTGCGCACCGACCGGGTTGAAGTACCGCAGCGCGACCGCGGTCAGCTCGGGGTAGCGCAGGCAGGCGTCCGCGATGATGTTCTCGCAGAACCATTTCGAACGCGCGTAAGGGTTCGTGGGCGACGGCGGCTCGGTCTCGTCCAGCGGCACGGTCTCGGTCTGCCCGTAGATCGAGCACGACGACGAGAACACCAGCCGGTGGACGTCGTGGGCGAGCATCGTGCGCAGCAGCGACGTCGTCGCGCTGACGTTGATGTCGTAGTACTCGAGCGGGAGGGCGACGGACTCGCCGACCGCCTTCTTCGCGGCGAAATGGATCACCGCGTCGATCGGGTGCGACTCGAACACCCGCTTCAGCAGGGTGCCGTCGCGCAGATCACCCTCGTGGAGTGCCGCGATCGGGCGGCCGGCGGCCTTCTCGACGCGGGTGAGCGCCTGCGGCGAGCTGTTGGAGAAGTCGTCCACGACGACGACGTCGTAGTCGTGCTCGAGCAGCTCGACGCACGTGTGGCTGCCGATGAAGCCGGCACCGCCGGTGACCAGCACGGTTGTCATCAATTTCCTCAGAACGGGAGAAGGTGGAGCAGTCGGACGACGTCGTCCACCTGGTACAGCGCCCGCAGATAGGCGAACGGATAGTTGGCGACCGCGGCCACGAACGGCACGATGACGAGCGTCGCCAAGAAGAACGGGAGCCGGACGGTCTTGCCGAACGCGGCGAAGAATCCGACGCGGGCGTTACGCGCGGCCTCGCGCGCGTGCATCCACGGCACGGTGAGCCCGACGAGCAGGTAGGCGTTCGCCGCGAACAGGCACAGCAGCAGGTAGCCGCCGGAGCTGGTGTGCAGGACGAGCTCTCCGACCAGCGCCGTGCCGGACATCGCCAGGCTGATCACGAAGTACGGCGTGAGCAATCCGGTCGGCAGCTTCTCGAAACCGTCGCTGCCCTTCGGGGTGACCCGGAAGTTGATCGGGCGCGGCCGGACCTTCTGCACGGCGGCGGCGAGCACCCCGCGCAGGTTCAGCGGCCAGCGCGTGAGCATGTACAGCCAGTCTTCCCAGCTGATGATCGGCGCCCGGTTCGGACGTCGGACACCGCCCCCGCGCAGCACCAGGACGACGCCGAGCAGCCAGAAGTTCACCGCCCCGAATCGGACGATGAACTCCAGGTAGGGGACGTCGACCCACTGCACGCCGGTGATCACGGCGACCGGCGCGAGGCACAGCCCGGCCGCCGTGGTGAACGTGAGCAGCGGGTAGTAGAACAGCGCGTGCAGGAAGCGCAGCCGCAGTGACCACGGCATCCGACGCAGGTGCCTGGTCATGCTCAGCAGCACGGTGGTGAGGCTGCGCGACCACTGGAACTCCTGGGTCAGCATCGCGGCGAACGTCGGCGGGCCCTCGCCGTGCGCCTCGGCGGCCAGCGCGAACGCGCCCTGCCAACCGGCCGAGCTCAGCAGGTACGTCGTCGTGAAGTCCTCGGCCAGTTCGGGCCCGACGCCGCCGATGTCGCGCAGCGCCCTGGTCCGGACGGCGTAATGCGAGCCGATGCACGACGGGGCGTATCCGGCGTTGCATCCGGCCTGGTAGGGGCCGTGGAAGGCGGCCTCGCGGTACAGCCGGCCGCGCGCCGACCAGGACACGTCCGCGTTCGTGTCGCAGACGCTGGGCGCGGCGACGTAGCCGATCGAGTCGTCGGCGAACGGCCGGACCATCTCCGCGAGGTAGGTGTAGCTCGGGATGTGGTCGCAGTCGAGCTGCGCGACGACGTCGTAGTCGCGGTAGCCGTAGTGGTCGTAGAAGTACGCGAGGTTGCCCTCCTTGCACTTCTTCCGTCGGGGCCAGGTGTCACGCTGGTACTCGGGCTGCCCGCGCCGGGTCGAGACGTGGACCCCGTACTGGCGGCACCAGCGTAGGGTCTCTTCGCTCGGGTCCTCGTCGCAGATCCAGACGTCGTACGGGTGCGGGAAATGCTGACGGAGCATCGCTTCGAGCGTCGTCCGGGCGGTGTCCCAGGGCTCGGACGGCGCCTTCGTGACGCAGAACGCGATCCGTAGCCCGGGCACCGGCAGGTGCGGGTTGACCGTGGTGATCTTGTTGAACCGCAGGATCGGCAGGATCGGGTAGATCGACAGGTACGCCAGCAGCGCGCTGTTGATCAGCAGACCGGCCCAGCCGTGGCGGTGTTCGGGCTGGAGCCACCAGAACCAGAAGAACACCAGGGTCGCCAGCCAGCCCGCGGTCAGGGCGTGCACCAGGAAGCGGCGGCCGGGTCCCAGCGCGGGGGTGAACGTGTCCGGCAGCAGCGCGTGCCGCCGTACCCGCCGGGTCCGCATGGCCGGGCCGCTGGCCGGGGCGCTCAACACCTTGCCGCCGGAGAGGTGGCCGATCACCGCCTCGAGCGAGGCCGTGCCGTTAGTGACGAACCCGACACCCACCGGCGACGAGACCGGCGCCGGAGCGTCGTACGGACCGTAGCCGGCGTCGTCCCAGCCCAGGTCGAAGAGCATCGTGTTGTCGGCGCCGTCCCAGGCGGCGCGGGCCGCCGTGGCGTCCGAGGCGTTCCAGACCGGTGGGGGCTCCGCGGCATGGTCGTCCGGGTAGGGCTGCCATCCGATCCGGGTTACCGGAGGAATCGACACGGATCAGGACTCCGATTTCCAAATCGTCCGCGAAATGCGCGGAAGAATCGGTAACGAATCGGGCGGAACCATCAATTCTCCCGGAGTGAAGCGACGATAACCCAGCGAGTGGTTCTTCACTGAATTGATCGCCACGGTCGCCGTAAAAGTAGGCGGGGCCACGGATTTCGTCAAGTAAAATTTGGTGCACAGTGGCCAGTCGTCAATCCGACATCCTGCGGAAACGCCTACGTCTACACCAATATCGCGGATCTATTGGGCTTATGGAACGCGTTGCTAACGAATTCGTACGTTTGCCCGATGGGCATTTTTCGATCAATTCGAATCGGACCGGTTGGGGGAGCCCGGGAAACGCTCTGTATAGTGACTTCGACCGTTGACGGGGCAGCGCTGACCTAGAGACCGAAACCAGATCCCTGGGGGATGGATGCGCGTGGTGGTGACCGGCGGAGCCGGCTTCCTGGGTTCGCACCTCTCGGCGCTGCTCCGTGGCCGCGGCGACCAGGTGATCTGCGTCGACAACTTCTCCACCGGACGCCGGGAGAACCTCGACGCGCTGCTGGGCGACCCGGGCTTCACGCTGATCGAGGCCGACGTCACCGAAGGGCTCGAGATTCCGGGCCGGGTCGACGCGGTCGCGCACCTGGCCAGCCCCGCGTCGCCGCCCGACTACCACCGGCTGCCGCTCGAGACCCTCGCCGTCGGGAGCCGCGGCACCGAGTACGGGCTCCGGCTCGCGGCCCGCAACCAGGCCCGGTTCGTGCTCGCGTCCACCAGCGAGGTCTACGGCGACCCGGTGGTCCACCCGCAGCGCGAGGACTACTGGGGCAACGTCAACCCGGTCGGCCCGCGCAGCGTCTACGACGAGGCCAAGCGTTACGCCGAGGCCGTCACGATGGCCTATCACCGCACCTACGACCTCGACGTCGGCATCGTGCGGATCTTCAACACCTACGGCCCGCGGATGCGGCCCCAGGACGGCCGGGTCGTCACCAGCTTCATCACCCAGGCCCTGGTCGGCGACCCGCTCACGATCTACGGCGACGGCGAGCAGACCCGCAGTTTCTGCTACGTCGACGACCTCGTCGCCGGCATCGTCGCGATGATCGACGGCGACGTGACCGGTCCGGTCAACCTCGGCAACCCGGTCGAGTGGACGGTGGGCCGGCTCGCGTCGGAAATCCTGCGGATCACCGAATCGTCCTCGACGATCGAGCGCTACCCGCTCCCCACCGACGACCCGACCCGGCGTCGTCCCGACATCACGCTGGCCCGCCGGCTGCTCGGCTGGGAGCCGGTGGTGCCGGTCGAGGAGGGCCTGCGCCGGACCGTCGAGTGGTTCCGGTCGCGCCCGGAGGAGCTGTTAGCCGCCGCGCCGTCGCTGGCCGGCGCCCAGCCCGGCGGCGTCCTGTTGTCCTGAGTGAAAGAAGCCCCGCCCCGGGCACCGGGGCAGGGCTTCAGTCCGGGACGGGCGTCAGCTCAGGCGCTCGAGCACCATCGCCATGCCCTGGCCGCCGCCGACGCACATCGTCTCGAGGCCGAACTGCTTGTCGTGCGTCTGCAGGTTGTTCAGCAGCGTCCCGGTGATGCGGGCGCCGGTCATGCCGAACGGGTGGCCGAGCGCGATCGCGCCGCCGCTCACGTTCAGCTTGTCGAGGTCGATGCCCAGGTCCCGGTACGACGGGATGACCTGTGCGGCGAACGCCTCGTTGATCTCGACCAGGTCGATGTCGCCGATCGCCATCCCGGCCCGCGCCAGCGCCTGCTTCGAGGCCTCGACCGGCCCGTAGCCCATGATCTCCGGCGACAGCCCGGTGACGCCGGTCGACACGATCCGGGCCAGCGGGGTGAGGCCGAGTTGCCTGGCCTTCGCCCCGGAGACGATGATCACCGCCGCCGCACCGTCGTTGAGCGGGCAGGCGTTGCCTGCCGTGACCGTCCCGTCCGGGCGGAACACCGGCTTGAGCCCGGCCACCTTCTCGTACGTCGTCCCGGCGCGCGGGCCGTCGTCGGTGCTGATCACGGTGCCGTCGGGCAGCGTGACCGGGGTGATCTCACGCTCGAAGAACCCGTTCGCGATCGACTTCTCGGCGAGGTTCTGCGACCGGACCGCGAACTCGTCCTGGTCCTGCCGGGAGACACCCTTCAGCTGCGCCAGGTTCTCCGCGGTCTGGCCCATCGCGATGTAGACGTCGGGCAGCGTGCTGTCCTGGCGCGGGTCGTGCCAGGTGGAGCCGCCGCCTGCCGAGTCGTCCGACCGCTTCTGGGCGTCCAGGAACAGCGGGTTCGTGGTGCCCGGCAGACCGTCGGAGCTGCCCTTGACGAACCGCGACACGGTCTCGACCCCGGCCGAGATGAACGCGTCGCCCTCGCCGGCCTTGATCGCGTGGAACGCCATCCGGGTGCTCTGCAGGGAGGACGAGCAGTACCGGGTGATCGTGGTGCCGGGGAGCGTGTCGTAACCCAGCAGCACGGCCACGACGCGGCCCATGTTGTAGCCCTGCTCACCGCCGGGCAGGCCGCAGCCGAGGATCAGGTCGTCGATCGTGGTCGGGTCGAGTGACGGCACTTTGTCGAGGGCCGCGCGGACGATGGTCGCGGCCAGGTCGTCCGGGCGGACGTCCTTCAGCGAACCCTTGATCGCGCGTCCGATCGGTGACCGCGCAGTGGCAACGATGACGGCGTCGCGGTCGGCGAACTCAGCCACGGTGTCCTCCCAGACGGTGTGACGTGGTTATTACGGGCCACGCTACCGCCGGGTAGGTCCGAACGCTGTTAGTTAGAACTCACGCGGGGCCGACGTCGCCCGGGAGGCCTCGTAGACGACCGGGTACAGCGCCAGCGCCCAGAGCTGGTACCCGTCGGCCGACGGGTGGTAGCCGTCCGCGGACAGCGTGCCGCCGTCGGCCCGGAACACCCCACCGGTGCGCTCGGCCAGGTCGACGACGCCGGCCCCGGACTCGGCCGCCGCCTGGCCCGTCGCGGCGGCCACCCGGCGCCCGGACCAGGCCATGATCTCGCGCAGCGGCTGCCCGAAGTTCCGGGCCGCCCCGAGGTCGGGACAGGTACCCACGACCACCGCGGAACCGGCGGTGACCAGGCGCCGCACGGTCGCGGCCAGCTCCGATTCGACGATCTCGATCGGCGTGAACGCGATCGCGTCCTCACCACCGACGAGGATCACCGCCACGTCCGGGACGCCGTGTACCAGCACGCGCGCGACCTGGGCGTCCAGATCGGCGGTGCGGGAACCGGCGACCGCGCCGGACGACAGGTGGATCCGGCGGCCGGTCGAGGCCAGCAGCTCGGCCAGGCGTCCGCCGACGGTCTCGCCGGTGACGGTGACGCCGAGCCCGGCAGCCGTCGAGTCGCCGAGCATCACCAGCCGCAGCGGCCGCCCGGCACCGAACACACCCGATCCGGGTGGCGCCAGGTCGGCCGAGAGGTAGCGCCGCCTGCGGGCCAGCAGGCCTTCGATGGCAAGTACGGAGACGGCGCCACCGGCCGCGGTCGCCGCCGCCGTAGCCGCCGCGGCCGCGATCGTCGTCAGCTTCATACCGCCTCCTCCGTGCACGGCCCGCCGAGGGCGATGCTGACAGCCGCGCCACTCGACTTGAGTATGCCCAATACGTGGCGTCGAGTGGCGTGGATGTCGGCGTCGCCCTCAGCGGGCTCCAGGTCCGGGCAATACGTCAAGCTACGACCGTCTCTGGAGCGGTTCCCGCGGTAGGGGCGCCACCAAACAGGCGGATCCGATGGCGGAGCTCGACCCAGCGGCCCCACGGACCCCGTTCGCGGCCTTCCACCTCGGTGGGCGCGACCTCGGTACCGGCCGCTTCGGCCGCGGCCATGGCGGCGTCGACCAGCGAGCGCAACCCCTCGCCGCGGTGCGGCTCGACCGCCGGGTCGGGCCCGAAGCCGAGCGCCGAGGCCGCCGACGGCAGCATCGCGTCGACCGCCCGGCCGTAACCGGCCGCCGACGGATGGAACCGGTCCGGTGAGAACATCTCGACCGGGTGCGCGGCGAACTCCTTGCCCAGCAGGTCGCCGAGCGACACCGTCCGCCCACCGGCCTCGACCGTCGCGACGGTCTGCGACGCGGCCAAGTCCCGGCTCCACCGCCGGACGATGTACCGCAGCGGCTGCGGGATCGGCCGGATCGTCCCCAGATCGGGGCA
This sequence comes from Cryptosporangium sp. NPDC051539, assembly GCF_044454545.1. Lineage (NCBI taxonomy): Bacteria > Bacillati > Actinomycetota > Actinomycetes > Cryptosporangiales > Cryptosporangiaceae > Cryptosporangium > Cryptosporangium sp. NPDC051539. Next base: position 530,253 of record NZ_JBITDV010000004.1, on the reverse strand, counting down.
GGTGCCCACCACGACCTCGGTGCCGGCGTCGACCAGCCGCTGGACCGCCTGCCGCAACTGGGCGACCGCGATCGTCGGACGGGTCTTGTGCGTGACGTCGTTGCCGCCGATGAAGATCAGCGCCAGCTCCGGACGTCCCGGCAGCACGGCGTCCACCTGGGCGGCGAGATCGCAGCTCCGGGCGCCGAACTCGGCCGCGGAGACCACGTCGACCGGCCGGTCGGAGAGCCGGGCCAGACCGGTGCCGAACAGCGCGCCGGGCGTCTCCGCGACGGTTCCGACGCCGTAACCGACCATGCTCGAGTCGCCGAGCAGTGCCAGCCGTACCGGGGTGCCCTCGCCGGAGCCGTACCGGCCGTCCGCGAGCGGAGGGCCGATCTCCAGCGGCTGGATCGCACGACGGGCCAGCGTCGCCTGGCCCAGCAGGAGTCCGTAGAACGCAGCGCTGAGCAGTCCGAGGCCGCCACCGCCGTAGGCCGCGCCGATCGCGACCCGTTTCACGTGAAGTACCCGACCGTCCACGTGTCACCTCCTGCTCACGCCGTGTGACGGCACCGGTACTCGGTCAAATCCGCCACTGCTGACTCGCGCCGCGATGCGTCCGGGCCGTCGCAGGGAATCCCGCGACCGCCCGGGTGCATCCGCGGCGCTTCCTCCAAAGTAGCTCGGCGTCGGCTATGTCACTCTCCGTCTATCGGTCATCCGTCAGACCCGGAATATCCAGAAGAAAGGATTCCGGTATCGGGGCGGGTGGGCGGGGGGTGCAGGGCCGGAGTTTGCGCACGCTCGCGGCGCCGCCGGATACTCCTAACTCGCACCCATTGCTGACGGGAGCCGCACGTGCGCCGAGGGCTGGTACTGGTGGCCCTGGCGTCGGCGTCCGCCGTCACCTCGGTGCTCCTCGCGGTCGCGGTGAACGTCGCCACCGGCGGCGAGCTTCCCGGCGGGCTGGCTCCGCTGGAGCCGTGGGCCTGGCCCGCGGTCGCGATCGCCGGGCTGATCACCGCACTGCTCGCGCTCTGGCAGCAGCGTCCGGTTCCGGCGGCACCCGAGCGTGCCCCGGCCGACGGCCGCGTCCCGGCCGAGCTGCCGGCCGCGCCCGCGCTGTTCACCGGGCGCGAGCGCGAGATGCAGGAGATCCTCACCGCGGTCGAAGACGGCGCTCCGGTGGTGGCGGTCTCCGGTCCGGCCGGCGTCGGCAAGTCCGCGCTCGTGCTCCAGGTCGCGCACCGGCTCAGCCCGCGCTATCGCGACGGTGTGCTGTTCGTGCGCCTCCGCGGCGCCGGCCCGGAGCCCGCCGATCCGGCCGATGTCCTCGGCCGTCTGCTGCGCAGCCTGGGTGCCGGTTCCGACGATTCGGACGCCGTAGAGCTGCGTGGTGACGCCGAAGCGCTGGCCGCCCGCTACCGCACCCGGATCGCCGGTCGTCGTTTCCTGATCGTGCTGGACGACGCGGGCACCGCGAGGCAGGTCAGCCCGCTGTTACCGGGCGCACCGGGCTCGCTGGTGCTGGTGACCAGCCGGCCGGTGCTGGCCGAGCTGGCGGCGGCGACGCTCGTCCGGCTCGAGGTCTTTCCGATCGGCGAGGCACGCGAACTGCTGGTCCGGCTGGCCGGCGCCGACCGGGTGGCCGCCGACCCGGCCGCCACCCAGGCCGTGCTCCGCGCGTGCGGCAACCTGCCGCTGGCGGTCGCGATCGCCGGGAGCAGGCTCCGCGCCCGGCCGTCGTGGTCGCTCGCGACGATGGCCGACCGGTTGGCCGACGAGGGACGCCGTCTCGACGAGCTGAGCTCCGGCCACGACGCCGTCCGTGCCAGCGTCGCCGCGACCTACACCGAGCTCGACGCCTACCACCAGCGGGTCTTCCGCCGGCTCGGGGCGCACCCGGGCACCGACTTCGACGCCCCGGCCGCCGCCGCACTCGCCGACCTCATCCCGGCCGGCGCGGCGCCCGCACTCGACCGCCTGGTCGAGCGTCAGCTGGTCGAGGTCGTGACCGCGGACCGGTACCGCCTGCACGACCTGCTCCGGCTCTACGCCGCCGAGCAACTGGGCACCGGCGCCGAGGGCCCGGACGCGCTGCGCCGGCTGGCCCGCCACTACGCGGCCCGGGTCGCCGGCTCCACCGACCCGGGCCAGGAAGCCTACGAACCCGGCTACGTGGGCGTCGAGCCGGCGCGCGCCGCCGCTATCGACGCCGAGCGGGAGAACATCATCGCGACGGCCGCCGCCGCGGTCGCGGTCGCGCAGTACGAGGCCGCCTGGGAGCTGGCCGCCGCCGCCGAGCCGGCGTTCTCCCGCTACCCGTACCACGCGGACGCCCGGCGGCTCTGGGACGCGGGCCTGGCCGCGGCCACGGCCATCGGCCGCCCGGAGCTGATCGCCAGGGCCGAGTTCGCGATGGCGCGCGCCACCCAGTACAGCGGCGACGTACAGCTCGGCCTGGCACACGCCCGTGCGTCCCTGGGGTGGTGGGAGCAGACCGACGACGAACGGAACTGTGCGGCGGCGCACCGACGGCTGGCCAGCTCCCTGCACAGCGTCGGCCGGCTCCGCGAGGCCGAGGAGCACTACCACCGGACGATCCGCCTCTGCGACCGGACGATCGCCGACGCGCGGCACGCCGAACCGGGACCACCGGGGCGGGGTGCCTCGCCGTGGTCCGCCGACGAAGCCCGCGCCCTGCGTGCCGCCGCGATGCGCGGGCTGGGCAGCCTGATCGTCGCGCTCGGCCGGATCGACGAGGCCGTGCAGACCCTGCAGGGCGCGGTCGAGATCCGCCGCAAGGCCGGTGACGCCGCCGGCCTGGCCCGTGCACGGACGTCGCTGGCCCGGGCGCACCGCAAGGCCGGCCGCACCGAGGTCGCCCGTGAGCTCGTCACCCCGCAGCTGGCGGTGTTCCGGCGGCTCGGCGACGCGATGTGGGAGATCACCGCGCTGCGCGAGATCGGGCGGCTCGATCTGGCCGACGGGCGGCTGGCCCCGGCCACCGAGCACCTCGAGGCCGCCCGGGTGCTCGCCGAGCGCAGCGGCAACCACACCGGTGCCGGCATCACGCTCGTCGCGCTGGCCGACGTCGACCTGGCGGCGGGCCGCCCGGACGCGGCGGCGGAGCGGCTGCGCCGAGCGGCGGACGGGTTCCGGGCGGTGGGCGACCGGGTGCGCGAGGGCACCGCGCTGCTGCGGCTCGCACTGCTGCTGACCCGCCAGGGGCGGGACGCCGACGACCACCTCGAGCGGGCCCGGACCGTGCTGGCCGACGTCGAACAGCCGGAGGCCGACGAGTTGCTGGCACGTATCCGCACGGCGCGGCAGACGGCCGACCCGACCCGCTCCGACCTGGGCAGTTAGGCGGCGGTTAGGCTCGGAATTCCTAGCATCACCCACAGGGAGACCAAGCCGTGCGGTACTTCGAGTCTGTAGTCGACCTGATCGGCGGAACCCCGCTCGTCAAGCTCCGATCCCTCACCGAAGGCATCTCCGGAACCGTCCTCGCGAAGGTGGAGTACCTGAACCCGGGCGGCTCGGTGAAAGACCGGATCGCGGTGCGGATGATCGAGGCGGCCGAGAAGTCCGGCGCGCTGCGGCCCGGCGGCACGATCGTGGAGCCGACCAGCGGAAACACCGGCGTCGGCCTGGCCATCGTGGCCCAGACCAAGGGCTACCGGTGCGTGTTCGTGTGCCCCGACAAGGTCAGCGAAGACAAGCGGGACGTGCTGCGCGCGTACGGCGCCGAGGTCGTGGTGTGCCCGACCGCGGTGCCGCCGGAGCACCCCGACTCGTACTACAACGTCTCCGACCGGCTCGTGCGCGAGATCGACGGCGCCTGGAAGCCCGACCAGTACTCCAACCCCGAGGGCCCGGCCAGCCACTACGAGACGACCGGCCCGGAGGTCTGGAACGACACCGACGGCCGGGTGACGCACTTCGTCACCGGCATCGGCACCGGCGGCACGATCACCGGCACCGGCCGGTACCTCAAGGAGAAGGCCGCCGAAGCCGGCCGCACGGTGAAGATCGTCGGCGTCGACCCGGAGGGTTCGGTGTACTCCGGCGGCACCGGGCGTCCGTACCTGGTCGAGGGCGTCGGGGAAGATTTCTGGCCGAGCGCGTACGACCCGACGGTGACCGACGAGGTCGTGGCGATCTCCGACGCCGAGTCGTTCCTCGTCACGCGCCGGCTGGCGCGCGAGGAAGGTCTGCTGGTCGGCGGGTCGTGCGGGATGGCGGTCGCCGGGGCGCTGAAGGTGGCCCGCGAGGCCGGCCCGGACGCGGTCGTCGTCGTGCTGTTGCCGGACGGTGGCCGGGGCTACCTGTCGAAGATCTTCAACGACGAGTGGATGGCCGGGTACGGCTTCCTGAACCTGGCCGAGAACGTGCCCGGTGGCATCACGGTCGGGGAGGTGCTGCGGGCCAAGAGCGAGGGGATTCCTCAGCTCGTCCACACGCACCCGAACGAGACCGTGAAGACCGCGATCGACATCATGCGCGAGTACCACGTCTCGCAGATGCCGGTCGTGCGGGCCGAGCCGCCGGTGATGGCGGCGGAGGTGGCCGGGTCGGTCAGCGAGGCGGCGCTGCTGGACGCGTTGTTCGAGCGCCGGGCGGCGCTGAGCGACGCGGTCGAGCAGCACATGGGCCCGCAGCTCCCGGCGGTCGGTTCCGGCGAGACCGTCGACGTCGCGATGAAGGCGGTCGAGGCTTCGGACGCGGCCGTGGTGCTCGAAGACGGCAAGCCGATCGGGATCTTGACGCGGCAAGACCTCCTCTTCTACCTAGCCCAATAGTGGGCGGCCCGCCCAGGACGACGCTGACAGGCGAGCGCGCCTCCTTATGGCGGGATCCCTGGGGCCACGGCGTCGGCGCGCTCGACTGTCAGCGCCGCCCTGGGCGGGCTCCGGGTTAGGACGGGTCTCGGGTGGCGGCGCTCGGTGATTGGGTGCGGCTTCTTTGTGGGGAATTCGGTGGGGGTGCGGCGTCGGTGGGCTCGACTGTCTCCCCGCGACCGGTGGCCTGCTCGCACACGTCATGCGTGAGCCGGCTCGCGACACCATGTTCTGGCGCGACGACGTCTGGCTGGCCGGCTCCACTCCGGTCGGCTGCGGGAACTCCCGGGAAACAGCCTCCCACCCCCGCTGGTTCTGGGGCCTGCGCCTGCACCTGGTCGCCATCCCCGGCCGGCCTGCCGGTCACCTGGGCCCTGGCCGGCGCGAAAACCGACGAACGCGATGTCGCGCCGCGAGTTCGGACACCAGCTCACCGACGCACCCTGACCGGCGTCGGCGTCCGCGTCGCCCAACGCCTCCTCGCGCTGACCGCCGCGATCCGGCACAACGACCACACCGGCCAACCGGTCACCCGATCACTGATCGCCTACGACCACTGACGTGGGGCTGCGGGGGTCAGAAGTCCAGGGCTCGGGTTCTCAGGGCCTTCAGGTCGCGGATCACCACGGTCATTCGGGACGTGCGGATGACGCCGTCGGCTCGGAGGGCCTGGAGGGCCTTGCTGACGGCCTCCCGGGACGCGCCGATCCAGCCGGCCAGCTCGTCCTGGGAGAGCGGCAGCGCGATCCGGATGCCTTCCTCGGTCGGCTGGCCGAATCGATCGGCCAGCTCGACCAGGCGGGCGGCGACCCGCCCGAGCGTGTCGTGCGCCCCGAACTCGATCCGCTTCCGGTCGGCGTCCCGGAGCCGGCCGGAGATCATCCGGGCGAGCAGCAGCGCCAGCCGGCCGTGCTCCCGCAGGTACTCCTCGAACGACGCCAGCGGCAGCACCAGCGCGGTCACCGGCTCCAGCGCCTCCACGGTCGCCGACCGCGGCCGCTCGTCGATCGCGGCGAGCTCCCCGACCAGCGCACCCGGCCCGCGCACGGCCAGCAGCACCTCGGTACCGCCGCCGGTGCTCGAATAGGCCTTCACCCGCCCGCTGACGAGCACCAGCACCGAGTCGGACTCGTCACCCTCGTGGAACAGCACCTCACCGCGCCCCCACGACCGGGGCCGCGCCACCGCCAGGAAGTCCGCGGCTTCGAACGGCTCGAGTGAACCCCAGAAGTCTTCGGACGGCGGCACGGTGCTCACAACGCGGCCACCACGTGCGCCCGCACCGGCTGCGACCGGCCCTTCACGGTCAGGTCGCCGAGCGAATACGAGATCGACGCCGGGAAGGCCAGCTGCCGCATCGTCGCCTCACCCACCACGACCTGACCCGGCTGAGCCAGCGTCTGCAGCCGCGCGGCGACGTTCACTGCGTCACCCATGGCGTTGAATCCCCTCAGCGTCTCGCTGCCGATGTTGCCCACCAGAGCGTCCCCGGTGTTGATGCCGACCCGGAACCGCGGCCAGCCGGGATGCCCGTCCGCGATCACGTCCACGGCCGCCTGCAGGGCCAGTCCGGCGCGCACCGCCCGCAGCGCGTGGTCGGGCTGCCGGGCGGGCGCGTTGAACAGGGCCAGCAGGGCGTCGCCGACGAACTGGACGACCGTCCCTCCATTGTCGAGGATGCACGGCACCGCAACACCGTGGTACCGGTTGAGCATCGTCACGATCTCGCCCGGATCCACTTTCTCGGAGAACGTGGTGAACCCGCGCAGGTCCGCGAACAGTGCCGTGACCTCGACGATCGAGCCGCCCAGGGCCGCCTGCGCCGGGTCGGCGAGCAGCGAAGCCGCCACGTCCGGCGACATGTACTGGCGGAACAGCGTGCTCAGCTCGGCGTAGAGGCGGGCGTTCTCGACCGCGATCGAGAGCTGGTTCGCCAGCGTCGCGGCCAGCGCGGACCAGGTTTCCGAACCGGCCCGGGCCGGTACCTCGACGACGCCGGCCACCTGGCCCTTCACTGTGAGCGGGAACACCAGGCGATCGGCGTCGCGATACGGCCCGCGGGCTCCGAGTTCGGCCGGAGAATAGGCGCGCCCGGCGACGTCCAGAACGCCGTTGTTGACGAGGCCGACCTCGACGGCGCCGTACGCCGGACGCACGCGGATCAGTACCTCCTCGAGGAGCTCGCGTTCACTCAGACCGACGCGGACCCGCTCGCCGACCGCGACCAGCGCACCGAGCACGGCGGAGAGCTCCCGCTCGGCGGCGAGCGCGGTGCCGGCCCGCTCGAGGACGACCGCCTGACGCTCGGTGAGACCGAACCGGTGCGCCATCTGCAGTGCGATCGGCTCCACCGTGGACCGCCCGCTGCGCTCGCGCTCCCGGAGCAGCGTGACGAGTTCCTCCAAGGCCGACTCGTACTGCGCCCGGACCGCGCGGACGGCGGGCGCGAGCATCACGCCGTCGAACAGCCCGGCGCTGGAGCCCTCCTTCTGGTACTGGATGTACGCGCTGTAGGCGACGAAGCCGAACGCGAACACCAGCAGGACGTGCCACTCCCACCACGACAGGTGCCATTTGTCGGCCAGCGTCACCGCGACCATCGCCTCGGCCAGCAGCACGAACGCGGTGAGGATGCTGACCAGCGCGGCCGCCGGAGCCCGCCGGTGCAGCTGGAAGTACCGCCACGCGGCCACCAGGTACAGCACCACCGCGAGCAGCGCGACGACCGCGAACGGGCCCTCGGCGTCGCGGGTCTGCTGCCGGGCGTTCAGCGGCGGCAGGTCGAGCAGCGTGGCGGCGCCCCAGGCCACCATCAGCACGGTGAGGCCCACCCAGAGCGGACGCCGGACGGCGAGCACCTTGTCGGAGTTCAGCGGCAGCGACGACACCGCCGCGAACACCGCGGAGATCGCCAGCCCGGTCGGCTGGGAGAGATCGAAGCCGAGGTTCGCGTGGTCGACCAGGACGAGCGGCGTCGCGAGCGCGTGCAGCAGGAAGAACCCGGCGGACGAGAGGAAGCACAGCGAGACCAGGAACAACCGGGCATCACGCCGGTTCATGGCCGCGTTCGTCATCGCGATACCGGGCAGCAGGCTGATCCCGGCGACGTTCATCACCAGCCAGAAATGGCTCGGCGGATGGTGCCAGAGGACGTCGGCCTGCGGGTGCACCAGCAGCAGCGCGAGACCACCGAGGGGCACCAGCAGATGCATCAGCCAGACCACGGCCCGCAGCGGCTGTACGGTCGGCGGCAAATGCGGGACAGCGCTCATCGCAGCACTGTCCGGTAGGCGACATGCGGCGCCTTGTGCGTAATTCTGCACGGACGTGGGGTGGCGCCCGCCCTCACAGTGAAGGGGACACCGTTGCGGCCAGACCTGGAGACGTCATGAGCCACAGAGGACCACTCCTCACCCTCCTGTCCGGAGCGGTGGTCGCCGCTGTGCTACTGACTCTCAGCTCGCAGGCCAACCACGAGAGCACCAGCACGGCTGCGCCCGCCGCCAATACATCCCAGCCGAGTGCGGCGCCCAGCGCCATCCCCTCTTCTGCCAGCCCCGCGCCGAGCGCGGGCGGCAGCACGAAGCCGGCCACTCCCGCGACCCGGAAGGCGGTCTTCGCCGGACGAGTCGAAGGAGGCAGGGCGACGGTAGCGATATCGGTCAAGAACGGCCAGGCGGTTGCTTACTTCTGCGACGGCAAGAAGACCGAGGCCTGGATGCAGGGTCCGGCCGACGGCGGCGACCTCGACCTCAAGGGCGCCCCGGGCGGAACGCTCACCGGCACCTACGGACGCACCAAGGCGGCCGGCACGGTGACCGCGGGCGGCCAGAAGTGGAAGTTCGACGCTCCGCTGGTGACCTCGCCGTCCGGGGTCTACCGGGGTACCGCGACCGTGAAGGGTGCCCGCGTGGTGGCCGGCTGGATCGTGCTGCCCGACGGCAGCCAGGTCGGCGTCGCCAGCGTGGACGGCGCCCCGGAGCCGGCGCCGCTGATCGATCTCAAGACCAAGACCTCGACGATCGACGGCGGCCGAGTGGCGGTCGCCGAGGCCGAGCCGGCTGCGTAGGAGCCTCCGATGACCTGGAACCCCGATCCCGACGAAGCCCCCACCCGCGCCTTCCAGGTGCCCCAGCCCCGGCCCGCGGCGTCCCGGACCGACCCCACCGTGCTGCGGACGACGGCGGCGACGGGCCCCCCGCCGCCGCCGCTGCGCCCGGCTACCACGTCGACCGTGGCCAAGCTCATCGTGCCGGTGGCGATCGGCGCCGGCGTCGCCGTGGTGCTGGGCACCTACGGCAAGCTGCACACCCCGACCGGCATCGCGGTCAGCGTCGCCGGTTTCTCGGGGCCGTTGCAGGTCAAGGTGTGGCTGGCGACGGTCGCGGTCGTGCTCGCGGTCGTGCAGCTGATCACCGCGCTCGCGATGTGGGGCAAGCTGCCGCTCCGGGGCTCGTGGGTGAGCCCGGTGCACCGCTGGTCGGGCCGGGTCGCGTTCGTGCTGACCATCCCGGTCGTCATCCACTGCCTGTACGCGCTGGGGTTCGCCGATTACAGTGCGCGAACTCTGGCCCACTCGATCCTGGGCTGCCTGTTCTTCGGGGTGTTCACGACGAAGATGCTGGTGCTGACGAAGCACGGGCTGGCCGGGTGGGTGCTGCCGCTGTTCGGCGGGGCGGTGTTCGCCGCGCTCGTGGGCGTATGGGCCACCTCGGCGGCCTGGTTCTTCGGGACTTCCGGCTTCCAGTTCTAGTCGCCGGGCCAGTTCTGAACTTTTTCGGGCCCGGTCCCGTGATCCTCTGCGGTGCCTGTGAACATCTGTGGTGGCCTGGCTGAGCCGTAGCGGTCTGTGCTACTGATTGAGCACTCAACTACTACATGTACTACTACAAAGCTCAGCCTAACCGAGGAGAACGTATGGATACCGAGATCCGGGGCTTGCTCAACCGGCGCACGGTGCTGGCCGGCGCCGGCGCGGTCGGCGTGACGCTGGTCGCCAGCGCCTGCTCGACCTACGGCGACAGCGGCAGCGGTGACTCCGCTCCCGCCTCCAGCGCGCCGGCCGCTCCGAGCGCGGGTGCGACGACCGGGGGCGCCGACGCGCCCGCCGCCGACGCGATCGCGAAAGTCGCCGACATCCCGGTCGGCGGCGGCAAGATCCTCGACGACGTGGTGATCACCCAGCCGCAGGCCGGGACGATCAAAGCCTTCTCGAACGTCTGCACCCACCAGGGCTGCAAGGTGAACAAGGTCGAGAAGACGATCGACTGCCCGTGCCACGGCAGCAAGTTCTCGATCAGCGACGGTTCGCCGACGGCCGGCCCGGCGACGAAGCCGCTGGAGTCGAAGAACGTCACGGTCAACGGCGACTCGATCTCGCTGGCCTGAGTCCGTCGCTCGCGTGGGCTGAGCGTTAGCGCTGGACCGATAGTGTTTTGCCGTGGATGTCGACGCCTACGTGGCCGAACACGAGGGGGAGTGGCGCCGGCTCGAGCAGCTGCTCGGCCGGCGGCGCCTCACCGGCCAGGAGAGCGACGAGCTGATCGCGCTCTACCAGCGTGCGGCGACGCACCTCTCCGCGGTGCAGAGCCGCGCGCCCGACCCCGCGCTGGTCGGACGGCTGTCGCGGCTGGTGGCGCGAGCCCGGTCGGCGGTCACCGGCACTAGTGCGCCGTCGTGGCTCACGTTCGCCCGGTTCTTCACCGTCGGTTTCCCGGTCGCCGTGTACCGGGCCTGGCCGTGGTGGTGCGGCGTCGCGACCGCGTTCTCGGCGATCGCGTTCGGAATGATCGCGTGGTTCGGGACGCACCCCGCGCTGGCCGCGCAGCTCGCGCCGGACTCGGTGCTGAAGCAACTCGTCGAGCACGACTTCGCCGACTACTACTCGGAGAACCCGGCGCAGGATTTCGCCGCCCAGGTGTGGACGAACAACGCGCTGGTCACCGCGCTCTGCCTGTTCTCCGGTGTGCTGATTTTCCCGGTGCTGATCGTGCTCGTGCAGAACGCGGTCAACGTCGGCGAGATCGGCGGCGTGATGGTGGCGTACGGCAAGGCCGACGTGTTCTTCGGCCTGATCACGCCGCACGGGTTGCTGGAGCTCACCGCCGTGTTCGTGGCCGCCGGTGCGGGCCTGCGGATCGGCTGGTCCTGGATCGCGCCCGGCCGCGGCCGGACCCGTGCCCAGGCGCTGGCCGAGACGTCCCGGGCCGCGGTGCTCATCGCGCTCGGGCTGGTCGTGGTGCTGGCGATCTCCGGTGTGATCGAGGCGTTCGTGACGCCGTCGGGGTTGCCGACGTGGGCACGCATCTCGATCGGCGTGGTCGCGTTCGGGGGTTTCCTCACCTACATCGTGGTGCTCGGCGGCCGGGCCGCCCGCGCCGGCGAGACCGGTGACCTGGCGCTCGGCGAACGAGAAGACCTGGCCCCGACGGTCTGACGCTCAGGGTCCCGTGGCTTCCCGGAACGTTGACACGTTGGTGGTAACGTCCACGCATGGTGAACCTGGACGCGTTTATCTCCGACCTGCCCAAGGTCGAGCTGCACGTGCATCACGTCGGGTCGGCCTCGCCGCAGGCGGTGGCCGAACTCGCCGCACGTCACGCCGGAAGCACGAACGTGCCCGCCGACCTGGACGCGCTGGAGAAGTTCTTCGAGTTCCGCGACTTCGCACACTTCATCGAGGTCTACATCGCGGTCGCCGACCTGGTCCGCGACCCCGAGGACGTCCGGATCCTCACGTTCGAGGTCGCCCGCGGGCTCGCCCGGCAGCAGGTCAGGTACGTCGAGCTCACCGCGACCCCGTACTCGCACACGGTCCGCGGCATGGCGCCCGAGGCCTACTGCGAGGCGCTCGAAGAGGCCCGCAGCGCCGCCCGGCGGGATCTCGGCATCGAGATGGTGTGGTGCTTCGACATCCCCGGCGAGGCCGGCCTCCCGGCGGCGGAGTCGACGCTGAAGACCGCGCTGGAGCAGCGCCCGGACGGGCTGATCGCGTTCGGCCTCGGCGGCCCGGAGATCGGTGTGCCCCGGCCGCAGTTCAAGCCGTACTTCGACCAGGCGCGCGCGGCCGGACTGCACTCGATGCCGCACGCCGGCGAGACGACCGGCCCGGAGACGATCTGGGACGCGATCCGTCAGCTCGGCGCCGAGCGGATCGGCCACGGCACCAGCGCATTGGGCGACCGCGAGCTCGTGGGCTACCTCGCCGAGCACCAGATCCCGCTCGAGGTGTGCCCGACGTCGAACCTGCGCACCCGGGCGGTCCCGAGCCTGGCCGAGCACCCGCTGCCGGGCATGGTGGAAGCCGGGCTGTTCGTGACGATCAACTCCGACGACCCGCCGATGTTCGGCACGACGCTGGAGCAGGAGTACCGGGTCGCCGCCGACCTCCTGGACCTCGACGCGGCCGGGGTGGCGTCGCTGGCGAAGGCCGGGGTGCGGGCGTCGTTCGCACCGGACTCGCTGAAGAAGGAACTGGAGTCCGAGATCGACGCGTACACCGCGGCCGCCTCGGCGTGACCTACAGCCGCCCGGCCGCCTTCATCGCCAGGTACGTGTCGGTGACCGTCGACGCGAAGACGTCGGCCGGAGCGTCCACCACCTCGACCCCACGGCTGCGCATCGCGGTGACGATCCGGCGCCGCTCGGCGTCGCCGCGGGCCGCCGCGGCCGCCTGGTAGATCGCCTCGGAGGTCCCGCGCTGCCCCTCCATCGCGGCGGCGGCCGGGTCTCCGACCGCGGCCAGCACCACCGTGTGCCGGTCGGTCAGCCGGCTCAGCACCGGCAGCAGCCCCTCCGCGAGCGGCGCCGGCTCGATCGCGGTGAAGAGCACCACCAGGCACCGCTTCCGGGCCCGCACGAGCACCTCGGACACGACCAGATCGAAGTCGGACTCCACCAGCCGCGGCTCGACCGGCGCCAGCGCCTCGCCGATCGACGCGACCACGCTGCCGTGCCCCTTGCCCCGCACCGACGTCCGCAGCGCCACGTCCGCGGCGAACAGCTCCACCCGGTCGCCCGCCTTGGCGGCCACCGCGGCCAGCAGCAGGCACGCGTCCATCGCGGCGTCCAGCCGGGGCATGTCGCCGACCCGCGCCGCCGACGTCCGGCCGGTGTCGACCACCAGCACGAGCCTGCGGTCGCGCTCCGGGCGCCAGGTCCGCACCACGACCTCGCTGCGCCGGGCCGTCGCCCGCCAGTCGATCGACCGGGCGTCGTCCCCGGGGACGTACTCGCGCAGCGCGTCGAACTCGGTGCCCTGCCCGCGTGCTCGCACCGCGAGCGACCCGTCCAGGCGCCGCAGCCGCGACAGCTTCTCGGGCAGGAACCGCCGTGAGGCGAACGGCGGCAACGTGCGCATCGTCCACGCCGGCGTCAGCCGCCGGTTCCGCCGACGGCGCGTCTGCCGGTACGCCAGCCCCAGCGGTCCGGTCGACCGGACCGTCACGGCCACCGCCGGCCGGTCTCCCCGCCGCGTCGGGGTGAGGGTGGTGTCGAGCCTCGCGGTCGCACCGGCCTTCAAAACCACGTGGTGGACGTAGGGGGAAGCGCCGGCTGAGGGCACCCACGCGTCCCGGACGCGGGCACGCACGGTCCGCCGTCCGGTGTTCGTGGCGACCAGCGTGACCACCGCCGACTCGCCCAGCCGGGTATGGGTGGCACCCCGGCGGCGGAACGTCACCTTGCCCGCCGCGCCGGCGAGCAGCCAGTCGGCGATGCTGACCAGCGCGAGCGCCAGCAGCCAGAGCTGGGCCGAGCGCGCGTGCCAGGGCAGCAGCGCGCTGACCACCGCCCCGGCGACGCAGAGCAGGACGACCCGGCCCGTGATCATCTCAGCGCGGGGTGGGCACGGTGGCCAGCACCGAGTCCAGGACGCCGTCCGGCGTCGCACCGTCCAGTTCGGCCTCCGGACGGAGCACGATCCGGTGCCGCAGCGTCGGGCGGGCCAGCGCCTTCACGTCGTCCGGGGTGACGTAGTCGCGTCCGGACAGCCAGGCCCACGCCTTCGCGGTCCCCAGCAGCGCGGTCGCTCCCCGGGGCGAGGCACCGGCCGACAGCGACGGCGACGTCCGGGTGGCCCGGCAGACGTCGACGACGTAGCCCATGACCGGATCGGCGACCTGGACCGTGCGGGCCACCGCCTCGCGGGCGGCGGCCAGGTCGGCGGCCGACGCGACCGGCTGGACCGACGACAGGTCTCGGGGGTCGAAACCGTGGTGGTGCGCGGCCAGCACCCGCAGTTCGGCGTCGCGCGAGGGCAGCGGCACGTCGACCTTGAGCAGGAACCGGTCGAGCTGGGCCTCGGGCAGCGGGTACGTGCCCTCGAACTCCAGCGGGTTCTGGGTGGCGGCCACCACGAACGGGTCGGGCAGCTTGCGCGGGGTGCCGTCGACCGTGACCTGCCGCTCCTCCATCGACTCCAGCAACGACGCCTGAGTCTTGGGCGGCGTCCGGTTGATCTCGTCGGCGAGCAGCAAGTTCGTGAAGACCGGGCCCTCCCGGAACTCGAACTCGGCCGTGCGGGCGTCGTACACCAGCGAGCCGGTGACGTCACCGGGCATCAGGTCGGGCGTGAACTGGACCCGCTTGGAGTCCAGCGACAGCGCCGCGGCGAGCGTCCGGACCAGCAGGGTCTTCGCCGTGCCGGGGACGCCCTCGAGCAGCACGTGGCCGCGGCAGAGCAGCGCGATCACCATGCTGGTGAGCACCGCGTCCTGGCCGATGACGACCTTGCCGACCTCGCTACGGAGCCGGCCGAGTGCCGCCCGGGCCGCCTCGGCACCGGTGGTGACGCTCGGCGTGGGAGAGAACTGTACGGACGCATCGGTCACGACGGTTGTCCTTCGTCAGTGGTCGTTCCAGGTCTGCGAGTCGGGCTCATCACGGCCGTCACCAGCGCGTCCAGAGCGTCGGCGAGAACGACCAGCGCCTGGTCGTCGGCCGGCGGCGGCCCGTAGAGGTGCTGTCCGACGGTCGCGGCGGGCCAGCCGGAGCGGTCGGCGACCGCGTCGCAGACCTCACGGGGCTCCGGGTGCGAGCCGAGCCCGATCACCGGCAGCAGCCGGGCGAGCGCGGCGCCACGGAGCGCCTCGGCGGCCTCCGGACGGGCCCGGGCCCGCTGGTAGAGGCGGGCCCGGCCCTCGACGGTCTCGGTCGACCGGACGATGACCGGCAGCGGTTCGGCGATCGGCGCGCTCAACCGGCGACCGCGCCAGAACGCGGCCAGGACGCCGGCCGCGAGCAGCATCCAGAGCGTGGTCGGGATCCAGCCCGGGAGCAGGTCGGTCAACGAGCGGGGCTCGTCCTGGGCGATCGCCTCCGGCGTCACCCGTTGCATCCAGACGACGCCGCGGTGGGCGGAGAGCAGGCCGAGTGAGAGCGCCGCGTTGCCGTGCTCGGCGAGGTGCTTGTTCGTCATCGCGTCGGCGGCGCCGACGAAGACCAGTTCGGCCTTGGACGGGCGGTCGAGGACGGCGAGCGTGCGGTCGTAGCAGGCGGTGAGCGTGGTGCCGCCTTCGGCGACGTAGTGGTAGCCACCCATCTCCGCGTTGCCCGCCGAGCGGGCCTCCGCGAGGCCGCAGTCCGGCTCGGTGGTGTCGTTCAGGCTCGCGGTGTCGATTCCGACGCCGACGTCCAGGTCGTCGAGCGTGAACGTGTCGGGCTGGAGGAACACGACGCGGACGGTGTCGGGCAGATCGGCGAGCTTGCGCAGGCTGTCCCGGCCGAGGTTGTACGGGAACGCCACGACGATCGTCACGTCGCCGTCGGACGCGCCGGTGAGCGTCTCGTCGATCGTGTCGACCTCGGTCAGGGGGTGCCCGTGGTTGCCGAGCAGCACGGCGAGCGCCCGCGTCCCGTCGGGGTAGGCGCCGTCCGGGTCGAGCGGGATCTTGGGGCCGGACGGCCCGGTGCCGTTCAGCACGAAGATCGCGGCCGTGACCAGCGCGACCAGCGCCGCACCGAGCACGATCCGGACCCGCCAGGGCGACCGCTGACCGGCCGGCGGTGCGGCGGCCGTCACGGTCACCGCCCCTCACCGTCCGTTCCGTCCGGCTCCGGACGGGCGGATCCGCCCGTTCCCGGTGCCACCCACGTCTCGGCTCCGACCAGTGCGCCCTCGCTCGCTCGCGCGGCCGCGACGGCGCGGGCGATCTCGCGCATCCGCGCGTCGTGTTCCGCGGTCGCCGAACGGCCGCCGTACCAGACTTCGGAGAACAGTTCGGCCGCCTCGGCCAGGTCGGACGCGACCGTCGGCAGCACCGCACCGGCCTCCGACGACAGCTCGTACGCCGTGCGCCCGGGCCGGTTGTCGACCAGGTCCCGCGCCACCAGCCCGGCCACGATGCCGCGCAACCGCTCGCGCAGCGCCTCGGCCCACTTGCCCTCGGCGGCGTACGCGTCGGCCTGGGCCTCGTGCTCGGTCGCGGTCCGCGTCGGTGTCACCGGGTCGGTGGCCCGGCGCACCCGCGCGGACCGGCCCGGCACCCCGAATTTCCAGATCAGCAGCGCGACGATGGCCGCGACGACGGCCAGGAAGATCAGCAGCCCGATCCCGCCGCCCGGCCCGGCGTTGCTCGCGCCGTCCATCAGGTGCCGCAGCGTGTCCTGGACCCACTCGACCATTCGTTGGATCAGCGACGGCTTCTCGTCCTGATAGATCTGCTTGGACAGCTCGTCGGCGGCCTCGTCGGCCGACGGCTGGCGCGGATACGGCTCGGCCGGCAGGCCGAGCAGGAAACCGGTCACGCTCACCGTGCACCCCCGCGCCGCGCCAGCCGTCCGGCCAGCCCCCACTCCACGTCCAGCGCTTCGGTCCGCATGCGCCCGTCGAGGTACAGCAGCGTGTCGATCCCCGACCGGAACGCCCAGACGATGACCAGCGGCAGGTAGTACGCGACCGCGATCGAGATCGACAGCAGCAGTAGTGCCCCGTGGTCGCCGCTGACCAGCGGATCGTCGCCGACCACGGCCTCCACGACCAGGCTGCCGATGAGCGTCAGCGGCAGGAACAGCATCAGCCAGACGACACCGCTCACCAGACCGGCCAGCAGCCGGATCCCGAGCTGGCGGAAGAGTGATGCCCCGGTGCCGCCGCCGACCTGCATCCCCCGCTTCAACGCGGTGCCGATCGACGCGCCCTCGAACACCATCACCAGCACCGAAAGTCGCATCAGGCCGCCGAACAGCGGCACGAAGTACCCGATCACCGGTATCGCCGCGATCACCGTGTTCAGGCCGGTCAGGGCCAGCGCGAGCACGGTCAGCCGGCCGAGCACGGGCCGCATCCGGGCCCAGACCGCGGCCAGCGTCGCCGGCGCGCCCGCCGCTTCCTGCGCCACCGCGATCGCGGCCGACGCGCTGGTCATCACCGCGGCCACGGTGGAACCCAGCGAGGCCACGACCGAGGCGAGCGTCAGCGTCAGGAGGAACAGCAGGAAGTCGGTGCCGGCCGAGCTCGACTCCCGGCTGAGCAGGCTGGTCACCACCCACCAGAGCGGGACGCTGATCAGCAGCTGGATGCAGACCATCACCGACGCCACGCCGAGCGTCGGCCCGGGGTGGCGTCGCAGCAGGTCCATGCCGCCGTCGAGGATCTCGCCGACCGAGAGCGGCCGGAGCGGGACGGGCCCGGAGCTCGGCCCGGCGGCGAGCGGGGGCAGCCCGACCGGTGGAGCCGGTGCGGTCACCGTGCTCACCCGCTGATCGCCTCCCCCGTAGTCACTGTTTGCGACATGGTGTCATGCCCGCGCGAGGTCGTTCCGGCGCGTCAGTACGGCGGCGCTAAGGCAACTTGTTCCGGAGAGTGGCACCCTGTGGGGCATGAGAGCGCGTGTGCTGGTGGTCGACGACGATCCTGCCCTGGCCGAGATGCTCGGAATCGTGCTACGCGGTGAGGGTTTCGCCCCTTCGTTCGTTGCGGACGGTGAGGCGGCCCTGACCGTTTTCCGGGAAACCCGACCAGATCTGGTCCTGCTCGATCTCATGCTCCCGGGCATGAGCGGGCTGGACGTCTGCCGAGCGGTACGGGCCGAATCCGGCGTACCGATCGTGATGCTGACGGCCAAGAGTGACACCGTCGACGTGGTGCTGGGGCTGGAATCCGGCGCGGACGACTACGTCGTCAAGCCGTTCAAGCCCAAGGAACTGGTGGCCCGTGTCCGGGCCCGGTTGCGGCGCGGGGAGGAGGCACCGCCCGAGTCGCTGACGATCGGGCCGCCGCACTCCCAGGTGGAGATCGACGTCCCCGGCCACTCGGTGACCCGCGAGGGCAACCCGATCGCGCTGACGCCGCTGGAGTTCGACCTGCTGGTCGCGCTCGCCCGCAAACCGCGTCAGGTGTTCACCCGCGAGGTCCTGCTCGAGCAGGTCTGGGGTTACCGGCACGCCGCCGACACCCGGCTGGTCAACGTCCACGTCCAGCGTCTGCGGGCGAAGGTCGAGCGCGACCCCGAGCACCCCGAGGTGGTGCTCACGGTCCGGGGCGTCGGGTACAAAGCGGGTACCGGGTGAGGAAAGTAGTACCCCGGAGCTGGTTCCCGCGTGCCGCCCGGGCGGCACGCTGGCTGATGGCGCGAGTGCTCGCCCGCTGGCGGCGTTCGCTCCAGCTGCGGGTGGTCGCGAGCACGCTGATCGCGAGCAGCATCGTGACCGTCGCACTCGGCTTGTTCGTCGTCCACCGGGTGACCGACGGGCTGGTGGCGGCCGAGAAGGAACAGGCGCTGGCCCAGCTGGCCAGCGGTGCGAACTACCTCGGCGGTGAGCTCTCCGAGCTCAACGGCCCGGACGACCCCGAACTGGACAACGCGCTCCGGCTCGCCGCGGCGAACCTCTCCGCGCGCGGTGCGCGCAGCGCCGACTTCGCGGTCGCCGTGCAGCAGACCGAGAACGCGCGGCTCCCGGCCAAGTACGTCCCCCGCTACGACGCCGGCGACGTGCGGCCTCCGGTCGCGCTCGCGCGGTTGATCGTCTCCGGTGAGCAGCGCGGATACGAGTTCACCCGTACCTCGGTCGACGACGGCCCGTCCCGCCCGTTCCTGGTCGCGGCGGCGCCGGTCGACACCAAGGCCGGCCGGTTCGACCTCTACTACTACTTCCCGCTGGACGACCAGGTCGCGACCGTGAGCCTGGTGCAGAACTCGCTGACCGCGATCGGTGCGCTGCTGTTGCTGCTGCTCGCCGCGATCGCCGGGATCGTGACCCGGCAGGTCGTGACGCCGGTGCGGGTCGCCGCCCGTACCGCCGAACGGCTCTCGGCCGGCCTGCTCGAGGAACGGATGGTCGTCCGCGGCGAGGACGAGCTGGCCCGGCTGGCGCACTCCTTCAACCAGATGGCCGCGAACCTGCAGCGGCAGATCGTCCAGCTCGAGAACCTGTCCCGGCTGCAGCAGCGGTTCACGTCCGACGTCTCACACGAGCTGCGGACGCCACTGACCACGGTCCGGATGGCCGCCGACGTCATCCAGATGTCCGCCGACACGTTCCCGCCCGCGCTCGCCCGTTCGACCGAGCTGCTCTCGGCCGAGGTCGACCGGTTCGAGTCGCTGCTCAACGACCTGCTGGAGATCAGCCGCTACGACAGCGGCGCCGCGGTGCTGGAACCGGAGGACACCGACGTCCGGACGCTGGTGACCCGCACCGTCGACGGGCTGAGCCAGCTCGCGGGCCGGATCGGGTCGACGCTGGAGGTGGTGATGCCCGACGAGCCGGTCATCGCCGAGGTCGACCCGCGCCGCGTCGAGCGGATCCTGCGCAACCTGGTCGGCAACGCGATCGAGCACGGCGAGGGCCAGCCGGTCCGGATCACGCTGGACAGCGACGCCGAGGCGGTCGCGATCACGGTCCGGGACTACGGCGTCGGGTTGCGTCCGGGGGAGGCGCAGGCGGTCTTCGACCGCTTCTGGCGGGCCGACCCGTCCCGCGCCCGGCAGACCGGTGGCACCGGGCTGGGGCTCTCGATCAGCCGTGAGGACGCCCGGCTGCACGACGGTTGGCTGCAGGTGTGGGGCTGGCCCGGCCTGGGCGCCCAGTTCCGGCTGACGCTCCCGTCGCACCGGGGCGTGCGGCTGACGTCGGCGCCGCTGCCGCTGGCTCCCGCCGACGCGGGCACCCGGTACCCGCGGGCCATCGAGGGCCCACGGATCGAGGGGTCGAGGACCGAGCCGGTGATTCCGCACCCGGCCGACGCGCCGGCCGGACCCGATCTTGATGCCGGGCCCGACGTGCCGGTACCCCCCGATGTGGAGGCCGAGGTGGGCCGCCGTGGTTAGGCCGGGGGTGCTGACGCTCGCCGTGGTCGCGCTGCTCTCGACTGCGCTGGTCGGCTGCGCGCACGTGCCCGACAGCGGGCCGGCCGTGCCGATCGCGATCCCGGGCGCCTCGCAGAGCAGCGAAGCCGAGCTCGGCAGTGTGAACACGCAGCTCCCTGACCCCACCGACGACGCCGAGAAGTCCGTCGGCGCGTACGTCAGCGCGCTGGTGAACACCCGGAATCCGGTGTCGCTGGGCGACAAGTACCTGGCCGCCCAGACCCGCAACGCGTTCAACCAGAACCCGTCGACGGTGGTCGTGCGCGGCGACATCCAGACCGCGGTGGCGCCTGCCCTGAACGGCAGCGACGCGACGACGGCCACGTTCCGGGCCGAGCTGGTCGGCACCGTCGACAGCGGCGGCATCTTCCGCGAGCAGGAGAACCCGGACTGGCAGGTCCAGGTCCGGATCGTCAAGGTCAAAGGCGTGTGGCTGTTCGCGGAACCGCCGCCGATCATCGTCACCGCCGACCGGTTCAAGGACTCGTTCCCGCCGTACACCGTGTACTACGCGGCCGCGCCGAGTGCGATCACCGGTACGAACCCCCGGCTGGTCGTCCCCGAGATCCGGTACGTGAACGAAGACATCGGCAGCCAGCCGAACCAGATCGTCGACTTCGTGCTGTCGGGGCCGTCCACCGAGCTCAGCCGCGTCGCCCAGAACCCGATGGAGAAGATCAAGCGGACCCGGCGGGTCGCGTTCGAGAACGGCGACCTGATCATCGAGTTGGAGCCCGAGGCCGAGTCGGTGGACAAGGACGCGCTCAACGCGTTCGTCGCCGAGGTCGGCTGGTCGCTCAGCAGCTCGTTCCAGGGTGCGGTGCGGCTGCTCGTCGGTGGTCGTCCGCTCGACGTCAAGGGGTTCTCGGCCACCCAGCCGCAATCGCTCTGGCGGCGTTACAACCCGGCGGTGGTCAACCGGAACCTGCCGTCGTTCTACGTCAAGAACGGCGCCGTGCAGATCCTGTCCCCGGCGGGCGCGGTCGATCCGGATCGGCCGAAACTCAAGCGGCCGGTCGTCATGAAGGGCGTGCACTCGGCGGCCGTCTCGCTCGATCTGACCCGGATGGCGGTCGTGCGCGACGAACCGGGCGGCGGGCAGCGGCTCTGGATCGCCGACGCGACCGGGTTCCTGCAGCCGACGCTGCGGGCGCCGGAGATCGGCCGCCCGTCCTGGGGAGGTGGCCGGGCGACGGTCGCGGTTCCGATCGACGGCCGGGTCTACCAGGTCGGCGTCGGCAACGCGGCCCATCCGACCGAGATCCGGGTGGTCGCGCCGGGCGGCAGCCGGCTCACCGACGTCACCTCGTTCCGGCTCTCGCTGGACGGGGTCCGCGCGTTGCTGATCAACGGCACCGGCAGCTCGGCCCGGCTGTACTACGGCACGCTGACCGGTTCGACCGGCGGCGCGCTGGTGCTGACCGTGCGGGAGCTGCAGGTCGACGGGGTGCCGCGGGACGTGTCCTGGCGTGACCTGGTGACCGCCGCGGTACCGGTCGAGCGGGCCAACGGGCGGATCTCGCTGGTGATCGCACCGGTCGACGGGGCACCCGCGCGCTCGCAGCAGTCGTCCGACCGTTCCGCGCCGTATCCGACGACCGTGCGGGTGACCGCGGATCCGACCGCCAACCCGGAGAGCGCGGTGCCGCTCGAGGTCGGCGGGAAGATCGTCGACCTGAGCGTGAACAGCCGCCCGGAGAACCCCGACCGGCCCGGCTCGGCGCCGTTCTACCCCGGTTAGCCGGTTGTCCACAGCGGCTGACCGGTGGTCCACAGGGGCTTACCGGACGCCGTCGCGGCGGAGCACTGTGGCCGCATGCTCGATGCGGTGCTCGATCTGGTCCTGCCGGTGCGGTGCGTGGGCTGCGGCGGCGATCGCGGGCCGCTGTGCCCGCCGTGCGCGCTCGCGGTGCAGAGCACGGTCGCGCTGGCGGTGCCGCCGGGCGACCGCTCCGGCGGGGGCGAGCCGGCCGTGTGCGTCGCGTCCGGGCCCTACGGCGGGGCGCTGCGGGCGGCGCTGATCGCCTACAAGGAACGCGGACGCCGTTCGCTGGCGGCGTTCCTGGGCGCCCGCCTGGCCGTCGCGGTGGCGGCCGGGTCCGGGGGCGGTCGGCTGCTGCTGGTTCCGGTGCCGTCGTCACCCGCCGCGATCCGCGCCCGCGGTGGCGACCACGTCCTGCGCCTGGCCCGGCACGCCGCCGTGACGTTGCGTTCCCAGGGTGTGGAGGTGATGGCAGCCCCTTTGCTCACCCAGCGTCGCACTCCGGCAGATTCGGTGGGATTGACCGCTACGGAACGTCGCGAGAACATCGCGGGCGCGTTCGGGGTCGCCCGTACCCGTCCGGCGGCCCGCGCGCGGCAGCGCCGGGGGAGCGCCATCGTGCTCGTCGACGACATCGTGACCACGGGCGCGACGCTCACCGAGGCGGCTCGGGCGGTGTCCGGTCGTGGGCTGCCGGTATTGGCCGCCGCGGTGGTCGCGGCGACGTCCCGGCGAGGGTCTCCAGGGCCGACCGCCCGTCACTTTCGGTAGCTCCATGGTTGCGCAGCGGGTGCAGTCCGCCCGGCGTGGGTGTCGCCACGCCCGGTGTCTGTTTCCATTCTGAGGGAAGACAAAAGTCGGTCACCAGGCGTAACAAGCATACGGTTTCCCCAAACGGGATGTTTTGGTCGGAGTGGAGGGGTGACTACTCCTACCCGGAGGGGTTAGCGTCAGGTTCCACCGCAGTTCTCACCCTGAACAGATGGAAGTCATCGAGGGGAGGTTGCCGCTTACCGGTTTCCCTCCCGCCCTGTGAACAGGGCCCGTCAGGGTTGACCGGTACCTCGCAAATGAAGCCGCCCGGCGTAGGGCCGGCTGACCAGTTCGCGGAAGCGTGGAGGTACGTGTGGACATCGTCGTCAAGGGTCGAAACGTCGAGGTGCCCGATCACTACCGGCAGCACGTCGGTGAGAAGATCTCGCGGATCGAGCGCTACGACCAGAAGTTGATTCGTATCGACGTCGAACTGTTCCACGAGCCGAACCGCAGGCAGGCGCAGACCTGCCAGCGGGTCGAGATCACCGTGAAGACGCGGGGCCCGATGATTCGCAGCGAAGCCTGCGCGGCGGATTTCTATTCCGCATTGGACCTCGCGATGACGAAACTGGAGAACCGTCTCCGGCGCGCGGCTGACCGCCGGCGCGTCCACCACGGTCGTCGCACTCCCGTCTCGGTCGCCTCGGCGATGGCGGAAGTGACCGTGGAGAACTCCGTGCTCCCGGCATCCTCGTGGGTGTCACCCAATGGCTCGGAGCAGCCGGTAGAGGCAGCGGTCGCCGTCATCGACGAGTGGGAGGACGGTCCCTGCCGGATCGTCCGCACCAAGGAGCACCCGGGCGAGCCGATGACCGTCGACGACGCGCTCTTCGAGATGGAACTCGTCGGGCACGACTTCTACCTCTTCAACGACAAGGACACCGGCCGCCCCAGCGTCGTGTACCGCCGCAAAGGCTACGACTACGGCGTCATCGCCCTGGGGATCTAGCGGCACCTACCATCGGACGCCCGGCGCGCCGCGCCGGGCGTTCGTGCGTGTCCGGGCCACACGGCGGGACGGGGCGGCGCAGATCAAGACTTGAGGTCCGAGGGCAGCAGGGAACCGATCCAGGCGTCGGCGCGGGAGCCGTCCCGGGTGCGGATCCGGTCACGCAGCACCCCCTCGACGGTGAAGCCGGCGTGCTCGGCGACAGCACGGGAGCCGGTGTTGCCGACCTCGGCCAGCCAGGTCAGCCGCTTGACCCCCAGCTCACCGAACGCCCAGCGCGCGACCGCGAGCGTCGCGACGGTGGCGACTCCCCGCCGGCGCGCCCAGGGTGCGACCCAGTAGCCGACCTCGGCGAGCCCTTCCGGGAGGTCCATCGAGACCAGCCCGACGGTGCCGAGCCCCTCGCCGCTCAGCGCGTCGAAGACCCCGAACGGTGCCGCGCGCCCGGACGCCCACGACTGCGACACGTGCTCGGTCACGTACCCGACCGCGTCGTCGAGCCGGTACGGCGTCGGAACCCTCGTCCAGCGCTGGATCGCCGGGTCCTGGCACGCGCGGTACACCCAGTCGGCATCGACGTCCCGGCACGGCCGGAGCACGAAACGCCCGGAGGCGATCTCCACGGTGTCCACCAGGTCATCCTGGCTGGTCCGCCGGTTTTCGGCACCAACGTGTTCGGCTCAAACGTGGAAATCTTCGGCAAACTGCCCGGGCCGGACTATTGTTCGGGGCCGGTAACCGCCCGTGAGGAATCGAGGTTGCCGCTCCCGGGAACCGTCTGCCCCCCGCTGCGGTTTACTTGGGGGGAGGCCGTGCCCCGACCGGTGGACGGCCGGCCGCGTAGCGCGGGAGGCCCGTCGCCTCCGACCGCGCCTACGATGGCGGTAGGACATCCGAGGGAGCTGACCGAACCCGTGATCTTCGAGAAGATCCTCCGCGCCGGTGAGGGGCGGATCATTCGCCGTCTCAAGGCGATCGCCGACACCGTGAACTCGATCGAGGACGAGTACACGGATCTGACGGACGCGGAACTCCGCGAGCAGACTGACCAGTTCAAGGAGAGGTACGCGGACGGCCAGTCGCTCGACGACCTGCTCCCCGAGGCCTTCGCGGTCGCCCGCGAAGGCGCGAAACGCGTGCTGGGCCAGCGTCATTACGACGTCCAGCTGATGGGCGGTGCGGCACTTCACCTGGGCAACATCGCCGAGATGAAGACCGGTGAGGGCAAGACCCTCACCTGTGTGCTGCCCGCGTACCTCAACGCGCTCGCCGGTGAGGGCGTCCACGTCGTCACGGTGAACGACTACCTGGCCCAGCGCGACGCCGAGTGGATGGGCCGGGTGCACAAGTTCCTCGGTCTCGAGGTCGGCGTCATCCTGCCGAACGCGCTGCCGGGGGCACACAAGGCCGCGTACGACTGCGACATCACCTACGGCACGAACAACGAGTTCGGCTTCGACTACCTGCGCGACAACATGGCCGGCACCGACCAGGAACTGGTCCAGCGCGGCCACTTCTTCGCGGTCGTCGACGAGGTCGACTCGATCCTGATCGACGAGGCCCGGACGCCGCTGATCATCTCCGGCCCGGCCGAACAGTCGGCGCGCTGGTACACCGAGTTCGCGCGGATCGTGCCGCGGCTGCGCCGCGAGCGCGACTACGAGGTCGACGAGGGCAAGCGCACGGTCGGCATCAGCGAAGAGGGCGTCGAGAAGGTCGAAGACCAGCTCGGCATCGAGAACCTCTACGAGGCGATCAACACGCCGCTGATCGGCTACCTGCAGAACGCGCTGAAGGCCAAGGAGCTCTTCAAAAAAGACAAGGACTACATCGTCGTCGACGGTGAGGTCCTGATCGTCGACGAGTTCACCGGTCGCGTCCTGCACGGCCGCCGCTACAGCGAGGGCATGCACCAGGCCATCGAGGCCAAAGAAGGCGTGAACATCAAGGACGAGAACCAGACTCTCGCCACGATCACGCTGCAGAACTACTTCCGCCTCTACGACAAGCTCGGCGGCATGACCGGTACGGCCATGACCGAGGCGGCCGAATTCCAGAAGACGTACAAGGTCGGCGTCGTGCCGATCCCGACCCACCGGGACATGGTCCGCAAGGACCGGCCGGACGTCGTCTACAAGACCGAGACCGCGAAGTTCGAGGCCGTCGTCGAAGACATCGCCGAGCGGCACGCCAACGGCCAGCCCATCCTGGTCGGCACGACCAGCGTCGAGAAGTCCGAGCTGCTCTCGACGATGCTCGGCCGTCGCGGCATCCGGCACGAGGTGCTGAACGCGAAGAACCACGCGCGTGAGGCCGAGATCATCGCCCAGGCCGGTCGCGAGAGCGCGGTCACGGTCGCGACGAACATGGCCGGTCGTGGTACCGACATCATGCTCGGCGGCAACCCCGAGTTCCTCGCCGCCGCCGAGCTGCGCAACGCCGGTCACACGCCGGAGGACGAAGACTGGGACGACCTGCTGGCCACCACGGCCGAGCGGGTCAAGGACGAGGTCGACGAGGAGGCCGACGTCGTCACCGGCGCCGGAGGTCTCTACGTCCTCGGCACCGAGCGGCACGAGTCGCGCCGAATCGACAACCAGCTGCGTGGCCGGTCCGGCCGGCAGGGCGACCCGGGGGAGTCCCGGTTCTACCTCTCGCTCGGCGACGACCTGATGCGGCGCTTCAACTCCGGCGCGGTCGAGGCGATCATGGACCGCCTCAACATCCCGGACGACGTGCCGATCGAGTCGAAGATGGTCAGCAGGCAGATCCAGTCGGCGCAGACGCAGATCGAGCAGCAGAACGCCGAGGCGCGCAAGAACGTCCTCAAGTACGACGAGGTGCTGAACAAGCAGCGCCAGGTCATCTACGCCGAGCGCAAAGAGGTGCTCGACGGTGCCGACCTGCAGGAGCAGCTCCGGCACATGATCGACGACATCGTCGACGCGTACGTCACCGGCCTCACCGCCGACGGCTACGCGGAAGACTGGGACCTCGAGCAGCTGGTCAAGGACCTCGGGCTGCTCTACCCGATCTCGTTCACGGCCGAGTCGCTCGAGGAAGAGGCCGGTGGCCGCGAGGCGATCGACGCCGAGTTCCTCACCGCGAAGCTCAAGGAGGACGCGCAGGAGGCCTACGACCGGCGCGAGAAGGAGCTCGGCACCGAGCTCATGCGCGACGCCGAGCGGCAGATCGTCCTCGCGGTGCTCGACCGCAAGTGGCGCGAGCACCTCTACGAGATGGACTACCTGCAGGAGGGCATCGGCCTGCGCGCGTACGCCCAGCGCGACCCGCTGGTCGAGTACCAGCGCGAGGGCTTCGACCTCTTCAACGGGATGATGGAGGGGATCAAGGAGGAGTCGGTCCGCCTCCTGTTCCACGCCGAGATCCAGACCGAAGAGGCTCCCTCGCCCGACGCTCCGGCCCCGCAGGGTGCGGCCGCCGACGACTCGCCGACGATCGAGGCTCCGCTCGGCCAGCACGCCGAGATCCACGGCCTGGTCCGGCCCCGGACGTCGAACCTCCCGCTGCAGTACAGCTCGCCGACGATCGACGGTGAGGCGGGCACCGGTGGTGGGGTCGCGGTCGCGACCGAGTCGCCGCTGGGTGCGGCGGCCGGTGGTGCCGGTGCGAAGAAGGCCACCGCCCCGGGCCAGAAGGTCGGTGCCGGTCCGTCGCGGAACGCGCCGTGCCCGTGTGGCTCCGGCAAGAAGTACAAGCGCTGCCACGGCGCTCCCGGCGGGCCCGCGTAACGGTTCCGTTTCGAAGGCCGGCCCGGTCCGCCGGGCCGGCCTTTCTTGTTCGGACGCCGTTTGAGCAGCGCAGCCGGGTGGGTAGGCAGGGTTAACAATCGTTCCGGCTCCCGAGAGGAACCATGGACTCCGTCGGTGCCCAGCTGGCACTCGTCGCCCTGCTCGTCCTCGTCAACGCCGCGTTCGCCGGGAGCGAGATCGCGCTGATCTCGTTGCGGGAGAGCCAGTTGCAGCGGCTCACCCGTACCAGTCGTGCGGGGCGCGTGCTCGCCCACCTCGCGCGCGATTCGAACCGCTTCATGGCCACGATCCAGGTCGGCATCACGCTGGCCGGCTTCCTGGCGTCCGCGACCGCGGCGGTGTCGCTGGCGCAACCGCTGGTCGGGGTGCTGGGCTTCTTCGGCGACGCCGCCCGTCCGGTCGCGATCGTCGTCGTGACGATCCTGCTGACGTTCGTCACGCTGGTGTTCGGCGAGCTGGCCCCGAAGCGCATCGCGATGCAGCGGGCCGAGGGGTGGGCGCTGGCGGTGGCGCGTCCGCTGGACCTGCTCGCCACGCTGAGCCGTCCGGCGATCTGGCTGCTCGGCGTCACCACCGACGCGGTCGTGCGGCTGTTCGGCGGCGACCCGGACCGGCAGCGCGAGGAGGTCACCCGGGAAGAGGTCACCGAGATGGTGAGCTCGCACAAGGGCTTCACCCCGTTGCAGCAGACGATGATCGTCGGCGCGCTCGAGGTCGGCGACCGGGTGCTGCGAGAGATCCTGGTGCCCCGCCGGGAGGCGTTCGTGCTGCCCAGCGAGCTGGACGTGCCCCGGGCGCGGCGCGCGCTGGCCGACTCCGGGCACAGCCGGGCTCCGGTGGCCGCGCGCGGTTCGCTGGACGACGTCATCGGCGTGGTGCATCTGCGGGATCTTCTGGACGACTCCTCGGATCTGGTTTCCCGGGCCCGGCAGGTACCGGCGTTGCCGGGCAGCATGCGGGTGCCGGACGCGCTGCGGGAGTTGTCGCTGGCCCGCACCCAGATGGCGCTGGTCGTCGACGAGCACGGTGACATCGACGGCTTGGTGACCGTGGAAGACCTGGTCGAGGAAGTCGTGGGCGAGATCTACGACGAGACCGACAAAGACATCCGGTCGGTCCAGATCGCCGAGGACGGATCGATGGTGCTGCCGGGATCGTTCCCGGTGCACGATCTGATCGACATCGCGATCGAGCTGCCGCACCGGCCGGACGGTGACTACACGACGGTGGCGGGGCTGATCCTGACCGTGCTGGGACGGATCCCGCGCTCGCCGGGCGACGAGGTGACGATCGACCGGTGGGCGTTCGAGGTGCTGGCGGTCCGGCGCCGGGCGATCACCGAGGTGCGGGTGCGGCCGAATCCGACGGCGGGCGTGGAGCCGCGAGAGATCGAGGAGACCGCGGCGGCGGAGTGAGGGTCCGCGCGCTGGCCGGGGGTCAGAGGATCGTCAGGACCGGGCAGCGCCAGCGGCCGTCGAGGCCCTCCAGGCGTACCGCCACGGCTCGGGTGCGACTGCCTACGTCGGCGAGGACCGTGATCTCGGCGATGCCGTCGGCCGGTTCGCAGAGACGGGTGCGTCCGATCTGAATTCGGGTGCGGGGCCGCCGGTTTCTTCGGACGGTGGTGGCCGGGGCCACCGCGCCGGCCGTGGCGCGGGCCCGCTGGAGCCGGCCCGCGAGGCGCTGGAAAGCCTCCTCGGTCAGGTGCGGGCGGAGTTGCTGCACCGGGCGGCGCCCGCTCAGTACCTCGAGCAGCGCCAGGACGAGCCCGCGGGCGTGGGCCGACGGGTCGGGCAGCGCGTCGCTCGGCGTCGCCTGGGGGCCGAACGACACCCCGGCCGAGCGGGAGCGCCGGTCTCGCCCGGGAGGGAACGGCAGCTCCGGAGGGGCTGAGCGGATGTGGGCGGCCGATGGACGGAGCAGCGCCACGGCCGGCGGTTCGAGCGCGGGCGGGCGAATGATGACGGGCACTTGCACGGGCTCCTCCTCACTTCTTCTGAGTTTGCTTTCGTTTGCATTCAGGAGACGGCCGGAAGGTAGCGTTGCGCAAGCAGTTGATCGCGGATTGTGGACAAGTTCGGACCGGCAAGGTCCCGGGTGGGACACAGTGGAGCGGTGGACGACCGGTGGGAGTTCCTGTTCGCCGATGCCGAGGCCCAGTTCGCCGCGCTTCGCCGGGACGAGATGACGGCGGAGGCCGCCGACCGGGCCCGGCGGGAGTTCGCGTTCGTCGAGCTGGCCGACCGGCTGCGCGGCGCGGTCGGTGAGCGGCTCGAGGTGTGGCTGGAGACGGAGCCGGTGACCGGGGTACTGGAGCGCGTGGGTCCGGACTGGATCGCGCTGGCGCCGGAGGTGCTCGTCCCGCTGGCGGGCGTCGTGGCGGTGACGGGCCTGTCGTCGAGGACGTTCGCCGGTGAGGTGGGCGCGGTGGAGGCTCGGACGGATCTGCGGTTCCTGCTCCGGCGGCTGGCTCGGGATCGCACATCGGTCCGGCTGGCTCTGCGGGGAGGGAAATCGTTGTCGGGGACCGTCGACCGCGTCGGACGCGACTTCCTCGAGCTCGCCGAACACGCCGGATCCGAGCCGAGACGCACGAAAGCCGTCCGCGCGGTGCGCACTGTGCCGTTGGCCGCGCTGATGGCCGTTCACACACGCGCCGCTAGCTGCTGACCTCCTCCTCCTGCGGGTCGGTGTAGGTGAACGGGTGGGTGCGGACGAAGTCCTTGGTTTCCTTGTACATCCGCTCGATGTACCGCTCGAGCTCGGCCCGCTCGACCCGCCACTGACCCCGGCCGCCGATCTTGATGGCCGGGAGGTCGCCCGAGCGCACCAGCGCGTAGGTCTGTGACGACGAGATGTTCAGAATCTCGGCGACATCGGAGAGCTGCAGAAATCGATCGGTCGCCATGTCACCTCCCACTGCCCCTCTTGAGTTTGCCATTGCGGCGGTAGCTCCGTTCTGGACGGTCCACAGCGATCTCACAACGATGTTTCGCGGTGCGAACCGGTTCGACGCCGACTGTGGACAAACGAGGTGCGGTCTGATCGGGATGCGAGACGATAGGACCCCCTAGTCGCCTCGATCGGCCCGGATAAACGCCACACGGTGAGGTATTCCGATGTCCGCTCCGGTGTCACCGCAGGCTGCCCGTCGGCGTGTCCCTTCGTGGCTCGATCTCCGGTTCCTTCTCGGCGTCCTGCTGGTCGTGGTGTCGGTCGTGGGCGGGGCCCGGTTGTTCGCGGCGGCGGACGACACGGTGCGGGTGTGGGCGGTGGGGAGTGATCTCGCCGCGGGCACGATCCTGCGGGCCGACGACCTGGTGCGGGTGCGGGTGCGGCTGCCGGAGAGTTCGGGGCGGTATCTGGCGGCGAGCGGTGCGGGGCCGGTGGGCCGGCCGCTGTCGCGGGACGTCGGAGCGGGGGAGCTGTTGCCGCGGGCCGCGGTGGCGGGCCGGGTGTGCGGCAGCGAGGTGAGCGTGCCGGTGAACGCGCAGCACGCGCCGGCGACGCTCCGGCGCGGGGTGCGGGTGGACGTGTTCGCGACGCCCCGGGGCGGCGCGACCGTACGGGTGCTGGCGGCGGCGACCGTGCAGGGGATGGATCGGGGGTCGGGGCTCGGCGGGGGCTGGGCGCTGGTGGTGAGGGTGCCCGACACGGTGGCGCCGGTCGTGGTGCGGGCGGTGCGCACGGCCGACCTCGACGTGGTCACGGTCACCGGCCGCCCGCCGGACCCTCCCTGCGGCGAACCGTCGCCGTCCGAACCGTCGCCGTCCGGGCCTTTGCCGTCCGGGCTCCCATCGTCTGGGCCGCCGCTGTCCGGGCCGTCGCCGTCGGCGGCGGGGACGCCGTCGGCGGGTGGGCCGCCGTTTCCCTCGGCGTCGGGTGGCCCGGTCCCCGGGGAGACCGGGGTGGCGGGCCCGCCCGGGTCGAGCCTGCCCAGGTCGGGCCTACCCAGGTCGGGGACGCCCGGGTCGGGCACGGCTGAGGGTGGCGCGCCCGACGAGGCGGCCTCGGGAGCGGGCGGATGAGTCTTCCGGTGCTGACCGTGGTGACCGAGGGGAGCGCCTGGGAGGCGTCGCTCGTCGCGGCCTGGGGGGCTCCGCACTCGGGGGTCAGCGTGGTCCGGCGGTGCACCGGGCCGGCCGATCTGCTCGCGGTCGCGTCGACCGGGATCGCGGCCGCGGTGGTCGTGCCCGCCGACCTGCCACACCTCGACCGCCCGTTGCTGACCCGGCTGACCGCGTCCGGCGTCGCGGTGGTGGGCCTGGTCGATCCGGACGACGGCGAGTCCCGTGACCGCCTCCGTGCGCTGGGCATCGCCTACGTGCTGCCTACCGACGCGTCGCCGCCGGCTGTAGCCGCCGCGCTGAGGGCCGCCACCGGCCGCCTCACCCGAGCGGCACCGGGTCACGGCCGCTCCGCCGACGCCGAGGCCTCCCGCTGGCCGCAACGGTCTCCCGGCCTGCACACCGCCGAAACGTCCGACCGACCCGCGCTCCCCGGCCACTCCGCGGCCCAGCCTTCCGCGGCCCAGCCTTCCGACGGCGGGCCGCTCGGGTCGAGTATCGACCGTGCCGCTCAGCGCCCGCCCGCCGCGCCCCCGCCCGGCACGGTCGCGCCCCCGCCGGGCACGGTTGCGGGCCCGCCCGGGACGGTTGCTGCTCCGCCCGGCAGGGTCGCGCCCCCGCCGGGCACGGTTGTGGGCCCGCCGGGCACGGTCGCGCCCCCTCCCGGCACGGTTGCAGGCCCTCCCGGCAGGGTTGTGGGCCCGCCCGGCACGGCCGCGCCCCCGCCGGGCACGGTCGCGCCCCCTCCCGGCACGGTTGTGGGCCCGCCCGGCACGGCTACGGCTCCTCCGGGGGGCGGGGCGCGCGGCCGGGTCGTGGCGGTCTGGGGACCGACCGGGGCGCCGGGCCGCACGACCGTGGCCGTCGGCCTCGCCGACGAGTGCGCGCGGCTGGGCGTCCGGACCATGCTCGTGGACGCCGACACCTACGGCGGGGTGGTCGCGCAGCACCTCGGCCTGCTCGACGAGGCCGCCGGGCTCGCCTCCGCCGCGAGGCTCGCCGACACCGGACGGCTCGACACCACGAGCCTCGCCGCCGTGGCCCGCGCCCTCACCCCGCACCTGCGGGTCCTGACCGGCATCAGCCGTGCCGACCGGTGGCCGGAGATCACGCCGGGCGCCGTCGCCGACCTCCTCGACCAGGCCCGCGACCTCTGCGCGCTCACGATCGTCGACACCGGCTTCTGTCTCGAGCAAGACGAGGAACTGGTCTTCGACACGGCCGCCCCGCGCCGCAACGGCGCCACGCTCACCGCGATCGAGGAGGCCGACACCCTCCTGGCGATCGGCTCCGCCGACCCGGTGGGCCTGCACCGCCTGGTCCGCGGCCTGGCGTCGCTCAAAGAGGTGGTCCCCACCGCCGAACCGATCGTCGTCGTCAACCGGCTCCGCCGCGGCCCGATCCCGCACGACCCCGCCGCGAGCATCGACACCGCGCTGCGGCGATTCGCCGGTATCGACGGCGTCCGTACGCTCCCGTACGACCTCTCGGCCACCGACCGGGCACTCGCCGAAGGCCGCACGCTGGCCGAAATCGCCGAGAAATCACCGCTTCGTCGGGCTCTCTCGACCCTCGCGTTATTCCTGATCGGTGCAGCAGAGGTGCATACCCCAAGAAATCTGGGTACTGGCCGGTAACCCGTGTCACGATGGCGATGTCATCGGTGTCACATCGTCGTAACACCGCAGGCGTCGAGGAGGTGATCGTGATGTCCGATCGCCTCCAGCCGCTCGACGTCTCGTTCCTCTCCGCCGAGACGCCGAACACCCCGTTGCACGTCGGCGGCTTGGCCATTCTCGAGCCCGCGGCCACGGGGTTCGACGTCGCCGCGCTCCGCCGCCGGGTCGAGCAACGGATCGCGCTGGTGCCGCGTTTCCGGCGCCGCGTCCGCTGGGTGCCGGGCGGTCTGAGCCAGCCGGTCTGGGTCGACGATTCCCGCTTCGACCTCGCGTACCACGTCCGGCGCACCGGTCTACCGACTCCGGGCACCGACACCCAGCTGCGCGCACTCGTCGGCCGTCTGATCTCCGGTCACCTCGACCGGTCCCGCCCGCTCTGGGAGCTGTACCTGGTCGAGGGGCTCAGCGGCGGCCGGGTCGCGGTCGTCGCCAAGTCGCATCCCGCGCTCGTCGACGGGGTGGGCGGCGTCGACCTGCTCCACGTCCTGCTCGACGACAGCCCGGCCACCGCCGACGGCGTCACCCCGGCCTGGCGTCCCGACCCCGAGCCCGGGACGGCTGAGCTGGTCCTCGACGCTGCCGTCGATCTCGTCCGCCACCCGGTCGGTGCCATCACCTCCGGCGCGCAGCACGCCTGGTCGATGGCGGGCCGGGTGCTCGGCGCGACCGGCACCGGGCTGCTCGCGGCCGCCCGCCCGGCGCCGGCGAGCCCGCTGAACGTCGAGCCGGGCCGCCAGCGCCGGTTCGCGACCGCCCGTACCGACCTGGATCTGTACCGGCGCCTGGGCAAGCGGCCGAACACCACGGTCAACGACGTCGTACTGGCCACCGTCGCGGGCGCGCTGCGTTCCTGGCTGCTGTACCGGGGCGCTCCGGTGCCGCCGGACGCGGTCCTGCGCGCGCTGGTACCGACCAGCGTCCGCGGCGGGCCACCGGCCGCCTTCGGCGGTGACGTCGGCGAGGTCGGCAGCCGGGTCGCGACCTCGCTGGTCGACCTGCCGATCGGCGAGCCGAGCCCGGCGATCCGCCTCACCCAGATCGCCTATTCGATGCGCGCCCACGCCGAGCCCGGCCGCAAGGTCGGTGCGGACGCGCTGGTCCGGCTGTCGGGCTTCGCTCCCGCGACGCTGAACGCGATGGCCGCCCGCGCCGCCTCCGGGCTCTCCCGGCGGCTGTTCAACCTGGTCGTCACGAACGCTCCCGGCCCGCAGCGTCCGCTGTACGTGGCCGGCGCCCGGCTCCGCGAGATCTACCCGTTCGTCCCGCTCGCCTCCGGGCAGGCGGTCGCGATCGGAGTGACCTCGTACGACGGTCACGTCTACTACGGCCTGAACGCGGACTGGGACGCGATGGCCGATGTGGACGTGCTCGCCGGTCTGCTTACCGAATCCGTGGACGAGCTGACGGAGGCGACGCCATGACGCGACGTGGGTTGGTGATCGGCGCGGGTGGCGTGCTGGGCTTCGCCTGGGCGGCCGGTGCGCTGGCGGCGCTGGAGCGGGCCGAGGGCTTCGACTGCCGCTCGGTGGACGCGCTGGTCGGCACGTCCGCCGGGTCGATCCTGGCGTCGCTGCTGTCGTGCGGGGTACCGGTCGAGTCGATCGTCCGCCACCAGCAGGGCATCCCCGCGCCCGGCGACCCCGCCGTCGACTACGACGAGGACGTCGACGGCGCCGGGCCGGTGCCGCCGTGGCCCGCGCTCGCGTTCGGCTCGCCGGGGCTGCTCTGGCGCGCGGCCCGCCGTCCGGCGTCGATGTCGCCGATGGTGGCGTTGTCCGGCCTGCTGCCGCGTGGCCGTGCCGCGCATACCGGGGTCCGCCGGTTGATCGGCTCGGTGCTGCCTTGCGACGACTGGCCCGACCGGCCCCGCCCCTGGGTCGTCGCGATGGACTACGCGTCCGGCGAGCGGGTCGTGTTCGGCCGGGACGGCGCTCCGGAGGCCACGCTGGCCGACGCGGTCAGCGCCTCCTGCGCGGTGCCCGGCTGGTTCGCTCCGGTCCGGATCGGTGGCCGGCCCTACGTCGACGGTGGCACGTACTCGACCGCGTCGGCCGACCTGCTGGCCGGCTGCGAGCTCGACGAGGTCTTCGTCCTGACGCCGATGGCCTCGTTCGCCTACGACGCTCCGGCGTCGTTCGCCGGCAAGCTCGAGCGGCGGGTCCGCCGGTCGCTCACCGCGCGGCTGCTCCGCGAGGCGGAGGTGCTGCGTGCCTCCGGCACCCGGGTCACGCTCCTCGGACCCGGTCCGGAGGACCTCACCGCGATCGGTTCCAACTTGATGGACGCCCGGCGACGCGAGTCGGTGCTGCACACTTCTCTGCGGACGTCAGGAGCAGCGCTACGGCCCGCACCGGCGACGCGGCGGCTGCGGGCAGTGCCGTTCGACATCGCCGGTTGACAGTGCGTCCGCGGCGCTCGTGCACACTGTGGGGATGCGGATCTACCTGCCGGCGACGTTGGCGATGCTCCACCTGGTCGAGTCCGACAAGGAGGTCGGACCGGCGCCGCTGACGGCGTTCGCGGTCACGCCCGCGCTGCGCGAGTGGTATCTCGACGACGACGAAGAGGTGCTGGAGTACGCGGCGTTCTCGCAGGCCGCCCGGGCGTCGTTGCGGCTGCTCGACAACGACCCGTCAGCGCCCCGTCGCCGGGTCGTGCTGTCCGCGGACGTGCCGGACGGGGAGCTGACGCCCTACCCCGACCTCGAACGGGCGGTCGTGCGGACCGCCGGCCCGGTGTCGCTCGACCGGCTCGCGTCGATCCACGTCGACGGCGCGGACGCCGAGGCGGACGTCGCCTCGGCCGCCCGCGTGATCATGGACGCCGACCTCGGGGACGAGGACGCCCAGTTCACCGTCGACGGGACGGACGACTACGAGCTCGAGTGGTACGGAGTGCAGGAGCTCCCGGCTCTGCTCGAGTCCTTCCCGGCGTAGTCCTGGCCCGCCCGCCGGCCGGCCGGACCGGCGGCCGGACCGGCGGGCGGGGCTGCTCGTGGTTGGGGCTAGCGGCCGTGGGTGGAGGTCACGGCTCGGGGGGAGCCGCCGCCGCCCTGCGGTAGCGGCCGGGTGGGCGACTCGTCCGCGGGCGGTATCACCTCTCCGGCCCCGGAGTCGGCGGCCGCCGGATCGGGCTGCCTCGGCAACGGCACCGTGGGCGCACCGGCCGGATCCGGAGCCCCCGCCTGCGGCGGCAACCCGGTCTCACCGAGCCGAGCCCCCGCCGACGGTGCGCCCGCCTGACCCTCCGACGGCGGAGCCCCGTGGCGAGGCGTCTCCCACGGCTGTGCGGTGGGCGCGCCGGTTTCGGCCGGTGCGGTCTGCCGGAGTGCCTCCCACCGTCCTGCGGTGGGTTCGGTGGCCGGGGGCGGCGCGCTGTGGCGGGGTGCCTGCCAAGGCTGGGCGGTCGGCTCGTCGGCCTGGGCCGGTGGGACTTGGCGGAGTGCTTCCCAGGGCCCCGCGGCCGGTTCGATGGCCGGGGCGGGTGCGCCCGGGTGGGGTGTCGGCCACGGCTGTGCGGTGGGCGCGTCGGTTTCGGCCGGTGCGGTCTGCCGGAGTGCGTCCCACCGTCCTGGGGCGGGCTGGGCGGCCGGAGCGGGCTGGGCGGCCGGGGTCGGCCAGGGCTGTGCGGCCGTCCGGGCGCCCTGGTGGGGCGCCTCCTGTAGCGGTGGGGCGGGCTCGGCCGCTCGGGCTGCCGTGCCGGGCTCAGCCGACTGCGGCGGCGCGGCTGGGGCCGCCTGCGGGGGCGCGTACCACGGCTGTTCGGTCGACTGAAGTGCCTGCGACCGCTGCTGAGGTGCGTACCAGGGCTGCGGGGCGAGCGGCTGGGTGGGCTGGTCCACCGGCGTAGCCGGTTGCGCGGACGGCCACGTCTGTTCGGCCGGCTGCGCCGAGGAGGCAGGCTCCGCCGGGAAGCCGGACTGGGCCGGGAAGGTGGGCTGCGGCGACGGCCACGTCTGTGCGGCCAGCGGTGGTGGGGCGGCCGGGGAGGCGGACGACGGGAACACGGAGCGGGCCGCGGCGGCTTCGTTCGTGGCCGCGGCGTCGTTGGCCGCTGCCTGCGCGGCCGCCGCGCGGGCGATCGCGGCCTGCAGGGCAGCGATCTGGGTGGCGCCGGTCTGCTCGGCCGCGTCCCGGGCCGCAGCGGCCTGCGCCGCCGCCTTCTCGGCCGCATCCGCCTGCTCGACCAACGCCTGGGCCGCCGCGGCCTGCTGCGCGGACGCCGGAGGCGCACCGGCCTCGGCCGCAGCCGCCTGCGTCGCCGTGGCGCGAGCGGCCAACGCGTGCGCGGCAGCGCTCTCCGCGGCCTGGCGAGCCTCGATCGCCGCCCGGAGCCGAGCCGCCCGGCGCGCCCGCCCGGCGAAGTACGCGGCGATGCCACCGGCCACCACCATCACGAGCAGCTGCACGCCGTGCCCGCGAGCAGCCTGCGCCAGCGCGTCGCCCTTCGCCGGGTCGTCGACCATGAGCCACGCCAGCAGCTCCGCGAGGTCACCGATCACCACCAGCGCGGCCGGGAACCACCCGACGATCAGCCAGTGCGACCACCACGTCCGCTGGCGCCGCCGCGAGAGCCACCACACACCGGCCACCGCACCGACCGCGGACGAGATCGCCCAGTTCACCGTGCTGACGCCCAGCGGCGTCCCGTGCCCGGGCGTGGCCGGGGCGAGCGTGAGCACCGAGATGACGGCCTGCCCGAAGAGGTTCACCAGCGTCGCCGCGAACGTCGACACCAGCCCGCCGAGCACGGCCCCGCCGGCCCGCACCCCACCGACGACACCACCGAGAATCGCGGCGACGAACACCGCGACCACCATCGGATAGGTGGCGTCGGCATCGTCGAGCGACTTGGACGCCCAGCACAGCATCGCGAACACCGTGCCGGCCACGCTGGCCGCCGCGATACCGGTGCCGAGGCTCTGTGGCGTCGTACTACCGGATTTCTGTTGCATCCGACGCCACCAGGCGCCGTTGGCACTGGCGGCGGCGCCGGCGAAGGCGGCCGCGAAGGCGACGGTCGCGCCCTGGATCGCGACCCACCAACCTGCTCTCTCGCCGTTGACGACGTCGACCGAGGTCGCCGCGACAAGCTGGAGAACTGCGAGTACCGCGGAGGAGACGACCAGAAGCTGAACGGTGGTTCGACCGGGTTCGGTGAGCGGGTGGGCGGGCGCAGGGCCGGACTCCACGTCGACTCCCTTCTGAACAGGAGCGGACACGGTCTACAGGCGCATCTTAGGTATCGAGGATCAGCACTCGGCAGTCTGCCCCACAGCCGATTGATCCCCAAAGCCGCTGGATAGCACCGTCATTACAGAACGATCGAGATCGGATGTGCCCGATAGAGTGCTAACCGCCGCACTCCACTCGGGCCTACGCGGAGGTGACCACACATGGACGGCGTCACCCGGGTACCGGAACCGGTCAACGAGCCGGTCCGGAGCTACGCACCGGGCAGCGTGGAGGCTCTCACCCTCCACGCTGCTCTGGAAACGGTCGACGACCAGCGGGAAGACCTCACTCAGACGATCGGCGGCGCCACCCGTTGGGGCGGCGGTGACGAAGTGCCGGTGGTCCAGCCACATGCGCATGCCCATCTTCTCGGAACCTTGCGGCAGGCTACGCGGGAAGACGTGACCGACGCGATCAGCGCTGCGGCCCAGGCGGCCCCGGCCTGGCAGGCGATGCCGTTCGCCGATCGGGCCGCGATCTTCCTCCGGGCGGCCGACCTGATCGCCGGGCCCTGGCGCGACCGGCTGAACGCCGCCACGATGCTCGGCCAGTCGAAGACGGTCCAGCAGGCCGAGATCGACTCCGCCTGTGAGCTGATCGACTTCCTGCGGTTCAACGTGCACTACGGCGAGCGGATCCTGGCCGAGCAGCCCGCCTCCGGCGGCGGCGCCTGGAACCGGTTCGACCATCGCCCGCTGGAAGGGTTCGTGCTGGCGATCGCCCCCTTCAACTTCACCGCGATCGCCGGCAACCTGCCGACGGCCCCGGCGCTGATGGGCAACACCGTGCTGTGGAAGCCCTCGCCCACCCAGCAGCTCTCGGCCCATTACTTCATGCGGATCCTCACCGAGGCCGGGCTGCCGCCGGGCGTCATCAACTTGCTGACCGGTGACGGAGCGGCGGTGTCCGAGGTCGCGCTCTCCGACCGCAACCTGGCCGGAATCCACTTCACCGGCTCGACCCGGACGTTCCGCTACCTCTGGGAGGCGGTCGGGCGGAATCTCGATCGGTATGCCGCGTATCCACGCCTGGTCGGCGAGACCGGCGGCAAGGATTTCGTCGTCGCGCACCCGTCGTCGGACGTGGATGCGCTGCACACCGCGCTGGTCCGGGGCGCGTTCGAGTACCAGGGGCAGAAGTGCTCGGCGGCGTCCCGGGCGTATCTGCCGCGGTCGCTCTGGGAGGCCGGCGGCCTGCGCGATCGGCTGGCGACGACGGTCGAGGAGCTCGAGTACGGCGACGTCCGTGACTTCCGTCACTTCGGCGGCGCGGTGATCGACCGACGGGCGTTCGACCGGCTCCGGGACGTGCTGGGCAAGCTCTCGGCCGACCCGTCCTGCACGATGCTGGCCGGTGGCACGACCGACGACAGCGTCGGCTGGTTCGTGCGGCCGACCGTGGTCGTGGGCACCGATCCGGCCCACGAACTGTTCCGCACCGAGTACTTCGGCCCGCTGCTCGGCGTCCACGTGTACGACGACACCGGGAGCGAAGCGTTCGACGACGTCCTCGACCTGGCCGCGGACAGCACCCCGTACGCGCTGACCGGGTCCGTCTTCGGACGCGACCGCGAGGCGCTCGTGCGGGCCACCGAACGGCTGCGGTTCGCGGCCGGCAATTTTTACCTGAACGACAAACCGACCGGTGCGGTCGTCGGGCAGCAACCGTTCGGCGGGGCCCGCGCGTCCGGCACCAACGACAAGGCGGGTTCGATCTTCAACCTGCTCCGCTGGGTCAGCCCCCGCACGATCAAGGAAACCTTCGTCCCCGCCACCGACCACGGCTACCCGCACATGGGCTGA
The DNA here is from genome assembly GCF_044454545.1 of Cryptosporangium sp. NPDC051539. Lineage (NCBI taxonomy): Bacteria > Bacillati > Actinomycetota > Actinomycetes > Cryptosporangiales > Cryptosporangiaceae > Cryptosporangium > Cryptosporangium sp. NPDC051539. The sequence goes on along the minus strand of NZ_JBITDV010000004.1, from coordinate 490,040 downwards.
CGTGTCGGGTCGCCGACGCGGGGCGGGGAGTGGCACGAATCCGGGAGACCGTGCGGGCGGCCCGTTTGCATACTCGGGTTGCGGGCGTCTCCTCGGCGTCCGGTACCCGAAGGGACGACGCCGTGACCACGCCTCTAGGCAGCCGATACGAACTGGTCGACAAGATCGCCGGCGGTGCCACTGGTTCGGTGTGGCGCGCCCGGGTCATCAAGACCGGCGAGCTCGTCGCGGCGAAGCAGATCCGCGCCGAGCTGGCTTCCGATGCCGACGTCGTCGACCGGTTCCTCCGGGAGCGGCGGGTGCTGACGTCGATCACGCACCCGGCCGTCGTCCGCATGCGTGATCTGGTCGTCGAGGGGGACCAGATCACGCTCGTCATGGACCTGGTCGACGGCGCCGACCTGCGCCACGCGCTGGCGGCCTCGGGGACGTTCGCGCCGACGTCCGCCGCGCTGACCGCCGCGACGATCGCGGACGCGTTGGCGGCCGCCCACGCGGCCGGCATCGTGCACGCGGACGTCAAGCCCGCGAACGTGCTGGTGCCCGCGGACGGCGGGCCGGTGCGGCTGGCCGACTTCGGGGTGTCCCGGCTGGTCCGGGGTCCGGCGCCGCTCAGCTACGGCACGCCGGAGTACATCGCGCCGGAGGTCGTGCAGGGGCACGCGTCGATTCCGGCGAGTGACGTGTACGGGCTCGGCATCCTGTTCTACGAGCTGCTGACCGGCACCACGCCGTACCGCGGCGGGACCTCGTCCGAGGTGATGAACCGGCACGTCACGGCCCGGCCGATCTGGACCGACGCGACGGTGCCCGCGGTCCGTCCGCTGCTCACCGCGTGCCTGCGGCGCGACCCGCTCGGCCGTCCGAGCGCCGAGTCGCTCGCCGCCGACCTGCGGGAGCTCGCGGCCACGCTGGCCGGCCTGCCCGCGGCGGCGCTGCTGCCCGAGGGGACGCCGCACTACCAGGAGGTGCCGGTGGCCGCGGTGGGTGAGGTTCTGCCGGACGACCGGGTCACGTCGGTGCTGCCGTCGAAGCCCGGCTCGGTCCGGCCCAGCCCGACGCTGGCGATGCCCGCTGCGGCGCAGCCGGTGTCGTCGAACCTGGAGGTGCCGTCGAGTCCGGCGGCGCCGTTCGAGCCGGTCGCGGCGGCGGCTCCGCTGAGCCCGGCGGCTCCGGCCGCGTGGGCCGGCGCGTCCGGCCCGGTGCCGAACCCGGTGAGCCCCGCGCCCCCGGTGAGCCCTGAGCTCCCGGTGAGCCTCGCGCCCGCGGTGAACCCCGCCTGGTCGAGCCCGGCGGCCCCGGCCGCCCTCAGCATCCCGCCTGCCCCGGCGGCCTGGGGCACTCCCGCCCCGGCGGGCACTCCCGCCCCGGCGGGAAGCCCCGCCCCGGCGGGAAGCCCGCCGCCCTGGGGCAGCCCGGCCGTAGCGGGCAGCCCGGCCGTAGCCGGCAGCCCGGCCGCGTTCGGCGGGCCGGGGATCCCGGCGGCGCGGAACGCCGACTTCCGCCCGGGTGCGCCCGCCGCCTTCGGCGCCCCCGGCTACAGCGGCCCGGGCGGCCCCGGCGGCCCGGGGCTTCCGCCTCCGCCGCCCTGGGCGACCCCGGCGCCACCCCGGCGGCACCGCCGCTGGCCCCTGGTGCTCAGCCTCTCCGCCGCCTGCGTCGTCACGCTCGCCGCGGTCGCGTTCGGCGTCCTCTGGTCCGGAGTCCTGACCACCGACAACAACAAGACCGCGGTCCGCCCGGCCCCCGTCCCGACGCACACGCAGCCGATCCCGTCGATGCCGAAGAACCCGTTCCCGACCCCGACCCGCCCCGACGGCACCGGCCCGAAGACCCCGGACGGCGCCCCGCCGACCGACATCCCCGGCCTGCCCAAGCCCGGCCAGACGATGCCGAAGCCCCCCAGCCAGATGACCCCGTCCCCGGGCGGCAGCGACGGAATCGGCGCCCCGTTCGACACCTGAGTTATCCACATCCCGGTAACACCCGGTATCCGAATCGCTACCGTCGATTCACGAGCCGGACCGGGGAGGTGAGGTGTCCAGCGCCGACGAGATCGTCCACCGGCAAGTACGCGAGCTGGTCCGCCTGCGCGGGGTCGACCCGCTCGGCGATCCGGCCGCGGTCAGCGGCCTGATCGACGAGGTCCTGGCCGCCCACGCCGACCGAGCGGCCGGCGGCGTCGTCGAGGCGCTCGGAGACCCGCCCGGGATCCGGCGCACGGTCCTCGACGCGGTCGCGGGCCTCGGCCCGCTCCAGCGCTTCCTCGACGACCCGACGGTCGAGGAGATCTGGGTCAACGGCCCCGGCCGGGTGTTCGTCGCCCGCAGCGGACGCTCCGAGCTGACCACGACGATCCTGGCGCCCGGCCAGATCGAGGAACTCGTCCAGCGGGCGCTGGAGCGCACCGGCCGGCGGGTCGACCTGTCGACGCCGTTCGTCGACGCGATGCTGTCCGACGGCTCGCGTCTGCACGTCGTCATCCCGGACGTGACGCGCGAGCACTGGGCGGTCAACATCCGGAAGTTCGTGGCCCGGGCGCACACGCTGGCCGAACTGATCCCGCTCGGCACGCTGACCCCGCACTCCGGGCGGTTCCTGGAAGCCTCCATCGTGGCCGGTCTCAACGTCATCGTCAGCGGCGGCACGCAGACCGGCAAGACCACGCTGCTGAACTGCCTCGCCGGAGCGATCCCCCCGTCGGAGCGGGTGATCAGCTGCGAGGAGGTCTTCGAGCTCCAGTTGCGTCACCACCCCGATTGGGTCGCGCTCCAGACGCGGCAGCCCAACCTCGAGGGAGCGGGCCAGATCCCGTTGCGCCGGTTGGTCACCGAGGCGCTGCGGATGCGTCCGGACCGGCTGATCGTCGGTGAGGTGCGGCAGGCCGAGGCGCTCGACCTGCTGATCGCGCTGAACGCCGGGTTGCCGGGGCTCTGTTCGGTGCACGCGAACTCGGCGCGGCAGGCCGTGACCAAGCTCTGCACGCTCCCGCTGCTGGCCGGCGAGAACGTGCATCCGTCGTTCGTGGTGCCGACGGTGGCGACGTGCGTCGACCTCGTCGTCCACCTGGAGATGACGGCGGCCGGAACCCGGACGGTGCGGGAGATCGTCGCGGTCGGCGGCCGGAGCGGCGACGGTGCGATCGAGACCGCCGAGATCTTCACGTCCGTCGGCGGCGAGCTGACCCGCGCGGACGGCTTCCCGCCCCACGGCGAGCGCTACGCCCGGGCCGGGGTGGACCTTCCGGCCCTGCTCGCGCCGCGCAGCGGCCTCCCGGCCCCCAGGTCGGCCTGACGTGGGCGCCGTCGTCGGCCTCGCGTTCGCCGGTGGACTCCTGCTCCTGTTCGGACGCCGCCCCGCGCGCCGTCGTCGCCGCGGCCCCGACCGGGCCGACGCGAGCCGTGCAGCCGGCGGGCCCGGCCGGGTGCTGTCCGGGTGGGCCGCGCGGCGGGCCGGGATGCTGGCGGCGGCCGGGCTGCCGGGGGTCGGCGCCGGGCAGTTGCTCGGGGCACAGGCCGCCGCGGCACTGTCGGCCGGTGCGATCGCGTTCGTGGTGACCGGGAGCACCTCGATCGGGGTGTGCTTCGGGGTGTTCGGGTTTCTCGGGCCGGTGGCGCTGGTGCGGCGGCTGCGGGCCAACCGGGCCCGCGAGCTCCGGGACGCCTGGCCGGACGTCGTCGACAACCTGGCTTCGGCGGTGCGCGCGGGCTTGTCGCTCCCGGAGGCGGTGAGCGCGATCGCCGAGCGCGGCCCCGCACCGCTGCGTCCGGCGTTCGCGCGCTTCGCCGCCGATCATCGCGCGACCGGCCAGTTCCTGGTCTGCCTCGACCGTCTCAAGGACGACCTGTCCGATCCGGTCGCCGACCGGATCTGCGAAGCGCTCCGGGTGGCCCGCGAGGTCGGCGGCACCGACCTCGGCCGCCTCCTCCGCACGCTGGCCGGGTTCCTCCGCGAGGACGCCCGGATCCGGGCCGAGCTCGAGACCCGCCAGGGCTGGACGGTCAACGCGGCCCGGCTGGCGGTGGCCGGGCCCTGGCTCGTGCTGGTGCTGCTCGCGACCCAGTCGACGACGCTCACCGTGTTCGACCGCGGCTCGGGACGGTTGCTGCTGGCCGTCGGGGGAGCCCTGACCGTGCTGGCCTACCGCCTGATGCTGCGGATCGGACACCTGCCCGACGAGCGCCGGGTGCTCGCATGAGCGCGGCCGGTGCCGTGATCGGGCTCGGGCTGGCGCTCGGCATTCTGCTCGTCGCGCGGGGAGTTCCGCCGGCCCGCCGCCCCCGCCTGGAGGACCGCCTGGCCCCGTACCTGGGCCGGGCGGAAGTGACCCGGGTGGCCCTCGGCGCCGCGAAAGGCCCCGACCGGTCCTGGGCCGCGGCGGCGCGATCGGTCGCCGAACTGCTCGATCGCCTCCTCGGCGGCGGCCGAGCGGTCCAACGCCGCCTCGTCGCTTCCGGCCGGCCCCCCGCGGTGGTCGGTTTTCGCGCCGAGCAGGTGCGGTGGGGCGCGATCGGGCTGGTCAGTGGGGTCGTCCTGGCTGCGGCCACCGGCCGCCTCCCCGGGCTGGGCGTGCTCGGAGCGCTCGGTGCGGCCGGCGGCGTGCTGGGGCGGGACTGGTGGCTCTCGGTCCAGGTACGCCGCCGATCCGACGCGATGCGCGCCGAGCTCCCGGTGGTCGCCGAACTGCTCGCGCTGGCGGTCACCGCCGGCGAGGCACCGGCCGCCGCCCTGCGCCGCGTCAGCGAGACCGGCCGCGGCGAACTCAGCCGCGAGCTGGCCCGGGCTCTCGGCGAGAGCCGCTCCGGCGCCGGCCTGATCACCGCACTCGAAGCGCTCGCCGCCCGGGCGGCGTCCGAACCGCTGGCCCGGTTCGTCGACGGGATCGTGATCGCGCTCGAGCGGGGCACCCCGCTCGCCGAGGTACTCCGCGCCCAGGCCGCCGACGCCCGCGAGGCCGAGAAACGCTCGCTCCTCGCGGCCGGCGGGCGACGCGAGATCGCGATGATGATTCCGGTCGTGTTCCTGATCCTGCCGGTCACGGTTCTGTTCGCGCTCTATCCGGGCCTGGTCTCGATCAGCACGCTCACCCGTTAGCCGGCGCTCGCCCGGCCCGCGTTACCGTGCCCGGGGAGGACCGATGAGTGAACCAACCATGCCCGCCGATGCCGACGTCGACCTCGAGATCCTGGCGCAGCGGCGTGAGCACGTCTGGCCGGTCCTGGGCGCGGTATCGGCCGGCGGCGTTCTCGGAGCGCTCGCCCGCTACGGGATTTCGACCGCCTGGCCCCACGGCCCGGATCAGTTCGCCTGGTCGACGCTGGTCGTCAACGTGTCGGGCTGCTTTCTGATCGGCGTCCTCATGGTGGTGGTGACCGAGGTGTACCCCCAGCGGACGCTGCTGCGGCCGTTCCTCGGCGTCGGGTTCCTCGGCGGGTTCACGACGTTCTCGACCTACGTGGTGGACGCCGGACGCAACGCGACCGCGGGCGCGGCCGCCGTCGGGCTCGTGTATCTCGCGGTGACCGTGGTCGCCGCGTTGGTGGCGGTCTGGGCCGGGAGCGGCATCACCGGGTGGCTGGTGGCGCGGCGATGACCGTGCTGCTGGTGGCGCTCGGGGCGGCGGTCGGGGCACCCTTGCGGTACCTGACCGACCGGGCCGTCCAGGCGATCGTCGGCCCCGGCTACCCCTGGGGGACGTTCACGGTCAACGTCGCCGGGTCGCTGGTCCTCGGGTTCGTCGCCGGGCGGCCGGCGTCGGCCGGGGTGACCGCGCTGGTCGGCACCGGGTTCTGCGGCGCGCTCACCACGTACTCGACGTTCAGCTACGAGGTACTGCGGCTCGCGCAGGGCCGAGCGCGGTTCCTGTCGGTCGCATACGTCGTGGCGACGCTCTTCGCGGCCTTCGGCGCGGCCGCCGTCGGCCTCGTACTGTCTAGGGCTATTGGTGAACTTTAGGCTCTTTGCGGCTTCCGTCCGCATCCAGGTTTGACCGCCGTTTTGCCGGGCACGAGACCAGGGACGACGAGAAGGAGGCTGTTCCGATGGTCGACGTCCGTAAGGATGAGCACGGTTTCTCGGAATCCGAGCCGGGCTTCGACGCCGAGCGCGTCGAGCGAGCTCGCCTGGTCGACGCGTTCCTCGCCGCGATGGGGGAGGCCGACAACCCCGGGACGTCGCGGAAGTTCGGGTCGTTCATGCGTGAGCTGACCGGTCAGCAACAAGACCGGTTCTGGGAGACCAAGGTCGAGGGCGACGACGACGGTGTGCTCGTGTTCGCCGACGGGCGGCACGGCTGGGAGCGCAGCTTCCGCTACTCGGACCGTCCGATGAGCCCCGACGACGAGATCTCCCCGGAGCGGCTCGCCGACGCACTGCGAGCGATTCTCGACGGGAACGGGGTGGCCCGGCCGGCCGAACTGGCCTGATCGGGTCCCGGCCGTCCACAGGTTGCCCGAAGCCCTCGCGGAGCGCGTACGTGATCCCTACCCTCGGTATCGGGGCCATGGGAACTCGCGTCGAGCGCTCGGAGGGCGTCCCATGCTGCCTCCTCTGTTCTGGCTGTTCTGCCGCCTGCGTGCCCCACGGGGCGACCGTGGAGACGTCCCCGGCTGGGTGATGGTCACGGTCATGACCGCGGGGCTGGTCGCGGCGGTGTTCGCGGTGTTCCGCGACGCGATCGTCACCGCGGTGCAGACCGCGCTCGATCAGGTGGTCTCGGATACCGGGCGGTAATCGGTGCTCCGCGGCGACCGCGGGTCTGCGGTAGTGGAGTTTTCGCTGGTCACAGTCGTTCTGCTGGGCCTGTTGCTGGGCGTCCTGCAGGTCGCGGTGTACCTGTACGTGCGCACGATCGTCGTGGCGAGCGCCGCTGAAGGCGCACGGTACGCGGCCAATGCCGACGTCGGGCCGGACGCCGGAGCGGCGCGGGCGCACGACATCCTCCGCCGCGGCGCGGGGCGGAACGTCGCCGATCACCTCGTGTGCGCCGGGAGCGAGGAGGTCGCGCCGAACGGCCTGCGCCTGGCCCGGGTCGACTGCACCGGTGCCCTTCCGGTGTTCTTCGCGCCCCTGGGCGCGGTGCTTCCCCTCCACGCCACGGCCCGCGCCGTCGAGGAGGCCGAGCCGTCATGACGTCCCCATTCACCCCATGTCGCACCACCGTGCCGCCGCCGGAGGGTGTGCGTCCGCGGGAGGCTCGGCCCGGGCACCGGCGGCCTCGTGGCGACGACGGGTCGGCGATCATCGAGTTCGTCTGGGGTGGCGTGCTGCTCCTCGTCCCCCTGCTCTACGTCGTCCTCGCCGTCTTCGAGGTCCAGCGGAACGCTTTCGCGGTCACCGAGGCGGCTCGCGAAGCGGGCCGCGCCTAGAGCACGGACGACCCCGCGGCCGCGATCGAACGCGCGTCCTCCGCGGTGCGGCTCGCGACCGAGGACCAGGGCCTGACCGGGCCGGCCGAGCTGCGCTGGGGCCCGGTCGGCGCCGGTTGCGACGGCCCGCGCCTCACCCTGGACTCGACGGTTAACCCCGTGAACGGCCCGCCGCTCGATCCCGGCTCGCGCTTCGAGCTCTGCGTCCGGCGCGTCTACCGCCTGCCGGGCGTTCCGACGATGGTCGACGCCGGTCGCAACGTCATCGAAGCCAGGTACGTCGTCACGATTGACGGCGCGCGGAGCGGGCAGTGATCCGGCGGGCGCGGGACGACGGCAGCCTGCAGCCGCTGATCCTCCTCTGTGTCGCGGTCGCGTTGCTCCTGATCGCGGGCGTGGCGACTGCATCCACTGCATTCCTCGCCCAGCGGGACCTCCAGTCCTGGTGCGACGCCGCTGCGCTCGCGACCGCAGGCGGCACAAGCGACGCAGCAGCGTACATAAGCGGTACGGAACCGTCCGATCACGCGTCCGTCACATACCAGGAAGCAGCCCCTGAGCTGCAGCGCTACCTGAAAGGTATACAAAAAGAGGAGGTTGACGTCGCGCTCAACGTGCAAAATGATCAGATAGTGCTGGTCTGTGTGCGTATGGTGCCTCTCCCGTTCGGACGGTTGTTCGGAAAGCCGAATGGCATCGAGAGGGTCGCTACAAGCTCTGCGCGAGTATTCTGGAAGACCTGATCGGACCGTGACCGGCGCTTGTCGACGTTCGTAGACTCGCGCGGTGGGGGTTGGTAGCGCCCCCGATGACCTGGGAACTGTCCGACTTGTGACGGGTTCCACTTTGGAAGGCGTGGCGTATGGCGCGACCGCCCGAATCGTGTCACCGTGGCTAACATGGCGGAGAAAGGTCTCAATGCGACGGCAGCTGCACTACTTGGGCTGCTGCACGAAGGTCCGATGACAGGTGGCCAGCTCATGGCCACTGCAGAGAACAGATTGGGTCCGTTCTGGACCACTACTCGAAGCCAGGTATACCGCGAGTTGCCGGTCCTGGCCGAGAAGGGGTTCGTTCGGCTAGGTAGACCCGGCCCCCGCTCCTCCCAGCCCTATGCGATCACCGCATCCGGCAAGCGGGTGTTCGCGAAGTGGCTGAGCGAGGATGCGGGGCGAGACCAGTTGCGCAACCCGCTGATGTTGCGGGCTGCTTTCGGGTCCTTGCACAAACCGCAGCAGCTCCAGGAGCTGTACGCGGAACGCCGGGAGGAGCACAACGCGCGGCTCGCCGAGCTCCGGGAGGAGCTCAAGGAGGTGAAGAAGCGGGACGACTCGTTCCAGGTAGCCACCCTGGAGTTCGCGATCTCGTACCAGCGTTCGATCCTGAAGTGGCTCGACAGTGCTCCGGGGATGTCCAGCTAGAGAACGAGGCGACCGGTCGTTCCCGGCCGCGCGCAGCTGCCGGGAGGGG
>NZ_JBITDV010000004.1:449182-481106 GCF_044454545.1 Cryptosporangium sp. NPDC051539 | reverse complement strand
GGGAGCTCCGCACGGCCGGGAACGACAGGTCGCTGCTTTCAGCTGGCTGGGCCCCCAGGGGAGCTCCGCACGGCCGGGAACGACAGGTCGCTGCTTTCAGCTGGCTGGGCCCCCAGGGGAGCTCCGCACGGCCGGGAACGACAGGTCGCTGCTTTGAGCTGGCTGGGCCCCAGGGGAGCTCCGCGCGGCCGGGAACGACAGGTCGCTGCTTTCAGCTGGCTGGGCCCCAGGGGAGCTCCGCACGGCCGGGAACGACGGGTCGTCGGAGCAGGCGGTAAGCGAACGGGTGGCCCGACCGCGTAGGCTGGGTTGCTGTGGCTGCCGTCGACCTGAATGAAGAGCTCAAGGCTCTCGACTCGACCCTGACCTCGGTCGAGAGCGTGATCGACCTCCCCAAGCTCCGGCGCGAGCTGGCCGAGCTGAACGAGGCGGCCGCTGCACCCGATCTCTGGGACAACCAAGAGAACGCGCAGCAGGTCACGTCACGCCTGTCGTGGGCCCAGGGCGAGCTCAACAAGGTCGAGGGCCTCCGGCAACGACTCGACGACGCCCAGCTCCTGCTGGAGATGGCCGAAGCCGAAGACGATCCCGGCTCGGTCCAGGAAGTGGCGAACGAGGTCAACTCGCTGCGCGGCTCGATCGAAGAGCTCGAGGTCCGCACGCTGCTGTCCGGCGAGTACGACCCCCGCGAGGCGCTGGTCACGATCCGCGCCGAGGCCGGTGGCGTCGACGCGGCCGACTTCGCCGAGATGCTGCTCCGGATGTACCTGCGCTGGGCCGAGCGTCACCACTACGGCACCGAGGTCTACGACACCTCCTACGCCGAAGAGGCCGGCATCAAGTCGGCGACGTTCACGGTGCGGGCCCCGTACGCCTACGGCACGCTCTCGGTCGAACAGGGCACCCACCGGCTCGTGCGCATCAGTCCCTACGACAACCAGGGCCGTCGTCAGACGTCGTTCGCCGGTGTCGAGGTGCTGCCGGTCGTCGAGCAGACCGACCACGTCGAGATCCCCGAGAACGACCTGCGGATCGACGTCTTCCGGTCGTCCGGCCCCGGCGGCCAGAGCGTCAACACGACCGACTCGGCGGTGCGCATCACGCACATCCCGACCGGCATCGTGGTGTCGTGCCAGAACGAGAAGTCGCAGATCCAGAACCGGGCGGCCGCGATGCGGGTCCTGCAAGCGCGCCTGCTGGAGCGCCGTCGTCAGGAACAGAAAGCCGAGATGGACGCTCTGCGCGGCGACGGTGGTAACTCCTGGGGCAACCAGATGCGGTCCTACGTGGTTCACCCGTACCAAATGGTGAAGGATCTGCGCACCCAGTTCGAGGCCGGTAATCCCCAAGCCGTGTTCGACGGAGACATCGACGGCTTCATCGAGGCCGGCATTCGCTGGCGCAAGCAGCAGGACGCCCCGGTCTCCTGACCAGCACCGACCCGAACGCCCTCCGGAATCCGGAGGGCGTTTCGCGTTTGTCTGCGGTAACTCAGGGTGGCAGGAGCGGCGTCCAGGTTGAGAGCTCAACCGCTATTGGTTGTGCGAACCACCCCAACTATCGCGATCACCCGCCTCTTAAATCTCTCTCACAACATTGCCAGAGCTGTGGCGTGACATCTCCGTGGCAACGTATGGTCTGGCACCGACAGCGAAACCTGTCCACGATTTATTCGGGATCAGCTGTCACTAGGGGGCACACCGTATTAGTCGCGGCGTGTCCTTTGTCGTTCCCAGATGTTCTTTTCGATGTCCAACGAGGGAATGGAAGTGCTTGAGATGGCTCGAGGCTTACGCGGTGTTCTCCGCCGCGGCCTTGCCGCGACGATGGTCACCGGTCTGGTAACCATCGGGGCGGTCGCGCTGACCGCCGCACCGGCAAGTGCGACCACCAACGCCGTGAAGGGCACCGCCGAGTGCGTCGACGGCCGGTACATCGTCGAATGGACGGTGACCAACCAGGACCCGAACCTCGACGAGAGCATCGAGGTCGAGGCTCAGCCCGAGAAGAGCCACGTCCGCATCGCGGACGAGATCGAAGCGGGCAAGTCGATCAAGGGCAAGCAGGTTCTGTCCAAGGGCAGCACCGGCATCAAGGACGCCAAGGGTCACCACGTGGCCCGGCTCGAGGTCCACGGCAAGTGGATGGACGGCGACAAGGTCGTCGAGAAGGACGTGACCGCGGACGTTCCGCTGCCCGGCAAGTCCTGTGACGAGCCCGAGCCCAGCCAGTCGCCTTCGGCCGAGGAGGACGAGCTCTCCGCCGACATCACGCTGAACTGCGACGTTTTCTCGATCGACCTCACCAACGACACCGACCGCCGGGCCCGGTTCACGGTTGCCGTCAAGTTCGACGACGACAAGCCGCTGACCCAGGAGTTCGCGGTCAACCCGGGCAAGACGCTGACGCTGCCGGACGACCTGAAGGACGAGGCCGACTTCAAGGCGTTCGCCAAGGCTGACGACGACGACTTCGAGGTCTCGAAGATCGCGGTCGCGGTGTTCGCCGGTCGCGACAAGCTCGACGCCGCGAGCCTCGACCTGAACAAGTGCGACGAGGAAGAGGGCACCGAGCCCACCGACGAAGCCTCGCCGAGCCAGAGCGCGGTCGCGGGCGATGACGAGGCCCAGCCGAGCGTCTCGCCGGCCTCGAACAGCGAGAGCGAGGAGGGCAGCCTCCCGGTGACCGGTGCCAGCCTCGGCGGTCTCATCGCCGGAGCGGTTCTGGTTCTCGGCCTGGGCGTCGGCATGGTGGTTGTCACCCGCCGCCGCAAGCGCGCCTGAGTCAATAGTGCAATAGCAGTCGGCCCGGTCGCGAGAGCGGCCGGGCCGACTGCTGTCCGGAGCGCATTTCGAATAGCCGGACGACAGAACCTATCGCTATCTCTAGGCGTCTCTTATCGCCGCATTAAGAATTCTGCCGACGCCGTTTCCCCGGGAACTTCCCTTTCCGGGGCCGATACCGATCCACTCGACGCATTGTGGGCGGGGCGGGGTTGCGCCCGCGCTGACAGACCAGTGGCAACGTCCGCCGATCGTCACCGCGCAGAGTGACGGATCACCTCCGCCGGTGCCGCTGAACACTCCCGGTGGGTCACACCCGCCCCAGGCCGATCGTCCGTCACATCACCGTTCCGGACAGAGCCCTGTGAGGTCGTCCGGTCCGGGCCCGCGGCCATTCTCTGAACACGACCGTAGGAGAGCTGTGTAGCCCGAGCTCTGCGCCCAGTCGGTGTGGCTAGACTCGGCCCCCGTGATCACCCTCGACCAAGTGACCAAGACGTACCCGAAGTCGCGCCGCCCCGCCCTCGACGATGTGAACGTCAACGTCGAGAAGGGTGAGTTCGTGTTCTTCATCGGGCCGTCGGGTTCGGGGAAGTCCACGTTCATCCGTCTCCTCCTCAAGGAAGACACGGCGACGTCCGGCAAGGTGCTGGTAGCCGGTCGCGACGTCGCGACGATCCGGCCGTGGAAGGTGCCGCAGTTGCGGCGCAGCGTCGGCTGCGTGTTCCAGGACTTCCGGCTGCTTCCCAACAAGACCGCTGCCGAGAACGTGGCGTTCGCGCTGGAGGTCATCGGGAAGACCCGGTCGGTCATCCGCCGGGTCGTGCCCGAGGTGCTGAGCCTGGTCGGCCTGGAGGGCAAGGAGAACCGGTACCCGCACGAGCTCTCCGGTGGTGAGCAGCAGCGGGTCGCGGTCGCCAGGGCCTTCGTCAACCGCCCGCTGGTGCTGCTGGCCGACGAGCCGACCGGAAACCTCGACCCCGACACCTCGATCGAGATCATGCGTCTGCTCGACCGGATCAACCGCACCGGCACCACCGTCGTCATGGCGACGCACGACTCGAACATCGTGAACCAGATGCGCCGCCGCGTGGTCGAGCTCGACCGCGGCCGGGTCATCCGCGACCAGGCGCGCGGTGTTTACGGATGAGCACCACCCGCAGCTGAAGCCCCCGACTCGCCGTCCTTCCCGAGGAATCCATGCGTGCCAAGTTCGTCCTGACCGAAGCCGCGACCGGCCTGTGGCGCAACGTCACGATGACGATCGCCCTGATTCTCACCACGGCGATCTCGCTGGCGCTGCTCGGTGCGGGCGGCCTGCTGTACGCCGGGGTCGCCAAGACCAAGGACCTGCTCTACGCGCAGGTCGAGGTCTCGATCTTCCTGAACGCGGCCGTGACCGCCGACCAGAAGACCGCTCTGCAGACGAAGCTCGAGGGTGACCCCGAGGTCCAGAAGGTCACGTACGAGAGCAAGGACGAGGCCTACAAGCGGTTCAAGGAGCTGTTCAAGGACTCGCCCGACCTGGTGGAGAACACCAAGCCGGAGTCGCTGCCGGAGTCGTTCCGGGTGAAGCTCAAGAACCCGAACCAGGCCAATACCGTCGACGCCGAGTACAAGACCCAGCCGGGCGTGGACGTCGTCTCCACCCAGGAGGAACTCGTCGGGCGTCTCTTCGACGCGATCGACGCGGTCAAGAACACCGCGCTGGCGGTCTCGCTCTTCGCCGGCCTGGCGGCGCTGCTGCTGATCGGCAACACGATCCAAGTCGCCGCGTACAGCCGGCGGCGCGAGGTCAGCATCATGAAGCTGGTCGGTGCGTCGAACTGGTACGTGCGATTGCCGTTCATCCTGGAAGCCGCGGTCGCGGGGCTGATCGGCGCGATCTTCGCGACGGCCTTCCTGTCGATCGCCAAGGTGACGGTCATCGACGGCGCGCTGTCGGCCCTCGGCCAAGACACCGTGGTGCCGTCGATCGGCTGGAGCGCGATCCTGCTGATCACCGCACCGCTGCTCGCGCTGGTCTCGGTGCTCACCGCGGGCATCACCGGGTGGATCACGCTCCGGTTCTACGTGAAGGTCTGACGCCGGGCGTCTCGTCCTGACGCGCCGGAGAATGTGTGACCTTTGTGAACTAATCCGGCAATACGTACGGTGTCGGGTATGCGCGTTGGCCGTTGCCGCCCGTTCTCGGTGTGTCTCGTGCTCGCGATCGGTGCGGGGCTTCTCGTCCACCAGCCCGTAGTTCAAGCCCGTGACCAGCCGTCACCGGCCGACCAGGCCGCAGCCCGGCAGGCGATGCAGCGCGCAGCCGCGGTCATGGAGACCGCGACCGGGCGGGCTCAGGCCGCGACCGCGGCCTTCGTCGAGACCTCGCAGCGCCTGCCGGGCGCCCAGACCCGGGTCGCGTCCGCGCAGGGACGGGTGGCCGCGGCCGCGGTCCGGTCCGCCGCGGCCGAGCGTGCGTCGGCGCGGGCCGCCGCCGAGCTGCGCCGCGCGCAGCAGCACTTCGCGGCCGCGCAGGCCGCGGTGGAACAGGCGCGCGACACGCTCGGCACGTTCGTGCGCGCGACCTACGAGGGTCACTCGGCGATGGTCCTGTCCGCGCTCAGCGCGGCCGAAGGCCCGCAGGACCTCCTCGAACGCATCGACTTCGCCACCCAGCTGATCGGCCGCCAGGGCCGCGCCGTCGACCAGGTCGAACGCCGCCGCCAGGTGGTGGCCGAGGAACGTGCACTAGTGGCCCAGCACAAGCTTCAGGTGGACGCCGCCCGGGCGGCCGCCCGGCGCGCGCTCGCCACCGCCCGGGCCGAGCAGTCGGCGGCGCGGGCCGCCCAGGCCGTCGTGGTGAGCCTGGTCAGCCGGCGGCGGAACGCGGTCGCGGTCGCGAACCAGGAGAAGTCCGCGAGCCAGGAACGGTACGCGGAAGCCCAGGCCGAGTCGAACCGGATCGGCCGGGCCCTGCGCGCCGCCGCGCACCGGGAGCGCCGCGGATCGACCCGGACCCGGACCCGCGGCTACCGCCCCCGGATGAGCCGGCCCGGCCAGCTGTGGATGCCGGTGGCGGGATGGAAGTCCAGCGACTTCGGCTACCGCTTCGACCCCTACTTCCGGCGGTGGCAACTGCACGCCGGTACCGATTTCGCGGCCGCCTCCGGTACGCCGATCCACGCGGCGGCCGGCGGTGTGGTGGTGCGGGCCGGATGGAACGGCGGTTACGGCAACTACACCTGCGTCTACCACGGCGGTGACCTCTCCACCTGCTACGGCCACCAGTCCCGGATCCTGGTGTGGGCGGGCGAGGAGGTCAGCCGCGGCGAGACGATCGGCCTGGTCGGGACGACCGGCGCGTCGACCGGGAGCCACCTGCACTTCGAGGTGCGCATCGACGGCGACCCGGTGAACCCGCTGGGCTACCTCTGAGCAATCCGGGTTACCTCTGAGCAATTAAGGAATGGCCTGCCACCGTAGGATCGTTGAAGCTACGGAACATCAAGAAGGAAGGCAGGTCGATGCCGCGGGAGACCGGACGCAAGGTCATCGCGTCCAACCGCAAGGCTCGGCACGACTACACCGTGCTCGACACTTGGGAAGCCGGCGTCGTGCTGACCGGCACCGAGGTCAAGTCGCTCCGCGCCGGCCGGGCCTCGCTCGTCGACGGCTTCGCGCTGGTGGACAACGGCGAGGTCTATCTGCACGGCGTGCACATCCCGGAGTACGTCGCCGGAACGTGGACCAACCACGCGCCGCGTCGCGTCCGGAAGCTGCTGCTGCACCGGTCGGAGATCGAGAAGCTGATCGGCAAGATCAAGGAGGGCGGGCTGACGCTCGTCCCGCTGTCGATGTACTTCTCGGACGGGCGGGCCAAGGTGGAGATCGCGCTGGCACGCGGTAAGAAGGCCTGGGACAAGCGCCAGGACATGGCCAAGCGAGATTCGGATCGGGAGATCGCGAAGGCCTACGGCCGCAGTCTCAAGGGCCGGCGCTAGACTGAAGTGATTGCACACGAGGGAAGTTCGACCACCGGTCGAACGTCCCTCGCCGACCAGGGGGTGATTGGTCTCGACACCGGACGTTGAGACAGGGGAAGCGGGCCGAGGAAGGCAACGATGAGCTCGTAAACCATGCGTTGCAACCAATTAAGCGCCGATGAAGATCAGCGCGTGTACGCTCTCGCCGCCTGAGGCTAGAGCTGCACTGTCAGACCGGTAGTGCCTTCGGACCGGACCCTGGCATCAGCTAGAAGGCTTACTTTCCAGCCCGGCTATCGGGGCTGGACGGGACATCTCACAGTGGCTGGGCTCGTCACATCGGCTTGTTCGCGTGACCGATGGGGCCAAGTAGAGACCTAGCGAACTGCGCCCGGAGAAGACCTGTTGAGGCGACGGTGGACGCGGGTTCGATTCCCGCCACCTCCACGCTGACGAGAGCCCCGGCCCTGACGGGCCGGGGCTCTCGTCGTTGTGATGGCGGACAGGTGGGTCAGCCCCTTACAGTTGTAGCCAGCAAGCTTTTTGTCCGAGGAGACGTATCCCCATGGCCGACGCCGTCACCGAACTGGGACGACAGCTCGCGCGCTTCGGCCGGACGATGGTGCGCTACAAGGCGCAGCAAGCGGCCACCGTCGGGGAGGCGGCCACCGCCGCGTACGGGCTGCTCTTCCAGCTCGCCGACCGTCCCCAGCGCGCCGGCACGCTCGCCGAGACCGTGCACGCCGACCCCTCGACGGTCAGCCGCCAGGTGGCTCAGCTCGTCGACCGCGGTCTGGTCGAGCGTCAGCCCGATCCGGCGGACGGGCGGGCCTGCGTGCTCGTCCCCACCGAGGCCGGGCGCGAGGTCATCGCGGTATTACGCCGGCAGCGCGACGAACACCTCGCGCGCATCGTCCGGGAGTGGCCGGACGACGACGTCCACGATCTGGTGCGGCTGCTCGGCCGCTTCATCACCGGGCTCGAATCCGCCCGCCCGCCGGGCGTCCGGACAGACGAAGAAGACAGACCCTGAACGAGGAGAACCGGATGGCAGCGCCGGCGTCGAATCCGCCGGAGACAGCGTCGGAGACGCTGCTCTCCCACCGGCAGATCCTGCTGATCCTGACCGGGCTGATGTCGGGAATGTTCCTGGCGGCGCTGGACCAGACGATCGTCGCGTCGTCGATCCGGACGATCGCCGACGATCTCGACGGCCTGTCGTTGCAGGCGTGGGCGACGACCGCCTACCTGATCACCGCGACGATCACCACACCGCTCTACGGCAAGCTCTCCGACATCTACGGGCGCAAACCGTTCTTCCTCAGCGCGATCGCGCTGTTCCTGGTCGGGTCGGCGCTGTCCGCGGCATCGCAGTCGATGTACGAGCTGGCCGCGTTCCGGGCCGTGCAGGGGCTCGGCGCCGGCGGGTTGTTCAGCCTGGCGCTGGCGATCCTCGGTGACATCGTGTCGCCCCGGGAGCGGGCCCGGTACCAGGGCTTCTTCCTCGCGGTGTTCGGGACCTCGAGCGTGCTCGGCCCGGTGATCGGCGGGTTCTTCGCCGGTCAGGACACGATCCTGTGGGTGTCGGGCTGGCGCTGGGTGTTCCTGGTGAACGTGCCGATCGGGTTCGTCGCGCTGATGATCGTCATGCGGGTGCTGAACATCCCGCATCAGCGCCGTGAGCACCGGATCGACTGGCCGGGCGCGCTGGCGCTGGTCGTCGGGCTGGTGCCGTTGCTGGTCGTGGCCGAGCAGGGACGCGAGTGGGGCTGGCTGTCGGGGCGCTCGCTGGCCTGTTACGGGATCGGGTTGATCGGGCTGGTGGCCCTGTACTTCGCCGAACGCGCCTGCGGCGAAGACGCGCTGATCCCGCTGCGGTTCTTCCGGAACTCGGTGTTCACGACGACGTCGCTGGTCGCGCTCGTCAGCGGCATGGGAATGTTCGGCGGGCTCTCCGCGCTGCCGCTCTACCTGCAGATCGTCAAAGGCGCGTCACCGACCCAGGCCGGCCTCCTGCTGCTGCCGCTGACCGCCGGGATCATGACCGGGTCGGTCATCTCCGGACAGCTGATCTCGCGGACCGGCCGGTACAAGATCTATCCGATCATCGGCACCGTGCTGATGACGGTCGGGCTGCTCGCGTTCAGCCGCGTGCACTGGGACACGCCGTTCTGGCAGACCGGCATCGCGATGGCGATCTTCGGTCTGGGGCTCGGCAACGTGATGCAGCCGGTCACGCTGGCGGTCCAGAACGCGATGCCGCCGCGGGACATCGGCGTGGCGACGTCGTCCTCGACGTTCTTCCGGCAGATGGGCGGGACGCTCGGCACCGCGGTGTTCCTGTCGGTGCTGTTCAGCCAGGCCGGGACGAAGATCGGCTCGGCGTTCGAGCGGATCGTGCCGACGCCCTCGTACCAAGCGGCTCTGCACGACCCGGCGGTGCTGTCCGACCCGGTCAACAAGGGGTTCGTGGATCAGCTCTCGTCGTCCGGCGGCGGCGTGGGCAGCGCGCTGGACGACTCCTCGTTCATCAACCGGCTGGACGAGCGGCTCGCGAAGCCGTTCTTCATCGGTTTTTCGGACGCGGTGGACCGGGTGTTCCTGCTCGGCGCGGTGATCATGGTGCTGGCGATCGTGCTGGCGTGCCTGATCAAGGAGATTCCGCTGCGCACGCAGTCAGGTGTGGACGCGGCCCGGGCGGAGCAGGCTGCCGCGGCGGATGCGGTTGCCGCGGCGGATGCGGAACGGGCTTCCTCGGTGGATGCGGCGGGCGAGGAGCGGGCCGCGGTGGCGGATGGGGCAGGCGAGGAGCGGGCCGCGGTGGCGCGTTCCGAAAAGGGGTCAGACTAGTTCGGCGCGGGCGGCACCTCAGCGGTGCGAAATGCGTCACACTGAAAGGCCCCTCGCTGTAGCTCAGTGGACAGAGCCCTTGGAGTATCTCTGGGGAGACGCCGGTTCGACTCCGGCCAGCGAGTCCAAAGCCTCACGGCAGTTCGAACGCGATGTTGATGCCGTCGAGCGCGTGCGAGCACGCGCAGTCGCGCTCCGTCGGCAGGGCCGCGGCGGTCTGCAAGACCAGCGTCCGCATCCGGTCGGTGTTCTCCGCGAACACGCGGAAAACCTCCTCCTGAGTGACCTCCTCGCCGGTGTCGACCCCAGCGTCCAGGTCGGTGACCAGCGCGATCGCGGTGTAGCAGACCGCTAGCTCCCGGGCCAGCACGGCTTCCGGGTGCCCGGTCATGTTCACCACCGACCAGCCCTGCGCAGTGAACCAGCGCGATTCGGCGCGAGTCGAGAAGCGGGGCCCTTCGACGACGACCATGGTGCCCGTTCCGACCATCTCGACCGTGGTGTTCTCCAGGACGGTCGAGCGTCCGGCCGGGCAGTACGGATCGGCGAACGAGACGTGCACGGCTCCGACGTCGTGGAACGTCTGAGCGCGGCCGGAGGTGCGGTCGACCAGCTGGTCGGGGACCACGAACGTGCCCGGGCCGAGTTCCGGCCGCAGGCCGCCGACCGCGCAGGGCGCGAGGATCTGGCGGACGCCCAGCGAGCGGAGCGCCCAGATGTTCGCGCGGTAGGGAATGCGGTGCGGCGGGAACCGGTGGTCGCGGCCGTGGCGGGGGAGGAATGCGACCGTGCGGCCCTCGACGAGCCCGATCGAGATCGGGTCGCTCGGCGGGCCGTACGGCGTCTCGGGCGTCACTTCCTCGACGACGTCGAGCAGGGCGTACAGACCCGAGCCCCCGATCACAGCGACGTCCGGCCGGGCGTTGTTCATGTGGCGGACCTTACCGGGAGAGATGTGTAGGCCTTCGCGAGTCGGGTACCTAACGATCAGTCATCGAGAAGGAGGCCGCAGTGAGCTTCGACGACAAGGCTGAGAACAAGGCGCAGGAGTTGAAGGGCGCCGCCAAGGAGCGTTGGGGCGGGGCGACCGGCAACGAAAGTCTGCAGGCGGAGGGGGCCGAGGAGCGCTCGGAATCCAAGCTCAAGCAGGCCGGTGAGCACGTCAAGGACGCGGCGGAGAAGGTCAAGGACGCGTTCAAGAAGTAGTCACACGCAGTCGCCGCCCCCGCTTCGACGGGGGCGGCGTTTTTGTGTCTCGCGGTGGGGGAATGCTCGCGCGTCGGCGAACAAGGTGAAATTATCCGACCGGCGCCCGTGGGCGACTCATCGGAACGCGGCGGGGGTGGTTCGGCATGAACGCGGGCATGCCGGCGGAAGACCTGACCGGGCGCCTCC
Organism: Cryptosporangium sp. NPDC051539; assembly: GCF_044454545.1. NCBI lineage: Bacteria > Bacillati > Actinomycetota > Actinomycetes > Cryptosporangiales > Cryptosporangiaceae > Cryptosporangium > Cryptosporangium sp. NPDC051539. Next base: position 470,107 of record NZ_JBITDV010000004.1, on the reverse strand, counting down.
TGGTCGCCTCGCCGTCGCTGAAAGACCCGAATTTCGAGCGTTCGGTCGTGCTCCTGATCGCGCACGAGCCCAGCGGCGCCCTCGGCGTGGTCCTCAACCGGGCGACCGAGGTCCAGGTCGAGGACGTGCTCGACGGCTGGCACGATTTCGCGGCCCAGCCGTCGGTCGTGTTCGAGGGTGGCCCGGTACAGCCGGAGGCGGCGATCTGTCTCGCGCGCGTGCGGCCGGGGACGTCGCCGGACGGATTCAGCCGGGTCGAGGGCGTGGTCGGCACCGTGGACCTGTCGGCGAGCCCGGAGGGGTTCAACGGGTCGCTGGACCGGCTGCGGGTGTTCGCCGGGTACGCCGGCTGGGACGCGGACCAGTTGGAGACGGAGATCGAGCAGGGGGCGTGGCTGGTACTGGACGCCCTGCCGGGCGATGCGTTCGTGCCGCAGCCCGACGATTTGTGGTCGATGGTGCTGAGACGGCAGGGCGGGATGCTCGCGGCGCTGGCCTTCTATCCGGCGGACCCGCAGTTGAACTGAGGTCGTACGGGGCGGGGCCGGGAGGTCGTAGGGGGCGGGGAGGTCGTACGGGGGGCGGGGCCGGCGGGGGAGTCGGGCGGGAGCCGGTGCGGGAGTGTCCGCGACGTTGTGTACTATTCAGCAGTCGGTCCGGAACGGGCCGGACGGGGCTGTGGCGCAGCTGGTAGCGCACCACACTGGCAGTGTGGGGGTCAGGGGTTCGAGTCCCCTCAGCTCCACTACGAGTTGTAGTGGGCCGTTTTCCGGCAAAAACGCTGCAAGCTTAGGCTTGTGGCGTTTTTGTGTTGTCTTGCCAAAGAGATCTTCCCAGTTCAGGGTCTTGTGCGGTGTTCGAGACCCCTCAGCCAGCCTCCTTTGAATGGCATTGCGCTAGGTAACCGGCTCGGGTGATCGGGTCCGTGTCCGCGCGACCGACGAGGGGGTCGCGACGTCTCCGCTTGACGTCAGGCGTCGCGCCCGTGACGTTCCTCCGGCTCCTGCTGGTGATGCCCTTCTACGAACGGGCGGCCTCGGCGTCGCCGTCACGCCGACCATCCCCGAGGTGATCGGCCAGGGACCGCTCGCCACGCGCTCGCTCCAGCACCTCGTCGACCGTCAACGGACTGCGAGGATGATTACTTAGGGACAATGGTGCTCTGATCTTGCGCGGGGCAGTGCCTTCTGTGGCCAGGTAGAACTGGCCGGTACTGAGCCGCGAGATGTCCGGTACGTCGCCCCCCTTGGCCTTCGCCATTTCGCGGACTGCCTCGATCTGGATAGGGCTGTTCAGCAGTCCGTAGAACTGCGTCGCTGAGTTCCCCGGAATGCGGTTGTGAAGAGCCTTGGGTGCTTGGGTCGCGAAGATCAGCCCGAGTCCGTACTTGCGTGCCTGGGCTGTCAGGACGAGGGTGCTCTGGGTGCAGGCGGTCATCGGGCTCGCCGGCGCCAAGGTCTGGGCCTCGTCCATGACGAGTAAGCCGAGCAGTGGTCGGTCTCCCGCCGGATTTCGTTTGATCCAGGAGAAGAGTGCCATCTGGAGTTGGTTGACGAACGTCTGTCGGACGGCGTCGGAGGGCAGGCCGACCATGCTGATCACGGAGACTCGAGCGCGTTTGCCCTCCGCCGGGGTCAGGAGTACGCCCGGGTCGAGGGGGGTGCCGTCGCCGCCGAAGAGCGGATCGTTGACCATCTCCGCCGTGAGAGTCTGCGCCAGGCCGACGGCGATCTTGTCGGCGTCGGCGATCTTGATGAGGCCGTCCGGAAGATCCGCCAGGGTCTCGATCAGGCCTTGCAGGTGGGTGCCACCGCTCCGGCCGTAGTGCTCAACGGCCTTACGCAACACTGCGCGTCCCAGATGCGCCTTGTTCGCCTTGCCGGTGACCATTGCCCGCGGTTCGAGCGCCGCTACCGCCGCTTCGACCGCCTCGTCGAACTCGTCTTCGTCGTCGAGCACGCTGGCGAAATCCGGCAGCGGCTGGAAGCTCACGGCGCGGCCGGACGTGCGCCGCGGCGTCCAGACGACGACGTCCGTATGACGGAGGTACTCGGCCGCTTTCTGCCGATCACCGGATCGCCAGGCGTCTGGCGGCTGAGGCCAGCCGTCTCCAAGCCGTGCGAGGTCGTTGTTCGGGTCGAGCACGATGGTGGACACGCCTTGGAGGGCGCACTCCTCGATGATGCGCCGAATGAGGACGGTCTTGCCGGAGCCGGAGCCGGCGAAGATGACGGCGTGCTTGCGGAGGGCCTCGATCTGCAGCTCCACCGGCAGGTCGTTGCCGTCGTCGTGGCCAATCGCGATGCGAGGCCCGTCGGCGGCGGTCGTCTCGGGAACCGATTCCTTGGACGCTTCGCCGGGCAGCCAGCTGTCGACGTCGGCCAGAGCCTGTTCGAGGAACTTCAGATCGCGAGTCGGCCTGCGTTCCGCGAGCCAGCCGTGCAGTTCCGGGGTGGGCTCACCGAGCATGGTCCGCAGTGCGAAGAGGATGCTCAGGTCCTCGGCGTCCAGCTCTAGGGTGGCGGTTACCTTCTCGAGGGCCCGCTGGGTCGCGGGGCCTTGGGACCAGTCCGAGTTGCGGATCAGGTAAAGATTGCGCTTGCCGGTGGTCTTCTCCGCCGCAGCGGCGTCTGCGGCTCTCTTCAGGCGGTTGATTGCGCCGTTGAAGTGGTGCTGCTCGCTCACCGCGCGGAAGCACCAGTGGGCCTGGTCCTCGGTCTCGTCATTGAGAACGAGCCGCAGCCGCGCGTGCAGCGCCGGACTGGAGCTGGGTGGGGGATCCACGCTGAACAATCCGTCGGACCCGGCGCGTTCCAGGACCCACGCGGTCAGCCCGGCGGCGAGTAGCGCCGGCATTTCCTCGTCCTCGGCGGCGCGTTCGAGCGGAGTCACGACATCGGCCGCCACCTTGAGCTCTGCGAAGCGGCCATCGAACCGGGTTATCTCGGCGGACGAGACCGGCGGTGGGGCCGGTCGTCGCGGCGGCGTTTGCACTCCCGTCGGCTCTCCCAGCCGGCCGAGCAGCTCGACTCTGTCGTCGGCGAGGCAGCCCCGGACATGTTGATCGATTTTGATCAGTAGCTCGCGGGGGGTGAACGAGACGGCGCTCTCGAACGCCTTCGGCGCCACCGGCCACGAGTCGAACGGCGGCGCGAAGCCGATCTCCTCGAACCGGGCGCGGAACCGCTTCTCGACGAGGGCACGCGCGAGCGCGGGGTCCTTGATCCGGTGGAGCTGCACGGATTCCCGGAATCTGTCCTGCACGCTGTCCACCGCGGCCCTGCGAATGGTGGTCCAGGTTCCCTGCAAGCACGCGACCAGCGTGAGCGTGCGGCGCGTCTGCTGGCGCAGCGTCATCAGCCCGTCCGCCATCAGCCTGAGCGTCCGCGCGTCGTCGGGCCGGAGCTGCACCGCCTTGCCCTGCACCGGGTCGGCGCCAGTGGCGTACTGCGCGAGCAGCGTGTCGATCTGATCGACCGCGATGACGGCGGGCCCGGTGAGAGCAAGCAACCACGACAGGTCCTGCACGATCTGCTGGGCGCGGCGCGGGGCGCGTCGCATACCCCACGCGGCGCGTTCACCCGGCGTGGCTTCGTCGCCGGACGCGAAGTAATTCTCCGCCACGTCGCGATGCCTGATGTCCGGGGAAGCGCTGAGGGCCAATGCTCGTGCGGTCTCCTGGCTCGTGCGGGCGGTCTGGCGGTCGAACTCGCCGAGGCCGACGATGAACTCGTCGAGCGCCGCGCGAGTCAGCCCGGTCTCGCCCATGACCGCCCGCCGCGCAGCCCGTGGAGCGCCGACCATCGCAGACAGCCTGCGGAGCAGTAGGCCTAGCTGGGTCTGCCGGCTTCCCGGCACCGGTCGAGCGAGTCCATCGAGGATCGCGTCCCGGACGCTCTCCCAGAACGTCCCTGCGTCGAGCAGGCTCACCAGGAAGAAGTAGCCGCCGCGTTCGTGCACCTGATGTCGCACCGAGCCGAGTAGGTGCGTCTTGCCCGATCCGCGCTGGCCCTGGAGGACCAAGCCAATCGGGCTGCCGGCCGCGCTCGACCTCGCCTCCTCGATGCCGGCTTCCACCTCACGCAGGACGGGAGTGTGCAGCCCTTCGACGTGAAACGGCAGCGGCGTCCACAAATCGTCGGGCACCGGTGCCCAGTCGAACCGGAGTGAGGCGAGTGCCTTCCGTTCCGCGTCGTCCACTACACACCGATCGCCAGCAGGTGGTTGTCCTGTGCGCCGAGCCGGAGAGCGGCCTGGATGTCCGCGTCGGTCAGCAGTCCCTGACTCGGCTCAGGCGCGACGTTGACGTCGTCCTCGAGCGCGAGTCGACGCAGCGCGTCGTCCAACTCGTCTCGCGGAACGTCAGCGAAGAACGGCCGCAGTCGCCGCAGGCTCACCCACGCCCGCGGTTCGTCGGCGAGCGCGTCGTAAGCGCTGACAATGCGGACGCGGAGGTCCGAATCCGATGCGCGCGACCGCGGCGCAGCGGACCGGAGATCGCTCAACGCGAAGAGCTCGGCAAGGTTCGCGCACGCGGCGCGGACGAGCACCCGACGGCGAAGGTTGCCGTGCAGGGCGGTCAAGGCGCTACCGAGCGCGCCCGCGCCGCGCAGCCGGAAATCGAAGTCGTCCTGCATTCGCAGCCAGCCCTTGTCGGCGAGCTGGAGGGCATAGGTGCGTCCGCGCCTTTCGCTGGCGATGTACCCCAGTTTCTGGAGCTTGTCGCGCTGCGGCTTCCGTACGTCCAATCCGTACAGCTCGGTCAGCTCAGTGTTGAGCACCTCCCGGGCCTCGGCCATCAGCATCATAAGGATCGCGCTCTCCGAGGCCGTCATGTCATCGTTCATCGTGTAATCCTTTGCTTCGGGCGACGGTTCCGTCGGAATGCAATCCGTGAACTCGTAGTTGCAGCACTTCCTCGGTGGTCGCCTCCTCGTCGCAGCCCTTGATCATGAGCAGCGCGATGAGCCGGTCGACGGCGAGCGGCGTTCCGGCGTCGACCTCGGCGCGTAGTTCCGCTTCGTTCCCCTGCTCGAACAACCAGGAGGTCAGGCGCTCAGCGGCGTCCGGTTCGCCCTCGGCCAGGGCTCGTCGCAATTCTCGGAGCTCGGACTCGGGGTCCGAGCTGCCCTCCGCGGTTCCCTGCAGCCGGATCGTCGCGGCTCGGTCGCCCAGGGCCGCCCGGTCGGCCAGCTCGGTCGAGCGCTCGTCGATGGCCAGTAGCTCGGCCAGCAGATCCGCCGCGAGACGATGACCGGCACCCGCCCGTTCCCGCAGTTCGGGCAGTTCACCGCGCTCGGCCAGCAGAGAAGCGAGATCGTCCGCAGCGGTGAGGTCGCCCTCGTCAGCCTTCAAACGAAGATCGAGACTCTCGCCGAAGTCGTAGAGCAGGTCGGCCAGGTACCGCGTGACCGGGCCGTCGGCCGCGCGCAGCGGTTCCGCGCGGGCGCGCAAACCGATCACCTGGGCCAGCGCCGTTTCTACCGGCTTGGTACCCGGAGGGGGACGCATGGCATCGATGAGTACCGAGACGGCTTCGTCGATACGGTCGCGGCGAACGAGCAGGAACGCCAGCTCGATGGCCGCCCGGTGCTCCCCGCGGGCGGCCAACCGTCGAAGTGCCTGTTCCTGGAGGTGGTAACGCATTCGAGCTGCTGCCGCGTCGCAGAGGCGTCGAAGGTCGTCGGCGCTCCCGAGGTGGCTGATCAGCGCTGTCCAGAGACTCTCGGGAGGGCACTCGACCCGCCGGTGCATCGCCAAGTACTCGGCCAGGTAGTCGGCGGCGCGGTACCCGGCCAGTATCCCTGGCTGGCTGGCGGCGGGGGACAGCGCCGCCACGGTCGTTCGGTTGATCGGTGACGCGGCGTACGACACTACTTCCTGGAGCCAGCTCTCGGGCGGGGCGACGAGGTCCCGGGGACTCAGGTAGCCGGCCATCGCGTCGACGAGCAAATCCGGCGAGAGCGGTGTGAGGATGCCGAGCCGTCGCGCGTCGGCGGCTGCCGTGATCGCAGCACGGGCGTACGGCGGTGCGTGCCGCCAGCGGCTTAACAGGTCGGGCCCCGCCGCCAGCACCTGGGTCAGCCCGTCGTCGTGAGCGTCCAACGCGGCACGGATGCTGCTGTCGGTAGCGGCCAGTTCCCGCGCTCTCCGGTACTCCTGGTCCTCCAGCCGAGACGGGACATCGATGGGGTCGACGGATCCGAGCAGCTCTCGTTCGGCCAGACCCTTGGCCCGCGAGCCCTTCCGCGCCAGGTAGTCGTCGGACCACAACGTGCCCACGACGATGTGCCCGGCCTGCTTGAGGCGTGCCATCTGCGGCTTGGTGAGCGGCGGCGTCGAGTCGAAGAAGCGCGCGAGTTCGTCGAGCCAGATCACCGCGCGGTGTTCCGGCTCGTCGAGCAGCCGGTAAACCTCGCTGGTGTCGGACGGCTGAACCAGCGGCCAGTGCCCGACCACCGCCCGGACGGCCTCGTACAGCGAGCGGGTCTTGCCGGTTGAGGACCCTCCGATCAGGAGGACAAAGCAGCCGCGCTGAACGCCGTCCTCGATCCGGCTTCGAAGGTCTTCGTCGAAGGATCGCCGCACGTACCCCGGCAACTCCTGCTGGCTTCCGGGACCCCGGATCGCGGCGTGAACACCCAGTTCGCGGGGTGACACCTCGGCTACCCGGGGCAGATCGGTGTGCCGGTTCCGCGATTCCTCGGTCAACCGCGCCCACGTCGCCATGATTCGGGCACGTTCGTTGGTCGGCGAACCGAGGGCACCGAGAAGGCTCTCCAGCACCGCCTTCTGCGGTGTCCGGTTTCCCCGCAAAACCTCACTGAGGGTCGTCCTCGTCAGTTGACGTCCCCCGGGCGAACCTTGTCGGGTCTTTCGCTCAAGGTCACCGAGTGAGAGACCTGAGCGGTCTTTCTGCGAAGTCAGAAATCTTGCGAATTCCCCCCAGGATTCTATTTCGGATAGCTCGAGCGCAGGGGCTGTGGCCAGCGCTATCCCCTCCCGCCGCCGACGCGGAACATCCCGGAACAGCGTACGACCGTCGCCGGATCAGCGCTACGACTTCCTCGTATTCTCTCCGCCGTCCCGCTTCTTCCCGAATAGTTCCGAATGCTCGACTGTCCTGGTTCGACTTTCCATGCTGATCCTCGTCGTTATTCATCAATGCAAAGGATCAGTACCGGAGATGTCGGAGAAGAATTCGTTCGGAGCCGCCGCAGAGGACCTTCTCTTGCGCCGGTATCACGAACTGGGCAACGCGCCGCCGGTAATCGATATCGTCGAGAACGACTGCGAGTACGGAGACCTCGGCGCGCACACCATGGATCGACACGGCCCAGGGATTCCCTTGCGACGTGCTGCCGGAGTGAAGACTATCGAAGGAAGGATCTACGGCGACTGGCCGTGGCGACGGAAGGTGAACCGTTCCTACCAGTGGACCGATGTGCGGACGATCGATCGCGAAGTCAACGCTCAGTTGCGGCGCAACTGGGAAACCATTCGCATTGACTTGGCTGCTCGGCATTTCGCGGAGAGTATTTTCGACGTCGGGCGACGTGTCGGTCGTGGCTATTACAATGGCGGAATGTACGAAGCGAGTGCGCGGCGGGCGTGCTACGCCGAGACCGATCTGTTCCTGGTCCGACTTCGCCTGGCGCCGGATTCGGCCGTGCCGTTCGTCCTCTCCACCTTCCCGTGGAGCTAGCGTGGTCGCGCATGGGGAGTCCTCGCGTTCCCGAGCCGTCTCAGCAGCAGATCGCCGAGCAGGCCGTCTCGCTCGCGGTGGAGAACGTTCGCCGTTTCCTGCATTCCTACGTGGCTGACAGTGACGGGTGGGACGAGGTCCGCCGGGAGGTGCGGCAGACTGCACGCGTCGGCGCGCCGACGCTGCGGGACGACGTTGCGGCCATCGACGCCGTGGTCATCGGACGGCATGCTCCCGGCACGCTGCTTCGCCTGGTCGAGGGAGATGGCAACTGGAATCTGGACCGAGAGGCTACCGACGCCGGCGCAGCCGATTTCCTGCGCGAGTTGGCGGGTCTGGTCCGATCCGTACTCGCTGAGCCGGGATGAGTGCCGTTCTCCGAGCGTCTCGCCTGGGCCCGCGCGCTGCGCGGCTACGCCGGCCCGGCCACGAGGACCGGTTCGCGGCGCGCAAAGCCGCTCATGGGTCAGGATCCATCCTCATCGAGTTGCCGTGTACCGAGTCCCAGGACGCACTGTCATAGCCGCGGATAGGTAGTTGGTTGATCCTCGGCCCGGACATAGTGCTGCCCGGAGTGCAGGGCTCGCGTTCCGGGCGGGGTCTGCCGGGATGCGTAGCCGTCGGCGACGGGTGGCTCGGATGGCCCGGATGTGTCTGCAGTCCGTCGTGTTACCGCGCGGATTGTTGCTGTGCGCCGTTCCGGTGCGGCCGGAGGCCGCACTTAGGATCTATAAGTAATGTTATAGGTGTTTTACGCCGAGGCTCCAGCTCCACCCCAAGTTCCACCACGGCGCGGACCGGTTTCCGGTCCGCGCCGCTGGTTGTCAAGCTCGGAATTACCCCGTAGCTATTCCGAGTTAGTAGGATAACCCGGAATAGTAGTAGCCTTGTTCCGAGTAGGGGGTGCCGTGACGACCTGGCCACCGCATCGGCGCGAGGTGCGTCCGTGGTGGCAATCCCAGCGCGGCGGACCCAAGGCCGATCGGATCCTGTCCGAAGTCACGGTCTCCCTTCCGCCGAACATCGCCGGGCTGTCGATCGTGGACGCCCTGCCTACTTCGGCGATCGTCCAGGGTGAGGACGCGCTGCGCGAAATCGCTGCGCTCGACCAGGCCCACGGTGAGGGCCTCGGGGCGCTGGGCGTGCTGCTACTACGTACGGAGTCAGTGGCGTCCTCCAAAATCGAGTCGGTCGAGGCGAGCCTGGACGACTACGCGCGGGCGCTGCACGGAAGTCGGGCCAACGCCTCGGCGACGTCTATGGTGGCGGCCACTTCGGCGCTCGGAGCACTGCTGACCGAGACCGACGGACGGCAGCGGATCGACTCCGATGCGTTGTTGGCCGCCCACGCCGCGTTGATGGCTGACGATCCGGCCGAACGCGGCTACGCCGGGCGCTGGCGCGACATGCAAAACTGGATCGGCGGCAGTGATCATTCGCCGCGGAACGCGCTGTTCGTGCCCCCGCCGCCGGATCTGGTCGAGTCATACGTCGATGACCTGCTGCGGTTCGCCAACCGCGATGACCTGCCGACGCTCGCCCAGGCGGCGATCTCCCACGCCCAGTTCGAGTCGATCCATCCATTCACCGACGGCAACGGGCGCATCGGCCGGGCGCTGATCAACGCCATCCTGCGTCGGCGTCGAGCCACCACGCGGGTGGTCGTGCCCTTGGCGTCGGCGCTGGTGGCTCGGCGGGAACGATATTTCGACCACCTCGGTGCCTACCGGGATGGGGACGTGGAGCCGATCGTCCGGGATTTCGCGCTGGCTTCGCGAATCGCTGCGGCCGAGTCGCGAACGACGGCTCAGCGACTGACGGAGATTCCACTGGAGTGGGCCGACGTCGTGGGACGGGTGCGGGCGGGAAGCGCGGCGGCGAAGCTGTTGGCGATCCTGCCGTCGCGGCCCGTGGTCACGGCCGACGACGTCGCGGCGGCCACCGGTGCGCCGCTCAGCAGCGTCTATGTCGCGATCGAGCGCTTGGACAAGGCCGGGGTGCTCCGTCCGCTGACCAATCGGAAACGGGACCAGATCTGGGGGGCGACGCTGATCCTTGAGGAACTCGATGAACTCGGGGCCCGGATCGCCCGCGCCCGGGGCTGACTCCGCCGGCAGCGGTGAGGTCGACTTCGGCTCCGACCTCCCGCCGACCACCGGCCGCGACATCGCGGGCGCCGTCGACGAACCCGGTGATCGGCGCATCACCTTCGTCCGCAATGCGCTGCGCGTTGAGGGGAACGTCAGCGCACAACCTGGTCGAGATGCGGGCAGAACCCGGCCGAGCCAGATGAGAGCTCCGCCAGTGGCGCACAGAATCGCGCGCAAACATCCGCAGCTGCCCAGAAGAGTGCGTTCCGATTGACGGAGCGCTGTCGGGGACTTGAATTGGCGTTCCGACCGGGGACGCCGTGTCGTTAGGTTCGCTCGAAATTAGCGCTACTCAAGCGAAGGCGCTGGCGTTGCGTGCGCACCATTCGGTGAAGGTCTGCGGTGCTCGTCCGAGTAGCCGCTTGACTGTGTCGGTGCGGAAGCCTGCCGTGTCGGTGCGCATGAGGGCGAATCCTTCGACGAGGGCGTCAGCGAGGGCCGGGGGTGCGCCGTGGGGGAAGCGTGCCCGGACCGCTTCGGCGGGTGTCGCGATCGGCCGGATCTGGATGTTCCGGCCGATCGCGGCGGAGAGTATGTGGACCTGCTCGGTGACGGTCAGCAGTTCATGGCCGGTGAGGACGTACTCGGCATCGGTGTGGCCATCCTCGGTCAGGGCGAGGGCAGCGACTGCGGCGATGTCGGCGGGGTCGATCGGGGCGTAGCGGCCGGCGCCGATGGGGTCCAGGACGTATCCGTCTGCCCGGAGGGTGGGCAGCCATTCCAGGGCGTTGGTCATGAAGCCGCCGGGACGCAGGAACGTGGCGGGGATTCCGGTCGAGCGGATCGTCTGCTCGCGGTTGTGGTGCCAGCGGCCCATGGCCGGCATCGGATCGCCGAGAACATTGGAGGAGGAGAGGTGCACGATGTGGCGTACGCCCGCGTCTTGGGCGGCTGCCACGGCGTGCGCGGTGTGCTCGATGCCGATGCCCGGGGTGAGCAGGAATAGCCGGTCCGCGCCGTTGAACGCCGCTGGCAGCGTCTCGGGCCTACTCAAGTCGCCAACCACGCGTTGGGCGTGTGCGGGGAGTGTGGTGGCCCGACCGGCATCACGTACCAGAATCCGGAATTCCGTGCCCCGTCTGTCGAGCTCGTTGACGAGTTCTCGGCCGACGTTTCCGGTGGCCTCGGTGAGCAGTAACATCATTACCCCAGAAGATCATTTACCGGTTAACGACTAACGACGAGGGACGTTAACCGGTTAACGATCGTCGGTCAATCGGCGGTACCGGTTCGCTTCCAGAAAGGCTGTGGCAGTGCCTGAGTTCCTCGACCTTCACGGCAGAACGAACAAAGTGCTGCGCGCCCTAACCGAGGCCGGCCTCCAGCGGCACGGTCTGCATCTGGGGCAGGATCATCTGCTCGCGGCATTGTGGGAACGCGACGGACGGGCACCCGGGGAGATCGCGGCGGCGGTCAACGTCAGCACGCCGGGAGTAGTCAAGATGGCCGGCAGGATGATCCAGGCCGGGCTCGTCACTCGGCAACCCGACGACCGCGACCACCGTTTGGTCCGCCTCTGGCTCACCGACGAAGGGCGCGCACTGCAGGAGCCGATCGAGGCCGAACGTCAGTCCATCGAGAACAAGGTCACCGAGAACCTCGCACCCGCCGAACGCGAACAACTTCTTCGTGCACTCGCGAAGGTCTACGACTCCGCCAACGCGCTCAGCCGCCCGGCTTGACTCACTCCATTCACCCCGGAGCTGACACCCTCCACGGGCAGGCTGCCACCGAAAGGTCTCACTCTTCTGTCGCCGCGCGTGTTCGATCGGCGGCTGCGGCGCGGAACAGGGCGGCCCGCGCATCCCGGCTACGGTTTGGCGTCGGTGTTGCGGTGGGAGTGAGCCGGCTGCGGCGAGTGAGGTGGGGTCTCGGCGTGGTGTCGCCTGCCTGAAGTTCGGTCGGGTGAGCCGGAGTTCGTTCCGATGACTATCGAGCAGTAGGAGAAGGCTGTGGACGCGCTGGCAGCGCTGATCCGGGATTACTGGTTGACCGACCAACACGAGGGATCGTCCGCATCGCGCGGTGAGGTCAGCTAGGACTGCTGTGGTGACCTGCGGAAACTCGCGGGCAATAGTGTCCCGGTCGGCCGGACTGCCAGGTTTGCACATTGCCACTACCACCGGCCCACCCCGCTGGCCTGCGGCTTCGCGAGAGCAGCGGATCATTCTGCCCACCGAACGGTGTTCGATGGCTCTGACTCCAGCGGGCCTTCGTCCTACCGTCGTTTACCCACGGTCGGCCGCCGCTGTCCGGTTACGGCTGGCATCGGTTTCTACTGTTGACGACGTTCGTCGGCCCTGAGTACTTGGCCCGGGTCCGGTTCGCCTACCAGTCGGGTCAGAGCGCCGTGGCCGACCTCGCGATGTGGTAGCCCTCGTTCCCCAAGGGGCGGCGAAAGGAGCGCTCGTGCCGGAGGAATCTGACGGGAGCAGCAGTGCTGAGGTCCCGGACTGGCAGGAGAAGCTGGTGCTGTTCGTGCTGGTCGGGATCGTCGCGGTGGTCTACGGCTTGTTCGGGGGCGACTGGGCCTGGGCCGGGAGGCTGGTCGTCTGCTCGGTGGCCGGGGCCTACCTCGTCGACGGCATCGGGTGGCTCGGCCGGGTGCTGAAAGGGCGGCGCCGGGCACGCTAGGCGTGCGCGCTGTCCTGGATCGCCCCCCGCCAGTTCCTCGAGAGCCACCAACGATGTGACGCCCTCCGGCAGCACAAGGTGCCCACCGCCGGTGCGGAGCATCGCGGCGCCCTCGCTAGCGACGCATTCGACGACACTATCGGGAGCGTCCGGGCGGGAACTCCGTACAGGCGCGGTTCGCCGGTGACCGTGACCGCAGTCCACGCCATCCGTCGGCGATTCGATCCACGATTTCGAGGAACGGTCCGCACCCCTGGGCCGGCCGACCGACGAGGACGAAATCTGGTACCGCGAAGCTCGCGATCCCACCGTCGGATGACAGCACTCAAGGAGCCGCAGATGGGGCTGCGATCACGGGGTCTGGAGGCGTCGGGCGAGTTCTCGCGGATCGGCTGGCTCCCCGTGGAATTCCGATAGGTCCACGGGTGTGTCCGGCGAGGTAACCGGAGGTTCGCCGGGTATTGCCTGTGCGAGTCGCAGGACGGGGCCGCCGTCGATGGCCGCTTCTCGCGGCGCATAGCCTGCCTTCCGGAGGGCGGACAGTGTTTCTTCCGGCGGCTGAGCGCTGATCAGGATGGTTGGGGCGATCCGGTGCAGGCTCAGGCTGCGTAGGCGCTTGGTGGCCAGCACCTCGGCGAGTAGTGCTTCGTCGTCGATGGACAGGCAGCAGCCGGTCGCGCGTACCTGGATTCGCCCGTACTGCCGGGCGACGTCGCCGATGAGGTAGGTCAGAGCCTGCGGGAGTCGATGTTCTGTGGCGATCTCGGTGAGTTGTGTGCGCAGCTCGTCGGGCGTGTGGCCGGTGTCCAGTGCGCGCTGGAGGGAGTCGGGAGAGAATCGCCAGGTCCACGCGCCGCTGCGTGATTCTGGATCCGCGACTGCGTCGAGCAGCGTCAGGACGGTGGGTGCCGGGATGCCGGGGACTATGACGGTCAGGTCGGTGTGGAACACCGCGGTGTGCTGGGGCTCAGGAGTCGCGGCGGCGGCCTGGTCACGAAGGCGGTCCGGGTCGCCGGTTCCGATTCGGCGCCCGAGGGACGTCAGGGCGTCGAAGGCGAGTAGTCCGATCGCGTGGGCCTCCCGCCAGAGGCCCTCGACGAGGGGTTCCAGCTCGTCGGCGACCAAGTCGGCGATGACCGGCCGATACCAGCGCAGCCGTTCGGTGACCGCTTTGGCCGTGGTGGCGGTGTCTGCGGGTAGCGACTCGGTGAGCAGGCGGAACACCATGAGGCGGAGAACGGGGAGGATCGCCTCGTCCTCCGCAGCCCAGTACAGCGCCGGCTCGCTTTCCCGGCCCGTCGCGAACGGGGAGGCCGGAAGGCTGAGCCATGCCTCGATGATCGTCAGCAACTGGTCGCCGGGCTCGGCGGTGACGTGTTGCGCGTAGTCCGGATCGAGCGACATTTTCGCGTCGGAGGGCAGGGTGAGTCCGGAGGAGCCGAGTAGCTCGATGGTGAGCCGGACGCGGTGCTCGTCCAGCGCGAGCCGTTTGGCCAGCGTCCGCATCGCGCGGATTCCTACGGTTCCGTTCTTCAGCAGCGGAATCGGATCCTGGGCGATCGCCTCGGCGATCGCCGTGACGGCCGAGAGAGTGGTGGCAACCGCTGCGGACGCCTCCCGGTCGACCGCGTCCGGGGAGATCGCGCTGGTCGACAATGTCGGCGGCTCGGCGTCGAATGGGGCGACGTAGTCGGCGCCGCGAAGGGCTATGGCGACCTCACGGGGCATCTGTTCGGTGTGGGAGTAGTCGGACGAGATGAGCAGGCCACGTCGGGTGGCCCAGGGCAGCGGTTCCGACGGGCTGCCGAAGAAGATTGCGTACCGCGGTGCAGGACGGGTGGCGAGCTCGCCCAGCCGCCGGGGCACGTCTGCCGGCGCGGAGGCGACCAGCCGGACCACGTTGTCCGGGTCGGCCAGCCAGGTGGCAATGCGGGCGACGAGCGCGGGTTTCCGGCCCGTGCTCGTGAGGCTCAGCGTGTCAGCTATCCGCCGCAGTTCGGGCAGGACGACGCGGTCGAGCAGCTCGCCGGCGGGCGGCCCCAGGTCCAGCGGGAAGTTCCAGATCGCGGCCAGGTGCCGGCCCGACAGGCCGTTTCCGTCGGGCCAGACCAACCCGATCTGCACGAGGCGGTCGGTGGCGGCGGCGAGTTCAGGGTTGTCCGGCGGTACGCCCAGCAGGGCGGCCAGCCGTGGGAGCGTCCAGCCGTCTCCCAGCGCGGCGGCCGCTTCGGCGAGTTGGCATTCCGCCAGTGTCAGCGAGGACACCGCGCCGGTCACTGACTGCGGACTCAGCAGCCGGGCCGCGAGTTGCCGCAGAGAGTCCGGAACCGGCGGCAGCGTAGCGTCCGGCCGGCGACGCAGCAGGTCGGTCAGCTCGGTTTCGCCGAGGCCGTCGAGGTAGGACAGGAGTCCCGCAGGGACGACATCGTTCATCGGACGAAGGTTAGCGAGTCCCGACTCGCTGACCGATACCCGGCGGGGACGAACCGCGGTGACGGGTGGCCGCCTGGGCAGCATGAGTGGTGATGAGCGGGCTGACGTCGGCTCCGCTAGCTGAGGGCCTACGACGGATTTGTGGTTCTCCGAGTCGGTCGTGGGCCCGGGGATCGCTCGGCGGTGGCAGCGGGAGACGTGGGTTCCGCGCATCCTCAGTGGCGCTGGACAGGAATCGGTCGAGAGCGCGCCGGCGTGCTGCCCTCGGCCCGGCCGATCGGAATCGTCCTGGACCTGGCGCAACCTCGATGAGGACGAACAAATGACGGAAATGTTCGCTGAGCTCTATCCCGATGTTCCAGTACCGAAGACCGCACGGCAGTGGATGGAGTCCGCGCAGTATCGGTTGCTTCGAGGCGGTGCGCACCGTGCTCTGTCCTGTGCCGACTTTCTGGTTTGTGCTTGCGCCGCTCTACGGGGCTCGCTGTTCTCCATGACGACAACCACTTCGTGACCGCGGCGAAGCACCTTCCGGACGTCGCTGAGCGGCGGGTGGTCGATTTGCCTGACGGCCACAGCTGACTACGACCGCGCACACCGACAACCGGCGGCGTACGACGGCGGAAGCGAAGGCGCAGGTAGGCGTCAGACGAACCGCCGGGGGACGCGGTGCCTGGCGCTGGTTTTGGTCGGGCGCACGCATACTCGCTGATGCCGACGAAGTGTGGACACCCGGGCTGTCGCTGTGCCGACCGCCACCGGTGATCAACGACAAATCGGTGCTACGGCCGCCGGTGGTAGCAACGATTTCTCGCCGTGTGCGGACCGGGCGTGGGCCGCGGGCTCCACCGTCGACCCGGGCGCGCCGGCCGTAGCCATGGGTGGCGCGATAGCGGTTCGCCGGCCGCACCGAGTGACCCCGGGGTACCGACGACCCGCGGCGGCGCCCGCAGCCGCCGCTGACGACCGACTTACGCCCGGTGCGTGTCCGGCGGAGCACACCGCCACCTCGTCCTCCGGCCGAGCCCGTCGAGGGCGCCTCGGCGATCAGCGAGGCCGCCGGCATCGAAGGGTCCGGCGCCGCCGCGATCCGCGCCCACCTCCTGGCCGGTTACCGCGGGCGCACCGCGTAGGTCAGGTGCGTCACCCGCGACGACGCCTCCGAAGTGACCGGTTCCAGCGCGATCCTGGACGCGTCCACGCCCTCGAACAGGCGGATTCCGGCGCCGAAGAGCACGGGTGAGAGCGCGATCGTGAACTCGTCGACCAGGGCGGGGTTCACGTACTCCAGGATCGTCGCGCCGCCGCCGGCGATGCGGACGTCGCGATCGCCGGCGGCTTCGCGGGCCTGGCCGAGCGCGGTCTCGATGCCGTCGTTGACGAAGTGGAAGGTGGTCCCACCCGGGCGCTCCCACGGATCACGCTTGGTGTGGGTGACGACGAAGACCGGCGTGTGGAACGGCGCCTCGTCCGGCCACATCTGCTCGCCCGCGTCGAACATGCGCTTGCCCATCACGCTCGCGCCGGTGCGTTCGAATGTCTCCCGGGCGATGTCGTTGTCGCGGCCTTCCTCACCGCCCTCGCCGAGCCTCAGGTTCTCCCGGAAGAACCGCAGCGGGAATACCCACCGCTGCAGTTCCATCCACTGCTGACCCATCAATTCCCCGAGGGACCCGGGTGCGATGAACCCGTCCAGCGACATCGATACGCTGAAGAACACTTTTCCGGTCATCAGCTCTCCGCTCCCTTCAGGATGATTTGGGTGACGAAAGCCGCGAGGTTGCTCAGGGTCTGCTGGCCGCCCTCGAGCGCGTGGTACTTCTCGACCGCTTCGTCGCGCAGTTCCTTGGTGGGGAACACCGTGCGCATCACGATCCGGGTTGTCGCACCGGCCGGCGCGAAGGTCAGGACGGACTCGAAGGCGTTGGGGTCGCCGAGGGACTCCCCGTGCAGCAGCGCGATCCGCTCCGGCGGGACGATCTCCTGCCAGGTGATCCACTCCTGGTAGTCGGTTCCGTCCGGCCCGTGCATCACGAAGTCCCAGACCCCGCCGACGCGGAACTCGAAGGACCGCGTGGTGGTGGTGAATCCCTCTGGTCCCCACCACTGCGAGAGGTGCCGGACCTGTGTGAATGCCTCGAACACCAGTTCCCGTGGGGCGTCGATCATCCGGGAGAGCACGATCTCCCGGTCGTCCGTCGCCGGCTCCGCCCGGGTTTCTTGGTTCGTCCCTGCCATCGGTCATTCCTCCTGGCGTGTCTGCTTGAGGTCCTGCACGTAGGTGTCCAGCCGGGCGAAGCTCTCGTTCCAGAACCGCTCGAATCCGCCGACCCACTCGTGGATCGGCCGCAGCCCGCGGGCGTCCAGGGCGTAGAGGCGCTGCTTGCCGACCCCTCGGACCCGGACCAGCCCCACCTCCCGGAGCACCCGGAGGTGCTTGGACGCCCGCGGCAGGTTCATCCCCAGTTCCTGGGCCAGGTCGGTCACCGGCCGCTCGCCCGCCCGCAGTAGCGCCAGGATGTCCCGGCGTTGCGGTTCGGCGATCGCGTTGAACGCGTCCGACGTCGTCGCTGCTCGTGCCATGGCAGCCATTATTTTCTTATATAGGAAAATGTCAATCCGGCGGCGCGAACGATCTGGTGCCGGTCGGCGTCCCTCGCGGTTTCCATAAACGATGAATATAAAAGCGCTATGCTTCGACCATGGGTCGTCGCGACGCCGCTGCTGGCAGGTCCGCCGCCCTCGGTGCGGCCCTCTACGGCCTGGCCACCAGGGCCGCGAGACGCCTGCCCCGAGACCTGAGCCTGACGTCCGCCGCCACCCTCGCCACCCTGGACCGGACCGGCCCGCGGCGCATCACCGATCTGGCCGCGGTCGAGGGCGTCACCCAGCCCGCGATGACCGCCCTGGTCCGGGTGATGGAGGAGTCCGGCCTGGTCGAGCGGCGGGGAGTCGCGTCCGACAAGCGGGTCACGCTGGTGTGCCTGACCGAGGCCGGCGCCACCTATGTCCGGACGCGGCGCCAGACGGGCGTCCACGCGTTCGAGCAGTTGATCGGCGAGCTCACCGACGACGAGGTCGAGGCGTTGGCGGCGGCCCTGCCGGCGCTGAAGCATCTGGCCGAGCTCGAAAGCCAGGACCGCGAGGGGGTGAAGCGGTGACCGGCCATCCGGCCGGCGGGGCCGCGGTGACGGCGGTGCGTTCCGAGGCGCGGCAGCTGGTCCCCGCCCTGATGTTCATCGCTCTGGTCGTGGCGGCGGTCGCCAGCCTCGGGACGCCGCTCATCACCAGCGTGGCGACCTCGTTCGGCGTCTCGCTCGGCGCCGCGCAGTGGACGCTGACCGTCGCCCTGCTCAGCGGCGCCGTCGCCACGCCGGTGCTGGGCCGGCTCGGAGCCGGCCCGCACCGGCGGGCCACGATCCTCGCCACGCTGACGGTCGTCGTCGCAGGCAGCGCGCTCACCGTGCTGCCGCTGCCGTTCGCGTGGCTGCTGGCCGGCCGGGCGGCCCAGGGCGTCGGGCTCGGGCTGACGGCGCTGATGATGGGCGTGGCCAGGGATCACCTCCCCGAGCAGCGCAGCGCAGACGTGATCGCCCTGATCTCGGTGGTCTCGATCATCGGAGCCGGCGTCGGCTACCCGCTGGCCGCGCTGCTCGCCGAGCTCGGCGGGGTACGGGCCGCCTACGGCTTCGGCCTGGTCGTCACCGCCGCGGCCCTCCTGATCGCGTGGCGCTCCATGCCTGAAGCCCCCGAGGGCCGCTCCGCCCACGTGGACGTGGCCGGCGCGGTCGTCCTGGCCGCGGCGCTGCTCCTGGTGCTGTTCCTCGCCGGCGAACGGACTGTGTGGAGCCGGCACCTCGCCGTGGCGGCGGGCCTCGCCGTCGTCGCGGTGGTGCTGCTCTGTGTGTGGGCCGTCATCGAGTTGCGCAGCACGGCGCCCCTGGTCGATGTGCGGGCGGTGCGGCACCCGGCGGTCGCCGGGGCGAACCTCGCCATGTTCGTCGGCGGGATCGGCATGTATCTCCTGCTCACGCTCATCACCCGGTACGCGCAGACGCCCTCCGGCACCGGCTACGGCTTCGGGCTGACGACCTTCGTCGCCGGGCTGGTCCTCATCCCGTTCTCGGTGCTGGGATTCGTCGCCGGCAAGCTCACGCCACGACTCCGGACGCGGATCACCGGCCCCCTGCTCCTGGCCGGCAGCGCCGTCGTGGTCGGCGGTGGGTTCGCCCTGTTCGCGGCGGCCCGGTCGGACCTGGCCGACCTGTTCGCGGCGATGGGGGTGCTCGGGTTCGGCGTCGGCGGCTTTTCGGCCGCGATGCCCGGCGTCATCCTGGCCGTCACTCCCAAGAGCGAGACGTCGAGCGCCATGAGCTTCAACTACGTCGTCCGTAGTGTCGGGTACTCCCTGGGCAGCGCCATCGCCGGCCTGATCCTCGCCGGGGGCACCGGCCGCGGCCACGTCTTTCCCGACGACAGCGCCTACACCGCCGCGGCGCTGGTCGGCATCGGCGCGATGACGATCGCGACGCTGACCAGCCTCGCTCTCGCCCGCCGGCGCTCGTCCGAGACCAACCCGTAAGTCAGGTGCACTCATCCCACACTGGAGGTTCCATGCCCAAGGGCTACTGGGTCAGCGTCTACCGCACCATTTCGGACCCTGACAAGCTGGCTGCCTACAACAAGCTGGCCCGTGCGGCCGTCGAGGCGGGGGGCGGCCGGACTCTCATCCGTGGCGGTCGGGTCGCCGCGTACGACGCCGGAATCGCCGAGCGCACCGTCCTCGTCGAGTTCGACAGCTTCGAACAGGCCGTCGCGGCCCGCGAGAGCGCGGCTTATCAGGAGGCACTGGCCGTCCTTTCCGACGGCGTCGAGCGCGACTTCCGTATCGTCGAAGGCATCGACTGACCCGAGGTCCGGTAGACGTTCCGGGCCCGGTTCCTGGGAGTTCGGTCCGGCCGCGTCCTCAGCGAGCCGTCGGCCGCGTGCGGGGTGCTGGCCGGAGTGGGCGAAGAAGCCCGGACGTCGTCAGTAGGGGCGGGTGCCGGGGAACGGGCCGTCCGGGTCGATGGTGCGCATGATGCGCCCGCAGATGTCGTGCAGCTGCCGGGGTTGTGCCTTGGTCAGCGGATCGAGGACCAGGCGCCGGACCTCGGCGACGTGGCTGGGTGCGGTCGCGACGACCTTCTCCAGGCCCTCGTCGGTGAGGATCGCGAGCGTGTAGCGGCCGTCGTCCGGGTCGGGGGAGCGGCGCACCCAGCCCCGCTTCTCCAGGCGGCCGACGGCCTGGGAAAGCCGGGGGAGCGAGCCCTCGGAGATTTCCGCCAGCAGGCTCATTCGCAGCCGACGCTCCGGCGCGTCGGAGAGCCCGGCGAGCAGCGTGTACTCGAAGAGGTTGATTCCGGCGTCGCGCTGGAGCTGGGCGTCGAGCGAGCCTGGTAGACGGATCAGCACGGAGAGCAGGGTCATCCAGGTCTTCAGCTCGTCCTGGCTCAGCCACTCGGGTTCTTCGGTCACTCCGAGATTCTACAATGACTTGCATGTTTAACTCATAATGCCTACGTTTGACTTCACCG
The DNA here is from genome assembly GCF_044454545.1 of Cryptosporangium sp. NPDC051539. NCBI lineage: Bacteria > Bacillati > Actinomycetota > Actinomycetes > Cryptosporangiales > Cryptosporangiaceae > Cryptosporangium > Cryptosporangium sp. NPDC051539. The sequence goes on along the minus strand of NZ_JBITDV010000004.1, from coordinate 449,609 downwards.
TTTAAGTCATCTCGTCCGATGGGGAAGCATGAACGTCGTTCTGTGGGTCATTGCTGGGCTGGTCGCAGCTGCTTTCCTGTTCTCCGGCATGTTCAAGCTCGCGCTGACGCACGAGAAATACGTGGTCTCTCAATCGTGGGCTGCCGACGCGCCGCGCTGGACTCCGAAGGTGATCGGCGCGCTGGAGGTGGCCGGCGCGATCGGTGTGGTTCTGCCCGCCGTGATCGACGTCGTGCCGATGCTGGTTCCGATCGCGGCGACCGGGCTGGCGCTGGTGATGCTGGGCGCCGTGGTGATGCACGTGCGGCGGAGTGAGTTCTCGGCTCTGGTGCCGAGCGTGGTGCTGCTGATTCTCGCCGTGGTGGTGGCGTGGGGCCGGTTCGGGCCGTACGCGTTCTGACGCCCCGGCCCGGCGTGGCCCGCCCCG
>NZ_JBITDV010000004.1:248849-449082 GCF_044454545.1 Cryptosporangium sp. NPDC051539 | reverse complement strand
CCCCGCCCCGGCCCGGCGTGGCCCGCCCCGCCCCGCCCCGGCCCGGCGTGGCCCGCCCCGCCCCGCCCCGGCCCGGCGTGGCCCGCCCCGCCCCGCCCCGGCCCGGCGTGGCCCGCCCCGCCCCGGCCCGGCGTGGCCCGCCCCGCCCCGGCCCGGCCCGCCCCGGTCCGGCTTGGCGTGGCTTGGCCCGGCTGGGCTGGGCTGGGCTGGGCGTCGGTCCGGGCAGGACGCGATCGACGTCACGTGCTCGGCGGTCGGACTGGTCGACGTGTTCCTCCCGCGGGGATCCTTCGAGGAACTGGCGCGGCCGCCGTTCGTTCCTGGCTCGCCTGTGACGAGGCGCGCCCTTCCGCGAAAGCCGCGTGTTGACGAGGGCGCCACTCCGCGAAGCCGCACGTGACGAGGGTGCGAGCCGCCGCGAGGGCCCGCTTCTGACGCGATGCGAAATTCTGCGAGGGCCCGCAACCCAAGGAAGTGCGATCCCGCGAGGGCTTGCACGTGACGAGGTGGGGCACCGCGAAGCCGCACGTGACGGGGTGCGAGCCCGCGAGGGCCTGCTTCTGACGTGATGCGCACCTCCGCGAGGGTCCACAGCTGAGGAAATGTGATCCCGCGAGGGCTCGCACGTGGCGAGGTGCGGCCCCCGCGAGGGCTCGCACGTGACGGGGTGCGAGCCCTGCGAGGGCGCTCCGCCTACGAGGTGCGGATCCTCACGAAGGCTTGCGGGCGTGCTACGTCCGGTAGCGGAACGTGATCCGACCCCGGGAGAGGTCGTAGGGGCTCAGCTCCACCAGGACCCTGTCCTCCAGCACGATCTTGATGAAGTTCTTCCGGATCTTCCCGCTGACGTGCGCGAGCACCCGATGTCCGTTGTCGAGCTCCACGTGGAACTTCGCGTCCTTCAGGCATTCGACGACGGTGCCCTCGACGTCGAAGCCCCGATTCACCGTGGCCACGTCAGCTCCAGGCTGCTGCTCGCGTGGCGGGCGCCGACACGTTCCAGCAGCCGGATCTCGTCGAGCGCGGTCTCGTCGACGTCGGCCGACGCGAGACCGAACCCGTCGTCGTGGAGTGCGGCCAGTGCGTTGACCAGCGACGTCCGGCCGAGGCCGGGGCGTGGCTGGTTGGCGGCGGCCTCGAGCGAGACGATCCGCGCGATCCGCGGTGTCCCGTCCGCTCGCCTTACTGCCACCACTCGAATGATCCCGCCGCCGTCCCCTGCCCCGCCGACCACGACCCCACCGGCCCCGCTGCGCCCGGCCCCGCTGGGCCCGGCCCCGCTATGCCCGGCCCCGCTGTGCTCAGCTCCGCTGGGCCCGGCCCCGCTGTGCTCAGCTCCGCAGGCCCGGGCCCCGGCCCCGGCCCCGGCCCCGGCCCCGGCCCCGGCCCCGCAGGCCCGGGCTCCGGCCTCACCGGCTCCGGCCCCGAAGGCTGCGGCTCTGGCGGTCCCGGCTCCACCGGCCCCGGCCCTGAAGCCCCCGGCCCTGAATGCCCCGGCCCCGGCCCCGGCCCGGGCCCCGGCTCCGCTGGCCTCGGCCTCGGCCCCGCAGGCCCGGGCTCCGGCCTCACCGGCTCCGGCCCCGAAGGCCCCGGCCCCGGCAGCCCCGGCCCCGGCAGCCCCGGCCCCGGCAGCCCCGGCCCCGGCCCCGGCCCCACCGGCCCCGGCAGCCCCGGCCCCGGGGGCCAGGTGCCCCTCCGTGGGCACCAGGTACTGCCGCTGACGTCGCCGAACGGCGAAGCCGGCTCGTTGCCAGTTCGCGGTGACGTCCGCCTCGGCGGCGTCGACCACTGTGAACAGCGGCGCCGGCAGCTCGGCCAGCATGACGGCGGCCAGCCGGTCGAAGACCGCGTCGTGCCAGGTGTCGATGCTGAGGAACAGTCGCCCGTCGGACCGGCGCGTGGTGTGGCCGCGGCCGACGGTCAGGTCGTCTTCGACGGCATGCCACTGGTCGGTGGCCACCCTCGTGACGTGATGCGTTGTAGCGTCCATGGCTGTCGCCTTTCGGAGTGCCCGGGGCGCTCCGGCGACGTCTACTCAGCCTGCCGTGACCGGTAGGGAGTGCCCACGATCGTCGTACCAACGTTCACGGGTCTCACCTCCTCGAACTGCCGTCACGGCCGAGGCTGAACGCTGCCAGACGACCGTCGCCCCGGGCAACCGGGTTTTCAGCGCGACGAACCGAACCGTTCCTCGAAACGGCGGGTCACCCGCCGGTAGGAGCGCGGATCCACCGGCCCCAGCCACTGCTGGAACCGCACCCGGCGAGGTACGTCGAGCCCGACGTCTCCCAGGATCTCGTCGATGTTGTGCATCGAGAACGGGATCACCTTGGTGCCGTGGCAATGGTGCCCGCTGGTCGCCGAATCCATGAACCCGATCCGGGCGTCCACCTGCGCACGCATGGACTCGTCCGACGGCAGGTCCAGCGCCCCGGCCAGCAGCGCCGCGGTCCACAAGGCCCCGACCTCGGCCGACAGCGGGCTGAAGAACGACGAGTTGTACCCGCTGAACGACAGCCGCGGCACGTCCACCGGATGGATCTGCCGATACAGGCGGTAGTTGCCGCGCGAGTCCACCAGCCGTGCGCGCACCGATTCCGGCAGGAACGGGATCTCCTGCCGGTAGCCGGTCGCGCACACCACGGTGTCGGCCCGTAACACGGTCCCGTCGCTGAGCTCCGCGTGCGGCGCTCCGTCCTTCTCCAACAGCCGCTTGATCACCCGATCACGCCGCACGGTGATGCGACCGGCCTCGACCTGCTCGTAGAACCCGTCGGTGACCAGGCCGATCGCGCCCCGGACGATGTTCTCGATGCCTCCGGCCGGCAGCAGGCCCAGCTCACGAAGGCGGTACTGCTTCACGGTGACGTTCTGCACCGAGCCGAGCATCCGGCGGCGGATCGGCGCCCCGCGTCCGTGCAGGAACTTCTCCGCACCCTCGAGGTGCTGCCAGGCGAACAACGCCTCGCCCAGCCGCGTCAGCAGGAGGTATTTGAAGTTGACGACCCCGCCGATCTTGCGGGGTACCTTCCACAGCATCTGCCTGGCGATCACGTCGGTCGACGCGGCCGTGCGGCTGATCTCCATCGCGACGTCGCACGACGACTTGCCGTAGCCGACGACGAGCACGTGCTGCCCTTCGACCGACGAGGCGTCGTGGAAATCGGAGGCCGAACAGAGACGGCCGCCGGCCGCCACGAAGTCGGCCGCACCCTCGTACGACGGCAGCGAAGGCGACGAGAACACCCCGTTCGCGACGATCAGGTGGTCAAAACGGTCCGACCCGTTGAGGGTCCAGCCGGCGTCGTCCGGTTCCGCGGAAGCAACCGAGGTGTTCAGCCGCAGCAGCGGCCCCAGCTCGAAGTGCCGCACGTACGCGGCCAGGTACTCCTGGACCTGCTCACCCGTCGGCCACTCGGGTAAGTCCTTCGGCATCGGGAAGTCCGAGAGCGCGTAGGTGTCGCGCGGGCTCTGCGTGGTGACGCCCGGGTAGCGGCGCGTCTCGCTCCACACCCCGCCGACGTCCGGCGTCCGGTCGAAGACGACGACCTCGTGCCCGGCCCGGCTGAGGACCTTCGCGCTGACCAGCCCGGCGACGCCGGCACCGACGACCGCGATTCTCATGACGGCGGCAGCTGCAGTTCGAGGCCGAAGTCGGCCATGATCGCCTTCATCTTGCCGATGTCCCGCGGCCCGGGCGGCATCGACGCGAGCGCCGCGTAGTACTCCTCGAGCCCGGCCGGCGAGACCACCGAGATCACCCGGGCTTCTTCCTCGAACGGGTTGTTGAACGTGTGGGGCACGTCCCGCGGCAGCAGCAGGTAGTCGCCGTGCACGAGCTCGAATTTGCGGTCGCCGAGCGTCACTTCCAGACGGCCGTCGAGGCAGACGAACGACTCGTCCTCGCGGGTGTGGAGGTGCAGCGGCGGTCCGCTGACTCCGGCCGGAACCGCGTACTCGAACATCGAGTACGCGCCTCGGGTCGAATCGCCGTCGGTCTTCATCGTGATGCCGACGCCGATCGCGCCGAGCGACTTTCCTTCGCCGGATGGGAGCAGGTACCCGCCGCCGAGCGTCATGGACGCCTCCTTCACCGATGTGCCGGGGGTCACAGCGTCAGTGCGCGCCCCCGAAACCGGAAGACCGGTGTCCCATTCACCGGGACTGCTTGGAGAATGCCCGTGAGGCCGCCGCCGCCACCAGCCGCACCGCCGGGCCGGCTCGGTCGGGCCGCACCATCCCGGTCGGCCCGGTGATCGACACCGCGGCCGCCACCGTCCCTTCGGGCCCGAAGATCGGCGCGGCGACGCAGGTGACGCCGATGTTGCCCTCCTCGCGCTCCACCGCCCAGCCCCGGTCGGGCATCGCCGCGAGCTCCCGCCGGATGGCCGCCGGGTTGGTCAGCGTCCGTGGGGTTCGCGCCGGCAGTTCGCCGTCGAGTACCGCGTCCACCACCGAACGGTCCGAGTACGCCAGCAGCGCCCGGCCGAGCGCCGAGCAGAACGTCGGCACGGTGCCGCCGACCTGACTGAGCATCGGCATCGGCCGGTGCCCGGTGATCTTCTCGACGATCAGCACCTGCGGTCCGTCCAACACGCCGAGCTGCACGGTCGTGCGGACGGTGTTGTACAGGTCGTGCATGAACGGCAGCACGGACTCGCGTAACTCGTGCCGGATCGGCGCCAGGCCCGACAGCTCGAACAGCCGGTTCCCGATCCGGTACCGGTCGTGCGGCTTGTCCAGCCAGCCCAGCGCGATCATGCGATCAGCGAGACGATGAGTGGTAGAACGGGGCAAACCCGACCGTCGAACGAGTGCGGCCAGCGTCAGCTCGCGATGGGTGACGTCGAACGCGTCGAGGATCGCGGCCGCCCGTTCGAGGCCGCCGCCCGCGGTGCTGTCCCGCTCACTGAGACTCACATCTGGCGAGGGTACGCGCCCGGAGGCACGCTCGGGCCACGACGACATCGAGGAGGCCGTTGTGAGAACCGCGCTGGTCGGCGGCGGCGCCTCCGGGATCGGTCGCGCCACCGCCCTCGCGCTGACCCGGGCCGGGGTCGCGGTCACGCTCTACGGCCGTGACGAGGCCCGTCTCGAAGCGGCGGCCGGCGAGCTCGGCGCCGCGTACGTCGCCGGCGATCTCGCCGACCCGTCCGCACGCCTTCTGGCGGACGCCGCCGAGCGCGCCGACATCGTCGTCCTCAACGCCGGTGGGCCGAAACCCGGCCGGGTGCTGGAGGTCGCCGACGCCGACTGGGCCTACGGCGTTCAGATGCTCCTGCTCGGGCCGCTGCGGCTGGCGCGGGCCGCGCTGCCGCGGATGGCGGACAGAGGTTTCGGGCGGGTGGTCTTCGTGACGTCGACCGCGGTTCGGCGTCCGGAACCGGATCTCGCGGTGTCCGTGATCCTGCGTTCGGCAGCGACGGCGGCGGCGAAGCTGCTGGCCGCGGAGAGCGCGGCCCGGGGCGTCACCGTGAACTGCGTGGCGCCGGGCGCGACCGACACCGCACGACGGCGGGAAGTGCTGGCCGGGCGCCCGGGCACCGACGAACTGGCCACGATTCCGGCGGGCCGCGTAGCGGAACCGGCCGAGATCGCGGCCGCGATCGGTTTCCTCGCTTCGGAGGGGGCCGGATACATCAACGGCACGGTACTCACCGTGGACGGCGGACGAACGGAGGCGATCTGGTGACGGGTTTTGATCTCAGCGGGTTCTTGGCGGGGATTTCCGACACCGTGCGCCCGTCGGCGGCGAGGCCGCTGGTGGTGCACGCCGCGGACCTCGCGCCGCTGCCCGCGGATCAGGTCCACAACCCTTCGGAACTGGCGATCGCCGGTGCGCTGCCGACGACGACGTTCGAGCTGTTCCGGCAGGTGATCCCGGCCGGGCTGAGCACCGACATGCAGCGCCACCACCACGAGACCGTCCACTTCGTCATCGCCGGCGAGGGACACAGCGAGATCGAGGACGAGGTCGTCACGTGGGCGACCGGCGACTTCGTCTACACGCCGCCGTGGACGTGGCACCGGCACTACAACGACTCCGCGGATCGTCCGGTGGAGTTCCTGACGATCGAGAACTCGCGGCTGCTCGGGCTGCTGGGCGTGGGGCGCAGGCAGAGCGCCGGTCAGGTGACGGTCGCGGAGGCGCGAACCCGCTTCAAGGAGGGGTCGGAATGAGTGTCTGGGGCGAGCTCGCCACCGTCGAACACCGGTTGTTCTTCGTCGACGTCGACGGAGTGCGGACCCGGGTGCTGCAGGCCGGCGACGGACCGGACCTGGTCTTACTCCATGGGACCGGCGGGCACCTGGAGGCGTACTCGAGGAACATCGCGGGGTTGGCGCGGTACTTCCGGGTGACGGCGTACGACATGGTCGGCCACGGCTGGTCTTCGTTGCCGGACCATCCGTACACGATCGACGTGTTGTCGGCGCACCTGCTGGGACTGCTGGACGTGCTGGGGATCACCCGCGCCCATCTCTCCGGGGAGTCGCTCGGCGGGTGGGTGACCGCGTGGACCGCGGCCCACGCTCCGTCCCGGGTCGATCGGATCGTGCTGAACACACCCGGCAACATCGCGAACAAACCCGAGGTGATGGAGCGTCTCTCGGCCGGCACCCGGGCCGCGGTGAACGACCCCAGCGACGCGACGGTGCGGCGGCGCGTGGAGTGGCTGTTCCACGACAAGTCGATGGTCACGGACGAACTGGTGCAGCTGCGGCAGGCGGTGTACACGCGTCCGGGGTTCGTGCGGGCGGTGGAGAACATCCTGGTGCTGCAGGACCCGGTGACGCGGGCGCGGTTCAGCTGGGATCCGTCGTGGGTGGGCCGGATCGAGGCACCCACCCTGCTGCTGTGGACCGACCACGACCCGACCGGCGGCCTGGACGAGGCGAAGATGCTGCTGGGCTGGCTCCCGGACGCCGAGCTGTCGGTGATCACCGGCGCGGGGCACTGGCCGCAGTGGGAGAAACCGGCCGAGTTCCTCGCCGAACACCAGCGGTTCCTGCGATGAGCGCGCTGGTCGGGATGGTGGCGCTGTCGCACTCGCCGTTCGCGGCGCTGCTGCCGCCGACGTCGCCGTCGGACCCGGGCGCGCGGTTCCTGGCTGACGCCTCGCGGTTGCGTACCGCGGTCGAGAAACTGGGCCCCGATGCGGTGGTCGTCATCGGGCCCGACCATTTCCACGCGAACTTCTACGACGTCATGCCGCCGTTCCTGCTGGGGGTGGAGGACGTCGTCGGGTTCGGCGACTACGGCAGCACTCCGGGGCCGCTGCCGGTGGCCCGTTCTCTGGCGTGGGCGTTGCACACCGCGCTGACCGACGGCGGGTTCGACCTGTCGTTGTCGTTGTCGCTGACCGTCGACCACGGAACCGTGCAGAGCTACGAGATGGTGACCGGGTCACTCGGCGTTCCGCTCGTGCCGCTGGTCGTCAACACCGCGGCTCCGCCGCTGCCGTCCCTGGCCCGGTGCGTCGCTCTGGGTCACGCCTTGGGGGACGCCATCCGAGCCGCCGATTTCGACGGGCGCGTGTTGCTGGTGGCCAGTGGGGGCCTGTCGCACTGGCTCCCCACGAACGACCCCCGCGACCCGTCGGTGGCCGGCGCGAGGCGAGAGGCCCTGATCCACGGCCGAGCCGACGCCGTGGCGTTCGCGGCCGCGCGGGAGCCGAAAGTGCGGGCCATGGGCGGCGACCCGTCGGCGCGGGTGAACTCCGGCTGGGACCGTTGGTTCCTGCGGCAGCTGTCGACGTGGGACCTGGAGCCGGTGGTCTCTCTCGGCACCGAGGGGCTGGAGAAGATGGCCGGCAGCGGGGGACAGGAGATCCGGACCTGGCTGATCGCGCACGCGGCGTGCGACTCGCCGCTGGTGTGGACCGGCTACGAGCCGGTGCCGGAGTGGATCACCGGAATGGCGTGCGGGGCCACGTTCGTCCCGGGGTGAGCTCTACCGCTTACGCGATGCCGATCTCGTCCGCCGTCAGCGGTGGTACCTCCAGGAGCTCGGCGAGTCGTTCGGCCTCCCGATCGTCGATGCTCCTGGACCGGGCAGCCATGCTTCGGGCCCGCTCCGCCACCGCCGCTTTCCTGGACGTGGTCTCGGCACACCACAGCTGCAAGAACGAGGTGTTCCGAACCTCGAACGACCCGAGTTGGTACAGCCGGAATCGCTTGTCGTCGCCGAATGCGTCCGACGGGAGCGTCGCCCGGAGAATGCCGTTGGCGAGCCGTTGCGGTCGGACGTCGGGAAAACCTGAGCGGGTGAGCCAGGTCTGCCAGTCCGCGAGCGGACTCTGGCGCTTGTCCTCGGCCCTCAGCGCGTCGACGACCTCGGCACATACCTGCTCGACGTGGTGGTCCCGGCCTTCGGTGGCGCGGGTGAAGGCTTGGAGACCGATCGAACCCCCGTCGAGTACGAGGTAGGCCGGTAGCCAGCACTGGCCGGTGTGCAGCGCTCGTGGTGTGTGCAGGCCGTCAGGCACGTTGAAATCACCACGATCGGCCCTGGTCAGCACGTCGTCGATCTGCGAGTGATCGAACGGTGCGGTTGATCCCAGCACGGAGAAACGGGTTCCGTCTCTGCCGTCGAAGGAGTCGTCGTCGTGGAACAGATCGCCGGTGTAGTAGGCGCGGGGAAACGGCATCGAGGTGTAGCCGTCGAAGTACAGGTACCGATGGTCTTCCTGGATCCGGTATCGGACGCCGTCCCGAGCCGACTCGTGCCCCAAGCCGGTCAGCGAGAGTGTGGTCCCGGATCGCTTGACGTGATCGAGAGTCTCCAAGAAATCGACAGCGCGCTTGACCAGCGACTCCTCGACGGCGAAGAACTCCGCGAGTTCCGGGATCGTCGTGAGGTGAGCGTCGCCGATCCCTCGTGTCAAATACTGGTCGAACACCTCGTAGGGCTCGCCGACCTTGATCATCGTCCGGATCTCGACCCGCCAGACCGGGAGCAGGACCGCGAAGCACCGGACCGGGCGTGCCTCCGGATCGGAGACAGCGCGTTCTATCGCGCGCCGCGCGGGATAGATCCGTGCGGTCACGACGGCCCGCCGGAGAGCGTCCGCAGCCGGGCCCGGGTCGTGCGCGAGCTCTGGACCTCACCGTGGTCCACGGCATGCCGGTACAGATCCGCGGCCAGTGCGGCGAAACCCGCGTCCCGCGAATTCCGCAGCGTCCGGAAGTCGCCGATCAGCACGAGCTGGTGCCGGGCTCGGGTGATCGCCACGTTGAGTCGTCGCAGCTCGCGGAGGAAGCCCACATTCCCTTCGGCGTTGCTGCGGGTGAAGCCGTAGAGCACGATGTCGCGCTCGCCTCCCTGGAAGGCGTCGACCGTGCCGACGCTGTCGACGACCTGACGTTCGTCCCCGAGCATCGACGTCAGCCGCAGCCGCAGGTGCGCGGCCTGTGCCCGGTAGGGGACGATCACCGCCCAGTTCCGATCGGGCAACCCGGCATACCACTGGACGAGGTCGACGATGAGCCTTGCCTCGGCCGGGTTCTCGTACCCGACGCTGTGCCAGGTCTCCGATCCGTGACGCCGCTGTTCCGCGCGCTCCCGGGGTGGCAGGTCGGAGGTGTCGATCAGCGCGAGACAGCTAGTGAACAGCGCGGTGATCGGGGACCGCTCACATCGGGTGAGAAGACTGTCGTCGTAGAAGTGGCGGGACACGAAGTCCGAAACCGGCTTCGGCATACGGCGTTGCTGCAGGAGCGCGACGGCGCCTCTGCCGCGGTCTCCTCGGTAGAGGCGTTCAAACGCGCTGATCGTCAGCAGTCCTCGCAGCGCGCCGGGCTCGTGCTCTCGGCCGGCATTTCGGTTCAGCCACTCGTCGACTTCTTCGTCCACGAACGGCGGTAGCTGATGGTGGTCGCCGACCAGCACGGATCGGCGCGCGCGGACGAGGGGGACCAACGTGGACGGCAGAGCGATCTGCGCCGCCTCGTCGATGATCGCCACGTCGAAGGTGTGATCCGCGATCAGATTCCGGGCGATGCCGGCGCCGATACACGTGGCTCCCACGACGTCGGCGTACCGCACCAGCTCGTGGTTGAGATCGTCGCCCGGATCCGCCAGGAGACAGCGCCACTGATCGAGCAAGACGGCCCGGCGGCCGAGCACAGGCAGCCACACGGTGAGGTTCCGGTGAAACGCAAGGATGCCCGGCACCGAGGCGGAGTTCAGAGTGACGCCGGAAAGGCACACGGCAAGCAAGGGATAGAGCGCTTCGCACGCCTCCTTCGCCCGTCCGAAAGCGGCCGCCGCGGATGTCTCCGCGACGGCGATCGCGCTCAACGCGGCCCGGACCGCAGGCTCGGCGCGGCCGGCCCGATCGAGCATGTCCTCGACGGCCGTGAACTCACGTTGTGCAGCGAGATGCGCCAGTGCGGCCGCCCGCACCGAATCAGACACGATGCCGAGGGCGTCCTCCAGCCGCCGCGTCCGCCGGCGGTAGTAGAACCCGAGGACGCCGTGGGAACGCTCGACGGCACGATCCTTGGATGCGGTCGTCGTCGCCAGCAGATCGGTCAGCCGGCGGCTCTCCTCGCGGGTGCGCCGCACCGCGTCGACCGCCGCACTGGTTCGGGCCGCATGACGGTCACGGACCGTGGCGAGGGCCGCGTCTCGGTCGCGGATCGCCGCCGTGCGTTGAGCGGTGGCGGTACCGATGCCCGCGACCTCGGTCGAGAGACGCTCGGACCAGGCAACTGCGACCCCGGTGGCGGTCCAGGCCGACAGGTCGGCGGCCGGCACGGCCGTCTGGTCCAGGATTCCTTTGCGGACGTCGGTCACCAGCGCCGATACCGACAGGTGGCTGACGCGAGGCGAGATCCGTGCCTCTCCGCCGACGCGCACCGATCGGATGTCCGGCGGCATCCTCTCCAGCGCGTTGTCGACCGCGGTGTTCGTCTGTGAACTGATAAGGACCCGTTCACCTCGGGCCACCAGCGCCCGGGCGATCTCGACGATCGTCGTGGTCTTCCCGGTGCCCGGAGGTCCGAGTAGCAGCATGAGATCCGGAGAGGACAGCGCGCGATCGAGTGCTCTCTGTTGATCCGTGTCGAGGCCGGTGGGAGGAACCACGACACGAGAGGGCGCGGGGGAGGAGCGATCCTGCTGGTCGACCAGCACCGAGAGCAGGCGTGGGTTCGCGGCTTCGCCGCTTCGAAGCGCCGCGACAGCGGCTCGTTGAACTTTCTGGACGATCTGATTGGACGAGACGACCAGCTCGCCCCGGGAAGGGATCCGTGCCCGGTCGACGGTCGTCGCGAACCTCACGGTCATCGCATCGCCGTCCAGACGGTCGACGGTGCCCCGGAGATCGTCGAGATCTCGGAGCGCAACGAGAACTCCGGGCCGGACCGATGGGCGTCGGTGGAGCCGGAACACGTACACGCCGGCTGCCGTGCCTCGCAGCTCGCCGGCGGACTCCACGGCGTAGTACGCGATCGGAGCCTCGGCATTCTGCCGGGCCTCCTCGAGTTGCTGTCCGGCCTCGATCACCGCCTCGAGCATGTCGCAGAACTGATCGTGGTGCGCGGGCCGGGCCGCCGGCGACCGTCCGGACGCCCTCGCCGCCCAGGCGCGCCTCAGCTCGTCGTCGGAGTTCCGGCATCCACTGGGTACGGCGGGCAGCGTCGGGCAGTAGATCCAGCCCGGAGCCGTTCGCACGCGCAGGACGCCGCGGCCGAGGTCCTTGTAGTCCCGCAGACCCAGCGGCGCGACGAAGGTGAGCATCCAGGCGTCGCCCCGGGCCGAGGGGAACAGCCCACATACGTGGCGGCGAAGGTAGACGCGGATTCCCCGATCATCGCGGCTGAGGGGCACCCCGCCGTCGGCGTTCAGCCGGTTGAGCTCCCAGGCGATCTCCGCATCACCCGGTAGCACGTGGCCGGCAGCCTCGGTCGCCCGGCGTTTTTGCGCGTAGGTCACCGACGGAACGAGAGCGAGTCGCGCCGACAGCGTGAGGGACGTGTCCATTGATCAGCAGCCACCCCGGGGGGAGATGCCGGCCGACCGTGCGAGGGCCGTACAGAAGTCGGTGATCGCCGGTCGACCGGCGGGAGATGCCTCCAGGCCCGCACCGAGGAGGCGCTCGAGCCCGGGAGCGAGGTCAGGACGCCACACCGTCGCGGGAACGAGACGACGCCCGGGTGGACGGCCCGTAGCGGCGGCGTAGACGACCGCCGCGAGTTGGTACACGTCCGTACCCGTGCTGGTCCGGCCCGCTCGATACTGTTCGGGCGCACGGACGTTCGCATCCCCTTCGCCCGGGAGCGCGGGCATCAGGGCCAGTCCCACATCACGGAGCCCGACTGCGCCACCGTCCTCGACCGTCAAGGTGGCCGGTCGCAGATCGCGGTGACTCAACCCCCGCTGGTGGAGCGAGCCGAGTGCGGTCCCGAGTGCGCTGAGACCGCGGAGCAGAGCCTCCAGCGATGACGCGGAATACGGCGTTGTCAGCGGACCGAACGCCGCATCCAGCGTTCGCCCGGCCGGCGGAACCGTGACCAGGGTGCAGTCACGGTCAACGGCGACCTCGGCGGCGAGCCGTGGCACGCCGGGAACCCCGGACAAGTCGCGGAGCAGGGCGGCTTCGTCGCGGAGCCCGGCCAGCCAGCGGTCGCTGAGCGGCGATACCCGCCGGACCCGGACGCTCGACAGACGCACGTTTCGCTCCGGGGGCGAGAGTTGCCACGCCGCGACGGCGAGCCGGGTGGCACTGGCGTCCGGAGCTTCGATCGTCTCGGCCGGCCCTCGCTCGGCGTACCTCAGGGCGCCGAGCGTCAGCTCGGCTCGCGGCGCCCGGCGATCGGCGTGTCCGAGTGGTCGCGCGCCCGGCCGGAACGAGATCTTCCGAGGAACCTCCTGCTCGAGATCGTCGTGTGTCGCCAAGACCCGTGCGCGCAGATCGGAGAGCCTGAGCGTCTGTTCAGCGAGGGCCGGAGCGTCACTCCGTCGCCACTGCCGAGCGGCGCCGGCCAGGTGGACGGCACGCTCCTCGTCCGTTGGTGGCGCCTCGATCGAGAGGCGCTCGACCGCCGACACCAGTGCGTCCCAGCATTCAGCGGCGAATCGCGGCCGTCGGCCGAGCGCTTCGAGTGCGCCTCGCACCGTCGCCCGCCCGAGGGCCGGTAGGTCGGCGCGGTCGGGTAGCGCGGGAGTGACGAGGTCGAGAGCCGCGCCGAATCGTTCCGCCTCGGCGGCTGGGACGTGCAGGGCTGACGCCAGCTTCATGCGTAGCTGTTCGTCGTGAGCGGCAAGCACGGAGCGGTTCGAGGCGAAGACGCATCGGCATTCCTCGTCCATCTCACGCCAGTAGCGGTGCAGGTCGGCGACCGGTTTCGTCAGATCGGACGGCGTCCAGGACCTGGTGCTGTGCTCGCGATGCTTGATGGACACGACCTCGGTCGGTCCGGACGAGGGCACGGCAAGGTAGTCGCTGGACCACTCGACGATCACCGCGGAGAGACCGCCCGGCGTGACCAGATTTTGCGCGCAGCGATAGGCGACGCATTGATCCTGGTACGCGAAACGCGCACGGGTAGCCCGGGCGGTATTCGTAGGATCGAACTGCGGTTCCTCGGAGTCCAATCTGGAATCCGTCACGGGATCGATACTAGCGGTAGCGACAAGTGTTCACGCTGTTATCCGGCGAGGTGGGGCCGCGAGTGGATCAGGGTGTCATTCCTGATCGACTCGGGCTTTTTACCTACGGTGAGACGAATGTCGACCATTACGAGGAGTGGCCGGGTCGGTGTCGCCGTGTTCCTTTGCGCGGTGTTCAGCTTGCGGGCGGATCGCAGTGTTCCGGCCGGGCCGCCGCGCACGACCTCGCTCGCGCCGCCCGCCGCCTTCACCGGCACCGGCACCGGCTGCCGCGTCCCGGATCCGTCGGGTACCGGGGGCTGCGTGACGCCGGCCATGGCCTGGACGATCGCCGAGGTGCGGGCCACGACCGGCGCGACGCCCGGCGCCTGCTGGGACCGGCACGCCTGGAACCCGCGCAGTGATCACCCGGCCGGTCGGGCGTGCGACTACACGATCGGGCGGATCGGGCGGTTCCCCGGCCCGCGGACCGTGGCCCGGGGCTGGAAGCTGGCGGTTTGGCTCCGCGCCAACAACGAGGCCCTGCACGTCAACTACGTGATCTTCCAGGGCCGGATCTGGTCGCGCGAACACGACGCCGAGGGCTGGCGCGCCTACCAGGGCGCCGGCGTCTACAACGTCCTCGACGTGTCGGGTGGTCACTGGGACCACCTCCACGTGTCGACCGTCGACTGAGTCCTCCAGGTATCTCTGGTGGGTACGTTGGTCCGAGTACGGTGCACCCGTCAATCGCCGACACCTGAAAGGCGTCCACGCCATGACCGAACCGGCCGACCGGGTGACTGTTTTAGAGCATCGCGTTGATGCGATCGAGCAGCGAGCCGAGCTCGAGAGCGCACTGCGGCTCTCGATGCAGCACGACCTGGCCACGATCAAGCAGCGGCAGATCGCTGACGGTGCATTGCTGCAAGCGCTCCACCTCACGCAGAACCTGCACACCAACAGCCTCGCCGAGCACTCCCGCGTTCTCGCCGAGCACTCCCGTGTCCTCGACGAGCACTCCCGTGTTCTCGACGAACACACCGACACCCTCGCCGAGCACGGGCTGAAACTGAACAACCTGCAGGGCGGCGTCGATCGCATCATCGGGATGCTCGACACCCTCCTCGAGCGCGAAGCCGGCTGACCGCTCACCCGACGGCCGCAGGGCCGAGGCCAAAGCCCCGCGGCCGTCGGGTCAGAGAACGGGCCAGTCGTACACGTACGGCAGCCCCGACCGCTGCATGATCGCGTCGGCCGCGGCCTGCGCGTCGGCCAGCACCTTCTCTTCGTCCATGACCGTGCACCGGTAGTTGTCGACCAGCCGCTGCCCGTCGACCCAGACGCTGTGGACCCCTCGCCCGTCGGCCGACCACACCAGCTGGTTGACGTAGTTGTTCAGCGGACGCCACTCCGGCCGGTCGAGGTCGTGCAGCACCAGATCCGCCTTCAGGCCGACGGCCAGGCTGCCGATCGAGTCGGCCATCCCCATCGCCTTGGCGGCGTTCACGGTGGCCATCTCCAGGACCTGCGAGGCCGGGAACAGCGACGTGTCTCGGCGGGCGTCCTTGAAGAGACCGGCCATCAGGCTCATCGGCTTCATCATGTCGGCGATGTCGGACCCGTCGGTTCCGAGCATCATGTTCACGCCGGCGGCGGCCATCTCCGGGAACTTCCCGACCGAGGTCGAGCCGTACCCACCCTTCAACGCCGACGCGGGGCAGTGCGTCACGTTGGTGCCGGACGACGCCAGCAGCGAGACCTCGTTCTCGTCGACATGCACCATGTGCACCAGGTTCAGGTTCGGCCCCAGCACTCCCAACGACGCCAGGTGCTCCACCGGGCGGCGCCCGAACTCCGCGAGGTACCAGTCGCTGTCGTTCTGCGCCGGGCTCAGGTGCGCCGAAATGCCCGCCCCGTGAGCGTCCGCCATCGCTTTGGCGGCACGCCACAACTCGTCGGTATTGGTGTTGTGCCCGACCAGCATCGGCCAGGCCGCCAGACGCTGACCGTTCCCACCCGGGTACCGGGTCAGTTCGTCTTCCATCGCGCGCAGCGCGGCGTCGGTCGTGTCGAGTGAGCCGTCCGGCCCGAACTGGCGGTCCTGCAGCCACCGGCCGAAACGTCCGCGCAGGCCGGTGGCCTCGACCGCCTCGAAGACCTCGTCGAGGGCGACGGTGGTGCCCGCGTCCAGGAACGCCGTGGTGCCGGTCCGCAGCATGCTGAGCGCGGAGAGTCGCGCCGCGACCTGCTGCTCCTCCGGCGTGTGCGCCTCGTAGAGCGGCATCACCCAGGTGAAGAGCGACTCGTCGAACGGCAGGGCTTCGGGCATGAAGCCCTTCAGCAACGCCTCGGTCGGATGGACGTGACCGTTGATGAAGCCCGGGGTGACGAGGAACCGCCGGCCGTCGATGGTGGTCTTCGCTTCGACGCGGACGTCGGCGGTCTTGCCGATCGCGACGATCCGGTCACCCGCGAGCGCGATCGCTCCATCGGTGAGGATTCGGCGCTCGGCGTCCATGGTGAGGATCGTGGTGTTGCTGATCAGCGTGTCGACGTCCATGAGCGCAGGCTAACGGTGACCGTTCACGCGAGCGGCGAGCGCGTCGACGTCCGCGTGGTGCAGTTGGTGCACGGCGGACGTGCGGCCGGTCGACGGCAGGAGCAGCGCGGCGATCGGGCCTTCGACCGGGGGCCGTCGCCGGCCGCGTCGTGGACCGTCCACCCGTCGCACAGCGACGGGTGCCGCCGTTCGGACGGAGCGAGGTCGGCCGGACGGTGTCTCCCGGTGTCGATCGCGTCCCAGGTCATGGCGTCACCATCAGGGTGTGGACGAGCGTGGTCAGGAAGACAGCAATGGTTGTTCGAGCACCCAGACGTCGACCGGGATGTCGAGCCGGGGGTTGACGATCTGACGGCTCAGGCGGAAACCGAGCTTGACCGCGACCCGCTGGGACCGCGTGTTCTCGGGGTGGATGACCGAGACGATCTCGGCGTGCCCGCGGCGGAACGCGTCGTCGCGGGCGGCGACGGCGGCCTCGGTGGCGAGACCGAGGCCCCAGACCTCCGGGTCCAGCCGCCAGCCGAGCTCGGGCGCGGGGCCGGCCGCGGCCAGGAACGGCGGCAGGTAGGCGAGACCGGCGAACCCGACGAAGCGCCCCTCGTACTCCACCGCCCAGGCGCCGAAGCCGTGGGTTTCCCAGTGGTCGACCATCAGGCCGAAGAACGTGTCGTCGGGTGGGCGGTTGAGGTGGCGGCCGACGTCGGGATGGCGGTTGATCAGGGCGATCACCGGCTCGTCGTCGGGCCTCCAGCGGCGCAGCAGCAGCCGCTCGGTGCGCAGTTCGTCCACCCGCGGAGTATCACGAGCCGGACGAACTCCCGCCCAGTCCAATCGGTCAGTATTGGGCGCACGGCGACGTTCGAGGAGCTGGTGGCCGAGGGCGAGAGCGTTCCGATCGAGGGCTGGGACTTCTCCTGGTTCGCCGGGCGCCCGCGCGGCGCGCGGTTCCGGAGCGCGCGTCGTGGAGGCCGCCGATCGCGGTCCGCTGCCGTTCCTCGGCGGGACGTTCGACCTGGTCGTGTCGCGGCACCCGGTGACCGTCGACTGGGACGAGATCGCGCGGGTGCTCGCGCCGGGCGGGACGTACCGCTCGCAGCAGGTGGGAGTGGGAGCCGAGCGGCGCTGAACCTCGGACGGCGGCATCCAGCCCTCAGAACAGGACGGGGGCGGCGGCGTTCCGGGTGGCAATGCCCAGGCGGGTCTTGGGGACCAGAAACCCGGCGGCGATGCCGATCCGGCGTTGCTTGGGGGCGGTCAGCTTCTCGTGTTCGCTCTGGTACCCGGCGAACCCGGCGCCCGAAGCTAGCGCCGAAGCCAGCGTGAAGCCGCCGGCCATGGCCAGGCTCGAACCGTCGCCGAACAGTGAGACGCACGACGCCGCGTCGCCCACCAGCCCGATCCGCCCGCGTGACCACCGTGGCAGCACGACCCGGCTCACCGCGTCGAAGTACAGGTCGTCGGCTGCCGAGACCTGCTCCAGCAGCGCCGGCACCCGCCATCCCACCCCGCGGTAGACCGTCGTCACGATCTGTTTCTGCTGCCCGAGGCTCCGATACGCCGAACCTGGCAACGGCGGCCCGCGGAAGATGAACGCCGCACCGGCCTCGCCGCGCGCCGGGTGCAGCGCGACGAGCCGCCTCGGCACGTTGTAGAGCACCACGTCATGGGGCTCCGGCGGCTTTCCGGCCAGCGGCAGCGTGGCGATGTAGAGCCCGGCGTGGCGAACGAACTGCTCCTCCGGCCCGAACGCGAGCCGCCGCACGGTCGAGTGGAGACCGTCGGCGCCGATGACGTAGTCGAACCGCCGGGGCGCACCCCGCTCGAACGTGACGTCGACCCCGTCCGCGTCGCCGTTCAGCGTGGCGATCGAGTCGCCGAACACGAACTCGGCGTCTCCCGCGGCCGCCCGGTACAGCACGGCCGCGAGGTCCGTGCGCGCGATCTCGACCTCGCCCGGCGCCCCCATTTCCGTGCGCGCCTTCACTCGGCCGTCCGCGTCCAGCACCACCATCCCGGTGGCCTGGGTGGCGTATTTCCGCAGCTCGGACGTGATGCCCATCGCCTCGGCGACCGGTAACGCCCGCCCCCGGACGTCGACCGGGTTGCCGCTGGACCGCAGCCCTTCCGACCGTTCGACGACGGTCGGGGTGAGCCCCGTGCGAGCCAGCCAGTACGCGAGTGTCGGACCGGCCACGCCGGCTCCGGAGATCAGCACGGTTGTCATGCGGAACACCATAACTGCACTCAGTGCGAACTTGCAACGAGTGCCGATATGCAATCACTGCCGTACAGTGGAAAAATGAGCCTCCGCGACCGCAAACGCGCCCGCACCCGTCAGGCGCTCGTCGAGGCTGCGGCCGACCTGTTCGAACGCAACGGCTACGAGCAGACGACGGTCGCCGACATCGCGGCCGCCGCCGAGATCGGCACCCGCACGTTCTTCAGCTACTTCCCGACCAAGGAAGACCTGCTGTTCCCGGAGACCGACGCCCGGTTGCGTGCCGCCACCGACGCGATCGCCCAGCGCTCCCCGGACGACGGCCCGGTCGAGGTCCTGCTCACGTCGTTGCGCCTCGTGGGCGAAGACAGTGACGACCTCAGCGGCCGGCTGGGCGCGCTGCGGATGTACCTCGTGCGCACGGTCCCGTCCGTGCGGGGCCGCGGTCTGCAGATCCAGATGGACGTCACCCAGCAGATCGGGCGCCGGCTCGCGGAGGCGTTCCCGGACGACCTCGACGAGGTCACTGCCGCCGCGATGGTCGGCGCGTTCGTCGGTGCGGTGACCGCCGCGTTGTACGTCCTGCTCGACGATCTGGACGCCCGGCCCGAACCGGATGTCGTCCAGGAGGCGGTGGAGCGGGCGACGGGCGTGGCACTCCGTGCGTGGCAGGGCCATCTCACTGAGTGATGACGGTTTCGTTCCATAAGCGAACGATTCGCGCGATCATCGTCCTGTCCAACGGGGGGCAGGCACGGAGGTGACCACGTGTATCAACAGGTCCTCGATCCCGTCGCCCATTCGCTCGCGTGGAGCTCGCTCGTCGCGGCGGTTCCCCTCCTGGTCCTGTTCGTCCTGCTCGGCGTTTTCCGGCTACGGGCCTGGGTCGCCTCGCTGATCGCGCTGGTGGTGGCCCTGATCGTCGCGATCGGCATCTACTCGATGCCGGTCGGGCAGGCGCTGCTCGCGACGACCGAAGGGGCCGCCTTCGGGTTCTTCCCGATCCTCTGGATCGTCATCAACGCGATCTGGGTCTACAACATGACGGTCGCGACCGGACACTTCGACGTGCTCCGGCGGAGCTTCACCAGCGTCAGCGACGACCGGCGGATCCAGGCGATCATCATCGCGTTCTCGTTCGGTGCGCTGATCGAGGCGCTGGCCGGGTTCGGAACTCCGGTCGCGGTCACGTCGGTGATGCTGATGGCGCTGGGCTTCTCGCCGTTGAAATCCGCGGTGCTCGCGCTGACCGCCAATACCGCGCCGGTCGCCTTCGGTGCGATGGCGACGCCGATTCTGACGCTCGGCACGGTGACGGGCATCAACAGCGACACGCTCGGGGCGATGGTCGGGCGGCAGACGCCGATCCTCGCCGTGTTCGTCCCGCTGGTGCTGGTGTTCATCGTGGACGGCATGCGGGGACTGCGGGAGACGTGGGTGTTCGCGATCGTCTGCGGGCTCACGTTCGGGGTCGCGCAGTACGTGACGTCGAACTTCGTCTCGGTGCCGCTGGCCGACGTCGTCGCGTCGCTGCTGTCGGTGGCCGCGCTGGTCGCGATCGTCCGCGTCTGGCGTCCGATGACGTCCCCGGTGACCGCGGCCGCCCTCGCCGCCGAAGACCCGGACGGGGAACCCGGCCGCCCCGCCGTGGCCGAGACCGAGGCCGGGCGGGGGGACGACCCCGACGGCGTGGCGGTCGCCGACTCGCGGGCGGAGGTCGCGAAGGCGTACGCGCCGTACGCGATCATCATCGGCGTCTTCGTGATCTGCCAGATCGGGCCGGTCAAGGAGCTGCTCGACCAGGCCACCCAGACCGTCGGCTGGCCCGGCCTGCACCTGCGGAACGCGGCCGGCAAGGAGCTCTCCTCGGTGGCGTT
Source organism: Cryptosporangium sp. NPDC051539 (assembly GCF_044454545.1). NCBI lineage: Bacteria > Bacillati > Actinomycetota > Actinomycetes > Cryptosporangiales > Cryptosporangiaceae > Cryptosporangium > Cryptosporangium sp. NPDC051539. The sequence goes on along the minus strand of NZ_JBITDV010000004.1, from coordinate 428,830 downwards.
CAAGCTCAACTGGTTCACCACCCCGGGCACCCAGATGCTGGTCGCGGGCCTGATCACGATGCTCGTACTCCGGGTGGGCGCCGGCCGGGCCCTGCGCGCCTACGGCGCCACGCTGAACCAGCTCAAGTGGGCGATCCTCACCGTCATGGCGGTCCTCGGGCTGGCGTTCGTCATGAACGCGTCCGGCCAGACCGTCACGCTCGGCACCTGGATGGCCGGTGCCGGCGGACTGTTCGCGCTGATCTCGCCGGTCCTCGGCTGGCTCGGCGTCGCGGTCACCGGCTCCGACACGTCGTCGAACTCGCTGTTCGGTGCGCTGCAGGTGACCGCGGCCGGCCAGGCCGACCTCAACGCGACGCTGATGGCGGCCTCGAACAGCTCCGGCGGCGTCCTCGGGAAGATGATCTCGCCGCAGAACCTCGCGATCGCGGCCGCGGCGGTCGGCCTCGACAACCACGAAGGAGACATCTTCCGCCGGGTGGTCGGCTGGAGCGCGCTGTTCCTCGCCGGGATCTGCCTGCTCAGCTGGCTGCAGTCGACCGGCGTGCTGTCGTGGATGGTGCCCTGACCGGTGCGGACAGCGGAATCCGGCGACCCCTCCGGCACCGGATTCCGCACTCGCTCGCGGGCCTGATCGTCGCGGATCCGCTCGTCTCCGGCATCCGTGCTGACCCTGATTTTTCCGGACGCGCCGCGGACGCGGCCGAACGTGCCGGCCCGCTTCTCCGGGCCGGACGCGTCGGGGGAGGAGTGGCGCGGCCGTCCGGACGGCCACCTGCACGCTGCCCGATATCGGCGATCTCGGTGCGGCGGTCCTGGACGCCCCGCGGTAAGCGCAGGTTACGTTGAGGGTTCCGCGCACGGCAGAGAAGAGGGAACGGTGCAGCCGCACGAGTCCGCACGGGGCCCGCACGTCCTGCGGCAGATCAACTTCGGTGCCGTGCTGCGCGCCGTGCGCGACCATTCGCCGGCCCGGGTCGCCGACCTGATGCAGGCGACCGGCCTGTCCCGCCCGGCCGTGACCCGCGCGGTCGCCGAGCTGCGCGACGCCGGTCTGGTGGCCGACGTGGACGAGACGGCTCAGGTCTCGATGGGCCGGCCCGCGCAGTGGATCCGGTTCCGCGCCGAGGTCGGCCACGTCGTCGGGGTGGACGTCGGGTCGCACAAGGTGATCGCGATGGTCGCCGATCTGGCCGGTCAGGTCGTCGCGTCCCGGCAGGTCACGATCGCCGAGGTGACGACCGGCGCGAGGCTGCTGCAGTCGGTGCGAGACGTGGTCGCCGAGGCGCTGGCCAAGGCCGGCCTGTCCGGCGACGACGTCTGGGCGATCGTGGTCGGGACGCCCGGCATCGTCGAGGAGGCGCGGGGCGAGGTGCTGCTCGCGCCGGGCATCCCGGGGCTGGCGCACCTGCCGGTGCTCGACGAGCTGCGGACGATCACGTCGTCGCCGGTGCTGATCGAGAACGACATCAACCTGGCCGTGCTGGGCGAGCGCTGGTGCGGCGCGGCGGTCGGGCGCGACAGCCTGGTGTTCGTGCACTGGGGCGTCCGCATCGGTGCCGGGATCATCATCGACGGCAAGCCGTACCGGGGTGCGCACGGCGCGGCCGGCGAGATCGGCTACGCCGATCTGTTCTCGGCGCTGGACGCACCCGACCCGAGCCCGATGCTCGGGGGAGGGGCCAGCTCGGTCAGCGAGCAGGGTCCGTTCGAGCAGATGGTCGGGACGCAGGCGATCGCCGAGCTGGCCGAGGCGGCCGACGCGCTCGCGGCCCGCAACGGAGACCGGCCGTCCCGGTCCGACGCCGTCGCCGCGGTTTTCGCGGCGGCGACCGAGGGGGACCCGGCGGCACTCGCGGTGGTGGACCGGATCGCGAGCCGGTTCGCGCGCGGGCTCGCCGCGTTGTTGCTGGTGCTGGACCCGGGCGAAGTGATCATCGGCGGTGGCCTCTCGCGGGCCGGGGAGACGCTCCTCGACGCGATCGCGCGCCACCTGCGGCCGCGGATCCTCACCTCGCCGCGCCTGGTCCTCTCCGACCTCGGCGGTGACGCGGTCGCGCTGGGGGCGGTCCGGCGCGGCCTCGACCACGTCGAGGCCCGGCTCCTCGCCCAACCGCAGCCATAACGAGTCGGTCACGTACCTGAAGACCGATTGACCTACGTCACCGCTGCGCGATACTAACGATCCATTCGTTAGTAACCCCGCACAGTCCTTCGTTCAACCCCCGTCGGGCGCTCATACCGCCCACCAGCAGGAGGAACACGCATGGGTGCAATAGGCAAGGCGCGCTGGGTGGCGCGTCTGGCCGGTGCGACCGCGCTGGCATTGGGGCTGGCCGCATGTGGCGGCGGCTCCGGTGCCAACGATGCTGACAACTCCGGAGGCGGCGATTCCGCCAAGGAGATTAAGGTCGTCATCGCTGAATACAGCAAGGACCACACGGCTACGTTCTGGAACGCGTTCAAGAAGACGTACGAGGACAAGACCGGCGTCAAGCTGAACCTGCAGATCATCAGCTGGAACGACATCGACCAGCAGGCCAGCACGATGGTTCAGAACGGCAACCCGCCGGACGTCCTGAACCTCAACGCGTACGCGAGCTACGCCAAGGACGGCCTGCTCTACAACTCCGACGAGGTCCTGACCGACAGCGTCAAGTCCGACCTGATCGACGCGTTCGTGAAGAGCGGCACGTACAAGGACAAGATGTACGGGTTCCCGGACCTGTCGTCGGCCCGCGCGCTGTTCTACAACAAGGACCTGTTCGCCAAGGCCAAGATCACGAACCCGCCGAAGACGTGGGACGAGTTCGTCGCGGACGCCAAGAAGGTGCAGGCGCTGGGCAACGGGGCGATCGGCTACGCACAGCCGCTCGGCCCGGAGGAGGCCCAGGCCGAGTACTCGATCTGGATGTTCAACAACGGCGGCGACTGGAAGACCGACGGCAAGTGGAGCATCAACTCCGCGAAGAACGTCGAGACCCTGAAGTTCCTGAAGGACCTGTCGGCCAAGGACAAGGTCACCCAGAACAACCCTGGGAAGACCAACCGCACCGACGGCGCGTTCCCGCTGTTCACGTCGGGTAAGGCCGGCATGATCGTCGGCTTCGGGCCGCTCCAGGGCGACCTCGACACGAAGTACAAGACCGTCAAGTACGGCATCGCTCCGATGCCGACGAAGGACGGCAGTGCACCGCAGACCTACGGCGTGACCGACTACCTGATGGCCTTCAAGAAGAAGGGCAACCAGGACGCGATCAAGAAGTTCTACGAGCTGTACTACGCGAAGGACCAGGTCAACACCTGGATCAAGTCCGAGGGCTTCCTCCCGGTCACCAAGTCGGGCCTGCAGGAGTTCTCGAGCGAGCCGTCGCTCAAGGTCTACCTGGACACGCTGCCGAACATCCACCTGACCCCGACCGACGACCCGGCCTGGGACAAGATCAAGCTGGCCGTCCAGCAGAACCTGGGCACCGCGGTGTCCCCGTCGGGTAACCCTCAGTCGGTGCTCGACGACCTGCAGAAGACCGCGGAAGCCGGCGGCTGATGTCGTCCCGGGCTGACTCCCAGCCCGGCGCACTCGCTGCTGACAGCCCGGCGCCCGCCCCCCTCGCCGGGGGCGGTGCGTCGGGCTCCGGCCCGGCTGCGCCGGTTCGTCGTAAATCTCGGGCGCGTGGACGCGCGCCCTGGTGGGTGGCGCTGATCTGGCTCGGTCCGGCGCTGGCGCTGATCCTCGGCGTCGTGATCTACCCGGCGATCGAGCTGGTCCGGGCGTCGACCGGCGAGTACTCGATCACCGGACTGCGCCGCGGTTCGGCCGGTGTGGACAACTACACGAACGTGCTGTCGCACGAAGCGCTCGGCACCGTGCTGCTCAACACGCTGATCTGGGTCGTCGCGGTCGTGGTGATCACGATCCTGCTCAGCCTCGGCCTGGCCCAGTTCCTGTCGAAGGACTTCTGGGGACGCCGAGCCGTGCGGTGGGCCGTGCTGGTGCCGTGGGCGGCGTCACTGGTGATCACCTCGCGGCTGTTCACGCTGATCTTCGACTACTACCACGGCATCCTGAACGTGCTGCTGACGAAGCTGCACCTGATCTCGGAGCCGGTCGACTGGCTCGGCGACGACACCTGGACGATGCCGTCGATGATCCTGGTCGGCGTCCTGGTGTCGATCCCGTTCACCGCGTACGTGCTGCTGGCCGGTCTGAACGGGATCCCGGACGACGTCCACGAGGCCGCCCGGATCGACGGTGCGGGCCCGTGGCAGGCCTGGCGCCGGGTGACGCTGCCGTTGCTGCGCCCGGCCCTGCTGGTGAGCGCCGTGCTCAACATGATCTACGTGTTCAACTCGTTCCCGATCATCTGGACGCTCAACGACCGGAACCCGGGTTACACGCACGACACGACGATCACCTTCATGTACAAGCTCGCGTTCAAGAGCGCCGACCGTGACGTCGGTATGTCCGCGGCGGCCGGCGTGTTCAACGTCCTGCTGATCCTGGTCGCGGTCGTGCTCTATCTGCGCCTGGTGAAGTGGCGGGAGGAGGAATCATGAGTTGGCGCCAGATCCGTCCGGTGATGATGCCCGTCTTCGGGCTGCTGGTCGCGATCGTGTTCCTGTCGCCGTACCTGGTGATGCTGCTCGACTCGCTCCGGCCCGGAAGCGAAGCACTGGCGAGCCCGCCGACGTTCCTGCCGCACCACTGGCAGCTGGACGCCTACGGCGAGATCCTCGGCGACTCCCGCTTCCAGAACTGGCTCAAGACGTCGGTGCTGGTCGCGTTCGCGTCGACCGCGATCGTCATCGTGGTCGCGATCCCGGCCGCGTACTTCACCGCGCGGTTCAAGTTCCCGGGCAAGACCGCGTTCCTGTTCCTGGTGCTCGTCACGCAGATGTTCGCGCCGACCTCGCTGGTCGTCGGTATCTACCGCGAGTTCTTCGAGCTCTCGATGGTGAACACCTACGGGGCGCTGATCCTCACGAACTCGGCGTTCAATCTCGCGTTCGCGGTCTGGATCATGCACGGGTTCTTCGCGGCGCTGCCGCGTGAGCTGGAGGAAGCGGCCGAACTGGACGGCAACGGGCGGGTCGGCACGATGATGCGCGTCATGCTGCCCCTGACGCTGCCCGGCGTCGTCACCGCGACGATCTTCACGTTCATCGCGGTCTGGAACGAGTACGTCGTCGCGCTGACGCTCATGCAGGACGACGCCAAGAAGCCGCTGACCGTCGGTATCAACTCCTACGTCACCGGCTACGAGCAGAACTGGGACCAGTTGTTCGCCGCTTCGATCGTCGCGATCATTCCCGTCGTCATCCTGTTCGCCGTGATCGAGAAGCACCTCGTGGGCGGCCTGACCGCCGGATCGGTCAAATGACAGGCCCCACCGTCGTCACCGTCGACATCGGTGGGACGACGATCAAGGGTGCGCTGGTGGGCGCAGACGGGCAGGAGCTCAACCGGCTGGATCGGGACACCGGCGCCGCGGCCGGGGCGGACGAGGTCGTCGCCCGGGTACGGGCGGTGGCGCGGGAACTGGCCGACGCCGGGACCGTCGCGGTGGGGCTGTCGGTACCCGGGCTGGTGGACACCGCCGCCGGGGTGGCCCGCCACGCGGTGAACCTCGGGTTCCGCGACACCCCGCTGGCCGCGCTGGTCGCCGAGGAGGTCGGCGTCCCGGTCGTGATCGAGCAGGACTCTCGGGCCGCCGCGGTGGCCGAGAGCACGATCGGTCTCGGGCGCGACGCGCAGGACCTGATGGTCGTCGTGCTCGGGACCGGCATCGCGGCCGGTCTGATCGTGGACGGCAAGCCGCTGCCGGGCGCGGGCGGGAGCGCGGGCGAGCTCGGTCACCTGCCGGTCTACCCGGACGGCGAGGACTGCGCCTGCGGTCAGCGCGGGTGCCTGGAGGTGTACGCGTCGGCGGCCGGGATCGCGCGTCGCTACGTGGCGGCCGGTGGCCGGGCGTCCGCGACCGCGGCCGACATCGCGGTCTCGCTCGACTCCGACGTGCTGGCCGCGCGGGTGTGGCAGGAGGCCACCACCGCGCTGGGGCTGGCGCTGGCGACCGGGACGCTGCTGCTCGACCCGGCGCTGATCGTGCTGGCCGGTGGGCTGACCGGAGCGGGGGAGACGCTGCTGCGCCCGGTGCGGACGCAATTGCAGGCCGCGCTGGCCTGGCGTCCGGCGCCACCGGTGGCCAATTCACCGCTGGGCGGGTCGGCCGGACGGCTGGGTGCGGCGATCCTCGCCTGGCGCGCGGCCGGCTACGAGGACGTCGTCCCGGGGGAGTTACGCGACGCGGTCTGACCACCGGGGGATCCGCGCGCGGCCGGGGTCTCCGGAACTTCCGCGGGCAGCCCGGCAGCCCGGCAGCCCGGAGGCCCGGCAGCCCAGGAGGCCCGGCAGCCCAGGAGGCCCGGCAGCCCAGGAGGCCCGGGGTTCAGTCCAGCATCGACACCAGCTTCGTGAGCGTGTTCCAGTTCCGTGCGGTGGCCACCACCCCGGCTTGGCGTTTCTCGAAGAACGGCGGGCTCAGCTTCGCGGTGCGGACGCCGTCCGGGTACCAGACGTAGATCTCGCGTTCGCCCACCGCCATCACTTCGGGTGCGTACGTCCCGGGGTCGATCGCGTCCAGGCCGGTTTTGTCCGGCGGGGCCGACAGGAACGTCACCAGCAGTTTCGACGGGTCGGTGGCGATGTCCGCGAGCGGGTTCGTTTCGACCACCCGGTGCAGGTCGGCGGCCTCACGGACCAGGACACGCACGGTGAGTTCGAACTCCTTGCGGATCGCGGCCTCGATCTGCGCCGCCAGCACGTCGGGCTTTTTTGTGGAGCTGCGGAACAGCGCATTGCCGCTCTGCAGGTAGGTGCTGACGTCGTCGTGGCCCAGACCGGACAATAGCGCCCGGAGGTCGGCCATCGCGATGCGCTGGTTACGGCTGACGTTGATGCCGCGGAGAAGGGCGAGGTAGGCAGGCACCTGCACATCCTCGCGCACCCAGGGTGGCCGACGCCGCTCGGACGGTGTCCGTCAGTGGGAGGCGAGGCGGTTTCGTACCCGTCCTCGACGACGATTCCGGCGTCGCGAAACCGGTGATTGTGCGGGCCTGCCCAATGCCAATTGACTAATCAATTCGACCGGTCGAATAGCGGTTCGAAGGTTGGTTGCAGCACGCCAAGACGGTCACTCTCCGTCCACGGTAATGGCTTCGATATTAAGGTGCCGGTAGGAGTACGCCGGCGCGGGCCGATCGGTTCGCCGGGAAACGGTTTCCCGCTTCGGATGCCCGAAAAGAGCGGCTCGGTGCGCGTCGGCGAGTGGCTCGTCGAGCGTCTCACTTCACCCGTCGAGGGTGGCGTCGTCGCAGGTGACCGCCCTGTTCGAGAGGGTTCGTGACCGCAACTGTCGAGACCGGACGGCCGAGGTCGATGGTCTTTTCCGGCGAGTGTCGAACTCGTCTATTCAGGCGACCCGATGCGTCGAACAGCCGTCTGGGGGAATCTGCGAGTAGCCGTTCAACGACCGTTGGTAACGGAGCCCGCTGTGACGGAACACGAGACCTCAGGAAGAATTATGGAGGAGTGGAAACGGCGTTAAATGGGCGCTAGGGTGGCGTCTTGTGGCCGCTGGTGGTGCTGAGTAGACCGGCCGCTGCAAATAGCCGTTTACCTCCAGCCGGTGAATGGTGTCATCGCTGAGGAAGGTAGTGCTCGATGCCGGGTATCGACGAGAGCCTCCAGCGCGCGATGGGCATCAGCGGAGCGCGCGGAGTGAACCTCGTCGACTTCACCAGCGGTCTCGTGATCGGCACCGTCGGTGAGTGGCCCTACGGCGGTGCGGACGCCGCCGCGGCCGGTGCCACCGAGATGGTGCGTGCGGCCCGTGACAACGCGGCGTTCGTCGGGCCGGAGCGCGCGGCCGCCCCGGAGCCGTTCGGAGATGCCGACAGCGACGGGCTCGGCAAGGGCGACGTCTGGGAAGACATCGTGCTCACCGCGGGAGACCGGTACCACCTGTTGCGGTTCGTCGAGCTCGGGTTCGACGGCCGGTTCTTCCTGCACGTCTGGCTCGATCGCGAGCAGAGCAACCTGGCGATGGCTCGGCTGGAGCTGCGCAGACTCTCGGACGAGTTGGTAATGCGATGACGGCGGTCAAAGCCCTGCGCGAACTGGCCGCGCTCAAAGCCACCGGCGCATTGCACGTCGAGGGCACGCCGGCGGCCGTGCTCTACCTCCGTGACGGCCAGGTCTGTCACGTCGACGCCGAGGCCGCACCGGGCGTCGGGCTAGTGCTCACCGCGTCCGGCCGGGTGTCGGACGACGTGTGGCAGTCCGTGCTCACGGTCGGCGCGCCGGTCGGGCGGGTGGCCGCGCTCCTCGTCGAGCAGGGGTACCTCAGCCAGGGCGAGCTCGAGCTGTGCGCGAACGGGGCACTGTTCGACGCGTCGTTCTTCGCCCTCGGTACGGACCCGACGTCGGTGCGGTTCGTCGCCGGGCAGGCGTCGTGGTTCGGCGGGTCGTTGCACGTCGACGTCGAGCGTCTGATCCGGGAGACCGGGCGGCGGCGCGAGCTCCTGTCGTCGGCGTTGCCCACGGCGGTGTTCGACCTGGCGCCGGTCGTGCCGGTGACGCGGATGCCGCGCGATCAGGTCGTGATCGACGGACTGCGATGGGAACTGCTCGTCCACGCGGACGGGCGCCGGACGTCGGCCGAGATCGCGGGCCTGCTCGGGCGCAGCGCGTACGCCGCGCTGCTCGAGGTGCGCCGGATGGCCGCGATCGGGCTGCTGGAGCCTCCGCCGGAGGCCGCGGCCGTGCCGATCCCGACCGTGACCGCCTACCGGCCCGCCGTCTCCGGCTCCCGCCTGGCCGGGCCCCGCATCCCGGGCCCCCGGCCCGCACCGGCCGCCGACGCCCCGGTACGTCCGATGGCCACGCCGACCGGCGCGCCCCCGGCCACCCCGCCCCCGACCACCCCGCGCCCGGCGTCCCCGGCCGGCCCGGGCCCGAGTACTCCGCGGCCGGGCGTCCCCCGCCCGGCGGCGGCGTCGGCGACGACGTCCTCCGGGCTGGCGTCGGCGCTGAGTCCGGCGCCACCGCTCAACCCGCGGCCGGTTCCCCCGGCCGCCGCGGCCGTGCCACCGGAGACGCCGGGCCGGACCGGGCCACCTCCGGGGTTGCCCGACCGGGACGGGGCCGGGCTTCCGCCGTTGCCGCGGCGCGGGACGTCCGGCGAACTGCCGCCGTTGCCGCGGCGGGTCAGCGGCAGCCGAGTCGTCCGCCCGACCCAGGGCGGCCGGACGGACGGCGCCGACGGGGACGACCCCGGCGGGCGCTGGCCGTCACCGCCACCGGAGGTGCGTGCGGAAGCACCCTCACTCGCCTCGTTGACCAGGGTCAGAGACGCTCTGCAGGACTTCTCCTGACCCGTGATCACCACCACCAGCGGCCACCGACCGGGAAGGAGACTTGTGGACGACGTCGAGCACGAGGTGCTGACCGAGATCCGGGGCCTGCGTGACCGGGTCAGGCACGTGTCGGGCAGCCTCGTCTCCCGTGCGGACGGCTTGCTGATCGCGCACGACACCCACGGTGTCCAGCCGGAGGGGATGGCCGCCCTCTCCGCGACGACGCTCGGCCTGAGCGAGCGGATCGCGATCGAGGCCGGCCACGGACGATTCCAGGAGGCCCTGGTGCGCGGAGCGTACGGCTACGTCGTCACCTACTCGGCCGGCACCTACGCGGTGCTGACCGTGCTCGCCGCGGCTGAGACGAACCTCGGCCGTCTCCACCTCGAAGCCCGGGCACTCGCGGATCGGATCGGCCACCTGGTGGACGTGGCGGAAGGCAGCGGGGGTGGATGGCTCTGAACAGTGACCGCTGGTGGTCGCGGGCGAGAGGACGTCATCGGCGACGCACCTCGACGCCGGATCACGAGTTTCCCCAGGACGCGACGGTCGCCGATTCACCGGGTCGTACCGCGGGAGCGGACGGTACGTATCCGGTGCCGGTGGACGGCGCTTATCCGGTGCAGTACGTCGGCGGATATCCGGTGTTCGCCGCCGTGCCGGTCGATGAGGACTACGCCACTCGGATGGCCGCCACGCTCAGGCCGAGAGCCGAAAGCCCGCTTCCGCCTGGCAGTCCGAGTCCGGGCGGCAGTCCGAGTCCGGCCGGGAGCCCGCTTCCGGCCGGGAGCCCGCTTCCGGCCGGGAGCCCGCTTCCGGCCGGCGGTCCGCTTCCGACGGGGAGCCCGCTTCCGACGGGGCCGCCCGTCGAGGGGCCATTGCCGGAGCCGCCGGCATTGACCCCGGAACCCCCCGAATCGGGTCCCGAACAGCAGAAATCAACACCCAAGGGAGTAGTTGTCATGAATCTCGAAGCTTCGATGAAGGAAGCCATGAACATCGAGGGCGCGATGGGAATCGCGGTCATCGACTACAACAGCGGCATGCCGCTGGGCACCCTCACCTCGGTGAACGACCTCGACCTCGACGTCGTCGCGGCCGGCACGACCGACTTCGTCCGCGCGAAGATGCGCACGCTCGAGCTCATGCGGCTCGACGAGCCGATCGAGGACATCCTGGTGACGCTGGTTTCCCAGTATCACCTGATCCGCCCGCTGACCTCGCGCAACGGTAAGGGCCTGTTCCTCTACCTGATGCTCGACAAGGCCCGCGGCAACCTGGCGCTGGCCCGCCACCGCCTCTCCCGGATCGAGCGGGAACTGGAGGTCTGACGGATGGCCCGGTCCCGGCGGCAACCGCCGCCGGGCGGGCCTCCTACAGCACCTGCTGGCCGTACATCTCGCCCAGGGGGTCGGCGATGAGTTCGATGCGGGCTCCGTCCGGATCGCGGAAGTAGACCGACACCCCGCTGTGCACGGTGTGCTCCACGCCCGAGTCGACGAGCTTGCGGACGAGGTACTCCCACTTCTCCGGCTCCACCGAGATCGCCACGTGGTGCAACCCACCCAGCACCTCGGCGTACGGGCCGACGTCCAGCCCGGGGAAGTCGAAGAACGCCAGCAGGTTGCCGTTCCCGATGTCGAAGAAGAAGTGCGACGAGCCCGGGTAGTCCCGGTTCTCGATCAGCTCGGTGAGCGGAAACTCCAGCAGGTCCTGGTAGAACCAGATCGTGCGTTCGACGCTGCTGCTGATCAGCGCGGTGTGGTGCAGTCCCCGCGCCGACGAAGCCGGGCGGACTCCGTCCGGCTGAAGGTACGTGTCACGAAGCAGCCCGCGCTGCTTCTCGATGGCGGCGAGATCGACGGTCATCGTGGCCTCCTCACGCAGCAATGGTCGCGTGCATTTCCCAGACGAGCACCTCGGCCGGCTCGCTCGCGGTCACCCGCGGCCCGCCGACGCCGGTCAGCCGGGCCGCGTCACCCTCGGCCAACGGCCCGGATCCTTCCAGTACCACCGCGCCCCTGGCGACGAAGACGTGCAGGAACGGGGCGTCCGGCAGTTGCACCGAAGCCCCGGAACCCAGGCGCGCCACGTACAGCGCGGCGTGCCGGTTGCGGATCCGGATGGCGGAGTGCTCCGGCCTCCCGGACGCCACCGGCACCAGCCCGCCGCGCAGCAACTCGTCTGCGATCTCGAGTTGCTCGTACCCGGGAGTGAGGCCCGGCTCGTCCGGTACGACCCACATCTGGACGAAGTGCACGGGCTCGACCGCGCCGTCGTTCTTCTCCGAGTGCAGGATCCCGCGGCCCGCGCTCATTCGCTGGGCCAGGCCGGGGTAGATGACCCCGGAGTTGCCGATCGAATCCTGGTGCACCAGCGAGCCCTGCAGCACCCACGTCACGATCTCCATGTCGCGGTGCGGGTGCGTCTCGAAGCCGGTGCCCGGCAGGACGATGTCGTCGTTGCTGACCAGCAGCAACCCGTGGTGCGTGTTGGCCGGGTCGTAGTGCGTCCCGAACGAGAACGAGTGCTTCGAGTCGAGCCAGGCGATCTTCGTACGGTCACGCGCAGCGGAGGGGCGGACGTCGACCGAAGACTTCATGTCGACATCCTCCCCTCCGCTGCGGAAGCCGGGAAGGTCGGCTCAGGCGTTCTTGATCGCCGAGACCTCGAACTCCAGCGTGATCTTGTCGCTGACCAGCACGCCACCGGTCTCCAGGGCGGCGTTCCAGGTGATGCCGAAGTCCTGGCGGTTGATCGTGACCGAGCCCTCGAAGCCGATCCGGACGTTGCCGAAGGGGTCCTTCGCCGCGCCTTCGAACGCGAACGGGATCGTGATCGACTTGGTGACGCCCTTGATCGTGAGGTCGCCGGTCACCTCGTAGTTGTCGCCGTCGACCGCCTTGACCGCGGTGGAGGCCCAGGTGATCTCCGGGTAGGTCTCCGGGTCGAGGAAGTCGTTCGTCCGCAGGTGGCCGTCGCGCTGCTCGTTGCGGGTGTCGATGCTGGCGGCCTTGATGACGATCTTCGCCGACGACTTCTCCGGGTTGTCACCGTCGACGACAGCGGAGCCCTCGAACTCGTTGAACGAGCCGCGGACCTTCGTGACCATCGCGTGGCGGGCGACGAACCCGATGCGCGTGTGGGTCGGGTCGAGCGTGTACTCGCCGGTGAGGTCTGAGAGTGTGAAGGCGGGGGCAGTCATGTCATGGCTCCTTGGGGAGAACTTGTTGATGCTTCAAGTACCTTAGGCCGAACTTGGATGATGTGTCAACTATTCCCAGGTACAGTGGTACCTATGACAGACCCTCGGTGGCTCGATGCGGACGAGCAGCGGGCGTGGCGCCGGTACCTGCGGATGCAGTCCGAGCTCACTGCCCGCTTGTCTCGGCAGCTCCAGACCGAATCTGAGCTTTCGCTCGCCGACTTCGAAGTCCTCGTCAACCTGACCGACGTCCCCGAGGGACGGCTGCGGGTGACCGAGCTGGCCAACGCCCTCCAATGGGAGAAGAGCCGACTCTCCCATCATTTCGCGCGGATGGAGAAGCGCGGGCTCGTCGTCCGGGAGAACTGCCCCAGCGACGCCCGCGGCGCGTTCGTCGTGCTCACGCCCGCGGGGCGCTCGGCGATCGAAGCCGCCGCGCCGGGGCACGTGGAGGCCGTGCGGCGGCTGATGTTCGACGGTCTGACCCCCGAGCAGGTGGACGCCCTGGCCGCGATCGCCGACGTGGTCCTCGAACGCATCGAGCGGGACGCGGCCGGTGAGCTGGAAGCCCGGACCCGCGGGGCATGATGGGCTGAGTAGACGCGACGATAGGAGCGGCTGGTGCTGAAGTTCGGGTATAAGGCGTCCGCGGAGCAATTCGGCCCTCGGGAGCTTCTCGACTACGCCGTTCAGGCCGAGCAGAACGGCTTCGATTCGGTCTGGGTTTCCGACCACCTCCAGCCCTGGCGCCACGACGGGGGTCACGCACCGAACGCGCTGGCCTGGCTCGGCGCACTGGGTGCGAGCACCGAGCGGGTCCAGATGGGCACCAGCGTGCTGACCCCGACGTTCCGCTACCACCCGGGCCTGGTGGCCCAGGTCTTCGCGACGCTCGGCCTGCTGTACCCGGATCGGGTGATCCTCGGTGTCGGCTCGGGTGAATCGATGAACGAGGTTCCGCTCGGGGTCGAGTGGCCCGACGGCAAGGAACGGTTCGCCCGCCTCAAAGAGGCGATCGAGATCATCAAGCTCCTGTGGAGCGAAGACCGCGTCGACCACGAAGGCCGGTTCTGGACGCTCGACAAGGCGACGATCTACGACAAGCCCGAGAAGCCGGTCCCGCTGTACGTGGCCGGCTCCGGCCCGTCGGCGACCAGGATGGCCGGCCGGATCGGCGACGGCTACATCACCACCAGCGGCAAGGCGCCCGAGCTCTACAGCGACAAGCTGATGCCCGCGCTCGCCGAGGGCGCCGAGAAGGCCGGCCGCTCGCTCTCGGACCTCGACCTGATGATGGAGGTCAAGGTCTCGTTCGACCCCGACCGCGAGAAGGCGCTGGAGGCCACCCGCTACTGGGGTGCGCTCGCTCTCTCCCAGGAGGAGAAGAGCGACGTCGACGACCCGATCGAGATGCAGCGCCTGGCCGACGCGCTGCCGACCGAGCGCACCGCGTCCCGGTTCATCGTCTCCACCGATCCGGAGGAGCACGTCGCCGCGATCAAGCGGTACATCGACCTGGGCTTCACCCACCTCGTTTTCCACGCGCCGGGGCCCGATCAGTCCCGGTTCCTCTCGCTCTACGGCGAACAGATCCTGCCGCTGCTGCGCAAGCAGGGCTGACTCGGCTCCACAGTGCACGGCGGTCGGCGGAGGCCGGCCGCCGTGCAACGTCTCGACGTGATGCGCCGTCCTTACGTGTGAACACGCCTCTGGCGGTTACATTCAGACGTCGGAGTGGCACTCAATGTGGCGCCAGGGGTCGCATCTGATCGAGGTGAGGGGCGTGAGCGGCGTTCGTCGGCGTTTCGTGATCTCGCACGTCGGCCGTGATCGGCCGTGGGCGGAGTGGATCGCGGCCCGGCTCGCTGACGCCGGTGAACCCGACAGCCTCGACATCCAGCTGGTCAGCTGGCGCTGGGACACCGGGATTCCGCTGGTCACGGCACTCGAGAACGCGACTTTCGAGGCCGAGGGCGGCGTCGATCGCATCGTTCTGGTGTTCTCGGAGGCGCTGCTCGAGGCCCACGAGTACGTCGTCGAGCAGCGGGGCGCGTTGCGTCCGGATCTGGCGCTGCTTGGCAAGGTCGTGCCGGTGCGGGTCGAGCCGGTCGGGCTGCCCGAGCCCTGGTCCGGCGCGTCCGGGCCGACACTGCACGACGCGCCGCCGATCGAGGCGGCCGATCGTCTGGTCGCCGCGGTGCTCGGCACCGCCGCCGCGGGCCGGGCGGCGGAGCGGCTGGCCCGGACGGGCGGCGACGGTCCGGCGCTGGTGGCGCCCCGGCCGCGGTTGCCGGGCCATCGTCCCGACCAGTGGAGCGCCCCGGCCCGCGACGACATCTTCGTCGGCCGCGACGAGGCGCTGATCGCGCTGCGGACCGCGCTGCGCGGCGGCGGGCGGGTGGCGGTCGAGGGCCGGTTCGGCATGGGCGGGGTGGGCAAGACCCGGCTCGCCTGTGAGTACGTGCACCGCTTCGGGTCCGATTACGACCTGGTGTGGTGGATCCCGGCCGATCGTCCGGTGCTGATCGGCGACCAGTTCGCCGCGCTGGCCGTACGGCTCCGGCTGGTCGGGCCGGAGACCGACACCGGCACCGCGGCCACCGTCGCCCGCACCTACCTGCGGCGGCACGCGAACTGGCTGATCGTGTTCGACAACGCCGAGTCGCCCGAGGCCCTGACGCCCTGGCTGCCCGGCGGCGACGGGCACACGATCGTCACGTCCCGGACGTCGGGGTGGGCGGCCGTGGCGACCCGGCTCGAGGTCGACCTGCTCAGCCGGGCCGAGTCGATCCTGCTGCTGCGTCGCCGTGACCCGACGCTGACCGTCGTCGAGGCCGGGCGGCTGGCGGCGGTGCTCGGTGATCTGCCGTTGTCGGTCGTCCTCGCGGTCGGGTTCCTGGCCGAGACCGGTACCCGGGCCGAGGACTACCTCACCGAACTGGCCCAGCACGTGACCGACGTGCTCGACGAGCACCGCTCGGTCAACTACCCGCACGCGCTGGCCGGGGCGATCGCGACCGCGACCGGCTGGCTCGCGACGCGCGACCCGGTCGCGCTCGCGTTGGCCCGGGTCTGCGCGTTCCTGGCGCCGGCGCCGATCCCGGTCGGTCTGCTCGGTCTGCTCGACCCCGAGCTGCCCGAGCCGGTCGATCGCGGGCCGACGACGCGGCCGCGGGTACCGACGCGGCCCGGAACCGGCTCGAACCTGCATCCGCTGGCCGCGCTCGAGGGCATCTCCGACGGCACCGCGCTACTGCAGCGGGCGATCGGCCGGCTGCAGCGGCTGGGCATCGTCCAGGTCGAGCGCGCGACCCGGTTCGGCGTCCGGGTGGGTGACCCGCTCAACGGCAGCAACGGCGTGGTGAGCATGCACCGGCTGGTCGCCGCGATCTTCCGGGACCAGCTCGGCCTGCGCGACCAACTCGGCTCCGACCGTCAGGACGCGCTCCGGGCCCACGTCGACGCGTTGATCGCTGCCGCCGACCCGGGCGAGCCGGCCGATCCGAACCGGTGGAGCAGCTGGACGTTGCTGCTGCCGCACGTCTACGCCGCCGACCCGGCCCACTCCGGGAGTGCCGCGCTGCGCGCGACTGCGGTCTCCGCCGCCCGCGTGCTGCTCGCGCGGGGCGACGTCCGATCGGCCCGTGACCTCGCCGACCAGCTGCACCGGCGCTGGCTCGACCGGCTCGGCCCGGACTCCGAAGACACGCTGCGCGCCGCCCGCTGCCTGGCCCAGACCCTGCGGACGCTCGGTCGCTTCGACGCCGCCCAGGAACTGGACGCCGATCTGCTGCGACGCCGCCGGGAGAAGCTCGGCGAGGATCACACCGACAGCCTGGCCGCCGCGGCCGACCTGGCCGACGACGCCTACGCGCTCGGCGACGTCCGGATGGCACGGGCACTGGACGAGGACGTGCTGGCCCGGCGTCAGCGGGTCTTCGGCGAGTCGCACCCGCAGGCGCTGGACTCCGCATTGCGGCTGGCGCGCGATCTGGCGGCCCTCGGCGACGCGAAACGGGCGGCCGAGTTGCGACGCTGGGTCTCCGACCGCGACGTCAGCTAGCCGTGCCGACTCGCTCCGGGCGAGGTCGCCTACCGCCGACGCCGATCTGGGCGTTCTCCCACGATTCCGCAGGTCGCGAGTGGACTCGCGGCACCGCTGAACGTTGATCGGACTGCGTCCGTCAGTAAGGGGGCGAGCCCGCCGGCCCGTGAACTGCCGACTCGTCGGTTCGTGGAGCCACCGACGAGTCGGCCGGCAGCTCGGACGCCTCGCCAGCATCCGGAGCTGCCTCGGTCGGCGGGCTTGCCCCCTCGCCGCGGTCGCGGTGCACACGTCGACCACCGTGTCGTCGAGCGAGGTGATAAATGCGCCGGCGCCGAATATCGCTCAGTGCACTAATTTCGTGTCGCGGTCCGGTTTACCGGATCGATAAAGCGCCTACCGAGCGTATTTATCCTTCACGTCGCAAGCTTTGTAAATTCGGGGTACCAGCGATTCTCGGCACAATGCCGAGGTTCTTCGCCGGTTGACAATCGCAACGGCTCGTTAATATTCTCACCCGGTTAGATTCGCATTACTGCCTGTGGCTTCGGGTGGCTGGAGGTGGCGCGATGTCGCAGTTAGCCGTACGCCCCGGTTCTTTCGAACCCTGGGGCGGGTTGCCGCCCGAACTGGCGGAGCTGATCAAGCCGGAATTCGGCACGCTCGCCGAAGAGATCGTCGAGGCGATCCGGTCCACGATCCCCGAGTTCGGCCGCTCGATGGGCGAGACGTACGAGTACGTCATCCGGGTGGGTGTCGAACGGGCGCTCACGCAGTTCGCCGACAAAGTCGGCGAAACCAACCTCACCCCCGACGACTGGGACGCCGTCCACCGCAAGCTCGGGTACGGCGAATTCCAGCAGGGTCGCAGCCTCGACGCGCTCCAGGCCGCGTACCGGCTGGGCGCCCGGGTCGCCTGGCGGCGGCTGGCCGACGCCGGGCTGCGGCTCGACATTCCGGCCCCGGTGCTGTTCACGCTGGGCGAGGCCGTGATCGCCTACGTCGATCAGCTCGCCGGGCTGTCGGTCGAGGGGTACGCCGAAGCGCAGGCCCACGCGGCCGGTGCCCGCGAACGGCGTCGCCGCCAGCTCATGCAGACGCTGTTGTCCGATCCGCCGCCGTCCGCGGCCGCGGTCGCCGACCTCGGCAAGTCGGCCCGCTGGACGGTGCCCGACCGGCTGATCGCGGTGGCGCTGGAGCCGCGCGGCGACGATCGTGACCTGACGCTGCCCGACCTCGGGCCGGCCGTCCTGGTCGACCTGGAGGGCGCGGAGCCGTGCCTGCTGGTCCCCGAGTCGCAACTGGAGCGCACCGAGGGCGCGCTGCGCACGGTGCTGCACTCGTCCCGGGCAGCGGTCGGCCTGCCGGTGCCGGTACCGGACGCCAGGCGCTCGCTGGAGTGGGCCCGCCGCGCGCTGGCACTGCTGCGTCGCGGCGCGTTGAGCTCGGTGCGGGTCGTCCGGTGCGCCGATCATCTGTCCACATTGATGCTGCTGGCCGACGCGCCGCTGGTCGAGTTGTTCGCGGAGCGGCGGCTGGCGCCGCTGCGTCAGCTCACGGTCAAGCAGCAGGCGCGGCTGAGCGAGACGCTGCTCGCCTGGCTGGAGACGCGCGGCGGCGCGCCCGAGGTCGCGTCCCGGCTACAGGTGCACCCGCAGACCGTGCGGTACCGCCTGCGGCAGCTCGAAGCGCTGTTCGGCGAGCGGCTGCACGACCCGGACGCCCGCTTCGAACTCGAATCGGCGCTCCGGGCCGTCGCCACGCTTCACCCGGCCGGGACGCAGACCTAGGCTGGTGCGAGCACTTCCGCGACCTTCGCGAGCAGACTGCGCCGGGTGAACGGTTTCTCCACCAGCGTCACGTCCGGCTCGATCGTGCCTTTTGAGGTCAGCAGCGGCTGCGCGAAACCCGACATGTACAGCACCCGCATCGACGGGCGCTCGAGCCGGAGCCGCTTCGCCACCTCCTGCCCCGACAGGCCGGGCATCGTGACGTCGGTGAGCAGCAGGTCGATCGTCCCCTCGTAGGCGCCGGCCAGTTGCGCGGCCTCGTCGCCGGAACCGGCCGTGAGGACCGCGTAGCCGCCCCGGCCGAGGATGATTTCGATCGACTTCCGCAGATCGGGCTCGTCGTCGACCACGAGTACCGTGCGGTCGGGCTTCTTCTCCGGTGCCGCGGCCCGGGGGACGTCGGGCCGGGCCAGTGGTGCTCCGTCGGACGCGGGGAGCAGCACGGTCACCGACGTGCCCCAGCCCGGCCGCGAGCGCAGGTACACGGTGCCGGCCGCCTGGGAGACGATCCCGTACACCGACGCGAGCCCGAGTCCGGTGCCCTGACCTTCGGGTTTGGTCGTGTAGAACGGCTCGAACGCGCGCTCGGCGACCTCCGGCGGCATGCCGGTGCCGGTGTCGGTCACGCGGAGTTGCACGTACCGGCCGTCGGTCAGCCCGTACCGCGCGGCCTGGGCGGAGTCGAGCGCCAGGTTCACCGCGTCGATCTGCAGCGTGCCGCCCTTGGGCATCGCGTCCCTCGCGTTCATCGCGAGGTTGACCAGCACCTGTTCGATCCGGCCCGGGTCGGCGGTCACCGGCCAGAGGTCGGCGTCGCTGGTCGTCGACGTGCGGACGTCGGTGCCCAGCGTGCCCGAAAGCAGCCGGACGACGTCCGCCATGACTTCGCTGAGCAGGAAGACCTGGGGCCGCACGATCTCGCGGCGGCCGAACGCGAGCAGTTGTTTGGTGAGGCGGGAACCGCGCTCGGCGGCCTGCTGCATCTGCTCGACGGCCCGGCGGGCGCCGGCGAGCCGGCCCTGGTCGTCGGGGCCGGACTCGAGCCCGGCCAGATCCTCGTCGGCGATCGAGGCGTGGCTCAGGATGATCGCGAGCACGTTGTTGAAGTCGTGGGCGACGCCGCCGGCGAGCTGGCCGAGGCTGTCGAGGCGCTGTGCCCGTTGCAGCTCGTTCTCCAGCCGGGCGCGTTCGGCGTCGCTCTGCAGGCGCGCGGTGATGTCGTGCACGGTGACCGCGACCAGCAGCCCGTCTTCGGTGAGCAGCGAGGAGAGCAGGATCTCGGCCGGGAATTCCGACCCGTCCTTGCGGCGGCCGGCGAGCGGTATCCCTTCCGGCGCACGCGCGCCGCTGCCGGCCGCCGTGCCGGCTCCGGCTCCGGTTTCGGTTTCGGTCGCGGTTTCGGCGGGCGGCCTGGCGGCGCCGGGGCTGGGGGTGCCGGATTCGGCGAGGACGGCCGGGCCCGCGCCGGGCAGGACCGCCTCGATCGGGCGGCCGGTCAGTTCCTCGGTCCGGTAGCCGAACTCGCGTTCGGCCTCGGTGTTCGCCATCCGGATCACCCCGGCGGCGTCGACGCCGATGATCGCCAGCGGGGTCGCGTTGAGCAGCCAGCGGAACTGGGCCTCGGCCCGCTCGCGCTCGGTCAGGTCGCGGGCCGCGTAGGCGATCCCGACGACCGCGCCGGCCGGCCCGACGATCGGCGAGGCGGTGACGCTGACCGCGACCCGCCTGCCGTCGGCCCGGACGATCTGACCCTCGGAGATCCGGACGGTGTCACCCTCGCGGACCTTCGCGAGCGCCTCGGTCACGAGCTCGGCCTGCAGCGGCTCGACGACGGTGCCGATCGGGCGTCCGATCATGTCGGAGGCCTTCCAGCCGTAGACGCGCTCGGCCGCGGTGTTCCAGGACGTGATCGAACCGTCGACCGACGCGCTGACGATCGGCGTGTGGGCGTGCTCGACGATCGCGGAGAGCCAGCGGAGCCGCTCGACCGTCCGGTTGCGCTGGCCGAGGTCGCGGAACGCGACCGAGACCAGCCTGCCGTCGGGCGTGTCCATCGGGGTGACCGACAGCTCGGCGTGGAACTCGGTGCCGTCCTTGCGGCGGCAGGCCATCTCCAGGCCGGCGTGCAGGTGCTGAGCGCTGAACTCGGCCAGGTCGGCGAGCTCGCCCGGCTCCCGCAGCAGGTCGTCCAGCGGGCGCTGAGCGAGCTCGTCCCAGCTGTAGCCGAACAGGTCCTCGGCGCCGGAGTTGGCCTGCGTGATCCGGCCGCGCGGGTCGATCGCCACGATCGCCTCGGGCAGCTCCGGGGGCACATCGGCCACCGGGGGCACCAGTTGGTCGGTCACGCCGCCCCCTCGTTTGTACCTTTACTGCCTAATAGTAGCTTTTGCCGCGCCGATCGTCGCTGTGCGAGCCTTGCCGGCGTGAGTGCAGACGCCGTGGAGAAGCTGGTAGCGGAGTACGGCGTTCGGGGTCGGGTCGTCCGGGAAGTGGCCGTGGCGCTGGCCGAGCGGTCCTGGGCGCTGGTGGAGCTGGTCCGCGAGTTCGCGGTGCCGCGCCGGACCGTGGAGGAGGTCCTGGCCGCGGTCGGCGACGATCTCACCACCGGGGCCGACGGGGCTCCGGGGGCGGCCGTGGATCTGCGGGTCCGGGCCGACCGCGCGGCGGAGTACCGGTCGCGGTTCGGTGCGGCCCAGCTGCGGGCCACCGCGTTGGCGGACCCGCTGGGGCCCGTGCTGGCCGAGGCGGGGGAGTTGGTGGCCGCGGTCGGCCGGTGGCGGGCGTCGGCGCCACCGCCGCGGCGGTCGCTCGACCACGTCGCCGCGACCCCGGAGACCGCGGTCCGGCGTGCGCTCTGGCTCGACGCCTCGTTCGACCTCGACGGCGCGCACCTGCTCTGCGTCGGCGACCACGACCTCACCGCGCTGACCGCCTGCCTGCTGCGTCCGTCGTTGACGGCGACGGTCGTCGATGTGGACGAGAGACTGCTGGCGTTCATCGACGGCGCGGCGGTGGCGGCCGGCCTCTCGGTGCGGTGCGTGTTCGGCGACCTGCGGTTCGGGCTGCCGGCGTCGGCGGCCGGTGTCGCCGGGCTGGCGTTCACCGACCCGCCGTACACGCCGGACGGAGTGCGGTTGTTCCTCGAACGTTCGATCGAGGGACTGACCGGGCCGGGGCGGATCCTGCTCGCGTACGGGTTTTCCGAGCGGACGCCCGCGCTCGGGCTCGCGGTGCAGCGCACGTTCAGTGAGCTCGAGCTCGCGGTGGAGGCGCAACTGCCGTCGTTCTCGCGGTACCTCGGGGCCCAGGCCGTCGGCAGCGCGTCCGACCTCTACGTGCTCCAGCCCACGTCCAAGGCCCGACGCAAGAGTGCCCGGGCCCGTCCCACGATCTATACCCACGGGGAGCAGTCGTCCGAAGGCACGTCCGGCGCGACGCCCGAGGTGGCGGCGGCGCTGGTCGCCGCCGCGGCCGGCCCCGACGGCCTCCCCGTACTGGGCGTGGCCCCCGACCCGGCCGCCCTGGCCGCCGCCGCAGCCGCCGCGCCCGCCGGCGGGGGTCATGGGGCGGGGGCGCTGTCGGGGGAGCGGGCGCTGGGTGCCCTGTGGACCGGGGGAGTCCCCGGGCCGGCCAGGAACGGCGCCGTGGCGGTCGACGCGACCGCCGACCCGGGGGCCTGGCTGCTCCGCATCCTGCTGGCGGTGGACGCCAGGCGGCTCGCCGTCGCGGTCGCCAACAACCACCCCGACCTCACCGACGCGGCGAGTCAGCACGCGCTGGCCGCCCTGGTGGCGCCGAAATGGCAGCTCCGGTTCCGTCGCAGCACCCCGAACCCGTCGTCCGCCGTCGTCGAGGCCGTGGCCGTCGAACAACCGGCCGAACCGCTCGTGCGCTATCTCCTGGACCGCGCCCACGGCCGCGTCGCCAACGTCTGGCGCGACGGCCTCGCCACGCTCACCGGCCTCCCGAAGCCCGACGCCGCCGCTCGCGTGAACGCCCCCGACGGCACCCTCCTGGAGATCCCCCGGCACCGCCTCGAACCCCTGTTCACCGCCGTTTCGGAGTCGACTGCCGAGAAGGGGATTAATTAGACACGACGACGCTAGGTAGACCCCCGCCGATTTGAACCGGGGAGACCGACTATTCTGCTCGCGAGGCTTGCCAGCCGCGGGCCCGCACAAGGCTCAGCGTCGCCGATCTGCCAGGAGGGTCCGGCTGTGACCATCGAAGCCGAGCGCATCGAACCCGAACCGATCGTGAGCCGGCCCTGGCCGGTCCGCGAGTCGGTCAAGGGCAACGCGTTGGCCCGGATCATCCGGACGACCGACGCGAAGCAAATCGGCATCATGTACCTCATCACGTCGTTCTTCTTCTTCGCCGCGGCCGGCATCATGGCGCTGCTCATGCGGGCCGAACTCGCCCGGCCGGGCCTGCAGTTCCTGAGCAACGAGCAGTACAACCAGCTCTTCACCATGCACGGCTCGGTGATGCTGCTGCTGTTCGGTACTCCGCTGGGCTTCGCGTTCGCGAACTTCCTGGTGCCACTGCAGATCGGCGCGCCCGACGTGAGCTTCCCGCGGCTGAACGCGTTCGCGTACTGGGCGTTCGCGTTCGGCGGCCTGATGGTGCTCTCCGGCTTCCTGACGCCGGGCGGCGCAGCCGACTTCGGCTGGTTCGCCTACGCGCCGCTGAACTCCGAGATCAACTCGCCCGGCGCCGGTGCCGACCTCTGGATCGTCGGTTTCGCGCTCGCCGGTCTCGGCACGATCCTCGGCGCGGTCAACATCATCACGACGATCCTCACGATGCGCGCACCCGGCATGACGATGTTCCGGATGCCGATCTTCACCTGGAACATGCTGGTCACCAGCCTCCTGGTGCTGATGGTCTTCCCGATCCTCACCGCCGCGTTCTTCGGCCTGCTGGCCGACCGGCACCTCGGGGCGCACGTGTACGACGCCGATACCGGCGGGCCGATCCTCTGGCAGCACCTGTTCTGGTTCTTCGGGCATCCAGAGGTCTACATCCTCGCCCTACCGTTCTTCGGCATCATCACCGAGATCATCCCGGTGTTCAGCCGCAAGCCGCTGTTCGGCTACAAGGGTCTGGTCGGCGCGACGATCTCGATCGCGGCGCTGTCGATGACCGTGTGGGCCCACCACATGTTCGTCACCGGCGCGGTGCTGCTGCCGTTCTTCAGCTTCTTGTCGTACCTGATCGCGGTGCCGACCGGCATGAAGTTCTTCAACTGGATCGGCACGATGTGGCGAGGCCAGATCACGTTCGAGACGCCGATGCTGTTCGCGATCGGCTTCCTGGTGACGTTCCTGTTCGGTGGCCTGACCGGTGTTCTGCTGGCCAGCCCGCCGGTCGACTTCCACGTCTCCGACAGTTATTTCGTGGTGGCGCACTTCCACTACGTGCTGTTCGGCACGATCGTGTTCGCCGCGTTCGGCGGGATCTACTTCTGGTTCCCGAAGATGACCGGGCGGATGCTCGACGAACGCCTGGGCAAGCTGCACTTCTGGCTGACGTTCATCGGGTTCCACACGACGTTCCTGGTGCAGCACTGGCTCGGCAACGAGGGCATGCCCCGCCGGTACGCCGACTACCTCCCGAGTGACGGCTTCACCACGCTGAACACGATCTCGACGATCGGCGCGTTCATCCTCGGCATCTCGACGCTGCCGATCCTGTGGAACATCTGGAAGTCGTACAAGCTCGGCCGGGTCGTGAACGTCGACGACCCGTGGGGTTACGGCGGGTCGCTGGAGTGGGCCACCTCGTGCCCGCCGCCGCGGCACAACTTCCTCGAGCTGCCCCGGATCCGCTCCGAGCGCCCGGCCTTCGACGTGAAGTTCCCGCACCTGGCCCCTTGGGCCACCGAGGTCGAACACAACAAACAACCCTCCATCTCTTCTTGAGTGGGCGGCCCGCCCAGAACGACGCTGACAGCCGCGCCACACGACTTGAGTACGACGGGTACGCGGCGTCGTGTGGCGCGGATGTCAGCGTCGCCCTGGGCGGGCTCCGGGTTTCGGGCAACGACAACGCAACGGCCCATCGCACGCGGCTGCGCGTGGTGCGTGGGGTGGCTCACATGGGGGCGGGCGGGGGCTCGGGGGCTCGCGGGCTCGCTCTACGGTGGGTGAACGTCACCGATCGAGCCGCGGAACCGGAGCGATGACCCACAGCACGCGCGCCCTGCTCACCGTGACCGGCACCGACAGGCCCGGCGTCACGGCCGCTCTCTTCTCCGCGCTGGCGACGCTCGACCTCGAGGTCCGGGACGTCGAACAGGTCGTGATCCGCGGACAGCTCCTGCTCGGCGTCAGCGTCGAACTCCGCTCGGCCGACGACCTCGCGGACGTCCGCGAGAAGGTGTCCGACCTCGGCCGCGCGCTCGGCGTCTGGATAGAGGTCGCGCTCGCTCCCTCCGGCGACCAGGCGATGACCCGCCGCGGCGAGAAGCCGCACCACGTGACGGTGCTGGGCCGCCCGCTCACCGCGTCCGCGGTCGCGGCGATCGCGTCCGGCATCAGTGCGCTGGGCGGCAACATCGACGCAATCACCCGGCTCTCCAAGTACCCGGTCACCTGCCTCGAGCTCCGCGTCTCCGGCGTCGAGAGCGCCCCGCTGCGCACGACGCTCTCGGCGCTGTCGATCGATCACCTCATCGACATCGCGGTGGAACGCAGCGGGCTGGCCCGGAGGGCCAAGCGCCTGGTCGTATTCGACGTCGACTCCACGCTGATCACCGGCGAGGTGATCGAGATGCTCGCCGCGCACGCCGGGCGCGAAGCCGAGGTCGCGGCGGTCACCGCGGCGGCGATGCGGGGGGAACTGGACTTCGCCGACTCGCTGCGGCATCGCGTCGCGGCGCTCGAGGGCCTGGACGCCCTGGTCTTCGAGAAGGTCCGGGCCGAGGTCACGCTGACGCCCGGCGCCCGCACGCTGGTCCGGACGCTCAAGCACCTGGGCTACCGCTGCGGGATCGTCTCCGGCGGATTCACCCAGGTCACCGACCACCTGGTCGACCTGCTGGGGCTGGACTTCGCGGCCGCCAACACGCTCGAGGTCGTCGACGGCGTCCTCACCGGCCGGGTGATCGGCGAGATCGTCGACCGGCCGGGCAAGGCGACCGCCCTCAGACGGTTCGCCGACGCGGCCGGTGTCTCGATGGCACAGACCGTCGCGGTCGGCGACGGTGCCAACGACATCGACATGATCGCCGCCGCGGGCCTCGGCATCGCGTTCAACGCCAAGCCCGCGCTCCGCGAGGTCGCCGACACCGCCCTCAACCAGCCCTATCTCGACGCGATCCTGTTCTTCCTCGGCGTCTCCCGTGAGGAGATCGAAGAGGCCGAGACCGTCTAGGGCACGCCTCCGGCTCGTCCGGTCCGATCCGGCCGGGCACCCGGTGGGCTCGTCGGCCGGGCTGTGGCGCCCAGTTTCCGGCCCGGCCGCGGCGCCCGGTTCCCGGCCCGGGTTCTGGGTCGTGCTCGGCAGCGGGCTCGCGGCCAGATACCCGCCGCGCAGGCGCCGCCTGGGCGCGGCGCTGCTGGTCGGCACGGCGGTGGTCGACCTCGCGGCGCTGGTGGCCGCAGTGATCGACCTGCGGCGGGGCGCGACGGCGGACTGGTCGCACGGGCTGGCCGCGCTCTACACCGGGTTCTCGGTGGCGTTCGGTCCGCTGCTGGTGCGGTGGGCCGACCAGCGGTTCGCGCATCGCTTCGCCGGCGGGCCGCCGCCGGTGGCACCGCCGAAGTACGGCGCGGCACGGGCCCGCTACGAGTGGACGCTGTGGCTGCGCGCGGTGGTGGCGAGCGCGATCTCCGCGGCGCTGCTGTTCGCCGCGATCCGCCCGGTCGACGACGCCGAGCGCACCGCGACGCTGAGCGGCACCCTCGGCGTCCTGCCGAAGGTCGTGATCTTCTGGGGCGTCGTGGCTCTGACCTACACGGTCTTTCCCAACGACGCGAAAGTGTTGGACTAGCTCGCGACGACCGGTTCGCCGACCAGGGTCACCCCGGCCTGCTCCAGCTCCAGCAGAGCACGTTGGGTGGTCGGGGCGGCGACGCCGGCGGTCAGGTCGAGCAGCACGGTGGTCGCGAACCCGTTGGCGGCCGCGTCCAGCGCGGTGGCCCGGACGCAGTGGTCGGTGGCGATGCCGACGACGTCCACTTCGGTCACGTCGTGGGCCCGCAGCCACCCGACGAGATCAAGTCCGTCAGCGTTACGGCCTTCGAATCCCGAATATGCGGCTTTGTACTCACCCTTGTCGAAGATCGACTCGACGCGGCCGGTCTCGAAGTTCGGGTGCAGCTCGACGCCGCCGGTGCCGACCACCGTGTGCGGCGGCCAGGTGTCGACGAAGTCGGGGTGGTCGGAGAAGTGGTGACCGGGATCGACGTGGTGATCGCGGGTGGCGACGACGCGGTCCCAGCTGCGGGCGTCGGCGGCGAGCGCGGCCGAGATGCCTGCGGCGACACCGGCGCCACCGGTGACGGCCAGCGAGCCGCCCTCACAGAAGTCGTTCTGGACGTCGACGACGATCAACGCGCGGGTCATCGGTCTTCCCCTCAGCTCTCGAACACGACCGGGATGGCCGGATCGCCGGCCGACAGCTTGAGACCGTCCCACGGAATGCTCACCAGCGTCTTCTCCAGGTGGTCGCGGGACTCCGGCAGCGACGGGACCCCGGCGGCCCGGATGCCGCTGCGCACCAGCGGGATCTGCAACGGACGGTCGTGCTCCGAGTATTCCGGTGTGCCGAGGTAGATGACTTCCTCGACCGCGGTGCCGGTGGACTTGTGCCGCCGGACCGCGGTCTTCCGGCCGCCACGCGACGCCTTGTTCTCGCTGCGCTTCGCGACCGGGCGTCCGTCGACCTCGACCAGCTTGTAGACCATGCCCGCGGTCGGAGCGCCGGAGCCGGTGACGACCGCCGTACCGGCGCCGTAGGCGTCGACGGGAGCGACCGCGAGCGCGGCGATCGCGAACTCGTCCAGGTCGCCGGAGACGACGATCCGGGTGTCCGTGGCGCCGAGCGAATCGAGCTGCTGGCGGGCCTGGACCGCGAGGACGCCCAGATCGCCGGAGTCGATGCGGACCGCGCCGAGCCGCGGGCCGGCGACCTCGATCGCGGTGCGGATCCCGGCGGTGATGTCGTAGGTGTCGACGAGCATCGTGGTGCCGGGGCCGAGCGCGGCGAGCTGGCCGGCGAACGCGTCCTTCTCGGTGTCGTGCAGCAGCGTGAACGCGTGCGCGCTGGTGCCGGTGGTCGGGATGCCGTAGCGGCGGCCCGCTTCGAGGTTCGACGTCGCGGTGAAGCCGGCCAGATAGGCCGCCCGCGCCGACGCCACCGCCGCCTCCTCGTGCGTGCGCCGGGAGCCCATCTCGATCAGCGGGCGGTCGCTGGCCGCGATGACCATCCGCGCCGCCGCGGTGGCGATCGCGGAGTCGTGGTTGAGGATCGAGAGCGCGAGCGTCTCCAGGAGAACGGCCTCGGCGAACGTGCCGCGCACGGTGAGGATCGGCGAACCGGGGAAGTACAGCTCTCCCTCGGCGTAGCCGTCGATGTCACCGCTGAAGCGGTAGCTCTCGAGCCAGGTCGCGGTCTCGTCGTCGACCGCGCCCGCGCTGCGCAGGAATTCGAGATCCTGCTCGTGGAACCGGAAGTCGGCCAGAGCGTCGAGCAGCCGGCCGGTGCCCGCGACGACGCCGTAGCGCCGCTCCTTCGGCAACCGCCGGGCGAAGACCTCGAACACGCACTCGCGGTGGGCCGAACCGTCGCGCAGCGCGGAGGCCAGCATCGTGAGCTCGTAGTGATCGGTCAGCAGTGCTGTCCCCATACGGTCAGCCTACGAGCAGGGTCGGAATGGGGTTCATCGTGCCTGCTCCACCCTCGGGTGGAGAACCGTGTTGCCGGTGGTTGTTGCGCGAACCTCAGGCGATGGCACGATGGACTCCATGACCGCTCCCCTGGTCGCTCCGGCGGAGGCCCCGAGCACCGTAGAAAGGCCCGAGCAGCAGAAGCCGTGGGTCACTGTCGTCTGGGACGACCCGGTCAATTTGATGTCGTACGTGACGTACGTGTTCCAGAAGCTCTTCGGCTACGACAAGCCCAGAGCCACCCAGCTGATGCTCGACGTCCACCACAAGGGCCGTGCGGTGGTGTCGTCCGGCACGCGGGAGCGGATGGAACACGACGTCGCCCGCCTGCACTCCCACGGCCTCTGGGCCACGCTGCAGCAGGACTGAGATGACCTACGGCTTCATACGTTCGCAGAACGCATTCACGCTCCGGCTCAGCGCCGAGGAGGCGCAGGCGGTCGGGCTCGTCGTCGCGCAGGTCGCGGGCCTGATCCAGGCCGGAGACCGGCGCGGCGTCATGAGCCTGGAGCTCGGGCCGTCGTCGCTCGGCCGGTCCGAGCCGCTCGGACGCGATCCGTTCGACTTCAGCGGTCCGGTTCCGGGCGACGTCTTCGACGACTTCGACGCGGTGGAGCAGACCCCGGACGACGACCCCGGGACCGACGCCGGTGCCGATCCGGTGCTGGCCCGCCTCTTCCCGGACGGATATCGCAACGACCCCGACGCGGCGGCCGAGCTGCGCAGCCTGACCGAATCGTCGCTGCGGGAGCAGAAGATCGGCAACGCGGGCGTGATCCTCGACGACCTGCCGTTCGAAGGCGGCGAGATCCGCCTCGAACCGGAGCGGGCCGAAGCCTGGTTGCTGGCGCTGAACGACGCCCGGCTGATGCTGGGAACCGCGCTGGAGATCGAGGCCGAGACCGACCCGGTGGCCGAGTTGGACGCCGCCGCGGGCGCCGATCCGACCGGTGCGCGGGTTTTGGGGCTTTCGCTCTACCAGTTTCTCACCGGTCTCCAGGCCAGCCTGGTGGATGCCATCAACCCGGAGTGATGCACGTCCTGTCTGAGGATGGGTGCGCTAGGTACGCTGGTGGCCGTGTTGACTCTGGACCGGGCTCTGTACGACGCCATCGTGGCGCATGCCCGTCGTGACCACCCCGATGAGGCGTGCGGCGTGGTGGCGGGCCCGGCCGGCAGTGACCGGCCTGCCCGGTTCATCCCGATGTTGAACGCCGCGCGGTCGCCGACGTTCTACGAGTTCGACTCGACCGACCTGCTCAAGCTGTACCGGGATTTGGACGACCGGGACGAAGAGCCCGTCGTCATCTATCACTCGCACACCGCGACCGAGGCGTACCCGTCCCGCACGGACATCTCGTACGCCAACGAGCCGGGTGCGCACTACGTCCTGGTTTCTACCCGGGATGACGTGGACGTCGAATTCCGCTCCTACCGCATCGTCGACGGTGTGGTGACCGAGGAGCCGGTGGAGATCGGATGACGCCCACGCAGTCGTACCTGTTCGCGCACACACCGGTCGAAGTCGTCTACGACTGTCGCTGCCGCTGAGACCTACCCGTGCCGGCCGCTACGTGTGCGGTCCGGCGCGCGGGGAATCACCGCCCGGAGTGTCGTCGTTCACGGGTCGTGTCTGCCGGGCCCCCGCCGGCTGTCATCCAGTCACTTCCAGGAGATTCAATGGCGATCGAAGTTCGAATTCCGACCATTCTGCGCACCTACACCGGTGGCGAGAAGACCGTCCAGGGTGATGGCGCGACGCTTCAGGCGCTCATCGCCGACCTCGACGGCAAGTACCCGGGCCTGCGCGGCCGTCTGGTGACCGACACCGGCACGCTGCACCGCTTCGTGAACGTCTACGTCAACGACGAGGACGTGCGGTTCACCGGTGCGCTCGACACCGGCCTGAAGGACGGCGACTCGGTGACCGTGCTGCCCGCGGTGGCCGGGGGCTGACGTCGTCGCGGGGGCCTTCGGGCCCCCGCTTCTTCTCGGGAGGGAAGTCATGGCCAGGTACGAATCGCTGCTCGATGCGCTCGGTGAAACACCACTCGTCGGTCTGCCGCGGCTCTCGCCGAGCGATGACGTCCGCCTGTGGGCGAAGCTCGAAGACCGTAACCCGACCGGTTCGGTCAAGGACCGCCCGGCGCTGTACATGGTCAACCAGGCCGAGCAGGAGGGTCTGCTCCGGCCGGGAGACACGATCCTCGAGCCGACGAGCGGCAACACCGGCATCTCGCTGGCGATGGCGGCCAAGCTCAAGGGCTACCGGCTGATCTGCGTGATGCCCGAGAACACCTCGATCGAGCGCAGGCAGCTGCTCGGCATGTACGGGGCCGAGATCATCTCGTCGCCGGCCGCGGGCGGGTCGAACCAGGCCGTGGCGATGGCCAAGCAGCTGGCCGAGGAACACCCCGACTGGAAGATGCTCTACCAGTACGGCAACCCGGCGAACGCGCGCGCGCACTACGAGACGACCGGTCCGGAGATCCTGCGCGACTGTCCGTCCATCACCCACTTCGTGGCGGGGCTGGGAACGACCGGCACCTTGATGGGAACCGGGCGGTACCTGCGCGAGAAGGTGCCGGACGTCCAGATCATCGCGGCCGAGCCGCGTTACGGCGAGCTCGTCTACGGGCTCCGCAACATCGACGAGGGCTTCGTGCCGGAGCTGTACGACGCCAGCGTGCTGACGACCCGGTTCTCGGTCGGTCCGCGCGACGCGCTGCTGCGCACCCGGCAGCTGATCGAGGTCGAGGGCATCTTCGCCGGTATCTCGACCGGGGCGATCCTGCACGCGGCGCTGGCGACCGCGCACAAGGCGCAGAAGGCCGGCCAGCACGCCGACATCGTGTTCATCGTCGCGGACGGCGGCTGGAAGTACCTGTCGACCGGCGCCTACGCCGGCACCCTGGCCGAAGCCGAAGCCGCCCTCGAGGGTCAGCTGTGGGCTTAGGCCGCGTCTCAAAGGCCAGCAGCCCGCCGGTCGCCGCCTGGCCCACGCCCACGGCGACCTGAACCTTTGAAAGGCGGCCTTAGTACTGCAACGGCATTCGGCACGGGACCGGCCGGTCCGGCATCCAGGTCGTGTCACGGGGTCCCATGATCTGGACTCCGTCTCGTCGACTGGGACGACCCGTCTGATTCCCGCACCAAGCCCGGGCTGTGTGGCTGGTCATGGGTGAATCATTCGGGGAACGCCGAGATCGATGGAACATCACCCACGCGAGAGCACCAGCAACTTTCCATCGATAACCATTTCCGCTGGACCGGGGCATCGGGCCGCGGCCTACTGTCGTTGCCGTACTAGGCCGGAGGGCCGAACTTCACCGGGACGCCGTCGCTGAAGAGAACTGACGGTGGCGGACCCTCGACGGCAAGGCCGGCGGCGCTGAGCACGGTCTCGTCGAGGTGTTCGAGCGTCGCCGTGCGTAGCGGCCAGGCGGGGTGTTCGTTCGGCAGGTAGATCGTCGTGCCGCGCCGGCTGGTGTGCAGCCCCCAGCGCGCGGTGAGGAAGTCGTTGAGCGGGTCCTTCGGCGCCGGACCTCCCGGTACCACCGTGAACGCGGCCCTCGGTCCG
Organism: Cryptosporangium sp. NPDC051539; assembly: GCF_044454545.1. Classification (NCBI taxonomy): domain Bacteria; kingdom Bacillati; phylum Actinomycetota; class Actinomycetes; order Cryptosporangiales; family Cryptosporangiaceae; genus Cryptosporangium; species Cryptosporangium sp. NPDC051539. Next base: position 396,902 of record NZ_JBITDV010000004.1, on the reverse strand, counting down.
GCGTCGGGCCAGCGCCGACGGCTCCGGTACGTGTACGCGCCGTCGCCGGAGCGCTCGACCGACATCTTCGACCACACGTAGTTCAGCCCCAGCGCGACCCGCCCGACCACCACGGGCAGTAGCCGCGCGGCGTCCAAGGAACGGAACACCACCCCGCGGCGCCCGGCGTCGTCCACCGAGTACAGGCGGACGTTCGTCTCCGCGAACCGCCCGAAGTACGGGACGCCGGCCCCGAGCCCGACCCGGTCCATCCGGAAGCCGATCAACCCGACGTACGTCACGCCGTCGAGCGTGTCGGGCCGGGTGCCGGCCGGAAGCAGCGGCGCCACCACGGCCGGATCCACCGGCCAGTGCAGGAACGCCAACTCGCGCCACCACTGCGTCAGCACCGCCCGGCCGATCGGCCGCGGCGCGGTCGGCGTCACCGGCTCCGCGATCTCCACGGCTCCCAGCGTAACCCCTCGCGCCTTCCCATATATTGGGAAGATAGTCTCGTTATATGGAATCTGGACGACGTTGGGTGGTGCTGGCGGCGGGCGTGGCCGGGATGACGGCCGGGTGCGCGTTCCTCTACGGGCTGCCGTACCTCCTCCCGCGTCTGCGCGCCGACGGCCTCTCGCTGACCCAGGCCGCGATCCTCGTCGCCTGTCCGACGTTCGGCCTGCTCGCGACGCTGGTCGTCTGGGGTGCGCTGGCCGACCGCTACGGCGAGCGGGGCGTCATCGCGCTGGGTCTGGCCGGCGCCGGTGCCGGGTTGCTCGCCGCGTCGGCCGCGCGCGGGCCGGTCGTCCTCGGCGCCGTGCTCGTCGTCGCGGGCGCCGCCGCCGGATCGGTGAACGCGGCCAGCGGACGCCTGATCCTGGGCTGGTTCGGTCCGGCCGAGCGGGGCCTGGCGATGGGCATCCGGCAGATGGCCCAGCCGCTCGGCGTCGCGGTGGCCGCGGTGACGATTCCGGTGCTGAGCTCCACCGGGCGCAACCCCGCGCTGCTGTTCCTGGCCGTCTTCTGCCTGGCCACCGCGGTGCTGATCGCGGTCGTGGTCCGCGATCCGGCGCGGTCGGCCGAGGCCGCGGCCACGACGAACGGCAACCCCTACCGCGCCCCGGTGCTTTGGCGTCTGCACGGCGCCGGTGCGCTGCTGGTGTTCCCGCAGTTCGCGGTGGCCACGTTCGGCCTGGTGTTCCTCGTCGACACCCAGCACTGGGACGCCGCACCGGCCGGGCGCCTGCTCGCGGTCGCGGCCTTCGGGGGAGCGGCGGCCCGGCTGTTCGCCGGGTGGTGGTCGGACCGCGCCGGTAGCCGTACCGGGCCGATGCGCCTCCTGGCCGGGGCCACGGCCGGCGTCCTCGCGGTGCTGGCGCTGGGTGCCGGTGGCGTTCCCGGCGTCACGGTGGTCGCGCTGGTCGCGGCCGCGGTGGTGTCGGTCTCCACGAACGGTCTGTCGTTCACGGCGGTGGCCGAGTACGCCGGACCCGGCTGGGCCGGGCGCGCGCTGGGCATCCACAACACCGGCCAGAACGCCGTCGCCGCGCTCACCGCCCCGATCCTCGGCGCCGTCGTCACCCACGCCGGCTACCCGCCCGCGTTCACCGCCGCCGCCTGCGCCGCGGTGCTGGCGGTCCTCGCGGTGCCCCGGTTGTCGGCGCCCGCCCGCTGACCGTCGTCGGCGTCCGGGAACTCTACGGTCACCCTCGGCGAGGTTCCGCTCGCCGCGGGCGAGGGTTATGGTGACCGCGTCCTTGTACGCGGGAGCTCGCGCCGAAAGCGGGCTGAGAGGGTGGCTGTCCGATCCGGACGGTGCCACCGACCGCTCGAACCTGACCGGGTAATGCCGGCGTAGGGAGCGCTCAGATGAGCCGCATTCTGTCCACGGGTCCGCTGCCGGGCAGCCGCAAGTCCTACCGCGGTGACCTGCACGTACCCGTCCGTGAAATCGAACTGACCACCGGTGAGGTCGTCGAGCGCTACGACACCTCCGGTCCGTACACCGAGCTCGGCTACGTCCCCGATCTCGTCCGTGGCCTGCCCGCGCCGGTCCGGTCCCGCAACCACCCGACCCAGCTCCTCGCCGCCCGCGCGGGGGAGATCACCACCGAGATGGCGTACGTCGCCGCCCGCGAGCACCTGCCGGCCGAACTGGTCCGCGACGAGGTCGCCGCCGGCCGCGCGGTGATTCCCGCCAACGTGAACCACCCCGAGTCCGAGCCGATGATCATCGGTAAACGGTTCCTGGTGAAGGTGAACGCCAACATCGGCACGTCCGCGGTCACGTCGTCCCCGGCCGAAGAAGTCGAGAAGATGGTCTGGGCGACGCGCTGGGGCGCTGACACCGTGATGGACCTGTCGACCGGACCGCGGATCCACGAGACCCGCGAGTGGATCCTCCGCAACTCGCCGGTCCCGATCGGCACCGTCCCGATCTACCAGGCGCTGGAGCGGGTCAACGGTGATCCCACTGCGCTGACCTGGGACGTCTACCGGGACGTCGTCGTGGAGCAGTGCGAGCAGGGCGTCGACTACATGACCGTGCACGCGGGCGTCCGGATGGAGTACGTCCCGCTGACCGTCGGTCGCAAGACCGGCATCGTCTCCCGCGGCGGGTCGATCCTCGCCGCGTGGTGTCTGGCGCACCACCGGGAGAACTTCCTGTACACGCACTTCGATGCGCTCTGCGAGATCCTCCGTGCGTACGACGTGACGTTCTCGCTGGGCGACGGCCTGCGTCCGGGTTCGGTCCACGACGCCAACGACGACGCTCAACTCGCCGAACTGCGCACGCTGGGAGAGCTGACGAAGGTCGCGAAACAGCACGGCGTGCAGACGATGATCGAAGGCCCCGGGCACGTGCCGATGGACAAGATCGCCGAGAACGTCCGGCTGCAGCAGGAGTGGTGCGACGAGGCGCCGTTCTACACGCTCGGTCCGCTCGCGACCGACGTCGCGCCGGGGTACGACCACATCACGTCGGCGATCGGCGCGGCGATGATCGCCTGGCACGGCACCGCGATGCTCTGTTACGTCACGCCGAAGGAGCATCTCGGGCTGCCGGACCGGGACGACGTCAAGGCCGGGGTGATCGCGTACAAGATCGCGGCGCACGCGGCCGACGTAGCCAAGGGCCACCCCGGTGCGCGGGCGCACGACGATCAGCTCTCCGACGCGCGCTTCGAGTTCCGCTGGGCCGATCAGTTCGCGCTGGCGCTCGACCCCGAGACCGCGCAGTCGTTCCACGACGAAACGCTGCCGGCCGCGCCGGCCAAGACCGCGCATTTCTGTTCGATGTGCGGTCCGAAGTTCTGCTCGATGCGCATCTCCCACGACCTGCGAACGACCTATGCGGACGAGATCCGGCGCGCCGCCGGAGCGCTCGCGCCCCGAACGGACGCCGTGCCGGGCGCCCAGCCGGATGCCGTGCCAGGCGCTCAGCCGGACGCCGTGCCGGGCGCCACCAGCGCGGAGGTGGCGTACGCCGAGGCGGGAATGGCCGCGATGTCGGCGGAGTTCCGGGCCGCGGGCAGCCGGATCTACCTCCCTCTCGAGCCGCGGACAGGCGATTCGCCCGAGCCGCGGGCCGAGGGGTCGGTCGGGCCGCGGGGTGAGGGGTGAGCCGGCCGGCGGTGGCGATGACGGTCGCGGGGTCGGACTCCGGGGGCGGGGCCGGGATGCAGGCCGACCTGCACACGTTCGCCGCGTTCGGGGTGCACGGCACCACCGCGGTCACGGCGGTGACCGTGCAGAACACCGTCGGAGTGAGCGGCGTCCACGAGATCCCGCCGGCGATCGTCGCCGAGCAGATCCGGGTGGTCGTCGAGGACCTTCGCCCGACCGCGGTCAAGACCGGGATGCTGGCGTCCGCGCCGATCATCCTCGCGATCGGAGCCGCGTTCCGCCGGCACGGCATCGGGCGTGACGGGACGATCCCGCTGGTGCTCGATCCGGTGTGCGCGTCGATGCACGGCCACGCGCTGCTGCGCCCGGACGCGCTCGCCGCCCTGCGGGACATGTTCGCGCTGGCGACGGTCGTCACGCCGAACCTCGACGAGACCGAGCTGCTGGTGGGAACGCGCGACCAGCCGGCCGCAGCCCGGGCGTTGCTGGCGCTCGGGCCGCGATACGCGCTGGTGAAGGGCGGGCACGGCACCGGGCCGCGTAGCCGTGACCTGCTGACCGACGGGTCCACCGAGCTCTGGCTGGACGCCGCCCGGATCGAGACCGGCAACACCCACGGCAGCGGCGACACGCTCGCGGCCGCGATCACCGCCCGCCTGGCGCTGGGTGATTCCCTCACCGTCGCGGTCGAGACCGCCAAGCGCTACGTGACCCGAGCCGTCGCGGCCGGCTACTCGGTCGGAGCCGGCCACGGCCCGGTAGGCCACCCCCCGGCCCACGAGTCGACGCCCCCCTCCGACCCGGCAGCCCCCGGCGGCCCGGCGTTCCTGAGTGGTGCGGCGGTCTCCGGTGGCGGGGCGGTCTCCGGTGGTGGTTCGGCGGCCTCTGGTGGCGGGGCGGCATCCGGCGCGGCGGGGGCGGGCGCGCGGGTCGAGGCGGGCCCGTGACGGGAGGTCCGGCCCGCGGGGATGGGCCTCGGGTCACCGTCGTCGGGGCGGGGGTCATCGGGCTGTCCAGTGCGTGGGCGCTGGCCCGGGCCGGGGCCGCGGTCACGGTGATCGACCCCGACCCTTCGCAGGGCGCGAGTCCGGTCGCCGCCGGGATGCTCGCGCCGATCGCCGAGGCTCACCCGACCGAACCGGCGCTCCTCGCGGCGGGACGGCTGGCCGTCGAAGCGTGGCCCGAGTTCGCCGAGGCACTCGCCGCGACCGGCGTCGACCCCGGCTACCGGACGACCGGCACGCTCGTCGTGGGGTACACCGCCGGCGACCTCGACGCGCTCGACGACCTGGCCGCCCGCCTGGCCGGCCTGGGCGTCGACGTCGAGCGGCTGACCGGCACGGAGGCGCGCCGGGCCGAGCCCGCACTGGCCCCTGGCGTCCGCGGAGCCCTGGACGTCCCCGGCGACCACAGCGTCGACAACCGCGCGCTCCTGCGCGCGCTCCGCGCCGCCACCGACGCCGCCGGCGTCACCTTCCGGACCACCCCGGCCGCCCGCACGGCCCCGCCCGCCGAGGCCGGCGGCGGCGCCGCACCCGGGGCCGCGACCGACGCGCGCGACCCCGACCGCGTCACCGTGACCGCCGCCGGGGCCTGGACGCCTCGGCTCCTGCCCGCGTTCGACGGCGCGGTCCGCCCGGTTCGCGGCGAGATCCTGCGGCTCGCCGCCACGCGCACCACCCCGACGCTGACCCGCACGATCCGCGCACTCGTCGACGGGCGTGGCGTCTACCTGGTGCCCCGGGCGACCGGTGAGCTCGTGATCGGCGCGACCCAGGACGAGGTCGGCTTCGATCGCACGGTCACCGCGGGCGGTGTCCACCGGCTGCTCGCCGACGCCCGCCGGGTCCTGCCTGCCGTCGACGAGTACGCGCTCGTCGAAACGTCGGCCGGGCTGCGGCCGGTGAGCACCGACGGCGCTCCGATCGTCGGACGCCTCGGCGACGGCTTCGTCGCGACCGGGCACGGCCGCAACGGGATCCTGTTCGCCCCGCTCACCGCGGCCCTGGTCGCGTACCTGGTGGCCGGTGCCGGCCCGGCCCCCGACCCGCTGGTCGCCGCGGCTTTCGCACCCTCGCGATTCGCGTCCGCCGGAATTCGATGATCCATTCAGGACCGGACGGGGTACAGCCGATGACGACGTTACGGGTGAACGGCCGAGAGGTCGACGTGAGCGATCCGACCGTCGCGGCGGTCGTCCAGCACGTGACGCAGCGCCCGGCGGGATTCGCCCAGGGCGTCGCGGTGGCGGTCAACGGCGAGGTGGTGCCGCGCGGCGGCTGGGCCCGGGTCCGGCTCGCCGACGGCGACACCGTCGAGGTGATCACCGCTGTGCAAGGTGGATGACGGCAACGAAGGAGGGGACAGATGACGGTCTCGGTTACCGATACGTTGGTCATCGCCGGGAAGCCACTCGCATCCCGGCTCATCATGGGAACCGGAGGCGGCTCGATCAGCCTCGCGACGCTCGGCGAGGCGTTACGCGCCTCCGGCACGGTCCTCACCACGGTCTCGATGCGCCGGGTCGACCCGGCGTCCGGGCTGGGCGTGTCTCCGCTGCTCCGGGAGTACGGCATCGAGCCGCTGCCGAACACCGCGGGGTGCCGCACGGCCCCCGAGGCCGTGCTCACCGCGCAGCTCGGACGGGACGCGCTGGAGACCGACTGGGTGAAGCTCGAGGTGGTCGCCGACGACCGGACGCTGCTCCCGGACCCGGTGGAGCTGCTCGTCGCCGCCGAACAGCTGGTCGCGGACGGGTTCACCGTCCTGCCGTACACGAACGACGATCCGATCCTGGCCCGCCGGCTCGCCGACGTCGGGTGTTCGGCGGTCATGCCGCTCGGGTCGCCGATCGGGTCCGGGCTCGGCATCCGTAACCCGCACAACCTCGCGCTGATCGTCGAGGAGGCGACGGTTCCGGTCATTCTCGACGCCGGGATCGGCACCGCGAGCGACGCCGCCCAGGCGATGGAGCTCGGCTGCGACGGCGTCCTGCTCGCGACCGCGGTCACCGGCGCCCGCGACCCGGTCGCGATGGCCACCGCGATGCGCCTCGCGGTCGAGGCCGGCCGTCTGGCCTACCGGGCCGGCCGGGCTCCCCGCCGCTGGTACGCCCAGGCCTCCTCGCCTCCGGTGCCGTGATCGACCGACGGGAACGGCTGGCGGGCGCGCGGTTGTACCTCTGCACGGCCGACCGGCCCGACCTGGCCGAATTCGTCGACGCCGCCCTCGCGGGCGGCGTCGACGTCGTGCAGCTGCGCGAGAAGGACATCGAGGCCCGCACCGAGCTCCGGCGGCTCGCGCTGCTGCGTGAGCTCTGTGACCGGCACGGCGCCCTGCTCGCCGTCAACGACCGCGCCGACGTCGCCGCGGCCGCCGGAGCCGACGTCCTCCACCTCGGCCAGGACGACCTCCCGGTCCCGGTCGCCCGCCGGATCCTCGGTGACGACGTCCTGATCGGACGCTCGACCCACTCGGCCCGGCAGGCCCGGGAGGCCGCCCGGGAACCCGGCGTCGACTACTTCTGCACCGGCCCCTGCTGGGAGACCCCCACCAAGCCCGGTCGCCCCGCCGCCGGCCTGGGCCTGGTCCGGGAGACCGCGGCCGCCGCACCCGAACGCCCCTGGTTCGCGATCGGCGGCATCGACGAGCCCCGAGTGGCCGAGGTGAAAGCCGCCGGCGCGACGAGAATCGTCGTCGTCCGTGCGCTCACCGGAGCCGACGAGCCGAAAGCCGCGGCCCAGCGTCTCCGCGGTGCGCTGACCGCGGAGTAGTGCGGATCAGACGCCGGCGTCGTGGGCGAGCAGCGCCAGCTGCACGCGGTTGTTCAGCCCCAGCCGGGTGAGGATCCGCGACACGTGCGCCTTCACCGTGGCGATGCTCATGAACAGCTCGGTGCCGATCTCCGCGTTCGACGCACCCCGCCCCACCGCCGCAGCGACCTCCCGCTCCCGCGGGCTGAGCTGCTCCAGCGCCCGCAGCGCGGACGTCTTCCGCGCGTCGACCCCGGACTCGGCGACGTGCGCGATCAGCTGACGCGTAACGGTGGGGGAGAGCATCGGCTCCCCGGCCGCGACCGCCCGGATCGCCCGCACGATCTCGGCCGGCGCGGTGTCTTTGAGCAGGAACCCGCCGGCTCCGGAGCGCAGCGCGCGCAGCACGTACTCGTCCGCGTCGAACGTCGTCAGGACGATGACCTCGGGCGCGTCGGGCGTCCGGCGTAGTGCTTCGGTGGCGGCCAGCCCGTCTTGCCGGGGCATCCGGATGTCCATCAGGACGACGTCCGGCCGGACGCTCCGGACCGCGGCGGGGACCTCGACGCCGTCGGAGGCCTCGCCGACGACCTGCAGGTCGTCGGTCCCCGCCAGGATCATCGTCAGTCCGGCCCGCACCAGCGGATCGTCGTCCACGATCAGCACCCGGGTCATTGTCCTCCGCTCCAGGGCAGCCAGGCAGTCAGCCGGAAGTCGCCGCCGGTCGACGGACCGTGCTCGAGCCGCCCGCCGACGAGCCCGACGCGCTCGCCCAACCCGATGATGCCGGTTCCGGCGCCGGGGATCGCGGTCTCGGCCGGACGCAGCGGCAGCCAGTTCCGCACCTCGACCGACAGGCCGTCGATTCGGTCGCCGCTCACCGTGACCCGCACCGCGGCGCCGAGCGCGTGCTTCCGTGCGTTCGTCAGTCCTTCCTGGATGACCCGGTAGGCGGTCCGCCCGATCACCGCGGGCACCGCGTCCGGGTCGTCCACCCGGACGTCGAGGTCGATCGTGGTGCCGGCCCGGCGGGCCTCGGTGACCAGCGCGGGCACGTCGCCCAGCGTCGGCTGCGGGCGGTCGTGCTCGACGTCGGAGCTGCCGTCGCGGAGGACGCCGATGACGTCCCGGAGTTCCTGCAGGGCCTGGTGGGCGCTGGTGCGGATCACCCCGGCGGCGCCGGCGATCTCGTCGGGCGGAGCGTCCGGACGGAATTCCAGCGCGCCGGCGTGCAGGCTGAGCAGCGAGATCCGGTGGGCGAGGACGTCGTGCATCTCGCGCGCGATCCGGGTGCGTTCGAGCTGGCGGGCCTGCTCGATCCGGCGGCTCTGCTCCTCCTCGGCCCGGCGGGCGCGTCCGCGCAGCGAGGCGATCAGCGCGCGGCGGGCCCGGATGAAGCTGCCCCAGGCGACCAGCCCGCCGGCCAGCAGCACGACGATCGTCAGCGTCACCCAGTACGGCAGATTCGGCGCCGGGCGGATCACGCCGAAGAGCGCGCCGGACACGACGAAGACCCCGGCGGCCAGCGCGACGACCCGCGGCCGGCACCGGACCGCCACGGTCAGCAACGCGATGCCCTGCGCGATGCTGATCAGCTGGGAGACCGTGCTCAGCACCGAGATCAGCACCGAGATCTCGATCGCCCAGCGGCGCCGCCACCAGATCAGCACCGCCCCGAGCGACGCCAGCACGAGGTCGGCGCGCTGGAGGAGCTCGTCCTGCGGGGCGCGACCGGTGGCGAGCAGCACCCAGAACAGGGCCGGGAACGCCGCCGCCGCGAGCACGCAGACGACGTCGATCGCGCGTTCCCGGCCCGCCGGGACGAACTCGGGCCGGTCGGCGGCGAGCGACCGGAGCATCGCCTCGGTGCTCGCGAGGGCGGCGTCCGCGTTCGGATTGCTCGCCGACCCCATAGGGGCAGGCTACGACCGCGGGCGTCGGGCCCGATACCGACCAAAGTTCATCCGGTCTGCGACTTCGGCTATCCGCCGTAGCCTTCCGGGCGACGCCCGAGGACGTCGCCGGGCGCGACGCTTTCCCGCATGATCACGGTGGATCGACTCACGAAGACGTACGGCTCACGCGGAGCCTTCAAAGCGGTGGACGACATCTCGTTCCGCTGCGAACCCGGTAGCGTCACCGGCTTCCTCGGGCCCAACGGGGCCGGCAAGTCGACGACGCTGCGCATGATCTGCGGCCTCACACCGCCGACGTCCGGGAGCGCGACGATCGGCGGTCTGCCCTACCGGGAACTGCCGAACCCCGGCCGGGAGGTCGGAGTGCTGCTCGACGCGTCCGCGCAGCACGCCGGCCGGAGCGGGCACGAGACGCTGGCCGTCTCGGCCCGCGTCCTCGGCGTGGACGGAAAGCGCGTCGGCGAACTGCTCGAGCGGGTCGGGCTACCGCGGGTCGCGGCGAGCCGCCGGGTGGGCGCGTACTCCCTCGGGATGCGGCAGCGCCTCGGCCTGGCGAACGCCCTGCTCGGCGACCCGACCGTGCTGATACTCGACGAGCCGGCGAACGGCCTCGACCCCGAGGGCATCTACTGGATGCGCGGCCTGCTGCGCGAGTTCGCCGACCGCGGCGGCACGGTGCTGCTCTCCTCGCACCTGCTGCGCGAGATCGAGGTCATCGCCGATCACCTCGTCGTGATCGGCAGCGGCCGGGTCGTCGCCCAGGGCACCAAGGCCGACCTGCTCCGGGCCGCGGGGGTCCGGGTGCGGGCCACCGACGCGACGGCCCTCCGGGCGGCGCTGGAGACCGCCGCCCTGACCGTGACCGAGCATCCCGACGGGAGCTTCGACGTGGACGCCGAGGCCGAGGCGGTCGGACGGGCGGCCTCGCTCGGCGGGGTCGTGCTCACCGAGCTCCGGCCGGTGGACGGAAGCGGTCTGGAAGAGATGTTCCTCCAGCTCACGGCAGCGACAACCACGGGAAAGGCTGCAGCATGACCGCGATCGCGGAACCGGAGACCCGTACGCACGACGTGACGGCCGGGAAGAGGCCGTCGCTGGGGCGGCTCACGCTCGTGGAGCTGCGCAAGATGGCCGACACCCGGGCCGGGCGCTGGCTGCTCGCCAGCGTCGGGCTGGTGACGATGGGGCTGGTGCTGATCCGGCTGTTCGCCGGGTCGTCCGACACCCGGACCGCGGACGAGTTCTTCGCCTTCGCGCTGGCCGGTTCGGGGTTGCTGCTGCCGGTGCTGGGGATCCTCGCGGTGACCAGCGAGTGGAACCAGCGGACGTCGCTGGTGACGTTCACGCTGGTGCCGAAACGCGAGCGGGTGCTCCTCGCCAAGGTCCTGGCCGCGGTCGCGATCGCACTGGCATCGGTGGCCGTGGCGGTGGCGGTGGCCGTGCTCGGGAACGTCGCGGCGGATCTGCTCGGGCGCGGCGGGGGCTGGGACCTCGGCGTCGCCGATGTGGCCTACGGGATTGTGTACCAGACCATCAACATGCTGATGGGGATCGCGTTCGGGGCGCTGCTGCTGGCGTCGGGGCTGGCGATCGTGCTGTATTTCGTGATCCCGACGGCGTGGTCGATTCTCGGGGAGGCGGTGTCGGCGCTGCGGGACGCGGCCGGGTGGCTCGACCTCAGCGTGACGACCAATCCGCTGCTCACGGACTCGATGACGGGGGGAAGCTGGGGCCGCCTGGCCACGTCGGTAGCGGTCTGGGTCGCCGTGCCGCTGGCCGCGGGAACCGTCCGGGTCCTGCGCCACGAGGTCAAGTAGGCGCGGAACTGTCCGACCCGGGGTTCACAATGTTCGCTGAGCACTAGGGAGGCGGCCAGCCATGAGGTTCTGGGTCAAGCGCGAGTCGCTCGCGGAGGCGGTCACGTGGGGCACCCGGTGCGCCGCCGTGCACCCCGCGCGGCCGCACCTCGGCGGGGCGCTGCTGGAACTCGCGGGCGGTGAGCTCACCGTCACGAGCTTCGACGGCGAGTCGTCCGCCCGCGTCGTCGTCCCCGTCGAGACGGCCGATGCCGGGACGGCCGATGCCGGGACGGCCGGCGCCGGGACGGCCGGCGGCGAGTCCGGCGCGGCCGGCTGCGCGCTGGTGTCGGCCCGGCTCCTCGTCGAGATCACGAAGGCGCTGCCCGATCAGGCGATCGACGTCGAGCTCACCGGCGGGGTGCTGCGGCTGCGCTGCGGCGGCGGACGCTTCGGGCTGCCGACGATGCCGGTGGAGGACTACGCGCGCCCACCCGTGCTCTCGGCACCGACCGGCACCGTCGATGCCACGCTGTTCGGTGCCGCGGTGGCCCAGGTCGCCGCCGCTGCGTCGCGCGAGGAGTCGCTGCCGATCCTCACCAGCGTCCGGGTCGCGGTCGGGGGAGACCGGATGTCGCTGCTGGCCTCCGACCGCTACCGGGCCGCCCGACGTGAGCTGACCTGGCAGCCGGTCGATCCGAAACGCGAAGGCGAGTTCCTCGTCCCGGCCCGGCCGCTGCTCGACGCGGCCAGGGCCTTCGCCCCGGTGCCCGACACGCTGGCGGTCGTCGTCGACGAGGGCGTGTTCGACGGCGGCACGATCGGGTTCACGGCGGCCGGACGGCAACTGACCACCCGGTTGCTCGAGGGCACGTTCCCGCCGATGGGCCGCCTGTTCGACGCACCGCGCCCGACCGTCGCGACGATGCCGGTGGCCGAGCTGACCGAGGTCGTGAAACGGGTGGCACTCTTCGCCGACCGCACGTCCCCGGTGCTGCTCCGGCTGGCACCCGGGTCAGCGGCCGGTTCAGCACTCGGGTCAGCACCCGGTTCGGCACGCGGGTCAGCGGCCGGTTCGGTCAAGGGTTCGGCGTCCGGCTCGGTGACCGTCGAGGCGCGGGGTGCCCAGGACGCGGAGGCCAGCGAGGCGATCGACGCCGAGTTCACCGGCGCACCGGTCACGCTCGCGTTCAACGAGGCCTACCTGCTCGACGGGTTGCGGGCCGTCGGTGCCTCGCGCGTCACGCTGTCGTTCGACGATCCGCTCAAGCCGGTGATGCTCAGCCCCGCCGGCGGGGCCGAGGCCGCGTACGTCCTCCAGCCGGTCCGGGTGGACTACTCCGGCGGGTGAGGCCAGATGAGGGCGATGGCCACCACGATCGCGGCGCCGGCCAGCAGCACGATCGCGACCGCCAGGGTGCGGATCGGCGTCGTCTCCTGCAGGCGCTTGCGCACCGTGGTCTGCAGGAGCGAGACCAGCAGCAGCACCACCCCCAGCACGCCGAAGATCGCGCTGAGCCAGTACAGCACCGTCCGCAGGCCGTCCGACATCCGTTCCTCCTCCGCAGGCGATCGTCATTCTGTCCGGCCCGTGCCACCCGGACGCGCCCGGCCTCCCGCCGCGCTCCGCGGAGCCCGGCCCAGGAGGCGACCGACCCCCGACGGGTCGACCCCCGACGGGTCGAGGGCGGCCGGTCGAGCGCGGCGGGGTCGAGCGCGGCGGGGTCGAGCGCGGCGGGGTCGAGCGCGGCCGGGTCGAGCGCGGCCGGGTCGAGGGCGGCCGGGTCAAGCGCGGCTGTTGTCGTCCGTCGGTCCCGAGAACGCGGCGTTCCGCTCGCGGCCGTCGGCGGACCCGCTGAACACCCGGGCATCCCGCCCGGCGTCTGGCACGTCGTCGAGCGGCACCGCCCGCCCGGCCCCCAGAAGCCGGTCCGACCGGTCCGACCGGTCTGAACCCGCGCCCGGCGAACCGTCCGGGCCCCGGCTCAGTCCCTCGACCTTGTCGATCCGCAGCCCCGGTATCCCGGTGACGTCGGACCGCGACCGCGGCAGCGCTTCCGGATGGTTCTCCCGCAACCACTGCACCAACCGCTCGCGCACGTGACACCGCAGGTCGAACAGGGTCCCGGCGTCGGTGGCGGTCACCAGCGCCCGCACCCGGACGACGCCACCGACGGCGTCGGTCACCTGGAACACGCAGGCCCGCCCGTCCCAGAGGTCGGTGCCCTCGCAGATGTGCCGCAGCTCGCGGCGCATGTCCTCGGTCGGCACCGCCCAATCGACGTCGATCTCGACCGCGCCGAGCAGCGCCGACTCGTTGCGCGTCCAGTTCTGGAACGGCTTGGTGGTGAAGTACGACGTCGGGAGCGTCAGCCGGCGGTCGTCCCAGAGGTGCAGCACGACGTAGCTCAGCGTGATGTCCTCGACCCGGCCCCACTCCTCCTCGACGACCACCACGTCGTCCAGGCGCAGCTCGTCGCTGAACGCGAGCTGGACGCCGGCGAACACGTTGCCGAGCACCGACTGGGCGGCCAGCGCGGCCACCACGCCCGCGATACCGGCGGACGCCAGCAGCGAGGCTCCGGCCGCCCGCGCGGTCGGGAACGTCACCAGCACCGCTCCCACCGCCACCACGACGACGACCGCGACCGTGACCCGGCGCACGACCATGATCTGGGTGTGCACGCGCCGGTTGCGCTTGTTGTCCTCCACGTCGGTGCGGAACCGCGACAGCGCGGCGTCCTCCAGGACGATCAGGATCGCTCCGACCACCCAGGCGGAGGCGAAGATCACCAGCACGGAGATCCCGTGCAGCAACGGTCCCCGCCAGTCACCGGCGGCAGTCGTGGCGTGTAGGGCTCCCTGCACGGCCAGCATCCCGGCCAGCGCCTGCACGGGCCGGTGCAGACGGGTGGCCAGCTGGTCGAACAGCGGCGCACGCCGACCGATCCGGCGTACCGCGAGGTGCACGATCTGAACCAGGACGAGCGCGAAAATCACGCTCAACGCCGTTGTCGCCAGCGTCTTGACGACATCGGGCAGCTCGTCGAACACGAGCGGACTCCCATCGGGGTCGGGGACTGCGCAATCCCCTGAGTACCCCGATTCCGTCAGGCAGTAGTGAAAGTGGCCGCCAACACATCGGCCAGCGCGCGGAACGCCTTCCCGCGATGGCTGATCGCGTCCTTGTCGGCCGCGGACATCTCGGCCGAGGTCAGCCCGGATCCGGACGGCAGGAAGATCGGGTCGTACCCGAACCCGTTCGTCCCCCGCGGCTCACGCACCAGCGAGCCCTCCATCCGGCCCTCGACGACGTGCTCCTCGCCGCTCGGCAGCACCAGCGCCGCCGCGCACACGAACGCCGCGCCGAGGCGGGTGTCGGGCACGTCGCCGACCTGCTCCAGCACCAGCCGCAGGTTGCGCTCGTCGTCCTTGGGACGCCCGGCCCAGCGCGCCGAGAGCACGCCCGGCATGCCGTTCAGCGCGTCCACCGCGATGCCGGAGTCGTCGGCGATCGCCGGCAACCCGGACACCTGCGTGGCCTCGCGCGCCTTGAGCAGCGCGTTCTCTTCGAACGTGGCCCCGTCTTCGACGGTCTCGGGATACGGCGGCACCTCGTCGAGACCCACGACCTCGATCTGCGGCACCGCCACGGCCAGGATCCGCCGCAGTTCGGCGATCTTCTTCGCGTTCCGGCTCGCGAGAACGACCCGCGTGAGGCTCACGACTCCAGGGCCTTCGCCTGCAGCGAAGTCAGCTCCGCGCAGCCGGCGACGGCCAGGTCGAGCAGCGCGTCCAGCGTCGAGCGGCCGAACGTGATCGCCTCGCCGGTGCCCTGCACCTCGACGAACTCGCCCGCCCCGGTGCAGACCACGTTCATGTCGACGCCGGCCTTGACGTCCTCGTCGTAGTTGAGGTCGAGCCGGGGCTCACCGTCGATGACACCGACGCTGATCGCGGCGACCGAGTTCTTCAGCGCCTTCTTCGGGGACGCCGCGAGCGCGTGCCGGGACGCCAGCCACTGCACGGCGTCGGCCAGCGCGACGTAAGAGCCGGTGATCGCCGCGGTGCGGGTGCCGCCGTCGGCCTGCAGGACGTCGCAGTCCAGCGTGATCGTGTTCTCGCCGAGCGCCTTGAGGTCGAGGCAGGCGCGGAGGCTGCGCCCGATCAGCCGGGAGATCTCGTGGGTGCGCCCGCCGATGCGTCCCTTGACCGACTCGCGGTCGCCCCGGGTGTGGGTGGCTCGCGGCAGCATCGCGTATTCGGCGGTGACCCAGCCCAGGCCGCTGCCCTTGCGCCAGCGCGGCACGCCCTCGACGACGCTCGCGGTGCAGAGCACCCGGGTACGGCCGAACTCGACCAGAACCGAGCCCTCGGCATGGTCTGACCAGCCACGTTCGAACGAGACCGGGCGAAGCGCATCAGCCTGACGGCCGTCCGGGCGGTGGCCGATCGAGAGCACGGTGGAGGAGTCCGTCATGGCGCGCAGCCTATCTCTCGCCGGCGCTCGCCCGGGCACCCGGCCGTGCCCCCTCCGGGGTGCCGCCGGATCTCCCCGGACGCCTCCGGCGCGACGGACGGATCGCCGCCCAGACCTCCCGCGCCGCCAGTCCCATCAGATACGGCACCAGGTCGGTACCGCGGTCGATCATCCAGCCGGTGCCCTTGGTCGCCAGCCACCAGGCGTGTTCGAACGGCCGCGTCCTCGCCCCGCCGCCCGGCTCCGCGGACGGGAACCTCGGGACCGGAATCCCCCGCAGCTCCAGCGCACCGGCGAACTCCCGGGCGACCACCCGGTGCCCGCGTTCGTTCGGGTGCAGCCGGTCGACGTGCCAGGCGGCCCGATCGACCACCGCGGGGTGGTCGGCCAGGTCGACGTGCACGGTCCGGTGCCGCTGCGCGACGTTGCGGACCGCCTCGTTGAGGGACTCGGTACGCCGGCTCAGCGGACGCCGGAGCGCGCCGGGCAGCCGCAGCATCCCGCCGGCGTCGGGCATCCGCGCGGTCAGCACGACGGCGCCGGACGCGCACAGCGCGCCCACCACCGAGTCCAGCCGATCCTCGATGGCCGACGGATCGAAGCCGGGCCGCAGCACGTCGTTCACGCCCACGACGACGCTCGCCATCGTCGGCGCGAACCGCAGCGCCGACGGCAACTGTTCGTCGAGCACCCGCAGCGTCGTCGCGCCGCTGGTCGCGAGATTGACGAACGCGGGCCCGCCGAAGCTCTCGGCGAGCAACGCGGCCCAGCCGCGCCAGCCACCGCCGGGCAGCGGATCCCCGAGCCCCTCGGTCACCGAATCACCGAGCGCCGCGAAGCGGATGCCCGCACGGTCGCTCTCGGCCACGACGCCACCTCCTCGAACGTCCGGAACGGGTCCAGGCCGTGCGCGGCGAGCATGCCGTTCACCGCGCTCGGCCAGTCGTATCGCTGCGCGCGACGACGGGCCGCCGCCCGCCGGTCGGCCTCCGGCCGGGCCGCCAGCTCCAGTACGGCCTCGGCGAAGCGGACCCCCTGGTTTCCGGCGACCGCCACGCCCGCGTCACCGATCACCTCGCCCAGCGCGCCGTCCCCGGCCGCCACGACCGGTGTTCCGCACGCCATCGCCTCCAGCGCGGCCAGGCCGAACGTCTCCGCCGGACCCGGCGCCAGTACCGCGTCCGCGGTCGCCAGCAGGCGGGCCACGTGCACCCGATCGGGCACGAATCCGAGGAACTGCACCGGCAACCCGCGCGCCCGGCGTTCGAGCGCGGGTCTGCGCGGCCCGTCGCCCACGACGACGAGCACCGCGGGGACGCCCCGGGCGCGGAGCGCCGCCAGCGCGTCCACCGACCGATCCACCCGCTTCTCGGGCGAGAGCCGCCCACAGTGGACCAGCAGCAACTCGCCGGGCCGGGCCAGCTCGGCCCGGAGCGCCGGATCGTGCAGCGCCGGGGTGAAACGCTCCAGGTCGACGCCGAGCGGCACCTTCACCAGCCCGGTGGCCCCGAGCCGGCGGAACTCCGCCGCGGCGAACTCGGTGGTGGCGACGATCTGGTCGTAGCGGCCGGCGGTCCGCTGGTTGAGCCCGTCGGCGATCCGCCGGGCCGGAGCCCAGCGCGGCAGCGCCATCGTCAGGAGCGCGGTGACGTTCTCGTGCGACACCATGATCGACGGCACGTCGCGCCGTCGCGCCCAGGTGCCGGTCCAGCGCAGCGTCGTCCGGTCGGACACCTCGAGCCGGTCCGGGCGCAACTCGTCCAGCAGTGCGGTCAGCCGGCGACGGCCGAGCACGACCCGGTAGCCGCCCATCCACGGCACGATCGGGCCGGGCAGCGTGATCACCCGGCCGTGCGGGGTCTCCTCGTCGCCGAAGCGCGGGCCCGGCGTCACCAGCACCGGGTGGTGCCCGGCGGCCAGGTAGCCGCGGCCCAGCTCCTGCAACGCGGTACGCAGACCGCCGGAGCGCGGCCCGACGAAATTCGCCAGCCGCACGATCGTGGCCGGCCGCGCGGCCGGTTCGCCGGTGAGCCGACCGGTCCCGGGATCGCTCACGCGGCCCGCTCCACCGGGTGGGTCGCTGCTCCGCCGATCACGTCGGTGTAGTGGCCGATCAGCGCGTCGCCGACCGCGGTCCAGCTGCGTCCCGCGACCGCGGCCCGCCCGGCCGCGCCGAACTCGTGCCGCAGTGCGGCGTCCCCGGCCAGGGCCCGCACCGCGACCGTGACCGCGGAGGCGTCCTCCGGCGTCACCAGGTAGCCGGTGCGGCCGGTGCGGACGAGGTCGACCGGACCACCCGCCGCCGGTGCCACGACCGGCACCCCGGACGCCATCGCCTCCTGCACGGTCTGGCAGAACGTCTCGTGGGCCCCGGTGTGGACGAAGACGTCGAGGCTGGCGAACGTGGTGGCGAGCTCGTCACCGACGATCTCACCGAGGAAGTGCGCCTTCGGCAGGTGCTTCTTCAGCCCGGGCGCGGCCGGTCCGTCGCCGATGATCACGACCTGGACGCCGTCCGACTCGCTGGCCGGCCCGAGCAGGTCGACGCGCTTCTCCGGCGCGAGCCGCCCGATGTAGCCGACCAGGACGTCGTCCGGCGACGCGCCGATCCGCGTCCGGAGCGCGTCCGATCGTTTGGACGGGTCGAACCGCACCGCGTCGACGCCCCGGGGCCACAGGTGCACCGGCCCGATGCCGTGTGCGCTCAGCTCGGTCGCGGTGGCACTGGACGGCGCCAGCGTCCGCGCGGTGAGCCCGTGCACGCGCTTGAGCCACCGCCACGCCGCCGCGCGTCCGGCGCCGAGCTTGTAGAAGCCCGCGAAACCGGGGACGTCGGTCTGGTAGATCGCCACCGCGGGCAGTTCGAGGCGGGCGGCGACGAACGCGCCCTGGGCGGCCAGCGCGAACGGTGAGGCGAGGTGGACGACGTCGGGCCGGAACCGGCGGAGGGCGGCGGCCACGCGACGCGTCGGCAGCCCGACGCGGAAGCTCGCGTAGCCGGGCAGCCCCACGCTGGGTACCCGAACCACGGGGATGTCCGGCAGGACCCCCCGGGGTACCGCCGTGCTTTCCGGCGCCACCACCAGTGGCTCGTGCCCGCGGGCGAGCAGATGCTCGACGGTCCGCAGCACCGAGTGGGCCACCCCGTTGACGTCCGGCGAGTACGACTCCGTGATGATCGCGACACGCATACAGAGCAGCGTCGCGATCGTGGCTTTTCCCCTGGTCACTACCGGATGGCCGGAAGGGGAACTACCGGCCAATGGTGTCCGCGTCCGGCGAACTCGGCTACCTTCTGTGCGCCGCGTCCGGCAAAGAGGCAGGATGGCTCCACCGGGTCATCACTGTGATCGCCCGGCTAGCGGAGGTGACGTGCCAACCGACACGCTCAGGTTGGGTGCCGACCTGACGGTGACAACCTTGTGTGACGCCGCCGGCTCGTTCCCCGAACCTCTCGAGGACGCGTTCCCCGATGCCGGGAACAGCGGCCGGTGGCCCATGCATGTGCATTGCCACCTGGTCCGGACGCCGACCAGGACAGTGCTGGTGGATGCCGGTATCGGCCCCGAATGGGCGCCGGCCGGGGAGTGGTTCGGGCGCCCGGGGCGGCTGCCCGAGGAACTGGCCGCGCTCGGCGTCGAGCCGGACGAGATCACCGACGTGATCCTCACCCACCTGCACCCTGATCACATCGGCTGGGTGGTGGCCGACGAGGACGCCCCCAAGCCGTACTTCGCCAACGCGCGGCACGTGGTGCAGACCGCGGAGCTAAAATGGCTGCGCGAATCCGGCGAAGAGTACGAGGAGCTGTACGACTCCCACATCAAGCCGCTGATGGAGGCGCAGCTGCTGGTCGAGGTCACCGGCGCGGCGACGCTCGACGAACGGCTCGACCTGGTGCTGGCGCCCGGGCACACGCCCGGTCACCAGTGCCTGCTGGTCGACGCTCCCGACCGGCCGCTGCTGATCACCGGTGACGCGTTCGTGCACCGCGGTCAGATGACGTCTGCCGGGCTCGCCTACCGGTACGAAGAGAGCACGGAAGACGCGGCGAAGACCCGGCGGCGGTTGCTGTCGGTCGCGGCCGAGCGTGGAGTGCTGCTGGCACCGTGCCATCTGGACGAGGGCGTCGTGCTGGTGGAGAGCGCCAGCGAAGACTCGTTCCGCACCACCGCGATGGCACGCTGTCCCAACACGGTGGCGTAAGTGCCCCACCGGGCGCGGAGTCAGATCACGTACTCCGCGCCCGCGTAGGCCAGCTCGACCGGGCCCTTGAAGGCGCCGACCGCTTCCGCGAGCGTCTTCCGCGGATCGCCCCAGGCCTGCACCAGGTGGGTGAGCACCAGGCTGCGTGCGCCCGCCCTGGTCGCGTACTCGCCGGCCTCCCGGCCGGTCAGGTGCAGATCCGGCGGGTGCGGCTTGTCTTCTAAATAGGACGCCTCGCAGAGGAACAGGTCCACGTCGCGCGCCAGATCGACGAGCGCCTCGCTCCGGCCGGTGTCGGCCGAGTACGCGATCGCCGAGTCGCCGTGCTCGACGCGCAGGCCGTACGTCTCGACCGGGTGGTTGACCCGGGCCGCTTCGACCGTGAACGGGCCGATCGCGAAGCGTCCCGACTGCAGGGTCTTCACGTCGTACACGTCGTCGACGCCGCGGACGCCCTCTTCCGGGCCGTAGATCTGCGCGAGCCGCTCACCCGCGCCGACCGGGCCGTACAGGGGCATCGGAGGGTGTTTGCCCGCCGGGTCGTACCGGCGGACCACCATGTATACGCAGGCGTCCACGACGTGGTCGCAGTGCAGGTGCGAGAGCACGATCGCGTCGATGCCCTGGAGCCCGGCCGGGTGGCGCTGGAGTGCGCCCATCGCTCCGTTGCCGAAATCCATCAGCAGCCGGAACCCCTCTGCCTCGAGCAGGTACGCGGAGCAAGGGGAGTCGGGGCCGGGGAAGCTGCCGGCACAACCCAGGACGGAAAGCTTCATTCAGGCGACCTCCACCTGCGTGGTTCTAGGCAGCGTAAGGGAACCCACCACGGCGGCCTCCGGCCCGAGAAAGCGGCGTCCGAGCCGCGCGAACGGCTCCGGATCACCGGTCGCCAAGAATCGATGCCGCGGCGGCCCCGTGTCGTCACCGCGCAGCAGATCGCGCGCGGTGAGCTCGCGGTAGACGTCCTTGGCGGTCTCGTCGGCGCTCGACACCAGCGTGACACCGTCCCCCATCACCAGGCTGATCACTCCGGCCAGCAGGGGATAGTGTGTGCACCCCAGTACCAACGTGTCGACCTCGGCGCGCTGCAACGGCTCCAGATACGCCTGGGCGAGCCCGAGCAGCTGGCGGCCGCTCGTCACCCCCCGCTCGACGAACGGGACGAACTCCGGGCACGCCACACCGGTCACGGTCACGCCGGGCGCGGCCGCGAACATGTCCTCGTACGCGCCGCTGGTGATCGTCGCCCTGGTGCCGATCACCCCGACCCGGCCGTTGCGGGTCGCCGCGGCCGCCCGCCGCACGGCCGGCAGCACGACCTCGACGACCGGCACGTCGTAGCGCTCCCGGGCGTCGCGCAGGCAGGCCGCGGACGCGCTGTTGCACGCGATGACCAACATCTTCACGTCCTGCTCGACGAGGTGGTCGAGCACCGCCAGCGCGAACCGGCGTACCTCGGCGATCGGGCGCGGCCCGTAGGGCACGTGCGCGGTGTCGCCGACGTAGCTCAGTTGCTCGTTCGGTAGCTGGTCAAGTACGGCACGCGCCACCGTGAGCCCGCCGACTCCGGAGTCGAAAATGCCGATTGGCGCGTCCATCACGCCGCGAGCGTACGCGGCAGGGGTAGTGGTCTGTCTGTCCGGAAGCTAACTCGGCGAGCAGTGTCGTGACCGTCACCGGAATCGGGCGACGGGGGTCACGACGCCGTCACCCGGCGGTGGCCAGACTCACTCCGAAGCGCCCTTCGTCATCCGTCCACCAGCGGGTCAGCCCGAATCCGGCCGCCGACAGTTCGGCGGCCACGCCCTCGCGGCGGAACTTGGCCGAGATCTCGGTGCGGATCTCCTCGCCGCGCTCGAGGTCGACGGTGAGCTCGACGGCCGGGATCCGCACCTGCATCGCGTGCCGGGCGCGCAGCCGCATCTCGATCCACTCCTGCCGGGCGTCCCAGACGGCGACGTGATCGAACGCGTCGAGCTCGAAGTCCGCGCCGAGCTCGCGATTCAGAACGTTCAGTACGTTCCGGTTGAATTGCGCGGTGACGCCGGCCGCGTCGTCGTAGGCGGGGACCAGGACGTCCGGGGACTTCACCAGGTCGGTGCCGAGCAGCAGCGTCTCGCCGGGTCGCAGAGCGGCCCGCACGTCGTGCAGGAACCGGGCCCGGTCGGGCGGCGCCAGGTTGCCGATCGTCCCGCCGAGGAGCGCGACCATCCGGTGCCCGTCCACCGGCAGCCGATCCAGGTGACGCTCGAAGTCGGCCACGACCGCGTGCACGGCCAGGCCGCCGTACTCCTCGTGCAGTGCGGCTTCCCAAAGCAGCCCGGCCGCGGCGCCGCGCAGCGCGGCGTCCGACACGTCGACCGGGACGTACGTGCGCAGGCTGCCGGTGGCGCGCAGCGCGTCGACGAGCAGGTGGGTCTTCTCGGCCGAGCCCGCGCCGAGCTCGACCAGGCTGGTCGCGGCCGAGACCTCGGCGATCTCGGCCGCCCTGGCCCGCAGGATCGAGCGCTCGGCGCGGGTCGGGTAGTACTCGGGCAGCCGGGTGATCTCATCGAACAGCTCGCTGCCCCGGTCGTCGTAGAACCAGCGCGGCGGCAGCCACTTGTCCGGTGCGGTGAGCCCGGTGATCACGTCCTGGCGCAGCGCGCGGGCGATGAAGTCGGCAGGCAGGTGGTTCTCGACGACAAGGGTGCTGGCGATCGTGGCGGGCATCAAGAGACCTCCGCAGTGAGGGCGAGCGAGGTGACGGTGACTCCGTCGGCGGTGGCTACGAGTAGTGAGTCGTCGGGGACGTCGTGCCAGCCCGGACCGTCGTCGGTGGGCTCGGAGGCGACGACGACACCGGCCGGCGTGGCCCGGCGCCAGCTGAGCGTGTCGCCCCGGACCGTGGCCACGATCGTGGTGCCGTCGGTCGCGAGCAGGTTCAGCCGTGCTCCCGGGGCGTCCGCCAGAGCTTTGGCGACGGTCTCGGACAACGCGACCGGCAGCGGGACGCCTGCGGCCAGCCGATGCCGGGCGTGAGCCCAGAGCAGCGCCGAGTCGGTCGGCGCCTCCAGGCGGGTGAGGGTCTCCGGCGGCAGGGCCGCCGCCAGGCCGTGCAGCGACCCCGGCCAGCCGGGTACGGCGCCGTTGTGGCTGAAAAGCCACCGTCCGGACGCGAAGGGAGCGGCCGCCGCCTCCGCGAAACCCATCCCCTCGGTGCCGGAGCGGACGGCGGCGAGCACGGCGCCGGACCGGATCACCCGGGCCAGGTCGAGCAGGTTGGGATCGCCCCAGATCGGCCGGTCCCGCCGGTAGCGGGCCGGCACCAGGTCGCCGGGTGCGTACCAGCCGACGCCGAAGCCGTCGGCGTTGACCGTGCCGTGCCGCTGGCGCCGGGGCTCCCAGGACTGCCGGTATAGGCCGTGCTCGGGTTCGACCAGCAGTTCGTGCAGGGTGACGGCGGGGCCCAGGTACGCGAGGTGCCTACACATCCCGTGCGCACCGGAAGCCGCTGAAGATCTGGCGGCGGATCGGGTAGTCCCAGTTGCGGAACGTGGCCCGGACCGCGCTCTGGTCGGCGGCCCAGGAGCCGCCGCGCAGGATCTTGTACTCCGGCCCGAAGAACACCTCGGAGTACTCCGGGTACGGGAACATCGCGAAGCCCGGGTAGGGGCGGAAATCGGACGACGTCCACTCCCAGACGTCTCCGACGAGTCCTCTGACCCCGAGCGGGGACGTGCCCGCCGGATAGGCACCGACCGGGGCGGGCCGGAGATACGTCCCGCCCAGGTTCGCGTTCTCCGGCGCGGGGTCCTCGTCGCCCCAGGGATAACGCAGGCTGCGGCCGGACTCCGGGTCGTAGCGGGCGGCCTTCTCCCACTCGGCCTCGGTGGGCAGGCGCTTGCCGGCCCAGCGGGCGTAGGCGTCGGCCTCGTACCAGCAGACGTGCTGCACGGGCTCGTCCGCCGGGACGGGCTCGACGTGGCCGAAGCGGGTGCGCCACCAGGTGTCGCCGTTCCGGTGCCAGAACTGCGGTGCCCGGAGGCCCGCGGCGTGGCGGTGGGCCCAGCCTTCCGGCGTCCACCACCGCTCGTCCTCGTACCCCCCGGCGTCGATGAAGGCCGTGTACCGGGCGTTGGTGACCGGGTCGGTGTCGATCCAGAACGGCTCGACGCCCACCGCGTGGGCCGGGCGTTCGTTGTCCAGTGCCCACGGTTCGAGGTCGGTGCCCATGAGGAACATGCCGCCGGGGACGTAGATCTCGTCGCGCGCCGGGGCGCAACCGGCCGGCGGGGCGGGCGCGTCGAGCACCGGGGCGCCTTCCCGGAGCTGGTGCGTGGCCAGCATCGTCTCGATGTGCTGCTGCTCGTGCTGGACGATCATCCCGAACGCGAAACCGGCCTCGACCAGGCGGCGACCGTCGAAC
Organism: Cryptosporangium sp. NPDC051539; assembly: GCF_044454545.1. Lineage (NCBI taxonomy): Bacteria > Bacillati > Actinomycetota > Actinomycetes > Cryptosporangiales > Cryptosporangiaceae > Cryptosporangium > Cryptosporangium sp. NPDC051539. Next base: position 372,735 of record NZ_JBITDV010000004.1, on the reverse strand, counting down.
GGGGTGTGCTCGAGGACGTCGAGGGCCTTGTTGCGCACCTCGGCCACGTAGGCGCGGGCTTCGTCCGGGCTGAGCATCGGCAGCGACGGGCGGTCGGCGCGTTTGGTCTGGAACGCGTCGTAGATCCGGTCGATGTCCGGGCGTAGCGGGTCGCGGCCGCCGACGTCCCGGACCAGCCAGAGCTCCTCCTGGCTGCCGATGTGTGCGTAGTCCCAGACCAGCGGCGACATCAGGGGGGAGTGCTGGCGGACCAGGTCGTCCTGGTCGACGGCGTCGGTGAGGACGGTACTGCGGTCGCGGGCGCGCCTCAGTTCGTCCGCGATCCGGGTGCGCAGCTGCTCGGGGGAGTGCCGGAGCGCGTCGATCGTCATCGGTTCTCCTCCAGCTGGTCGTCGGCGGGGGTACGGCCGCGGAACGTGTAGCGCTCGGCGAACCCGGTGATCTGGCGGGCGACGGCACGGGGGAGACCGGCCGCGTCCGCGCCCTCGATCGCGATCGCCAGCAGCGCGGACGCGGCCCGGGCGAGGTCCGGGTCGGTGAGGCCCAGGCGGGCCGCACGGGCCCAGGCGCCGGGCCAGTCCGGGGGGCCGAGCGGCTCGACGGCGGCCAGGGCGGCGTCGCGGGTCTGCCGTGAGGTCAGGAGCGTCCAGAGCACGGCCGGCGGCACCCGCCAGTCGTCGCCGATCTGAGCGTCGAGGTACCGGATTTCCAGGAAGCCCTTCGCCCGGACCGGCGGGAACAGCGTGCTCAGGTGGTATTCGAGGTCGGCGTAGGTGGCCGGCCGGTCCAGCGCACCGTCCAGCCAGTCGCCGAACGTGACGCCGGCCGGGGCGTCCCAGCGGTCGGAGTCGTTCGGCAGGCAGAGGAGCCGCGCGTCGAGCGCGGCCCGCGCGTAGGCCGCACGGGGGTCGCCGGAGGTGTCGGCCGCGCTCGTGCGGCCCGGGTCGAGCCGGAGCCAGACGCGCTGACGGGTGGAGTACCACCCGGTCGGCGCGCCCGCGTAGATCGGCGAGTTCGCGAACGCGGCGACCAGAGCCGGCCCGGCCGCGTGCAGGGTCCGCCACCGTTCGGCGAACGCGTGCTCACCGGTCTCGGTGCCGGCGTCGACCGAGAGCTGCACGGACGCCGTCGAGCCCATCATGAGCCGGCCGGCGTCGTTCCCGTCGCGGTCGAAGTACCGTTCCATCGCCGCGTACCGCGCCTTCTCGACGATGCGGCCGGCCGGGCGGTGGGCGTCGATGCCGGAGTGGCCGACGGCGAGGCCGGAGCGGGCGAGCGCGGCGCGCACCGCGTCCGCGTCGGTGTCGGCCGCCGCCAGGCAATCGGCGAACGTTCCCCAGGCCTGGGTCGAGAGTTCGACCTGGCCGCCGGGCTCGACGGTGACCGTCGAACCGGCCGGCAGAGGCCGGCCGAGCGCCGTGGGATCGGCGGAAGGGGTGGTGAGAATCGGTGGGCTCCAGCGTCCCAACGCGGACGCGAGCCGTTCCGGGGTCAGTACTGCCAAAGGGTCGGTCGAGTCGTAGATCAGCCGTTCCAGCTCGATTCCCGCGAGCCGCGGTGGTCCGATCTTGAAACAGATCTTCGCGATGAATGCCTCAGCGTCGGCCCGGGTACGAATCGGCTCGACGAGCGGGTCTTCCGCCGGTCGGGCCGAGATCGTCCGGGTCGGCGTCACCGTGGTTTCGGACACGTGTCCACCTCCGAGTCACCGTGCTGCCTCGGGCCATGCTGCCTCGGTTTTTTCCGACCCGCACGCGGACGTGGTGTCGTGCAGGCACACAGTTCGTGACAAAAAGATGAGTGAGGCGGGCCGTTCGGCCCCCAGAGGATTCGACAAAAAGGTGGAATCCCACTGGTTCTGCCGGCGGCCCGCGGTGCGCCCCCCGCGCTGCGTATGCTCCGCCGTACGTGACCGAAGTGATGGACGTTGTTGACGCTGACGGGTGTCAACGCCTAACGCGGAGCAATGATGGCTCGCGGTCGACACCGCAGTTTGCAAGTTAGCCGACGATCCGCAGCCGACCGGGTCGGCGCCTCCGGCGCGGTAGCCCGGCGGAAGCGGGCGATCGCCCCCTGGGTGGTCGTAGCGATCGTACTGGCGACCGTGGTCAGCGGCACTACTTTTGGTTACTTATGGGTGACGGCCAGTTGTGGCGGAACCCCGGTGCAACTGTCGATCGCGGCCTCGCCCGACCAGGCTCCGGTAGTGCAGTCCCTCGCGGCGAAATGGCAGAAGGACGCCCCGGAGATCGACGGCCGCTGCGCCGAGATCTCCGTGCGGGCGGTCCAGTCGGCCGAGGTCGCCAGTTCGCTCACGCCGAACTGGAAGGAAACCTCGGGCGACCCGCGGGTCGACGTCTGGATGCCCGACTCGCCGGTCTGGATCGAGCGCACCGGCGCCCGGCCGGACGTCGCCCAGATGGTCTCCGGCGAGCCGACGCGCGTCGCGACCTCTCCGGTCGTCATGACGCTGCCGCGGCCGATGGCCGAGGCGCTCGGCTGGCCCGACAAGGCGCTCTCCTGGGCCGAACTGGCGCAGGCCCGGGTGGCCGGCACCACCTGGACGAAGTACCAGCACTCGGTCTGGGGCCCGATCAAGATGGGCATCGGTGACCCGAGGGCGTCCTTCCCGGCGCTGGGCACGCTGCTCTCGGTCGCCGACGCCGACGGCGACAACTCGGTGACCGAGACCGAGCTCGGCAACGCGCTGCTGCTCGCGCGTGCGTCGACGGTCGACGCGGTCACCAGCGACACCTTCTTCGCGAACATGAAGAAGGTCACGAACGCCGAGGCCGGTCTCGCCAACGCCGGGCCGTTCCCGGCGACCGAGGCGCAGGTGGCGGCGTACGACAACTCGAAGCCCAAGGTGCCGCTGGTCGCGATCAACCCGGACGAGGGCACCGTCTACGCCGACTACCAGTACCTCGTGCTGAAGGCCGACTGGGTCGACTCGGTGCGCAAGCAGGTCGCCGGCGAGTTCCTGAAGTACCTGCAGGGCGAGGACGCGCAGAAGGCGTACGGCCAGGCCGGTTTCCGTGACCCGCAGATGTCCACGCAGTACGCGGTCGGGCTCGACACCGACCTGGGCACGGGCAGCCAGTCGACGTCCGAAGCCCGGCAGTTGCCCGACATCAAGTCGGTCGACCAGACGGTCGGATTCTGGACCGCGCTGCAGCGCAAGGCGAACATCCTCGCGGTCATCGACAGCTCGGGCTCGATGGGCGAGCCGGCGCCGGACGGCACCGGCACGCGCATGCAGGTCGTCCAGCAGGCCTGTCTGCGGGCCGACGCCCTGTTCAACCCGGACACGCACGTCGGGAGCTGGCGCTTCTCCACCAAGCTGGACGGCGACAAGGACTACGAGGAGATGGTGCCGATCGGTCCGGTGGCGGCGAAGCTCCCGGACGGCACCACGCGCAAGCAGGCCTTGGACGCGACGATCTACAACAACCTGGTGCCGGAGGGCTCGACCGGGCTCTACGACACCATGCTGGCCGCGTACAAGTTCATGCAGGCGCACTGGCTGGGTGACAACCGGCTCAACATGGTCGTGATGATGACCGACGGGAAGAACGAGGACTCGGACGGCATCACGCAGCAGCAGCTGATCCAGCAGCTGAAGGCGACGGCCGACCCGGACAAGCCGGTGCAGGTGGTCATCATCGGGTACGGGCCGGATACGGACCTGAACGAGCTGAAGACGATCACGCAGGCGGTTGGCGGGAACGCGTACCCGGCGAAGACGGGTGCCGACATCGAGAAGGTGTTCCTGGCCACCCTCATCGGAGGCGAAGGCTAGATCGCTCGCGGGGGGATGTCCGAGCTCCGCCGCCTCCCGCTGTGGGCGGGACGCGTGGCCGCGCTGCTGCGGATGACCGCCGTCTACGTCTGCGTCGTGGGTGTGAGCACGGCCGCGCCCGCCGCGCTCGCCGCTCCGGTCTCCGAGCGGGTCGGCTGGCGGTTCTCGCTCGGCATCTGGTCGGTGAGCTCGGTGGTCGCGCTCGTCCCGTGGCTCGTCCTCCTCGCGCGGGAGCGCCGCCGGCGGCCCTCGGACGCCGTGCCGGTCGAGTCCCCACCCCCCGCCCTCGTCACGCGCCTGTGGCGGTCACGCGCGGCCCTGCTCGTCGCACGGGTGCGCAACGTCGGCTGGCTGATCGCGGCCGGTGTCGCGAGCTTCGTGGTCGGCTACCTCGGCCTGCGCGCTCGGCCCGCTGCTGGTCGGGCTGTTGCACGACGTGAGCGGCGGGTGGACCCTGCCGCTGCTGTTTCTGCTCGCTGTCGCCCTGGCGGCGGCGATCCCGGCGACCACGTTGGCCAGGCCCGCGTTCGTCGAGGACGAACTCGTCGGCGCCGCGCCGTAGCGGTGCGGGAGGTGGGAGTCGAACCCACATGTCCTTTCGGACACCGGGACCTAAACCCGGCGCGTCTAGCCTTTCCGCCACTCCCGCTCGGCTGACATCGTACGCACCCGGAACGATCAGTCGATGCCGAGGTCACGACGCAGTTTCGCGACGTGCCCGGTGGCCTTCACGTTGTACTGGGCCTTCTCGACGTTGCCGTCCGCCCCGATCACGAACGTCGACCGGATCACGCCGGTGACGGTCTTTCCGTACATCGTCTTCTCGCCGAAGGCGCCGTAGGCCGACAGCACGCTGCGATCCGGGTCGGAGACGAGCGGGAACGTCAGCGACTCCTTGTCGCGGAACTTCGCGAGCTTCTCCGGCTTGTCCGGCGAGATGCCGATGACGGTCAGGCCCGCCGCGTGCAGCGCGTCCAGCGAGTCGCGGAAGTCGCAGGCCTGCTTCGTGCAGCCCGGGGTCATCGCCGACGGGTACGCGTACAGGATGACGCGCTGGCCGCGCAGGTCGGCCAGGTGCACGGTGTTGCCTGCGTCGTCCGACAGCTCGAAGTCGGGAGCGGGGTCACCGGGAGTGAGACGAGGTGCGGCAGTCATGCCGGGAGCCTAGCGCGGGAGCGGTGCCGCCAGATCTCCCCTATTGCAGGTTGCTTGCAATAGCAGGGATGATGCGTGAGGCCATCACAAAGGAGGCGCGGTGGAACCGACACCCGTGGCGATGCACATCTCCGACGGCATCGTCAATCTGCCGGTCTCGGCGGTCTTCGGCGCCCTCGCCGTCGCCTGGATCGCGTTGTGCCTGGTCAAGGCCCGACACGATCTGGACGACCGGCTCGCGCCGATGGCCGGGCTGGTAGCGGCGTTCATCTTCGCCGTGCAGATGCTCAACTTCCCGGTGCTGCCGGGCGTCAGCGGGCACCTGCTGGGTGGGGCGCTCGCGGTGATCCTGGTCGGTCCGTGGGTGGGCGCGCTCTGCGTCGCGACCGTGCTGCTCGTCCAGGGCCTGCTGTTCGCTGACGGCGGTCTCTCGGCACTGGGGCTGAACATCACGAACATGGCGATCATCACGACGCTCGTGGCGTTCGGCGTGGTGAGCCTGCTGCTGAGAGTGCTCCCGAAGAGCCGCCTCGGCATCGTCGTCGCCTCGTTCCTGGCCGCGACGATCTCGGTCGTGGTGGCGTCCCAGGGCTTCGTCCTGGAGTACGCGCTCGGCGGTGAGGTCGACAAGGCCCTCGGCCCGATCTCCGCGACGATGGCCGGCGTTCACCTGCTGATCGGCCTCGGCGAGGGGCTGATCACCGCGACCACGGTGGCCACGGTCGCCGCCGTGCGTCCCGACCTCGTCTACGCGCTGCGCCGCTACCGCGAGAAGCCGCTCCTGATCACGAGCCCGGTGGGGAGCAACGCGTGAAGCGGACCGGAATTTTCCTCGGACTCGGGCTGCTGGTCGCGCTGATCCTGGCCGGCCTCGTGAGCACCGCGGCCAGTTCGAAGCCGGACGGGCTCGACGCCACCGCGCGCGAAGGCTGCACGTTCGACGCCAACGACCACATCACCGGCGGCAACTGTCTGGCCAAGTCGGCCAAGGAGCACGACGCGAAGGACTCGCCGCTGGCCAACTACGGCATTCGCGGCATCCACAACAGCGCGCTCTCCACCGGCTTGTCCGGCGTCGTCGGCGTTCTGGTGGTCGGCGCGATCGGCGGCGGCCTGTTCTGGGTGATCCGCCGCCGAACGCCGAGCGACCGCGAGCCCACCCCGAGCGACATCTGATGGGCGCCGGCCACGCGCATCCTCTCCACCGGCCCGGCGCCAGCGCGGTGCACCGCCTCCCGGCCCAGATCAAGATCGTCGCGGCGCTCGCCTTCGTCCTCAGCGTCGTCGCGACGCCCCGGGAGGCGATCTGGGCGTTCGGCCTCTACGCGCTCCTCCTGTCGGCGGTCGCCGCCACCGCGCGCATCCCGGCCGGCTGGCTGGCCTCCCGCGGCCTGATCGAGGCGCCGTTCGTGGTGCTCGCCGTGCTTCTCCCGTTCATCGAGGGCGGTCCGACGACCTTCTTGGGACTCAGCGAAACCGGCCTCTGGGCCGGCTGGAACATCGTCGCCAAGGGAACGCTCGGCGTCTTCGCCAGCCTGCTGCTGGCCGCGACCACGTCCGGCCGCGACCTGCTGCTCGGTCTGCAACGTCTGCGGACGCCCGCGCCGATCGTCCAGATCGCGACGTTCATGCTCCGCTACCTCGACGTGATCACCGGCAACGCGCGCGCGATGCGCGTCGCGCGCCTCTCGCGCTGCCACGACCCGCGGTTCCTCTGGCAGGTCCGGGCTTTCGCGACGTCGATCGGCAGCCTTTTCCTGCGTTCGTACGAGCGTGGGGAGCGGGTCTACGTGGCGATGCTCTCCCGCGGCTACAACGGGTCGCTGCCGGGCGGAGTCGCCGAACGACCGGCCCCGAGGCAGTGGGCCACCGCCTTGAGCATCCCGGCCGCCGCCGCTGCGGTTAGCGTTGCGGCGTGGCTGACCGCATAACCGACCCTTCACTCGACGTCGAGGGCCTCGCCTTCGCGTACCCCGACGGGCGGCAGGCGCTGTTCGGCGTCAACCTGACCGTGCAGAGAGGGGAGCGGGTCGCCCTGCTCGGCCCGAACGGCGCCGGGAAGACCACGCTGGTGCTGCATCTCAACGGGATCCACACCGCAGGTGCGGGCAGCGTCCGGATCGCGGGTCTGGCCGTCGCCAAGAACAACGTGCAAGAGATCCGACGGCGGGTCGGGATCGTCTTCCAAGACCCCGACGACCAGCTGTTCATGCCGACGGTCGCCGAGGACGTGGCGTTCGGGCCGGCGAATCTCGGCCTGCGTGGGCAGGAGTTGCGCGACCGGGTCACCGAGGCGCTGGAAGCCGTCGGCATGCAGGACTTCGCCGACCGGGCCCCGCACCACCTGAGTTTCGGCCAGCGCCGCCGGGTCGCCGTCGCCACCGTACTGGCCATGCGGCCGGAGATCCTGGTGCTCGACGAGCCGTCGAGCAACCTCGACCCGGCCAGCCGCCGGGAGCTGGCCGACATCCTGCTCGGACTGGACGTGACGCTGCTGATGGTCACCCACGACCTGCCCTACGCACTGGAGCTGTGCCCGCGGGCGGTGCTGCTCGACGGTGGGGTGGTGGTGGCCGACGCTCCGACGCCCCAGCTCCTGATGGACGCCGACCTGATGCGCGAGCACCGCCTCGAGCTCCCGTACGGCTTCGACCCGTCGGTCGCTCTCCGCTAGCTCTTCAGCTTCGCCGAATCGATCGCCGAGGTCAGAGCGGCAGTGGTGGGGTTCTGCAGGGCGGTCCCGTTGACCTTGACCGTCGGCGTTCCGTTCACCCCGGCTTTGGACGCTTCGTCGGTGACCGATTTCGTCCAGTTGGCGTAGTCCTGGTCGTTGACGCACTTCGCGAACGAGTCGCCGGTGAGGCCCGCGCTCTGTGCCAGCGAGATCATCTTGCTGTTCGTGAGGCCGGTGCCGTTCTCCTCCGGCTGGTTGTCGTAGAGCGCGGTGAGGAACGCGGGGAACTGCCCGGCGTCCGACGCGCAGCCGGAAGCCGCCGACGACCGGCTGGAGTACTTGGTACCGGACGAGAACCGGTCCAGGTAGGCGACCGGGTGGTAGTCGATCTTGACCGTGCCCTCGTCGACGTACTTCTGCAGCGTCGGGCCGCTCTGGGCCTCGAACTGCTTGCAGATCGGGCACTGGAAGTCGAGGTAGACGTCGACGGTGACCGGCGCGGACGCCTTGCCGACGGTGACGCCGGTTCGGGTGGCGCTCTTCGGCAGCACGACGTTCTCGGGCTGGCCGCTGCGGTAGACGACGACGCCGATCCCGGCGGCGACCACGAGCACGGCCAGCGCGATGACCGAGACGAGGATCGCCCGGCGCCGTTTCTCGGCAGCGCGCTGGGCGGCGAGCCGCTCGGCGGCGATCCGGCGGGCCCGGTTCGATGCTTTCCCACTCATGTCAGGTCTCCGGAGATCCAGTTGTCGACGGCCAGCCGGCCGCGCGGCCACCTCGCGAGCGCCAGGGCCACGAGGAGCAGCGCGCTGTCGCGGAGGATTTCGAGGGTGTAGGCGGTGCTCTGATCGGGGTCGAGTTGGCCGCCGCTGCCGAAGCAGCCGCAGTCGATCCGGAGCCCGCGGGCCGCCGCGGAGATGATGCCGATCAGGAAGACCATCAGCAGCACCGCGGAGAACAGCGCTCCGAATCGGACGGCGGCGCCCGCGATCAGCAGGAGGCCGAGCACGATCTCGAGCCAGGGAAGACCCGCGCCCACGACGGTCGCGACGCCGTCGGGCAGCAGCTGGTAGGCCCGTACGGCCCGCACCGAAGCGGCCAGGTCGGTGGCCTTGGCGCCACCGGCCCAGAGCCAGACGACGCCGAGCACGAGGCGGGCCGCGAGCGGCAGCCATCGGAGTAGGTCGGTTCGTGTCGTCGGCATCGTTCATTGGTCGTTCGCGCGGGCTGATCGGTTCCCAGTGTGCGGTACGCCACGTCGAAGTGGCTGGTGGGACACGTTTGGTGAGATCTCTCAAGCCGCCATTAAGTGGTGCGTAATGGTGCCTGGATCAGTGGCCGATCGGTCGCGGCTGGGGTGAACTGGGTTCACCGCAGCGCGGTCCCGGTCGTCGGAGGTGGGCGGCCAGGGCAGGCGGGCGGAGCGGTGGGTGGTCGTGGCCCGGGTGGGAGAGAACAGGGACCCGGGTCGCGGCACCACCTCGAGTCGCCCTGCGTCGGCTCGAGGGGCACCGCGCCTCCGAAGCGACCGGCGTTCGCGCGTGGCCGCCGGTCCAGGGCAAGCCTGGAGGACGCCCCTCCTCCAGGCTTGCCTTTCATCTTTGTGGGCGGGCTCCGGGTCGGAACGGGTCGCGGGTGGCGACGCTTGAAGGTTGGGTGCGGCTTCTTTTGTGGGGGAACCGGGTGGGCTGCGGCGTTGGTGGGCTCGACTGTCAGCGCGCCCTGGGCGGGCTCCTGGTCAGCGCTCGCGCCTAGGGGCCCTCGGAGGTTGGGTGCGGCTTCGTGGCGGGCCCGGGTTAGCGGGCTTGGCTGAGGGCCGTTATTAGGTCTTCTCTTGCTCGGGCTACTCGGCTGCGGATGGTGCCGATCGGGACGTTTTCGACCGTGGCGGCTTCCTGGTAGGAGAGTCCGGCCAGTTGGGTCAGTACGAAGGCGGCCCGGCGTTCTGCGGGTAGACGGTCCAGGAGGTCGGTGGCGGCCGACGCGCCGGACGGGTCGGGGGCGGCTCCGCCGCCGGGCAGGCGTGCGCGCAGCACCTCGTCCAAGCGCCGGCGCCGCACCACCGTGCGGAGGTGGTCGGCGCAGGTGCGCCGCGCGATCCCCAACAACCAGGTCCGGACGCTGGCCCGCGCGGCGAATCCGGGCAGCGCGCGGAACGCCCTCAGATAGGTCTCCTGAGTGAGGTCGTCGGCGGCGTCCACGTCGACCAGCGAGGCGCAGAACCGCCACACGTCGGGCTGGGTCGCGCGCACGAACGCGGCCATGGCCAGCGGATCTCCCTGCTGGGCGCGCAGTGCCCACCCGGTGACGTCGTCGTTGCTGACGTCGTCTCCGGTGGCCACGGACCCAGACTACTTTTGCCGGGGAACCATTCGGTGACAGCGGACGACTACTGCACTATGCAGTGCGCGCAGATTCGGGTCGCCCTGTCCGCCCTGGCGGACGGCGAGGACCCAGGAACCGACCGGGCCGCCCTCGACACCCATCTCGCCGAGTGCGCCGAATGCCGAGCCTGGCGTGCGGCCGCGGTCGACGCCACCGCCGCGGCCGGGGTCCGGTGGCGGGAGGCCGACGTTCCCGACCTCACCGCCACCGTGCTGGCCGCCGTCGCCGCCGACCGAGCGCCCCGGACGAAAGCCCCGAGCATGGTGCACGCGGGCGTCCTGCGGTGGGCGCTCGGGTTCTCGGCGATCGCCCAGCTCCTGCTCGCGCTCCCCGCGCTGATCGCCGAGCCGGGCTCCAGCGGCGCCGTGCACACCGGCCGCGAGATGGCCTCCTTCGACGTCGCGGTCGCGATCGGGTTCCTGTTCGTCGCCGGGCGTCCGGCCTGGGCACGGGCCCTGGTGCCGGTCGCGGTGGCGCTGGCTGGTTGTCTGTTGGTGACGAGTTCGATCGACATCGTCGACGGAGCCGCGCAATTCGGGCACGAGCTGAATCACCTGCTCGCCGGAGTGCAAGCTCTCCTGCTGTGGCTCCTGGCACGCACCGATCGAACGCAAGCGGCTCCGGAGCCGTTGCCGAGGCAGGTATGACCGTCGTGACGACAGGAAGAAGGACGAGCGTGCGGACAGGCCGGAGCAAATACCGGATAGCGTGGCGCGCGCTCGTCGTCGGGCTGTTCGCGCTGCTCGCGCTCGGATTCGGGGCCTCACCGGCGCAGGCGCACGCCAGCCTGGAAGGCACCGACCCGCCCGGCGGCTCGATCGCCGACTCCGCCCCGACCGTCGTCACGATGAACTTCAGCGAGCGCGTCGTGCCGGTCGACGGCCGGGTCAAGGTCATCGCCCCGGACGGCAAGGACGTCGTCGCGGGCAAGGTCACCACGGTCAACAACGGCGCGCGGGTCCGGATCCCGCTGAAGGCCGACCTCGCCGACGGCACGTACCTGGTCAGCTACCGGGTGATCTCGGCCGACGGGCACCCCGTCCAGGGCGGGTTCACGTTCAGCTCCCGGGTGCCCTCCGCGCTCGGCGCGAGCGCGACCGACGTCAACTCCGGCGCTGCCTCGGCGTCGGTCGACGGCGGCGTGCGCACCGTGCAGTCGGTCAGCCGCTTCGCCGCCTACGCGGGCGTCGCGCTGCTGGCCGGTCCGCTGGTGATCCTGCTCGGCCTGTGGCCGCGGCGGCTGGCCACCCGCGGCCCGCGCCGCCTGGCCTGGACCGGCTGGGGGTTGCTGTTCGGCGGCACGCTCGGCGTCCTGCTCCTGCAAGAGACCTATGCGGACGGGGGGACGCTGGCCGACATCTCGTTCGGCGGTGTCGGGCAGTCGCTGGACGAGACGGTGGGGCGCGCGCTGGCCGCCCGGCTCGGGCTGCTGATCGCGGCGATCCCGGTGCTGATCCGGGTGTTGCGTCCGTCGGTGGCGGAGGACGGGTCGGATCCGGGCTGGGCCGGGCCGGTGGACCGCGTGCTGGTCGGGATCCTCGGACTGGCCGTGCTGGTCACGTTCCCGTTCGCGGGGCACGCCGCACAGTCGCCCGCGCCGTTCCTGTCGGTGCCGGCGATCACGCTGCACGTCGGGGCGATGGCCGTGTGGCTCGGAGGTCTGGCCGTGCTGGCGCGGTACCTGTTGCCGCGGGCCAGGTACCGGGAGCTCGAGGTGATCCTGCCGGTGTGGTCGCGGTGGGCGTTCTGGGCCGTGGCGATGCTGGTGTTCAGCGGTGTGATCGAGACGTTCCTGGAGATCGGTGGGTTCGGGGGACTCGATCGGCTGGTCAACACGACGTACGGGCAGCTGGTGCTCACGAAGGTGATCTGGCTGGGCGCGATTCTGGTCGTGGCCGCGAACGCGAGGGCGTGGATCCGCCGCCGCTTCGGAGTGCCGGTGGCCTATGCGCTCGCCGCCGAAGACCCCGAAAACCCGCCCCCCGCGGCTGGTGCGGCCAAGGCGGCCAAGGCGGCCAAGGCGACCAACGCGGCCGGCGCGGCTAAGGCGGCCAAGGCGGCCGGTGCGACCAACGCGGCCGGTGCCGACCAGGCGCCGGCATCCGATGAGCTGGCCGCCGACTCGGCTGCCGGCGAGCAGGCCCCTGGCGGGCCGGGCCTCGACGACTCGTCGCCCGGCCTGCCCGCGAAGAAGCCTGCCAAGACCGCCGCCAAGAGCGCAGCGAAGGCGCCCGCCAAATCTGCAGCCAAGAGCGCGGCCAAGGCGCCTGCCAGGTCCGCGGCGAAGGCGCCTGCCAGGTCCGCGGCGAAGGCGCCTGCCAGGTCCGCGGCGAAGGCGCCCGCAAGGTCCGCGGCCGAGACACCCACCGAGGCCGCGGCGCCCGAGACTGCGGCGGAGGCGCCTGCTGACGCGTCGGCGCAGGTGTCCGGCGAGTCCGGGGCGAAGGTGCCGGGCGAGGTCGCGGTGCCCGCTGAGGCTCGGGCGCAGGCGCCCGCTGACGCGTCGGCGGAGGTGTCCGGCGAGTCCGTGGCAAAGGTGCCGGGCGAGGTCGCGGCCGAGACGCCCACCAAGTCCGCCGCGAAGGCGTCCGCTGAGCGGACGAAGGGAGCGGGCGAGGTCACGGTGCCCGCCGAGTCTGCGGCGCAGGCGCCCAGCAAGTCTGTCGCGAAGGCGCCTGCCGAGGCCTTGGCGCAGGCGTCCGCTGAGGCGGCGGAGGTCGCGGGCGAGGGCGCGGTTGCCGCCGAGCCTGCGGCGCAGGCGCCCGCCGACGCTTCAGCGCAGGCGTCTGCTGAGGGGGCGAAGGCGGCGGGCGAGGGGGCGGTGCCCGTTGAGGCTGCCGCGAAGGCGCCCGCTGAGGCTGCGGCGCAGGCGCCGGCCGACGCTTCAGCGCGGGCGTCCGCCGGGGGTTCGGCTCAGGCGGCGGGCCGGGGTGCCGCGAAGTCGGCCGCGGGCAAGCGTCCGCAGAAGAAGACAACGGCGGGTACCGCCGCGAAGCGTGCCGCTGCGGCCCCCGCCGAGGACCACAGCGCCGCGACCGCCACCGCGACCAAGACGGCGCCCCAGACCGCGCCCACGGCGGCGACCAAGAACGGGCCCACGGCGGCGACCAAGAACGGGCCCACGGCGGCGACCAAGAACGGGCCCACGGCGGCGACCAAGAACGGGCCCACGGCGGCGACCAAGAACGGGCCCAAGACCGCGTCGAAGACAGCCGCCAAGACCACCACCAAGGCGCGGAAGGCGGCGGAGCCGGAGACGGCGGACTTCTCGGCCTCGGGAAGGTCGGCCGACGAGGTGCGCCGGCTGCGGTCCCGGGTGGGCATCGAGGTGCTGCTCGGCGCCGTCGTGCTGGCGCTGGCCACCGCGCTCGTGCAGGTCGCACCGGCCCGCAGCGCCGGCGACGCGGCCGCGGCCGCGGCTAACCTGCCGTACAGCGCACAGCTCACGATGGGCCCGAACGTCTTGCAGGTCGACCTCTCGCCGGCTCACGTCGGCACGAACGAACTGCACCTGACGCTCTTCGACCAGAACGGCCTGCCGGTCAAGGTCGCCGAGTGGAGCGGCTCGGCCGACCTCCCGAAGGCGAACGTCTCGACCGACGTGGTCGCGCTGCCGCTCACCGAGAACCACGCGGTCGGGCAGGTGGAGCTCCCGATCGCCGGCGAGTGGAAGTTCGTGTTCACGGCCCGGACGTCGGACATCGACCAGTACAGCGTCGAGAAGGTCATCACGATCCGCTGACCGCCGGTGCGGAACGCCTCGACCCCCGCCCACGGCGGGGGTCGAGGCGTATCCGGCCTAGATCGAGTCGAGGTCGTGCAAGGCGGCGCGCAGCAGCTCGGCGGTCTCCGGATCGGTGCCCTCGCAGCGGGCCAGTGCCTCCTGCACCCGCAGGCGCGCGCGATCCAGCGCGGAACCGCGCTCGGTCGACGCGACCTCGGTCGAGTGCACCCGCTGCTGCAGGAGCTCGGTCCGCTCCAGCAGGAGCCGGTTCTTCTCCCACAGGTCGATGAAGACGCTGACCTTCGCCCGCAGCACCCACGGGTCGAACGGCTTCGCCAGGTAGTCCACGGCCCCGGTGGCGTAGCCCCGGAACGCGTGGTGGGGCTTCCGGTCGATCGCGGTGAGGAACACGATCGGGATGTGCCGCGTCCGTTCCCGGCGCTTGATGTGCTCCGCCGTCTCGAAACCGTCCATACCGGGCATCTGGACGTCGAGCAGGATCACCGCGAAGTCGTCGGTGAGCAGACGCTTCAGCGCCTCCTCGCCGGACGGTGCGGTGACCAGGTCGTGGTCGAGCCCTTGCAGGATCGCTTCCAGGACGAGCAGGTTCTCGGGGCGGTCGTCGACGAGAAGGACTTTCGCCCGCTTGCGGTCAGTGCTCACGCGTCAGGTCCGGGCGCGCCCGTGTCACGCGTGACCCAGCCGGACATCAACCGGAGCAGACGATCGAGATCGACCGGTTTGGTGATGTAGTCGCTCGCACCCGCGGCGAGACTCTTGTCCCGATCGCCCGGCATCGCCTTGGCGGTCAGGAACAGGATCGGCAGCTCGCCGAACCCGGGCATCTTCCGGATCGCCGCCGTGGTCTCGTTACCGTCCATGTCGGGCATCATGACGTCCATCAGGACGAGGTCCACTTCCGGGTGGGCCTGTAGCGTCGCGATGCCCGCCGCACCGTTGTCGGCGTAGAGCACGGTCAGCCCGTGCAGCTCCAGCGCCGACGTCAGCGCGAAGACGTTGCGGACGTCGTCGTCGACGATCAGCACGGTGCGTCCGGCCAGCACCGACGTGTCGACGGTCCGGGTCGGCTTGCCGCGCATGGATCGGCTCGGTTCGAGCGTCCGGGGTTCCGGGGTGACTTTCTCGACCGGCGTCGGCCGCGCGGCACCGGCGCCCTGCGTGATGATCGCCGCGCCGATGTCTTCGGCGTCGACGATGCTGGTCGGCCGGTTGCTCAGCGCGCCCCTGGCAGCCATCGTGGTGGAGCTCATCAGCGGACCGGAGTACGACGAGCCGGAGAACACCGTGTCGTCCTGCAGGCGCTCCAGGCCGCTGCCCGGATCGGCCGCCTCGCCGGGATACCGCTGCGGCAGGTACAGCGTGAACGTGCTGCCCCGCCCGACGTCGCTCTGGACGGTGATCGAGCCGCCGAGCACCCGCGCGATCTCCCGGGAGATCGACAGGCCGAGGCCGGTGCCGCCGTACTTGCGGCTGGTGGAGCCGTCGGCCTGCTGGAACGGGTCGAAGATCAGCTTCAGCTTGTCGGCGGCGACGCCGATGCCGGTGTCGGTCACCGCGAACGCGACGACCCGGTCGGCGGCGTTCAGCGTCGGGCTGGCGAACAGCATGTCTTCCGGGCCGACGTGGATGCTCAGCGTGACCGTGCCCGCGTCGGTGAACTTCACCGCGTTCGAGAGCAGGTTCTTCAGGATCTGCTGCAGCCGTTGCTCGTCGGTGAACAGCTGATCCGGGACGCCCGGCCCCCGATCGACCGCGAACCGCAGCCCCTTGAGCTCGGACTGGGCCCGGAATGTCTGTTCGACGTACCCGCAGACGTCGTCCAGGGTCACCCGGCTCGCGTGGACGTCCATCTTGCCCGCCTCGACCTTGGACAGGTCGAGGATGTCGTTGATCAGCGTCAGCAGGTCCCAGCCGGCGTCGTGGATCGTCCGGGCGAACTCGATCTGCCGCCCGGTGAGGTTCGACTCGGTGTTCTCGGCCAGCAGCCGCGCGAGCACGAGCAGCGAGTTCAGCGGCGTCCGGAGCTCGTGGCTCATGTTCGCCATGAACTCGGTCTTGTACTGCGACGACAGCGCGAGCTGTTCGGCTTTCTCTTCCAGACCCAGCCGCGCCATCTCGATCTCACGGTTCTTGATCTCGATGTTGCGGTTCTGCTCGGAGAGCAGCGCCGCCTTCTCCTGCAGCTCGGCGTTGGTGCGCTGCAGCTCCATCGACTGCGCCTGGAGCTCCTGGGTCAGCCGCTGCGACTGCGCCAGCAGCTCCTCCGTCCGCGCGTTCGCGATGATCGTGTTGAGGACGACGCCGAGCGTGTCGACGAGCTGCTGCAAGAAGCTCATGTGCAGGTCGGAGAAGTTCTTGAAGCTGGCCAGCTCGATGACGCCGAGCACCCGCTCCTCGAACAGCACCGGGACGATCACCAGGTCGGCGGGCGGGGCCTCGCCGAGCCCGGAGCCGATCGACAGGTAGCCGGGCGGCGTCTGCGGGACCCGGATCGAGCGCCGCTCCACCGCGGCCTGACCGACCAGCCCCTCACCGAGGCTCAGCACCGACTCGCCGCGCCGGGGCGCGTACCCGTAGGACGACGCCAGCCGCAGCCGCAGGCCTTCCCGGGTGGCTTCCAGCAGGAAGAACGCGCCCTGCTGGGCGTCGACCACCGGGGTGATCTCGCTCATGATCATCTGGCAGACCTGACGCAGGTCGCGCTGCCCCTGGAGCTGAGCACCGATGCGGGCCAGGTTGCTCTTCAGCCAGTCCTGTTCCGCGTTCTTGGTGGTCGTGTCCTTGAGGTTGTTGATCATCTGGTTCATGTTGCTTTTGAGCTCGGCGAGCTCGCCCTGCGTCTCGACCGTGATCGCCTGGGACAGATCGCCCCGGGTGACCGCCGTCGCCACGTCCGCGATCGCGCGGACCTGGGTGGTGAGGTTGCCGGCCAGGATGTTCACGCTCTGGGTGAGGTCGCGCCAGGTACCGGACACGTCCCGCACCTCGGCCTGACCGCCCAGCTTGCCGTCGGTGCCGACCTCGCGGGCGACCCGGGTGACTTCGGCGGCGAACGACGAGAGCTGGTCGACCATCGTGTTGACGGTGTTCTTGAGCTCGAGGATCTCGCCCTGGGCGTCGACCGTGATCTTCTGGCTCAGGTCGCCCTTGGCGACGGCGGTGGTGACCGAGGCGATGTTGCGGACCTGGCTGGTCAGGTTGCCGGCCATCGAGTTCACGTTGTCGGTGAGCTCGCGCCAGGTGCCCGAGACCCCGCGGACCTGGGCCTGGCCGCCGAGCTTGCCGTCGGTACCGACCTCGCGGGCCACCCGGGTGACCTCGTCGGCGAACGACGAGAGCTGATCCACCATCGTGTTGACGGTGTTCTTGAGCTCCGCGATCTCGCCCTGGGCGTCGACGGTGATCTTCTGCGTCAGGTCGCCCTTCGCCACCGCCGTGGTGACCGACGCGATGTTCCGCACCTGCCCGGTGAGGTTGCCGGCCAATTGGTTAACGTTGTCCGTGAGCTCCTGCCAGGTGCCCGAAACGCCCCGGACCTGAGCTTGACCGCCCAGTTTTCCGTCGGTGCCGACCTCGCGGGCGACGCGGGTGACCTCGTCGGCGAAGGAGGACAGCTGGTCGACCATCGTGTTGACGGTGTTCTTGAGCTCCGCGATCTCGCCGCGGGCGTCGACGGTGATCTTCTGGGTGAGGTCGCCCTTGGCGACGGCGGTGGTGACCTGGGCGATGTTGCGCACCTGGCCGGTGAGGTTGCCGGCCAGTTGGTTGACGTTGTTCGTGAGCTCCTGCCAGGTGCCCGAAACGCCCCGCACCGTGGCCTGCCCGCCGAGCTTGCCGTCGGTGCCGACCTCGCGGGCGACGCGGGTGACCTCGTCGGCGAAGGAGGACAGCTGGTCGACCATCGTGTTGACGGTGCTCTTGAGCTCCGCGATCTCGCCCTGGGCGTCGACGGTGATCTTCTGGGTCAGGTCGCCCTTGGCGACCGCGGTGGTGACCTGGGCGATGTTGCGGACCTGGCCGGTCAGGTTGCCGGCCAGCTGGTTCACGTTCTCGGTCAGCTCGGCCCAGGTGCCCGAGATCCCGCGGACGTGGGCCTGGCCGCCCAGCTTGCCCTCGGTGCCCACCTCGCGGGCCACCCGCGTGACCTCGTCGGCGAACGCGGACAGCTGGTCGACCATCGTGTTGACCGTGCTCTTCACCTCGAGGATCTCGCCCCGGGCGTCGACCGTGATCTTCTGGGTGAGGTCGCCCTTGGCGACCGCGGTGGTGACCTGGGCGATGTTGCGGACCTGGCCGGTCAGGTTGCCGGCCATCGAGTTCACGTTGTCGGTCAGCTCGCGCCACACCCCGGAGACGCCGCGGACGTGGGCCTGGCCGCCGAGCTTGCCCTCGGTGCCGACCTCGCGGGCGACCCGGGTCACCTCGTCGGCGAACGACGAGAGCTGGTCGACCATGCGGTTCACGGTGGTACCGATGCGCAGGAACTCACCCTTGAGCGGCTGATCGCCGATCTCCAGCGCCATCTGCTGGGTCAGGTCGCCGCGGGCCACCGCGTCGATGACGCGGGCCACCTCGGTCGTCGGCCGGGCCAGGTCGTCGATCAGGGAGTTGATCGCCTGCGCGCCGGTCGCCCAGTCTCCGCTGCCGATCGACTCGTCGACCCGCTCGGCCATCCGGCCGTCGCGGCCGATGACGCGGCTGACGCGTTCGAACTCGCGGTTGCGCTGCTCCATCCGGCCCGCGACCTCGTTGAAGAGCTCAGCGAGGTCTGCGTCCGGACCGTCCCGCCGGGCCAGGCGGGCGCTGAAATCACCGCGTCGAAGCAGGTCGAGCGCGTCGCTCAGCTCGGTCACGATCGCGGGACGCTCCGCGAGCATCGTCCCGGTCTGGGTACCACGCGGCGCCGGTTGGGCCGCGTCGGCGGTGCGCTTCGCCGTGTTGTCGGCTGGCGCTGACCCATTGCCTGAGGGGCGGCGGCTCGGCCGGCCCCGCTCGGCTGTCGTCATCGTGTGCCTCATCTCACCGGGTGTCCGAGGCCCCGAAGGTTCCGGCGCCGCGTGGACACCCCCATCTTTGCCTATCACGCACCGTGGGGCGTTCGATCCGTTCGGTACAGCCGTGCCGATGGTTCAGGTCCGGCACGGATGCTCGCGTCTGCGTCAGCCGGTGGACCTCCACCTCGTTCGTTTTGCCTATCACGCACCGTGGGGCGTTCGATCCGTTCGGTACAGCCGTGCCGATGGTTCAGGTCCGGCACGGATGCTCGCGTCTGCGTCAGCCGGTGGACCTCCACCTCGTTCGTTTTGCCTATCACGCACCGTGGGGCGTTCGATCCGTTCGGTACGCGGCCATCGGGGCCGCGGTACACGTCGATCGTCCCGCGCCGATGCGAATGTTCGCGTGTGAATCACAGTGTCGGACAACGACCTGATTCCTGCTGGACTCTGCAGCGGTTGGCCCCTGGAGGCTAGGGTCTGTCCGGGACATCCCGAACGTGCCGGCCACGAGGGCCGACCGGCGGGCGGTCCTCCCTCGAGTTCGGCACCGACCGAGCTGACCCGGGCGGGGGTGTAGTCGGGCGGCGCAGGACGAGCGGCGCGAGGTGAGCCGGCAGATGGGTCATCAGATGAGTTTTCCGGAGCCGTCGGGTTCCGCGCTGGTGACGCGACGGGCGCCGTTGCCCGGTGACGCGAAGTCGCCGGCGCTGGCACGCGCCCTGGCCCGAGACGTCGTGGAGGAGTGCGGTCTCGCCTCGCTCTCCGACGAGGTCGCGCTGCTGACCACCGAACTCGCGACCAACGCGGTGGTCCACGCCGGTACCGCGATGCACATCGAGGTCATCGGCGACGCCGAGTCGATCACGGTCCGGGTCACCGACGGCAGCCGGGCCGTGCTGGGCCCGTCGCTCCCGCCGCCGATGCTGGCCGAGGGCGGCCGCGGGCTGCACCTCGTCGACTCGCTCGCGTCCGAATGGGGTGTCGCCTACGGGCGGCAGGGCAAGTCGGTCTGGTTCCGCCTCGACGTGGACGACCCGGTGGTGACCCGCGCCGGGTCCGGTGCCCTGATCCCGGTGGACGAACCGCCGCGTACCGAGCCGCTCCCGGACGACGAGCCGCTGCCCGAGCCGGCCGATTCGCGCTGGGGCCTGCGCCGCGAAGGCCGCAAGGTCCGCGGACGCCGGGGCGCGTCGATCGCCGCGGGCGGGGTCGCGATCCGTCCCCAGACGCCGCCCGAGCCACCCCGCCGATCGACGCCCGGCCGCAGCACGATCGCGGTGCCGGCCGCCGAGGCCGCGAGCTGGCTCACGTACCTCACCGACCGGGTCGTGCACGAGCTCGACGCTCACGAGCTGGCCCAGGAGATCGTCTACCGGGTCTGTGAGGTCACCGGAGCGCCGTTCGGCATCCTCTGGGCCGACGAGGGCTCGGGCGTGGCCGCGATCGCCGCCGTGGGCCTCCCCGACGCCGCGATCGACTCGCCGGCCCGGCTCTGGCCCGACGACCCGCCGCGCCCGCGTAGCGCCGACCTCCTGCCGCCGACCGGCGCACTGGCCGACGCCGGGGCTGGCGTCGCGCTCTCGGTGGCGCTGCCGTCGAGCCCGCCGATCCGCGGGCGGCTCGAGCTGGGCATGCCGTCCGGCCGCCTGTTCCGGCCCGCCGACTCGGTGTTCGCGCTGCTCGCGGCGGAACGGCTGGCGGTCAGCCTGGACGCGGCCCGGCTCCGTGACACCGAGCAGACCCGCCGGGGCGACCTCGCGTTCCTGGCCGACGCCAGCGAGCTGCTCGCCTCGTCGCTGGACGTCGATCTCACGCTGGCGCTGGTGGCCCAGCTGTGCGTGCCGCGCCTGGGGGAGTGGTGCGTGATCCACACCTTGGACGACGCCGGCGACCCCGAGCTGGTGGTCTCGGTGCACAACGACGAGCGTGGCGTCCCCGAGCTGGAAGAGACGTTCCTGGCGCCGGAGGGCGCGCCGCTGCGGGAGCGCATCCGGGCCGCGACGGTCACCCACGCGGCGACGCCGCTGACCGGTCCACTGTCCGGATTGGTGCTTCCGCTCACCGCCCGGCGCGAGGTCGTCGGCACGATGTCGATCGGCGACCCCCCGGGGCGCAGGCACACGTCCGAGGAAGTGGCGATCGCGGTCGACCTGGCCCGCCGGGCCGCACTGTCGGTCGACAACGCGCGGCTGTACTCCGAGCGCGATTCGGTGGCCGAGGCGCTGCAGAGCGCGCTGCTCCCGGCCTCGCTGCCGGCCGCAGAAGGGCTGGAGTTCGCGGCGCAGTACCGGCCGGCCGGTGCGAGCAACGAGGTCGGTGGCGACTTCTACGACGTGCTGCCGCTCGGAGACGAACGGTGGCTGCTGGCGATCGGCGACGTGTGCGGCAAGGGCCCGCAGGCGGCGTCGGTCACCGGCATGGTGCGGGACGTGCTGCGGACGCTGGCCCGCGAGGGGCGCGACCTGCCGTACGCGCTGTCGGCGCTGAACCGCGCGCTGGTCGAGGAGGCCAGCCTGGCGCGGGAGAGCGGCGGCCCGTGGACCGGGCAGACCGTGTTCTGCACGGTGGCGGCGGCGGTGGCCGAGCGGTCCGAAGGCGGGCTGCTGGTGCGGCTCTGCCTGGCCGGGCACCCGCTGCCGATCAAGATGCTGGCCAACGGCGGAGCGGAGCAGGTCGGTGCCGGTGGGATGGCCGCGGGGCTGACCGACCACATCGAGGTCGAAGAGGTCTCGATCCACCTGGCGCCCGGCGACGCGCTGGTGTTCTACACCGACGGGGTCACCGAGCGCCGTCGTGGCGACGACCAATTCGGCGAGGAGCGGACGGTCGAGGTGCTCGCGCACTGCGGCGGCCTGCCTGCCGCCGACATCGCCGCCCGCCTGCGGACCGCCGCCACCGAGTTCGGAGACGGCCCCCTACGCGACGACCTCGCCATTCTGGTTTTGAGGGCGGCCCGCTGAGAACGACGCTGACAGCCGCCTTGAGGGCGGCCCGCTGAGAACGACGCTGACAGCCGCGCCCGGCGACTTGAGTATGACTAATACGCGACGTCGACGGGCGCGGATGTCAGCGCCGTTCTCAGCGGGCTCCAGGTCACTACTCGGGTTGCTACTTGGGTCGGGCCGCAGGCCACTGCGAGGGGTTAGTCGGCGGCGGACCAGACGGCGGTTAGCTGGCGGTTGGTTACTGGGCGGGGTTCTACGCTGCAGGAGATGACGGCTACGTCGTCGTAGCCCGGCGGGTCGAACTCGTTCATGAGGTTTCGGACCCACCGCACCAGCGACTTCGCGTTGTTGTGCGGGCGGTCGGCCAGAGCCGCGGCCAGGCGTCCCTCTCCGAAGCGCTGACCGTAGCGGCGGGCATCGGTGATGCCGTCGGTGTAGAACAGCAGCCCGTCGCCGGGCCCGAGCAGCGTCTCCGACGTCGGGTAGCGGCTCTCCGCGAGCCATCCGAGCATCGGCCCGGACTCGGTGAGCCGTTCGATGCTGCCGTCGGCCCGGCACACCACCGCCGGCGGGTGCCCGCCGTTGGCCAGCCGGACCTGCGCCGACCCGGTCTCGGTCAACTCGATGACGCAGAACACCGCCGTGCAGTACCGCGGGACGTCGTGCCCGCTCTGGTCGGCGGCGATCGTCTCGTTCAGCGCCGCCATCACCAGCGACGGGTCCGACGTCTGGATCGCGGCCCCTCGCAACGCGTACCGGGCCAGCGACGTCAGCGCCGCAGCGTTCACGCCCTTGCCGGAGACGTCACCGATCGAGATCGCCCAGCGACGACCGCCGAGCGGGAACACGTCGTAGAAGTCGCCGCCGACCTCCTGCAGCGGAGCCGCGTGGTAGAACGCCGACAGCTCCAGGCCGGGCACCTTCGGCATCCGCGGCGGCAACAGCGTCTGCTGGAGCGTGCGGGCCACCTCCTCGACCTGGCCCTTCGACTTCTGCACCTCCTCGCGCCGACGCCGTTCGAGCCGCACCTCGCGGATCGCCGAGAGCCGCAGCTCGAGCTCGTCCACGACGATCGCGGCCAGGTCGGCCAGCGTCGCGAGCTCCGCTTCGGTGACCGGGCGGGGCTTCATGTCGATGACGTTGACCGTGCCCAGATGGAAGCCGTCGCTGGTCACGATCGGTGCCGCGGCGTAGAAGCGGAGCCCGAACTCGCCCCGGACGAGCGGATTGTTGTACGCGATCGGGTCGAGCGACGCGTCCTCGATCGCCATCGGCCCGTCGGCGAGAATTGCAGACGCACATAGTCCCGGGTCACGGCCTATCTCGGTGACCTCGACCCCATGTGTGGCCTTGAACCAGATCCGGTCTTCGTCCACGATCGTCACCGTGGCGACGGGAACTCCGAAGATGCGCGCGGCGAGTGCCGCGATGCGGTCGAATGCCCCGTCGGGGGGCGTATCGAGGATGTCGTACCGCCGAACTGCCTTCAGCCGCTCGGCCTCGTTCGGCGGAAACAGGCTGCCGACCTGCGCAGATGCTGCGCTTTCGGCGTCGGTCATGTCGCTCTCCTCGAGGGGTATCCAGTGACGCGCGCTGAAGGGGTGGAGATGAACTTGTCCGTCATCGTCAGCAGTGCCGGAGAGGCCGACAATGTCGGTGTCCTCCGGCTCTCCGGGGAGCTTGACATTGCCACGTCGGGCACGCTGCGCCAATCCCTCGATGCGTTGCGTGAGGAGGGTCGCGAGAACGTCGTACTCGACCTGAGCGGCGTGACGTTCTGCGACTCGACCGGGCTCGGCACGGTGGCGACACACGCCCGCTGGGTGATGCAGGTCGGTGGGGCGCTGGTGGTGTGTGGGCTGCGACCCGACGTCGAGGCCGTGTTCGCGATCTCGGGCCTGTCCACGGTGCTGCCGACCGCGACCTCGCTCGATCACGCGGTCGAGCTGGCCGCGGCGGGGACCTCGCCGAACTGATCGGTCTGTTGCCGGGACGACGCAACGCGCGTCAGTACCCCTACCAAACTGGTAGGGCTTATGTGTTTTACTGAACCCATGGGTCAAGAGGTGTTGGTGAGGACGCCGGCCGGGATCCGTCTCGGCGCGGTGCTGGACGACCTGGTCGCCACCGTCGACTGGGTTTCGCTCGTCCGTTACGACATCGATCAGCGCTGGTACGGGCGCCTCGAGGTGCCCGGGCTTCCGGTCGAGGCGTGGCTGCTGAGCTGGTGGCCGGGTCAGCGCACCGGCTTGCACGACCACGGCGGCTCGTCCGGCGCGTTCGCGGTGGTTCGCGGACGCCTGCGCGAAGACACCCCGTGGGCGACGCCCGGCGCTCCCATCCAGCCCGCGCGGCTCCGCAGCCGGACGCTCGTCGCGTCCGAGCGCCGGGTCTTCGGCCGCCGTCATCTGCACGACGTCGTCAACGACGGGGTCGAGCCCGCAGTGAGCATCCACGTCTACGCCCCGCGCCTGACGACGATGTCCCGCTACCGCATGACCGACCGCGGCCCCGAACTCGCCGTGGTGGAGACCGCCGGCTCCGACTGGTAACCCGGCCCTGCCCGGCGGGCCGCCGAACCCTTGGTTCGTGGGGCGTTGACCCTTGGTCGGTCCGGCCCGGAAGAGGGACTCGCTTCACCGAAATTTGGGCAGATTGCTCCAGGCTGTCCGCGTCCGCAAGTCGTGTCCGTCATCATTCTGCGAGCGGGGCTAGCCAGATTGGGGGCTAGCACGGTTGTGGGTGAAGGGGGAGCGATGGCCGAGGCGTCCGGCGCATACCCGCTGCTGCCTGCGATGCCCCAGGGCGAGACCGGTGCCCGCCCGATTCCGCTCCCCGCGACCGAGGACGACGTCCTTGCGGCCTGGATCGAGCTGTTGATCGCCGACGGGCTCGTGCCCGGTTTGATCTTGCCCCCTCTCTAGGGGCGACCGACCCCCTGACGTTCCCCGAACCGCCCCTACGGGGGACGTTGTCCCAGGTAAACTCCGTGGACCGAGTTGGCGGGGACACACTCCGGCTCCGGGCTAGCACGGTGGGGCTAGCACGGTGGAGCTCAGTTTCCGGTGCTGGCACTGTGAGGCCTCTCGGCGTCCACGGAGTGATCGGTTGTGGACGGTGGACGGCGGTACCGGGGGGTGCTGCCGGGGGTGGGAGGGGCAGTTTTTCATGGCGGCGAGGGTCTTCGCGCCGCGCCGACGGTCCGGGTGCCGTTGGGCCCGCAACGGGTCCTCAACCCGAGCCGCCGAGCGTCGACGCGTCTGGACCGTGCGCTTCGTGGCGGGCCGGGACGCGACCCCGGCGAACCGTACCGGAACGGACGGCGGGATGAACGGCACGAGCGGTACCCGGGGTGTGATCGCGGATCGGACCGCGTCCACCGGCGGTACTGCTGCGCAGGATGCGCTCGACGCGTCCGCGGCTCGGATCGCGCTCATCTTCCGGGGTGCTTGGTCGGCGCTCACCCCGCTGATGGCCTATCCGCAGGCGTTCGCGGGGGGTGACGTCGAGGCCTGGCAGCACGTCGCAGTCGCCGGCACGGTCGTCTGGGGCGCGGCCTACGCCTGGTTCCTGCGCGGCGGTCGATTAGTGCCGTGGGTCGCGGTCGCCGACAGCCTGCTCTTCTGCGCGTACCTGGCCGCGGCGCCGTGGGTCCTGCCCGCCGGCTCGGTGGGCGATCCGACGACCTGGGTCGTCGGCGGGGCCAGCGTCGCGATCTTCGTGGCCTCGTGGGCCCTGGCTCCGGGCTGGACGGTTCTGCTCGCGGCGGCCGAGAGCGCCGCGTTCCTGGCCGGCGTGGTCGCGGCCGGTCGGCCGCTGGCCGGGCCGCACGACAACCAGGCCGCGATCTTCCTCCTCCAGGGCTTCCTGGCCGTCGCCGTGATGCGGCTGATCCGCCGCGGCGCCCGGCAGGCCGACGCCACGCTCGACCACGTCGCCAGAGCGCGGGCCGAGCTCACCGTGGAGCGCAGCCGCCTGCACAGCCGGCGCCAGTTCGAGCGGAACCTGCACGACACCGTGCTGAGCACGCTCACCGTCGTCGCCCGCGGCACGCTGGGCACCCGGCGCGAGCTGGTGCGCGCCCGCTGCACTCGCGATCTCACCCTGCTCGACCGGCTCGACGAGGCGCCGAAGACGCCGGGGCTGTTCGCCGGTATCGCCTGGGAGGCCGGGTGCCGGGCCATGTCGGTCGACACCCACCTGCCCGACGACGAGGTGAACCTCCCGCCGCACGTCGCCGACGCGCTCGCCGGGGCCGTGCGGGAGGCGCTCTCGAACGTCGAGCGGCACGCGTGCGTCGACCGCGCCGAGGTGAGCGCCACAGTGCTTCCGGACGGCGTCCGGATCGTCGTGCGCGACGAGGGCCGCGGTTTCGACCCCGGCGCCACGACTCCGCAGCAGACCGGGGTGCGCCGGTCGGTCGTCGAGCGGATGGCCGGGGTCGGCGGGACGGCCGAGATCACCTCGGCGCCCGGCGCGGGCACCGCGGTGACGCTCACCTGGCACGGCGCGCCGGCGGCGGCGGATCCCACGCCCGACGACTTCGCGGTGGCGGCCGGCTACCGCGCGGGCATGGCCTGGGCGCTGGTCGTCATCGCGCTGGTCTGGCTCCTCTACTGTGGCGCGCTGCTGCTCTCCGCGCGCGCCACCTACCAGACGTTCTGGGTCGAGGCGCTGGCCTGGGCGGTCATCGGAGCGGTCGTCGTCGCGGTCGCGGTGCACGGCCCCACGAAGCCTCTTCCGTCCGGCCTGCGCATCGGTGCGGCGGTCATGGTGCTGGCCGCCGCGGCGGCCGCGCTGTCGGCCGTGCCCGGCACCCACCAGGTCGACCTCTGGATCAACTGGGTCCCCGGCGCCGTCGGCTGGCCGCTGGCCCTGCTCGCGCTGCACCGGCCCCTCCCCGAGTACCTGGGCTGGTCCGCGGCCGGCGTCGTGCTCAGCGTCGGCGCGGTGCTGCTGGAGGTGGGTCCGGACGCCCGCGCGGTCGACCGGATCGTCACCGCGCTGCTCTGCGCACTCGTACTGCAGCTGGCCACCGTCGTCGCCTACGGGCTGGTCCGGCGCAACGGGGCGCTCGCCGAGGCCGCGGTCGGAGAAGCCGCCCAGATCCAGGTCAGCCGCGAGGCGCTGGCGGCGGTCACGCACGACCGGGCGCGCTGGCAGCGCGAGCTGGGTGCCTCGCTCCGTCCGCTGGTCCGGCTGCTGGCCCACGACCAGCTCGACCCGGCCGACCACGAGGTCCGCGCGCGCTGCGCGATCGAGGCCAGCCGGTTGCGGGCGATGCTCTCCGAGCTGACCGAGGCCGGTGAGCACTCGGTCTGGCGTCGCGACATGGTCTCGTCGTTCTCCGGAGCGGCCGCAGACCGGTCCGCGACGCTGGAAGCGCGGATCGCGCCGGACTTCGGCGAGGTGCCGGAACCGGTCCGCGCCGAGCTGGTCGCGGCCGTGCTCGCGATTCTCCGGCTGACCAGTCCCGGTGAGGCGGTCGTGACGTTGAGCGGCTGCGTCCGGGATGCGTCGGCCACCGTGCTCCTGCCGGTCTCCGCGGAGCGGACGGCGGTCAAGGACGCGATGGGTGCGCTGCTCAACCGAGTGCGCGCCGCGATACCCGGCACGGTCAGCACCGATGTCGAAGAACCAGGTTCAAGCAGTTTCTGGGTGGAGGTGAGGTGGGTTTCATGATCACAGTGGCGGCTGTCGATGATGACCCGTTGGTGCTGCAGGGGCTTCCGGGATGGCTCGCGCCGTCCGACAGCGAACTCGTGGTGATCGAGCTCGCGCAGTCGGTGGAAGAGCTGCTCGGTGGCCGCGGCCGGGACGCGGACGTCGTCCTGCTGGACGTCTGGCTGGGGGACGGGAGTCACGTCGGCGACAACGTCGCCGCGGTGATCGAAGCCGGGCCCGCGGTCGTGACGATCAGCACGCAGGACCACACCGACCTGATCGTGGAGTCGATCGAGGCCGGCGCGCTGTCCTACGTCCACAAGAGCCTGGACCCGACCGAGACCCGGGCGGCGGTGCGGGCCGCGGCGGCCCGCCACAAGTTCATGACGCCTGCCCTCGCCTTCGCGCTGCGCAGCGACCAGCGGCCGGCCAAGCCGTCGCTGAGCCTGCAGGAGACCGAGTCGCTGCGGTTGTACGCGTCGGGCCTGCGGATGACCGACGTGGCCCGCCGTCTCGGCGTCAAGCCCTCGACGGCGAAGGGGTACCTGGACCGCGTGCGGGCCAAGTACGACGACGCGGGCCGCGGTGCCCGGACCAAGCTCGATCTGCGCGAGCGCGCACTCGAAGACGGGATTCTCCGTCCCACGACCGTGCTCGGCCCCCGGCCGGTACGCCGAGTGACCGGTTGAGGACGCGATGATGACCACTTTTCGGCGGGCGCGCAGCCACTGCTCCAAGGCAGAGACTTTCGAATGGCAACTCGTGAATCTTTCGTCACAGAAGCGAACGGGCTGAGGGGGCCGTGGTGGTCGTCGTATCGGCGGGCCCGGCCCGTCTCGCACCGGATCAGCACACCACCGAGCTCGCTCGTGTGGTGTGGAGCGCGCTGACGCGTCAGCGTCAGCAGTTGCACCAGGGGCGCCGCTGTCTGGCGACCCGTAGCCCGCTCTTGCGTGACCCGAACTCCCAGCACTGCCTGGCCTGCGACGAGCTCGCGCTCGACGCGCAGGAGCGGGTGGTGGTCGCCTGGCAGCGCCAGGCCGACCGGGAGCCCTGGACGCACGCGCGGATCGTGAGCTGCGCGCAGTCGGTCCTGGCCGATCGGGTCCGGAGCCGGCTGTCGGCTTCCGGGCTGGTCGCCCGGCCGGAGCGCTGGCTCGACCAGAAGTCGTTCCTTCCGCACGTCGATCCGTCCGGCCGGGTGCTGCTCGTCGCGCTGATCGTGAGCGTCGGCTACTACACCTGCATCCCGACGGCCGGCGGCCGGGTGCGGCTCGGTCCGGCCGTCGTCAGTCCGCTGGTGGACGGGGTGCGGCGCGGCGCGTTCGCATCGGCCCTGACCCGGGCCTGGCCGGAGCCGGAGGACGAGCCCGACCTCGGGGCGGCCGCGGGGCACCTGGCCGCGGCGCTGATCGCCTGGCGGGACGCCCGCCCGGAGCAGTACGCGGCACTGGTCGGCCTGGCCGAGGCCAACCGCACGGTGCTCAGCCTGGACGTGGCCGGGCTGCGCTCGGACGTCGAGTTCACTCACCTGGCCGGGGGGCCGGCGAGCGACGACGTCGCTGAGGTCGTGATCGAACAGCGGGGGCGGTGGGTCGTGGGAACCGAGCACGTCGCGGCGGCCACGTCGCTTCTCCGGCGGTTCGTCGCGCGCGTGGAGGAACTCGTGCGCGACGGGGTGTCGGCGCCGGGCGAATTGCGGATGCTGCTGGTCGAGGAGGCGGAGAAGCTCGCCTCCGAGGGAGACGGCCCGGCCTGGCTCTGGCAGCTACGCGAGCGCCCGGCGGTGGTCACCGCCCTAATAGACCGCGCCGCCGACCTGCTGTAGGTGGGCAGCCCGCTCCAGGTCAGAGCCGGGCGGCTTCGCCGCGTTTCGGGGAGGGCTCAGCCGAAGTAGAACGTGGCGGCTCGGGCGTCTTGCGGCTCGGTGGGCGACTCCGCGGGCGGGGCCGGTGGAGGAGCGGTCAGCGCGGGCCCGGCGTAGGTGCGGAACACCCTGAGCACCGACCACAGCGTGTGATCGCAGCGCGCGTAGAGCCCGCCGCGGTATCGCACCATGCCGACGTGCTGCAGCGGGCCGAGCGCGCTGCGCACCGTGGACTCCGGGAGATCGAGCTCGTTCGCGCCGGCGTCGGCACAGAACAGCCCGCCGTGCGCGGGCGCGGTCCGGTCGATCCAGAGTGCGATCCGCACCCGGTCGGCGTCCCCGAAGACCTCGGCGAACGCCTGCTCCGGCGCCTCCGGCGCGTGGACGCCCCAGAGCGCACCCGTGGCGTGTGTCCCCGTCATCGTCATCGGACCGCTCCTTCCCTCGTGATCGGGCCTCTCCACGAAAGCATATAAAAACGACTAAAAGCAGTCTTAACGTTAGGTGTTTCGATCCAGAAGTCGAGGTCCCGGTTTCGCTGGTAAATCCGCGGGACAAAAGCTCATCCCCCGGACATCTAGGTGTTACATACGGTGCCGTTTCCTACTGGCGCGGACGGGCCATGATGGGGACCGTCAGTGACGACTCAGGAGGAACGGCGTAGTGACGACAGTGCGCGAAGCAGGGGAACCGGCGGCACCGACCGCAGACGAGGTCAGCGTCTGGGAGGACGATCCCGGAGCGCCGCCCTCGACCAGGACCCCGGTCTTACGTGCCCGGCCACCGTTACGGACCGCACCGCTCGCCATCGACGTCGCCGGCGGCATCCCGACGGATCCCGAGGGCGTGGTGCGGTACTGGACCGCGGCCGAAGCGCTCGGCCGCACGGTCGCGCTCTACGCTCCGCTGTTCCCGGCCGGTTCGTTCCCGGACGGCGCGGTCTGGAACCCGGCCGTCGGCGACACGCTGACCGCCGATCTCGAGGCCGGCACCGACCTCAACGCGTACTACGACCGGCAGGGCCTCTCGTTCTTCCGGCAGCACGTCTCCGGGGTGACGGTCTGGTCGGGCGAGAGCCCCGACATCGTCAGCCACGAGACCGGCCACGCCGTGCTGGACGCGCTCTGCCCCTGGATGTGGGACGCCGCCAGCGCCGAGATCGCGGCCTTCCACGAGTCGTTCGGCGACATGACCGCGGTGCTCTCGGGCCTGCGTCTGGCCACGCTGCGTGAGCAGGTGATCGGTGAGACCGGCGGCGAGCTCTCCCGCTCGTCGCGGTTGTCCCGGCTGGCCGAGCAACTCGGCTGGGCGGTCCGGCAGCTCGCGCCGACCTCCGCCGACCCGGACTGCCTGCGCAACGCGTCCAACGAGCTGTTCTACCGCGATCCGGTGTCGCTCCCGCCGAGCGCGCCGGCCAGCCAGCTCTCCAGCGAGCCGCACTCGTTCTCCCGGGTGTTCACCGGCGCGTTCCTCCGGTCGCTGGCCGGCATGGTGCACACGGTCGCCGGTGGGGCTCCGGTGGACGACGCGGCCCTGCGCACGGCCGGTGACGACGCCGCGACGCTGCTGGTCACGGCCGTGATCGGTACCGCCGCGGTGCCCGCGTTCTACGCGCAGGTCGCCGCGCACCTGATCGAGGCCGACCAGGAGAAGTTCGCCGGTCGGTACACCGAGGCGCTGCAGGCGGCGTTCGTCCGGCACGGGATCCTGTCGCCGGGGTCGGCCGAGGCGCTGTCCGAGGGCGGGGACTCCCCGGAGCAGAAGCCGCCCGGCAGGCAGATGACGGCCGGCGTGCCCCGGACACGGACCGCGACGACGTCCGCGGTCGAGGTGCCGGGCCGCCAGTACGGGCTCGCGGACGTCCTCACGGTGCGGGCGCCGATCGAGGCGCCACGGTTCTCGGTCGCGTCGGCCGCGCCGTCGCGTGGCGAGCTCGAGCCGACCGCGGGCGAGGACGTCGCGGCCGCGTTCGTCGAGGATCTGTTCCGCCAGGGCCGGGTCGCGGTGCCGCGCGAGCTCCGGCGCGGGTTCTCGCCGGCGGCGGCCGTGGACACCACGCTGCGGACCCACACCGTCGCCGACAACGGCCACGGCCTGGAGCTGCGCCGTCGAGTTTTCGACTGAGAGTTTCGCCCCGGCCCGGTTCTTTCCGGGCCGGGGCGAGTTACCGTCAAGTGCGACGGGTAAGTCCGTAGCGGCACCCGCCGACGTTCGGGAGGCAGAAATGTCCGCTGCACGCCAGACCTTAGATGCTGCCGAGCAAGCGAAGTTCTTCGCCGACCTGATCGCGCGGGGCGAGATCGTCGAGGCCGACGAGATCGAGCGCGAGCACCGCGCGAAGACGGAAACGAAGACGGAAACCGGGCCCGACAGCGACGAACCGCTGCCGCCGGGCGTCACGCACGAGATCGTGCGGAACGAGACCGACCAGGAGCCGGTCGTGAAGCGGCGGCGCTACTCCGCGTTCTGAGTCGGCATCGCCGGCCCGCGCCGGCCGCACGGCCCGGCCCGGCCGGTGTGAGATCCAGTTTGCGCCCGTGAAATACGCGCGAACCGGTCGCGAAACCCGCCCTGGCGACGCTCGACTGCATGAGCAGCCACCTGGTGGTCGTCGGCCACGGCATGGTCGGCCAGCGAATGGTCGAAGCGGTCACCGATCGCGATCGGGACGGTCAGTGGCGCGTCACCGTCCTCGGTGAGGAGACGCACCCGGCGTACGACCGGGTCGCGCTCTCCCGCTATCTCACCGATCCCGGCGCCGCGCTCGGTCTGGTGCCCGACGGCTGGTACGACGGCGGCCGGCGGGCGTGTCACCTGGGTGATGCCGCCGTCCACGTCGACCGGGAGAACCGGGTCGTCCGCACGGCGTCCGGCCGGGAACTGACCTACGACGCGCTGGTGCTGGCCACCGGCTCCCGCCCGTTCGTCCCGCCGGTGCCCGGCGCCGGACTGGCCGGCTGCCACGTCTACCGCACGCTCGACGACCTCGACCGCATCCGGGCCGAGGCCGCCGCGTTGCCCGGCGACCGCGCCGCGATCGTCGTCGGCGGCGGTCTGCTCGGTCTGGAGGCCGCCGGCGGCCTCCGCGACCTCGGCGTTCCCGTCCACGTGGTCGAGTTCGCGCCCCACCTGATGCCCCAGCAGGTCGACCCGGGCGGCGGTGAGGCCCTCCGCCGGCTGGTCGAGCAGCTCGGCGTCCGGGTGCATGCCGGCGTCGGTACCGCGTCCCTTCAGGCGGACGACACTGAGCGCGTCGTTTCGGCCACGCTGACCGACGGTTCGGTCCTGGACGCCGGACTCGTCGTGTTCGCGGCGGGCATCCGGCCGCAGGACGAGCTCGCGCGTACCGCCGGGCTGTCCGTGGGCGTCCGGGGCGGGGTACTCGTCGACGGGTCGTGCCGCACCGACGACCCGGCGATCTGGGCCGTCGGGGAGTGCGCCGCGGTCGACGGCGTGGTCTACGGCCTGGTCGCGCCGGGCTACGCGATGGCCGAGGTCGTCGCCGATCGGCTGCTCGGCGGCACCGCGTCGCTGGCCGCACCGGACCTGTCGACGAAGCTTAAGCTGCTCGGCGTCGAGGTGGCGAGTTTCGGAGCGACACAGGGCCCGCTGGACGTGGTTTTCTCCGACCCGGTCGCCGGGCTCTACAAGAAGCTCGTGATCTCCGACGACGCCCGCACGCTCCTGGGCGGGGTCCTGGTGGGCGACGCGTCGGCGTACGCGGGGCTGCGTCCGCTGATCGGCCGCGCGTTGCCGGCGACGCCGGAGACGCTGCTGTTCGGGGACGTCTCGCTCTCGGACGACGCCCAGGTCTGCACCTGCAACGCGGTGACCAAGAAGGACATCGTCACCGCGATCACGTCCGAGGGCGCCACCGACGTCCCGGCGATCAAAGCGTGTACCCGGGCCGGTACCAGCTGCGGCTCCTGCCTGCCGATGCTCAAGACGCTGCTGGACGAGTGCGGAGTGCACGTCAGCACCGCCCTGTGCGAGCACTTCGCGTACTCGCGGGCGGAACTCTTCGACGTCGTCAGGGAAACCGGCCTGCGGACGTTCTCCGGGCTGATCGCCGCGCACGGCACCGGGCGGGGTTGCGACATCTGCAAGCCGGTCGTCGCCTCGATCCTGGCCGGTCTCGGAAGCGGCTACATCCTCGACGGCGAGCAGGCCGCGCTGCAGGACACCAATGATCACGCGCTGGCGAACCTCCAGCGCAACGGCACCTATTCGGTCGTACCGCGGATCCCCGGCGGCGAGATCACGCCGGAGCGGCTGATCGTGATCGGCGAGGTCGCCCGCGACTTCAACCTCTACACGAAGATCACCGGCGGCCAGCGGATCGACCTGTTCGGCGCCCGGCTCGACCAGCTCCCGGCGATCTGGCAGCGGCTGATCGACGCCGGGTTCGAGTCCGGGCACGCGTACGGCAAGGCGCTGCGCACGGTGAAGTCCTGCGTGGGGGAGACGTGGTGCCGGTACGGCGTCCAGGACTCGGTCGGGCTCGCCATCGACCTGGAGCTGCGCTACCGGGGCTTGCGTGCCCCGCACAAGGTCAAGATGGCGGTCTCCGGCTGCGCCCGGGAGTGCGCCGAAGCCCGCAGCAAGGACATCGGCGTCATCGCGACCGAGACCGGCTGGAACCTCTACGTCGCCGGCAACGGCGGGTTCCGCCCCCGGCACGCCGATCTTTTCGCCAGCGATCTCGACACCGAAACGCTTCTGACATACATCGACCGGATTCTGATGTTCTACATCCGGACCGGCGAGCGTCTCCAGCGCACGGCGGCCTGGCTGGAGGGCCTGGACGGCGGACTGGACTACCTCCGGTCGGTCGTCTGCGACGACGTGCTCGGCATCGGTCCTGACCTGGACGCCTCGATGGCCGCACACGTCGAGAACTACTCCGACGAGTGGGCCGACACGCTGGCCGATCCGGAGCGCCTGGCCCGGTTCGTCCCGTTCATCAACGCCCCTGGTGTGACCGATTCGAGCATCGAGATCGTGTACGAGCGCGGCCAGCCGAGGCCAGCGCGTCCCGGCGAGCTCGTGGCCGGACCGACCTTGGAGGTAATGCCCCGATGACGGTGACCGTCGCGGCTCCCGCCGCACTCGACTGGCGCGCGGCCTGCCGGCTGGCCGACCTGCTGCCCGAGCGGGGCGCCTGTGCCCTGTTCGACGGCGCGCAGATCGCCCTGTTCCGGCTATGGGACGATCGGGTCTATGCGGTCGGAAATCGTGATCCGTACACCGGGGCGCAGGTGATGGCCCGGGGCCTGGTCGGCACCCGGGGCGGCCGCCGCGCGGTGGCGTCCCCGCTGCACAAGCAGGTGTTCGACCTGGCCACGGGTGAGTGCCTCTCCGACCCGGCCGTGCCCGCGCTGCCGACCTGGCCGGTCCGGGTGCGAGACGGAGTCGTCGAGGTCGAGCTGCGGCGTGGGTGAGCTCGACGGGTTCACCGTCGCGGTGACGGCCGAGCGTCGCAGGCACGAGCTGGCCGCACTGTTCGAGCGTCGGGGTGCGCGGGTCGTGATGGCCCCCGCACTGCGGATCATCTCGCTTCCCGACGACGAGATGCTGCTCGCGACCACGCGCGGGCTGCTCGAGCGTCCGCCCGATCTCGTGGTCGCCACGACCGGGATCGGGTTCCGGGGGTGGATGGAAGCGACCGAGGGCTGGGGCCTGGCCGACCCGCTGCGGGCCGTGCTGGCCGACGCGACGGTCCTGGCCCGCGGGCCCAAGGCACGCGGCGCGATCCGCGCCGCCGGGCTGACCGAGGAGTGGCACGCCGCGTCCGAGACCAGCGCCGAGGTCCTCCGATACCTGTTGGACGCCGGGGTGGACGGCAAACGGGTGGCCATTCAGCTGCACGGCGAGCCGCTCCGGGACGTGGCGTCGGCGCTCACCGCCGCCGGGGCCGAGGTCGTCGAGGTCGAGGTGTACCGGTGGGTGCCGCCGGAGGACGTGGTGCCGCTGCGGCGGTTGGTCGAGAGCATCTGCGCGGGCGCGGTCGACGCGGTCACGTTCACCAGTGCGGCGGCGGCGTCGAACCTGCTGGCGACGGCAGACGAGTGCGGCCGCGGTGAGGCCGTGGCCAAGGCATTCGGGTCCTCGGTGCTGGCGGCGTGCGTGGGGCCGGTGACCGCCTCGGTGCTCCAGCGGCGGGGGATTCCGGTGGTGAGCCCGGAACGGTACCGCCTCGGGGCGCTGGTGCGGACGGTCTCCGACGCCCTGCCGGGCCGGTGCCCGGCGTTCCGGGTCTCGGACCACGAAGTGCAGGTGCGGGGCTACGCGGTGCTCGTCGACGGGGAACTGGTGGCGGCGCCGCCGACGTCGATGGCGGTGCTGCGGTCGCTGGCGTCCCGGCCGGGGCGGGTGTTCAGCCGGGCCGAACTGCGCGAGGTGCTGCCGGCCGGCGACGCCGGTGACCACGCGGTCGAGATGGCGATCACCCGGCTGCGGGCGGCACTCGGTGGGGCCGACCTGATCGAGACCGTGATCAAGCGGGGCTACCGGCTGCGGATTTTTTCTCCGGCGGTCGTTTGAGCAACCTCGGGCGCGCTCGCGCGTCTGAACGGGTGAAGGGCCGGAAAGCGGCCCGTGACCCCGGGAGATGTTCGTGTCCCTGCCCCGACTCCGCACCCGCACGTTACTGCTGGCCTCGGCGGCGACCGTGGCACTCGTCGTGGGTGGCGGGATAGCGGCGAACGCGGCGATGACTGACGACGGGCCGTCCCCGGCGCCGTCTCCGGTGACCACCGCGACGAAGACGCCCGCGCAGGCGCCGAGCACGGCGACCGCGGCTCCGGTGCCGCCGAAGGAAGCCACGCCGGTTCCGAGGACCCCCGGCTGCACGATGGTCCCGGCCGAGAGCGCCTCGGCCGACCCGGCCGAGCCGACCGACTCCACCGTCCCGGCCGTCCCGGCCCAGAGCGCCGTCCCCGCCGCGCCGGCCGAGACCGCGCCACCGCGGACGGGCCGGAGCACGGCCCCGGCGCCCGCCCCGGCGAAGACGACCCGGCCCGCCCCGCCGAAGACGGCCCGGCCCGTTCCGGCCGAGACCGCCCCGCCGACGGACGCCCGGCCGGTTCCGGCCGAGACCGCGTCGCCGCGGGCGGTTCCTTCGCCGCCGTCGGTGAGCCCGGCGTGCGAGACGCCCGCACAGGCTCCGGCCGCACCGGCTCCGCCGGTGGACTCCACCCGGGCGCCGCAGGCTCCGTCGGTGACCCCGGCCCGGCCGGTTCCGGCCCGGTCGCGCAGCCGGGCGACCGCCCCGCAGCCGCCGCGCGCGGTTCCCGCGGCTCCCGCACGGAGCGCGACGCCCGCTCACCCGGCGCCGGTGGCGCCGAGCGCCTCGACTCGGTGAGGATGGCCTGGTGACGACGTTCCTCCTGCCCGCACCGGCACCCACCCGGCGGCGCCGGCTGGGCTGGCTGGCACGCTGGGTAGCAGGCGCCGACGCCGATCCGGTGCCCGCCGACGCCGGCTCCGAGGAGCTCTCCTGGGGTGCTCCCCGAGCCGTGCCGACGGCTCCGAGCGGCGGCGGCCAGACGCTCGTCGAGCTCTACCACCACCGGCGCCTCGCACTCGTCCGCCTGGCCGTTCTCCTGGTGGACGACCTCCCCACCGCCGAGGACGTCGTCCAGGACGCGTTCGCCGCCGCGTACCGCCGCCACGGTGCCGCGCTGTCGGGCGTCGACAATCCGGACGGCTACCTGCACCGGTCGGTGGTGAACGCGGCCCGGAGCGTCCTGCGGCGACGTAAGACGTTCCGGGCCGCACCGCCACGGGTCGAGTACCCACCCGCCACCGACGAGGGCGTGATCCTCGCCGAGGAGCACCGCGAGGTGCTGGCCGCGCTCGGCACGCTGCCGCAGCGTCAGCGTGAGGTGCTGGTGCTGCGGTACTGGTCCGACCTGTCGGAAGCCCAGATCGCCGAGACGCTGAACATCTCGCGCGGCACCGTGAAGTCGACCGCCAGCCGGGCCCTCGACACGCTGGAGAAATTGCTGGAGGCCCGGAGATGACGATCACCGACACCGAACGGAGGTTGAGCGCGGCGCTGTCCGCCCGCGCCGAATCGATCACCGCCGCGGACCTCCGCCCGCCGGCCCCGCCGACCCGCGGCCACCGCTCGCCGGCGTCGAAGACCCGCTGGCTGTTCACCGGCATGGCGCTGGCCGCCGCGTTTGCCGCGGTCGCGGTGCTGGTGCTGGTCACTCAGGTGCGCGAGAGCCCGATCCGCCCGAGCCACCAGCCGTCCGGCCGCCCGGCGGCGTCGCCCACCCCGGCGGCGTCGGAGCCGGCCAGGCCGAGCCCGTCGGAGACCAGGGGCCCCGCGGTACCCCAAAGCCCGGCCGACGCCACGCCGGCGCCCCCGTCGGCCTCGCGGGCCGGCCGGTCGCCGAGCGAGGCCGCACCCGGAGTGGACGCGTCGCCGGTAGCCCCGGTCCCGACGACCAGGGATCCGACGTCGGCCCCCGCCGCGACTCCCTCGATCGTCGGCAGCGGGCCCGCGACTAGCCGATGACCCCGAGCTCCGTACCGGTCGCGCCCGGTGTCCTGACCAGGATCCGGGTGCGATCGCCGCGGAACAGGTCGTGCGAGAACTCGAACGGCACGCCGTCGCCGTCCTTGGCCGTGCGGACGATCGACAGCAGCGGGGACCCGGCGGCGATGTCGAGCACCGATGCCTCGTCGGACCCGGCGGAGACCGCCTCGATCTGCTCCACGGCCTCGGCCGGGCGAACCCCGTAGTGCTGGTCGAGCAACTCGTACACCGAGCCGCCGAGCGGTAGCTCGAGCAGGCCGGGGAAGCGTTCGGCCGGCAGCCGGGCGTGCTCCAGCGACACCGGCGACCCGTCGGCCAGCCGGATCCGGACGACCTCGGTGACCAGGCCGCCCGGTTCGAGCTCGAGCGCGGCCGCGGTGGCGTCGTCGGCCGTTCTGATCGCCGCGCTGACCACCCGCGAACCGGCGGTGAAACCCTGCGCGCGCAACAGCGCCGGTACCCCGACCACGCTGGAGAGATCACGCTCGATCTTGGCCCGGCGCACGAACGTGCCACCGCCCCGGCCCGGTACCCGGCGCACCACGCCCGACTGTTCCAGGACGCCGAGCGCCTGCCGGAGCGTCGAGCGGCTGACCCCGAGGTCGCTGGCCAGTTCGCGCTCCGAGCCCAGCCGTTGTCCCGGCTCGAGCGACCCGGACGTGATCAGCTCCAGCATCCGGCTGCGGGCCGCCTCGACCGCCGTGCCGTCGGTCACGCGGTGACGATGGCTTCGAGCGTCTCCGGCAGAGTCTGCCCGCCGTCGACGACGATCGTCTGACCGGTGATGTACGCGGCCTCGTCGGTGGCCAGGAACAGGCACGCGCTGCCGATCTCCTCGACCGCACCCAGCCGGCCCAGCGGGATCGACGCCTCCATCGTGCGCAGGTAGTCCTCGCCCAGGTCGGTGAGGCCCTCGGTGAGCACGTTGCCGGGCAGCACCGCGTTGACGGTGATCTTCGCCGGTGCCAGCTCGAGCGCGGCCGTCCGCAGGAACCCCAGCTGGGCGGCCTTGCTCGCGCCGTAGTGCGACCAGCCCGGGTAGCCGGTGATCGGCCCGGTGATCGACGAGGTGAGGATGACCCGCCCGTGCCCGGACGCGGCCAGTGCGGCCGTGCACGCCTGCACGGCGAAGATCGTGCCCTTGACGTTCGTGCCGAAGACCTCGTCGACGTCGGCCTCGGTCAGGTCGGCGAGCTTGCGGTCGGGAAAGATCCCGGCGTTCGCACACAGCACGTCGATGCCCCCGTGCCGCTCGACCGCGGCCTCGGCCACCGCCCGGCAACCCTCCACCGTCGCGATGTCGGCGGCGAACGCCGAGCCGCCGATCTCGTCCGCGGCCGCCTGGGCGACCGCGAGGTCGCGACCCACGATCAGCACCGACGCCCCGGCGCCGGCGAACACCCGCGCGATGCCTTTGCCGATGCCCCGGGAGCCCCCGGTGACGATCACCGATCGCCCGGCCAGTGATGTGAACATTCGGTCCCCTCAGGTGTGGGTGGAGAGGTACTGCTCGGCCAGTGCGCAGGAGCCCGCGGTGTAACCCGCGCCCAGCGACGCGGCGATGTCCACGGCCGGGTGCGAACCGATCCAAGCGGTCAGCAACAGGCGACGGAACAGGACGAACGTCCAGATCTCGGCTTCGTCCGCGGCCGGCAGGTCGGCGACCGACCGGTATCCGCGGACCCAGGCGTCGATGACCTCCGGAACCTCCGGCAGATGCTCGAAGAAGCTCAGCGCGGCGCCGAGGTCGTAGAGGTACCAGCCGAACCCGCAGTCGTCGAAGTCGATGACGCTGACCCCGTCGTCCACGAGCAGGTTCGCCAGCCGCAGGTCGGCGTGGATGAGCCCGTACCGCTCCGGGCCGGAGCCGTACCGGCGCAGCCGCTCGCGCAGCGTCGTCTCCAGACGTTCCAGCACCGACCGTTCGGCGGGCCCGACACCGGGCGCGAGCCGCCAGTCGCCCCAGCGGCCCGGGGCGCCGTCGGCGCCGAACGCGGCGGGCGTGTCCCAGTGGAATCGGACGAACCCCGGCGGACGGGTCCACGCCCGGGCGTGCCGGTGCATCCGCGCGGTGAGCGCACCGAGCGGCTCGAAGTCGGTGACCAGATCGTCCTCGCGCGGCTCCCGGCCGGGCAGGAACTCGAACAGGACGCAGTCGCGGTCGGGGCCGCCGGACGGGTCGGGGACCGTCACCACCCGGGAGCCGTCCGCGGCCGGGATGACCCGCGGTGTCCGCACACCGGCCTCCGTGCGCAGCGCGTCCAGCCAGGCCAGCTCGGACGGGATCGCGCCGGGCGGGTGGTAGTCGAGCCGATGTACCCGCAGCACGGTCTGCGACGCCCCCGGACCGTGCACCAGGTAGGTCTCGTTCTCCGAGACGTTCAGGAGCTCGGCGGACGCCGTCAGCCCGTATCGCGCGAGAGCCGCCTCCGCGATCACCGGGTGTCCTCCCTCGACAGCCGGATCGCCGTCCGCGTCCGGTCCAGGATCTCGGCCGCGAGCGAGGGGGTGACGAGCAGGCCGGGCTTGTACTGCAGCACCCGCGGGTCGAGCGTGGAGAAGATCGCCCAGACGCCTTCCCGGTAGAGCCGCCGCATCACGTACTTGGCGCCCTCGCGGTGCGCGAATTCCAGCCCGATGACCACGCCGTCCTTGCGGATGCCGACCAGCCAGTCGGGGAACTCGGCCCGGATCGAGGCCAGGCCCTCGGCGAAGATGCCGCTCAGCGCCTCGACGTTGTCCCTGGTCTCGGCGCGGAGCGTGAGGTCCAGAGTGGTCAGCGCGGCCACGCATCCGAGCTCGGCGCCGCCGAACGTCGAGATGTGGCCGAAGCCGTCCTCGTCCAGCCAGGCCGCGGCCCGGTCGCTCGCCAGCACCGCGGTGATCGGGTACACGCCGCCGGACAGCCCCTTGCCGGTGACGAGCAGGTCCGGGTCGACGTTGTGCTTGGTGATGCCCCAGAGCGAGCCGGTGCGTCCCAGGCCGGTCTGCACCTCGTCGGCGATGTAGAGCGTGCCGTGGTCCTCGCAGAGCCGCTTGACCGCGGCCAGGTAGCCCGGGGCCGGCATCGGGAAGCCGTAGGTGGCCGGGATCGTCTCCATGATCACCGCGGCGACGTCGTCGCCGCGCAGCGCGTCGGCCATCGCACCGAGGTCGTTGAACTCGACGTGCGGGAAGTCGGCCGGGGAGTCGGAGAGGAACATCCGGGAGAAACGGTCGTCGCCGGTGCCGACGGCGAGCCCGGTGTGCCCGTGGTAGGCCTTGACGATCGAGACGATCTTGCGCCGTTTGGTGGCGTGCCGGGCCGACTTGATCGCGATGTCGATCGCCTCGCCGCCACCGCTGCCGTAGACGACCTTGGTCAGGCCGGCCGGGGCCGTCCGCACCAGCGCCTCGGCCAGCGCGGTACGGGCCATCGACGGGAAGTGGTGGTTGCCGACGTCGAACCGATCCATCGCGTTCCGGACCGCGGCGACCACGTCGGGATTGCGGTGACCGAGGTTGTAGGTCCCGCCGTTGAGATGGACGTCGATCAGCGTGTGCCCGCTGACGTCGTGCAAGTGGTAGCCCTCGCGCCGGTCGATGACCAGCGGGACGCCCTCGTCGCTCCAGAAGCGGGTCTTCCCGGGGTTCCAGTACGTCTCGGAAGCCTCGAGCATGGCGTCCTTGGACGCCCACGGGAAACCACCGCCGGCCAGCGCAGCGGCGAGCTCGGCGACTCGGTCGGTGGTCTGGTCGGGTTGAACGGTCATCTGCACGACCTTCCGCGCCGGGGCCGGTGGGGAG
Organism: Cryptosporangium sp. NPDC051539; assembly: GCF_044454545.1. Classification (NCBI taxonomy): domain Bacteria; kingdom Bacillati; phylum Actinomycetota; class Actinomycetes; order Cryptosporangiales; family Cryptosporangiaceae; genus Cryptosporangium; species Cryptosporangium sp. NPDC051539. Next base: position 331,167 of record NZ_JBITDV010000004.1, on the reverse strand, counting down.
CGTCCCGCGCCGCTGCGGTAGAGCCAATAACTAGCCCTGGTCGGACCGATTCGTCAAATGGTTGCACCGAAACAGGACCGTAACAGGCTGGATATTGATCACTCGTTCGTACGGTGCCACGATCCCCCGTGTCGTAACGGTGAACATGTGACGCCGAACCCATTCCTCCGACTCCGGACGCGGCGCTGCGCCCTGGCGATTTCTCCATATTCCGCTGGTCTGTCAGGAAGGGCGTGGGCCCGTGAGCACGACACAGGATGCATCCGCCGAGTCGGAGGGGCTCGCACCCCACGAGGTACACCGCCTCAAACCCGGCACCATCGGCCTCTGGGCGGTGCTGTTCATCGCGCTGGCGAACGCGGCCCCGATCACCGCGATGACCGGCAACCTGCCGATCGCGGTCGGCTACGGCAACGGCATCGGCGCACCGGCCGGGTTCTTCTTCGCCACCGTGATCCTGACGATCTTCGCGATCGGCTACGTGGCCATGGCGAAGCACATCACGACCACCGGCGCGTTCTACGGCTTCATCTCGCACGGCCTGGGCAAGGTCTGGGGCATGGGCGCCGGCCTGATGGCCACGCTCGCCTACGTCGTGTTCGAGGCCTCGCTGATCGGCATCCTGGCGTCGTTCACGAAGAGCACGATCGAGACGTTCGGCGGCCCGTCGATCAGCTGGATCGTGTACGCGCTGATCGGCATCGCGATCATCGCCGCGCTGGGCTACTTCGAGATCTCGATCTCCGGCAAGATCCTCGGCGTCTTCCTGGTCGCCGAGGTGATCATCCTGGCGGCGCTGGGCATCGCGATCCTGGTGCGCGGCGGCGGCCCGAGCGGCATCGAGGCCGGCGCGCTCAACCCGGTGAACGCGTTCGGCGCGGTGGCCAGCGACCCGAAGGCGGCGATCACCGGTAGCGCCGCGATCGGCCTGTTCTTCGCGTTCTGGTCCTGGGTCGGCTTCGAGACCACCCCGGTCTACGGCGAGGAGTCGAAGAACCCGAAGAAGATCATTCCCCGGGCGACGATGATCGCGGTCATCGGGCTCGGCCTCTTCTACACGTTCGTGTCCTGGATGGCGATCGCCGGCAACGGCCTCGACCAGGCGGTCGCGATCTCCCGCGGCAGCACCGGCAACGCGTTCGACCTCTTCTACGGCATCACCGACCGGTTCCTGGCCGGCTGGGTCAAGGACGTCTACGAGGTCCTGGTCGTCACCGGTTCGTTCGCGTGTGCGCTGGCGTTCCACAACGCGGCGTCCCGGTATCTGTACGCGCTCGGCCGCGACGGCGTCGTGGACGGGCTGAAGCGGACGCTCGGTGCGACGCACGGGAAGCACGGCTCGCCGCACATCGCGTCGATCACCCAGAGCGTCATCACGGTCCTGATCACGCTCGGCTTCTTCTTCCTGCAGAAGCCGACGGACGCCGCGCCGGACGTCGCGTACATCCACCAGTACGGCCTGATGGCGATCATGGGCACGATGGCGCTGCTGATCGTCCAGTCGATCTGCTCGGTCGCGGTGATCTGGTACTTCCACGTGCGCAAGAAGCACCCGGAGACCGCGAGCTGGTGGCGCACGTTCCTGGCCCCGCTGATCGGTGCGATCGGCATGCTCTACGTCGTCTACCTGCTGTTCAGCAACATCGACTTCGCGGCCGGCGCGGCCGCGGGCAGCCCGGTGTTCAAGGCGATGCCGTACATCGTGCTGGGCGTCGGCCTGGCCGGCGTGATCGGCGCGCTGATCCTGAAATCGCGCAGTCCGGAGCGCTACGACCGGATCGGTGCCACCGTGATGGCAGAGTCGCACGAACGCTGATGTGTGAGGCCTGGTCCGGTGCGCGCCGGACCAGGCCCTCGCGCCAGGAGGCCCGGTGGACTACCAGCCCGATCCCGACGTCGATCCCGCCCGGCTCGTCTACACGTTCGGCGGTGTCGCCCCGGTGGCGTCGCTCCGGCCGGGGACCGTCCTCACGACGTGGACACGAGACTGCTTCGCGGGTGTCGTCCGCTCGCTGGACGACCGCAGCTCCGAGCTGTGCGACCCGCGCTACCTCAACCCGCAGACCGGCCCGTTCCACATCGAGGGCGCGGAGCCCGGCGACACGCTCGCCGTGCACTTCATCTCGATCGAGCCGCGGGAGACCTGGGGCGTGAGCACCACGGTCCCGTTCTTCGGGGCGCTCACCGCCACACCGGTCACCCCGCTGCTGCACCAGGCGCTTCCCGAGCGCACCTGGATCTACGACCTCGACCCGGTCGCCCGGACCGTCCGCTACCAGGCGCTGGACTCGAACTTCACGGTCGACCTCCCGCTCGACCCGATGCACGGGACGGTCGGCGTGGCCCCGGCGCTGGGCGAGGTCCGCAACTCGCTCGCGCCGGGCGACTGGGGCGGCAACATGGACACGCCGGAGATGCGGGCCGGGGTCACCTGCTACCTGCCGGTGAACGTGGAAGGCGCGCTGTTCAGCTTCGGCGACGGCCACGCCAGGCAGGGCGAGGGCGAGACCTGCGGGGTCGCGGTCGAGACCGCGATGGACACCGCCCTGGTCGTGGACGTGATCAAGGGCCGGCCGTGCCGGTGGCCCCGGATCGAGAGCGACGACTTCCTGATCACCACCGGGTCGACCAAGCCGCTCGAGGACGCGTTCCGGATCGCCCACTCCGAGCTGGTCGGCTGGGTGGCCGCCGAAACCGGCCTGTCGGTACTGGACGCTTATCAACTGGTGTCCCAGGCCACGCTGACGCCGGTCGCGAACGTCGTCGACACGGTTTACACGATGACCGCGAAGATGCCGAAGTCGGCGCTCCCGGGGGTGACCGCGATGGGCGGCGTCCACGCCCGGCTGCGCGAGATCGGCGCCGGCTGGCGCGCGACGCGATGAACCTGATCGGGCCCGAGACGATCGGGCCGGACCTCGACACCGCGCTGCTGCTCTGTGCCTCCGCGCTGGCCACCGCGAAGGGGATCGGGGCCCTGGTCTCGGTCGCGGTCGTCGACGGCGGCGGCAACCTCGTCGCGTTCGTCCGGATGGACGGCGCCGAGATCGCCGGTCCGACGCTCGCCGTCGACAAGGCCTACACCGCGGTGGCCCACCGGGTCGCGACCGACGTGCTCGGCGCACTGGCGGGGCCCGGCGGCCCGCTGCAGGGACTGGCGTCGGCCGCGGGCGGCCGGTACATCTGCTTCGGCGGCGGTAAACCACTCTGGGCCGAGGGACGTGTAGTCGGTGGGGTCGGAGTCAGCGGCGGAACGGTCGAACAGGACATCGCGTGCGTTAATGCGGCATCCGACCGATGGCCCTACGCCCCTCCAGTGGATTCCGCATCATGAGGACATGGGCTGAACGGCGGACTATCCGTAACCGAGCTAGCGGACGTGCGTTACCGAGACGGTCGGCATCTAGCCATACTTTTCGCCGCCAATTCCCCCTAGTCCCCCTAGCTCGGCAGAATCGCGTTCGTACCAGCGGTGATGGCAGCGGAGCCCGAGAATGCCGGATGGACGTGGGTCATGCTGATGAATCGCGAGCGCCTGGACGCTGCCTTACCGGCGTACGAAGTCGGTGAGCGGATCGGCCGGGGCGGCTACGGCGTCGTGTACGCCGCCCGCCACCGGCGGATCGGCTGGCAAGCAGCGATCAAGGTGCTGGCAGACGGAGGAACGGACGCGGAGCTCCGCGAACGCTTCCTCTCCGAGGCGACCCTCCTCGCCGAACTCGACCATCCGCACATCGTGCGGATTCACGACTACGTCGAGAACGACGGGCTGTGCCTCCTGATCATGGAGCGGGTCACCGGCCCGATGCTGCACCAGAGATCGGGGCTGACGGCGGTCGAAGCGTGCGCCGCCGGTCTGGCGATCGCCGACGCGCTGGCGTCGGTGCACCAGCGCGGGCTGCTGCACCGCGACGTCCGGCCGGAGAACGTGCTCTACACGAACGACGGAATCCTGAAGCTGGTCGGGTTCGGCACGGTTTCCGACGGCGCATCGCTCGTCAGCGCGGCGTCCGGCACGCCCGCCTACACCGCGCCGGAACGGATCCAGGGCTTCCGGATCGGCCCGGCGACCGACGTGTACTCGCTCGGCATCGTGCTCTACGAGCTGTTCAGCGGGAAGCTGCCGTTCAGCCGTGAGCTGCCGCTCTCGGCGCTGCTGCACCACCACGTCAACGTGCCGGCGCCGCGTCTGCTCACCGTCCCGCGATCGCTGTCGGCGGTGCTCGACCAGGCGTTGAGCAAGGATCCGAAGGACCGGCAGCGCTCGGCGCACGAGTTCGCGATCGACCTCGGCCGGGCTGCCGCCGAGGCGCTCGGCCCGGACTGGCTCGATCAGGTCGCGGTGCCGATCCGGGTGTCCAGCCGGGTGCGCAGCGCCGCCCGGGGGCGGCTCGAGGGCGTCACCCGGATGGGGCCGTCCGACACCGACGAGCGGTCGCTGACCGCCCGGGCGAGCGTGTCGGTTCCCGGCCAGGCGAGTCCGAACCGGGCCTTGACCGGAGCCCCTACCAGCGGTGCCCCCGTCTCCGGGGCCCCCGCCTTCGATGCTCCCGCTCTCGACGGCCCGGTCAGCGCCCCGGTCAGCGGCGCTCCCGTCTCCGGTGCCCCGACGTCGGGCTTCCCGGCCGCGGGCTTTCCGGCCTCCGGCGGTCCGGCCCCGGGCGGCCCGGTCTCCGGCGGCGGCCGCCGGAGGGCGTCCGACGAGGGCGCGGGCGCGCCACCGGCCGAGACGACCTACCCCTCGTACGACGATCCGGACGACTGGCCACCGGTGGACGACGACGGCGGTTCGCGTCGGCGCCGCTGGTACCGCCGGCCGCTCCTGGTCGGCTCGCTCGCCGCGGTCACCGTGCTGGCGATCAGCGCGGTGACGCTGGCGATCGTCGCGCCCTGGAAGTCCGGGTCCGGCTCGGAGGACGTCGCGCTCCGGACGACGACGCCCCGCGGTCTGGTGGTCGACAACGCCGGTAACCTGTACGTGAGCGACGTGACCCAGCGGCAGATCCGGAAGGTCACGCCGTCCGGGCAGATCTCCGTGGTGGCCGGCACCGGCCCCGAGGTCAGCCCGGGCTCCGGCGGCGACGGTGGCCCGGCGGTCAAGGCCCAGCTGGCCTACCCCCAGTCGCTCGCGATCGGCCCGGAGGGCAGCCTCTACATCGCCGACACCGCCGAGCGGCGGATCCGGCAGGTCACCGCCGACGGGAAGATCCGGACCGTGGTCGGCGGCGCACCGACCGCGGAGGAGAACGACGACCTGACGAACCCGCAGGCCGCGAAGCTGCCGAACTTCTTCGTCATCGCGACCAGCAGCACCGGCCAGCTCTACATCGGCGAAGGCGGCAACGGCACCCAGCGGGTCCGCCGCCTGGGCACGAAAGGCCTGACGACGGTCGCCGAAGACCCGGCCGGGGAGACCGCCGAGGGAACTCCGGACGGGACGTCCGGCCTCGGCCAGATCCGCTCGATCACGGTCGGCGGCGACGGCCGGGTCTACATCGCCGACCGCGGACACCGCACGGTGTGGGGCTTCCAGGTCGGCGGTGACATCGAGCCGGTCGCGGGTGGCGGCACGCTGGCCGACTGCCCGTCGAAGATGATCGTGCGCAACGGGCCCGACACGTTGGCGGCCGGCTCCGACGGCCAGCTCTACGTGGGCTCGTACGGGGTCTGTGAACTCGGAAACGGGGGCTCGGCCCGTGAATTGGTCAGTGGTCGTTACGTCGATGCAGTAGCGGCGGGCCGTGACGGCGTCGTCTACTTCATCTCGAGCAACACGATCTTCAAGCGGACGTCGAACGGCGAGCTGACCGAGATTCACATCCGCGCGAACTGACAGGAGCCTGCATGGCCGATCGGCGGGTGGGGCGGATCCGTGCCTTGGACGCCCAGCGCGTGAACCTCGACGGGTTCGCGGTCGAGAACATCGAGCTCGGCCTGGTCGCGCTGCGCTCGCCGCACGACCCGGAGCCCTCGCTCCGGCTGGCCGACGGCCGGGTCGTCGAGCTCGACGGCGTGGCCGAGGAAGACTTCGACACGATCGACGCGTTCATCGCCGCGCACGGCCTCGACCTGGACGTCGCCGAAGAAGCGATGGCTCTCGACGACGTCGAGATCGCCCGCCGGCTGGTCGATTTCGCGGTTCCGCGCGCGGCCGTGGTCCGGATCGTCGCCGGCTGCACTCCGGCCAAGCTCGCCCGGGTCCTGGCGCTGCTCCGGCCGGCCGAGCTGACGATGGCGATGACGAAGCTGCGCGCCCGCCGCACCCCCAGCAACCAGGGCCACGTCACGAACCGCGCCGACGACCCGCTGCTGCTCGCCGCGGACGCCGCGACCGCCGCCGCCTACGGGTTCCGCGAGCTCGAGACCACGGTGCCGGTCCTGGCCGATGCGCCCTCCAACGCGGTCGCGGTGAGCGTCGGGGCGGCGGTCGGCTCCGCCGGCGTCCTCGTGCAGTGCTCGGTCGAAGAGGCGCTGGAGCTGGAACTGGGCCTGCGCGGTTTCGTCTCCTACGCCGAGACCGTGTCGCTGTACGGCACCGAGGGCGTGTTCACCGACGGCGACGACACCCCCTGGTCGAAGGCGTTCCTGACGTCCGCGTACGCGTCCAGGGGAATCAAGATGCGGGTGTCGTCGGGCGCCGGTGCGGAAGTACTCATGGGTGGCGCCGAGCGCCGCTCGATGCTCTACCTGGAGTCGCGTTGCGTGGCCCTGGCCCGCGCGATCGGCGCGCAGGGCGTGCAGAACGGCGGCATCGACGGCGCGTCGGTGGCCGCGGCCGTCCCGAACGGCGTCCGTGAGCTGATGGCCGAGAACGTGATGGTGATGGCCCGCAACCTGGAGGCCTGCACCGGCAACGACGCGCTGATGAGCGAGTCCGACGTCCGGCGGACGTCCAGGACGCTGCCGATCCTGCTGGCCGGGTCCGACTTCGTCTGCAGCGGGTTCGGCACTATCCAGCGCTACGACAACATGTTCGGCCCCAGCAACTGGAACGCCGAAGACTTCGACGACTGGCTCGCCCTGCAGCGCGACTGGGGCGTCGACGGCGGGCTGAAGACGGCTCCGCCGGACTCGCTGGAGGCGCTGCGGCGCCGCGCCGCCGAGGCGGTGCAGGCCGTCTACCGGTGGTTCGGCCTGTCCGACCTCTCCGACGAATCGGTGGACGCCGCGGTGGACGCCGTCGGTTCGAAGGACCTGGTCGGAGACGATGCCCTTGCGGTGCTGAACGCGGCCCGGACGATCCGGGAGAGCGGCCTGTCGATGGTGGACGTGGTCGCCGCGCTGGCCGAGTCCGGGTTCGAGGACGAGGCATCGCGGATCCTGGACATGCTGAAGGCGCGGGTCGTGGGCGACTACCTGCAGACCGCGGCGATCTTCGACCAGGACATGAACGTGCTGTCGCTGGTGACCGACCCGAACGACTACGCCGGTCCGGGCACCGGCTACGAGCCGTCACCCGCACGGCAGGAGGAGATCAACGACATCCGGCAGGCGCGCTCGGTCGAGGACCTGCGGGCCGAGCAGGCGTCCTGGGCGTCGTCCGCGATCTCGGTGGTCGGACCGGCCGCGATCGGGAGCGATCCCCGCGAGGTGCTGGTCGGGGTCTCGCCCGCGACCGGGCGGGAGATCTGGCGGTCGCTCTCCGGACTGCCGGTCGTGGAGGTGCTGCGCGAGATCCTGGCCGGGATCGAGGAGGAGGGTTGCCTCGGGCGGGTCGTGCGCATCAACGACACGCTCGACCTGGGCATGATCGGGTTGTCGGCGGCCCGGCTCGCCGGCTCCGGCGTCGCGGTCGGGCTGCAGGCCAAGGGCACTGCGCTGATCCACCGGCGCGATCTGCCGCCGCTGGCCAACCTGGAGCTCTACTCGGTGGCGCCGGTGCTGGGCCGGGCCGACTACCGGCTGCTCGGTGTGAACGCGGCGCGGCACGCACGCGGCGCGGTGCCGGAGCCGGCCAAGAACCCGTACACCGACGAGGCGATCGAGGCGCGCTACCACACCGCGGTGGTCTCGCTGATCGCCGTCGAACGCGGCTGCTGCTCCCCGACCACCCCGGACGAACTGAAGGTGTCCGAATGAAGGCGTTCTCCGGGCGGGAGCTGTCCGACGTCACGCTGGACGCCGTGCGGGCCGGCGAGGTGTCGACCGACGACCTGCGAATCCACCCGGAGACGCTGGCGCACCAGGCGCAGGTCGCCGAAACGCACGGGAATCCGCAGCTCGCGGCGAACTTCCGCCGGGCCGCCGAGCTCACCGCGCTCGGCGACGACGACGTGATGCGCATCTACGAGGCTCTCCGTCCGCGGCGGAGCACGTTCGCCGAGCTGACCGAGCTCGCGTCGTGGCTGGAAGACCGGGGTGCCCAGGTGAACGCCGCGCTGGTGCGCGAGGCCGCGGCGGTGTACCAGCGGCGCGGGTTGTGCCGCTAGCGCTGGTCGCGGGCGTCGACGTCGGCAACGCCACGACCGAGGTCGTGCTCGCTTCGGTGGCGACCGGCGAGCCGGTGGCGGCCGACCGCACGATGACCCGGGGCGTCAAAGGGTCGCCGTCGTCCGTGCGGGGTGCGGCCGCGCTGGTGCGGCGACTGGTGCGCCGGACGTCCGGATCGCTGGTGCTGGTCGCGGTGGCCCCGTTGCGCCCGGTCCGGACGTCGTCGGCGACCGTGCCCGAGCCGCCACCCGACACCGGCCGGTTCGCGGTGGTCGCTGCCGGGGTGGCGTCGCCCGGTGGGGCCGGTTTCGGCGCGGGCCGTCCGGTGTGGCTCGCGGACGTACCGGTGCACGGGCCGCCGGTGGTGGCGCTGGTCCCGGTCGGGTACCGGGAGGCGGTGCCCCGGCTGCGGGAGCTGCTGCTCGCCGGTGCGCCGATCGCCGCCGTGCTGCTGGCTGCGGACGAGGCTCGGCTGATCTCGAACCGGCTGGACGCGCCGGTGCCGGTCGTGGACGGCGTGGACCTGTCCGCGGTGGCGACGGCGCCGCTGGTGGCGGTCGAGGTGGCGCCGTCCGGGCGTCCGCTGCGGCGGCTGACCGACCCGTTGTCCCTGGCCGGCACGCTGGCCGCGGCGGCCTCCGACAGCCTCGCGCTGCGCCGGGTGGCCCGCCGCCTGGCCGACGTCTCCAGCGCGGTGGTGGCGGCGTTCCCGGCCGCTGCGCCGTCGTCGTCCGCGCCTTCCAGCCTGATCTGGACGCCGTCCGGCGCGCTGCCGCCGGCCGAGGCGGCGCGGGCCCTCGCGGACGGGTCACTCGACGCCGTTTCCCGGTACTCCCTGGACGGAGGCGAGCCGGTGGACGTCGACGACCTGGCGGTCGTGGACGTGGGCGCGCTGGCGTCGTCGCTGCTGGTGCGGGCGGGCGCGGGGGAGTCGGGGTTCGTGCTGGCCGGGCTGCTGCCGTCGGGCGGGGAGGTGCCGGCGTCCGCGCTCCTGGAGGAGGCCCTCGGCGTGCCGGTGGTGGGCGTCGGCAGCGAGGCGTCGGCGGCTCACGCCGGTGCGTTGACGACGCCCGGCGCACCCGCGGATTCGCTCGTCCTGGACCTGGGCGGCGGAACCGTCGACGTCGTCGGGTGGTCCGGCGAGCGCGTGCTGGCGGGCGGCGGAGACCTGCTGACCGCGGCCGTGGCGCTGGGGCTCGGTGTGACCCGCGGGGTCGCGGAGTGGGCCAAGCGCGGTCCGGCCGTGCGGGTGGAGACACCGCAGCTGGCGGTCCAGGAAGACGGCGACAAGACGTTCCTCGCGTCGCCGCAGCCGGCCGGCACGGTGGGGTGGCTCGCGGCGCCGGGGCCGGCCGGGTTGCTGCCGATCACGGTCCGGATCGGACCGGCGGAGTGGCGGGCGTTCCGGCTCGCGCTGAAGCAGGCGGTGCTCGGTACCGCGGTGCGCCGCGGGATGGCCGGAGCAGGCACCGGCACCGTCGTGGTGGTGGGGGGACCGGCCGGCGACGACGAGGTGCTCCGGGTCGTCGACGCGGTGCTGCCCGACGGTATCGGCCTGGGACGCGGCGACGTGGCGGGCGGGCTCGGCCACCGGTACGCGGTCGCGTGGGGGCTGGCGCTGTCCGCGCTGGAGGCGCAACGCTCCTAGCAGTGGGTCTACGTGCCCGCGAGGCGTTCGACGACCGGGGCGAGGTCGTCGATGGCGGCGGCGTTGGCGGCGATGTACGAGATCCCGAGCTCGTCGCGGCGCCTGGCGAGCCGGTCGGCCATCTCGGCCCGGCTGCCGGTGAGTACGCCGATCGCACCCCGCGCGGCCAGCTCGGCCGGGGTGCCGCCGAGCCAGCGTTCGAGCTCGGGTACTGGCTTCTCGCCGACCGCGGCGAGGTTGAGCGAGAGTTCGATCTGCGCGAACCGGTCGCCGGCCAGGTCTTCGAGCGGTGCCAGCACTTCTCTGAGCGCGTTCTCGTCCGCCGACGGGGGGAGGGCCAGCGTGATCGTGTCGGCGAGCCGGGCGGCCACGGCCAGGATCTTCGGCCCGGCGCCCGCGATGAGGATCCGCGGCCCGGCGCCGGGCGTGCGGGCGGCGCCGGGCGTTCGGGCGGCGCCGGGCGTTCGGGCGGCGCCGGCCGCGCGGACGGCTTCTACGGTGGCGGCCACCCGTCGCACGCGCTCGGCGGCGGGCGGGAGCTCGGTACCGAGCTGGGCGGCGAGCCGTTCGGCGCCCGGGCGTCCGGTGCCGAGCCCGAGCTCGAACCGTCCACCGGTCAGCCGGTCCAGCGTGGTGCTCTCGGCCGCGATCGAGGCCGGCGTCCGCACCGGAGCGACCACGACGAACGTCCCGACCCGCAGCGTGGTGGTCGCCCCCGCGGCGACACCCGCCGCCGGGAACGGCGACCCCATCTCCGGCACGTCCGGCAGCAGCAGCGTGTCGTACCCGAGCGATTCGGCCCGCCGCGCCAGCCCGATCCACTCGTCCCCGCTCAGATTCGGCGCCGCCACCAGGCCGAACCGGAACCGCCGTTCGGACATCTCGTCTCCCTGGATCAGATTCGTCGTTTCCGGGTTGAGACTTCCACGCCGTTGTGGCAGGTGCGCTCGGTAACGACTATTGGCTGGACGGATGGGGTCACCGGATGATCGTTGATCGCGCACGCATCGAGGAGGCGTTACCCGGCTACGACCTGGGTGCGGAACTCGGTCGCGGCGCGTTCGGCCTGGTCGTCGCCGGGACACACCGGCGGCTCGGCCGCTCGGTCGCGATCAAGGTGCTGTCCGGCCCGGACGGCGAGGCCACTGCGGATCAGCGTTTCCTCGACGAGGCCCGGGTGCTGGCCGATTTCGACCACCCGCACATCGTCCGATTGCACGACTACGTGGAGCACCGGGGGCTCTGCCTGCTCGTGATGGAGCGCCTGAGCGGGGGGAGTCTCGGAGCCAGGGGGTTCGGCCGGGTGACGCCCGAGTACGCGTGCGGCGTCGGGCTCGCGGTCGCCGACGCGCTGTCGGCCGCGCACGGCCGCCGGGTACTGCACCGCGACATCAAGCCCGACAACCTGCTGTTCGCCGGTGACGGCACGGTGAAGGTCGCGGACGTCGGCATCGCGAAGCTCTTCGACGGCACGGCCACGGCGTCGAGTTCGTTCGTCGGGTCGCCGGTCTACATGGCCCCGGAGCAGGCGTCGCTCGGACGTCTCGGCCCCGCGACCGACCTGTACTCGCTGAGCGTGGTGCTGTACCGGCTGCTCACCGGGCGGCCGTTGTTCGCGGGGGAGCTGTCGCCGGCCGCGATGCTGCTGCACCACCAGAGCACGCCGCCTCCGCCGATGCCGGACGTGGCGCCCCGGGTGGCGGCGGTGATCCTGCGCGGGCTGTCGAAGGACGTCGACGACCGGCAGCCGACCGCGCGGGCGTTCGCACTGGATCTGGCCAGCGCGGCCGCGGGTGCTTACGGCTCCGACTGGCTTGCCCGGGCGGGGCTGCCGGTGCGGGTCGGCGACGAGCTCCGGGACGCCGCGCGGACGTCCCGGCCCGGGCGGGGCGGCAGCGGCGTCCGCCCGTTCGAGACCACGGTCGGCCGCCGCCTGCCCGACTGGCCCTGGGGCCTGCCACCCGCCCGCCTGGACGAACTGGCCCTGGGGCGTGACCACACCGAGCCACCGCCGTCCGCGGTCGAGGCCGAACCGGCGAGCGTCTCCGGCCGGCGGATCCGGAGCCGCCGTCCCGGGCCCGCGGGCCGCCGTCCCGGGCCTGAAGGCGCTGATTCACGCCCGGCCGCGCAGGGGCGTGGTGAACCCGGACGGGAGGTGGTGGCCTGGGGGGCGTCCCGGGACGGGGCGCTGGTCGTCACGGCCGCACCGGTCTGGCTGCTGGAGAGACCGGACGGCGGGTGGCTGGCCCGGCTCCTGCCGCGCGGCCGGGCGGTCGCCGGAGGCGCGGCGGTGCTGGGAGCGGCCCTCGCCGCGATCGTCGTCGGACTCGGCGTGAGCACGTTCTCCACCGGCCCCGACGTCGTCCCCGGTCCCGGCGGCGTGGTGGCGGTCGGTACCACGATCTACGTCTCCGACCCCGCGCACGACGAGGTCCGCCGCATCGATGCCCGCGGTCTCTCCGGCTCCTCGACGATCGTCGTTGCGGGCAACGGCACCGACGGCTACTCCGGCGACGGCGGCGACGCCACCAAGGCCTCGCTCAGCGACCCCGGCTCGCTCGCGGTCGACGGCGACGGCAACCTGTACATCGCCGACCAGGGCAACCGCCGGGTGCGGAGGGTCGACGCCGACGGCACGATCACCACGGTCGCCGGCGGTGGCACCCGCCCGGTCAGCGGCCGGGCCAGCAGCACGTCCGTGCTTCTCTCCGAGCCGTTCACGATCACGGTCAGCCGGACCGGCGTCCTCTGGATCGCCGAACAGCAACGCAACCGGGTCAGCCGGGTGACCAGCGGAAGCATCGAAGCGTTCGCCGGAACCGGGCAGACCGGCTTCAGCGGCGACGGCCTCTACGCGAGCTGGGCGCTCCTCAACATGCCGACCGCCGTCGCCGTCGACCCGGAGGGTGAACGGCTCTACATCGCCGATCAGGGCAACCGGCGCATCCGCGTGGTCCGGGTCGGGTCCGGCTTCATCCGGACGTTCGCCGGCGACGGGACGACCGGCCCGTTCCGCAACGACGTGCAGGCCACGATCGTCGGCATCCCGAGCGTGTTCGCGCTGGCGGCCGGCGGCGACGGCTCGGTCTATCTGGGCGGCGGCGACGCTCGTGAGGTCGACTCGCAGGGCTTCGTGCGTCCGGTCGCCCGGTTGCGCACGATCTCGATCAGCGTGACCGCCGCCCGTGACGTCTACTTCGTCTCCGACGAGCGGACGGTGTCCGGCGACCGCGTCCACCGCCTGTACCACCGCACCCCCGAAGGAGACCTGTTCCGGATGCCGTGGTGAGCGGGCTGTCGGGCTACCGGCCTGTCGGGCTGTCGGGCTGTCGGGGGTGAACGGGGTGGGCGGAACTGTCGGAGGGGGCGGGTAGAACGGGGACGTCGGATCACGTCGACCGGAGGAGAATCTCCGTGACCATCGTCCTGACGCCGCGCGGCCCGTTCTCGCTGGCCGCCAGCACCCAGTTCCTCGAGGGCTTCGGCCCGGCCCGGTACACCGGCGCCGACGACGGCGTCCTGCGGCTCGCGTTCCCGGTGGAGACCCCCGGCGTCGCGTGGCCGGCGGTGGGGCTGGCCGTGCACCAGCGTGCCGACGGCGCGGTGGTGGCCGAGTTCGACCAGGCGGTCCCCGACGACGTCCGGGCCCGCGCGTCCGCGCAGCTGGCCCGCGTTCTCTCGCTCGACGTCGACGGGACGGGCTTCCCCGGCATCGGCGCGGCCGATCCGGTCGTCGGTGCGCTCCAGACCCGGTTCGCCGGGCTGCGTCCGGTGTGCTTCTTCTCGCCGTACGAGGCCGCGTGCTGGGCCGTGCTCAGCCACCGGGTCCGCATCGCACAGGCAGCCGCGGTCAAGGCCCGGCTGGCGGCCGCGCACGGCGAGCGCCGGACGATCGCCGGGGTCGAGAGCGCGGCGTTCCCCGCTCCGGCGTCGCTGCTGGCCGTCACCGAGTTCGACGGTGTGCCCGGGCCGAAGATCGAGCGGCTGCACGCGCTGGCCCGCGCCGCCGCCGAGGGCCGGTTGACCGGCGAGCGGCTCCGGGCGCTCGACCCGGGTGAGGCACTGGCCGACCTGCGCCGGCTCCCCGGCGTCGGGCCGTTCTCGGCCGAGCTGACGCTGATCCGCGGCGCCGGCGCGCCCGACGTGTTCGCGCTGGCCGAACGGCGGCTGCACGCCACGATGGTGCAGCTGTACCGCCTCCCGGGCAGTGAGCCCGCGCGGCTGATCGAGGTGGCCCGCCGCTGGGCGCCCTACCGCAGCTGGGTCTCCGTCCTGATCCGCTCGTACCGCGAATCGCCCGGAGGCTCGTCGGCGGAAAGCTCGTCGGCCGGGAGCGTCGAGGAGCGGCCGGCCGAGCTTCCGGCGGGCGTCCTCGGGGCGCCGGCGTCCCGGGTGCGGCGGGTGCGGCCGTTCCGAAATCAGGCAGAGTCGGTGTCGCGTTGATCACTGCGACGTAGGGTGAAGAAGTGGATCAGCGACCACTTCGGGTAGCTGTTGTCGGATCAGGGCCTTCGGGGATCTACGCGGCCGAGGCGCTGACCCGCCAGACCGACGTGGACGTCGAGGTCGACGTCATCGACCGGCTCCCCACGCCGTTCGGCCTGGTCCGGTACGGCGTCGCACCCGATCACCTGAGCATCCGCGGCATCCGGGAGACGCTCTGGCGCCTGCTCCGGGAGCCCTCCGTCCGGTTCCTCGGCAACGTCGAGCTCGGCACCGACCTCACGGTCGACGAGCTGCGCCGGCATTTCGACGCGGTCGTCTACACGTTCGGCGCGTCCGCCGACCGGCGGCTCGGCATTCCCGGCGAAGACCTTCCGGGCAGCCTGCCGGCCACCGACGTCGTGGCCTGGTACTGCGGCCATCCGGACGCGGCCCGGGGCGCGGTCGAAGAGGCGCTGCTCACCGCACGTTCCGCGGTGGTCGTCGGGGTCGGCAACGTCGCCCTCGACGTCGGCCGGGTGCTGGCCCGCTGTGCTTACGGCGGCGCGCTCGACCACACCGACATGCCCGAGCACGTCCTCACCGCGCTCGGCAGCTGTCCGGTACGCCAGATCCACCTGCTCGGCCGCCGTTCCCCGGCGCACGCCGCGTTCACGACGAAGGAGCTGCGCGAACTCGGCAAGCTCGACGGCGTCGCGGTGCGGGTCGATCCGGCCGATCTGGCGCCGCACCCGGTCACCGACGCGCTCGTCGAGTCCGACCGCGTCGTCGCCCGCAACGTCGACGTGATGCGTGAATGGGCCGCCGCTCCGCGCAGTGGCGCGACCGGCGTCCACCTGCGGTTCTTCACCCGGCCGGTGGAGATCCTGGGCACCGGCCGGGTCGAGGGTGTGGTGGTCGAACGCACTGCGCTCACCCCCGACGGGTCGGTCGTGGGCACCGGCGAGCGGTCGGTGATCGAGGCGCAGCTCGTCGTGCGGTCGGTCGGGTACCGGGGGGTGCCGCTGCCGGGCCTCCCGTTCGACCAGACCGCCAACGTCGTGCCGCACGAGCGGGGGCGGGTAGCGCGCGACGGAGGCGCGGTGGCGGGGGAGTACGTCGCCGGATGGATCAAGCGGGGACCGACCGGGGTGATCGGCACCAACAAGGCCGACGCCCACGAGACCGTGGCCGCGCTGCTCGCCGACGCCACCGCCGGGGCGCTGCCACCGGCCGAGCGGCCCGACCGGGACGCGCTCACCGATCTACTGTCCGACCGGGGCGTCCGGGTGTTCACGCTGGACGACTGGCGCACGATCGACACCGCTGAGATCGCGCTCGGTGAGTCCCGGGGCCGGGCCCGCACCACGCTCGCGACCCGGGCCTCGCTGCTCGACGCGGTCCGTACCACCACCGCGGCCGAGCCCATCAACTGACGCACGCGCGGCCAGCGGAATCACCGGGGCCGCGCAGGCCAGGAAGAAGCCGGCCATCGCCAGCCAGCCCTGGGATCCCAGGCCGCCCACCAGCGCGGCCACGGCCGCCGGGGCGAACTCCTGCACTCCGCCGGTCATCGCCGCGTTCAGACCCTGGTACTCGCCCCGGCACTCCTCCCGCATGAGCCCGACCGACACCGCCCACGATCCGGACACGAACAACAGCTCGCCCGCGACGTGCAGCAACCCCGCCGCCAGCACGATCGCGACCGCCCACCCCGCGCCGACCCACGCCGCCGGTACGAACGCCACGCAGCTCACCGCGAGCACCACTCCGGCCAGCGTCGCCGCGCCCGCACCCCGCCGGATCGTCAGCACCCGCGCGCTCACCGCGCTCTGCAGCGCCGCGATCAGGATCGAGCTCACGATCACGGTCCCGGCCGCCACGACCGGCGGCGCCGACGTCGACGACACGACCCAGAGCGGGATCCCGGTCGACTGCACCGCCCAGCACGCGGTCAGCGCGGTGATCGGCGCCATCACCGCGAGGTACCGCCGGTCCCGGATCGCGGTACCGCGCAGCCCCGCCCAGCGGCTGAGCCGCCGCCGGGTGGGGGTCTCCGGCACGCCTGCCAGCAGGCCCGCGTTCACCACGAACGTCACCGCGTTCGCGACGATCGCCACCGAGTACGCCCAGCGCTGGTCGACGGCCAGTACCGCTGCGCCGGCGCCGGCCCCGATCGTGTTCCCGGCGTGCACGACCGCCCGGGAGCGAGCCAGCATCCGCATCCGGAGGTCGCCGTCGAACAACCCGGTGATCAGCGCGTTCCCGACGCCGGACCCGACCACCTGAGCCCCGTTGAACACGGCCGCGACGATCGTCAGCGCGATCAGCCCGTTCACCGCGAGGAACGCGAGGCAGGCCGCCGCGCGGACCAGGTTGATCACGAGCGCGACCCGGCGCGCGCCGAGCCGGTCGGCGATCGCACCACCGGGCAGCGAGAGCGCGATCCCGGCCACGCCCGCCACCGCCAGCGACAGCCCGAGCCGACCGGCGGGCAGGCCGATCACCCGGGTCAGGTACAGCGCCCAGATCGTGAACCAGAGCCCGCCGCCGATGCCGTTGATGCCGGTACCGAGCAGCAGCCGACCGGCCACGCGATCATGTTTCATGGAGACATGAATTGTCATTGTCGGGGAGGATCAAACCTGTGCCCGAGTTGCCGGAGGTCCTGAGCGCGATCGGCGAGCCGATCCGCTTCGAGGTGCTGCGCCTGCTCGCCACCGAGGGGGCGTCCGCCCAGGCCGCGCTGGCCGAGCGGCTCGGGCTCACCCCGTCCCGCCTCGGCAACCACTTGGCCGCGCTCCGCGCGACCGGTCTGGTCGGTACGTCCCGCGTCGGCCGTTCCACCCACTACCACCTGGAACATCCGGACGCCGTGGGCGCGCTCCTCGCGGCGGTGGACGCACTGGCCGCCCGGCCGCCCGGCGCGCAACACCCGTCGGCCTTCGCCCGGGCGCGGACCTGCTACGACCACCTGGCCGGAGACGCGGGCGTCCGGCTGCTGGACCGTCTCGTCGCCGACGGGGCTCTGATCCCCGGGCCCGAGCCGGAGTCCGTGCTCGAGACCGGCACCACCCTGGACGCCGCCCTGGCCCGGCTCGACGTGCCGTACCCGCAGTCCGGACGCCGGAAGCTCGCCGTCGGCTGCCTGGACGCGACCGCCGGTCGCCCGCACCTCGGCGGAGCGCTCGGCCGCGAGATCCTCCGCGCGTTTCTGCGCCGGGGCCTGCTGCGCCCGGGCCCGTCCCCGCGCAGTCTCGTCGAGCACCCGGACCTCGCCGGACTTCTGCGCTAGCGGATCAGCAGCGTGGTCAGGTCGTCGGCCAGCGACGGATTCATCGGCTCGCGCGTCGCGAGGACGCGGTACCAGAGCACTCCGAACACCACCTCGACCGCGAGCTCCGGCGGCGGCTGCGCGGGAAGGTCGCCGCGCTCGGCGGCGCGGTCCAGGATCCGCCGCAGCGCGCCCCGCCGCCGGGCCAGGAACGCGTCCCGGAACCGGGCCCCGAACGCGGCGTCGAGCTGGGCCTCCGCCATCAGCGACCGGAGGATCTCCGCGATCCCGGACGCTTCGGCGAGCGCGAACGTCTCGCCCAGGAATGCCCGCAGATCCGCCCGGTACGAGCCGTGATCCGTGGTCGTGATCTCCAGGTCGGCGTGGGTCGCGAGCGCCTCGAACAGCACGTCGGCCCGCGACGGCCACCACCGGTAGATCGTCTGCTTCCCGACCCCGGCCCGGGCCGCGATGCCTTCGATCGTCAGCTGGCCGTACCCGGCTTCACGCACCAGGCCGACGGTCGCGGCGAGGATCGCGACCCGGCTCTCCTCACTCCGCTTGCGTCCGGCCGTCATGGGGCTAGTCTAAAACGAGACGCTACGGTTCGAAATTGGGGAGCCCCTCATGTCTTCTCGCACGGCACTCGTCCTCGGTGGAACCTCGGGCATCGGGCTCGCCACCGCACGGCAGCTCCGCGCGCTCGGCGCGACCGTCCACATCAGCGGACGGGACAAGCGCCGCCTCGACGAGGTCGCCGCCACCGATCCCGAGCTGGTCGGCCACCGCTCGGACGCGTCCGACCCGATCGCGCTGCGCGAGCTCGTCGAGGAGATCACCGCGATCGACTGGCTGGTGGTCACGGCCAGCGGCGCCGAGGGGATGGGACCGGTCGCCGACCTCGATCTCGACGTCCTGCGTCGGGCGTTCGACGCGAAGTTCTGGACTCATCTCGGCGCGATCCGGGCCGCGCTGCCCCACCTCTCGGTCGACGGCTCGATCACGCTGGTCAGCGCCTCGTCGGCGCGGATGGGGATGCCCGGCACGGCCGGCCTCTCCGCGCTCAACGCGGCGGTCGAGGGGTTGGTCCGGCCGCTCGCGGTCGAGCTCGCGCCGATCCGGGTCAACGCCGTGTCGCCCGGGCTGGTCGACACACCCTGGTGGGACGGCACCCCCGAAGACGCCCGCCGAGCGCTGTTCGCCCAGGTCGCGAGCATCCTCCCCGCGCGCGCCGTCGCCGTCGCCGACGACGTGGCCGCCGCGGTCGTGCTGGCGGCCACGAACCGCAACCTCACCGGCACCATCCTGGAGTCCGACGGCGGAGCCCGCCTGGTCTCCCTGGCCTGACCCCGGCCCCAAGCCGCGCCCGCCCCTCGTTTCCGCGCCCGGCGTCCGGCGTCCGGCGTGCTGGCTGTGTGGCCGGCCCGCTGGGGTGTGTCCCGGCTCGCGATTGGGTGGCTCACCGTCGGGGGGCTCACGGTTGGGCGGCTTACCGTGGGGCGGCTCACCGTCGGGGTCGGAGCGCCTGTGGTGGCTGGCGCAGGTGCCGTGGTCGGTACAGCCGTCGGGGTCGGTGGGCCGGGCTTACCTGGGGTGGCGGGCGCACCCGGCCTACCTGGTGTGCCTGGGGTGGCGGGCGCACCCGGTGCGGCCGTGTGTCTGGTTTGGTCAGCGTCTGGGCGCGGGGGAGGCCCGGGCGCGGGGAGGTCCGGGAGTGCGGACGTGGGGGATACGGACGGGAGCGGCCAGCATCAGAATGTCGTGGGGAGGGCCCCGAAGCAAAAATCTGATGCTGGCCAGACGCCGTCAGTAATCGGCGAGCCAAACCTCGTCGGACCCCGCGGACCCGGCGGACCCCGCTGGCGCCGCCGCGGGGCGGCGGAGCGGGAGGAACAGCGCCGGGACGAGCGCGAGCCCGGAGATGGCGACGATCCACCAGAACGTCGCCCCGAACGACGACGCCAGGGCGCTCGGGCCCGCGCCCGCCCGGTCAGTGACCTCGCGCTGCAGCGCGACGAACAGGATCGCGCTACCCAGCGACCCACCGAGCTGCTGGAAGATCCGCACCGAGACGCTCGCCCGCGGAATCGCCTCCAGCGGCACGCTGCGCATGGCGGTGCTCATCACCGGCACGAGGATCGCGCCGATCCCGGCGCCGCTCACCACCTCCGCCAGCCCGATCACCAGATAGCTGGTGCCCGCGCCCAGTCCGGTGTAGACGAGTGCCCCGCCCGCGCTGAGCACCAGCCCGGCCAGCGCGATCGGCCCGGACGGGAACTTGTCCGCGAGCCGCCCCGCGATCGTCAGCGAAGCTCCCATCCCGAACCCGAGCGGGATCAGCAACAGCCCGGTGTGCAGCGCGTCCTCGGCCCGGACCTGCTGGTAGTAGAGCGGCAAGAGCCCCAGCGCGCCGAACATCACCCCGCTGGCCAGCACGATCAGCCCGGCGGCGGCCGCGAACGACCGGACCCGGAACAGCCGGACGTCGATCAGCGCCGGCGAGCCCCGCCGCACCGAGTGCAGCGTGAAGATCGCGAGCATCGCCAACCCGCCGGCCACCGGCCCGATCACCGCGACGTCGGCGAAGCTGCCGCTGTGCCCGGCCTCCGCGAAGCCGTAGATCATGGCCGCGAACGCCGGGGCCAGCAGCAGCAGGCCGACGACGTCCAGGGGCGTACGCGGTGCCCCGGACCGGATCGCCGGCAGGTACCGCGCCGCGAGCAGAAGGGCCAGCAAGCAGATCGGCACGTTGACGTAGAAGATCCAGTGCCACGACAGGTTCGTGATGATCAGCCCGCCGAGAATCGGCCCCAGCACCGGGCCGAGCAGCGCCGGGACGCCGATCGTCGCCATCACCCGGCCGAGTCGCTGCGGCCCGGCGGCGATCGCCAGGATCGACTGCATCAGCGGCAGGATCATGCCCGCGCCGACGCCCTGGACGACCCGGAACGCGATCAGGCTCTCGACCGACCAGGCCATTCCGCAGAGTATCGAGCCGATCAAGAACACCACGAGCGTGAGCATCCACATCGTCCGGGCGCCGTAGCGGTCCAGCGCCCAGCCGGCGATCGGGATCACGCTGGCCATCGCCAGCAGGTAGCCGGTGCCGACCCACTGGTACGTCGCCAGGGTGGTGTGGAAATCGTTGATCAGAGTGTTGGTCGCGATCGATGTCATCGTGACGTCGAGCTGCATCATGATCGCGCCGAGCATGACGACGCCGGCGAGCTTGAGGAGCTCGGGCGTCAACCTGGTGTCGTCCTCCGTGACGGTCACGGTTGTCCTCCCTCTGTAAACATTTACTGCGCGGTAAACACTTACTGCAGGCTGCGGATTGGCTACCCGACTTAGGTAAACGGCGACGGGAGTGTGGTGCCGCCAGCGATTGACGGATACCTAACTCAGGTAAGCAGTAGAAGGGGAAGGGGCGCCGCCAGCACCGAGCCGGATGCCTAACTTAGGTAAGCAACGAAGGGTAAGGGCCACCACCAGCCCCACCGAGCCGGATGCCTAACTTAGGTAAGCGATGAGCCGCCAGGGCCACCACCAGCACCGTCGGCCCGCCGATGCCTAACTTAGGTATGCAATAAAACGACGACTCCCATCACCGCGCCCGCCGATACCTAACTTAGGTATGCGACGCCGGGGAAGTCATCCCCTGCACAAACAAGTCCACGACCAGCTCCTTCGCCCGGTCCTCGTCGATCGACAGTGTCGGGGCCAGCCACTCGAGAGTCCGCGAACTGGTCGCGCCCATCGCCACGATCGAGCCGACCGCGGTTCCGTACGCGAGCGCGAACGGCAGGTCGGCGCGGAACACGCCGTCGCGCTGGCCTCGTTCGTACAGCTCGCGTATCGGCGCCGGTAGCTGGTCGGGGGAGGTCGGGTGCAGCGTGCCGAACTGGCCGGCCAGCTGCTCCTGCATGAACAGCGCCGACCGGTGCGGATGTGCCATCGCGAGATCGAGGTAGGACCGCAGCCCGTATCGCATACCCTCCAGCGGCTCCATCGTCTGCGCCTTCTCCAGTGCGGGCCACCAAGCCTGCGCGATCGCCCGGCGCTGGTCGTCCATCACTGCTCCGTACAGACCCTCCTTGCTGCCGAAGTGGTGGTAGATCATGCGTTCGTTGACGCCGGCGCGCGCGACGATCGCGCGGATGCGGGCCCCGTGCAACCCGTACTGCGCGAACTCCTCGGCGGCGGCCGCGAGGAGGGCGGCTCTGCTCTCGCTCATGCAGTAAGTGTTTACTGCGAGACGGCGGACGTCAAGCCCGAAAGAGCGGCTTCCAGCGCCCGGCCGACCCGGACCGTGTCGGGACCCACCGCCGTGAGCACTACCGCGGAGAGGTCGGCTAGCGGCAGGGCCTCGCAGCGGACGCCGGGTTCGGTGGTCCGCTGGGCGTCGTAGTCGGGAAAGCCGAGGGGATCGACGGCGAGGACGCTCGCCAGTACGCGGGCTCCCCCCAGAACGGCGGGTCCGTCCCACCCTCGGGGGGCGCCGGTGCCGACGTCCAGGTCCTGGGCGAGCAACGGTGCGCTACCGCGGCGGATCCGCCACCGCGTCCGGAGGTGGCCGGGCTGCTCGCCGTAGCGGCCGAGCACGAGCGTTTCGACGAGGGTCAGCCGGGCGGTCGGGTCGAGCGTGACGTCGAGGACCGCGAGGTGGTCCGCGCCGGCCGCGACGATCAGGGGCTGGGGCTGCCAGTTGAGCGTGGCCCCGGCGCCGACCCGCAGCGTTACGGTCGCGGAACTCGAGCCGCCGTGCACGCCGGGCAACGCCAGCGCCGCGCCCGCCGAGCCGACGTCGAGCGACGCGCCGTCGCCGACGGACACGGTGAGGTCGGTCCGATCGCCGCCGAGCGGACCGGCCGCGCCGGTGACCATCGTGAGGCCGCGATCGGTCTGCCGCAGCACGATCGGCGGCTGGGACGCGAGCGTCGTCAGGGCCGTGCGGTCGCCGAGGCGTTCGGCGACCGCACGCGCGCTAGCCCTCACCCAGCCAGTGCTTTCGGGCGTCGCGGATCCACTCGGCCACGGTGGCGGCCGTCGGCTCCTCGCGCAGCGACTGGAACACGACCGGCTTGCCCCGGCGCACGGCGGCGGCGTCCCGGTCCATCACGCCGAGGTCGGCGCCGACCATCGGGGCCAGGTCGGTCTTGTTGATGACCAGCAGGTCCGACCCGGTGACGCCCGGGCCGCCCTTGCGCGGCACCTTGTCGCCGCCGGAGACGTCCAGCACGAACAGCTGGACGTCGACGAGCCCGCGGCTGAACGTCATCGTGAGGTTGTCGCCGCCGCTCTCGACCAGGACGAGCTCCAGCGGCGCGAACGTCTCCTCCAGGCCCTCGACCGCGTCGAGGTTGGCGGTGATGTCGTCGCGGACCGCGGTGTGCGGGCAGCACCCGGTCTCGACCGCGGCGATCCGGTCCGGCGCGAGCACGCCGGACCGGCGCAGGAAGTCGGCGTCTTCGGTGGTGTAGATGTCGTTCGTCACGACGCCGAGCTGCAGCTCGGGGCCGAGCGTCCGGCAGAGCGCGGCGACCAGCGCGGTCTTGCCCGAGCCGACCGGGCCGCCGACACCGACCCGGAACGCGCGTCCGTGCGTGCGCGGAGCCAGTTCGCCGGTGAGCGGGGCGTGCTGCTCGAAGACGTCGTGGTCGTGGTCGTGGTCCTCAGGATGCAAAGAGACGCACCTCCGAACGGGCGTGGGCCTGCGCAAGCAGGTCCAGCAGGGGGGCGGACGGCGCGGGGAGCGCGTCCGTGGGCCGGTCGGCGTAGGCGGCGGCTTCCGCGACGACCGCGTCGGCCGTCGTGGCGAGGGCCGCGTGCGCGGCGGTCAGGGCGAGCGGGTCCAGTCCCAACAACCGCAGGGCGGCGGACGCCGGTCCGCTGAGCGCCGCGGCGACGGCGAGCGCCGCGGCCTCTTCCGGGGTGCCGCCGGCGGCGCGGACGGCGATTCCGAGCGCGACCGGGTGGTGGGGGTGCGTGCCGAGCGCGTCGTACTCCCGGTGCGGGAACGCCTGGCGGGCCACTCGCAGGAGCGCCCGGCCCTGAGCGCGCGAGGTCTGCCGCTGGGCCGCTGAGGGCGTCCGAGCGTCGACCTCCCCGTCGAGCACTGCCCACACCCCGCCCGCGGCTCGAGCGCCGCCCGCGTTGCGGGCCGGGGTGCTGGTCGCGTCGACGGCCGGGGCCGCCGCGCCGGCGGTCTCGGTGGCCAGGTGGCAGGCGCGGGCGGCTACGGCGGCGGCCAGCAGGCCGGCGGTGTGCAGCCGGCCGCGGAGGAACTCGATCACCTCGACGTGACCGTGAACCAGGTCCCCGTCCACGGCCGGGGCGATTCCGCCGCTGTGGGCGTGCGCCCCGGCCGGCAGCCGGGAGTCCGCGAGGAGCAACAGAGCCTGGCGCATCGGCGTCACCTCAGAACAGGAAGTACCGCTGGGCCATCGGGAGCTCGGTCGCCGGTGACTCCTCGATGAGATCGCCGTCCACGTACACGGCGAACGTGTCCGGGTCGACGCGGATCTCCGGCATCGCGTCGTTCAGCGGCAGATCGGCCTTCCCCCGGCGTCGTACGTCGGCGACGGCGGCCAATCGGCGCCGGACGTTCAACCGGTCGCCCAGGCCGTCCTCGATCGCGATCGGCGCGACGAAGTGCACGCTGGTGGCGCTCGCGGCCGTCGGCCGCGCCCCCCACATCGGACGCGGGAGGATCGGCTGCGGCGTCGGGATCGACGCGTTCGTGTCGCCCATCTGCGCCCAGGCGATCATCCCGCCCTTGACGACGACGTGCGGCCGGACGCCGAAGAACTTCGGATCCCACAGCACCAGGTCGGCGAGCTTCCCGACCTCGACCGAGCCGACCTCGCCCTCGAGCCCGTGCGCGACCGCCGGGACGATCGTGTACTTGGCGACGTACCGCTTCGCGCGGACGTTGTCGGCCGCGCCGTCGCCGGGCAGCGAACCCCGGCGGCGCTTCATCGCGTGCGCGGTCTGCCAGGTACGCAGCACGACTTCGCCGACCCGGCCCATCGCCTGGCTGTCCGACCCGATCATCGAGATCGCCCCCAGGTCGTGCAGGACGTCCTCGGCGGCCATCGTCGACGGCCGGATCCGGCTCTCGGCGAACGCCAGGTCCTCCGGCACCGCCGGGTTCAGGTGGTGGCAGACCATCAGCATGTCGAGGTGTTCGTCGAGCGTGTTGACGGTGTGCGGCCGGGTCGGGTTGGTCGAGCTCGGCAGGATGTTCGGGTGGCTCGCGACCGTGATGATGTCGGGAGCGTGCCCGCCGCCCGCACCCTCGGTGTGATAGGTGTGGATGCCCCGGCCGCCGATCGCGGCGATCGTGTCCTCGACGAAGCCGGCCTCGTTGAGCGTGTCGGTGTGCAGCGCCGCCTGGACGCCGTACGCGTCGCAGACCCGCAGGCAGGCGTCGATCGCGGACGGGGTCGAGCCCCAGTCTTCGTGCAGCTTGAAGCCGGACGCCCCGGCCTTGAGCTGCTCGACCATGGACTCGGCTCGTACCGTGTTGCCCTTGCCGAGCAGCGCGACGTTCAGCGGGAAGTCGTCCAGGGCCTCGAACATCCGGGCGAGGTACCAGGCGCTGGAGGTGACGGTCGTCGCCTTGGTGCCTTCGGCCGGGCCGGTGCCGCCGCAGATCCAGGTCGTGATGCCGGAGCCGAGGGACTCGTCGACCTGCTGCGGGGCGATCAGGTGGACGTGGCTGTCGATGCCGCCCGCGGTGAGGATCTTGCCGTTGCCGGCCAGGATCTCGGTGGACGGGCCGATGACCAGCTTCTCGTGGATCCCGTCCTGGGTGTCGGGGTTGCCGGCCTTGCCGATGCCGACGATCCGGCCGTCCCGGACACCGATGTCGGCCTTGACGACGCCCCAGTGGTCGAGGATCAGCGCGCCGGTGATGACGAGGTCGGGAGCGCCCTCGGCGCGGGTCGCGCGGGACTGGCCCATCGACTCGCGGATGACCTTGCCGCCGCCGAACACGACCTCTTCTCCGGCGGAAGCGTCGTCCGGGCCTCGGGACAGGTCCTGTTCGACCTCGATGAGCAGGTCGGTGTCGGCGAGGCGTACGCGGTCGCCGGTGGTGGGGCCGTACAGGAGTGCGTAGCGGCTGCGATCGATCACGCTTCGGGACCCCGTTCGTCCAGGAGGCCGGCGAATTCGGGGCGGAGGCCGGGGACGTCACGCGTGCCGACGATCGCGACCAGGTCGACCTCGCGCACGATGCCCGGCTCGAACCGCACCGCGGTGCCGGACGGGATCGCCAGGCGGTAACCCCAGGCGGCCCGCCGGTCGAAGTCCAGGCCGGTGTTGACGGCGGCGAAGTGGTAGTGGCTGCCGACCTGGATCGGCCGGTCGGCGGTGTTCGTGACCTCGAGGGTTCGTCGTTCGCGGTTCGCCAGGAGGGGGACCGGGTCGGCCGCGACGATGATCTCGCCGGGGATCACGGTATGGGGTGGTGCACCGTCACCAGCTTGGTCCCGTCCGGGAAAGTCGCTTCCACCTGCACCTCCTCGATCATCTCGGGGACGCCGTCCAGCACGTCGTCCCGGCCGAGCACGTGCCGCCCGGCGTCCATCAGGTCGGACACGGTGCGGCCGTCCCGTGCTGCTTCGAGCACGAACGACGTGAGGATCGCGACCGCCTCGGGGTAGTTGAGACGCAGGCCGCGCTCGCGACGGCGGCGCGCCAGGTCGGCTGCGTACGAGATGAGCAGCCGCTCCTGCTCGTGCGGGGTCAGGTGCACAGCGTTCGTCCCCCATCGGTCGGGCGGCAGTCCGCCCGGCAGCGTAACCGCGCCGTGTTACCAGCAGATCTCGCCTCGCCGCACCGGGCCGATCACCGTTCAACGTTGCGCGGCGCAACCTCCGCGCGCGGCCGGCTGCTCGAGGAGGTCACCATGAGCGCGGAGCCGCTCTATCGGATTCCGAGGGCGGCACGTTCACCACGGACGTGCCGTTCCCGGTGACGATCGATCTCGACGCTCTCCGGTAGGCGCCGAAGACGCGGACACCGGCGGGTGCGCTCACCCCGCGGCCCGCGCCGCCAGCACCCGGGCCGCGTGGCGCAGATCCCGGCCCGCGGCCTCGACGTCCACCGTCTGCAACTCGTCCTCGATCACGAGCGGACGACCCTCGACGTACAACCGGGCCAGCGGTGGCGGCGACGCATAGACCAGCGCGTCCACCGGGTCGACGATGTCCGCGTGGAACGGTCCGTCCACCCGCCACAGCGCGACGTCCGCCCGCTTCCCGACCTCCAGCGACCCGATCTCGTCGGCCCGTCCCAGACACCGCGCCCCGCCCATCGTCGCGATCCGCAGCACGTCCCGCGCGGTCAGGCCGGGCATCCCGTGCCGCAACCGGGCCGCGAACACCGTCTGCCGCAACTCGTCCGAGAGACCGCCGTTCTCCTGCGAGGCCGCCCCGTCCACCCCGAGCCCGACCGGCACGTCCGCTCCCAGCAATGCCGGCACGGGCGCGATCCCCGACCCCAGCCGCGCGTTCGAACTCGGACAGTGCGCCACCCCGGTCCCGGCCCGCCCGAGCACCGCGGCGTCCGCGTCCGACAGGTGCACCCCGTGGGCCAGCCACACGTCCGGCCCCAGCCAGTCCACCGACTCGAGGTACTCCACCGGCGTCATCCCGAACTGCTCGCGGCAGAACTCGTCTTCGTCGAGCGTCTCGGCCAGGTGCGTGTGCAGCCGGATCCCCAGTTGCCGCGCCTGCGCGGCGGACTCCCGCATCAACTCCCGGGTCACCGAGAACGGCGAACACGGCGCCGCCGCGATCCGCAGCAGGGACCCCGGCGACGGGTCGTGCCACTTCGCCACGGCCGAGTCCACCGCGGCCAGGATCGAATCCAGCGACTCCACCACCGAGTCCGGCGGCAGCCCACCCGAGGATTCCCCCAGATCCATCGATCCCCGGGTCGGATGGAACCGCAGCCCGACGTCCCGGGCGGCCAGAATCGTGGCCCCGAGGACGTCGTCCCCCGAAGCCGGGAACACGTAGTGGTGATCCGTCGACGTCGTGCAGCCGGTCAGCGCCAGCCGCGCCAGCCCGGCCCGCGCGGCCGCCCCCACCACCTCGGACGAGATCCCCGCCCAGATCGGATACAGCGTCTTCAGCCAGCTGAACAGCCCGTCGTCCACCGACACCGCACGCGTCGCCCACTGGTACAGGTGGTGGTGCGTGTTCACCAGCCCGGGCGTCGCCAGGCACCCCGAAGCGTTCACCACCACGGCGTCCGGATAGACCGGGGCGGGGCCCGGGCCGACGGCGGTGATCACGCCGTCGGCCACCACGACGTGCCCTACCGGGTACGACGTGTCCGCGGCGTCCACCGTGTGGACGGCGCAGCCGTCGAGAACCGTCACCACAGCGCAGGCCCCTCGGAGTAGGTCGCGCCGTCGCGGCGCACGGTGCCCTGGATCAGCCCGAACGGCTCGGTCGGCGCCACGTAGACCCGATTCGGGTTGTCGAGCCCGAACGGCGAGAGGTCGACCAGATTGTGGTGCTTGTTCGGCAGCGAGAGCCGCACCTCGCCGACCGAAGGGCACGCCGACAGCAGCAACGACCCCATCGAGAGCAGCGTCTGCTGCAACGAGTAGCTGTACGTCGAGGCGAACGCGGTCAGGAGCGCGCCGCGGGCCTGGTCGTAGACCGCCTCCCAGTCGAGGTCGGTGCCCGTGTGGTCCCACCAGGCGTCCACCGAGGTCGCCAGGATCCGGTCGGACGTCTCCGGGAGCGTCGTGTACCGGTCGCGGGGGAAGCCGTGGAACTCCGAGTCGGTCGTGTTCATCACGGTCAGACCGCCGAGCCCGGAGGAGACCGCCGCCGAATCCTCGGAGACCACCACCCGCGCCCGCCGTGTCTCCGTTCCGGAGCGCACGAACGAGTGCGGCGCCGGCTCCCCGTCGACCGGGATCCGTTCCCACCGGTGCTGTTCGACGGTCAGCCGCGCGGTCGAAATCGCCTTCTGCGACGTCACGAAATGCCGCCCCAGCCGCAGGCCGAACTCCTCCGGCGAGCCCACCCCGAACTCCCGCGCGAACGCGTACATCGTGTTCTTCTGCGTGTCGGTGGCCAGCACCGCGCTGTTGTCGCCGGTGTAGTGCGTCGCCTCCAGATCACCCGAGAGCGCGCTGGCGATCGTCAGATCGGTGACCACACCGCCGTCGACGGTCACCAGCCGTACACCGGCCTTGCCGTACTGGTTCGGACCGAGACTGAAGGTCACATCAGCTCCCGCGGTAGGTGGAGTAGGCGAACGGGGAGAGCAGCAGCGGCACGTGATGGTGCGCCGAGGCGTCGGTGACCTCGAACGTCACGGTCACCTCGGGGTAGAAGGCGGGCCGGTCGGCGAACCACTCGCCGGTCGCGAACACCAGGCGGTGGATTCCGGGCTCCAGCACGGCTCCCCACTCACGGATCCGTCCGTCGGCGTCGGTCCGCCGGGTGGCGACCAGCGACGGCCCGGAGTACCAGCTCACCCGCAGGTCGGTGGCCGGCGTCCCGTTCACCGCGTCGAGGACGTGGGTCGACAGCGTCACGGCGTCCCCAGCAGCTTCGTGAGCCGCAGCCGGGTGATCGCGGCCAACTCGTCGCGCACCATGTCCCGCTCGTGCGCGGGATCGTTGTCGAGACGGTCCTGCAGGATGCCGAGCAACTCCTCGGCCGACCTCCCGGACGCGCACACCAGGTACACGTGCCCGAACCGCGCCTCGTAGACCGCGTTCCCGTCGGCCAGCGCGGTCAGGACCTCCTGGTCCGCGTCCGCGATCCCGGCCTGCTCGCCCCGCGACCACCGCTTCTCGGTCGAGACCGCGATCTTCGGCCGATCGCCGATCCGGGGGTGCGCGGCCAGGGCCTCTTCCACGTCTGCCCAGCTCAGGTCCTTGAAGACCGGGTCGGATGCCGCGATCACCTCGTCCAGGTCCTTGTACGGACGTCCGGCAACGACCGCTCGTGCCCAGGCCGTGGAGGCGCAGCACGGATGGATCATCGCGGCGGCGGCGTCGGCCTCGACCGCATTGAGCGCGTCCACGCTGGTCAACGGTGCCCCCTTGGTATTTCGTGCGCGTGTGGCGAACTTTGCCATCCGTGCCTTCCACGCGACAGACGGGCTCACTCCAACCTGGGTGAAAGCCGTGACCATCGGCTTGTACGTTCCTCCAAGGAGGTGGAACCGTGCTGCTCGGCGAGCTGCTCGACGCGGGAGCCCTGCGGTTGCGTCCGCTGGTGCTGCCGCCGGGCGCCGACAGCCGTCCGATCGTCGACGTGTTCACGACCGACCTGCCCGATCCGGGCCGGTACCTCTCGGGCGGCGAGCTCGTGCTCACCGGGCTGGTCTGGTGGGACGGCACCGCGGACGCGTTCGTCGACGCGGTCGTGGGTGCGGGTGCGTCCGCGCTGGGAGCGGGGGAGGCGGCCCTCGGCGCGATCCCGGCCGAGCTCGTCGACGTGTGCGAGCGGCGCGGGCTGCCGCTGTTCGGGGTCCCGGCGTCGGTGTCGTTCGCCGACATCACCCGGAAAGTGCTGGCCGAGAACCGCCCGGCCCGGCCGGTGGGGCGGCGGTTGCTCGCGGTGCTGGCCGGGCGGGCCGGGCTGAACCGGCTGCTCGACGTCGCGGGTGCGGAGCTGGGGGCGCCCTGCTCGGTGCTGAGCCCGGTCGGCGGCGTGATCGCCGGCCCGCCTCCGCCCGGCGCGGACGCGCTGGTCCGGGCCTTCCTGACCGCGCCCAGGCTGCCCGCGTCGGTGACGGTCGAGGGGCGGCGGATCCGTCTGCTGTCGGCTGACGCGCCGGATCGGCACCGGGCCGTCAGCTGGTTCGTCGTCTGCCCGATGCCCAGGTCGAAGGAACAGCCGGCCGACCCGGACGCGACCGCGCTCGCCGAGGAACTGGCCGGTCTGGTCGCGCTGGAGCGCGCCCGGGTCGACGCCGGGCACCGCGCCGAGCGCCGGCTCGCCGATCAGGTCCTGCGGGCCCTCACCACCGCGTCGGACGCCACGGCAGAGCTCGGACCGGCCCTGCGGATCGCCGGAATCGCCCCGGGGACGCCGACCACCGTGCTGGTGACCGAGGGAGAACTGGGCGCGGCGCTGCTGTCCGAGGTGCTGCGCACCGCGGTGCCGGACCCGGTGGTGGGTCTGCGCGGCAGCGAGGCCATCGCCGTCGTCCCGACCCGCGCGGACGTCCCCGGCCTGGCCGACGTCGTGCGGCGCACGCTGGCGGGCGTGGCCGCGGGGCTGGGCCGGGCCCGGGTGCCGGTCGGGCTCAGCGGCCCGGTGCCGGCCGGGCCGGCGCTGGTCGCGGCGCTGGAGGAGGCCCGGCACGCCGGACGGCTCGCGGCGGCCCGCACCGAGGCGACCGCGGTGGTCACCGCCGACGAGATCGACTCGCACCTGCTGCTGCTCGGCAGCGTCCCGGACGAGGTGCGCCGGGCCTACCGCAACCGCGTGCTCGGGCCGGTGCTCGCCTACGACGAGGCCCACGACGCCGAACTCGTCGCGACGCTGATCGCGTTCCTCGACCACGCCGGTTCCTGGAGCCGCTGCGCCGAGGAGCTGCACCTGCACGTCAACACGGTCCGGTACCGCATCGCCAAGGTCGAGCAGCTGACCGGCCGCAACCTCGGCCGCCTCGACGACCGGGTCGACCTGTTCCTGGCCCTGCGCCTCAGATCCTGACGGCACGGCGTCTCAAATCCTGAAGGAAGGCTGAAGGCCGCGGAACCTTCCCCACTGTCCACCGACGACCGTACGTTCCGAGTGCGTGGGCCTTTCGTCCGCCAGGTCGGCGCCGTAGCGGGGAGCGCGGACCAGGAGTGATGACCATGTCTCACCGGAACACCGTCCGGGCGGCCGTCGTGGCCGCCGCCATCGCCGGATTACTCGGGATCTCGGCCGCACCGGCGCTCGCCGCGGTTCCCGCCCCGAACAAGTGGACCGACCCGTCCGAGCTGGTGCCGATCGCCGACACCACCTGGGGCGGCGTGAGCGTCCCGTCCGGCTTGGTGCCGATCGCGGGTGACGGCTCGGCCGACTTCGTGCCGATCACCGGCGCTCCGATCTACGGTCTGGTCCCGATCGGGTCCGACGGCACGGCTCCTTCGGTCAGCCTTCTGTAAACGCCGCCCGGGCCAGCCCGGCCGCGCCCGGCACGCCGTGGACCGCACCGGTCCGTTCGGCGTACCGAAATCCTGGTAAGGCACCGCAACTGGCCTCGATCGCCGCGCGAACCCGCACGTCGCGCGGCATCGGGGCCAGTTCGGCGTCGGCCCGCACCACGTTCGCGGCGCCGAGCAACGCCGCCGCGGGAACGGTGTCCCGGCGCTCGGCGCAGCGGGCCGCCAGCACCTCGAGATCGTGCGCGACGGCCCACGCGTGCCCGACGTCCCGGTGCAGGTCGAACGCCTCGGTGACCAGCTCGGCGGCGTCGGCGCGGCGTCCGGTGCGGTCGGCGACCACGGCCAGCAGGGTCGCCGAGCGCGCGACCTGCTCGTCCGTGCCGTGGTCGCGGAACGTGCTGACGAGCGCGAGCAGCAGAGCGTCCGCCTCGTCGTTCTTGTTCTCCTCGACGAGGAGCTCGGCGACGAGCAACCGGGCGTCGGCGCGGCCCTCCTCGTCACCCGCCTTCGCGAACGACCGGGCCGCGTCCCGGGCCCACCGGCGGGTGTTCGGCAGGTCGTCGTCCGCGAAGTGGTTGTAGGCGACCGAGAGGGCGCAGCGGCCGATCGCGTACGGGTCCTTGAGGTCGACCGCGAGTTGCCAGGCCCGGTCGCCCGCGGAGCGGGCCCGGTCGAGGTCGCCGAGCTCGTACGCGATGTCGGACGCGTGCTGACAGGCGCGGACCATGCCGCTCCGGCTCCCGAGGCGTAACGCGGTCGCACGGGCGTCGTCGGCGTAGTCCATCGCCTCGGGCAGCGAGACGTAGGACGCGATGACCGCGGCCGCGAGCTGCGTGCGGAGCAGCAGGTCGTCCGGGGGAGCGGCCTGGGCGGCGGCACGGAGCACCCGGCGGTACCGGTCGAGGCCGGTCCGGGGCCGGTTCGCCCACCACCACCAGAGGTCGGCCGCCACCGGCAGCGCGAAGCCGAAGCGGCCCTGCCGGAGCGCGCGGTCGAGCTCTTCGTCGAGATCGGCGCGGGCGGCGTCGAGACGCTCGCGCCAGCGGGTGCGGTCGGGGCCGCGCTGAGCCGCGGCCGCCGTGCGGGCCAGATCGGCGAGGTAGTCGGCCCGGCGATCGAGTGCCGCACGGCGCCGGCGGTCGGTGAGCAGCGTGCGGCCGTGCTGGCGGACCGGCGCGAGCATCCGGAACCGCCCGTCCCGCGCGGTCACCAGCGAAGCGTCCACCAGGCCTCGGAGGAGGTCGAGGGCGTCTCGCCGGTCGGGCGCCATGGCCTCGGCGGCCTCGGCGGGAAACGTCTCGGCGAACAGTGCGAGCCGCCCGAACAACGCGCGCTCGTCCGGGGAGAGCCGGTCGGTCGCGGCGGCGAGCGCGACCGCGAGCGACCGGCCCTCGTTGTGCCGCGGGCGGAGCAGCGCCAGTTGATCGGAGAGGCGTTCGGCCAGCTCGGCCGGTCTGAGGACCGCGCAGCGCGCGGCCGCGAGCTCGAGCGAGAGAGGGAGGCCGCCGAGCGCGTCGAGGACCGGGCCGAGATCGGTGGTGTCGACGCCGGGATTGACCGCCCTGGCGCGGGCGGTGAAGAGCGCGGCGGCGTCCTCGGGCGGCAGCGGGCCGAGCCGGTGCACGGTCTCGCCGGGCAGACCGAGTGGCCGGGTGGTCGTGACCAGCACCCGCGCGCCCGGGTTGTCCTCGAGCAGCGCGGCGACCGCGTCGGACTGCTCCAGCACCACCAGCGTGCTGCTCCCCAGCGGCGGAAGATCCTCGGCGGCGCGGGGAAAGATCGGGCGCAGTCCCTCCAGCCGGCGGGCGACCTCGGCGGCCAGACGGGACTTTCCCACCCCCGGTGGGCCGGTGATCGTGACCAGCCCGCCCGAACGTACGGATTCGGCGACGGCGGCCAGCTCGTCGCGGCGGCCGACGAACTCGTCGCAAACCGCACCCGGCCCCGGCGGCTCGCCGGCCTGCTCGCCGGCGGGACGCTCGACCCCTCCCAGCACGAGCTCGGCCGCGATCCGATCCCCGATCGCCAGCCGTCGCGCGGTCTCCATCCGGGCCCGGAACGCCGCACCGAGCGGCGTGCCCCCGGTGTCGGCGAGCGGCGGGCCGCTCCACAGGTCCAGCGCCCGGACGAGCAGCTCCACGGCGGTGCGAGGGTCGCCGGCCCGGGCCGACGAGCGCGCCTGCGCGGCCAGCGTCTCGAACCGCAGCCAGTCGACCTGCTCCGGACGCCCGGACAACCGGTAGCCACCGGGCAGCCGGTCGAGCCGCAACGGACCGCCGGCCGACTCCAGCCCGCGCCGGACCGCCGAGACGTACACCTGCACGGCGTTCCGCGCGGTCGCCGGTGGCGTCCCCGGCCAGAGATCGTCGATCAGCGACTCGACCGGGACGACCTGGTTGAGCCGTAAGCCCAGCGCGGCCAGCACCGCCCGGGCCTTCGCACCACCGATCACCACCTCGGCGCCCGTTGCGCCGACCAGCCGGGCCGGCCCCAGCAGCCGCAGGGCGATCGAGGTCACCCCTGGAAACCTACGGGGTCAGCGACCGGTCGAACCGTCGATCAGCTCGCGGTTGATGTCGGCGTGCCCGGCGTGCCGGGCCGTTTCCTCGATCATGTGGACGATGACCCAGCGCAGCGACATCCGGTGGTTGCGGTGCTCCTCGGCGCAGGACGCGTCGAAGTTCGGAGCGGCCTCGACCAGCCGGTCGGACTCCTTCCACGACTCCCGGTAGTCGTCGATCAGCTGATCGACGGTCACGTGGCCGGGGACGTCCCAGCTGTGGCGGTCCCACCCGATGCCGGGCTCGCCCGCCCAGACGTGCCGGAACCAGTAGCGCTCGGACACCGTGAGGTGCTTGAGCAGCCCCGCGAGCGTCCACCCGGACGGCGTGATCGGGCGCCGGGCTTCTTCCTCGGTGAGGTCCTCGACTTTCCGGATGATCGATTGCCGGAGATAGGTGAGGAACGACAGGAGGGTCGTACGTTCGTCACCGACGATGAAGGGAGCCCTGCGGTCCGTCATGGGAACATTGTGGGGGGCAACTGCCGGGTGAATGGTGTGTTTCCCACAGGTGTCTCGTCGTCACACGTGGCGTCACACGGTTCCGTTGGACGGTGTCCGGGTCACTGACCCGATCGTCAGGAGGAACGATGCCCAAATTCGTCATCGAGCGGGAGATCCCGGGGCTCGGCGCGTCGTCGCCGGAGGAGCTGCGGGCGGTCTCGCAGAAGTCGCGCGCGGTGCTGGACGAGCTGAGTCCACACGTGCAGTGGGTGCAGAGCTACGTCACGGACGACAAGATGTACTGCGTGTACGTCGCCGACGACGCCGAGCTCGTGCGGGAGCACGCGCGCCGGGGCGGGTTCCCGGCCGACCGGGTGACCGCCGTCCGGACGACGATCGATCCGACGACGGCCGAGTAGCCCTGGAGTGTCGTGACGTTCGAGATCCACCTTCTCGGCTCCCCGCGCGTGGTCCGCGACGGGGTGGTGCGGCCCGTCCCGCGCGGGCACAAGGTCTGGGGCCTGCTCGCGTATCTGGTGCTGCGCGAGACGCCGGCCGGGCGGGCGCACGTCGCCGAGCTGCTGTTCCCGACGGCGGACGATCCGATGGCGGCGTTGCGCTGGAACCTGTCGGCGTTGCGGCGCCTGGTCGGTGACCCTGGCGCGTTCCGGGGTGACCCGGTCGTGGCGGGCTGGTCGGCACCGCCGGTCGTGGACGTCGTGGCGCTCGGAAGCCCACTCGAAGGAGGCCGTCTCGAGGGGGACCGGCTGGCGGGGAAGCATCTCGAGGGGGAGCTGCTCGACGGGTTGCGGTTCTCGGGGTGCCCGGCGTTCGAGCTGTGGCTGGAAGCGCAGCGGCGACGGGTCCGGGGTGCGGTGGAGTCGCTGTGGCACGAGGAGGCGCTGTTCCTGCTGGCCCGCGGCGCCGCCACCGAGAGCGCCGAGCTGGCCGGGCGGCTGGTGGCGCTGGCGCCGTACGACGAGAACTACCACGTGCTGCTGGTGCGGGCGCTGGCCGCGGGTGGGCACGGGATGGACGCCGCCCGGCGGGCGGCGGCGTGCCGGACGCTGTTCCGGACCGAGCTCGGGGTGGAGCCGGGGCCGGCGTTGGACGCGGCGATGGTGACGCGCACCGCCACCACGGCGACGGCTCCCGCGTCGGGCCGCCCGGCCGTCCGCGCGTTGCTGGACGCCGGAGAGGCCGCCATCAGCGCCGGCGCCCTGGACGCGGGTCTGGAATGCCTGCGGCGAGCCGTCGTGGACGCCGAGACCCTCGAAACCGGCACGCCCGGTGGCGGCGCGTTGACCGCGGCCGCGTACACAGCGCTGGGGACCGCGCTCGTGCACGCGGCCCGCGGCAGCGACGAGGAGGGCGCGGCGGCACTGCACCGCGCGCTCGCCTGCCCCGGCGTGGCGCCGGAAACCCGGGCCGCCGCGTACGTCGAACTGGCCTACGTGGAGTTTCTCCGCGCCCGCTACCAGCGCGTCGAGCCCTGGCTGGCCCGGGCCGGGAACCTCCTCACCGACCCCGAGCAGCGGGCGTTCGCGCTCTCCGTGCGTGGCAGCACGCTCTCCGACGTCGGTCGCTACGCCGAGGCCTGCACCGCTCTGCACGAGGGCCTGCGCCACGCCGGCAGTGACCGCCGCCGCTCGTACCTGCTCTCGATGCTCGGCCGGGTCCACCTCCTCCGCGGCGACTTCGACCAGGCCGCCCCCGCGCTCGACGAAGCCCTCGAGCGCGCGAAAACCGCCGGCTGGACGACGTTCGTCCCCTGGCCGGAAGCGTTACGAGCCGAGGTCGACCTGGCCGTCGGCGACCTGCGCAACGCCCGCACCCGGGCCGAACACGCCTTCGCGCTCGGCTGCCAGATCGGCGACCCGTGCTGGGAAGGCTTGGCCGCCCGGGTCCTCGGCCTGGTCCGCGCCGCGGAAGGCGACGAGGACGGCGCGCTCGACACGCTCCAGGACGCCCGGCGCCGCGCCGGCCGCCTCCCCGACGGTTACGTCTGGGTCGTCGCCCGCACCCTCGACGCCCTGGCCGGCGTCGGCCTGCGAACGAACCACCCGGGCACCGGGGCCTGGATCGACGAGCTGGCTGCCCTGGCCGAACACAGCGGCATGACCGAGCTCAGCGTCCGCGCCGCCGTGCACCGCTGGCACCACGGCGACCCGGCCGCCCGGGGCGCCGCCGTCGCGTTGCTGGCCGGAGTGGACAGTCCGGCTCTGGCCGGGCTGGTTTAGCTCAGGCTCGCCCGCAGTGCCGCCGGGATCGGCCCGCCGGGCTCCTCCGCCGGCAGCCCGGCGCCGGTCAGCACGCTCGCGGCCGCGTCCGCCGGTAGGCCGGCCCACCAGCGCGACACCAGGGCGTCCCAGCCGTCGTCGGCCAGGCGTCCGAACGCCCGTACGCGGGCCAGCCCGCCGTCCGGGAACACGTCCACCCGCAGGTGGGTCACCCGCTGCGCCGGATCGGTCGCGAACCAGTGCGGGGTGTCGGGCAGCAACGGACGCCGCTCCAGCAGCTCGAACCAGTCGGCGGTGTCCCCGTCCCGCGCCCGGACCCGCACCGCTCCCGGCGCGTTGCCGACGAAGTGTGTGGTGTCGACGATCAGCTGACGCACGTGCCCCGGCCCGGCCAGCCGGATCAGCAGCCAGTCGTTGCCCTCGCCGCGCCGCCGCCGCGTCTCCCACCCCTGCCCCATCGTCTGCGCCTGGCCGGGCAGCAGCACGTGGTCGGCCGGTGAGTAGAAACGGTTGCTGCAGTCGTCGACGCGGCCGCCGTTCTCCAGCGCGGCCAGGTCGAGCGGCACCCCGGCCAGCCGCCGGGGATCCGGCGCCACGTCGCCGAGTACCCGCAGCCGCGCCACCCCGCCGTCCGGTGAGATGTTCAGCCGGACGTGCGTCACGAGCGGCCCGTCGGCGACGTCGAACGTGTTCTCGGTGTCCCCGGAGAGCTGCACCCGGCCGGTCAGCGGGGTCCATCCGGCCACCGTCGTGACGTCCGGGTAGCCGTCGACGTACAGGCCCTCCAGCCAGCACTCCTCGGGGTAGTTGCCGGTGAAGTGCGCGGTGTCGACGACGGCCTGCCGCACGAACCCGGGAGCACCGAGCCGGACGATCGCCCAGTCGTGGCCGGGTGTCCGCCGTCGGCGCGTCTCCCAGCCGTCGTAAATCTGTCCTTTGTGGCCGAACGTGTGCGGCTGGAACAGCGGCCGGCCCGGCCGGATCAGGTTCTCCTTCTCCGCGAACGTCTCGTCGTTCGCCGCGACTACAGCGCCGCCGAGTGCCCGCGCCGCCAGGTCGATCACGCGTTTCCCCTGGTCAGTAGCTGGCCGGTGGGTTCGTCCGACACCAGGTGCCCGCGCAGCCAGGTCTCGCGCACCAGCCCGGCCAGCGGGCGGAACGCGTACGGCGTCACCGGGTGGCGGTGGTGCAGCCGCGCCGGATCGACCACTCGTCCGGCGTCCGGCTCGAAAACTGCGAAGTCGGCGTCGTACCCGAGCGCGATCCGGCCTTTGCGCCGCAGGCCGGCGATCTCGGCCGGCCGGCGCGACATCCACCGGGAGACGTCCGCCAGCGTGAACCCGCGGGTCCGCGCCTCCGACCAGATCGCCGACAGACCGACCTCGACCGACGCGATCCCACCCCAGGCGACGCCGAAGTCACCGATGTCGAACCGCTTCAGGTCCGGGGTGCAGGGCGAGTGGTCGGAGACGATGCAGTCGATGACGCCCTCTTTGAGGCCCTGCCAGAGCAGCTCCCGGTTGCTCGCCTCCCGGATCGGCGGGCAGCACTTGTACTGCGTCGCCCCGTCCGGCACCGCCTCCGCGGTGAAGCTGAGGTAGTGCGGACAGGTTTCCGCCGTGATCCGGACGCCGTCCCGGCGGGCCGACGCGATCATTGGCAGCGCGTCCGAGCTGGACAGATGCAGAATGTGGACGCGTGCCCCGGTCCAGCGGGCGAGCTCGATCACCTGCGCGATCGCCACGTTCTCGGCCCCGCGGGGCCGGCTCTTGAGGAAGTCCTCGTAGCGCTCGCCGTGGGCCGTCGGGGCCCGGTCGATGGCCTGCGAGTCCTCGGCGTGGACGATCAGCAGAGCGTCGTAGCTGTGCAGGGCCTGCAGCGCCTGCTCCAGCTCGGCCGGGTCCACCGGCGGGAACTCGTCGACTCCGGAGTGCAGCAGGAAGCACTTGAAGCCGAAGACGCCGTGGTCGTGCAGGCCGCGGAGCTCGCCGAGGTTGCCGGGCACCACACCGCCCCAGAACCCGACGTCGCAATGCACCTGACCGGCCGCGGTCTTGCGCTTGACGTCCAGCGCGGGCACGTCGGTGGTGGGCGGAATGCTGTTGAGCGGCATGTCGATGATCGTCGTGACGCCACCGGCGATCGCGGCTCTGGTCGCGGTCGCGAAGCCCTCCCACTCGGTGCGGCCGGGCTCGTTGACGTGCACGTGCGTGTCGACGACGCCGGACATCAGGACGTGCTCGTCGGGGAGGGTCCGGTCGTCGGCGGCCGGCAGGTCGGCGTCGAACGGCTCGATCGCCACGATCCGGCCGTCGGCGACACCGATCGCCCGGTCGACCTCGCCGGTCGCGGTCACCACCCGCCGCGCGCGGATCACCACATCCAACACCGGGGCCACCTTCACGATCTCGGGCGGGAGAGCCGCCGTAGCTGGACGACGTCGAGCGGTACTTCGTCTTCGGTGAGCGCGCCGCAGTCGAGGCCGCGGAGGACGACCGTGGCCAGCGCCCGGGCGGTGGCCGGCTCGTCGACGACCCCGGCCTGGCCGGACGACCGGGCCAGATACGTGGTCAGGCGGGCCGCGGCGGCGGGCAGCGCGTCGCGGAAGAACACGTACGTGGCCAGGTACCGGGTGACCAGGTGTCCCGGGTGCATGTCCCAGCCCTGGTAATAGGCCCGCTCCAGCGAGCGGCGCACCAGCCGGGCGTGGTTCGCCCAGGCCGCGCGCACCTCGGCCGTGCTCCCGGCCGGCATCACGTTCGTCGAGCCGTCGACCGCGGGCACCCCGGCCTGCACCGCGGCCAGCAGCATCACGGCCTTCGCGTGGTCGGCGACCGGGTGGTCGAGCGCCTGGAACGCCGCCGCCACCCCGCAGGCCGCGCTGTAGTCGTAGGTGCCGTAGTGGACGCCCGCGCAGCGGTCTCCGGCCGCGGCGACCAGATTCGCCACGGTGGCCACACCGGTGGGCGACTGGATCGCGCCCGGCAACTCGATCTGCAACTCGACACCGATCGTTCCGGCCGTGAGACGGTTGGCGTCCTCGATCGCGTCGACGACGCTCAGCATCGCCTCGACCTGCGCGACCGACGAGACCTTCGGCAGCGTCACGACGAAGGTGTTCGTGAGCACCGGCGGCAGGTCCGGGCCGTCCGGGAGGTTCTGGCACAGCGTCTTCACCAGCAGGTCGAGCGTCCGGACGCCCCGGCGCCGGTCTCGCGCCTCCATCGACTTGACCCGGAGACCGAGCGTGAACGGTGAGCGCTCCCGGCCGATCAGCGCGGCCACCGCCTGCCCGGCCTTCTGGGCGTCGGCGTCCTCGTCGGCGTCGGAGCGGTAGCCGTAACCGTCCTCGAAGTCGATCCGCAGATCCTCGATCGGCTCGGTGGCGAGCTTGACCCGGACACGCGGCAGCGCGGCCCGGACCGCCTCGGCCGGAAGGCCGAACGCCTCCGGGCTCGACCCGTGCCGGTCCAGCAGCGCCAGTGCCTCGGTACCCCAGCGGGCCGGTAGGCCGGCCGAGAACTGATCGGCCGGCACGTACACCGTGTGCACCGGCTGCCGGCCCGGCGCGGGGCGCTCGTGCTGCGCTTTCAGTGCCGCGTCGGTCTCGGCCAGCCGTTCGTCGAGGTCGTTGAGCAGATCGTCCAGAGCTGCCATTCAGCGCACCAGCGCGTACGCCGGGAGCGTGAGGAATTCGACGAAGTCGTCGGCCAGCGCGACCTGCTCGAACAACGTCCGGGCCTGGTCGTAGCCATCGCCGAGCTTCGCGACCTCCTCGTCCAGCAGACGCCGGACCAGTGCCTCGGTGACCGGCTCCCCGGTGTCGAGGATCGTGCCCTGGTGGATCCACTGCCAGACCTGCGAGCGCGAGATCTCCGCGGTCGCCGCGTCCTCCATCAGGTTGTTGATCGCGACCGCGCCGAGGCCGCCGAGCCAGGCCTTCAGGTACTGCAGCGCGACCGAGACGTTCGCCCGCACGCCGGCCTCGGTGACGCTTCCCGGGGTGTTGGCGACGTCGAGCAGGTCGCTGGCCGCCACGTGGACGTCGGGCCGCAGCCGGTCGACCTGGTTCGGCTTGTCGCCGAGCACCGCGTCGAACGCGTCCTTGCACACCGGGACGAGATCGGGGTGGGCGACCCAGGAACCGTCGAAGCCGTCACCGGCCTCGCGCTCCTTGTCGGCCTTGACCTGCGCGAGCGCCTTCGCGTTGACGTCCGCGTCGCGTCGGCTGGGGATGAACGCGGCCATGCCGCCCATCGCGAACGCGCCCCGCTTGTGACAGGTGGCGACCAGCAGCTCGGTGTAGGCCCGCATGAACGGGGCGGTCATCGTCACGGACGCCCGATCCGGCAGGACGAACTCCGGGCCCGCGTCGCGGAAGTTCTTGATGACGCTGAACAGGTAGTCCCACCGGCCCGCGTTCAGCCCGGACGCGTGTTCGCGCAGTTCGTAGAGGATCTCTTCCATCTCGAACGCGGCGGTGATCGTCTCGATGAGGACGGTGGCCCGGATGACCCGGCCCAGGCCCAGCGCGTTCTCGGCGTGGGTGAACACGTCGTTCCAGAGCCGGGCCTCGAGGTGGCTCTCGGTCTTCGGCAGGTAGAAGTACGGGCCGCTGCCGCGAGCCAGCAGCTCGGCCGCGTTGTGGAAGAAGTAGAGCCCGAAGTCGGCCAGGCCACCGGCGATCGGCTCGCCGCCGACCGTGATGTGCTCCTCGTCGAGGTGCCAGCCCCGGGGGCGGGTGACGACGACCGCGAGGTCGTCTCCGAGCGCGTAGCTCTTGCCGCCGCTCTCGAAGCTCAGCTCCCGCCGGGTCGCGCGGTAGAGCGAGACCTGGCCGCCGACCACGTTGTCCCAGTGCGGGGTGTTCGCGTCCTCGAGGTCGGCCAGCCAAACCTTCGCACCGGAGTTCAGCGCGTTGATCGTCATCTTCGGGTCGGTGGGGCCGGTGATCTCGACCCGCCGGTCCCGCAGGTCTTCCGGCGCCGCCGCCACCGTCCAGGAAGGGTCGTCGCGGACGCTCGCCGTCTCGGCGAGGAAGTCGAGCTTGCCGGTACGGGCGATCTCGGCCCGGCGCTCTCGGCGGCGGGCCAGCAGCTCGGTGCGCCGGGCGCCGAACGTGCGGTGCAGATCGGCGAGGAACTCGAGCGCTTCGGGCGTGAGGATGGTGTCGGCGCCTTCTATCTTCGTGGGAGTGGTGTTCACGCCAGACACGCGGTGCCTCCTAGGGTTCGCCTTCGTACCACCGTAAGTGGCGTGTACCCCCGCCTGACAAGGTGGAAGCGGATATATCTACAGGTGACGCAAACCATCGTCGAGCGTGCGGGCCCAGGGGGCGTCGACCTCGGGTGCGCCCATCGTGACGACGATCGCGCAGAGGGCGCCGTTGGCGAAGAACGCTTGTACGGCTTTCTCGTCGGCGCCGGAAGCGGTACGGGCGTACTCGACGAGCGTCGCGTAGCCGGTGCGGACGGCCTCCTTGATCTCCGGCACCGAGACCGCGGCGCACTGGGCGTGCATCTGGAGCAGCAGGAGGTCCTGGTCGGCGATGAGTTCGGCGTAGGCGCCGCCGATCGCGAACAGGATCGCGTCGGGGGAGTCGCCGGTGGTGCCGCTGCGGAAGCTCTCCAGGATGCGCTCGAAACAGCGCCCGACGACGGCGGCGAAGAGCGTCTGCTTGTCGGGGAAGAGCCGGTAGAGGTATGCCTGCGAGATTCCGGCGGCTTTGGCGACCTCGACCGTCGTCGTCCCGAAGTACCCCTTGGCCGCGAACGCCCCGATGGCGGTCGAGAGCACGGTTTCCCGCCGGATCCCGGCGGTGGAGAGGGTGCGGGACATATGAGCAGTCAACCACACTCTCTTTGGGGGCGGCCCGCTCAGGACGACGCTGACAGGCGACCGGGCCTCCTTGAGACGGCATGCCCAGGGTCGCGGCGTCGGCCCGGTCGACTGTCAGCGTCGCCCTGAGCGGGCTCCAGGTTCGGGCGGCGGTGGCGCGCCTTGGGATGCGGCATGCCCTAGGGTCGCGGTGTCGGACTGCTCGCCTGTCGGCGTCGTCCTGAGCGGGCTCCAGGTTCGGGCGGCGGTGGCGCGCGTGGGGATGCGGCATGCCCTAGGGTCGCGGTGTCGGACTGCTCGCCTGTCGGCGTCGTCCTGAGCGGGCTCCAGGTTCGGGCGGCGGTGGCGCGCGTGGGGATGCGGCATGCCCTAGGGTCGCGGTGTCGGACTGCTCGCCTGTCGGCGTCGTCCTGAGCGGGTTCTGGGTTCGGGCGGCGCTGCCGCGGGCCGGGGGGCCGGGGTCAGCGT
The DNA here is from genome assembly GCF_044454545.1 of Cryptosporangium sp. NPDC051539. Lineage (NCBI taxonomy): Bacteria > Bacillati > Actinomycetota > Actinomycetes > Cryptosporangiales > Cryptosporangiaceae > Cryptosporangium > Cryptosporangium sp. NPDC051539. The sequence continues at coordinate 287,697 of NZ_JBITDV010000004.1, read as the reverse complement.
TCTAGGATTGCGGTTACTCCTAGGCCGCCGGCGGCGCAGAGGGAGATCAGGGCTCGGCCGGAGCCTCGTTCGGCCAGGAGCTTCGCGGCGGTGGCGACGATCCGGCCTCCGGTCGCCGCGAACGGGTGGCCCGCGGCCAGCGACGAGCCGTTCACGTTCAGCTTCGACCGGTCGATCGGCCCCAACGGCGCGTCCAGCCCGAGCTTCTCCTTGGCGAACGCCGGGTCTTCCCACGCCGCCAGCGTGGCCAGCACCTGCGACGCGAACGCCTCGTGGATCTCGTAGAAATCGAAGTCCTGCAGCGTGAGCCCCGCCCGCGCGAGCATCCTCGGCACCGCGTACGCCGGCGCCATCAGCATCCCCTCGTCCCCGTGGACGAAGTCGACCGCCGCCGTCTCGCAGTGCGCGAACCAAGCCTGCACGTCCCAGCCCCGGGACGCCGCCATCCCCTCCGACGCCAGCAGCACGGTGGACGCCCCGTCGGTCAGCGGCGTCGAGTTCCCGGCCGTCATCGTGTCGCCGAACACCGGCTTCAGCGTCGAGAGCTTCTCGACCGACGACCCGGGCCGCAGGTTCTGATCGCGCTCGACCCCGAGATACGGCGTGAGCAGGTCGTCGAAGAACCCGCGCTCGTACGCCGCGGCGAGGTTCCGATGACTCGCCGCCGCCAGCACGTCCTGGTCGCCGCGCGAGACGTCCCAGGCCGCCGCCGTCAGCGCCGCATGTTCCCCCATCGAGAGCCCGGTGCGCGGCTCCGCGTTCCGGGGGACCTCCGGCACCAGGAACCCCGGCCGCAACCGCGTCAGCAGAGCCAGCCGCTCCGGCAGCGACCGCGCCCGGTTGAACGCCAGCAGCGTCTGGCGCAGTCCCTCGTTCAGCACCAGTGGCGCGTCGCTCGCGGTGTCGACGCCGCCCGCGACCCCCACCTCGATCTGCCCGAGCGCGATCTTGTTCGCGACCAGGATCGCCGTTTCCAGCCCGGTGCCGCAGGCCTGCTGGACGTCGTACGCGGGCGTGCGCGGATCCAGCGCCGACCCCAGCACCGTCTCCCTGGTCAGGTTGAAGTCGCGCGAGTGCTTGACCACCGCGCCCGCCACGACCTCGCCGAGCACCTGGCCGGTCAGGTCGTAGCGGGAGATCAGTCCCGACAGCGCCGCGGACAGCATGTCCTGGTTGGACGCGCGGGCGTACGGCCCGAACTGACGCGCGAACGGGATCCGGTTGCCGCCGATCACGCCTACCCGCTGGACCACCATCGTGGAGCTCCTCTCGCTACCTGGCCCGATCTTACTGACGAGTATTCTTACCTGCGAGTAAGGTCCGCCACATGCGCGATCGCTACCAGCAGCTCGTCTCGTCCGCACCGGGCCGGTTCGTGGCCCGCCGGGTCGGTCTCCCCGAGCCGCCGACGCTCCGCCGCCACCAGGCCGGAGACCCGGTAGCCGCCGGCCCGGTAGTGCTCGGCCCCACGCCCGCCGTTGTGGACGTCCCCGGCACGCCCGTCCCCGGCACGCCCGTCGCCGGTGCGTCCGTCGGCGGCGGGGCCGGCGGCCGGCTGGTGAAGGTGATCCGGCCGATGCTCACCGCGGCCGGAGTCGTCGTCCGCGAGCCCCGCGCGGAGGCGCGCCCGAACGACCCCCGCCCGCACGCGCTCGTCTTCGACGCCACCGGCCTCACCCGCAGCGATCAACTTCACGCGCTGTTCGACTTCTTCGGCCCGCAGGTGCGCTCGATCGCCCCCGGCGGCCGGATCGTCGTCCTCGGCACCCCGCCGGAGGAGTGCGCCGATTCCCGCGAGGCGACGGCTCAGCGTGCGTTGGAGGGTTTCACCCGCTCGGCCGGCAAGGAGATCAAGCGCGGCGTCACGACCCAGCTCGTCTACGTGTCGCGGGGGGCTGAGGACGGCGTCGAATCCACGCTCCGGTTCGTCCTCTCCGGCCGGTCGGCCTACGTTTCGGGTCAGGTGATCCGCGTCGGTGCGTCCGCCGGGTCTCGTCCGGACGATTGGCAGCGCCCGCTCGCGGGGAAGATCGCGGTCGTCACGGGCGCCGCGCGCGGCATCGGTGAGGCCATCGTGGACGTGCTCGCCCGCGACGGTGCCCACGTCGTCTGCGTCGACGTCCCGTCCGCGGGCTCGTCGCTGGCCGAAGTCGCGGGCCGGGCGAACGGTTCGACGCTGACGCTCGACGTCACCGCCGAGGACGCCGGGCGGACGCTCGCCGAGCACCTCCCGGACGGCGTCGACGTGTTCGTGCACAACGCCGGCGTCACCCGGGACCGCACGCTCGGCCGGATGGACGCCGCCCGCTGGGACCTCGTGCTCGACGTCAACCTCAGCAGTGAGGAGCGGATCAACGACGTGCTGCTCGACGGGGGTCTGCTCCGGGCCGGCGGGCGGATCGTCGCGACGTCGTCGATGGCGGGGATCGCCGGAAACCCGGGGCAGACGAACTACGCGACGAGCAAGGCCGGGGTGATCGGAATGGTGCAGTCGCTGGCGCCGGTGCTGGCGGCGCGGGGCGGCACGATCAACGCGGTGGCACCGGGCTTCATCGAGACGCAGATGACCGCGGCGATCCCGCTGGTGATCCGGGAGGCCGGGCGCCGGATGAACAGCATGACCCAGGGTGGTCTCCCGGTCGACGTCGCCGAGACCATCGCCTGGTTCGCGGCCCCCGCCTCGGCCGGCCTCAACGGCAACGTCGTCCGTGTCTGCGGCCAGTCCCTGCTGGGCGCCTGATGGACGCGATCCGCGTCCTCGAGCGCGTGCCCAGCCTCGCGACCCTGTATCCGAGGGCCCTGCTCAAGCGCGGGGGAGGAGACGAGTTGCCGGCCACCCGGCTGGTCCTGCGCGATCTCGCGATCGATCCCGGGCGACTCGCGGACTACTCCCGGGTGTGCGGGTTCGGGCTGGGCTCGGCCCTCCCCGGCACGTACCCGCAGGTGCTCGCGTTTCCGCTGGCCATCGCGCTGATGTCGGAGCGGGCGTTCCCGTTCGGGCTGCCCGGCATCGTCCACATCGGTAACACGATCACCCAGCGCAGGCCGGTCGCCCTGACCGAAGAACTCACGTTCGAGGTGTGGACCGGCAACCTCCGCCGCCACCACCGCGGGCACCAGTTCGACGTGGTGACGGAGGCTTCCGTCGGCGAGGAACCGGTCTGGAGCAGCACGGCCACCTACCTCCGCCGAGGCCCGGCTCCCAAGGGGCGGATACCTAACTTAGGTATGCATGGGGGAGGCCCGCCCAACGGCGGCTCGTCCAGCGGCGGTCCTTCCAGCGCCGGCCCGTCCAGCGCCGGCCCGCCCAGCGGCGGTCCTTCCAGCGCGGGCCCGTCCAGCGCCGGCCCACCCGGTGGCGGCGCGTCCCGCGATGGCGTGGCAGATGGCGGCGCCGCCCGTGGCAGCGCGGCCGGTGATGCGCGGGGTGGTGGCGTGGCAGATGGCGGCGCGGCAGATGGCGACGCGGCCCGTGGCGACGCGGCCGGTAGCAGCGCGGCACGCGGCGCGGCGGTTGGTGGCGCGGCCCATTCCGGCGTTGCAGGCGGCGCGTCCGGTGGTGACGCGCCGGGTGGCGGCGCGTCCCGTGGTGGCGCGGCCCGTGCGGGCGTGGCAGGCGGCGCGTCCGGTGGTGGCGCGTCCGGCGGTGGTGGCGCGTCCGGCGGTGGTGGCGCGTCCGGTGGCGGCGCAGGAGATAGCGCCTCGGCCCGCGACGGCGCCGCGTCCGGTGGCGCCGCGTCCGATGGTGGCGCGTCCGATGGTGGCGCCGACGACCGCGTGCTGCCGCCTACGGCCGTCTGGCGCGTGCCGGCCGGAATCGGGCGGGCGTACGCGAGGGCCTCCGGCGATCGGAACCCGATCCACCTGCATCCGCTCACCGCGAAGCTCTTCGGCTTCCCCCGCGCGATCGCGCACGGCCTGTGGGTGAAGGCGCGCTGCCTGGCCGCCCTCGACGGGCGCCTCCCCGACGCCTACACGGTCACCGTCCGCTTCGGGAAACCACTGCTCCTGCCCTCGACCGTGGACTTCGGCGCGCACGCCCGCGACGGCGGCTGGGACCTCTCGGTCGCCTCCGGCGAGCGCCCGATCCTCACCGGACGGGCGGCACCGACGACGTAGTGCGCCACACCTCACCCCGGACGAGGCTCCCGAGCCCCATCCACAGAACGTTCATCAGCCGGGTGGCCGCGGTCTCGGGCTTCTCGTCCGGGTGGTCGAGCAGCCACTCCGCCATCGACTCGCCGGTGCCGACGAGTGCGTGGGCCAGCGCCCGCAACTCGTCCGGGCCGGGATCGGGCGACCCGCTCGACCGGCACGCACGTGCGAACAGCTCGGCGACGTTGTCGATGACCAGGCGACGGATGGACGCGACCTCACCGGCGAACTCACCCTCGCCCCGGGCCTGCCGGAACATCACGGCCCAGGCGTCCCGGTGCTCGGCGACGAACCGGAAGAACGCCTGCACCGCCGACCACAGCTGCTGCTCCGGCGGCAACGACGGATCGGCGGCCGCGCTGATCGCCTCGGTGAGCTGATCACCCGCCCGCCGGATGCACGCGCTGAACAACTCGCCCTTCGAACCGAGGTACAGATAGACCATCGGCTTCGAGATCCCGGCGCGCACCGCGATCTCGTCCATCGAGGCGGCGTGGAAGCCGCGCTCGGAGAACACAGAGGTGGCGGCATCCAGCATCTGCTGTTCTCGCACGCGCCGCGGAAGGCGTCTGGATGGGCCGCTCACGCTTGCAGCCTACCTATCTCATCAGTAATCTACTCGCGAGTAAGTTTACTGCTCAGTAGTGGCGGATCCTGCGAACGAGGACGCGATGTTCAGCCTTGACCTTGATGAAGAGCAAGAAGATCTCCGGGAATGGGTGCACGGGTTCGCGAAGGACGTCGTGCGACCGGCCGGTCACGAGTGGGACGAGCGTGAGGAAACGCCGTGGCCGGTGATCCAGGAGGCGGCCAAGATCGGCCTCTACGGCTTCGAGTCGCTGGCGACCTGGTGGGCCGACGAGTCCGGGCTCTCGCTGCCGATCGTCAACGAGGAGCTGTTCTGGGGCGACGCGGGCATCGCGATGTCGATCTTCGGCACGACGCTCTGCGTGGCCGGCATCTTCGCGTCCGGGACGCCCGACCAGCTGGCCGAGTGGGTGCCGCAGTGCTTCGGTGACGAGTCCGACCCCAAGCTCGGCGCGTTCGCGGTCTCCGAGGCCGAGGCCGGGTCCGACGTCTCCGGGATGAAGACCCGCGCCCGGTACGACGAGGCCACCGACGAGTGGGTGCTGAACGGCTCGAAGGCCTGGATCACGAACGGCGGCATCGCGAACGTCCACGTCGTCGTCGCGTCGGTCGACCCGGCGCTCGGGACGCGCGGGCAGGCCGGTTTCGTCATCCCGCCGGGCACGAAGGGCCTCACCACCGCGCGCAAGGTGAAGAAGCTCGGGCTCAAGGCGTCACACACCGCGGATTTGTTCCTCGACGACGTCCGGATCCCGGGCAGCTGCCTGCTGGGCGAGAAGGAGAAGTTCGACGAGAGGCTCGCCCGGGCCCGGGAGGGCCGGAGCAGCAAGGGGCAGGCCGCGCTGCGGACGTTCGAGGTGAGCCGCCCGACCGTCGGCGCGCAGGCGATCGGTATCGCCAGGGCCGCCTACGAGTACTCCCTCGACTACGCCAAGGGACGCGAGACCTGGGGCCGGCCGATCATCGAGAACCAGGCGGTCGCGTTCGCGCTGGCCGACATGAAAATGGAGATCGACGCGGCGCGGCTGCTGGTCTGGCGGGCCGCGTGGATGGGGCGCACCGGCAAGGAGTTCGGCGCCGGCGAGGGGTCGATGTCGAAGCTCAAGGCCGGCGAGGTCGCGGTCTGGGCGACCGAGCGTGCGGTGCAGATTCTCGGGGGCGCCGGCTACAGCCGGGAGCACCCGGTCGAGCGCATGTACCGCGACTCGAAGATCTACACGATCTTCGAGGGCACCAGCGAGATCCAGCGCCTGGTCATAGCCCGGGCCATCTCGGGAGCCCGCATCCGCTGAGCACCCCGGACCCGCCGACCCGAACCCTGACCCGGAACCCGACCTGGGCGGCGCGGCCGCGTTGCTCCGGTTGGGCCGCGCGGTGCCGGGGAAGGGATCCGGCATGCCTGAGCACTGGTATCGCGAAGCGGTCGTCTACTGCTGTGACGTCGAGACGTTCCAAGACTCCAATGGAGACGGGGTCGGAGACTTCCCGGGGCTGACCAGCCGCCTGGACTACCTGGCCCGTCTCGGCATCACCTGCCTCTGGCTCAACCCGATCCACCCCACCCCCAACCGCGACGACGGCTACGACGTCGCCGACTTCTACGCGGTCGACCCCCGGCTGGGCACGCTCGGTGACTTCGCCGAGCTGCTCCACGAGGCCGGCAACCGCGGCATCCGGGTGATCATCGACCTGGTCGTGAACCACACCTCCGACCAGCACCCGTGGTTCCAGAGCGCCCGCAAGAGCCCGGACTCCCCGTACCGCGACTGGTACCTCTGGTCCGACAAGGAGCCCGAGGACCGGTACGAAGGCATGGTCTTCCCCGGTGAGCAGAACGAGACCTGGACCTACGACCGCACCGCGAAGGCCTGGTACTACCACCGCTTCTACAACTTCATGCCCGACCTCAACACGGCAAATCCCGAGGTCAAGGACGAGATCAAGCGGATAGCCGCGTTCTGGGTCCAGCTCGGTGTCGCGGGGTTCCGGATGGACGCGGCTCCGTTCGTCATCGAAGCGTCCCCGCAGCAGCCCAAGGACTTCACGTTCCTCACCGACCTCCGCTCGCACCTGCAGTGGCGTCAGGGCGACTCGGTGATCCTGGCCGAGGCGAACGTCGGCGCCGACGAGGTCGGCGAGTACTTCGGTGACGCGGGCGGCTCCGCGAACCGCCTGCACATGCTGTTCGACTTCGCGCTCAACGCCCGCCTGATGCTGGCGCTGGCCCGGGGTGACGCCGAACCGGTCATCGACGCGCTGCGTGACACCCCGAAGCTCCCCGAGGGCGCGCAGTGGGCCACGTTCCTGCGTAACCACGACGAGGTCGACCTCTCCAAGCTCACCGCCGAGCAGCGCGCGGACGTCTTCGCGGAGTTCGGCCCGGAGAAGGAGATGCAGCTCTACGACCGGGGTATCCGCCGCCGGATGGCACCGATGCTGGGTGGCGACCGGCGGCGCATCGAACTCGCCTACGCGATGCAGTTCTCGCTGCGCGGCTCACCGGTGATCCGGTACGGCGAGGAGCTCGGCATGGGTGAGGACCTCTCGCTCACCGGCCGGGACGCGATCCGGACCCCGATGCAGTGGTCGCCGGGCGCGAATGCTGGGTTCTCCGGTGGGAAAGACCTGGTCCGGCCGGTGATCGAGCAGGGCGAGTACGGCTACCCGCACGTCAACGTCGTTTCTCAGCAGCAGAACCCGCGGTCGCTGCTCAGCTGGTTCGAGCGCATGATCCGGACGCTCCGGCAGTGCCCGGAGGTCGGCCTCGGCGCCTGCAGCGTCGTCGACGTGCCGATGCCGCGGCACGTCCTCGCGCACCAGGCCGACCAGCCCGACCGCGGCGCGATGGTGTTCCTGCACAACCTCGCAGACGAGGACGTCACGGTTGATCTGTCTTCTCTGGGGAAATACGCGGAATATCCCTACGAACTGTTGGCAGACAAGGACTATCCACCCGTGGATGACTCATTGAGCACGATCTCGCTCGCGGGCTACGGCTACCGCTGGATCCGGCTGCGCGACAGCCACGGACGGCACACCGGCGGCCAGACCACCCGTGGGGGCCTCGCATGATGGGCGACACCGCGCGGGTCACGTCCGCCGCGTCCACGGCGTCCCCCGAGCAGTTCGAGAGCAAGGTCGGCGCCACGATCGGCGTCGAAGAGGAGTTCCACGTCCTGAACCCCCGCAGCGGCGAGCTGGTGCCGGAGGCGCTGGCGCTGCTGCGCGGCGGTCCGCACGACGGCGAGTACGACCCCGAGGCCGAGCTGCTGCGGTCGGCGATCGAGACCGCGACGCCGGTCTGCACCAGCCTGGCCGAGGTGCGGTCCGAGGTGATCGCGAGCCGCCGGGCGCTGCTGAAGGCCGCGTCCGAGCACGATCTCGCGGTCGCCACCGCCGGCACGGTGCCCGCCTCCGGGACGAAGTCCATGGGCGTGTACCCGAAGGAGCGGTACCAGCTGATGGCCGCCGAGTACGGCCAGCTCGTCCGCGAGCAGGCCGTCTGCGCGTTCCAGGTGCAGGTCGGGGTGCCCGATCGCGACCTGGCGGTCGCGATCGTCGGACAGATCCAGCCGTGGCTGCCGATCCTGCTCGCGCTGTCGGCGAGCTCGCCGTTCTTCGACGACACCGACACCGGGTACGCGTCCTATCGGACGATCGTCTGGTCCCGGTGGCCCACCGCCGGTCCGGTGCACGGCTTCGGCTCCGCCGCCGAGTACGACGAGACGGTCCGGACACTGATCGAGTCCGGGATCATCGTCGACGCCGGGATGGTCTACTTCGACGCCCGCCCGTCGGCGCGATACCCGACCGTCGAGCTGCGGATCACCGACGGCTGCCCGCGGGTCGACGACGTCGTGATGCTGACCGGTCTCGGCCGGGCGCTGGTGGTCACCGCCGCCGACGAGCTCGAACGCGGAGCGGCGAAGGCGCCCAGGCGTCCGGAGCTGCTGCGGGCGGCGAACTGGCGCGCGGCGCGCTCCGGCCTCGCCGGGGAACTGCTGGACCCGACCGGCACCGAGGCGATCCCGGCCGCGGACGCGATCCGGAAGCTGCTGGATCACGTCGGCCCGGCGCTGGAGAGCAACGGCGACGCCGCGGAAGTGGAAACCCTCCTGGCCGACCTGGTACAACGGGGAACCTCGGCGGATCGTCAACGCGAGGCGCTCGGAAAACGAGGAACGCTGAGCGATGTCGCCACTCTGCTCATCGAAGAGACCCGGAGCGGCGTCGACGAATCGTAGGAGAGAAACACCTGGGGTTTGTGCGGCGCGTGCCAATTCCCCGGTCAACTGACCGAAGTGGTCGGTAAGGTGTGAGCCGTGGAACAGCAGGACGTCGAGCCGGAACGGCCCAGCGCAGCACGGGTCTACGACTACTACCTCGGCGGATCGCACAATTTCGCGGTTGATCGTGCGATGGCTGAGCAGGCCATTCGCATTCTCCCGGAATTGCCGGCGAACATGCGTGCCAACCGGGCTTTTCTCCGGCGTGCGGTGCGGTACATGACCGCCGCCGGAGTGCGGCAATTTCTCGACTTAGGGTCGGGAATTCCTACCGTGGGTAACGTCCACGAAGTCGCGTTGGGCGAGTCCCGGGACGCCCGGGTGGTCTACGTCGACGTCGATTCCGTGGCCGTCGCGCACAGTCAGTCCATTCTGGAGCACGTTCCGGAGGCGACGATCGTCCAGGCCGACGTCACCGAGCCCGACACCGTGCTCGCGCAGGCCGCGAGCCGGCTCGATTTCGACCGGCCGATCGGCGTCCTGATGGTGGCATTGCTGCACTTCGTGCCGGACGATCCGCGCGGCCTGATCGTGCGCTACCGCGACGCGGTGGTGCCCGGCAGCTACCTCGCGATCTCCCACGGCACGGCTGACCAGCAGGGTGAGCGCGGCGCGAAGATGGAGGCGCTGTACTCCCGCAGCGCCAGCCCGCTGGTTTCCCGTGACCGCGCCACGATCGAGGGCTTCTTCGCCGGGTTCGAGCTGATCGAGCCCGGCGTCGTGTTCGTTCCGCGCTGGCGTCCCGACCCGGACGCGCTTCCGGCCACGCTGCCACCGGAGAGAACCGCGACCTACGCCGGACTGGGGCGCGTGCGGTGACCGCCCTCCGGGATCCCGGTCCGCCCCAGCCGGATCCCAACGTCGCCGTCGCGAGGCGCTGGGCAGCCGCCATCGGCGACACCAGCTACGTGACGGTCGGCGACGCTCAGCTCGCTCAGCTCCTGCAGGACCTGGTCGACCGCCTCCGCACCGCGGTCCGCGCCGCACCGCCCGACATCGCGACCGCCGAGCGCGCGGGTGCGGCCCTGGTGGGGGCCCACTTCACTGGTGTGGACGCGCTGCAGCGCTCGATCGCGATGCTGGCCACCGAGCTCGATCGGGAGTCGCTCGACCCGACCGCCGTCTGGGCGGTCATCGGGGCGTTCGCGGCCGGCTACACCCGTGCCCTGCGCGAGGTGACGCTCGACGAGCAGGAGTCGATCCGCCGCGCCGACCTGATCGCCCGCACCCGCACCGAGCAGGCGCTCCGCGCGAGCGACGCGCGCTTCCGGGCGGTGTTCAGCGGGGCCGCGGTGGCGATCGGCATCGGCGACGTGCAGGGTGCGCTGCTCGACGTCAACCCGGCGCTGTCGGAGATGCTCGGCTACTCCGCCGACGAGCTGCGCGGCCGCTCGGTGCTCAGCCTGGTCCACCCGGACGACGTCGCGGACGTGGCCGCCGAGGTCTACCGCGCGCTGGCCGAGGGCGGCCGGGAGCACGTCCGGGTCGAGAAGCGGTTCCTGCGCCGGGACGGCGAGTCGATCTGGGGCCTGCTGACGGTCTCGATGGTCCCCGGCGAGGACGGCACCCCCGGCTACGTCGTCGCGGTGGGGGAGGACGTCACCGACCTGCACCGGCTGCAGACGACGCTGCGCTACCAGGCCATGCACGACCCGCTGACCGGGCTGCCGAACCGGGTGATGTTCTCCGAGCGGATGGAGGAGGCGTTCGCCGACTCCCCGGAGGACGCCCGGCTCGGCCTGCTCTTCATCGACCTGGACGGCTTCAAGGTCGTCAACGACACGCTCGGCCACGACATCGGCGACCGGCTGTTGATGTCGGTCGCCGAACGGCTCGACCGGGGGGTCGACCACAACGATCACCTGGTGGCCCGGCTCGGCGGCGACGAGTTCGTCGTGCTGGTCGAGCGCTCCGGCGGCGAGGGCGAGATGACCGCGCTGGCCGAGAAACTGCTGATCGAGCTGGCCGCGCCCTGCCACATCGGCGAACACGTGCTGACGGTGTCGGCGAGCATCGGCGTCGTCGAGGGCCCGGTCGCCGAGACCGACCGGGCCGAACTGATGCGCGCCGCCGACGTCACGCTCTACTGGGCCAAGGGCGACGGGCGGAACCGCTGGGCGCTGTACGACTCGGCCCGCAGCGAGGCCGAGACCGTGCGGCACCTGGTCTCGGCGTCGATGCCGGGCGGGCTCGCGCGGGGTGAGTTCTATCTGGAGTACCAGCCGATCAACGCGCTGTCCGACAGCCGGATGAACGGTCTGGAGGCGCTGGTCCGCTGGCGTCACCCGAAGTTCGGGAAGATGCGCCCGGACGACTTCATCGGCATCGCCGAAGACACCGGGCTGATCGTCCCGCTCGGCCGCTGGGTACTGGAGGAGGCTTGCCGCGAGGCGCGGTCCTGGGCCGAGCTCACGCCCGACCCGCCGTTCATCAGCGTCAACGTCGCCGCCCGGCAGGCCGCCGACCCGCAGCTCGTCGACGACGTGCGGGCGGTGCTCGCGCAGACCGGGCTGCCCCCGGAGCGCCTGCAGCTCGAGCTCACCGAGAGCGCGCTGATGGGCCCGGCGCCGATCGAGACGCTGCACGAGCTGGTCGCGCTCGGCTGCCGGATCGCGATCGACGACTTCGGCACCGGCTACTCGAACCTCGCGTACCTGCGGTCGCTGCCGGTGCACAGCCTGAAACTCGCCTCGCTGTTCGTCGCCGGCCTGCAACCGGAGCCGGAGTGCCCGGGCATCGACGACGTCGACGCCGAGATCGTGGCCACGCTCGTGTCGCTGGCCCGCACGCTGCGCCTGACCGTGACCGCCGAGGGCATCGAGACCGAGACCCAGGCCGAGCGACTGCAGGCGCTCGGCTGTCACCTCGGTCAGGGATACTTGTTCGGCACCCCGATGGCCCCGGCCGCGGTCCGGGCCCTACTGCACTGAACTCGGCCGGCTACTGACCCGGCCAGCTACCGCGGCCCCCACGGACTACTGCACGGAGATGTGGACGTGGTTCTCGTGGTTGCCCGACGGGGTGCCGTCTCCGCTGTAGGACTTCCAGCCCGACCCGGGTAGCCAGATCTGCCGGAACCAGATCACGTACAGCACGCCGAGCCGGTCGGCGTTGTCGACGCCCCAGGCCGCGAGCCGGTCGCCGTAGGCCTTCGAGTCACCGGTGGCGACCCCGCCGAACCCACCCACGTCGGCGGCGAAGTCGCACGCGCGGCCCTTCGGGTGCTCGCCGAACGACGCCTGCCGGAAGCAGTGCGTGAAGTGCGTGAAGCCGTCGGCGCGGGCCTCGTTGTAGGTGTGCAGCATCCGGGGCGTCACGCAGCCGTCGGACGTCGGATCGTCGATGCTGCAGCTCTCCGAGGGCCAGCTGCCGTCGGAGTTGCGTGGCGCGGGCTGTGCGGCGGCCGACGTGCCGCTGAGGAACCCGGCCGACGAGTCGCCGCCGCCGGCCTGCACGAGCGCCCGTTCGGCTTCCGTGCGGCGCGTGGCCATCGTCTTCTCCTGCGCCTTCTGGACCTTGAGCTCCTGCTCGACCTGCTGGCGCTGGTTCGTCAGCTTGGTCTGGGTGCTGCGCAGTTCCTTCAGCGTCTCGCTCGTCTGGCGCGCGATCGTGTCGACGTACGAGGCTTTCGCGACGAGTTCGCCGGCCGAGCCCGAGTTCGCGAGCACGGTCAGCGGGTCGGGCATGCCGCCCTTGTAGGCCTCGGCACCGAGGCGCTGAGCGTCCTCGGTGAGCGTCGTGAGGCGTTTCTCGGTCTCGGCGATCTCGCCGATCAGCGCCTTCTGACGCTTCTGCGAGGCGGCGACCTTGGCCTTGGCGTTGTTGTAGCCGGTCGCCGCGGCGTCCAGCTTCTGGCGGAGCGTGCCGGTGCCGCCTTCGTCGTCGTCCGCGGCCAGCGCGGCCCGGGGTAAGAACGCGACGACGCTGAGCAGCACAGCGAAGACCGTTACGACGACCAGCGGAAACCGTCGTCGAGCCGCGTACGTCACTGTGCGTGTCCTCCGTCGTCGCCAACCGCGGATCCGCCGGAACTGTACCGAAGGCGCCTGGGCAACCGGCGGGCGCGGATCAGGCTGTGGACAACCGATCCCCGGCCTTCACCGTCGAGCGGACAAGGTAAAAAGCCAGGTCAACGGAGATATCGACGGTGAACGGGCACCCCCGGAGCGAAACGTGCTGCTTACTTCACGCAGAGTGAGTTGACGTAGTCTTAAGATGACTCCCCGGCCGGGTTAAGAGCCAGCACGCCGGGATAGTCGGCCACGTGCACGACCACCCCCCGGCCGCTGCGTTTCGCGACGTACATCGCCGAGTCGGCGTGCCGGATCAGGTCGGTCGCGGCCAGCCCGTGCGTCGGGTAGACCGCGACGCCGACGCTCGCACCGATGTCGATCGGCGACCCTTCGAGCTCGAGCGGAGCCTCGATCGCCGCCTTGATCCGCCTGGCGACGTCGGTGGCCTCCTCGATCGCCGACGGGTCCACGAAAGCGTCCCCGGAAACGGCGACCGAAGCGCCGGCGGAAATCTCGACCGGCGCGACGTCCGGGAGCAGGACGCCGAACTCGTCGCCGCCGAGGCGGGCGGCGGTGTCGGCGTCCCGGATCGCGGCCCCGATCCGGGCCGCGACCTCGGTCAGCAGCGCGTCGCCGACGTGGTGCCCCAGCGTGTCGTTCACCTGTTTGAACCGGTTGAGGTCGAGCAGCAACACGCCCACGTGCCGCTGCCGTCGCTCCGCGCTCGCCAGCGCGCGCTCGATCCGTTCGCTGAACAGCACCCGGTTCGCCAGCCCGGTCAGCGGGTCGTGCAGGGACGCGTGCCGGCTGTCGTCGGCCTGACGCTCGATCCGGCGCTGGTACCGGAACAGCACCGTGCCGCAGAGGCTGGACAGAGCGAACGCGACTCCGAACGTCAGCGCCGATACGAACATCAACCGGTTGTTGCGCCGATCGACCCGATCGAGGTAGCGGGTGAGCTGGAACCGCTCGCGTTCGAGGGCCTCCGACGACTGGTCCCGGAGCGAGCTGATACGCAGGTCTGCCTCGTTCGCCAGCACGTGGAGCCGGGTGAGCGAGACACCCTGGCTCTGCGCGGTGACAAGAGTGGTGAGAACGGACGTGTAGGCGCGATAGTCGGTCTGGATCTGCCCGGCGTACGTCTGTTCGATCGCGTCGCCGTGTGATCGCAGCCAGGCGAGGGGCGTATCGGCCGATCCGAGCATCGACGTCAGCGCGCCGCGGGACCGGTCGTCGCTGATCCGGACGAAGTCCTCGGCCGCGTCCTGCTCCAGGTTGAGGCGGGCGAAGACCCGGGCCCAGTGGTCGGCGTGCTGGTTCAGCGTGCGGATGTGGGTGGTGGCCTGATTCGTGGTGACCGTGCCCCAGGAGGCCAGCCCGGCGAGCGTCACGAGCCCGAGCACCGACCCGATCACCGCGAGCCGTGCGACGGCACGCCGTTCGAGCATGGGGGCCCGCATAGTTCTCTGTCGGCAGGCCGGACGTCAGCCTTAGCGGGTAAATCCCGGCTTATACCCTATTTTAAGTGATATGTACCGGGTCGCGGCCACACTGGTTGCTCTGCTCCTCACGCTGACCGCCGGCACCACGGCCTGCGGCGGCGACGCACCCCGCCGGGGGACCCCCTCGGTCGGGCTCGTCGTCACCGATCAGGCCGGGACCCCCGACGATCTGGGGCTCGGCTACGCGGCGGGCGTCGACCGGGTGGGTGGCGTCGACTCGATCGTCACCGGTCCACCGGCCGCGGACGGTCGCCGGCAGGTCAAGATGTTCGCCGCACTGCGCAAACGGGCCCGTGCCGGAATGGCGGTCGAGACGCTCTCGCCCGGGCTGTTCGCCCGCCCGATGGCCGCCGCGGTCGACGACGGTGTGCCGGTGATGTCCGTCGACACCGTGCCGGACCACTCCGCGCGGGTGCGGCTCTACGTCGGCAACGACGACTACGCGCTCGGGACGATGCTCGCCGACCGGATCGTCCAGCGGATTCCCGACGGATCGAGCGCGACCGTGGTGCTCGGGACGTCGGAGCCGGGAGCGCGGGCACTCGACGCGCGGGCACGGGGCCTCCGCGCCCGTCTCGCCGCAGAGCACCCCGGACTCACCGTGCTCGGGCCCTACCGCACCGGCCGGAACGCCGGGGCGAACCGGAAAGCGTGGGAGGCCCTGGTGGCCGCGCATCCGGCCGCGCTCGCGTTCCTGGGCACCGGCGAGAACGACGGAATCAACCTGGCCGCGATCCGCCGCCGCACCCACGGCCTCTGGCTGGCCGGTGCCTACGATCTCAACCCGGAGTCGCTCACCGCGCTGCGTCAGGGCGAGCTGGTCGCGCTGGTCTCGCCCGAGCACTACCTCACGGGCATGATCGCGGGCCAACTCCAGGCCAGGGCCGCCCGCCACACCACGCCGCTGCCGACCGGCTGGATCGTGACGCCCGGCGACGTCGTGACCACGGCGAACGTGGCCGAGTACGAGGAGCGGCAGGCGTCCGCCGCATCGAAGAAGGCCTGGGCGCAGCCGCGGGCGGACGCGTTCCTGAAGGACCTCGGGGCCCACACGCGTCCGCTGTCGGACGCGCGTCAGTAAGGCTGGAAGCCGTCGCGGCGGCGCAGCCGGAGAACGGCCGGAGCCGAGCCGTGCCGTCGCCGGGCCCGGAGCTGGTCGGCGACCGCCGCCGCGCAGGCCAGGACACTGCCGACCACCAGCCCGATCGGCTGACCGGCCACCAGCGAGAACAAGGCGAACCCGGTCGCCAGCGCCACCACCGCCTGGAGCGGCCAGCGCCGATCCCGCCGGGGCGACCGCGGCCGTCCGTTCGCGAGACCGGCCGCGAAGGCCGGGTCGTCCGCGGCGATCCACGCTTCGATCGCCGACAACTGCCGACGTTCTTCTTTGCTCAGCACGGTGGCGCTCCTTCCCCGGCCCGCATCGCCACCGCCCCGGACTGGCTGCCGAGTCGGCCGACGCGTTGCCCACAAGATGGCCCGGATCATCCCTGTCGAAACCTGCCGAACAGGACCGTCTCGAGGCGCTCTTAGGGCGGTCCTCACTAGATCTTTAGATCGGTTGTTCGGAGAACTCTGCCTTATGGATACGGTGGCGCGCATGACAATCGGGGCATCCGACTACGACGTTGCCGTCATCGGCGCCGGTCCGGCGGGTGCGACCGCTGCCCGGGTCGCCGCGGACGCCGGTTGCCGGGTGCTGCTGCTCGAGCGAGCGGTCCTGCCGCGGTACAAGACCTGCGGCGGCGGGCTGATCGGCCTGTCCCGGGCGGCGTTGCCGGTGGGATTCGACGTCCCGGTCCGCGACTCGATCGACCGCTTCACGTTCACGCTGGGCGGCCGGCTGAGCCGGACCTGGCAGACCGGCTCGCCGGTCATCGACCTGGTCTACCGCGACGAGCTGGACGCGGGCCTGACCGCGCTCGCGGTGGACGCCGGAGCGAAGCTCGAAGAGGGCGTCACGGTCAACGGGCTGGAGCGGGCGCCCGACGGGGCGACGATGCGGCTCCGCACGTCGGCCGGTGAGGTGTCGGCCCGGGCGGTGGTGGGGGCCGACGGCACGTCCGGGCGGTCGGGCACGTACGTCGGCGTGACGCTCGACCAGATCGACCTGGGGCTCGAGACCGAGTTCGCCCGGCCCGACCCGGCGGCCGGAGACTGGGCCGGTCGGATCCTGATCGACTGGGGGCCGCTGCCCGGCTCCTACGGCTGGGTGTTCCCGAAGGGCGACGCGCTGACCGTCGGCGTCATCGCCGCCCGCGGGAACGGCGCCGCGACCCGGGAGTACCTGGCCGCTTTCGTCGATCGTCTCGGCCTGACCGGGACGCCGGAGCTGCGGTCGTCGGGCCACCTGACCCGGTGCCGCGCCGAGGACTCGCCGGTGTTCCGCGATCGGGTACTGGTCGCCGGGGACGCCGCCGGCCTGCTCGAGCCCTGGACGCGTGAGGGCATCTCGTTCGCACTGCGGTCGGGGAAGCTGGCCGGCTCCGCGGCGGTGCGGGTCGCCGCGGCTACCGGGGAGAACGCGCTCGGGTTCGCGACCGCGGGCTACCGGGCCGGGGTCGAGTCGGTGTTCGGCGCCGAGATGCGGGCCGGGCGCGCGTTCCACACCGCGTTCAGCCGCCGACCGGCCTGGTTCCACGCCGCGATCGCCACCGCGCCCCCGGCGTGGAACGTCTTCCGTCGCTTCGTCACCGGTGAAACCACGCTGTCTCGCCTGGCGTCCCACCGGGCGGTGGACCTCACCCTGCGTGCCCTCAGTTAGCGGCGGCCATCGAGAGACGGAGTACGTGCTGGACGAGACGGACGAGGGCGTCGCGGCTGGACGAGCGCTCACGGGCGTCGCAGAGCACGACCGGTACGCCGGGATCCAGGTCGAGCGCCGCGGCGATGTCGCTCACCGTGTGCGCCTGCACGCTGTGGAAGCAGTTCACCGCGACGATGAACGGCGTGCCCTGCCGCTCGAAGTAGTCGACCGACGGGAAGCAGTCGGTCAGCCGCCGGGTGTCGGCCAGTACCACCGCACCGAGCGCACCACTGGACAGTTCGTCCCAGAGGAACCAGAACCGGTCCTGGCCTGGCGTCCCGAACAGATAGACGACCAGGTCGTCCTTGAGCGTGATGCGACCGAAATCCATCGCAACGGTCGTCGTCTCCTTGCGGTCGGTGCCGCTCAGGTCGTCGACGCCGATGCCGACGTCGCTCAGCACCTCTTCCGTCGACAGCGGCGGAATCTCGCTCAGCACCCCCACCATCGTGGTCTTGCCGGCGCCGAACCCTCCGGCCACCAGGATCTTGAGTGCGAGCGGGACCTCGATCTCACCCACGGTCTCAGATCGCTCGAAGTCCATCGATCACTGCCTCCAGGAGACGGCGGCTCTGCAGCTCCGCCGTAGTCGGTGCCGGCCGGACGACAACGCATCCCGCGCCGACCAGGTCATCGATCAGAATCCGGACCACCCCGAGCGGAAGGTCGAGGTGGGCCGCCAGTTCGGCGATCGAGATCGGACGCCGGGCGGCCTCCAGGATGTGACCGTGCTCGGGTTCGAACCCCGAGCCGATCGGCACGGTGTCCTGGACCGAGAGGACCAGGGCGACGACGTCCAGCTCCTGCGCCGGACGAGTGCGCCCCCGCGTCATCGCGTAGGGCCGGACGATCGGCCCCGCTTCGTCGTCGTACCACGTGCCGCCCGGACCGGCTCTCACATCTGGTCACCTTCAACCTGGCTCTGCGCCGTCGAGCGCGGCGAGGTGGTCAGATAGGTGCCGACCCGCGTCACGAGCATCGCCATCTCGTACGCGATCAGCCCCACATCGGACTCCGCGTCGCCCAGTACCGCCAGGCAGGCACCACGGCCCGCGGCGGTCACGAACAGGAACGCGTTCTCCATCTCGATGATGGTCTGACGGACGGCGCCGCCACCGAAGTAGCGTCCGGCGCCGCGCGCGAGGCTCTGGAATCCGGAGGCGACCGCGGCGAGGTGCTCGCCGTCTTCCCGGCTCAGCCCGCGCGAACCGCCGATCAACAATCCGTCCGAGGAGAGCAGCACCGCCTGCGCGGCGTGCGGCACCCGGTCAACCAGGTCGTCGAGCAGCCAGTTGAGTTCCCCGGTGGCTCTCGCCGTCTGTGTCATCGCTCGCCCTCCAGCGCGCCATTGTTCATCCCCCGACCGGCCGGTACCTCGTCCGAACGCGCCGATTCGCCGGTCGTTTCGTCGGGGGGTTCCTCCGCCGCGGAGATGGTACGCGCCGCGTTTTCCCGTCCCAGCACGGAGCCGCGCTGGTAGGAGCCCATGACGGCACGGATTTCCTCGGGGGAGCGGGTGGTGGTCGGTTCGATCGGAGCCTGCGGCATTCCACTTCCCTCGCGGAGGGGAGCGGCCAGGTTCGCTTGCCGGACCCGCCGGGGTAGCCCGCCCGGCGCGTTCGGCGCCGGTGGCGCCTCCGCGCTCCGGACCGGCCCGCCCAGACCGTTCGGCTGGCCCGGGCCGTTCGGCTGCCCGTTCGGCAGCCCCGGACCGTTCGGCCCGCCCAGACCGTTGGCGGCGGCCAGTTCGGCCAGGCCCCGTTCGGCGGGGAGGCTCCGCTCGGCCGGGGCGCCGTCGGCCGGAGTGGCGTCGGCTGCGGGTTCGTCGTCCGGTGTGTCGCGGACGGCCCGGCTGGCGAGGGGTGCACGGGCCACTCCGCGCGGACGGAAGTCCACGTCCCACACGCCGGAGGACGCCGGAGGGGTCGGGTTGGCGGTGGGCTCCGGGTCTTCCGGGAAGGCCGACTCCCGGGTGGCCATCGGCGACCCGGGCCCGGGCGCCGGCGGCTCTTCGGGAGCCGGCTCGGGAGGAGCCGCGGGGCCGTCCGGACGCGGGCCCTGGCGCTCCCGGCGGGGGAGCCCGGTCGGGCCGTTGCTGGTCAGGTTCTCCCACCCGGCGCCCGGGTCCCGGCGCACCAGCGGCGGGGTCCCGTTCCCGCTCCCGTTCGGAGCCGGCGACGGGGTGGCCGCGTGCCGGGGGCCGGTGGACAACGCCGACGGGCCGTAGTCCGCGCGCAGCGCGTAGTTCGCCTCGGCCGCCTCCGCGGCCGCGATCATCGGATCGCTCTGGGAGGCCGGCTCCGGCGACCGGGGCCGCCACGCCGTCTCGGCCGGCCACGCCGCGGGCTCCTCGTATGGCCGGGCCGGGGGCTCCTCGTACGGCCCGGCCGGCGCTGCTTCCTGCTCGCCCGGCTCCACCGGCGGCGCGACGTTCAGCGCCTCCAGTGCCGCGACGGCCTCGTCCGGCCCGAACGCCCCGCCGGACGCCCGGTCGGACTGCGCCGCGGTCGGCACGGACTCGACCGGCAGCGGCGCGATGCTGAGCGTCGGCGGCACGTCCTGCGCCGGCGTCACGACCGGTGGCGTGCGGTGCCGTCCCTGCTCGGGCGTGATCACCATCGCCGCGGGCAGCAGCACGATCGCGGTCGTCCCGCCGAACGGCGACCCGCGCAGCACCACCTTGATCTCGTGCCGCCGCGCCAGCTGCCCGACCACGAACAGCCCGAGCCGCTCGCTGTGCAGCAGGTCGAACTCCGGTGGTTCGGCCAGCCGGGCGTTCAGCGTCTCCAGCTGGTCGGCGGGCATCCCGAGCCCACGGTCCTCGATCTCGATCGCGAACCCGGCCGGTACCAGTTCACCCGAGACGTGCACGGTCGTGTGCGGCGGCGAGAACGTCGTCGCGTTCTCGATCAGCTCCGCCAGCAAGTGGATGACGTCGCTGACCCCGCGCCCGGCGAGCGAGGTCCGGGTCGCGCCGATGACCCGCACCCGCGCGTAGTCCTCGACCTCCGCCACCGCGCCGCGCATGACGTCGATCAGCGGCACCGGGTTGCGCCAGCCGCGGCCCGGCGTCGATCCGGAGAGGACGATGAGGTCCTCGGCGTGCCGCCGCATCCGGGTCGCCAGGTGGTCGAGCTGGAACAGGTCCTCGAGCTCGTCGGGCTCTTTCTCCCGGCGCTCCATCGCGTCCAGCAGCGTCAGCTGCCGGTGCACGAGGGCCTGGCTGCGCCGCGCGAGGTTCAGGAACACCTCGCGGACACCGCGCCGCAGGTCGGCCTCCTCGACCGCGACCTCGACCGCGGTCGAGCGGGCTGCGTCCATCGCCGCCGCGACGCTGGCGACCTCTCTGATCGTGAACCCGCTCATCGGCTGCACTTCGGCGTTCACGTCGACGCTCTCACCGGCCCGGAGCCGCCGGACGACCGCGGGCAGCTCCACCGACGCCAGGTTCTGCGCCGACCGCTGGACGCCGACCAGCTCGGCGACGAGCGAGCGGGCGATCCGGATCGAGACCAGGATCGACACGACGACCGCGATCAGGCCGAGCAGACCGGCGATGACCAGCAGGGCGATCGTCCGGTACCCGGTGGGCTTCAGGAACTCGGTGAACCGCAGGGCCGCACCCCGGCTGAAGTCGGCGTAGGCCTTGGTCACCGCGGCGCTGGTGGTGTCCCAGTCGGCCGCGTTGATCGGCGGGCGGCCGGTGCGGCTGCCGTCCCGGATGATCGAGTCCTCCATGTCGGACAGCCGCCGGTTCTCGGACGGATCGTCGAGCCCGGCGAGCGCCTCCTGCTCCTCGGGCGGGTACTTCTGCTGCACGTTGACGAGCAGGTACCGGCGGGTGTTGATCAGGCCGACCGTGCGGTCGTACTCGTCGGGCTGGAAGCTTCCGGCGGCCAGCGCGCCGGCCACGATCGCCGACTCCTGGCTGAAGATCTCGGCGGCCTCTCCGAACTCCAGCAGGCCGTCGCTGCGGTGCCCGCGGCCCGGCTCGTGGACCGCGCCCAGTGCGTACAGCGTGGTGAAGATCTTGGCGATCAGGCCGCTGAAGTAGTCGGCCACGGTCATCCGCGGGCTCGCGCCGGTGTCGATCCAGGCGCGTTGCTCCGGCAGCTCCCTCGCCGCGTCCACCAGGGCGTCGAGCTCCGGGCGCAGACCGTCGGAGTAGCGGTTGTCGAGCGCCTTCCGTTTGAAATTGGCGTAGGCCCTGTCGGTGGTCTTGCGCGCGGCGGCCAGCTCGGCGCTGTTGCGCCGGCCCGCGCCGACGTCGACGACCGAGATCTTGCGCTCGACCTGCAGAGCCTCGGCCAGAGTCGCACCGGGAAAGCCGATCTCGTTGGAACGGCCGGAGACCGCGAGCAGCGTGACCGCATCGGACAGCGCGACGCTGGCCGCGATCGCCCACAGCACTACCAGTGTGATCAGCGGCAGCGCGAGGAGGGAAACGAGCTTCGCCAGGACTGACCGGCTGCGGAACTTCATCGCACCTCGCACCGACGGGCCCGGGTCGGCACCTGAAGGTGCGCCGGAGGTTGCGTTGATGCAGGACCGACCCGGAATTGTCCTGCGGGCGGACGCTAGCAAAGTGACGGTTGAGGCGACAAGGACTGTTCTTTTCAGGACTGTCAGGACCGGTGGGACCGGTGGGACCGGCGTTACAGGTGAGACGCGTTCCCGTCACCGCGTGTTCTCGTCGAACGACACCCCGGGACGTACGACTTAACCGGTTTCGACTTGATCTGCGGCAGTAGCTGCCAAATCCACTGATCGGTGCGATTCTGAGACGAGTTGTGACTTCCCGGAAGGAGTCGTGGATGACCCGCCCCGGTTGGATCGCCACCCTGCTCGCCGCGCTGCTGGGCGCGACCGTGCTGGCCGGTTGCTCGGGCGACGACTCGTCCGACGACAGCGGGACGCTGACCGTCTGGAGCCTGGAGAACCAGGCCGACCGGGTCGCCGCGACCGAGAAGGTCATCGCCGAGTTCACGAAGAGCACCGGAATCACGGTGAAGTACGTCGGCGTCGACGAGAACCAGTTCAGCAAGCTGGTGATCGCCGCGGTCGCGGGCGGAGACCTCCCGGACGTGATGGGCGCGATCCCGCTGTCCGCGTTGTGGTCGCTGAACGCGAACGAGCTGCTCGATACGGGTGCCGCGAACGACGTTCTCAGCACGCTGGGCCCGGAGACGTTCACGCCGCGCGCGCTGACGCTCACGAGGGACGGCGACCGGTCGCTCGGCGTCCCCAGCGACGCGTGGGCGCAGTTGCTCTTCTACCGGACCGACCTCTTCACCAAGGCCGGGCTGGCCGCGCCCGACACCTACGAGAAGATCGCCGCCGCGGCACGCGAGCTGACCGCGGGCGGTCAGGTCGGCATCACGTCGGCGACCGTCGCCGACGACGCGTTCACCGCGCAGACGTTCGAGCACCTGGCCCTGGGCAACGGCTGCGAGATGGTCGACGACGGCGGGAAGATCACCATCGGTAGCCGGCAGTGCGTCGACGCGTTCTCCTTCTATCAGAAGCTGCTCTCCACCAGCTCGGTGAAAGGCGCGCAGAGCGTCGACTCGACCCGCGCCACCTACTTCTCCGGCCGCGCCGCGATGGTGATCTGGTCCTCGTTCCTGCTCGACGAGCTCGCCGGGCTGCGCTCCGACACGCTGCCGAACTGTCCGCAGTGCCAGTCGGATCCGTCCTACCTGGCCAAGAACACCGGCGTCGTCACCGCGATCAAGGGCCACGACGGTCCGAAGCCGGCTCAGTTCGGCGAGGTCGTCTCCTGGGCGATCAGCGCTACCGCGCAGACCGCCAACGCGAAGAAGTTCGTGCAGTTCATGATGTCCGACGGCTACGCCCGCTGGCTGGGGCAGGCGCCCGAGGGCAAGGTGCCGGTCCGCACCGGTGACGCGTCGAACAGAACCGTCTATGTGGACGCCTGGCGCAAGCTGCCGGCCGGGGTGGACAAGAAGGCCCCGCTCGCGACCGTGTACCCGGCGGCCCTGGTCGACCAGCTCGTCTCGTCGATCGGCACGTTCGACCGGTGGGGCATCGAACAGGGCCAGGGCAAGCTGGTCGGGGCCACGCTCGCCGAGCTACCGGTCGCGAAGGCCGTGAACGCGCTGACCAGCGGGCAGATCGACGCGTCCGGGGCGGCGTCCCGCTGCGACGACGAGATCGCCGACATCAAGAAGAGCATCGAGTGAGCCGGGGTGAGACGAGGACCGGCTGGGGGCTGCTGACGCCGACGCTGGTCATCGTCCTGGTAGTGGTCGTCGCCCCGATCTTCTGGACGATCCTGCTGGCGTTCCAGCGGGTCAGGGTGATCGACCTGCGCCGTAAAGGACTGTTCGGCAGCTTCACGACCCAGAACGTCGAGCGGGTCTTCGGCAGCCCGGGATTCTGGGACACGCTCTGGACGACCGTCGCCTACACGGTCGGCGGGGTGGGCCTCTCGATCGGGCTCGGGCTCGCGGCCGCGCTCGCGGTCCGCCACCCGTTCCGCGGCCGGACGCTGGTCCGCGCCTCGTTCCTGCTGCCGTACATCGCGCCGGTCGTCGGGGCGACGTTCGTCTGGCAGACGATGCTCAACCCGGAGTACGGCGTCCTGAACGCCTGGGGCACGAAGCTGCTGGGCTGGGACCGGCCGGTCGACTTCCTCAACCAGGTCTCCGGCACGTTCCTCGGGATGCGCGTGCCGACCGCGCTGATCACCGTGATCCTGTTCGAGGGCTGGCGGTACTTCCCGTTCGCGTTCCTGTTCCTGCTGGCGCGGATGCAGGCGCTGCCCGGCGATCTCGAGGAAGCGGCGCTCGTCGACGGAGCCACCCCGAGCCAGCGGTTCCGGCACGTCGTCCTGCCGCAACTGCTGCCGGTGATCGCGGTGCTCTCCGTGCTGCGCTTCGTGCTGACGTTCACCAAGTTCGACGACGTCTACCTGCTCACCGGCGGCGGTTCGGGAACCGAGGTGGTCAGCGTCCGGGTCTACGACTTCCTGACGAGTCGCGGCGACATCGGGGCCGCGTCGGCCGAGGCGTTGGTGCTCGCGGTGGCGCTGGCGCTGTTCATCGGTGTGTACCTCCGCCTGGTCGGGCGGGGGAGGCCGGCATGAGCGCGGCGGCTCCGGTGGCCGGCCGCCGGCGGTGGGATCGCGACCGGGTCGAGAACGTCGTGTTCGGCGTCGCCCGCTGGGTCACGATCGTCGTGCTGACGCTCGTCAGCATCTTCCCGTTCTACTACATGGTGCTGCTGTCGTTCCGGCTGATCCAGGACGTGCAGCTCTCGCCGGCTTCGATCGCTCCCACCGGACTCGATCCGAGCGCGTACGGCGAGGTGCTGAAGTCGGTCGCGGACGGCGGCCAGGGCTTCGTCCGGTTCATCGGGATCAGTGCGGTGGTCTCGGTGGCGACGGTCGTCGTCACGCTCGCGGTCTCGATCCCGGGTGCGTACGCGGTGACCCGGCTGCGGTTCGCCGGGCGGCGGCAGGTGGACGCGCTGTTCCTGGCCGTCTACCTGTTCCCGGCGATCGTGCTGGCGATCCCGCTGTACGTGGTGCTCAGCCGGCTCGGGCTGCGGGGCTCGCTGGTCGCGCTGGTGCTGGTGTACGTGGCCCAGACCGTCCCGGTGACGCTCTACATGCTGCGCGGGTACTTCGCCACGATCCCGGTGAGCCTGGAGGAGGCGGCCCAGCTCGACGGATGCGGGCGGCTGGGCGTCATCTGGCGGGTGAGCCTGCCGCTCTCACGTCCGGCTCTGGCCGCGACCGCGCTCTACGTCTTCATGATCGCGTGGAACGAGTACCTGTTCGCGCTGCTGTTCCTGGTCGAGCGGCGCGACCGGTGGACCGTGTCGCTCGGGCTGTCCCAGCTGGCCGGCACGATCGAGATCCCGACGACCGTGCTGATGGCGGGATCCGTGCTGCTCACGGCCCCGATCGTCGCGTTGTTCTTCGCCGGTGAGCGGCTGCTCGTCGAAGGCTTGACCGGAGGTGCCGAGAAAGGCTGAGCGCTGAGACAGGAGGCCGGTACTGTCTCGGACCGTGGTGGATCACAGAGCGGTACGCACCGAGGACGCCTTCGACGTCGCCGCAGTGCACGAGTGGTTGGCCGGCCGGGTCGACGGCCTCGGCGCCGAGCCGGAGGTGCGCCAGTTCTCCGGCGGTGCGTCGAACCTCACCTACCTGCTGCGCTACCCCGACCGGGAGCTGATCCTCCGCCGTCCACCGGCCGGGCGCAAGGCGTCGTCGGCCCACGACATGGGCCGCGAGTACCGGGTGCAGAAGCACCTGAAGCCGGTGTTCCGGTACGTCCCGGAGATGATCGCGTTCTGCGACGACCCCGGCGTCCTGGGCGCGGACTTCTACGTCATGGAGAAGCTGGACGGGATCATCCCCCGCAAGGACTTCCCACCCGAGGTGTCACTCAGCCCGCTCGACGCCCGGACGCTGGCGTTCACGGTCGTCGACACGCTCGTCGAGCTGCACGACGTCGACCCGGGCGCGGCCGGGCTCACCGACCTCGGCCGCGGGGCCGGCTACGTGGAGCGGCAGGTCCGCGGCTGGTCGGACCGGTACCGCAAAGCCCGCACGTGGAACGTGCCGAAGGCCGGGTGGGTGATGGCCTGGCTCGCCGACCACCAGCCCGACGACGTCCGCTCGTGCCTGATCCACAACGACTACCGGCTGGACAACGTCGTGCTCGCCCCGGACGCTGCGCTTCCGGAGACGGCCGGGATGCGGGTGGTCGGCGTCCTGGACTGGGAGATGGCGACGATCGGCGACCCGCTGATGGACCTCGGCGGTGCGCTCGCCTACTGGATCGAGCACGACGACCCGTATCTGTCGCAGCGGGCGCGGCGGCAGCCCACCCATCTGCCCGGCATGCCGACCCGGCGCGAAGTCGTGGAGTACTACTGCGACCGGGCCGGTCTGTCGCCGGAGAACTGGGCCTTCTACGAGGTGTTCGGGCTGTTCCGGCTGGCCGCGATCGCCCAGCAGATCTACTACCGCTACCACCACAAGCAGACCAGGAACCCGGCGTTCCGGCACTTCTGGGTCAACGTCAACTACCTGATCCGGCGCGCCCGGAAGGCCGCCCGCTGATGGCCGTCGTCCTGCTGATCCGACACGGCCAGGCCTCGTTCGGGGCCGCGGACTACGACGCGCTCTCCGACCTCGGCCGGGTCCAGGCCCGCACGATCGGCACCGCGCTCGCCGCCCGGGGCGTCCGCCCGGATCGAGCGGTCTCCGGGTCGCTGAGCCGGCAGCGGGACACCGCGAAGCTCTGTCTGCAGGCGGCCGGCCTGCCGGAGGACTTCGCGGTCGACGACCGCTTCGACGAGTACGACCACCTCGGCCTCGCGGCCGCCCTCGGTGACGGTCCGGTGCCGACGTCCTCCCGTGAGTTCCAAGCCGTGCTGGACGTCGCGCTGGAGCAGTGGATCTCCGGGGCGGTGACGCCAGGGGGCCTGCCGACCTGGGCCGAGTTCGCCGCCCGGGCCCGGGCCGGGCTCGACGACCTGCTCGCCGAACTCGGGCGCGGAGGGTCGGGCGCGGTGTTCACGTCCGGCGGCGCGATCACGGCGATCTGCGCCGGGTTGCTCTCGCTACCGCCCGCCGGCTGCGTCGCGATGCACCGCGTGGTCATCAACGGAGGCATCACCAAGATCGTCTCCGGTCGCGGCGGAACCGCCCTGATCTCCTTCAACGACCACACCCACCTCCCCCCGAACCAAGTCACCTACCGCTAGCCCCCTGTTCCGCCTCCCAGCGGGGCATCTCGTTCTGAGGTGGAGCCCCCCGAGGACAGCACCGACCTCCCGGCGGGGCATCTTCGTTCTGACCTGGAGCCCTCAGCGGGCCGCCCAGTTGAAGGGGGCAACTTATTTGTTGGTGAAAGGTTGAGGTTTCCTGGGAGGCGCCGGTAGTCAGGGTTGGCCTCGTGAGGCAGGATGTCCGCCGGGGGAATGAAAGGGCTCACTCGACGTGACACCGTTGGACTTAGACGAACCGCCACAGCAGCAACACGAACACCACAAGGGCAAGCGGCGCAAAAAGCGCGGCTGGCTCGCGTGGGGCGCTCCCGCGCTCATCGGCGTGGCCGTGCTCGCCTCGGTGATCCTGCTCGTCGGCGCGATGAAAGGCCTGTCCGAGGCCGCCTGCGCCGCGGAACCACGCATCGCACCGATGGCGTTACCCGCGGTGCCCCAGCCGGGTGAGTCCCACTCCGGCCACACCACGTTCTTCGACCTCGCCGCGTCCGGTGGCTCCGGCTGTTCCTACGACGGCGCGCCGGCCGACGGCATGTACGTCGCGCTCGGGCTCGAGGAGTTCGCCAACGGTGCCGCCTGCGGCATGTACCTCAACGTGACCGGCCCGAACGGCAACACGGTCCGGGTGCAGGTCGTCGACTCGTGCGGGCCTTGCCCGGTCGGCCACATCGACATGAGCGAGAAGGCGTTCTCGCAGCTCGCCGACCCGGACGCGGGCGACGTCCCGGTCACCTACCGCGCGGCGGTGAACCCGGCGCTGCCGGGTCCGCTGAAGTTCAAGATGAACGACGTCAACGAGTACTACCTGGCGATCCTGCCGATCAACCACGGCAACCAGCTGACCAGCGTCAAGGTCAACGGCGAGAGCCTCTCCCGCCAGGGCGACGGATACTGGGTCGCGAACAACGGGGCCGGCGGCGGTCCGTTCACCGTCACGCTCACCGACGTCCAGGGTCACGTCACCACGGTCAACGGGGTCCAGTTGCAGTCCGGTACCCAGAGCACCGGCGTCGACATGTACTCGGGCTCCGGCGGCGGACGGCAACAGCGGACGACCACCAAGAAGTCGACGGCCTCGCCGACGGCGAAGGCCTCGCCGTCGCCCAAGCACACGCTGACGCTGCCGCCGGCGGTCGGAGCCACCGACGCCCCCACGACGGCGGCCAACGGCCGCCCCGACGCCACCACCGCGGTCGCCGAACCCGCTAAGTGCTGATCCCCCGCCTCCATCCGGGGGAGTGCCAGGTCTGGTGGGCCCGCCCGCTCACCGGAGCGGGCCCCGACGCGGCCCTGCTCGATCCGATCGAGCGAGGCCGCGCCGAGTCCTACCGGCGCGACGCCGACCGCGCGCGGTTCACGGTCGCGGCGGGGCTGCTCCGGCTCGTCGCGGGCGCGCACCTGGGCGTCGAGCCTCGCGCGGTGGAGATCAACCGCGCCTGTCCCGACTGCGACCGCCCGCACGGACGCCCGACGCTGCCCGCCGACGGCTGGGAGTGCTCGATCTCGCACTCCGGCGACCGGGTCGCGGTGGCGATCGGCCGCACCGGCCCGCTCGGCGTCGACGTCGAGGAGGTCTCCGACCACCCGGATCTGGCGCCGATGGTGCTCGGCCCGGGGGAGAGCGGAGACCTGGTCACCTACTGGGTACGGAAGGAAGCCGTGCTCAAGGCGACCGGCGAGGGACTGCGGGTGGGCCTCACCGAGATCCTGGTGTCGCCGCCGGACGCGGTACCCGCGCTGGTGCGGGCTCATCGGGCCGATCTGCCCGCACGAACCACCCTGCGGACGTTGAGCCCCGGCGACGGATACCGGGCCTGCCTGGCCGCGCTGGACACGCCCGGCCTCGCGGTGACCGAGTTACAGGCCGGCTGAGTCGGCTCCCTGATGTTCCGAACGTCGCCTAGCTGACGGGCCGCAGTGCCCCTCGTCGATAGTTTCGGGGGAACTTCGGCGCCGCTGCCGGGCGCGCCGCCCACGTCCTGAGGAGAGCCGGTGCGTCGGCCGCTGCTGATCACGTTCGTCGCCATCGTCGGCCTCGGTCTGGGCTCGGCGCTGGCGCTGTTCGAACCCTGGCGTGCGTTCACGAACACCACGGTCGAGGAGTCCGCGCCGGCCGTCCCGTCGCCGAAAGCCGGCGCGGTGGAAGTCAGGACCACGGTGCTGGCTCGCGGCCGGCTGATCAGCCACGAGCACGAGACCAGCGGCACCGTGACGATCCTCCGGCTTCCGGACGGCTCCCGGATCCTGCGGATCGAGGACCTGAAGACCTCCGACGGCCCGGACGTCCGGGTCTGGCTCACCAACGCCCCGGTGATCGCCGGGACGTCCGGCTGGCGGGTGTTCGACGACGACAAACACGTCGAGCTCGGGCCGCTCAAGGGCAACCTCGGCAGCCAGAACTACCCGGTGCCCGAAGACGCCGACTTGACGACGCTGACCAGCGTCTCGATCTGGTGTGCCCGGTTCCACGTCTCGTTCGGAGCGGCCGAACTCACCGCGGTGTGATCCGTTCCCTCGGGCATCCCGACCGCCGAGCCGACCAGCGCGTACCGGCCCTTGCCCTCGATCTTCGCCGCGTACATCGCCAGGTCGGCGGCCCGCAGCAGCTCGCCGACCCGGCCGTCGCTCTGGTTGACCGCGACGCCGACGCTGGCGCCGATCGTCACCGCGTAGCCGTCGACCTCCCTGATCCCGCCGACCGCCGTGACGATCCGGGACGCCATCGTGGTGCCGGTCGCCGGATCGGTCGTGCCCGGCAGCAGTACCGCGAACTCGTCCCCGCCGAGGCGGGCCACGCATTCCTGGTGTTCCGGCCCGACGCATCGGCGCAGCCGCTCGGCGACGGCCACCAGCAGCGCGTCGCCGATCGTGTGCCCGTGCCGGTCGTTCACGCCCTTGAAGCCGTCGAGATCGACGTAGAGCACGATCACGTCGCCGCCGTGCTCGGCGATCGCGGTCTCCACCCGCGAGTGGAACAGCGTCCGGTTGGGGAGGTCGGTCAGCCCGTCGTGGTACGCGCGGTGCTCGAGTTCCTCTTCGCGCAAGCGCAGCTCGGCGACGGTCGCCTCGAGCCGGGCGGTCAGCGCGACGTTCTCCCGCGTCGTCATGAGCTGCCGGCCCATCACGAGCATCACCAGCGACGACGTGGTCACGACGATCACCGGCCCGAGCCCTGCGGGGGTGAAGGACACCACCACCGCGGTCGCGATCGCGAGGCTGAACGGGAGGTACGGGAGCAGCGTGTAGGGCGGGAACTCGACCCGTTTCGCCGCGCGCTGCCGGCCGGTCGCGGCCCAGACGCCGCCCAGCAGCATCAGTTCGTAGGAGACGAACCAGACCAGGTTGACGACGCCGTTGCTGCTGTAGCTGCCCAGCCGGTCGAGCAGCGCGTAGCCGACGTCCCCGCCCGCGGTGAGCAGGAAGCCCGCGCTGAGCAGGCCGAGCGCCGCCCGGCTCCCGGGCTCGCCCGCCGACAGCACGAGCAGCACGACGCTGGCCATCACCACGTCGCTGATCGGGTACGCCATCGCGATCGCCCAGTTGATGTCGGCCTTCTCGGTGTCGGCGACGTTCCCGAGCACCGCGCCCCAGCTGACGA
This sequence comes from Cryptosporangium sp. NPDC051539, assembly GCF_044454545.1. Classification (NCBI taxonomy): domain Bacteria; kingdom Bacillati; phylum Actinomycetota; class Actinomycetes; order Cryptosporangiales; family Cryptosporangiaceae; genus Cryptosporangium; species Cryptosporangium sp. NPDC051539. The sequence goes on along the minus strand of NZ_JBITDV010000004.1, from coordinate 256,984 downwards.
CGAACAACGAACCGGCGATGATCAGGCCGTCGAGAACCATCCGGACCGGCATCGTGGGGAGTTGCGCCGCCAGCAGCGACGTCAACCCGTAGAGCAGCACGGGAATCGCCGACAGGTACAGGGCGTCGACGACGTGGGTGTACGCGGACTCGCCGCTGAGGTACCAGGCGAAGCTCAGCGAGTTGCCCGACGCCCACATCGCGAGGCCGATCGAGACCCCGGTCCAGCCCCGCCGGGTGGTCAGCGTCGCGCTCCGCGCGGCCCAGCCGGCACCGGCCGCCGCCGCGTAACACGCCAGCGCGCCGCCGATCGGCGCGACCATGCTGAACGCGGTGGTGCCGCCGGAGAGGAACAGCGCGATCGCGTAGTACGTTGCGGCGAACACGACGATCGTGACGGCGAGCGCGCGGCGTCTCTCCACGTCACCTCCTGGGCACACGGATAGGCCGGCTCTCCCCCGGAGGCGGCCCGTCGGTGTTCCATCGGCAGCGGCACCGTGGGGTTGAAGGTTCACCCGCCCGGTTCGATCAGGGCCGACTCGTACGCGAGTACGACCGTCTGCGCGCGGTCACGGAGGTCGAGCTCGGCCAGGATCCGGCCGACGTGGGTCTTGACCGTCTGCTCGGCGACGACCAGGGCCTCGGAGATCTCGTCACAACGCAGGACGCCGAGCAGCCCACGGACCTCGTCGAGGGCTTCCCGGGCGGTCCGGCTGATCGCGGTGACGTCCGCGGTGGCCTCCGGTGACAGCCCGTCGAGCCGGGCCCCGGCTGCGACGCCGCGCGGCGTCCGGGCAGATGTTCGCGAACGCGGCGATCAGCGTCAGGCCCAGCAGGGGGCCACGACCACGGGTCGGCGTCGAGAACGAGGAACCGGCGGGCAGCACGATCGCGACGACTCCGGCGTACCAGGCGAGCGCCGGGTTCGTGCGGAGCAGAGCGAGCGCCGTGTCCCGGTTCCTCTCCGGCTTCGTCGCGGTAGCCCGTCTGCAGGGTGTCCGGGCTGGTCCTGACGGGTGAGATCGGGCTCGCGTCATGCGGGGGAGCGACGCCCCGGATCGCTCCCGAGCCGGACGATCCGGACCCGTTCGACGCCGCACTCTTCGTTCCGGCAGCGATCGGCCGCTGCCGGGAGGAGTGGTCGGGATGCGGCGACTGTGGACGGTGGCGCTCGCGGTTCTGCTCGCGCTCGGGCTCGGCGGAAGTTCGGCGTCGGCGGTGTCGGAGCCTCGGCGGGACACCGCGGCCGGGGCGGCGGTGTCCGAGCTGACCAGCGGCAGGCAGTTCGTGCCGCCGGCCGATTTCGCAGCCGTGATGGGGTACCGGCCGGTGCGGTCCGGCGTCACCTGGGCGTCGCCGGGCGGCGCGTGCTCGGCACCGACCGGGGCCACGCGGTACGACTTCTCCGGGCCGTGCCGGAGCCACGACCTGGGCTACGACCTGCTGCGCTACGCGGCGAAGGTCGGGTTACCGCTGGGGCCGTGGGCGCGCGAGGCGATCGACGCGGCCTTCGGACGGGCCTTGGACGCGCGGTGCGCGGCGCTCGGGCGTCCGCTGGGGTGCCCGGTCGCGGCGGCGGTGTACCACGGGGTCGTGGTGGCAAATTCCTGGCGCCAGGACTGGCAGGACCCGCGTCCGGAACCGGCAAAACGATGGGTGCTGATCGCGGTGGCGCTGACGCTCGCGCCGGTACTGCTCACCGCGGCGACGGCTCTGATTTCGCGTGTTGATTCGTCCAAAAGAAGACGAAAGGGTCTTTCATGACCGTATGGGAAGGTCGGTGGTGGGGGCTGCGTGCGTGGGCGTGCTGCTCCTCTGCTGCTCGGCGTCACCGGCGGTCGCGGACGACGACTGGGGGCCGCTGTGGGACTCCCGGAGCGCGTGGGAGGTACCCGGCGCCTACGGGCAGGGCGCGCCCGGTGGCTGGGGTGACACCTGGACCTGGGACGACGCTCCACCCCGGGAGTACCGGCTGGCACCGGTGCCGCAGGAACCCGACTGGACCCCGCCCCGCCGGGCTCGGGAGCGCCCGCTGCGGCCGCGCTCGGTTCCGCCGCGCTCGGTTCCGCCGCGCCGGGCCCAGCAACCGCGCGGCCAGCAACCGGGGGCCCAGCAACCGGGGGCCCAGCAACCGGGGGCTCAGCGACCCCGGGCTCAGCAACCGCAGGGAGGGCAACCGCAGGCCCAGCGGCCTCAGTTCCCGCGGCCTCAGGTGCAGGAACGTCCGGCCCCACAGCAGCCGGTCGAGTCCCGCCGGTTCGAGCGTCCGGCCGCGCAGAAGCCCGGGATGCAACGTCCGGGAGCGGCGCCGGGGCCGCTCGGTCCGCCGATCGCCGGGCCGGAGGCCGTGGCCCGTCCGGAGCCGGTCGATCCGCCGGCCGTGGTGGCTCCGCCCCGGGCGTTGCCCGAGCCCGCCGGGAAGTCCGCCGCGCGCGAGGTCGCCCCGGCCGCGCCGGACTCCGTCGCCGACGCCCTCGCGCCCGCGCTGGTCGCGCCCGCGCTGGCGCCGCCCGATTTTCCGGCGCTCGAAACGGCGGGCCCACCGGCGTCCGGACCACCGGAGGCAGCACGGGCCGCGCCGGCCGCCAGACGGTCGGTCCAGGTGCCGGTCGCCCTGCAGATCGGCGTGGCGCTGCTCTTCCTCTACCTGGTGCTGATCTACGCCGACCGCCGGTTCCTGCCCGTCTCCCGGCGCACGCTCCAGCTACCGACGGAGTCCGACGCGGGTCTGGACCTGATCCAGGAACACACGAGCAACCGTTAGTGCCACGCGGGCCCTCGCCGCCGGTGGCACGCCCGCAGATGGCTCCCGACCAGCGCCGGCTGCCCGGACCGGACGCACGCGTCCGCGCCGGCCTCCAGGACCTCCACGACCTGCTCGGCCGGCGCGTAGCTGTCGAGCAGTCCGACGACCGGCGTGCCCGGGTGCTGCCGGACCGCCGCCGCGACCCGGTGGCCGGTGGCCCGGCCGATCACCAGCAGATCGGTGTCGCCGACGTCCTCCAGCGCGGCACTGCGGACGATCCAGTGCGCGGGTAACTGTTCGGCCAGTGCGTTCAGGCTGCCGGGCGCCCCCACGACGGTCACCAGGACCGGAGGCCCGGGCAGCTCGTCGGGGAGTGCTCCCCACAGGCTTTCGGTCGTGAGTGTCATGCCTCTGTTGTCGGCTCCGGAAGTGAGCCTGCGCTGGACGTCAGATGTGCGCGAACTGTGAGACCTGATCGTGACGGTGACTCAGGTCCAGAAGCCGGCGTGAACCGCCCGGGCTTCGGGCAGGTCGGCGGGCCCGTCGACGGTGACCGCACGCTGCCCGCGGGCGAACACTTCGCGGCACGGCAGAGACAGCGTCGGGTTCTCCGGGTTCGCGCCGGTCATCTCGTACAGGTCGTTCTCACCGAGTGCGTACACGACCCGGCCGATGCCCGCCCAGTAGATCGCGCCCGCGCACATCGCGCACGGCTCGGTGCTCGTGTAGAGCGTGTACGCGGCGAGCTCGTCGGCTCCGTAGCGTCCGCCGGCCTGCCGGACCAGGTTGGTTTCGGCGTGGCCGGTGACGTCTCGGCCGGTCACGACGCTGTTCTCGGCCGCCAGGACCTGGGTGCCGGTGGCGTCGACCAGAATCGCACCGAACGGGTGGTTTCCGTTGTTCCGGGCGTGCCGCGCGATCTCGATCGCGGTCCGCAGGTGATCGGCATCGGAACCGGTGAGTGCCATGTGCTCATCCTCCCTCCTGACAAGGGATGTCAGGTATTGCCGCCACGATTGCCCTCGACCCTTCGTCGAATATTTCTGGAGGACCCCTCGTGTCCAGTTCCGCCACCGGCTCGTTCACCGTCGACAGCTTCGAACCCGTCGGCGCGCCCGACGGCGGGCCCGGTGAGACCGTCGTGTCGGAGGCGCTGCTCGCCAAGACGTTCACCGGTGACCTGGACGCCACCAGCACCGTGCGCATGCTCGCCGCGCAGACCCCGGTCGAGGGCTCGGCCGTCTACGTGGCGCTGGAGCGGATCACCGGCAGCCTGCACGGCCGGAAGGGCAGTTTCGTGCTGCTGCACGCCGCCACCCAGCAGGACGCACGGTGGCTGATCGTCGACGACTCCGGCACCGGTGAACTGGCCGGGCTGACCGGCACGGCCGTGATCGGGCGGCACGACGACGGCTCGCACACGCTCACGCTCGACTACGACCTCCCGCAATAATCGCGGTTCACAAGTGAGCGGACCTCGGGCGGCTCTACCGTGGACGTTGCCGTCGCGAGGAGGTCACTGATGACCGACGTCCACACCGCCGTCACCGCTCCCACCGGAAGCACGCTCCCGCAGCTGGCCGAACGATCCTGGGATCGGATCGGAGACAGCGTGCTGATCTTCGAGGGCCGGCGCTGGACCCACGCCGAGCTCGGCGCCCGGGCGCGCCGGTTCGCCGCCGGGCTGATCGCGGCGGGGCTGCGCCCCGGCGACCGGGTCGTCGTCTGCATGGCGAACTGTCCCGAGGTGGGGGTCGCGTACCACGGCACCTGGTGGGCGGGCGGTGCGACGACGCCGGTGCTGTTCCTGCTCAGCGACGCCGAGATCGCGCACGTGCTGGACGACAGCGAGGCGTCGTTCGTCGTCACGACGCCGGAGTTCCTGCCGAAGGTGCAGACCGCGGCGGCGGGCATTCCGACGGTCCGCGCGATCATCGTCGCCGGCGGCGCCGGACCGACCCGGGTGGCGCCGGGCGAGGCGGCCACTCCCGCCGTGCTCGACTTCGGCGAGCTGGAGTCGGGCGACGAGGCGGTCCAGGTCGCGCGGGCGCCGGGCGACCTGGCCGGGCTGCTCTACACCGGCGGGACGACCGGCCGGGCCAAGGGCGTCATGCTCAGCCACGACGCGATGTCGGCCGCCGCCTGGGCGATGGAGCACGCGGGCGGGGACGACGACTCGCTGGACGTCGCGCTGCTGCCGCTGCCGCTCTCGCACGTCTTCGGGCTGACCGTGAGCGTGATGCCGCTGCATGCCGCGACGCCGCGGACGAGCGTCCTGATGCGGTGGTTCGACGCGGCCGGCTGGCTCGCGCTGGCGAGCGAGCACCGGGCCGAGATCGGTGCGGTCGTGCCGTCGATGCTCCAGTTGGTGCTGGCGCAGCCGATGGAAGACTACGATCTGTCCGCGCTGCGCCGCCTGGCCAGCGGCGGTGCGCCACTGCCGGCCCAGGTCGTCGCCGACTTCAAGAAGCGGCTGCCGGACGTCCAGGTCGTCGAGGGCTACGGGTGCTCCGAGCTCGGCGGCGCGACCACCGGGGCGCAGCCGGGCGTCGAGAAACCGGGCAGCGTCGGAGTGCCGATGCCGAACGTCGAGCTGCGGATCGTGCGACCGGACGGGTCGGACGCCGAGCCGGGCGAAGACGGCGAGATCTGCGCCCGCGGCCCGATGCTGATGGGCGGGTACTGGCACTCGCCGGAGGAGACCGCGTACGCGATGCGGGACGGCTGGTTCCACACCGGCGACATCGGCCACCGGGACTCCGACGGGCACCTCTACGTCGTCGACCGGATCAAGGACCTCATCATCCGCGACGGGTTCAACGTCTACCCGCGGGACGTCGAGGAAGCGATGCTCACGCATCCGGACGTGGTGCTGTGCGCGGTCGTCGGACGGCCGGACCCGCGGCACGGCGAGGAAGTCGTGGCGTTCGTGCAGCTCACGCCCGGTTCGGCGGCCACGTCGGAGGACCTCGTCGCGTACGGGAAGACCCGGCTGGCCGCGGTGAAGTACCCCCGGGACGTCCGCATCGTCGACGCGGTACCCCTGACGTCGGTGGGAAAGCTGGACCGGAAGGCGCTGCGGAAGGGCGTTTAGCCGACCCAGGCGCTGCCGACCCGGGTCATCGGACCGGCCAGGCTCTGCGCGCTGAGGCGCAGGCCACCGTCGGTCTCCTCCGGGTCGAGTTCGAGTTCGTCGAGCAGCGCCGCGACCCCGGCGATGTCGGCCGCCACCCCGGCGACCAGCGTCGCCTGATCGATCAGCCCCGCGGCCCTCGGGCACACGTCGACTTCGACCTGAGGGAAGTCGGCCGGGCCCGTCGCGGCCAGCACGGCGTCGACGGTCTGCCGCAGCACCGCAGTCGTCGCTCGCAGCGGTGCTGCCGGCCGGGTATGCAACGGCAGGTGGCGGTTCACCCGCCACGGGCCGGTGCCCGGAAGGTGCGCCAGCGCATCCGGCAGATCGTCGGCGCCGCGCGTCTGCCCGTCGGGAAGGAGTTCGCGTACCTGTTGCGGTACTTCCCCGGTCAGGCTCGCCAGCGCGCGGCGCGTCGCCGGGTCGCGCGGGTCGTCCGCCTGCACCGCGGTGGCCGCCTGCACCTTCTGGACGCGCAGCCCGGCGCGGTAGACGGCCGACACCACCGCCGCCGGGTCGAGGAACGACACCGCCAGCGCCGACGTGTCGACACAGAGCCCGACGTATCGCGGATCGACCCGACCGGCCAGCCAGTGCACCGCGTCCGGCACGGTCTCGAGCACGTAGCCCGGTGCCGGTTCGACGGCCAGCACGACCGGCCGGCCGTTGACCGCGTCGATCGTGCGCAGCGTCGCGGCCAGCGTCCGCAGGAGTCTCTCGGCGGCTGCGTCGGCGGCGGGCGTCCACGGGGCGCGCCAGCCGAGCGGCAGCGTGCCGAGCGTGCCGTAGGCGACGCGGTCGGGGAGCAGGTCGGCCAGCACCGCGGCGCAATCGAGCGTGTACTGCAGCCGGGCGGGTTCGTTCCAGCGTGGCTCGTCACTGCCCGTGTTCAACGTGACGACTTCCAGGCCCCGGGCGGCGAGTTCCACCCGGAGCCGGCGGCGCGCCGAGCGATCGCGCGCGAGGCTGTACGCGACGTTCGCGGGGAGCCGTAGCCCGAGCCCCAGGCGCTCGGTGCCGACCGCCCGCCGGATCGGCTCGGAGTAGCGATCGAGCTGTTCAACGACGTCGAAGAGGCTCTCGGCCGGATGCAGATCGGCCGAGTACGAGAGTGGACCGTCACTCATGCCTGGCCCCCCGACAAGTCTTCATGTCCGGGCGCCTCGCCTCACACCGTCACTCAACGGCGCGCCGCCTAACCACGACGTCATCAATCGTCCTTTACAAAGCGTCAATAAAGGATCTTTCGGCACCCGGGAGCAGCACCCTATCGGATCCCAGTTCTCCGGATCCAGGTTCAGTGACGGATCTCGCGCGGAACGTGATCCTGGGCGATGCCAGGGCGCCTGTTGGGGTTGGTGGGGCGGGAGTCAGAATCGTCAGACCGCCGCCACCGCACGTCCGGAAGGCCTCCGATGCCACGCACCGTGCGCACCAACGTCCTGATCACCGGAGCCAGCTCCGGACTCGGCGCCGGCCTGGCCCGCGAGTTCGCCGCCCGCGGGCGCAACCTCGCGCTCTGCGCCCGCCGGCTCGATCGCCTGGAGACTCTCCGTGAGGAGCTGGTCGGGACCTACCCGGGTGTCCGGGTCGCGATCCACAGCCTCGACGTCAACGACCACGCCGCGGTGTTCCGTACGTTCCGGTCGTTCGCCAGCGGGCTGGGGCAGATCGACCGGGTCGTGGTCAACGCCGGGTCGGGCCGGGGTGCGCCGATCGGCACCGGCCGGTTCGACGCGAACAAAGAGACCGCCGAGACGAACTTCGTCGCCGCGCTGGCCCAGTGCGAGGCCGCGATGGAGCTGTTCCGGGAACAGAACGCCGGTCATCTCGTCGCGATCTCGTCGATCGCCGGTCTGCGCGGAGGGCGCGGAGCCGCGGGCGTCTACGCGGCGAGCAAGGCGGGCCTGTCGACGCTGGCCGAGGGTATTCGGATGGACGTCGCCGACACCCCGATCCGGGTCACCACGATCCAGCCCGGCTACATCCGCACCGAGCTGAACGAGAAGGCCGAAGGACTGCCGTTCATCGTCGACGCCGAGACCGGGTGCCGGGCGCTCGCGCGGGCGATCGAGCGCGAGCCCGCGTCGGCGTACGTGCCGGGTCGGCCGTGGCGGCTGATCGCCCCGCTGTACCGGGTGGCTCCGACGGCGCTGCTGCGTCGGTTTACCTAAGTTAGGTAAGTGATTGGGCCTGGCGCGGTGCCTACGGGCGACGCGGCGCCCGCCAAAGCGCCCGCCCCCGTGCTTGCTCCGCG
>NZ_JBITDV010000004.1:26297-248752 GCF_044454545.1 Cryptosporangium sp. NPDC051539 | reverse complement strand
GCGCCTCCGCGCCTCCGCGCCTCCGCGCCTCCGCGCCTCCGCGCCTCCGCGCCTCCGCGCCTCCGCGCCTCCGCGCCTCCGCGCCTCCGCGCCTCCGCGCCTCCGCCCCGCGCGGCTGTGGTGCGCGCCCCCGTGCTCCGCGCCTCCGTGCTGCGTGCCCGTGCTGCGGGCCTTCCGGGCTGGTCCGGTGCCGCTCGCGATTCGCCGCGGGCCGCGGACGGCACCACTCCGATCGCCGCGGGCCGCGGACGGCACTACGCCGATCAGACCCGCGCTGCTCACCACGGCGCGGAATGTCCTTCTCTCGGCCATCAAGCGCCCGGTTGTCGGCCCAGCGCCTCTGACTCCCGGTGACCGAGCGAACGCGAGTGGTCATGAGCACCGTTCGGGGGTCGCGGAGGCAGCGGGGCAGGTAGAGCCTCGTCCCCCTGGCGTGGGGGAACCGGCCGCCGAGGCCGGGCACGCCGTGCCCGGGGGGCAGCCATGGGGACGTCCGTTGCAGCACCACCGTCACACCTCGAAGAGGTAATGACCCACATCGCGCAGCCACAGCCCGCCGCGCCGCTCTGGCTGATCGTGTGTACCGCGCTGGTGGCGGTCGGCCTGGTCGGCACCTCGGTTCTCCTCCGGTGGCTGATGCTCGCCGGCCACGAGGGTGCCCACGCGATGATGGGCGACTGGACCGGCACCGTGGTCAGCGTCACGATCAACAGCCGTAGCGGCGAGACGCTGGTCAAGGCCGACTGGTTCGGCAGCCTGCTGACCGGGTTCGTCGGATACGTCGGCCCGTCGTCGTTCGGGCTGCTCGGGGCGGCCTTCCTCGATCACGACCACCCGGTGGCGGCGCTCTGGCTGACGATCGTGCTGCTGGGCGCACTGCTGTGGAAGACCGTGAACCCGTACGGGCTGTTCGCGATGGCCACCCTCGCCGGACTCCTGCTGATCGTGGCGTGGTCGGCCTCGGTGTGGATCCAGACGGCGGTGGCGTACCTCCTCGTCTGGTCGCTGCTCGTGGTCGGGTTCGAGGACGTGAGGACGCTCTCGGTGCGGTCCGACCACACGATCCTGCGCAAGATCACCTGGGTCCCGGCGACGATCTGGGCGTTCCTGCACCTGGTGCTGGCCGCGATCGCGCTGCTCGTCGGCGGGCGGATGCTGCTGACGGACTGAGTGGCGCCGGTCACACGCGTATCAGGACGGGTCTTCGGCGGTCTGTTCCGGTGAGCACGTCATCGGAGGGGAAAACGTCATGGGATACCGAGTCAATTTCGGATTGCGGCTACTGGCCGTCGCTGCCATCGTCGGCCTGGTCGTCTGGGGTGCCAGCGCGGCCGAGATCGCCGCGCCGAAGGGCCTGAAGACCGCGTTCGGCGCGCTGACCGGCGGATCGCCGGCCAAGGCCGCCGAGCCGACCGCCAAACCGACCACAGCACCGACCGCAACCACCAGCGCCGGCACCGGCAGCACCACCGCCGGCACCAGCACCACGGCCACCGGAACCGCCACCCCCGGCGCGACGGCCACCACCGCCGACCCGGCCGCCACCGTCCGCCCGTTCATGGCGACGGTCACCAACACCTGCGTACCGGACCCGTCGCTGCCGAAGACCTACTACGCGGGACGGAACTGCGACGACCCCGACCTGCGCTACACCAAGTACCTGGTCTCGCTCTCGAACGAGGTCTACCACGTGGTCGGCTACCAGCCGAAGATGGTGCAGCTCGGTGAGGAGACCTGCGGCGAGCTGGCCGACTACGACCAGGCCCGGGTCATGATGGACGTCACGCAGTGGCTGGTCGCCGAGCAGAACCCGACCAAGCCTCGCCAGGCCGCCCTCAGCGTCCTGAACGCCGCCACCAAGAACCTCTGCCCCACGCTCCGCACGAAGGTCACGATCGCCTGACCTCGCACCACCGCGAAAGGCGCGCCGGTCACCGGCGCGCCTTTCGCGCGTCTCAGGCGGGTAGCCCGCGTGCCGATGGGGCTGGCATGACGACGGACGGCGGCGACCCGCTCGATGCCGCCGCCCGGGCCGGTGTTCTCCGCTACCTGCTCGAACAGGCGTCGGACGCCGAGGTCGTGGCCCCTCGCCGAGAACGGCCTGCTCGTCCCGTTGCCGGACTCGATCGAACTCGGCCCGACCCACCGCACGCTGAGTGGCCACGTCTCGCCGCTGGAGATCATCGCGCAGCCCGACATGGTGCGGGTGATCGACGCCTGGCGCCGGGCCAAGGAACACGGCGCGGCCAGCACCGACATCAACCTCGTCGACGACCCGGACGCCGACACCCGGCTGCATCTCGTCGACGTGTCCGAGTCGCACGGCGTGATGATCGGGGTGCTGGCCGGCTCCGCCCGCCGCAGCGACGGACCTTCGGTCACCCGTCATTACCAGCCCCGACGTGCGGCGGTACGGAAGGACTCGACCTCCCGGTTCGTCGAGGTGGATCCCGCGTTCACGCGCATCCTCGGCTGGGAGCCGGCCGAGGTGCTCGACGTCCGGGCGATCGCGCTGCTCGGTTCGCCCCGCGCCACCACGGTCGACGCGCAACTGAGCTCGGTCCTGCCGGTCGACCGTCCGGCGCTGGAGGCCGCGCTCACCGCCGCGCTCACCGCCGTGCTCGACGGCGAGGCCGTCGACCTGGAGGTCTGGACGCGCCGGGCCCGCCGCTGCCATCTGCGGCTCCGGCCGATCCACGGCCCTTCGGACGACGTGACCGGCGCCGTCGTGAGCGTCACCGACGTCACCGAGGACGCCCGGCTGCGGGACGAACTGCGCCGCCGGGCGACCTACGACGCGCTGACGCAGTGCCTCAACCGGGCCGCGATCCTCGACGCGCTCGGGGAAGCGCTGGCCACCGGGGAGTCGGGGACCTCCGTGGTGTTCTTCGACATCGATCACTTCAAGGAGATCAACGACGAGCGCGGCCGGGACGACGCCGCCGGCGTGGCCCAGCGGCTCGCGGACGCCGTCCAGACGCCGCTGAACCGGCCGGTACCGAGCTGACGCCGAAGCCAGCCTGGTCAGCCACCGACGTCGACGCGGACGTCCTGATCGACCGCGCCGACGTCGCCATGTACGAATCGAAGCGCCACCGCCGCGGCCGCCCCGTCCTAGCTCGTGATGTAGCCGACTAGCTGCTCTTTCTCCGTCTCCAGCTCGGCGATCGTCGACTTCACCACGTCGCCGATGCTCACCAGGCCGACGAGCCGGCCCTCGTCGACCACCGGGAGGTGCCGGATGCGCCGGTCGGTCATCGTCTGGCGGACGCGTGCGACGTCGTCGGTGCTCCGGCACGTGTAGACGTCGACGGTCATGATCGACGAGACGGTCTGTTCCAGGAGCGCGGCGCCGTGCTCGTGCAACCGCCGCACGATGTCGCGTTCGGACACGATCCCGGCGATCGTCTCGCCGTCGTTCGAGACGACGAGCGCCCCGAAGTTGTGCTCCGCGAGCTGAGCCAGCAGCCCGCGGACGGTTTCCTCCGGACGGACGGTCGCCACCGAGTCACCACTGGACTTGCTGCGAAGAACATTGTTGATCAGCATCGGACATCGCTCCCAACGCAGGTTGGTGGGTGTCGGGTCCAGAGTTCCAATTCGCGACTTCTCACGTCAAGGGGTATGGATCGCCCCTTCGGTAAGCCGTCCGGCCTAAACAACTTATGCCCGTATATGCGGGTATTGTGCCCGTATGGAGGAGGGGCGTGGCCTGCGGACGCGACTACGCGTCGGCCGCTGGCGCGCTGCCGTGCTCACGTCCGGGGTCGTCCTCGCGGTCGCGGTGGCCTCGTCGCTGTTCGCCGCGCACCTGAGCAACCGCACCCGTGACCAGGAGGCCCGCTCCCAGACCGCGGCCGCCGCCGGCAAGCTCGAACGCCAGGTCGATCACTACGTGGAAGCGCTGCGCGGGGTCGCGGCCTGGATCCGGACCGACGGCTGGCCGGGCCGGACCGACTACCGCCGGTTCGCGGACGCGGCCGCGGTGCGCGACCGGTACCCCGGGATCCAGGTGATCGGTGCGGCGCAGCTGGTGGCCCCCGGGCGGTCGGCGGTGTTCACGGCGGGGGCGGAGGCCGACGCGGCCCGGGTGGGCCTCGGCTACCCGCGGTTGCGGATCCACCCCGAGTCCGCCGGGGAAACCCTGCCGATCACCTACCTCGACCCGGTCGGCGGCAACCAGGCCGCGCTCGGGTTCGACTTCCTCAGTGAACCCCGGCGCCGCGCCGCCGTGCTCGCGGCCCGTGACCAGGGCGTTCCCCGGCTCACCGCGCCGGTGACGCTGGTGCAGGAGACCGGCCGGCAGCGCGGCGCGCTGATGATGGTGCCGGTCTACTCGACGGCGACCACGCCGGCCACGGTCGGCGAGCGCCGGGCGGCGTTCACCGGGGTCGTCTACGCCGCGTTCCGCCTGGGCGACCTGATCCGCGCCGCGCTGGGCCCGGATGCCGGCCACCTCTGGCTGCAGGACTCCGGCGTCGCGTTGTACGGCCGGCGGGCCGCACCGGCCGGTTCCGAGAGCGTCACGCTCTCGATGGAGGGGCGGCGGTGGCTGGTCCGGTTCGACGCCCGGCCCGACCTCGGCCCGGTCGCCCGGTACGGGCCGCTCGCGCTCGCGCTCGGCGGTGCTGCTCTCGCGCTGCTCTGCGGCGCGCTGCTCCTCGCGCTGACCGCGGGCCGAGACCTGGCCCGCGCGCTCGCGGTCTCGATGACCGCCGAGCTCCGCTCGGTCACCGACACCGCCACCGACGCGATCGTCACGGTCGACGCCCAGGGCAACGTGACGGCCTGGAACCGCGGCGCCGCCCACATGTTCGGCCTCGAACCCGCGGCGATCCTCGGCGCGCCGCTCGACCGGGTCCTCCCCGGTGGCCTGGACGCGCTGATCAAGCGCACGGACCTGCCCGGCCCGCACCCCGACCCCACCCTCGAGCTCGACGCCACCCGCGCCGACGGCACCGTGCTGCACGTCGAGGCGTCGGTCTCGACCTGGGACAGCCCGCGTGGGGTGTTCGCCACCGCGATCCTCCGCGACGTCACCGAGCGGCGCCGCGCCGAGGTCGAGATCCGCCGGACGAACGACCTGCTCGAAGGCGTCCTGCGGGGCGCCACCGAGTGCGCGATCATCGGCTGCGACGAGTCCGGCGTCCTCACGGTCTTCAACGAGGGTGCGCACCGCATGCTCGGCTACCGGGCCGAGGAGGTGATCGGCAAGAACGTCCTCAGCGTGCTGCACGACCCCGACGAGCTGACCGCGGTGGCCTGGGAGCTGGGCGTCGACGGCCGGGAAGACGTGTTCCCCACGCTGCTCGGCGACGGTCTGCCGAGCACCCGCGAGTGGACCTACCTCCGGGCCGACGGCTACAAGGTCCCGGTCCTCCTCACCGTCACGTCCCTGCGTGGCGACGACGGCACCGTCCAGGGGCACATCGGCATCGCGTTCGACCTCACCGAGGCGCACCGGCTGGAGCGCGAGCGGGCCCGCCTGGCGAACCGGTTCAAGCAGTACGTCGACTGTTCCGGGGAGGGCATCTACGGCCTCGACCTGGACGGGCGCATCACGTTCGTCAACGCGCACGCCGCCCAGTCGCTCGGCTGGACCGTCGACGAGCTCCTCGGGCGGCACGCGCACGAGGTCATGCACCACCGGCGCGCGGACGGGGCGTTCTACCCGGTCGAGGACTGCCCGATCCACCGGACGATCCGGGAGGGCAGCACCAACCGCGTCGACACCGAGGTCTTCTGGCGTCGCGACGGCTCGTCGGTGCCGGTCGAGTACGTGGCGGCGCCGCTGCACCGGGACGGCACGACCGAGGGCGCGGTGGTGACGTTCTCCGACATCACCGCCCGGAAGAAGCTCGAGCAGGCGCTCCGGGACGCGGTCGCGTCCGAGCGCGAGGCGGCCGGTCACCTCCGCGAGATCGACCAGGTCCGCACCGACCTGGTCTCGACCGTGTCGCACGAGCTCCGGACGCCGCTGACCAGCCTCTCCGGGTATCTCGAGGTGCTGCTGGACGGTGACGTCGGCCCGATCACGAGCGAGCAGGCGAAGATGGTCGAGGTCGCTCACCGCAACGCCCAGCGCCTGTTGCTGCTGGTCGAAGACCTGATGATGCTGTCCCGCATCGATGCGGGCGCCTTCCGGATCAAACAGGACGACGTCGACCTCGGCCGGCTGCTCACCGCGGCCGTCGCCACGGTGACACCGCTCGCGGCGGGCCGCGGCCTGACGCTGGAATCCGACGTCCCGGAGGATCTCGGCGTCGTCCGCGGCGATGCCGGGAACCTCGACCGGGTGCTTCTCAACCTGCTCACGAACGCGGTGAAGTTCACCCCGGAGGGCGGCGCGGTCACGGTCAGCGGGCGACGGCAGGATCACGAGGTCGTCGTCACGATCCGCGACACCGGCATCGGCGTACCGGACGACGAGCAGGACCGCCTGTTCGACCGGTTCTTCAAGTCGTCGAACGCGATGGACGAGGCGATCCAGGGCACCGGCCTGGGGCTGTCGATCGCCAAGACGATCGTCGAGCGCCACGGCGGACGGATCAGCGCGGTCTCGGCCGTGGGTGAGGGCACCACGATGACCGTGACGCTTCCGGCGCACTCCACGGTCCCGGTCGGTGGCTGAGACCCGCTAGGACTCCAGGCGGACGACCGCACCCGCACCGAGCCCGAGACGCTCGGCCGCGCTGCCCTGGTTCACCGAGATCGCGGCCCGCCCGGTCGAGTCGATCAGCAGGATCAGCTCCCCGGGCGGCACGTCGCCGAACGTGTCTCCGCGAGGCACGACGATCGGCTGCTGATCGGCGTCCGTAAGAAAGACGGGAGAGCCGAGTGGGGCCAGGTCGGTCGCCGTGGCGGCCAGTTGCAGCGAGCCGAACCGGTCGACGGACCGGACCTCGGTCTCGAGCCAGGCCTCTCCGGCCTCGGTGCTGAACACCGCCAGGCGGGTGAGCGACCCCGGATCCACCGCCGGCCCGAGCTCGGCGAGCCGGGCACCGGTCGCCAGCCGCGCCGCCGCGGGCATGAAGAGGTCGCGGCCGTGG
Organism: Cryptosporangium sp. NPDC051539; assembly: GCF_044454545.1. Taxonomy (NCBI): domain Bacteria; kingdom Bacillati; phylum Actinomycetota; class Actinomycetes; order Cryptosporangiales; family Cryptosporangiaceae; genus Cryptosporangium; species Cryptosporangium sp. NPDC051539. Next base: position 241,703 of record NZ_JBITDV010000004.1, on the reverse strand, counting down.
AACGTCCGCGCGGTCGTCTCGTCGAGCAACTCGACCGCCGCGGTCACTCCGCCGAGTGCGTCGGCCGCGGGCAGCAGCAACCCGTTGTCGGGCCCGACGAACAGCCCGCCCGCCGTCTCGGCCGCGATCGCCCGCCGGGCCGTGCCCACCCCGGGATCGACGACCCCGACGTGCACGGTCCCCTCCGGCAGGTACGGCACCGCGTCGGCCAGAACCGACGCTCCGCGTCGAACGTCGGCCAACGGCACGAGGTGGGTGACGTCGATGATGCGGACGCCCGGCGCCGCGCGCAGTGCGACGCCGTGGCAGACCGCGACGAACGCATCGGACAGGCCGTAGTCCGTGGTGAACGAGATGTGCCGCACGCGAGGACTCTCGCACGCCCCCGATCGGCGGGCGCATGCACGGGTGTTTCCCGGGTACCTCACCGCCCATGGCTGACGTGACCGCGCACCACGGGATTTTCAAGGACACCAAGCTCCACGTCGACGATTACGGCGGACCGGGTCGTCCGGTGGTGCTGCTGCACGGCTGGCCGTTGTCCGGGGAGGCGTTCGCGGGGAACGTCCCGGCGGTGACCGCGGCCGGGTACCGGGCCGTGACGTACGACCGGCGCGGGTTCGGGCGCAGCGACAAGACGCTGACCGGCTACGGGTACGACACGCTCACCGAAGACCTCCACACGGTGCTCGAGGCGCTGGATCTGCGCGACGTCACGCTCGTCGGGTTCTCGATGGGTGGGGGAGAGGTCGCGCGGTACTTCACGAAGTACGGGTCGGAGCGGGTGCACAGCGTGGTGTTCGCGTCGGCGGTGCCGCCGTACCTGGCCAAGACGTCCGACAACCCGGACGGGCCGCTGCCGCGCTCCGAGGCGCTGAAACTCAGCAGCGGGCTGGCGGCGAACCAGGACAAGTTCTACGACCGGTTCATCACCGACTTCTTCTCGGCGAACGGGGTACTGGCGGTGACCGAGGCGCAGCGTCAGGAAGCGCTGGCGCTGACCGCTCAGGCCAGCAAGACCGCGGCGCTGGAGAGCATGACGTCGTGGGGGAACACCGATTTCCGGGAGGATCTCCCGAAAGTGTCGGTGCCCGCGCTGGTGCTTCACGGCGACGCGGACGCGACCGTGCCGTACGAGGGCTCCGGTCAGCGCACACTTCAGGCCGTGCCCCAGGGCTCAGTGCACCTGATCGCCGGCGGGCCCCACGGCGTCAACGTGAGCCACGCCGACGAGTGGAACCAGGCGCTGGTGCGGTTCCTGGCGAAGTAGAGCCCGCCGTGGAGGGGTAAGGGCGGCCCCGCCCTCCGGTGGGGCCGCCCTTCGGCGCCGGCTCGGCGTTCACGCCTCGGGGCTCAGCACACCGGCCCAGCAGACGGGGTTCAGGCCTCGGACTCGAGGGGCTCGCGGAGGATTCTCGGGAGGTAGACGGCTCCTGGGCCGGCCGGTGCGGCCCGGTCGTCCGGGTTGGACAGCCGGCAGCGCTGCAGCGAGAGGCACCCGCACCCGATGCACGAGTCCAGCCCGTCCCGCAGTGCCATCAGCGCGGTGATCTGATCGTCCAGCCGGCTCCGCCAGTTCCGCGACAGCCGCGTCCAGTCGGCCCGCGTCGGCGTGCGCCCGGCGGGCAGCGCCGCCAGCGCGTCCCGGATCTCCTCCAGGCTCAGCCCGACGTGCCGCGCCGCCCGGATGAACGCCAGCCGCCGCAGCACCGACCGGTGGTACCGCCGTTGATTCCCGGTGGTTCTGGTCGTGTCGAGCAACCCGACCCGCTCGTAGTACCGCAGCGCCGAGGGGGCGTGCCCACTGCGGTGCGACACCTCGCCCATCGTCAAGAGGTCGGACAACGGTCCTCCAAAAGCTTGACCTGAAGTCAACTTCACTTTTTACCGTACCGGCATGCCCAACGCACTCATCACCGGCGCGTCCCGCGGCTTCGGCCGCGCCAGCGCGCTCGCGCTCGCATCCCTCGGCTGGGACCTCGTCGTCGACGGCCGCGACCCGATCGCCCTCGACCGGACCGTCGCCGAACTCCGGAGCCGCGGCGGCCCCGGAACCCAGGTCCTGGCCGTGCCCGGCGACGTCTCCGACCCCCAGCACCGCGCGGTGCTCGCCCGCGTCGCCGGCCCGCTCGGCTCGCTGGACCTGCTGGTCAACAACGCGAGCGCACTCGGCCCGATGCCGACACTGCCGGAGTACCGGCTGGACGCCTTCGCAGGCGTCCTCGCGGTCAACGTCCTCGCCCCGCTCGGCCTGACCCAGCTCCTGCTGCCCTCGCTCGTCGACGCCCGGGGCACGGTCGTCAACCTCAGCTCGGACGCCGCCGTCGAGGCGTACCCGAACTGGGGCGGCTACGGCGCCAGCAAGGCGGCGCTCGACCACCTCAGCGCGGTGCTCGCGGTCGAGTGCTCCGACGTCCGGGTGTACGCGTTCGACCCGGGGGACATGCGGACCGCGATGCACCAGGAGGCGTTCCCGGGAGACGACATCTCCGACCGTCCGGAACCGGAGACGGTGGTGCCCGCGCTGCTGCGGCTGATCGGTGAGCGTCCGCCGAGCGGGCGGTACCGGGCGTCGGACCTGCTGACCGGGGCGGGAGCGTGAGGAGCCCCCGGACGGTGTTCAGTCTGCCCCCGGACGCCGAGGCGACCTCGCCGCCGGAAGCGTCCGGTCTGGCCCGGGACGGGGTGCGGCTGCTCGTCGCCTCGCCGCACGGGCTGACCTCCACCCGGTTCGCCGCCCTGCCCGACTTCCTGGCGCCCGGTGACCTGGTCGTGGTGAACACCTCGGCGACGCTGCCGGCCGCGGTCGACGCCCGTCGCGCCGACGGCACCCCGGTCGTCGTCCACTTCTCGTCCCCGGCCCGGTCGGCGAGCGCCTGGATCGTCGAACTGCGGGCTCCGGACGCCTCCGGGCCGGTCCTCTCCGCCGCGGTGGGCGAACGCGTCGCGTTGCCGGACGGCGCCTGGCTCCGGCTCCGCGAGCCCGCCGGCGCCCACGCCGACGGCGTCCGGCTCTGGTCCGCCGACGTCGCGCTGGAAGGCCCGGTCGAAGCCTGGCTGAGCCGCCACGGTCGTCCGATCACCTACGGCTACCTGCGCGGACGCTGGCCCCTGACCGACTACCAGCCGGTGTTCGCCCGCGATCCGGGCAGCGCCGAGATGGCCAGCGCCGGGCGTCCGTTCAGTGATCGCCTGGTGACCGACCTGGTCACCCGAGGCGTCGGCGTCGCCCCGGTGCGGTTGCACACCGGGGTCTCGTCCCAGGAGACCGGAGAACCACCGCAGACCGAACGGTTCCGGGTGCCGGAGACCACCGCGCGCCAGGTCGAACTGGCCCGCCGGACCGGCGGCCGGATCGTCGCGGTCGGTACGACGGTCACCCGCGCGCTGGAGAGCGCCGTCGATTCCTCCGGCCGGGTGACCGCGGCCGAGGGCTGGACCGACCTCGTGATCGGGCCCGATCATCCGGCCCGGGTCGTGACCGGCCTGGTCACCGGGTGGCACACGCCGGACGCGTCGCACCTGCTGCTGCTCGAGGCGGTCGCCGGCCCGGACCTGGTCCAGTCGGCCTACCGGGCCGCGGTCGCCGAGCACTACCGCTGGCACGAGTTCGGCGACAGTTGCCTGCTCCTACCGTGACACCCGGGTGCCCCGTGCGGACTTCTTCACCTCGTACATCGCCTGGTCGGCGACGCTCAGCAGCGCCTCCGAGCCCAGCCCGCGGCCGACCCCGATCCCGACGCTCGATCCGATCGTCAGCCGATGCCCGGCGGCGTCGATCGGTTCCCGCAGCAGGTCCCGGAACCGCTCCACGACCACCTCCGCGTCGGCCCGCGTCGCCCGCGGCAGCACCACCGCGAACTCGTCCCCGCCCAGCCGCGCCGGGGTGTCTCCGGCGCGGCTGCTGCTGCGCAGCCGCGCCGCCACCTCGACCAGCACGTCGTCGCCGGCCGGGTGACCGTAAACGTCGTTGACCGGCTTGAAGTCGTCCAGATCGACGAGGAGCAGCGCGCACTGCCCGGCGGCGGCCGCGTTCAGGCGCTCGGTGAACAGGGCCCGGTTCGGCAGACCGGTGAGCGGGTCGTGCGTGGCTTCGTGCTGCAGCTGGTCGCGGAAACGCCGGGCCTCGGTGACGTCACGGGCGTTGCACACGACCCCGTTGACGCCCGGCGTTTCGAGCAGGTTCGTGCTCGCACCGTCCAGCCAGCGCCAGCCGCCGTCCGCATGCCGGTACCGGGCCGAGACCGTGGTCGTCCCGCCCGGGCGGGACGACAGCTCGGCGAACGCCGCCCGGGCCGCGTCCCGGTCGTCCGGGTGCACCAGTTCGTCCAGCGGCTTGCCCACCACCTGCGAGAACGGGATCCCCAGCACGCGCTCGACGGCCGGGCTCGCGAACCGGATCCGCCCGTCGGCGTTCAGCACCAGCGTGATGTCGGTCGAGTGCTGCAGCAGCGACCGGTACCACCGCTCGTTCTCGCCGAGCTGCGAGAACGCGTCCACCTGCCGCACGGTCACGAGCAGGCTGATCACCAGCACGGCCAGCAGAACGCCCCAGGCCTTGGGCCCGGCGCTCGCGGGCAGCACCACGCCGAGCGTGAGCACCGCGGCGATCGTCGCGATGTACGGCAACGCGTTGCGCGAGCGCCGGACGTCCCGGACCGGCCACGGGCGGCCGTGCTGTACCTCGAGCTCCTGCATCCGGAAGCCGCAGAGGATCGACAGCGTCGCCAGCACCTGCAGCGAGAGCGCGACCCCGAGGTGTTGCCCGGTCTGCAGCACGCCGGTGAGGAAGATTCCGACGCCCTGCAGCGCGGCGGCCGCCACGCAGGGCAGCGCGGCCGTCCGGCTCAGCGGTGCGGTCGGGCTGTACAGCAGTTTGGTCGCCGCGAACGTGGCGAGCAGCACCAGACCGGCCGCGATCAGCCCGGTCGCTCCGTCGACGTCGGGTCCTGCGGCCAGCGCCCAGGCCAGCGCGGCGCCTCCGACCAGCACCGTCGCCGCATCCAGCCAGAACCGCAGCCGTTCCCGGCCCCGGCCGATAGCGGTCGGATAGAACATCAGCACGACGACCGCGGCGAGCGCCCCGACGATGAACGCGGCCATCTGCACCGGCCCGCCGTTCACCGCGGCCGGCCCCGGGTCGACGACGGTCACGACGACCTGCGAGACGTCACCGAACGCGAAACAGGCGGCGGCGAACGTCATCACTCGGTAGAACCGGCGCACTGCCGGGGGCAAAGCCGGCCGGCGGGCGATCCGGAACACCACGCCGGTGAAGGACACGTCGAACGCCATCTGCGCGACCCAGCCCAGCTGGGTACGCCAGGTCGGGTGCCCGGGGTCGACGAGCAGCCAGGTGACCACGAGGAGGCCGAACGCGAGGACGCCGAACAGCATCGGGTCGCGGTAGACCGCACCCGGTGCTCCCGCGTTGCGCCTGCTCACCTCGACACCGTCTCCTGTTCGCGGTCCTCAGCCTCCCATCGGTCAACGGTTCCGTTGGTTGAGACGTGCCGCCCGGTCGTCACGCCGCGGCTCGTGCAGCCGCGGCCCGGCGCGCCCGCAGGAGCCACCACCACGCGCTGAGCGCCGCGCCGACGCTCCCGCCCAGGACGAGGACAGCCAACACCCGCGCGACCGGCCCTGGCCACGGCACCGGCGCAACGGCGTGGGCGAACACGTCGTAGTCGGGCAGCCCGCCCAGCAGCGCCAGGCACGCGCCGGCGAACGCGACCGCGAACGGCCCCGCGTCCGCACCCCCCAGCGCGAGCACCGCGGCGGACAGCGCCGCCACCCCGACCAGCACCCCGACGCCCTGCCCGGTGAGCAGGGCGGTCAGCACCCCGATCCCGGTCGCGCCCTCGACGAGCGTCCGGCCCACGGCGTCGGTGAGTTCGGCCAGCGCGGCCACCCCCAGGGCCGCCGCCACGATCCGGCGCGCGGCCGGACGTCCGCCCCGGAAGTAGGTGAGGGCGAACAGGCCCGCGGCCACGAGCCCGGCCCCGGCCCACCACAGCGGGGTGGCCGGTGGGGCCTCGTAGTCGAGCGTGCCGGTGACGACGGTCGCGGTACCGGCGACCAGCAGGTCGATCTTCCAGGTCGAGATCCGGTGGGCCGAGGAGGGATCGGCGGCGACGATCGGCGGCGGGCTGCCGCTCACCCAGCGGTTGCGCTGGTCGTGCCAGCGGATCTTCGGCGTCGAGGCCACCTTCTGCCACTGCGGCTCGGCCGCGGTGTCGACGTGCGCGGAGGCCGGTGCCTTGCTCGTGCCGTCGGCGGTCGCGTTGATCCAGGTCGCCGGTGAGCGGGTGTTCGTGAAGACGCCCGCCGGCGTGACCTTCAGGTAGGGCTCGCCGGAGTACCCGCTGACCACGACGTCCTGATCGGTGTGGTTGCGGAGCTCCAGACGCGCGCCGTTCTCGACGACGCGGATCGTGAGGCCTTCGGTCTCGGGGGTGATCGCGGTGATCGCCGACCGGTAATCGCTCGCGCCGGGCTTCGCGTCGGCGCCGTGGGCCTGCGCCGGGGCGGCAGTGATCGTCAGCACGGCGACGACCAGCGCGAGGAGTGCGGCGGCACGGGAGGTTCGGAGCATGTTCTGAATTCTCCCTCCCGGGTGCTGAACCGTCCGCCGTGGTGCGCCGTTCTGGAAAGCGTGGGCACCTCCGAAGCCCACCCGGGTGCGCCGGACTCAGGAGAAAGCAATGCGACGACAAGGTCGGTCAGGATGGACTTTGGGCGTGGTTGTCGGTGGTGTCGCGCTCGCGCTGACCGGCGCGGCGATGGTGGGTGTCTCGTCGGCGAGTGAACGGCCTGAGGCGTCTTCGTCGTCGGTCGGCACGATTACCTGCCCGGACGTCGAGAGTCAGCTGCCCGCAGATATTCCGGCGTCGGCGCAAGCCGAGGTCGACCGCAATCTGACGTTGCTGCAGACGCAGATTTCGGAAGCGCAGAACCGATTGGAGACCACGGTCGGGCAAGGCGGAAAGAACTTCGTGCAGAACGCGATCCTCGGCCCGCTCGCGGACAAGCGAAAGTCCACGATCGACCGGATCGCGATTTCGATCGGCCGCCAGGGCACGAAGCCGGACCTGCCTGCCGACGAGCTGTCGGTCTGTGTCGTCGACAAGGACGGTGGCGCCGCACCGGCGCCCGAGACCACGGCGCCCGCGGCGCCGGAAACTTCAGCACCGGCTGCAGGCGATGCGGACAACGGGAGCGAGGCTGCTGGTCAGCAGATCTCGTGCCCGGACGTGGAGAGCGAGCTGCCGGCGATCCCGGCCCAGGCACAGGCGGAGGTGGAGCGCAATCTGGCGTTACTGCAGACGCAGATCAACGAGGCCGACAACCGACTCGTGACATCTGCTGGTGAAGGAGGTCCCAACTTCGTTCAGAACGCGATCCTCGGCCCTCTCGCCGGCAAACGAGCCAGCACCATCGACCGTATCCAGATCTCGATCGGTCGGCACGCCGAGCGGCCCCAGTTGGACGTCGCCGCGTTGTCGGTCTGCAAGCTCGCCTGAGTTCGGAGTGCGGTTACGCGGTCTGTGGCGGTCCGCGTAATACCGATCCCGGTTAACCGGACTCAGGCCACCAAGGGAGCATCGCCAGTTACCCCGCTGGCGGTGCTCCCTTTTTTGTGAATACGACTGACTCATTTCTTTTGTGGTTCCGGCGACCCCTTATTCGTTAATTCGGAATTGCTGAACCTCTTCCGGAACGGCCCCGTGGTGAATGGCGTGGGCGCACGAAGCCCCTTCCGGGTGCATCTATAGGGAGAGCCGAATGCGAAAACGAGCAGGACGGTCCGGCTGGGCGATCGGGGCAGCCGTTGGTGGCACCGCGATTGCATTGACCGCGGCAGCGATGGTCGGCGTCTCGTCGGCGAACATGCGGGGAGACGCGCCGGCTGAGTCGGCGGCGGTCGAGCAGGTCGTCTGCCCGGACGTCGCGAGTGAGCTGACCGCGGTACCCGCGGATGCGGTCGAGGCGGTAGCCGGTGACGTGGCTCTGCTGGAGTCGCAGATCGCCCAGGCGCAGCAGCAGGTCGCGCCGGCGGCGGACGCGGGCGCGGCCGAGAAGGACAAGGGTGGTTCGAAGCACTCGAAGCACAAGTTCTCGTGGGTGCACAAGGCGCACCAGGCCAAGAAGGCGCACAAGGGCAAGCGGGACGCCGCCGACCGCGCGGCCGTCGACATGGGCGCCGCTGCGGACGACGCGGCTGCGGACGATGCCGCTGCGGCGGACGACGCTGCCGCCGAGGATGCGGCCGCTGCTGACAAGGGCGCGGCGGCTGACAAGGGTGCGGCTGCGGACAAGGGCGCGGCAGCTGACAAGGGTGCGGCTGCGGACAAGGGCGCCGCGGCGGACGACGCTGCGGCTGCGGATGACGCTGCTGCCGACGATGCCGCTGCTGCTGACAAGGGTGCTGCTGCGGACGACGCCGCGGCCGACGACGCGGCTGGTGCGGATGGGGCCGACGCCGACCAGGCGGCGATCCTCGAAGCTCTGGCGGCCGACCGGGTCACGGTGATCCAGCGCATCGAGAAGACGATCACCGACGCCGGCGTGAAGGTGGACCTGGACGATGCGACGCTCTCGACCTGTGCGGTCCAGGGTGCCGACGACGCCGCGGCCACCGACGACCCGTCCGCGACGGACGATGCCGCTTCTGCTGACGCTGCTGCTACGGATGACGCTGCGGCTGCGGACGATGCTGCTGCTGCGGACGATGCTGCTGCTTCGGACGACGCCAGCGCGACCGACGACGCCGCGACCGACGACGCCGCGGCTGCGGACGACCCCGACGCGACGGAATCCGCCGACGCGAACGAGTCGGCCGACGCTGACGCGGGTGCCGGTGCGATCCAGTGCGGCAACCTGGCCGACCACGTCAACCTGGACGACGTCCCGGCCGACGCCCAGGCCACCGTCGACGCCAACACCGAGAAGCTCGCCGCCGTCGAGGCCGCCGCGAACGACGCGGTAGCCGCCGAAAACGACGCCGACGCGCAGGCGAACGCACTCGGCGCCCTGGCCGTCCAGCGGGTCGCGATCATCGTCAACACCGGCCTGACGATCGCCCAGGCCCTCGGTGCGGACGACCTCGAAGCGGCTCTGGGTCAGGTCGACCAGGTCACCCCGCAGATCGTCTCGGACTGCACACTCGCCTGAGTCGGCCGGAGGTTCGCGGATCCCCCTCGACCGGGTGGGCCTTCGTCGAGGAGCGGATCCGCGAGCCGGTGCCGGATGAACCGGACGACGCGGTCTGTGGCGGCCCGCGTCGTCCGCGAGTTCCGGCGGCCGACTCAGGTGGCCTGAGGGTGCACCGCCGGCCGGGGAAGCCGGCGGTGCACCCCATTCACGCCGAAGCGGCGCGGAGGAGATCCTCCGCGCCGCTTCGGCGTTCGCTGATGAAGTGCTCGAGTAAGGCGCGACCCCGCCGGTTCCGGGCGGACGGGGCCGCGCGAGACAAATATTGGCCCCTCGGGGGTGGTCCCGCCGATACCTGGCGGTGTTGAACGTATCCACAGCAGTGTCTCGTGAGGACACCCGCGCCGCTATAGCGCACTCCTATGTAGACCCTCAGGCGCGCCCGGATGCCAGCGGCAACGCGATCCGCGCCGCGACGCCGGTCAGACCGCCAATCCGGTCGTCAGAGCGGCCGTCGCGACCGCGAAGAACACCGCCCAGCCGACGAGCTTAGGTGACGGCGGCGGAGCCGTTGAGGAACGCGGCGACGAGCGTGATCACGACATGAGCGGCAGACACCGGACCTCCCTGATGGCGCGGATCTGCCGCCAGGACGAGCGGCTCACCCCGGACGTGACCGGCGCGCCGTCACGGTGCGACGGCGCGCTCCACGCTCTCCCGCAGGAATTCCCGGCGCCGCTCGTGGTCTCCGGAAGGTTCCTCGAAGCTCGCGGTGTAGGCGCTGCTCGACGGCGACCAGGCGCACGCCATCCCGAGCACCATCACCAGCAGGTCGGCGGGGTCACCGGCGCGCAGCCGCCCGCCCGCCTGTCTCGTCGCGATGGCCGCGAGCTTCGGAGTCGCCTCGAAGTCCCGGATCAGCAGCCCGGTCGTGCGTCGCTCGAGGCGTGACCAGGTGAGCAGACGCACGAGGTGAGGGTTGCGCAGGTTCCCGTCGTAGACCGCGACCGCCCACCCGGGCAGATCGTCGGCGTCGAACGGGATCTCGGTGGTGCTGTGCTCGATGCAGTCCGTGACCACCGCGTCGAACAGCCCGTCCTTGCTGCCGAAATACCCGTAGAGCTGAGCCTTGTTGGTGCGCGCCGCCGCGGTGATCCGATCGATCCGCGCACCGGCGATCCCTCGCTCGGCGAACTCACCGGTAGCGGCATCGAGGATGCGCCGCCTGGTCGCGGTGCCCTTGGAGGTGGTCGGAAGCACGCGGTCATCTTACAGACAGACCAGTTAGTTTGTTTTCGTCGCGCGACCCGGCTAGCCTCCGAACAGACCAACTAGTCTGTTTGGAGCACCTCATGCGCCTCACCACCGGCTGGCAGAGCACCGGCAACTCCACCGCACTCGAGCGAGTCCCGATCGAGCGCCGCGACCTGCGCGACGACGACCTCGCGGTGCGCGTCGACTACTGCGGCGTCTGCCACAGCGACCTGCACGCGATCCACGGTCTGGTCGGCAAGCCCACCGACGGGCTCGTCCCCGGCCACGAGTTCACCGGCACGGTCACCGCGGTCGGCTCCGCGGTCACGGAGTTCGCACCCGGTGACCGCGTCGCGGTCGGCACCTGCGTCGACTCGTGCGGTGTCTGCGACATGTGCCGTGCCGGACAGGAGAACTACTGCCTTCGGGGTGCGGTCAGCACCTACGGCGGGACGGACCGGATCGACGGCACGACCACGAAGGGCGGCTACAGCCGGGAGTACGTCCTGCGGTCCGATTTCGCCTACCGGCTGCCGGAGGGTCTCGAGCCGGCTGCGGCCGCGCCGCTGATGTGCGCGGGCATCACGATGTGGGAGCCGCTTCGCGCCGCCGGTGTCGGACCGGGCAGCCGGGTCGCGGTCGCCGGCCTGGGCGGTCTGGGCCATCTCGGCGTGAAGCTCGCGGCCGCACTCGGTGCCGAGGTCACGGTGCTCAGCCGGAGTCCCGGCAAGGCCGCGGACGCCGTCTCACTCGGCGCTACCGGCTTCGTGACCGAGGAACGGTTCGCGGAGGCGTTCGGCCGGTTCGACCTGATCCTGGACACGATCCCCGGGCCGCACGACCTCGCGCCGCTCCTGAGCCTGTTGGGGCTCGACGGAACGCTGTGTGTCGTCGGATATCCGCGTGAGGTGCCGGTGCAGCTCATGAACCTGACGTTCGGCCGCAAGAAGCTGACCTCGTCGGGCACCGGCGGCCGGCGGGGCACGGCCGAGATGCTGGCGTTCGCCGCCGAGCAGGGCATCACCGCGGACATCGAGTTGCTCCCGTCGGCCCGGGTCGAGGAGGCGCTCACCCGACTGGAGAAGGGCGACGTGCGGTACCGCTTCGTGCTGGACCTAGCCGACCTGGGCTGAGCTCTCGATCCCGCGCGAACGAAGGAAGCCCCAGCTCACCAGCACCGCCGCGACCGCGGTGAGCGTCAGGCCGGCGATCGTGATCGCGTCCCGGAACTCGGCGGTCTGGTGGGCGGTCCAGTGCGAGGTCGCGATGGTGCCGGTGAACAGCGCCGCGAGGATCGTGCCGGAGGCCGCGATCCCGACCCCGGTCGTGACCTCGCTGGCCGTGTCGACGAGCGCCGCGCCGATCGTCGTGCGGTTCTCGGGCAGGCCGCGGAGCACGTTGACCCCGGCGACCACCCCGACCACGCGCAGCCCGGCCGCCACCAGCACGAGGGCGATCGCGACCCACGGGTACCCGAACCGGCTCATCACGCCGTACACCGCGAGCCCGGCGACGACCGCCCCGGAGCTGAGCCAGGCCGCTCGCTCGAGCCCGACCCGCCGCACGAACGGACTGACGAACAGGCCGCCCGCGATGAGCACGAGCACCTGCGGGAGCATCCCGATCGAGGCGAGCGCGGGCGACCAGCCCCAGTCGAGCTGCAGCTGCAGCGTCGCCAGATAGCCGAGCCCGGCGATGGCGAGGCCGGCCGCGGCCTTGAACGCGAGGCCGCTCGAGACCAGCGGGTGAGCGATGAGCTTCAGGTCGAGGAGCGGGTGCGACACCGTGCGCTCGCGGACCACGAAGAGGACCGCCGCCACGACGGCCGCCGCGGTGGACGCCCACGGTTCCCACGCTCCGGTGCCTTCGTCGACGAAGAGCGTCGGCGCGACGAGAGCGAGCACGATCGTCGTCGTGCCCAGCGCCGCGCCGGCGAAGTCCACCGGATCCCGGTGCAGGTCGGCCGGGTCGTCGGCCGCGACTCCGAACCGGATGCCGACGATCGCGAGCACGGCGATCGGCACGTTCACCAGCAGCAGCACCTGCCACGGTGCGACCGCGAGCACGAAGCCGCCCGCCGTCGGGCCGATCGCGAGCCCGACCAGGCCGACGGTCGAGATGATGTTGATCGCCCGGACCCGCAGGCCGTCCTCCGCGAACAGCCGGAAGGCCAGAGCCATCGAGCCCGGGGTGGTCATCGCGGCCGCGACCCCCATGGCCGCGCGCACCGTGATGAGCTGCTCGGTCGTGGTCACGAAGGCGGTCGCCAGGCTGGCGACGCCCAGCAGGACCAGGCCGATGACCATGATCCGGCGTCGGCCGTAGCGATCGGCGACCGCGCCGAACACGAGCATCAGGCCGCCGAACACGACCGCGTAGGCGCCGGTGACCCACTGCAACGCGGTCGTGGACGCGTGCAGCTCGCGTCCGATCGTGGGGAGGGCGACGTTCAGAATCGAGTTGTCGAGCATCTCGAACAGGAAGACCGCGGAGAGCCCCGCCAGGGCTACCCACGCCTCCCGCAAGGATCGGGGTGAGCGTGTCGCTGTGGTGAGCATGCCACTAAGCTAAGTCACTAAGTTTAGTGACGCAAGGGAGTGAGGTCGGATGCCCAGAACCGGAGAGCGCGGCGGACCGGAGACGCGTCGGCGCATCTCGGGGATCGCGACCCGGCTGTTCCTCGAGCGCGGCTTCGACGAGGTGACGGTCGCCGAGGTCGCGAAGGCCGCCGGCGTCTCGAGCGTCACGGTCTTCAAGCACTTCCCCCGCAAGGAAGACCTGCTCCTGGACCGCTCGGTGGACGCCCACGAGCTCCTCCGGGCCGCGGTCCGAGGCCGCCCCCCGGGCATTGACGTCCTGACGTCCCTGCAGGAAACGGCCGACGGTCTGACCGGCGCCCGGCACGCCCTCTCCGGCGTGGACCCCCGGGCCGTCCCGTTCTTCCGCACGGTCGCGGCCTCGCCCGCGCTGATCGCCCGAAGCAGGGAGATCGCGTCCGAACTCCAGCAGACGCTGGCGACGGAGCTCGAGAATGATCCGGCGTTCGAGGGCGACGCCACGCTCCTGGCCGCGTTCTTCCTGGCCGGCTACGCCGCCGCGTTCATCGAAACCGTCCGGACCGTCATGGCCGGAGAGCCCCACGAGGTCGTGGTAGCCACCCGCCAGGCGCGCATGGAGGCCCTGTTCGTCGCCCTACGCCACGGAGTCGGCCCGTCCTGAAGACCCGGCGCGTGGCCTCACGGCGCACCGCGCGCGGGTAGGCGGCTCGTTCCCGGCCGCGTTGACCGGGTGCGAAGTCCCGCGCGTCGACCTCGATCCTTTGGTTCGCACGGCGGGGGGGTGAGGACGTTCACCGCGACTGCCCGCGAGGGTCATCACCCTGGTGGCGCCCGACCTGTCGCACGGGTTCGGGTCGCAAGCCACCCTTTTGTCGGGACCGCCAACAAATGGTGCGCCGCCGACGTCTCAAACCCCGGGCCAGTGGATCGGAAGGCCGAGAGCCCGCGATTGCTGGCCCGGCCGGGCGGGACGGCGGCCCGCTCCGGCCGCGTAGCGCGTCGGGTCCGGCGACGGTGCGAAGCCATCGCGTAGGCGAGGCCGATGCGCCTGTCCTGCCCCGAAGGGGCCCGGCTGTGGATCCGCTGTCCGGTGAGGAACGGATGCCTCGGTCCCGCGACGGTCAGCCCGGCTTGCCTGGGAAGCCGACAGGCGGCGCGCCCAGTCGCGAGGGCCCCAGAAGTGGCGACCACCGTGCAGAGAGAGGCTCCAAGCCTCTGACACCTGCGGGAGAAAGAGAAAGAGTGCGCCAACAGGGACTTGAACCCCGAACCCGCTGATTAAGAGTCAGCTGCTCTGCCTATTGAGCTATTGGCGCCCGTCCGTACCCGGAAGGCTGAGCCTCCCCGGCTGACGAGAAGCAACGATAGCAGCCACCGCGTCAGGTCTGAAATCGGTTCGTCCGCCGATCGGCCGGGCCCCCGTCCGGCGGTGAACCGACCACCTCATTACGGCGTAGGCATTGACAACATCGTGTACAGGTGATTCACAGTGTCGTGAGGGTTTACGGCACGATGTGCCGGGTGTTCAGCCGACGAGCGGGGTTTCGATGCGGGTAGTCCGCACCACTGGTGACAAGTACGCGCTGTGGCGCCGGGCCGGCGCTGTGCTACTGGTGCTCGGCCTACTGGCCGCGTGTGACAGCGGGGGCGACGTCCCGACCGGCAAGTTCTCACCGGCCGGCAACACCGAGAAGAGCGAAGCCCCGGCCGCGCCGACCACGCTCTCGCTCACCGCGCCCGCTGACAAGGCCACCAAGGTCCTCACGAGCTCCGTGCTGACGTTCACCACGAACGGCGCGCTCGAAAGCGTCACGGTGACGGACAAGGGCGGCAAGCCGGTCAAGGGCAACGTCGCCACCGACAAGACGACGTGGGTGCCGAGCAACCAGCTCGCCTACGGCACCACGTACAAGGTGACCGCCACGGCGACGCAGCCGGGCGGCACGAGCAAGACCGTGACGACGAGCTTCAGCACGATGGCGCAGCCGGGCGCGATCACCGGCGCCGACCTCTACGTCAATGACGGCGACACGGTCGGCGTCGGCCTGCCGATCGTGGTCGAGTTCACCCGGAACATCCCCAAGTCGCAGCGGGCCGCCGTCGAGAAGCGGCTGTTCGTGACGAGCACGCCGGCGGTCGAGGGCTCCTGGCACTGGTTCTCGGCCGGCGAGGTCCACTACCGGCCCAAGGCGTACTGGCCGTCCGGTACCAAGGTCTCGGTGCGCCTCGCCATCGGCGGCCTGCCGATGGGCAACGGCAACTACGGCAAGCGCGACCGCTTCGCCAGCTTCACGGTGGGCCGGAGCGTCATCAGCAAGGTGACGAACAAAGACAAGACGATGTACGTCTACCGCGACGGCAAGCTGCTCCGGAAGTTCCCGATCAGCCTCGGTAAGGCCAGCACGCCGACGTCGTCCGGCCGGATGGTCGCGATGGAGAAGGCCTACGAGAAGACGTTCGACTCCGGCACGTTCGGGGTGCCCGCGGACTCTCCCGGCGGGTACCGCGAGAAGGTCTACTACGACGTCCGGTTCACCTGGGGCGGCGAGTTCGTCCACGCGGCGCCCTGGTCGACCGGGCAGCAGGGCAACACGAACGTTTCGCACGGGTGTGTCAATGCCTCGAACGGCAACGCGGCCTGGTTCTACGACCTGACGCTCAAGGGCGACCCGATCGAGATCATCGGCACCACCCACCGGGTCACGCCCGGCGACGGCTGGACCGACTGGGAGCTCTCCTGGGACCAGTACAAGGCCGGTAGCGCCCTCTGACCCCGGCGAAAAGGGCCGGTCCGCTATGCGGACCGGCCCTTTTCGCTTGCATGGGGTGACTGATGGGATTTGAACCCACGACACCCGGGACCACAACCCGGTGCTCTGCCAACTGAGCTACAGCCACCATGCGCGCGCTCGATTACCCGCGCGGCTCACCCATCATAGCGGTCCCCGGAGGGGCGCCTCGACCTCGGGGGAATCAGATACCCGTCACTTCGCGCCGGGAAGGTCCGACAGGGACGCGGCGATCGCGCGCGCCTGCTCCACGTCCGGCCCGGGCGGGGGGACGAAAACGGCGCGGCGGTAGTACTGGAGCTCCCGGATGCTCTCCCGGATGTCGGCCAGCGCGCGGTGGGCCAGGCCCTTCGCGGGCTGCCCGAAGTACACCCGCGGGTACCAGCGCCGGCACAGCTCCTTGATCGACGAGACGTCGACCATCCGGTAGTGCAGGTAGTTGTCGAGACGCGGCATGTCCCGGGCCAGGAAGCCCCGGTCGGTCGCGATCGAGTTCCCGCACAGCGGCGCGGACTTCGGGTCCTTCACGTAACTGGTGATGTATTCCAGCACCCGGTCTTCGGCCTCGGCCAGGGAGACCGTCGACGCGCGCACCTCGTCGGTGAGGCCCGACTTCGCGTGCATGTCGCGGACGACGTCCAGCATCCCGTCGAGTGCGGCGTCGGACGTGTGGATCACCACGTCGATACCCTCACCGAGGATGTTCAGGTCGGAGTCGGTGACGAGCGCCGCGACCTCGATCAGGGCATCGTGCCCCAGTTCCAGCCCGGTCATCTCGCAGTCGACCCACACCAAACGCTCAGTCACGCACGGCAGCCTATCCACCCCGATGAACAACAGCGCACAAGACCAGGTTGCCGGCCGCTAACTGTCCTGCGCCGTCCGAAATGCGAGCAGCCCGCCGAGCGCGATCGTCAGCGGATTCGACGCGGTCACTCCGCCGCGCCAGGACGCACGCCCCCTCTGCGCCTAACGTCCAACGAAGGAGGGACGCCGTGTCCGTCGGCAGGAATTCTACGAAATGGAGAAAACAGGCATGACTGGCCGGATCGAGGATTACGCCGTCATCGGTGATCTGCACACCGCGGCACTGATCGGCGCCGACGGCTCGATCGACTGGCTCTGCCTGCCCCGCTTCGACTCGGCCGCCTGCTTCGCCGCGATCCTCGGCGACGAGGAGAACGGCCACTGGCAGATCGCCCCGGTGGCCGGCGGGGTCTGCACCGGGCGTCGCTACCGGAAAGACACGCTCGTCCTGGAGACGACCTGGGAGACGCCGGAGGGCACGGTCCGGGTGATCGACACGATGCCGCTCCGCGACGACGCGGTGGATCTCGTCCGCGTCGTGGAAGGCGTCACCGGAGCAGTGCCGATGCGGAGCGTCATGCGGTTGCGTTTCGACTACGGCCGCGTCGTTCCCTGGGTGCGCCACGTCGACGGGGAGTTCGAAGCCGTCGCCGGGCCGGACGCGGTCTGGCTGCGCAGCAGCGTCCCGCTGCACGGCGAGAACTTCTCGACGGTGGGCGAGTTCACCGTGCACGCGGGGGAGTACGTCCCGTTCGTTCTCACCTGGCGGGAGTCGTGGCAGAACAACGGCCGTCAGGTGGACGCCATCGAGCAGGTGAACAACACCGAGGCGTACTGGCGCGGATGGATCGAGCAGTGCAGCTACCAGGGCCGCTGGGCCGACGCGGTCCGCCGCTCGCTGATCACGCTCAAGGCGCTGACCTACGACCCGACCGGCGGCATCGTCGCGGCCGCCACCACCTCACTGCCCGAGCAGATCGGCGGACCGAGGAACTGGGATTACCGCTACTGCTGGCTCCGCGACGCGAGCTTCACGCTCCAGGCGCTGCTGGCCAACGGCTACGAGGAAGAAGCGCTGGCCTGGCGGGGCTGGCTGCTGCGCGCGGTCGCCGGCGACCCGGCCGAGCTGCAGATCATGTACTCGATCAAGGGCCGCAGACGGATCGACGAGTGGGAAGCTCCGTGGCTCGAGGGCTACGAGAAGTCGGCGCCGGTCCGGATCGGCAACGCCGCCAGCGAGCAGCTCCAGCTCGACGTCTGGGGCGAGATCCTCGACGTCCTGTACCTGTCCCGCGAAGCCGGCATCGCGCCGGACGACGACGCCTGGAGCTTGCAGAAACGCCTGCTCGACCACCTCGGGACGGCCTGGCGCGGCCCGGACAACGGGCTGTGGGAGGTGCGGGGCGAGCGGCAGCACTTCGTGCACTCCAAGGTGCTGTGCTGGGTGGCGTTCGACCGGATGATCCGCCTGGCCGAGAAATTCGGGCAGGACGGCGACACCGCGAGCTGGCGCGTGACCCGCGACGCGATCCACGCCGAGGTCTGCGACCAGGGCTTCGACCGCAGCCGGAACACGTTCACCCAGTACTACGGCTCCACCGGCCTGGATGCGTCGCTGCTGCTGATCCCGAAGCTCGGGTTCCTGCCACCCGACGACCCGCGCGTGGTGGGCACGGTCGAAGCCGTGCAACGGGAACTCCAAGTCGACGGTTTCGTGCTGCGGTACCGGCCCGAGACCGAGGCCGTCGACGGCCTGCCCGGCGCCGAGGGCGCGTTCCTGGCCTGCAGCTTCTGGCTGGCCGACGCGCTGTACCTGATCGGGCGTCGCGACGAGGCGGTCGCGCTGGTCGATCGCCTCGTCGCACTGGCCAGTGACACGGGTCTGCTGGCCGAGGAGTACGACCCGGTCGCGAAACGGCACCTGGGCAACACCCCGCAGGCGTTCAGCCACGTGGCGCTGGTGAACTCCGCCGTGCTGATCGGGGGCTCAGAACCGCTCTGATTCGTGCCCCAGGCCCAGTGCCGAGGCCAGCTCGCCCGCGTTCTCGTACTGCACGTCGGCGGGCAGGTCGCCGACCAGGGTGACCAGCCGGGCGGGAGCGTTCTCCTCCATCAGCCGGTCGATGATCTGGTCGCGGTAGGCGGGGTAGATGTGCCGGCCCAGGTGAGCCGCCAGCTCGGAGCGCTCTTCGACCCCCTCCGGGGTCAGCCCCGCCGGAACACCGCCGACCAGCGTCGAGTTCGGGGCGAAGTCGGCGTCGGGCTGGTCCTCGCCCGACGGCTCCGGGTCGCGCCACTCCTCGCTCCGGGTCGAATGCCCCCCGCGCACCAGACCCTCGGTCTCGTGCTTCAGTTCGTCGTCCACCCGTGGCCCGTGTTTGTCGCTGCGATCCATGCGGTTGCAGTACCCGGAGCCCCGGGCGTCAATCGCGGTGGGTGAACGATCGGTAGGCGCGGTCGAACCGGACCAGCGGGTTGCCCGCGGGCCCAGTGGACGCGCTCACCACCGACGCGGTCACCAGCAGGTGATCGCCCACCTCCTGACGGGAAATCGTGACGCACTCCAGCGTCGCGGCGGCGCGATCGAGCAGCAGCGCTCCGGTCGACGCCCCCCGGTGGTGCTCCTCGTCGGCCAGCAGCAGCCGTGCGCTCGGACGCCCGGCCGCCGCGAACCGGCCGGCCAGCGACGCCTGGCTCCCCGACAGCACCGAAAGGCCCCAGTGGGCCCGCCTGTGCAGAACCTCGGCCAGGTAGCCGGAAAGATCGATCGCGATAACCACGATCGGCGGGAACAACGAGACCGTCATGAACGCTGTCAGGGTGACGGCGAGATCGTCGGCGGGGTCGTCGAAGTCCTCGTCGGGATCACCAGGATCTGGGCCGGGAGGCGCCGAAACCGGCGGCCGACCGTCACGGATGCTGAGCACGACGACACCGGTGGCAAATCGTCCGAAGGCTGATTTGACCTGCTCCGGGCCGATTGGTGACGAGGCGTTGGTCACAGATCGATCCGGGAACTCACAACCGCAGGTTACCCGCCCGATCGGTGGGCACACACCAGCGGATGGCTGCCGGGAAGCGACGTTGCGCGGATCACCCTTCGAAACCGGAATCTACGCCGGGTGAACGCCGTTGAGGGTTACGTACGTGTGAGGCACAAAGAGGGATTGGGGAGACGATGACGACGGACGTTGTGGAGCCGACTACCCGGGTCGTTGAGGCGGACGACTCCGCGGTGCCGGACCGCGACCTCGTCGGCACATACCTGCACGAGATCAGCCGCACTCCGCTGCTGAACGCCGCGCAGGAGGTGGAGCTGGCGAAGCAGGTCGAGGCCGGCCTCCTCGCCGAGCACTGGCTCGACGAAGGAACGTTCCCCGATTACATCACGCGTTCCGAGCTCAACCGGCTCGTGGCCGATGGCCGCCGGGCCAAGGACGCGTTCATTCTGGCCAACCTCCGGCTGGTGGTCTCGATCGCCCGGCGCTACACGCGCAGTGCGATGCCGCTGCTGGACCTGGTGCAGGAGGGTAACTCCGGCCTGGTCCGTGCGGTCGAGAAGTTCGACTACCAGCGTGGATACAAGTTCTCCACGTACGCCACGTGGTGGATCCGGCAGGCGATCAGCCGGGCCATCGCGCAGCAGGCCCGGACGGTGCGGCTTCCCGTCCACCTCGTGGAGGAAATCAACCGGATGCGTAACGTCCGGCGCGACCTCACCCGTGAGCTGGGGCGCGACCCGGAGATCGCCGAACTCGGCAAGGCGCTCGACGTCGAGCCGCACCGGGTCGAAGAGCTGATCCGCTGGGCCCGCGAGACCGTTTCGCTCGACACCCCGGTCGGCGAAGACGGCGAGACCTCGCTGTCCGACCTGGTCGCCGACGGTGACGAGCCGTCACCCGAGGACGTCGTGATCGCGGCGATCCAGCGTGACGGTCTCGGTCAGATGATCGACCGGCTCGACCCGCGGTCCGCGCGGATCGTCCGCGCCCGGTACGGCCTCGAGGACGGGCGGCAGCAGTCGCTCACCGAGATCGCCGGCACGCTGGGCCTGTCCCGCGAGCGCGTCCGCCAGCTCGAGAACGCCGCGCTGCACCAGCTGCGCGAGCTCGCCGCGAGCGAGGGCGTCGTCGCCGCCTGAGGTAGTACGTCCGGAGCCCTCCGACCGATCGGTCGGAGGGCTCCGTCGTGTGCACCGCCGAGCGGTCGCTTCCGACGCACGGCGGGCTACGGTTCGTGCCAAGCACCGGACGACAGGACCGGACGACAAGCACCGGACGACAGGGAGCAGACGTGGCGGACGAGAAGCAGATCATCGGGCGGGTCGACGAACTGGTGGCGGAGGAGCACTCGCTGCGGCAGCGCCTGGCCGCCGGTGAGCTCAGCGCGGCCGAGGAGCACGAGCGGCTCAAGCAGGTCGAAGAGGAGCTCGACCAGTGCTGGGACCTGCTGCGCCAGCGGCGTGCCAAGCAGTCCGCGGGCCAGAACCCGGACGACGCGGCCGCGCGCCCGACGAGCGAGGTCGAGTCGTACCTGCAGTAGCCGACCGCGCGTGACGCGGCCCGATTCTCGACGGGCGATCGACGTGTGGCCCCCACATACTGGGGTTACTTGATCTACGTCGAGGCCGGACGGCGTCGGGACAGGGAGGACTGCGCTGATGGAATCCCCGGTTCCGTCGGGGCTTCCCGTTCCCGGAGCGGACTCCCGTGACCTCTTGCTCGGCCGGCTCGAGCTGGCGCTGGAGGCGTCCGGTGTCGGCTCGTTCGACTGGCACCTCGACAGCGGCGAGCTCATCTGGGACGACCGGCTCTGCCGGCTGTTCGGTTTCGATCCGGCCACGTTCGACCGCCGGATCACCACGTTCTACGACGCGCTGCACCCGGACGACCGCGACCGGGTGCAGCACCTCGTCGAGCGGGCCGTCGCCGAGTGCGGTGGCTACGAGGCCGAGTACCGCGTGGTCCGCCCGGACGGCACCGAGCGTTGGGTGGACGCGCGCGGACGGGTCTTCTGCGACACCGACGGCAGCCCTGAACGTCTCATCGGGGTCGCCGCCGACTTCACCGAGCGGCAGGAGTCCTGGCAGCGGCAGCAGGACGACTCCCACGCCGAATGGGAGCGGTCCCAGCTCATCAACGTGGTCACCGGCGCACTGGCCGAGGCGCTGACGCTCCGGGACGTCACGAACGTCCTCACCGACACGTTGCGGGCCGCGATCGGGGCGTCCGCGCTGGGCGTCGTCGTGGTCGAGGGCGACCGGATGCGGGTGAAGGACACGGTCGGGCACGACGACCACGTGATCCTCGACTTCGACGGCGCCTCGCTCGACGACCCCCGGCCGCTGGCCGAGGCCGTGCGGACCCGGATCCCGATCTTCGCCGGCGACACGAACGCGTACGGCGACCGGTGGCCGGAAGGCGCCGAGGCCGATGGTGAGGCCTGGGCCTATCTGCCGATGATCGCCGGCCGCCGTCCGGTGGGCGGCCTAGTGGTGGGGTGGGACAAGCCGCAGCCGTTCACGCCCGACGACCGGACGCTGCTGGTGGCGCTCGGGGGCCTGGCCGGGCAGTCGTTCGAACGGGCCCGGCTCTACGACGCCGAACACGAGCTCGTCGCCGGTCTGCAGCGCGTGATGCTGCCGCGGCGGACCGACGGCATCCCCGGCGTCTCCACCGCGTGCCGCTACCTGCCGAGCACCGACGGGCTGCAGGTCGGCGGCGACTGGTACGACGTCATCGCGTTGCCGTCCGGCGAAGTCGGTCTGGTGGTGGGTGACGTCGAGGGGCACACCGCGCACGCGGCCGCGGTGATGGGGCAACTGCGTATCGCGGTGCGGGCGTACGCCTCCGAGGGGCACCGGCCCGAAGAGGTCATCGCGCGTACGAACCGCCTGCTCGTCGATCTGGAGACGCGGCTGCTGGCGACCTGTTGTTACATCACGATCGACCCGGAGACCGGTAACGGTGTCGTGGTCAGGGCCGGGCATCCGCCGCCGCTGATCGTCCGGGCCGACGGGCGGGTCGAGATGGTGACGGACGCCGGTGGGCTGATCCTCGGCGTCCAGTCGGCCGAGTACCTGGCGGTGCCGGTCCACATCGGCCCGGGTGACGCCGTGGTGCTGGTCACCGACGGGCTGGTGGAGGCGCCCGGACTCTCGATCGACGTCGGGCTGCGCGAACTCGCCGAGCGGGCCGCGGCCGGTGCCGGCGACAACGCCGAGCTCCTCGCCGACCGGGTCGTGGAGCCGGTCGGTCCGGCCGGGCACCGGTTGGACGACGTCGCCGTCGTGGTGGCGCGCCGGGATCTCGGCGAGGAGAGCCGTACGGACGAGGCCCGGCACTCGATTCCGCGCGGTGCGCCGGGTGTCATCGGGCGGGCCCGGTCGTTCGTCGTCCGGACGCTGACCGGGTGGGACGCCGGGCCGGAGGTCGTCGACCGGGCCGTGCTGTCCGCGTCCGAGCTGGCCACGAACGCGATCCGGCACGGCGAGGGGCTCGTGGAGCTGACGTTGTTCCGGTACCCGGATCGGATCCGGCTCGTCGTCGAGGACGATTCGCCGACGCCGCCGCGGGTCGTGCGGGCGGCCGCGACCAGTACCGGCGGCCGGGGGCTGGACGTGGTGGCCCGCCTCGCCGCGACCTGGGGCTCCGAGCCCCGGGGCACCGGCAAGATCGTCTGGGCCGAGTTCACGCTCTGACGAGCGCTCCGAGATCGCCGGTGGGGACGGCGATCCAGCCTTCGGAGGCCGCGGCTGCGGCGTCGTCGGGGGCGGGCGGCTCGACCAGGCCGAGCGCGGCGGCCCGGGCCGTCAGCGACGCGATCACGGCGTCCAGGGCGTGGTCGGACGCCCGGCAGAGGGCTTCGAAGCGGCCCAGGTCGAGCCAGGGTGCTCGTTCGAGCAGCCGGTCGATCAGCGCGTGGCGGGCGTCGGCGTTCTTGGGGCCCTTGTAGCGGCGGTACGGCAGGCCCCAGCGGTTCAGCGATCCCGCCGGGTAGGCCTCGACGACCACGCCCGACCCGTCCCGGTCGACCGGGACGCCGAGCGCGGCGAGCCGGGTGAGAACGGTGGCGCAGCGCAGTGCCGGGTGCGCGATGCGATCGGCGGCGACGCTCAGCGGAATCATCCGCAACCGGGCCCGGACGACCTCGTCGGTGCGGCGGTATACCAATTTCCGGCGCCAGTCCTTGCCGCTGACGTCGCCCGGCGGGGTGAACGTCCCGCCGGCGTAGGCCGCCAGGAACGTCACGAATTCGTCGGGCCAGCCGAGCGGGCAATCGATCCCGGTCTTGTCGGCGCCTCGGACGACGTCCACCAGTACGTCGTCCGGAACGTCGGCGAGAACCTGGTGCACGGACGCTCCGGCAGACGACCAGCCGAGTACGGCGATCGCCGTGTTGGCGGCCTCGGCCGCCAGGTCCACCCCGGCCGTACGCATCAGCGGGGGTGCAGCAGCGGTGCTACGGAGAGTATTCAGCTGGTGCCTCTGGAGCGATAGGGTGCCCTCGGCAGGAATCGAACCTGCGACCAAGTGCTTAGAAGGCACCTGCTCTATCCGCTGAGCTACGAGGGCATGGCGCGGGAGCAGGATTCGTCGACGGCCCCGCCCTGAACCCGCTACCTCGCAGAGCAGAGTAACCTGCAGGTCAGAGCCATGCCCGGGGATCTGGGGGGACACTCCCGACGCGTCTCCCGCCAACCGCGTCGACTGATACTGACGGACAGCCCGAGTAGTGCTTCTCCATCAGGTTACCGACCGATTTGCGAACGATGGCGTGCCCCAAATGGTCCACCGGGTGACTACTGTCAGTGCGCGGAAGCGTTGATAACCGTGACTGCGACGATCCAGGCGAGTGCGAGGACGGCGCAGAACGGAACAGTGACCTTGCTCATGGGAATCCCCTAGCGCGGCTCGGTAGGCGAACGAGAGCTCGTCCCGGCACGGCTGCGCTACACGGAAAACCGCGAGGCGTGAATCAGCGAGAGGGTCTCAGTGTCTTCCCGACGCTCTCGCAGCGCAGCGCGTGCCGGGTATGACTACTGGAGGGATCGTTCGACGACACGACGACCACCTCCTGAAGTTCGGCTACAGCTGCGGTTGACCCGACGTCGAACGCTACACGCTGCGGCGCGAAATAGCACATCGGCGCTGGTCAAGACTCGGGAACCGGAGTTCGCGAGTCCTTTGTATACAGCGTGTCGCACGGCTGAGTTCCTCCTCGACCGGACGGTGGAACCGGCCGTGGTCAGCGGCTACCGCGGCACCGTCGCGGGGCTTCCCGGGGAGTGGCCCGGTTGCCGGACCCGTGCCGTGGCATCGTCTTCGACGTGGATCTCGACGAGGTGGCCGACGAGCTGTACGGCCTCGACCCTGGGCAGTTCACGGCGGTCAAGACGGCACGGGAGAAAGCAGCTCGCGCCGCCGGCGACCGCGACCTGGCCGCGCAGATCAAATCGCTGCGCAAGCCCTCGATGTCCGCGTGGCTGACCAATCAGATGGTGCGGACCAGGGGCGACCAGATCGAGCCGCTGCTGGCACTGGGGGAGAAGCTGCGCGAACTGCAGGCGTCGGTCAGCGCCGACCAGCTGCGGGAGCTGACCCAGCAGCGGCACCGGCTGGTCTATGCGGTGGCGCAGGAGGCGAGGTCGCTCGGACACGAGCGGGGCGTGGCGGTCACCGACACGGTCGCCCGGGAGCTGGAGCAGACGCTGCACGCGGCGCTCGGCGATCCGGACGCGGCCGACGCCGTGCGGACCGGGCGGCTCGTGAGCGGATTGCAGTACGCGGGCTTCGGACCGCTGGGATCGGCGACACCGAAGCCGGCTCCGGCCGCGGCGCCGGCACCGAAGGACGACCTGGCAGAGAAGCGGAAGGAGCGGGCCGAACAGCTGCAGAAGGCCCGCGAGGAAGCGCAGGAGGTGCTCGACCGTGCCCGCGCGTCGCTGGTGGACGCCGAGGAACAGCGGGACTCGGCGGCGTCGGTGGCGGACGAGGCCGAACAGCGGCACCACGACGCCCGGGATCGCGTCGACCAGATCAAGGTCGACCTCGACGACGCGGAGGCGGCGGCGGAGGCCGCGGAGCACGAGCTGAGAGGGGCACGCCGGGCCGCCGAGGCGGCGCGGAAGTCGGCGCAGCTGGCCGCGCAGCGGGTGCGGGGAGCCGAGTACCGGCTGAACGAACTCGACTAACCCACGATCGCGGCGGCCTGGGCCGCGATCTCGGCCTCCTCGTTCGTGGGGACGACCAGCACCTCGATCGGGCCGGTGCCGATCGTGGCCGGTTCCGACCGGCCCACTGCGGCCTCGTTGGCGTCGGCGTTCAGCGCGATCCCGAGATGCGCGAGCGGCGCGCAGATCTCCTGGCGCAGCCGGTGGTCGTTCTCGCCGACCCCGGCGGTGAACACCAGGGCCTGCATACCGGGCACGGCGGCGAGGTAGGCGCCGATGTACTTGCGGATCCGGTAGGCGTAGACGTCGAGCGCGAGCCGCGCGTGCGGCTCGTCCTGGCGCTCCCGGACCTCGCGCATGTCGGACGCGCCGGCCAGCCCGCGCAGGCCGCTCCGTTTGGTCAGGATGTCTTCGACCTCGGCCGCCGAGAGCCCGGCCCGCATCAGGTGGAACGGGACGGCCGGGTCGAGGTCGCCGCTGCGGGTGCCCATCACCAGCCCCTCCAGCGGAGACAGCCCCATCGACGTGTCGACGCTCCGGTTGTTCTCGACCGCCGTGATCGAGGCGCCGTTGCCGAGATGACAGATGATCAGGTTCTCGGCGTCCACCTGGCCGGTGACGTACTGGCAACTCGTGCCGTGGAAGCCGTACCGCCGGACGCCGTGGGCCTCGGCGAGCTCGCGCGGCAGCGCGTAGGTCGCCGCGACCGCCGGGATCGTCGCGTGGAACGCGGTGTCGAACACCGCGACCTGCGGAGTCGTCGGCAGCAGCGTGGTCAGCGCCCGGATGCCGGCCAGATTCGCCGGGTTGTGCAGCGGAGCCAGCGGGGAGAGCTGTTCGATCGCCGCTTCGACGTCCCGGTCGACGACCGTGGGCTCGGTGAACCGGGTGCCGCCGTGGACGACCCGGTGCCCGACCGCCAGCAGATCGTCCAACGTGTCGCCGAGTGCTTCGAGCATCCAGGCCAGGGCCGCTTCGTGGTCCTCGGCCGGGCGGGTGCCCCGGTCTTCGCCGTCGTGGCGGAGGCGGGCCTGCGCGGAGCCGATCTCCTCGATCAGCCCCTTGGCGCTGGGCGGCGAACCCGGCTCGATCAGCTGGTACTTCAGCGAGGACGAGCCCGCGTTGACGACCAGCACCGGCTTCATCGGGCTCCCTGGGCTTGGACTGCGGTGATGGCGACCGTGTTGACGATGTCGGCGACCGTGCAGCCCCGGGACAGGTCGTTCACCGGACGCCGGAGCCCCTGCAGCACCGGCCCGACCGCGATCGCCGACGCCGCGCGCTGCACCGCCTTGTACGTGGTGTTCCCGGTGTTCAGGTCGGGGAAGATCAGCACGGTCGCGTGGCCGGCGACCGGATTGCCGGGGAGCTTCGCCGCCCCGACGACCGGGTCGACCGCGGCGTCGTACTGGATCGGGCCGGCGAGGGGGAGCCCGGGGTTCTTCGCCTTGAGGAGCTCGGTGGCCGCACGCACCTTGTCGACGTCGACGCCGGACCCGGAGCCGCCGGTGGAGTACGACACCATCGCCACTCGCGGTTCGACGCCGAACTTGACCGCGGTCTCGGCGGCGCACGACGCGATGTCGGCGAGCTGGGCGGCGTCCGGATCGGGTACTACGGCGCAGTCGGCGAAGACCAGGACTTTCGTCGGCAGGCACATGAGGAACGCGCTGGAGACGAGCGAGACGCCGGGCAGCGTCCGGATCACCTCGAGCGCGGGCCGGATCGTGTGGGCGGTGGTGTGCGCGGCGCCGGAGACCATGCCGTCGACCTCGCCGGAGTGCACGAGCATCGTGCCGAAGTACGACACGTCGGCGACGATGTCGTACGCCATCTCCGGCGTGACGCCCCGGTGGGCCCGCAGTTCCGCATAGGACCGGGCGAACTGCTCCCGCAGCGGTGAGGTCAGCGGGTCGATGATCCGGACGCCGGACAGGTCGGCGCCGAGGTGGGTGGCCTTGGTCCTGATCTCGTCGGCGTCGCCGAGCAGAACGAGCTCGGCCACACCCCGGTGGGTGAGTTCCTCGGTGGCCAGCAGGATGCGGTCGTCGGTGCCTTCCGGGAGGACGATCGTCCGCTTGTCGGCGCGTGCGTGCGCGATCAGCTGCGCCGAGAACATCAGTGGGGTGACGACGTCGGGCTTGGCGAGCTGGATGCGTTTGCGCAGCGTCTCGACGTCGACGTGGTCGGCGAACGCCCCCAGCGCGGCGGCGACCTTGCGGGCGCTGTCGGCTCGGAGCTGACCGGTGAGGCCTTCGAGCTTGTGCAGCGTGGTGTAAGTGTCGGACTTCGTCGCGATGACCGGCAGGCCCGACGGCTCGAGCAGCGCGAGGCCGCGCTCGTCGGGGACGTGCCCGACCGTGAGCACGATGCCGGCCGGCGTCGGCAGTTCCGGGCTGATCGCGGCCGCCGCGACGCCGACCGCGAGGTCGAGGCGATCGCCGGAGGAGACCAGCAGCGTGCCGTCCCTGAGCAGCGGCAGCACGGTCTGGAGGTAACCGGAACCGGCGAGATACGAGTCGACCTCGCGCTGCAGCGCCGGTCCGTCGCCGGAGAGCACCGTTCCGTCGAGCGCGGCGACGACCTCGGCGACCGTGAGCGCGCCCAGGATCGGCAGCTCGGGCAGGACGTAGACCGGGGGATCGGCGCATTCGAGGTTCTCGAGGCCGGGCGCGGCCCGGTTGACGATCGTGGCCAAGATGTCGCAGCCGTGCGTCTTCAGGACCGCGGAGCCTTCGCGGAGTGCGGTGGCCACCGCGTCGGGTGTCTTCTGATGGCCCGAGAGGACCTGCAGCACCGGTGCGCCGAGGTTCGCCGCCAGCTCGGCGTTGAGGTCGAGCTCCACGGCCGGCGACGGTCCGGTGAAGTCGGTGCCGACACAGAGCACGAAGTCGTAGCGCTCGCGGAGCCGGGCGGCGTGATCGACGATCGCGGAGATCAGCTTCTCCGGGCTGCCGGACATCTCCGCCGCGCTCGCGTACGTGAACGCGACCGCGTCGCTCTCCGGCAGATCCAGCTCGTAGCGCGAACGGGCCAGCTCGACGATCGGGTCGGGCCGGCCGGTGTCGGGCACGACCGGGCGGAACACCGCGAGCCGCCGGACGTCCGCGGCGAGCAGGTCGAGCAGCCCGAGGGCCACGGCCGACTTGCCGGAGCGCGGCTCCATCGACGTGAGATAGAGGAAATCTGACATCTCCCGGTCCCTTCCGTCGCGAGCCTGTTCGAAGTTTACGGACGGAGGTGCCCACCGGCGGAGTCGCCCCACGTGAACGCCGCAGGAATATTGCTGTAGGCGTAGACGCTTTCCGCGAAATTGCTCAGAGCGAACATTTCTGTTCGCTCCAGTGGTGACCGCATAGCGTCGGGTAATGCGAAAAACAATCAGTTGGACGCCCGGGCAGAAGCGTCGGGCGGCGGATACGATGCCGCCCTGGGCGTCGGTGTCGGGCCCGGTGATCAGGAGCGAATATTCGTCGGCGCCGGCGGGTGGCTGCGGCTCGGGCCTGGACGAGCAGGTGTATTCACGCCTGTTGCGTGACCGGATCATTTTTCTGGGCACCGAGGTGACCGACGAATCTGCTAATGCGGTGTGTGCGCAATTGCTGCTGCTGAACGCCGAGGATTCGTCGCGCGACATCTGGCTCTACATCAACTCGCCCGGCGGCTCGGTCACGGCCGGAATGGGGATCTACGACACGATGCAGTGGGTCAGCAACGACGTCTGTACGGTCGCGCTCGGGTTCGCGGCGTCGATGGGGCAATTCCTGCTGTGCGCCGGGACGCACGGCAAGCGGTACGCGCTGCCGCACTCGCGGATCGTCATGCACCAGCCGCACGGAGGGTTCGGTGGCACCGAGACCGAGATCCGGATCCAGGCCGAGCAGATGCTGCACACGAAGAAGACGATGGCGTCGTTGACCGCGAGGCACACCGGGCAGCCGCTCGAGCGGATCGAGGAGGACTCCGACCGCGACCGATGGTTCACCGCTGACGAGGCGCGTGAGTACGGTTTCGTCGACCAGGTCGTCCGGACGCTGGAAGTGGCCCGGGTGGCCCGGCCCTAAGCGGCCGTACCGGTGCCCCGCGGGTGGCGCGGGGTGCCGGTGCTGCGGCAGTGTTCGCGGGGCGAACCGGCCGCGGGCCTGCGCGTCGCGGCGGCCGCGAGGAGACTGATCCGGAGCAGTTCGAGCGCCCGATCGACGGCCTCGGCGCCGGCACCGGACAGGGGCGGGATCATGTCGCAAATTCTACGATGCGTAGACACCGGTCTGGCAACAGAATTCACAGGTTTCCTGAAGCTCTGAACTCTGGTTCACTACTTTCGTGCCGTATCGCCAGCCGCCCCAGGTAGCGCGCCGCCTCGCCGCGGTGCGCGAACGGCTGGTGGTCGAGGCGACGCGCATCGTCGCGTCCCGGGGCTGGACCGGTGCCACGGTCGCGGCGGTCGCCGCCGCGGCCGAGATCTCGACCGGTGCGGTCTACCAGCACTTCCCGAACAAGGGTGCGCTGGCCGCCGAGGTGTTCCGGCGCGCCACCCAGCGCGAGATCGACGTCCTGGCCACCGTGCTGGCCGGCCCGGGGCCGGCGCCGGAGCGGCTCGTGCAGGGCGTGGGGCTGTTCGCCCAGCGGGCCATCGTCGGGCGCCAGCTCGCCTACGCGCTGATCGCCGAGCCGGCCGATCCGCTGGTCGTCACCGAGCGGCTCGCCTACCGGCGGCGTTACCACGAGGTGTTCGCCGCGCTGATCGTCGAGGGCGTCCGCACCGGCGAGATGGTTCCGCAGGACGCGACGGTCACCGCGGCCGCGCTCACCGGCGGTGTCGCCGAGGTATTGGTCGGCCAGCTCTCGGCCCCGGTCGACGGTGTGGTCGCCCGGTCGCTCGTCGACGAACTCACCGCGCTCGCGCTCCGTTGCGCCGGAGCAACTGTTCTGGAGGCCGCATGTCCGAGGTAGTTGTGCCGGTGAAGGGTGGCCCGACGCCCGAGGCGGTTGTGCCGGAGGAGAGCGGCCCGACGCCCGAGGTGGTTGTGCCGGTGGCGGGGGGCCCGACGCACGAGGCGGTAGTCCCAGCGGCGGGGGGCCCGACGCACGAGGTGACCAATCAGCCGCCGCCGTTGGTCGGGTACGACGCGGCGAACGACCCGGCGCTGCTGGCCGCCCTCGTCCGGGAGGGTGCGTCCTGGTACCTGCCCGAGCTGCACGAGCTGGGCCGGTTCGCCGGTGGTGCCGAGGCGCAGACCTGGGCCGACGAGGCGAACCGGTACGAGCCGGTGCTGCGC
Source organism: Cryptosporangium sp. NPDC051539 (assembly GCF_044454545.1). NCBI lineage: Bacteria > Bacillati > Actinomycetota > Actinomycetes > Cryptosporangiales > Cryptosporangiaceae > Cryptosporangium > Cryptosporangium sp. NPDC051539. Next base: position 210,691 of record NZ_JBITDV010000004.1, on the reverse strand, counting down.
ACCCACGACCGCTACGGCAACCGCGTGGACGAGGTCGACTTCCACCCGTCCTGGCACCGGTTGATGGAGGTGTCGGTCGGGGCCGGCCTGGGCGCGGCGCCGTGGGCCGACGAGCGGGTCGGCGCACACGTCGCACGGGCGGCGGGCGTGCTGATCCAGGGCCAGGTCGAGGCCGGGCACCTGTGCCCGCTGGTGATGACGTACGCGGTGATTCCGGCGCTGCGGTCGACGCCCTCGCTGGCGGCCGAATACGAACCGCTGCTCACGAGCCGGGTTTACGACTTCGGGCTGCGCGCGCCGTCAGCCAAGCGCGGCCTGCTCGCCGGGATGGGCATGACCGAGAAACAGGGCGGTTCGGACGTCCGGACGAACACGACGGTCGCGCGCGACGCCGGTGACGGCACCTGGCGGCTGCGCGGGCACAAATGGTTCACCAGCGCGCCGATGAACGACCTCTTTCTCGTGCTGGCGCAGGCGCCCGGCGGTCTGTCGTGCTTCCTGGTGCCGCGGGTGCTGCCCGACGGCACCCGCAACGTGTTCCGTATCCAGCGGCTGAAGGACAAGCTCGGCAACCGCAGCAACGCGAGCTCGGAGCCGGAGTTCGACGACACCGTGGCCTGGCCGGTCGGGGCGGAGGGGCGTGGCGTCCGGACGATCATCGAGATGGTGTCGCTCACCCGGCTCGACAACGTGGTCGGTTCGGCGGCCGGGATGCGGGCGGCGCTCGTCCAGGCTGTGCACCACACCCGGCACCGCTCGGCGTTCGGCCGGCGGCTCGTCGACCAGCCGCTGATGGGCAACGTGCTGGCCGACCTGGTACTCGAATCGGAGGCGGCGACGACGCTGGCGCTACGGCTGGCCGGTGCCGCCGACCGGGCGTCTCTGGGCAACGACCAGGAGCGGGCGTTCAGCCGCCTGGCCACCGCGATCGGCAAGTACTGGGTCTGCAAGCGCCAGCCCGGGTTCGTGGCCGAGGCGTTGGAGTGCCTCGGCGGCAACGGGTACGTCGAAGAGAGCGGGATGCCCCGGCTGTACCGGGAGGCGCCGCTGAACGGCATCTGGGAGGGCTCGGGCAACGTCAACGCGCTCGACGTCCTGCGCGCGCTGGGGCGTTCGCCGGACACGTTCGCCGCCTACGCCGAGGAGGTGGAGCTGGCGCTCGGGGCCGACAGCCGCCTCGACGCGGCCTGGACGTCGCTGAAGAACGAGCTCGCCGACACGCACGAGTGGGAGTACCGGGCCCGGCGGCTCGTGGAGCGGTTCGCGCTGGTGCTGCAGGGTTCGTTGCTGGTGAGGCACGCGCCCGAAGAGGTGGCGAGCGCGTTCTGCGGCGCCCGGCTCGGCGGCGAGGGCGGGTACGCGTACGGCACGCTGCCGCGCGGCACCGCGATCGAGGCGTTGCTGACCCGGGCCGTGCCGACCGAGTGATATCACCCAGTTGTGACGTTGTGGAAACAGTGACCACGGAGGCTGGCGTCAACCCGCATCGGTACGCGGAGGTGACGTCGTGCACCCGGGTCCTTTCCCGTCCACTCGGACGGTCGCGCACGCCGCACTGCGTGGTGGGGCGGTCGTGGCTCTGCGGCCGGCTCGTGCGTGCGACTCCGCCGCCGTGGCGGAGCTGCACCGGCGGGCGACGCCCGGATCGCTGCGTGACCGCTATCCCGGCTCGCCGCCGCCGGCGCTGACCGATCCGGAGTCGTGCCTGGGGTCGGTGCCGGGCACCTGCACGATCGTCGCGTTCACCGGGTTCCGGCTGGTCGGGGTAGCGCAGGTGGTCGGGCACAGCCCGGTGGCCGACGTCGGGGTGCTGGTGCGGGAAGACCATCGCCGGCGGGGGCTCGGGGCGATGCTGGTGCGGCACGCGCTGCACGTGGCGTACGAGCTGGGGTATCGCGAGGCGGTCTCGTTCGGCGGGCCGGAGAACAAGGCGCTGCGGGCGATGCTGCACCGGCTGGGGCTGGAGGGGCGGACGCGGTACACCGGCGACCTGCTCGTGACCCGGGTGCCGCTGCCGTACGAGCCGGAGCTGCCGGCGTCCGAGCCTGAGGTAGGCGTCCGCCCGGTGGTCCACCGGGCCGCCCGGATCTAGCGGTGACCGGGGTGCGGTGACCCGGGTGCGGTGACCGGGGTGCGGTGACCGGGGTGCGGTGACCGGGGTGCGGTGACCGGGGTGCGGTGACCGGGGTGCAGTGACCGGGGTGCGGTGACCGGGGCCCTGTGGGGCGCCGGCGGTGTGGGTGCGGGCCGTGCGGGGCGCGGGCCGTGCGGGGTTCTGAGGTGTGCGCGCGGTAGGCCGACCGCGGTGGCCCGTTAGTCGTGGACCGGCCGCAACGGCTCGACCCGGTCGGCCAGGCTGAGCGTTTCCCCTGGGGCGCACCGACCATCACCGTCACCCGGTGGACGGGTCAGGGGCGGCCCGGCCGGCCGGGCTCCGGCCGGGCCGCCGGTTCGGGACGCTCAGGCGAGCGCCGGAGTCGGGCCGCGGCGGCGTCCGGGCATCCGGAAGCCGCTGGCGCTCGTGGCCCCGCTCTCCGGTGTGGTCCCGCTCTCCGGCGTCGCGCCGGTCGCCGACGTCGCGCCGGTCGCCTGCGGGGCCTCGGTCTCCGGCGTGGCTCCGCTCGCCGGTGGGGCCGCGGTCTTGCGCGTGACTCCGTTCGCCGGCGCAGCCTCGTTCGCTGGTGGGGCCGCGGCTTCCGCGGTGCCCGCCCCGGCGTCCTGCGTGGTCTCGGTGACCGGCTCGGACTCGTCGACCGTGGTGTCGCCGTGCTCCCTCACCGCGTCGTCGACGGCGTCGTCGTGCTCGGAGTCCTCGACCGGCGCCTCGGTCGCGATGCCGGTCTCCAGGTGCGCGTCGACTGCCCCGCCGGTCGGCAGGCCGTCAGGCCCCACCTCGTCGACGGTCGACGCCCGCGAGGACACGCTCCGCTTGAACCGAGCGCTGCCGCGGTTGAGATCGAAGCCGACAGCGGTGGCCTCGAGCTCGTATGCGGCCCGCCGTGACTCCGCCACCTCGTACAGGCGGGTGAACAGCCGGCCGTGCACGATCACCGGATCGCCCTTCACGATGCTCGCCGCGGTGTTCTCGGCCAGATTGCGCCAGCACGTCACCTTCAGGTACAGGGACTCCCCGTCGGCCCAGCCGTTCGTCACCCGGTCGTACCGCCGCGAGGTGGACGCCACCCGGAACGACGTGACGCTGATGCCCGAATCGAGGACGCGCTTGCTCGGGCTATCGACGACGTTCCCGACGATCGTCGTGGTTGTCTCGTTCATCTCTGACCTTTCGCCAGTCGTGACGCCCGGTCGGACGCCCCTTCACGGTCGGGTACGGGCCCGTCCGGCGGCAGGGGCCGGACCTCGATCTGTGGACAACCAGCCACCCTGTGGACGGCCACCGGTCGTGTCACACCTCCTGGTTAATCTCGTGCCGTGCCCGCTCGAAACCGCATCGATCTCCTCGCCACCGCGGCCGGGATGGCCCTCGGCGCCGTCCTGGATCACGTGGTCCCCGACCCGCGCCGCGGCCACCCGGTCGCGGGGTTCGGGCGCTTCGCGTCCGGGCTCGAGCGGCGGCTGTACGCGCCGAGCCGCACGCGGGGCGTCTTGTTCGCCGCGCTCGCGGCCGGCGCTCCGGTGGCCGCCGCCGTCGCGGCCGATCGGCTGACCCGGCGGCGCCCGGTGCTGCGCGCGCTCACCACCGCGGTCGCGACGTGGTCGGTCCTCGGCGGTGCGTCACTGCGGCGCGAGGCCGGTGCCGTGCATCAACTGCTGGCCGACGACGACCTGCCGGGCGCCCGGGGCCGGCTCCCGCACCTGTGCGGGCGCGACCCGTCCGGTCTCCAGGCACCGGCGCTGTCCCGGGCGGTCGTCGAGTCGGTGGCCGAGAACACCGCCGACGCGGTCGTCGCACCGCTGTTCTGGGGCGCCGTCGCCGGGGTTCCGGGCCTGGTCGGCTACCGCGCGGTCAACACCCTGGACGCGATGGTCGGTCACCGTTCGGCGCGCTACGAGCGTTTCGGCTGGGCATCCGCCCGTCTCGACGACGTGGTCAACCTGGTGCCGTCGAGGCTCACCGCTCTGCTCACCGTCGGCGTCGCACCGGCAGTGCGTCCGGGGGCTGCCGCCGAGTCGTGGCGCACCTGGCGGCGTGACGGTGGTGCGCACCCGAGTCCGAACGCCGGCCAGTGCGAGGCCGCGGCCGCGGGCGCCCTCGGCGTCCGGCTCGGGGGCCGCAACGTCTACGGCGGCACGGTCGACGAGCGTCCGGTGCTCGGCGACGGCCGTGAGGTCGGTCCCGACGACATCCCGCCGGCGGCGCGCCTCTCGCTGTTGATCGGCTCGGCCGCGGCGATCCTCGGGGCCGCCGCACCGGCTCTGCGCGCCACCACCTCACTTACTGGGCGCGCTACTGGCCCTACTGGGCCCACTACTGGGCGCGGTGCGCGATGAAAGGTGCGCTGCTGGTCGCCGGGGCCAGCTCCGATGCCGGAAAGAGCCTGGTCACCGCGGGGCTCTGCCGCTGGCTCGCGCGCCAGGGCGTCCGCGTGGCGCCGTTCAAAGCGCAGAACATGAGCAACAACGCGGTCGTCACCCCCGACGGCGGGGAGATCGGCCGTGCGCAGGCCCTCCAGGCGGAGGCGTGCGGCCTCGCGCCGAGCGTCCGTTTCAATCCGGTTCTGTTGAAGCCGGGCAGCGACCGCCGGTCGCACCTGGTGGTGCAGGGACGCGCGGCCGGCGACGTGAGCGCACTGTCCTATCGGGAGGTCAAGCCGAAGCTGCACGGCATCGTGCTGGAGGCGCTCGCTGAACTCCGGCAGGAGTACGACGTCGTGATCTGCGAGGGGGCCGGCAGCCCGACCGAGATCAACCTGCGCTCGACCGACATCGCGAACATGGGGCTGGCGCAGCCGGCCCGGCTTCCGACGATCGTGGTCGGCGACATCGACCGCGGCGGTGTGTTCGCGTCGCTGTTCGGCACGCTCGCCCTGCTCTCGGCCGAAGATCAGGCGTTGATCTGCGGGTTCGTCATCAACAAGTTCCGCGGCGACGCCCGGCTGCTCGCGCCCGGTCTCGAGCAGCTGACCGCGCTCACCGGCCGGCCGGTGCTGGGCACGCTGCCCTGGGCGGACGGTCTCTGGCTGGACGCCGAAGACTCTCTTTCCTACGCCCCCGACGGGGTCATCGGCCGGGGCGCGCCGCCGCTGGGCTCGGCGTGGCTCCGGGTGGCGGTTCCGCGTCTGCCGCGGATGTCGAACGTGACCGATCTGGACGCCTTGGCGGCGGAGCCCGGCGTGCAGGTGCGGCTGGTGAAGCACCCGGGCGCGCTGACCGACGCCGACCTGGTCGTCATCCCCGGGACGCGGGAGACCGTCGACGACCTGGCCTGGCTCCGGCAGACCGGCTTGGCCGACGCGATCCGGGCGCACTCCGCGGCGGGCCGGCCGGTCGTCGGCATCTGCGGTGGGTTCCAGATGCTGTCGCGGACGATCGTCGACACCGTCGAGAGTGGCGCGGGCACGGTCGAGGGGCTGGGGCTCGTGCCGATCGAGGTCACGTTCGCGGCCGAGAAGACGCTCGGGCGTCCGAACGGGACCAGTGACGGCGTGCCGGTGTCGGGTTACGAAATTCATTACGGTCAGGTGACCGGCCGTGCACGGGGTGTGCCGAGCTGGATCACGACCGCCTCCGGTGACGGCGAGGGGGTCCGCTGGTCGGAGGGGTCCGGCGTGGTTTACGGCACTCACTGGCACGGGGTCCTGGAGTCCGACGGCTTCCGCCGGACGCTGCTCGCCGACGTTGCGCGCCAACGTAGGATGTCAGGCTTCGTGGTTCCGTCCGATACGGAATACCTGCAGGTCAGAGCCCAGGCTTTGGACGTTCTGGCTGATCTGATCGAGCAACATCTGGATACCGGTGCACTGATCAGACTGATCGGTGAGGGAGCACCAGCCGGGCAGCCATTCATTGCACCGGGAGCACCATGATTCCCGGGAGTGTGGCAGGCTGCGAAGGTGCGGCGCGACGATTCACCCTCGGGCGTTCGTCGGTGTCGGCCCGATGTAGGAGGTTAGGATTTCATGCCGCTCTTCGAGGTCGGACCCGATGGCCTGGTCCCGCTTCAGCGTCTGGACCAAGCGGTCGGGAACTTCGACCGGCAGATCGAGGACGCGTTGTGGCGTGATCCTGATCCCGTTTACGGCTCCCGATTACTCCGGATTCAACAGCGACCGACGCTGAGTGGTGGGGGTCACCCTACGCTCCTCGCTGTTGATGGTGACGGGCGGCTCGTGGTTGTTCACGCGCGGCAGCGGATCGACCGGAATGAGCTCGCCGAATGCCTCGAGTACTTCGGGTGGGCGCGCGCTGCGAGCCTGGAGGAGCTGGCCTCTCTCTACTGGCGCGGCGAAGAGGTTTTCTGGAACGACTGGAAGCGGTTCGCAGACGACGAGGGCATCAGCAAGCTCGCGCCGAACCCCAAGCTCGTGCTGGTCGCCGGCGAAGTGGCCGACCGTACCGGCGCGACGTTTAAGCTCCTGGTCGAGAATGGCTTGCCGCTGACCGTGGCCACGCTGGGTGTGTGGCGGTCGTCGACCGGCGGGTTGTTGCTCGACATCAGTGACCAGGCCCTGTCGTTCGGGCTGACGTCTTCGGGACGCAGCGAGACCGACGTGGCCGAGAGCCGCCCGTTCTCGGCGGTGCCGTTCCCGAGCGCGTCGCTGCTCGAGCCCGCTCCACCGTTGGCGTCCGAGCCCGGAAGCGCGTCGGTGGCGAGCGGGTCGGTGGCGAGCGGCTTGCCGGTGGCGGGGAAGATCCCGGTCCCCGGGACTCTGTCGGCTGAGGCGAGACCGTCCTCCGCGCCGGTCGCCGGCGCTATGCCGATCGGGCGGCCCGCCTCGACCGCTCCTTCGACCTCGGACGTCAAGCCGGCTGCTTCGGCCGTGTCTGCGGTGGAGCCGGTGACCGCACCGGTCATGCCCTCGCCGCTCCCGCCGACTCCCGCGCCGCGCCGCTCGCCGCTCGACCCGCAGCCCGTGGCCGCATCGACCGCGCCGGTGCGCCGCCGCTCGCCGTTGGACCCGCCGCCCCGTGAGCCTTCGCCGCTGAGCGGGGCGCCGGTGAGCCAGCGGAAGCCGACCACTGAGTCGGCCGCGTCGAAGAGCCCCGCCGCGTCGAGTGCGGTGGCGGGATCGTCGTCCCCCGGTACTCGTCCGGCGGAGTCGTCGCCGGTGGGCGTTGCTCCGTCGCCCGCCCCCCGTTCGGCGGGTTCGCCGTCGGCAGGCATTGCCGCTGGTCCGCCGCCGGTCACCCGTCCAGCGGCGTCGGCGAGTGTTCCGGGCGGATCGTCGTCCGTCGCTGCGGAGTCCGGGGCCTCGGCCCCGACCGAGGGGTCGGACCGTCCGTCGGGAACCCCGGCCGCCCGTGGCGGTCGTGCCGCCCGGCGGGCCGGAGCGGAAGCCGCGGGCCTGAGCGTCGTCGGCGGCGAGACACCCGACCGGCCGGGCGCGCGAGGCGAGATCCCGGTCCGTCCTGGAGCACCGACGCGTAGTGAGGGCCCGGGCCGGGAAACGCCTGCCCACTCCGAAGGCACCCGTCTTCCCGACGGCCCTCCCGGTTTTCCGGACGGGCCTCCTGGTTTTCCGGACGGGCCTCCTGGTTTTCCGGACGGACCTCCTGGTTTTCCGGACGGGCCCCTTGGGCGCGATGGGGCCGGGCGTCATGACGGTAGTCGTCCGGACGCGGTGCGCTTCGAGCCCGGACGTCTCGACGCCGGAAGGTCCGAGGGCGGACGGCGCTCGGGCGAGGACCCCTCGGTGCGGCGACTGGGTGCGGCCGGGTCGCACTCGGCGATCGACGACGACACGCTGTCCGAGCGGCCGAGCGAGGTCCGGGCGATCGATCCGCTGAACGATCCGATCGCGACGCTGACCGGCGTCGACGAGGAGCCGTTCCCGCCTCTGCAGCCGACGGGTCGGCACGGCCAGCCGGCCGCGGACGCACCGGCCGAACCGCAGGGTGTCCGGCTCGGGCAGCCGCGTCGCCCGGCGCCGTCCGGTGGCGAGCGTTCCACCGACGGACCGCGTCGCCTGTTCGCGACCGGTCCGGACGCCCCGGTCCCGCCGCGCGACAGTGCCCCGCACGACGGCCCGCGCGAGTTCGGCGGTCTCCCGGACGGCGGACCGCGTGAGCTGGGACTTCACGACAGCGGGCCGCAGCCGTTCGGTGCGCGCGACGGCGGTCCGCCCGACGGTCCTCGCGCCGGTGGTCCTCGTGGGGGCGGCCTGCTGGACGGCGGTTCGCTCGACGGTGGGCCGAGGGATGGCGGCCCTTCCGACGGTCCTCGCGCCGGTGGCCCGCGTGATGGCGGTCCGCGTGATGGCGGTCCGCGTGAAGGCGGTCCGCGTGAAGGCGGTCCGCGTGATGGCGGGGCGTTCGAGGCGGCGGGGCGTGACGGGCGTCGTGGGTTCGGTGATCGACCCGAGCCGAGCGCTGACCCTCGCCGGGGTCCGGACCAGTTCCGCGAGTTCGCGGACGGTCGTCCCGGACAGCCGCCGACTGCCGGGCCGGATCCGTCCGAGCGGCGTCCCGGTCAGGGACGCGAGCCGCAGGGGCCGCGACCGCCCGGCAGCAGTTGGGCATTCGAGCGTCCGACCGGTGAACTCTCGCCGGTTGCCGATGGCCCGGGCGGCGGGCCGGCCGGTGGTCCCTCGGCGTCGGGCTCTGGTGCCTTGGGCTCTGGTGCGTCGCGCTCCGGTGCGCCCGCGTCACGGCAGCCGTTCGACGATGACGACTCGACGAGCGAGATCCCGTTGCGCCGGCCCCGGGACGGGCGTCCGGCCAACACCGGCCGGGTCAGCGTGACCGGTCCGCACGCGATGCCGCCGTTCCCGGGTGGGGACTCCCCGTTCTCGCCGCCCGCCGAGCGTCCGTTCGGGGCTCCCGGGCCGAACGCTGCGGGTGACCCCGGTGGTCTCGGTGACGCCCCGGGCGGCTTCGGTGGCGGCCCGAACGGATTTGGTGACGGCCCGGGCGGCTTCGGCGGACCGGGTGGCCCGGCCGCGGTGCCGGGCGGTGCTGGTGGGCCTGGTGGCCCGAACGGCCGCGGTGGCCGTGGGGGTCCTGGTGGCCCTGGTGGGCCAAGCGGTCGCGGTGGCTCTAGTGGGCCCGGTGGACCCGGTGGTGGATCGGCCGGGCCGGGCGGCGGGCCTGGTGGCCCGAACCGGTTCGGTGGCGGGCCAGACGGCCCCAGCGGATTTGGCGGCAGCCCCGACGGGCCGAACGGGTTCGGTGGGCCCGGCAGGGCGAACGGTCCTGGCGGTCCGGAGGGACCCGGGGCGGGAGTGCCGGGTAGCCCGGCGGCGTTCGGGCCCAACCCGAGTGGGCCGGTGCCGCAGGCGAGCGAGTTCGGCGGCCCGCGTGAAGAGGGACCGTTCCGTCGGCCGGACGGGTTCGGCGGGAGCGAGTGGGAAGTGCCGCCGCCTCCGCCGGCGGAGTGGGACGACCGTCGTCGCGGGTACGACGACCGGCGGCCCGGGCCCGGTGGATCTGGTCCGGGTGGATCGGGTCTGGGTGGGCCGGGGCCGGTTCCGGGCGGTCCCCCGCCTGGTGGTCCGATGCCCGGTGGGCCGGGGTCCGGTGGTTCGGCGTCCGGTGGTCCGATGCAGAACGGTCCGGTGTCCGGCGGCTCGCGGCCGGTGCCGGGTGGCCCGGTCTCCGCGCCTCCGGTGTCGGGCGCTCCGCGCCCCGGGGGCCCCGGTCCGGTGCCTGGTGACTTCGGCCCCGGTGGACGCGGCGGCCCCGGCGAGTTCGGTGGTCCGGGTCGCGGTGGACCGAACGACTTCGACGGGCCGGGCTCTCCCGGCGGTCCCGGTCGTGGCGGATCGGGCGAGTTCGGTGGCCCGGACGGAGCCGGCTTCTTCGGCGGTCCCGGTGCGCCGGGGCGTGGTGGTGTAGGCGAGCCTGGTGGTCGCGGTGGACCCGGGGCGTTCGGTGGACCGGAGGGGCCCGGGGGTTTCGGCGGTTCCGGCGGCCCGATGCCTGGTGGTCCGACGCCCGGTGGCCCACTGCCCGGTGGCCCGATGCCTGGCGGACCGGGTGGTACGGGTGCGTTCGGCGATCCGATGCCGGGACGGCCGTTGTCGGCCGTACCGGGGCCGTTCGGTGAGCCCGTGCCCGGTGGTCCGGTCTCTGCGCCTCCGGTGTCCGGGGTTCCGCGGCCCGGTGGCCCCGGTCAGATGCCCGGTGACTTCGGCCCGGGCGGTGCCGGTCAGATGCCCGGTGACTTCGGTCCGGGCGGAGCCGGTGCGCTGGGTGCTCCGGGCGGTCCGGGTGGTCTGACTGGTCATGGTGGGCCGGTTGGTCCCGATGGCCTGGGTGGTCCCGAGGGGCTGGGTAGTTCCGGTGGTCGGGGTGCCCCGAGTGGTCCGGGCAGCTCCGGCGGTCCGGGCTCCGGCGGTCTGGGCTCCGGCGGTCTGGGCTCCGGCGGTCCGGGCTCCGGCGGTCCGGGCGGCTCCGGCGGTCGCGGTGGTCCGGGTGGTCCCGTCTCTGGTGGTCCAGGTGGTCCAGGTGGTCCCGGCCCTGGTGGTCCTGGTGGTCCTGGTGGTCCTGGCTCGGGTGGTCCGGGTGGTCCCGGCTTCAGCGGTCCCAGTGGCGGTCCCGGTGGTCCAGGCGGGCCTCGGTCGAGTGGTCAGGGCAGTTCGGGTGGTCCGATTCCGGGAGGTCCCATTGCTGGTGGGCCGGGCGGATTCGGGGAGCCGTACGGGTCGCCATCGGCACCGGCGTGGCCGGGTAGTCCGGAGTGGCCGATGGAACCGACCGGCTCGCGCGACGGCCGGGAGCGGGCGCCTCGCGATCCGTTCGACCGGGACTCGCGCGATCCTCGTGACGACGGACCGTTCTTCGGCGACCTCCGTGATCCTCGCGATGATCCGTTCGGCGGTGACCTCCGGGACCCACGCGACAGCGAACCGTTCGGCGGCGACCGCGGTGGATTCGGTGGCGGCTCGCGCGGTCCGCGGGACGGCGGCGCGTTCGGCGGAGATCCGCGCGACATCGGACCTTTCAGCGGCGATCCCCGGGACGGCGACCCCCGAGCCCCGCGCGGCGGCGACCCGCGCGCCCCGCGCGATGGCGCTGACCCTCGCGGTCCGCGTGAGGGTGGGCCGTTCGGGGGTGACCCGCGGAACTCGCGTGAGGGTGGGCCGTTCGGGGGTGACCCGCGGGACCCGCGTGAGGGTGGGCCGTTCGGGGGTGACCCGCGCGACCCGCGAGACGGCGGCCCCTTCGAGGGCGACCCGCGGGGCCGCGCCCCATTCGGTGGCGACCCTCGGGAGCGGGGGCCGCGTGACCCCCGCGAGGGCTACGACGACCCGGACGATCAGCCCACGACGTTCCGGGCCGGTCCCACGCTCGTCTGGGATGCCCGGACGGCCGGCGACGTGATGCACGAGAACGGGAACAGCGGGCGCTGATCCCGGCGTCGACCACGAGCGGGCGGCGGGCCCCCAGCCCGCCGCTCGGCACCCACCAGCCCACACCCCACCAGGAACCAGGCAGCCGCTCGGCCGACCTCGCGCCCCCTCGCAGTCGGCCCCTCACGGCAGGCCGGGGTCAGATGAGCAGACGTTTACGGAGGTGATCCAGCACCTTCTCCAAGGCATCCTTCGTCGGGTGGCCGGGCTCGTCGCGCAGGTCCTCGGTCAGTACCGAGTGCGGCTTGCCTCCCGGGGCGTCACTGTCCGATACCGACGACGACGGGACTTCGATTCCGAGGAACCCGTCACCGAGTTCCCGCCGCAGGCGGGCGAACCGCTCGCCCGGCGACATCGGATCTTCGGTGAACCTGACGCCGAGCACGCACAGGCCTTCGTCCACGCACCGCTCCTTCACCCTTGCGAGCGACGCGGTGTCCAGGCCGACGTCGGACTTGCGGGCCGCACCGAAGGGAAACGGCAGCGAGGGCTGCGACATCACCGGCGCGAGCATGCGCCGATCGACCGCCATCGCGAGGGCGAATCCGCCGGTGAAGCACATGCCTACCGCGCCGACGCCGGGGCCACCGCACTCCTCGTGCGCCTGCTTGGCCAGCGCCCGCAGCCAGACGGTCACGGGCGACACCTTGCGCAGCGCGAGTCTGGTGAACTCTCTCGACACGCACACCTGCCGGATCGACGTCAGCATCGCCTTGTTGCTCTGTTTCGGCAGACCGGGGATCCCGAACAGCGACGGGAGGTACACGGTGCAGCCGATGTCGATCACCCGGCGGGCGAACTCCTCAACTCTCGGCGTGATCCCGGGGAGCTCGTCGATGACGATCACGGCCGGACCGCTGCCGGCGCGGTACACCGGGTGGGTGATGCCGTGATGGGTGAACGCAAACTGAGTGAAACCGTCGAGCGTCGGCGCCATGGAGGCAGCCTAGGGCTGCGCAGCCCCTGATTTCTCAGGTTGCGCCGCCTCCGGCGCCCCAGTTTGTACCGCCTCCGGCGCCCCACTTTGTACCGTGTCGGGGGCCCCGGCTGGCACCCCACTGCGACCCGCCTCCGGGGCCGTGCCCGGCGGCCGGTCCAGGGCTGTGCCCGGGGGCCCGTCCGAGGCCGCGCCCGCCACCCCTTCCGCCTCCGCCTCCGACGCCGCCGCGGCCGGCGGCCCCTCAGGCGCACCGGAGTGCGGAACCGCGGCGGCGGGCGGGGCGTCGTCCCGACGGGCGTAGTTGCGGGCGTACACCACGTACCCGACCAGGAACATGACCGCGAACAGGTACCACTGAACGGCGTACGCCAGGTGTGGACCCTCGTCGAGATCGTCGGGCGCGGGAAGCGCGGTCAGCGACGCGTCGGACGACGACGGCGTCGACGAGACGATCTCGACGTAGGCGTCGTAGGCGCTGCCGTCGGTCTGCAGGGAGTCCGGCGTGATCCGGGTGATCAGCCGATGACCGCTGAGCTGCACCGCGCCGGTCGACCCGCTCTCCGGAGCCCGGACCCGGCCGATCAGCGTCACGGTTCCGCTCGGCGCCGGACCGTACGCCGGGACCGCGGTGGCACCCGCCGAGGAGGCTTCGACCCAGCCGCGGACGACCCACAACACCGGGCCGTTGGTGGTCCGCAGCGGGGTCAGCACGTAGTAGCCGAGCGTCGCGTTCAGCGTCCGGTTGCGGACCAGCACCTCGGCCGCGGGGTCGTACTCCCCGGTGACCTGCACCTTCGTGTATTCGCGACGCTTGCCGGGCGCGGACGACGTCTCGAGCGCCTGACCCACCGGCACGGGCGACGCGCTCCGCGCCGCGGTGATCTCCGCGTTGATCGCGCGCTTCTGCTCGAGCCGGTGGAGCTGCCAGTGCGCCAGCCGTACGCAGACCAGAGCGGCCAGGGCGCACAACAGGAACGAGGCGACCCACTTCGGGCTCAGCAGGAAGCGGTACACGCCCCGACGCTACTCCCGCTCAAACGTAAGTCTCTACCCAGCGTAGAAGTTCGGCCAGATACCGCTCGCGCACCGGTTCCGCGGAGAGTGCGAGGTCGTGCACCCCGTTCTCGATCCGCACCAGGGTGACCTGACTGCCCAGCCGATGGGCCCGCGACGCGATGTGCTCGACGTCGAGCACGGCGTCGGTCCTCAGCACCGATTCGTCCCACACCGACGACCGGAACGTGGCCGTCGAGCACGCGACGAAGACCGGGACCTCGATCGCCAGACCGGCATCGATGCGGCGGTGCCCGGCCCGGATCGCGCGGAGCCAGCCGGCGTGGATCGCCACCCCGGACATCGGCTTCCAGGCCAGGTCGTAGTCCCACTCGCCGGAGTGATCTCGGTGCAGGCTGCGCCCGTAGAAGTTCGACGACGGCGCGGGCAGTGCCTGGTACGGGCGGAACGCGCCGACCGGTGCGCCGACCCAGTCGATCGCGTTGCGCACCAGCCGGGGCTGGTTCATGTCGAAGAACGGGCTGTTCAGCGCGAGTGCGTCGATCAGCCGCTCACGGCGGTGACGGTGCGCCCACAACGGGGCGATCAGGCCTCCGGTCGAGTGCGCATGGACGAGGACGGTCTCGTTCGAGTCGGCGCGGATGATCTCGAGCGCCGCGTCCAGGTCCGCGAAGTACTCGGTCAGGCTGCGGCAGAAGTAGGGCGTCTGGTGCGGACGCAGGCTGCGCCCGTACTTGCGCAGATCCAGCGCGTAGAAGTCGAACCCGGATTCGACCAGCCGGTCGGCCAGGTGCGTCTGGAAGAAGTAGTCGACGAAGCCGTGGACGTGCAGCACCGCGCGCCCGGTGGGGTTCCGAGCTCGGCGCCGGACCAGCGTGGCGACGACTTCGCCCTGGTCGTCGGTGCCGAGCGGGATCGTGAGCTGCTCGTACGGAGCTCCGAGGACGTCGGTGGTCCAAGTGTGCGCCGCGGTCGCCATGGCCATGGGTACCAGCGTAAAGATCGTCCGGGAACTCGGGCTGAACGGCCCGGAACTCCGGACGCCGACGTGGCCGGGTGTGAGGTACCCCGCAATGGGTAAACGGAAATAACCGGAGTTATCGGCCTCGGAGGTGAGACATGTCGGTGTTCTACACGGACCGCGCGGAAGCCGGCAGCGCGCTGGCCGCCGCCGTCGCGGAGCGTCTGGTCGCGGAGAGTCTGGGAGAGCGGCGCGACCCGCACGAGGTTCCCCTCGTGCTCGGGCTGCCGCGCGGTGGTGTCCCGATCGCGCGTCAGGTCGCCGCCGCCGTGCACGGAGAGCTGGACGTGGTGGTCGCGCGCAAGATCGGGGTTCCGTGGCACCGCGAACTGGGAGTCGGCGCGGTCACCGTCGACGGCCCGGCGCTGTTCGACGAGGCGCTGCTCGCCCAGGTCGGGATCCGGCTGGCGGACCTCGCGGACGATGTCGAGCGCGAGCGCGAGGAGGCCCGGCGCCGGACCCAGCTGTACCGGGACGACCGGCCGGCTCCGACCGTGGCCGGACGCACGGTGATCGTGGTCGACGACGGGCTCGCGACCGGGGCGACCGCCCGCGCGGCGCTGCGCAGACTGCGTGCGGAGTCGCCGGGACACCTGGTGTTCGCCGCCCCGGTGTGTGCACCCCAGGCGGTGGCGATCCTGCGGGCCGAGGCGGACGAGGTGCTCTGCGTCTGCGCTCCGCCGGAGTTCCGCGCGGTCGGGTACTTCTACCGGAGCTTTCCGCAGCTCACCGACGACGAGGTGATGGCTGAGCTGCGCGCGGCCCGGCACGACGCCGCCGCGCTCAGACTCTGAACCCCGGCCGCCGCCCCCGGCCACCGCGCGCCGCGCCGCGCCGCACCCCTCCGCCGCGCCGCGCCGCACCCCTCCGCCGCGCGCCACGGCGCGCCGCGTCCCTCCGCCGCGCGACGGCGTGCCGCGTCCCTCCGCCGCGCGACGGCGTGCCGCGTCCCTCCGCCGCGCGCCACGGCGTGCCGCGTCCCTCCGCCGCGCCACGGCGCGCCGCCGCGCCGCGGGTCACGCGCGTCTCCGCCGCGGGTGACGCGCGTCTCCGCCGCGGGGGGCACCTTTGACGCGGGCTGGGGGATAAGTCAGAGTTCCGGGAGTGACGCCGCCGTACCCGTTCTCCGCTGTTGTCGGGCTCGATGACCTTCGTCTGGCGTTGACGCTCAACGCCGTCTCGCCCGCGATCGGCGGTGTGCTCGCGCGGGGTGAGAAGGGCACCGCGAAGTCGACGGTCGTCCGCGCGCTGCACGCGCTGCTGCCGCCGGTGGCGGTCGTGGCCGGGTGCCGGTTCGCGTGCGACCCGGCCTCGCCCGATCCCCAGTGCCCGGACGGCCCGCACTCCGGCGCTCCCCACTCCGGCGCTCCCCACTCCATCGGCCCCCACTCCATCGGCCCTCACTCCGTCGGCCCTCACTCCGACGACCCCCACTCCGGCGGGCTCGCCGAGACGCGGCCGGCCCGGCTGGTGGAACTCCCGGTGGGCGCCACCGAAGACCGGTTGGTGGGCGCCCTCGACCTGGAGCGGGCGCTGACCGAGGGCGTCCGGGCCTACCAGCCGGGGCTGCTCGCGGCGGCGCACCGGGGCGTCCTGTACGTCGACGAGGTCAACCTGCTCGCCGACCATCTGGTCGACACGCTGCTCGACGCGGCCGGGATGGGGCGCGCGTACGTCGAGCGCGACGGGGTCTCGGTGCGGCACGCGGCCCGGTTCCTGCTGGTCGGCACGATGAACCCGGAGGAGGGCGAGCTGCGTCCGCAGCTGCTCGACCGGTTCGGGCTCACCGTCGAGGTGACCGCGAGCCGGGTTCCGGCGGAGCGGGCCGAGGTCGTGCGGCGACGCCTGGACTACGAGGCCGATCCGGAGGGGTTCGCGGCCCGCTGGGCCGGATCCGACGCCTCGCTCGCGACGCGGATCGTCGAGGCCCGGTCCCGGTTGGCGGACGTCGTTCTGAGCGACGCCGCCCTGCGCCGGATCACCGGGGTGTGCGCCGCGTTCGACGTGGACGGGCTCCGGGCCGACCTGGTCACGGCCCGGACGGCGGTCGCACTGGCGGCCTGGCACGGACGCGACCACGTCACCGACGACGACATCCGCCGAGCCGCCGAGCTGGCGTTGCCGCACCGCCGCCGCCGGAACCCGTTCGACGCCCCCGGCCTGGACCAGGACCGGCTGGAGAAGGCCCTCCAGGAAGCCGCGGCCGACGACCCCGACCCGACCGACCCCGACCCGACCGACCCCGACCCCGACCCCGACGGCACCGACCCCGACGGCACCGACCCCAACGGCCCCAACGGCCCCGGCCCCGACGACGGCAGCGGGCCCGACGGCAGCGGCCCCGACGGCAGCGACCCCGACAGCGGTCCGGCCGAGGCCGGTACGCCGGTCGACGGCCGCGACGCGGACCATCCGCCACCCGGCGTGGACAGCGTCGAAGCCCCCGCGCCGCCGCCGACCGGGGAAGCGTCCGGTCCGCGGTCGGCCGACCGGCCCCGGCTCCCGGGCGCGTCCGCCGAGCAGGCCGCGGTCGCGGCGACGGCGCCGTACCGCACCCGGTTACTGACCGTCCCCGGCGTGGGGCGCTCCCGGTCGGACGCCACCGGACGGCGGTCTCTCGCCGAATCCCGCCGGGGCCGGGTCGTGCGTTCCACCCGGCCGGACGGGCCGGTGCAGGACGTGCATCTCATCGCGACCCTGCTCGCTGCGGCGCCGCACCAGCGATCCCGCGGCCGCACCGCCGGTCTCGTGCTGGAGAAGCAAGATCTCCGCGCCGCTGTCCGCCGCGGCCGCGAGTCGAACACGATCCTGTTCTGCGTCGACGCCTCCGGCTCGATGGCCGCGCGCACGCGCATGTCCGCGGTCAAGGGCGCGGTGCTCTCCCTGCTCCTGGACGCCTACCAGCGCCGCGACACCGTCGGCCTGGTGACGTTTCGCCGGGACGGAGCGACGCTCGTACTTCCGCCCACCGGCAGCGTCGAGATCGCGGCCCGCCGCCTCGACGAGCTCCCGACCGGCGGCCGCACCCCGCTCGCCGCCGGCCTCGCGAAGTCCGCCGAGGTCATCCGGCTGGAGAGAAGGCGCAACCCGCACCGTCGCCCGCTGCTCGTCGTCGTCACCGACGGCCGCGCCACCTACGGGCCGGACCCCCGGGGACAAGCGCGGCGAGCCGCCGCGTACCTGGCCGCCGACCACACCGCCGCGGTCGTCGTCGACTGTGAGGACGGGCCGATCCGCCTGGGCCTGGCGGCCGACCTGGCGGCCCATCTCGGCGCCCCCGCACTGCGGCTCAGCGAGCTCTCGGCCGAGGGGCTCACCCAGATCGCCCGAGGAGCAGCCTGATGCCACAGGGAAAACCCACCACGGTCCCGAACGACGGCCTCACCACTCGTCAGCGCCGACGGCGTCCGATCCTGGCCGTCCACACCGGCCCGGGGAAGGGCAAGTCGACGGCCGCGTTCGGGCTCGCGCTCCGGGGCTGGAACGCCGGCTGGCCGATCGGCGTCTTCCAGTTCGTGAAGAGTGCGAAGTGGCGGGTCGGCGAGGAGGACGCCCTCACCGCGCTGGGCGAGTACCACGCCCAGAGCGGCAAGGGTGCCCCGGTGACCTGGCACAAGATGGGCGAGGGCTGGTCCTGGATCCAGCGTCCCGGCACCGAGCAGGACCACGCTCGCGACGCCGCCGAGGGTTGGGAACAGATCAAACGGGACTTCAGCAACGAGTCCTACGGCCTTTATGTCCTGGATGAGTTCACATACCCCATGAAGTGGGGTTGGGTCGACGTCGATGATGTGGTGGAGACGCTGGGGAACCGCCCCGGCAGCCAACACGTCGTGATCACCGGCCGTGATGCCCATCCGTCCCTCCTCGAAGCCGCTGACCTGGTCACCGAGATGACCAAGGTGAAGCACCCGATGGACGCCGGGCAGAAAGGCCAGAAGGGAATCGAGTGGTGACCGTCGTCCCCCGGCTCGTCATCGGCGCTCCGGCGTCCGGTCACGGCAAGACCACCGTCGCGACCGGCCTGCTGGCCGCGTACAAGGCCCGTGGCCTGCGGGTGAGCCCGCACAAGGTCGGTCCGGACTACATCGACCCCGGCTACCACGCGCTCGCGTCCGACCGGCCCGGCCGCAACCTCGACCCCTACCTGGTCGGGACGCAGCTCGTCGGTCCGCTGTTCGCGCACGGCGCCGCCGGTGCCGACCTGGCCATCGTCGAGGGCGTGATGGGCCTGTACGACGGCGCGGTCGGGCACGGTGACCTGGGTTCCACCGCGCAGGTGGCGGCGGCTCTGCGCGCGCCGGTCGTCCTCGTCGTCGACGCGTCCGCGCAGGGCCGGAGCGTCGCGGCGCTGGTCCACGGCTTCCGGACCTACGAGCCGTCGGTGTGGCTGGCCGGGGTGATCCTCAACCGGGTCGGGTCCGAACGCCACGAGCAGATCCTGCGCGAGGCGCTCGACGAGATCGGCACGCCGGTGTTCGGAGCGCTGCGCCGCAAGGACTCGATCTCGACGCCGTCCCGCCACCTCGGGCTGGTGCCGGTCGCCGAGCGCAGCCCGGAAGCGACCGAGGCCGTCACGAAGATGGGCGTCGCGGTCGCGGAGGGCGTCGACCTCGACCGCCTGCTCTGGCTCGCGCGGTCGGCTCCGCCGGTGTCGGCCGAGCCGTGGTCGCCGTCCGATGCGGTCGGTGGCGCGGTGTCGGAGCGTCCGGTGATCGCGATCGCCTCCGGGGCCGCGTTCACGTTCGGTTACGCGGAGACCGTCGAGTTGCTCGAGGCGACCGGTGCCGTCGTCGC
The DNA here is from genome assembly GCF_044454545.1 of Cryptosporangium sp. NPDC051539. Classification (NCBI taxonomy): domain Bacteria; kingdom Bacillati; phylum Actinomycetota; class Actinomycetes; order Cryptosporangiales; family Cryptosporangiaceae; genus Cryptosporangium; species Cryptosporangium sp. NPDC051539. The sequence continues at coordinate 191,448 of NZ_JBITDV010000004.1, read as the reverse complement.
GCCGTTCGACCCGCTGCACGACTCCGCGCTGCCGGAAGGGACCGCCGGCCTGATCGTGGGGGGCGGGTTCCCGGAGGTCCACGCCGAGGGTCTGGCCGCGAACGAGCCGATGAAGAAGGCGGTCCGGGAACTGGCCGCCGCCGGGGGTCCGATCGCGGCCGAGTGCGCCGGTCTGCTCTGGCTGACGAAGTCGCTCGACGGCAAGCCGATGTGTGGCGTCCTCGACGCCGAGGCCGGCATGACCGCGAGCCTCACGCTCGGCTACCGCAGTGCGGTGGCGATCTCCGACTCCGTCCTGCTGCCCGAGGGCACCCGCGTCCACGGGCACGTCTTCCACCGGACCCAGATCGAGCCCCGGTCGGGCGCGCGTCCGGCGTGGCAGTGGCAGGGGCGTCCGCCGGAGGGGTTCGTGCAGGGCGGCGTCCACGCCTCCTACCTGCACCTGCACTGGGCCGCCCACCCCGGCATCGCGCGCCGGCTGGTCGACGCCGCCGCCCGTCTGCAGCGCCGTGCAACGCCGTCTCCGACCTTGGTGGACGCTGCGCCCGCCGCCGCAGCGTCGCCTACGCTGGTGGCCCTCGCGCCGGCCGCCGAATCGTCGCCCACGCTGGTGGACGCTGCGCCGGCCGCCGCAGCGTCGCCCACGCTGGTCGAGGACGCGCGGACCGCCGACGCGGCGAGCGATGCGCCGACCGAACCGGCCGTGCCGGTCGCGGCGAGCGACGCGCCGACCGAACCGGTCGAGGTGGAAGCCGAGGCGGTGGAGCAGCCGGCCGACGCGAAGCCGGACGACGACGAGAGCGATAAGAAGGACGAAACGGAAAGTTCTACCCGCGTGTCGCAGAGCGACGGTCCGGCGCCCGCAAAGGATCCCGACGGATCATGAAAGCTCACCGGCCAGGGTCGAGCCGGGCTGGGAGGAGCAACGGATGAAGCTGATCGGCGTCGGGGTAGGACCGGGTGACCCGGAGCTGGTCACGGTCAAGGCGGTGCGGTTGATGCGGGCCGCGAACCGGGTGTACGTGCCGGTGCTGTCCGCCGACGAGACCGGGTACGCGGAGATCACCGTGCGCACGCACGTCGACCACGACCGGATCGAGCGGCTGGTGTTCGCGCCACCGTCGCACCCGGACGAGCCGGACGCCGCGGCCGAGGCGGTGGCGCGCTACCTGCACGGGATCGGCCCGCACGGCTCGGCGGTCTTCGCCACGATCGGCGACCCGAACGTCTACTCGTCCTTCACCGCGCTGGCGTCCGCGGTGCGCTCGTACCTGCCCGAGGTCACGGTCGAGACCGTGCCCGGGGTGACCGCGGCGCAGGACCTGGCCAGCCGCTGCCGGGTGCCGCTGGTGGAGGGCGGCGAACCGCTGACGCTGCTGCCGCTCGGCGAGGGCGTCGGCGGACTCTCGGACGCGCTCGACCGGCCGGGCAGCGTCGTCGTCTACAAGAGCGGGCGGCACCTGATCGGCGTGAAGGAAGCGGTTCGGCGAGCCGGCCGGCTGCACGGCGCCCTCTACGGCGCCCGGCTCGGGCTGCCCGGCGAGGTGGTCCGCCCGCTGGCGTCCGCCGACGGCAACACCGCGCCGTACCTGTCGTCGGTCCTGGTCCCGGCGCGGCGGACCGGTGTGCGGAGCGGAGCCCAGTGAGTGCGTTAACGGTCTACGTCGTCGGCGTCGGAGCGCGACGGGGAGCGTCGGCCGCCGAGGTCGGCGCGCTCGTCGACAGCGCGCTCGCCGAGGCCCGGATCAGCCCCGACGCGGTGGCCCACCTCGCCACCGTCGACACGAAGGGCTACGAGGAGGGCATCCGGACGGTGGCCGCCGACCGCGGCTGGCGGGTCGTGACCTGGCCTGCGGCGCGGCTCGCCCAGGTCCTCGTGCCCACGCCGTCCGCGTTGGTCGGTGAGGTCGCGGGGACGTCCAGCGTGGCGGAGGCCGCGGCGATGCTGGACGCGGTCGGACGGCAGACCGGGACGCTCGTCGTGGAGAAGCGCCGGTCGGCGGTCGCGACGGTCGCGGTGGCCGCACATCGGAGTAGCTGAGATCACGCCGGGGAGGGGCGGGAGCAGGCCCCGGCCCCGGCAGTGCACGATAAAGGCATGAGCCTGTTGACCGAGACGCTCGCGGCGATCCGCCCGGCGGAGGCCGATGCCGCCGCGCAGGCCCGTGACCGGCAGGCTCGGATGACCAAACCGGCCGGGTCGCTGGGGGTGCTGGAGGATCTCTCGGTCCGCCTCGCGGGTCTGGCCGGCGAGTGCCCGCCGCCGGTGCCGGAGCCGGCCGCGGTCGCGGTGTTCGCCGGTGATCACGGGGTGCACGCCCAGGGCGTGACGCCGTGGCCGCAGGAGGTCACCGGCCAGATGGTCGCGAACTTCCTGGCCGAGGGGGCGGTCGTCAACGCGTTCGCCGCGCAGATCGGCGCGTCGGTGACGGTCGTGGACGTCGGCGTCGCGGCTCCGCTGCCGTCGGCCGGGGGCGGCCCTCGCTTCCTCGACCGGAACGTTCGGCGGGGCACCCGGGACATGACGGTCGAGGCGGCGATGACCCGCGACGAGGCCGTGGCCGCGCTGGAGGTCGGCATCGCGGTGGCGAACGACCTGGTCGACGCCGGGAACCGGGCGCTGCTCACCGGCGACATGGGGATCGCGAACACCACCGCGTCGGCGGCCCTGATCGCCGCGTTCACCGGTGCCGACCCCGCGGCGGTGACCGGAGCCGGCACCGGAATCGACGCCGAGACCCTGGCCCGCAAGACCGACGTCGTCCGCCGCGCGCTGGCCGCGCACGGCCTCGCAACGACGCCCGAGGGCCCGGCGACGCCCGGCGGCCCGGCGACCCCCAGCGGCTCGGCCGCGCCCGGCGTGGCCGACCCGATCGGCACGCTCGCCGCGATCGGCGGGCTGGAGCACGCGGCGATCGCCGGGTTCGTGCTCGGCGCCGCGGCCCGCCGGGTTCCGGTCGTCCTCGACGGTGTGATCGCCGGGTCGGCCGCACTGGTGGCCGCGGCGCTCGCGCCCGCCGGCCTCGACGCGATGGTCGCCGGGCACCGCTCGACCGAACCCGGCCACGGCGTGGCCCTCACCCACCTGGGCCTCACCCCGCTGGTGGACCTCTCGCTCCGGCTCGGCGAGGGCACCGGCGCGGTGCTCGCGCTGCCGATCGTCCAGGCCGCGGTACGGGCGCTGCGCGACGTCGCGACGTTCGACTCGGCCGGCGTGACGGAGAAGCAGTGACGTACCCGGTCGGTCTACGTCTCGCGGGCCGGCGGGTCCTCGTCGTCGGTGGCGGAACCGTGGCCCAGCGACGCGTGTCCGGCCTGCTCGACGCCGGTGCCGTGATCACGCTGGTCGCGCCGGACGTCACCCCGGCGCTGGACGCACTGGCCGCGGCCGGACGCCTGACCTGGCAGCCGCGCCCGTACACCGACGGCGACGTCGACGGCGCCTGGTACGTGCTGGCCGCCACCGACGACGCCGACGTCAACGCCCGGATCGCCGACGCCGCCGAGGCCGCACACACGTTCTGCACCCGCGCGGACGACGGCACGGTCTCGAGCGCCTGGACGCCCGCGGTCGGCAGGCACGGGCAGCTCACGGTCGCCGTCCACGCCGATCGCGACCCCCGCCGGGCCGCCCTGCTCCGGGACGCGCTGGTCGAGCGTCTCTCCGACGGTTCCCTGGACGCCGCACCCCGGCGCGGCCGCGGCCCGGTGCCCGGCGTCGCGCTGGTGGGTGCCGGACCCGGTGATCCGGAACTGATCACGGTCCGGGGCCGGCGGCTGCTCTCCCAGGCCGACGTCGTGGTGGCCGACCGGCTGGCGCCCCAGCTGCTGCTGGACGAGCTGCCCTCGCACGTCGAGGTCGTGGACGCGTCCAAGGTGCCCTACGGCCGAGCGATGGCGCAGGAGGCGATCAACGAGACGCTGGTCTCCCGCGCGGTCGCCGGGCAGTTCGTGGTGCGGCTCAAGGGTGGCGACCCGTTCGTGTTCGGGCGGGGGAGCGAGGAACTGGAGGCCTGCCTCGCGGCCGGGGTGCCGGTCGAGGTGGTGCCGGGCGTGACGTCCGCGGTGGCGGTGCCGTCGTCGGCGTGGATCCCGGTCACGCACCGGGGGATCGCCCACGAGCTCGTCGTGGTCTCGGGGCACGTGGCACCCGAGGACCCGCGCTCGCTCGTCGACTGGGCCGCGCTCGCCCGCCTCAAGGGCACGCTCGTGATCCTGATGGGCGTCGAACGGTTGCCGGCCATCACGGCCGCACTGATCGCCCACGGACGCCCGGCCGTGACGCCCGCCGCCGTGATCCAGGAGGGCACCACCGGCTCGCAGCGGCAGGTGACGGCGACGCTCGGCACGGTGGCGGCCGACGCGCTCGCGGCCGGGCTGTCGCATCCGGCGATCTGTGTCGTCGGCGAGGTCGTGGCAATCGGTGAACGCCTGAACAAAATGTTTTTGCCGTTTGATTCCGGGAAATCATGAAGCTTTTCCGCTGACCCGGCACCGGCTTCTTCCGGTGCATTCCCCGGCCGATAGGCGGCAATGGCCGCACGGGTGTTTTACGTTGCTTTGTCCGATTCGGCGGTGCATACTCTAGGTAGCACGAACCCGGTCGCGCCGCCCTCCAGTGTGGTGGCGACCGGCGGACAGATCGCTCGCGCAGTGCGGAAGCCGCCGTTCGACGTCCGATCCGGAGTGGACCCCAACGGTGGCAGCTCCTTTGGCGCGAATCTCTATTCGCAGTTGAGCGAGCTTTTCGCTGCGCACATCGATAAATGCCGTTCACTCGAAAGGAGGTCTTTCGCCTTGTTCACCAAGTTCGTTCGCGGTGCACTTCTCGCAGGCGTCGCGACCGCCAGCCTGGCCACCTTCGCGACGCCCGCGTCCGCGACGACCACGACAGAAGCCAAGGCAGTGGTTCAGGTTGCTGCCCCGGCCCAGGCCACGGCCGCCGCGCCGGCCGCCACCAAGGCGGGCGTGCAGACGAACCGCCGCCACCACTACCGGTACTGCGACGGACGTCGTGGTGGCTACCGTTCGTACGGTTGCCGCTACCCGGACTGGCTGCGGTACCCGTGGGCCGGTGACTACTACTACGGCGGGTCGTACTACTACTACGACGAGCCGGACTTCTACTGGTACAGCCCGTACAGCTACGGCTGGAACGGCTACCCGTACACGTACTGGGGCTACTGAGTCAGCCGGGACGCTGACCCTGGGTTGAGGCCGGACCGCCACCCGGCATACCAGGAGCGACCCAACCGTCGCCCCGCTCCACTTCGGTGGAGCGGGGCGACGGTCGTGTCAGGTCCCGACGTTGAGGCGGCGCTCCTCGGCCAGCAGCGCGAACACCCCGGCCATCTGCTCGGGGTCGTCGACCCGGTACCCGGCCGCGGTGTCGCCCGGCCCCACCTTGATGCCGACGTCACCGGGGCGCAGCACCGCGAACGCCTTCTCGTCGGTCACGTCGTCGCCGGCGAACAGCACGACGTCGGCGGCGGTGCGGTCGCGCAGGACGTCGAGCGCGGTGCCCTTGCTGGTCTCGACGACGGCCAGTTCGAGCACCTTCTTGCCCGCTGTGGACTGCACGCCGGGCTCGCGGCCCAGAGCGTCCGCCACCTGGATCAGCAGCTTCTCCCCGGCGTCCGGATCGGCGTTCCGGACGTGCACCGCGACGCTCGCGATCTTTTCTTCCAGTGCGGCGCCCGGGACGGCCGCCACCATCGGCCGCAGCTCGGCGAGCAGGCGCGCGCGGAGCGCTTCGGCCTCGGGCGGGATCGCGAAACCGTCGTCGAACTCGACCCCGTGCGTTCCGACCAGGAGTGCCTCGCCGGCCAGCCCGGACAGTCGGGAGAGGTCGACGAGCGCGCGGCCGGAGAGCAGCGCGACCGAGGTCGAGGGCAGCGCGGCGAGTTCCTGCAACGCGTCCACCGAGGCCGGTAGCGGGAACGCCCTCGCCGGGTCGTTGACGATCGGTGCCAGCACGCCGTCGTAGTCGGTGGAGACCAGAAGCGTCCCGGCGGCGGCGAGCCGGCCGACCGCGGCGCGGAGATCGTCGTTCACGCGTCGATTCCCAGGGCGTGGAGGAAGTCGCTGGCCCACCGGGAGACGTCGTGTTCGGCGACCTGGCGGCGCATCCGGCGCATCCGCCGCCGGGCGTCGGCCGGGTCGGCGTTGATCGCCTGGATCACCTTGTCTTTGACCCCGTCGATGTCGTGCGGGTTGACCAGGTAGGCCTGACGCAACTCGGCCGCGGCACCGGTGAACTCGCTGAGTACCAGCGTGCCGCCGTGGTCGACGCGGGCCGTGACGTACTCCTTGGCGACAAGGTTCATGCCGTCACGCAGCGGCGTCACCAGCATGACGTCGGCCGCCCGGTAGAACGCGGTCAGCTCCTCGCGGCTGAACGACTGGTGCAGGTAGTGCACCGCGGGCTGGCCGACCATGCCGTAGTCGCCGTTGATGCGTCCGACCTGGAGCTCGATCTCGTCGCGCAGCACCTTGTAGTGCTCGACCCGCTCGCGGCTGGGCGTCGCGACCTGGACCAGCGCCACGTCCGGAACCGCGAGCGTGCCGTCTTGCAGCAGCTCGTGGAACGTCTTGAGCCGGGTGCCGATGCCCTTGGTGTAGTCGAGCCGGTCGACGCCGAGCAGGACCGTCTTCGGGTTGCCGAGCTCGTCGCGGATCTCCGCCGCGCGCTTGGCGATGCGGTCCTCACGGGCGATCGCGTCGATGCGGGCGAAGTCGATCGAGATCGGGAACGCCCGGGCGCGGACCGTGCGGCCCTCGAAGTCGACCTCGCTGCCGCGGGGCTTGAGGTCGAGCAGCCGGCGCGCCAGACGCACGAAGTTCGCGGCGCCGCCGGGCAGCTGGAACCCGATCAGGTCGGCGCCCAGCAGCCCCCGGACCACCTGCGTCCGCCAGGGCAGCTGCATGAACAGCTCCTGCGGCGGGAACGGGATGTGCAGGAAGAAGCCGATCCGCAGGTCGGGTCGCCGCTCGCGGAGCATCTGCGGCACCAGCTGGAGCTGGTAGTCCTGCACCCAGACGACGGCACCCTCCGGCGCCGCCTCGGCAGCCGCGTCGGCGAACCGCCGGTTCACGGTGACGTAATCGTCCCACCAGCTGCGGTGGTACTCGGGCTCGGCGATGACGTCGTGGTAGAGCGGCCAGAGCGTGGCGTTGGAGAAGCCCTCGTAGTACGAGTCGACCTCGCGGGCCGAGAGCGGTACCGGGTGGATCTGGATGCCACCGGCCTCGAACGGCTCCGGCGCGTCGCCGGCGTCGCCGGACCACCCGACCCAGACACCCTCCCGCTTTCGCATCACCGGCTCGAGCGCGGTGACCAGGCCACCGGGACTGGGCTTCCAATTGACGGATCCGTCGTCTCTGACCTCGCGATCGACGGGCAATCGGTTGGCGACGACGACGAACGAGCTGCGGTCCGACACGGGCGAAACCCCCTCGGGTTGTCCGTACGAGCGTCATCCTATCGGGCTTCGTACATGGTCAAACCAGAGCCACGAGCCTTACCGATGACCCTCCGGGAGGGATCAGTCACGTTCTGTACGGCTGTGCCCCCGGAGTCCGGTAGCGGACGGTCGGTTACCCGCTCTCCCGCGTCGCGAACCTCTCACGATTCAGTTCACGGACCACCCGAACCCCCCGTTTCCGGGGCCAGGGTTCCGTCGCTTCCCGATCGTTACCTGTTTGATCTCCGAGGATGTTGCGCTCGAGTTACGAAAGCGCTTTCATCGTTCCACCGCCCGGGGGAATTCGAGGCGTAGGTCACACGGCAGCCGGTGGAGCGGCTCGCTGTGCGTTACGCCGTCCCTCGCCGAGAAGGAGGTAACAGACGATGGTGTTTGGTGTGCCGCGCCGACGAGCCTTAACACAGGCCGTCGCGACGGTGGGAGCGGTGCTCCTCCTCGCAAGCTGCAGCACGAGCGGCTCGTCGGGGGCGGACAAGGACTCCGCCGAGTGCGCGCCCTACAAGAAGTGGGCGCAGGACAGCGACGCGACCGTGACGGCGTACTCGTCGATCCGTGACGTCGAAGCGGACCGGCTGGAAGAGTCCTGGAAGCAGTTCGAGGACTGCACGGGCATCACCATCGAGCACGAGGGCTCTGGTGAGTTCGAGGCCCAGCTGAACGTCCGGGTCGACGGTGGCAACGCCCCCGACCTGGCATTCTTCCCGCAGCCCGGCCTGCTGGCCTCGCTGGCCAAGGCCGGCAAGGTCAAGCCCGCGCCGGCCGCGGTCGAGACGTCGGCCAAGGCGAACTACTCCGCCGACTGGATCAACTACGGCACGGTCGACGGCAAGTTCTACGCCGCCCCGCTGGGCGCGAACGTGAAGTCCTTCGTCTGGTACTCGCCCAAGACGTTCAAGGACAAGGGCTACACGATCCCCACCACGTGGGCCGAGATGATCGCCCTCTCCGACAAGATCGCCGCCACCGGTGAGAAGCCGTGGTGCGCGGGCATCGAGTCGGGAGACGCGACCGGCTGGCCGGCCACCGACTGGCTCGAGGACGTCCTGCTGCGTACCGGTACGCCGGAGGACTACGACAAGTGGGTCAAGCACGAGATCCCGTTCAACTCGCCCCAGATCTCGGCCGGCTTGGACGAGGTCGGCAAGATCCTGAAGAACCCGAAGTACGTCAACGGCGGCTACGGCGACTCCAAGAGCATCGTGACGACCTCGTTCCAGGAGGGCGGCCTGCCCATCCTCGAGAACAAGTGCACGCTGCACCGCCAGGCGTCCTTCTACGGGGCTCAGTGGCCGGAAGGCACGAAGGTCTCCCAGGACGGGGACGTCTACGCGTTCTACCTGCCGCCGATCGACGCCTCGAAGGGCAAGCCGGTGCTCGGTGCCGGTGAGTTCGTCGGCGCGTTCTCGGACAAGCCCGCGGTCCAGGCCGTGCAGGAGTACCTCTCCACGCCGGAGTGGGCGAACAGCCGGGCCAAGATCGGCGACGGCGGCTGGATCAGCGCCAACAAGGGCCTGGACGTCAACAACCTGAAGAGCCCGATCGACAAGCTCTCGGTTGAGATCCTGCGTGACCCGAAGGCGGTCTTCCGTTTCGACGGCTCGGACCAGATGCCGGGTTCGGTCGGCGCGGGTTCGTTCTGGAAGGCGATGGTCGCTTGGCTCAACGGCGGCACCACGAAGTCGGCCCTCGACTCGGTCGAGAAGAGCTGGCCGAAGTAATCCACGGGGTCGGTTGATTCCGACCTTTGGCCCGGGAGACGGTGTGATGCCGCCTCCCGGGTCTTCCTTGCATCGGAGGAAGGAGTGGGGCCGTGGACAACTTCATCGACTGGGGCCCAAAACTGTTCAACGCCCTGCTGGTCGTCGCCGTCTTCGGCGCGGTCATCGGGCTTCTTCTCATCGTGGTCGACCGGGCGCCCAAGCGCGGTCACGACCGGTACCAACTGGCGCTCTTCCTGCTGCCGGCCGTCTTCATGCTCACGGTCGGCCTGCTGATCCCGGCCGTGCGTACCACCGTGCTGTCGTTCACGAACGCGGCCGGTGACTTCGTCGGGTTCGACAACTACGGCTGGCTGTTCAGCGAGGACGAAGCGCTCACCACGATCCGGAACACGGTCATCTGGGTGGTGCTCACGCCGATCCTGTCGACCGGCGTCGGCCTCATCTACGCGATCCTGATCAACGAGGCCCGTACCGAGGCGCTATCGAAGTCGCTGGTGTTCATGCCGATGGCGATCTCGTTCGTCGGTGCAGGCATCATCTGGAAGTTCATGTACGCCTACCGGGGTGGCGGCTCGGACCAGATCGGTCTGATCAACCAGATCATCGTGTGGTTCGGCGGCGAGCCCAAACAGCTGCTGCTCGATCCACCGGTGAACACGCTGCTGCTGCTCGTCGTCATGGTCTGGATCCAGGCCGGGTTCGCGATGGTGGTGCTCTCGGCGGCGATCAAGGGCATCCCGACCGACATCATCGAGGCCGCCCGCATCGACGGTGTCAACGCCTGGAGCATGTTCTGGAAGGTCACTCTGCCGTCGATCCGCGCCTCGGTGATCGTCGTGCTGTCGACGATCACGATCGCGGTGCTGAAGGTCTTCGACATCGTCCGGACGATGACCGGGGGTAACTTCGACACCAGCGTCATCGCGAACGAGATGTACACCCAGGCGTTCCGCTTCCGGGAGCCCGGCCGCGGTGCCGCGCTGGCGGTGTTCCTGTTCGTCCTGGTGATTCCCTTGGTCGTGTATCAAATCCGGATTCTTCGTCAGCGGGAGGAGACCCGATGACCGCTATTGCCACCGCGTCGGGTTCGCAGCCCTCGGCGGTACCCCTGGTCGAGCCGATGGCGGCCCGGGTCAAGAAGCGGATGACGTCCCGGACGGCGTCGGTCGTCTCGCTGCTGATCGCGGTGCTCTGGACGATCCCGACGTTCGGTCTGTTCCTCTCGTCGTTCCGGCCCGAGCGCGAGATCAAGACGACCGGGTGGTGGACGGCGTTCACGAACCCGTCGTTCACGTTGGAGAACTACCAGAACGTGCTGTTCGGTACGTCGTCCACGCAGCTGGCCAGCTATTTCGTCAACTCGATCGTGATCGCGGTCCCGGCGACGATCTTCACGCTGACGCTGGCCGCGATGGCGGCGTACGCACTGGCCTGGATCGACTTCAAGGGCAGGCACTGGGTCTTCATCGGGATCTTCGCGCTGCAGATCGTGCCGCTGCAGATGGCGCTGATCCCGCTGCTCCAGTTGTTCTCCAACGGTGCGCACATCGGCTCGTTGACGATCGTGCCCGATCTGAACCTCACCGGTTCGTTCGCGACGGTCTGGCTGGCGCACACCGCGTTCGGTCTGCCGCTGGGGACGTTCCTGCTGCACAACTTCATCTCCGAGATTCCCAAGGAGATGGTGGAGGCGGCCCGCGTCGACGGTGCCGGCCACGGGGCGATCTTCCGGAAGCTGATGCTTCCGCTGATCACTCCGGCGCTGGCCTCGTTCGGCATCTTCGAATTCCTGTGGGTGTGGAACGACCTGCTGGTCGCGCTCACGTTCACCGGGGGGACGAAGGAGGTCGCGCCGCTGACGGTGCGGCTGGCGGAGATGGCCGGTTCGCGCGGTGACCGGTGGGAACGGCTCACCGCGGGTGCGTTCATCTCACTGGCGATCCCGCTGATCGTGTTCCTCTCGCTGCAGAGGTATTTCGTGCGGGGTCTGCTGGCCGGAGGACTGAAGGGCTGACCCCGGAGCGCCGGGTCCAGCACCGTGGGCCCGGCGCTCCGTCGCGTCCGCCGGAATACGGGGACGTGGCGGAGCGCTCTTCCCGTGTATCCGTCCTGGGGACGGCGATTTCGCCGCATCGATCAGACCTGGGAGGATGAAAGGACGTACGCGATCCGCGGAGGAACGACCCCCTGATGGCCCAGTACATTTACACGATGCGCAAGGTGCGCAAAGCGCACGGCGACAAAGTGATTCTCGACGACGTCACGTTGTCGTTCCTGCCGGGCGCGAAGATCGGCGTCGTCGGTCCCAACGGCGCCGGCAAGTCGACCGTCCTCAAGATCATGGCCGGGCTGGAGACCGCCTCGAACGGCGACGCTCTGCTGGCCCCCGGCGCGACGGTCGGCATCCTCTTGCAGGAGCCGCCGCTGAGCGAAGACCTCAACGTCCGGGAGAACGTCGAAGAGGGCGTCGCCGAGATCCGCGCGGTGCTCAAGCGGTACGACGCGGTCAACGAGGCGATGGGCGAGCCCGACGCCGACTTCGACAAGCTGCTGGCCGAGCAGGCCGAGCTGATGGACAAGATCGAGGCCGCCAACGCCTGGGAGCTCGACTCCCAGATCGAGCAGGCGATGGACGCGCTGCGCTGCCCTCCGGGCGACGCCGACGTCCGGGTGCTCTCCGGTGGCGAGCGGCGCCGCGTCGCTCTGTGCAAGCTGCTGTTGCAGGCGCCTGACCTGCTGCTGCTCGACGAGCCCACGAACCATCTGGACGCGGAGAGCGTCCTGTGGCTGGAGCAGCACCTCTCCAAGTACGCCGGCGCCGTCCTGGCCGTCACCCACGACCGGTACTTCCTCGACAACGTGGCCGAGTGGATCCTCGAGATCGACCGCGGCCGGACCTACCCGTACGAAGGCAACTACTCCACTTACCTGGAGAAGAAGGCCGAGCGGATGAAGGTCGAGGGCCAGAAGGACGCCAAGCGCGCCAAGCGGCTCAAGGAAGAGCTCGAGTGGGTCCGGTCGAACGCGAAGGCCCGCCAGGCCAAGAGCAAGTCGCGTCTGGCCCGGTACGAAGAGATGGCGGCCGAGGCTGACCGGCACCGCAAGCTCGACTTCGAAGAGATCCAGATTCCGCCGGGCCCGCGTCTGGGCCAGGTCGTCATCGAGACCGACAAGCTCACCAAGGGTTTCGGCGAGCGGGTCCTGATCGACAACCTCAGCTTCACGCTTCCCCGCAACGGCATCGTCGGCATCATCGGCCCGAACGGCGCCGGTAAGACCACGCTGTTCCGCACGCTGATGGGCGAGGAGAAGCCCGACAGCGGCGCGGTCAAGATCGGCGAGACCGTGCAGATCTCGTACGTCGATCAGGGCCGTGGCGGCATCGACCCGAAGAAGACGCTGTGGGAGGTCGTGTCCGACGGGCTCGACTACATCCAGGTCGGCAAGGTCGAGATGCCCTCCCGCGCGTACGTCAGTGCGTTCGGTTTCAAGGGTCCCGACCAGCAGAAGCCGGCCGGCGTGCTGTCCGGCGGTGAGCGCAACCGGCTCAACCTGGCGTTGACCCTCAAGCAGGGCGGCAACCTGCTGCTCCTGGACGAGCCGACCAACGACCTCGACGTCGAGACGCTTTCGTCGCTGGAGAACGCGCTGCTGGAGTTCCCCGGCTGTGCCGTGGTCATCACGCACGACCGGTGGTTCCTCGACCGGGTGGCGACGCACATCCTCGCCTACGAGGGTGACTCGCAGTGGTACTGGTTCGAGGGCAACTTCGAGTCGTACGAGAAGAACAAGGTCGACCGGCTCGGCGCCGAGGCGGCCCGCCCGCACCGGGTCACGTACCGGAAGCTCACCCGCGACTGATGTCGTCGGGTTCGGCTGCGTGTTCGCCACGCCCGCCCGGGACGGAGTAGACGGGTGCCGCGGTACGTCAAGGAGTGCCAGGTCCGCTGGTCGGACATGGACGCGTTCGGTCACGTCAACAACGCCCGGTTCCTGACGCTGTTCGAAGAAGCCCGGACGGCCCTGATCCTCGACGGGGGAGAGGCGCTGTCCGGGCTTCTCGACGGCTGCGTGATCATCCGGCACGAGATCGACTACCTGCGGCCGGTGACGTACGCGCGGGAGCCGATCGCGATCGCGTGCTGGGTCACCGAGGTGCGCCACGCCAGCTTCGGCGTCGGCTACGAACTGTTCGATCACGCGGGCTCGCCGGCGGCCCGGGGAGTGAGCCGGTTGAGTCCGGTCTCCCTGCCGTCGGGGCGCCCGCGCCGGCTCGCGCCCGAGGAACGGGAGTTCCTCGACGCCTGGCTCGGGTCATGAGCTCCGCGCACGTCCCGGCCGATCAACGGCGGGACGTGGCCGTGTTCCTCGGGCGGATCGTGCGGCTCGACCCTGGGGCGCTGGTGCGGGTGCGCCCGGCCGGGGCGTCGCACCTGACGCTCTGGGCGCAGTTGCCGTTCGACGTCCTCGCGGCGCGCACGGTGGCCGGCACCTGGCCGGACGACGTGACGCTCGGAGCCTCGGCGTTGCTGGAGGCGGTGCCGGTCGGCGCCGGCGGCACGGTGACGTTGCCCCGGCGCCGGGACGCCGACTGGCGCGGCTCTCTACCGCCCGACCGCGGGTGGCACCCCCTCGACACCGTGCCCGTCGACGTCGTGCGAGGTCTGATCGCCGCAGGCCAAGAGGCCTTCCAGCGCAACCCCGAAGCGGGCGAACTGTTGCTCGATCACGAGACGCTCCGCGTCGTCGGGGACGTGCACGAGACCACGGTCCCGTTCCGGCTACTGGTCGCCCTGGCCCGGATGGCGTTCCTGGGTGAGCGCGATGTCACGGTCGCGGTCGTCGGCCCGTGGCTACGCCTGGCGGCCGAACACGGGATCGTCTATCGGCGGAAACCACTGGCCAGCGTTGCGACGCTGTAGGGCCGGAGTGTTTAGCGGGGCCAGAAGTCGTCAGCCCACGAGTCTTTGTGTGATATCCACAGTGTTCGACAAGCGCTGGTGTGGCTCCTGTACCCGCGTGTACCGTGCTGTAATGCAGACGAGACGGGTTCCGGCTAGTCAGGCCTGTTTGTCCGATGGCGGAACGTTCCCGTTTCCTCACGAAACCTCTATCGGGTGGAACTCGATCGACCTGCGACGGCGTGTGGCCGTTGCAGGACCAACGGCCCGGACGGAATCCGCTATTCTGGATCAGTCCAGTTCCGGGCGATAGCCAACACTTCACTTCCGTGGCCTGCGAAAATAGCCCCGGTGGGGCAAGTGTCATCGAGAACGGGAAGCCGAGGAATGTCGCCGGACTGCATCTTCTGCAAACGAGATGACGCGGAGCTGCACCGGATCGTTGTCGAGAACGAAACGTGCTATGCACGGTACGACAACTTTCCGGCGTCGGACGGCCATGTCGAGGTCGTGCCGAAGCGCCATGTCGTTTCTTATTTCGACTTGACCGAGCGAGAACTCGTGGATGCCCACCGCCTGGTCCTCGCGGTACGCGATGTGCTCGCAACAGAATTCGCGCCGGACGGCTTCACCATCGGGATCAACGAAGGCCGCGCCGCCGGGCGTACTATCGATCATCTGCATATTCATCTGATTCCGCGCTACCTGCGCGACGTCGCCGATCCGCGTGGCGGGGTACGCAAGGTCGTGCCAGACCGGTGGAACGCGGATGATTGGGCCTCCCCGGCGGCGTCTACCCAGGTGTTCGCCGCCACGGCAGCCGGCGGGGAGAGAAGCAGTCAGAGGTAAGGCAAGTTCTCGTCGCCGATCTCCGCGCACAATGCGTTGATCTCGTGCCAGAGTTCCGGTGTGTCGAGCGATGAATATCCGTGGCTGGCGTCGACGCTGACGCAGCCGACGAATTCTCCGCCACCGTCGCGGATCGGGCTCGCGAAGACCGCGCCCCGATGTTTGACCCGGTTGAAGTCCTCCCAACTCAGGCCCATCACGGCATCATCGCCTTGCTGGGCTCGGTAGTCGGCGAAAGCTTTCGAGTTGGTCAGCCTGGCCGACAGTGCCGTCACATCTACTGATGTCTCCTCGTTTCGCTTCCAGGAGAGGCCGACGACGCCCATGCCCCTGGTGGGCTTGAAGGTGCGTGTAGCGGGGGTGCTTCCGAGCCGATAGGTCGCGAGGCGTATCAGTCGGGGCCGCCACGGTGGGCGGATCATGCGCCCGACCCGCCACACGTGGAGTCCCAGGTCACCGGGATCGATCCCGGCGTTCGACCGGAGAGCGATCGCGATCAGCCGTCCGAAGTGACTGAGGATCTGCTGGCGAAGCAGGTCCTTCCGTTTCGCTTGTCGGCGCAGCGAAACCGTGTGGAAGGGAGTCAGCGCGCCGAACAGGCCTATCGTCAACGTCAAGGTGATGACGACGTAACCCTGATCGATCGGGATGTCATCCCAGAACGCCCGGCTGGGCGCTCCGTATTGGCGGGCCGCGAGGCCGACGGTGGCGACGAGCAGGACGAGTCGATCGACTGTTTGCGCGGTCCGAGGGCGCATTCTCGGATGCTAACTAATTGGTGCATGTTCCGGTGGTCGTCGATGTGGATGATGCCCTCGGATCGTTCGCCGGGACGCGCATGGGCCACTCGGTTGATGGACCTCCTGTGCTGCTTGGGGTGCAGAGTCCTCAGTCGGATTCCGTGTCGGATGTGAGCAGTCGTGGGGCCGAACGGCATCACGATGCTCTTGACGGGTGCTTTCTAGACGTCGGTAACAGAGGGATTTGAATATCGGCCGGTGCAGGTCCTTTTCGGATCTCCGGCCGGACGGTAAATTGTCGCGAAAGTCGGGCGGGTGGGGAGGGGCCATGCCGGATGCCGTCCAGTGTGTGGGGGCTGATCTCTGTGACGAGTTGCGGGGCTCGTCTGATACGAGTTTTACTTTGACTTACGAGGGAGACCCGCCGAGTCGGGATCTCGGTGGCACACCGTCGTTCCGGATCCTCGCTGATCTTTCCCCGTTGTGCGTGGGTCACTTGCTCGTTGTTCCGCTCGAGCATCGCCTGAGCTTCTCGTCATTGGTGGTGAGCCATGGCGACGAGTTGTCGGAGCTTCTCGACCGTGTCCTGCCGCGCTATCGGGCGACCTTCGGCCAACTGGCCATCCTGGAGCACGGTTCGTCGTCCGAGATGGAAACATCGGCGTGCGTCACGCATGCACATTGGCACCTGTTGCCCGTACCCGTGCATCGAATCAACGCCTTCCTCGTCGAGGACGGACTCGTGCCCACGCGGCTGGACCAGATCTCTGATCTGGCCCGCTACGCCGGGTCGTCCTACTTCTTTTGTTCAGACGGATCGATCGGCTCCGTCTACGGCGTCGGCCGGAAAATGCGCAGCCAGTACCTCCGGTCGATCGCCGGACGGCAGCTCGGTATCGAGGATCCGTTGTGGGACTACTCGATGGTGGTTCGAAAGGAAGACCTGCGCACCACGATGGTGCGAGCTCGCGGCCTGACCGGCCCCGGCGTTGGATCCCGACAACCGAAAGGGCTCTGATGCAGCCCCTGTCGATCTCTATTGACGGCCCGACGGCCAGCGGGAAGACGACGCTGGGAAGCGCGCTCGCCGCTCACCTGGGTGCAGCGTTCCTGGACACGGGTCTTACCTTCCGGGCGTTGGCCTACGCCTTGGCCAAGGATGTGGTCCAGCCGACCGACGACTGGCGCTCGTTCATCGAGCACCGGCCGATGAGCCCACCCGACCCCGCCGGCGTCACCGAGCACGAAGCCATCCTCTACGACGGGCGCGACATCACCGGCGACATCTGGGACGCCTCGCTCGATGCCGATCTGAAAAAGGTCGCCGCGGACGAGCGATGGCGGGACGAGATTCTCCGGCTGCATCGCGACGCGGTCGCCGATCATCCGCGGATCGTCGTGGTCGGGCGTGACGTCGCCCTCACCCTGCTTCCCGGTGACGCTCTCTGGATCTACCTGACGGCGAGCCTCCCGATCCGACGGGAACGACGCCGTGCGCAGTACGCGACCTACCCGGCCCGTTCGATCGCCGTCGGACCGGAGACACCGCGTGATCAGGCGACCAGAGCGGCGATCAAGGCGAGGCCCGGGGCACTGGAGATCGACTCCACCGGGTTGCCGCCCGACGCCGTGTTCTCCCGTGTGCTGCGAGGGCTTCCGGGGAACCGGGGATGACCGCCGCCGGCGCATACTCCGACGAGCCCGCTCGGGTGGAGGCCCTCGTCCGCACCTTTCTCTCGGGGCAATCGGGTTCGGCCGTCGCTGACGAGGCGAGCCAGGTGGTTCTCACCGTCGGAGCGGACCGACGGGACGACTGCGCTGTGTACGACATCGGCGCGCCCGTTACCCTCGTCGTCGGGTCGGACTACGTCCGCGGCCCGAAATTCGTCCTCCACGAACTCGGCTATCTGACGGACTACGACATCGGGTACTACCTGGTGGCCGCGAATCTGAGCGACATCGCCGCGATGGGCGCGACCCCGATCGGGGTGCTCAGCGTGGTCCGGTATCCGAGCGCACTGGACGACGAGGGCTTCCGGACGGTGATGGCCGGGATCCACCAGGCCTGCACCGACTACGGAACCTTGAACGTGGGCGGGGACATCGGATCGGCCGAGCGGCTCATCCTGTCCGGCACCGCCATCGGGGTGGCGAGCCCGCAGCGCGTCCTTCTGCGTTCGGGGGCCCGCCCGGGTGATCTCTTGTGCGTGACCGGGGCGTGTGGCCTGCTCGGAGCCGCGGTCGCCTACTTCCCGAAGCGGGCCGCGAACGGATGGGCCCTGGATCCGGCCACCGAGGCGCGTCTGCTGGACGGATGGAGGCGACCCAGAGTGCGGATCGCGGAGGGACGCGTGCTCTCGCGGCGTCCGTATGCGACCGCGTGTCAGGACACGTCCGACGGATTGAAAGCGACGATCGAGCAACTCGTCCGGGCCAGCGGTGTCGGGTTCCGCGTTCAGGGGGATCGAGTGCCGATCGATCCGGCGGTCGCCGAGGTTGCCGAGCTACTGGGTGTCGAGCCGCTGGCGTTAGCCATGAGCGCCTCCTCGGACTTCCAGCTCGCCTTCACCGTCGATCCAGCGTTGATCGGGTCTTGCCGGGACGAGTTCGACCGCGAAGGCCTGGCGTTCGACGTCATCGGTGAGGCAGTGACGGGTGATCGGGCCGTCGTCGTTTCCGGAGGTTCGACGCGTCCCCTTCCGGGCGTCGCCTGGCGCCACCAGCAGTCCGACATCAGTTCGCTCGTACCGGATGCGCAGCCCTGACGACAGCTGCGACTCGATCTGCCGGGTCGTCCGCAGCACGTACACCCGGCATGCCGACGAATACGTGCGCGGCACCAGTAGCTATTCGTCGTTCCCCGGGCTCGAAGACGAGGTGCGGGGTTTCCTCGCCGCGGCCCCCTCGGGACGGGTCCTCGACCTGGGCGCGGGTTCGGGGCGAGATTCGAGGCTCGCCGTGGAAGCCGGGCGCCGGGTCCTGTCGTGCGACGCGTCGATCGGGATCCTGCGGTCGCGCTTCGCGGACCGGGCAGGCAGCCCGGTATGCGGCGACGCGCTGAGGATCCCGTTCCGATCGGGATCCTTCAGCGCGCTCATCGCCAGCGGCGTACTACTTCACCTTCCACGGCGGTGTTGCCAACCGGCGTTGGAGGAGATCCGGCGCGTACTGACCCCGGACGGAAGGGCGTTCGTCAGCATGAAGCTCGGACGGGGGGAGGGCTGGCGGACCACGCCGAGATTTCCGCATCCACGGTGGTTCACCTATTACCAGGTCGCTGAGTTCGGCGAGATGTGCGAGCGCGCGGGATTGCTGGTGTCCGCGACCCTGTCCGGAGACCGGGAGGACTGGTTCACGGTCACGCTCGTCCAGCGATAGGAGCAGCTCAGATCAGCCACACCGTCGCGTCGCCGGGGAGCTTGCCGTCGACCAGCGGGACGCTGGAGAGCAGCACGGTGCGGTCGGGCGGAACCGCCACCGGGTGGTTGGTGAGGTTGACCAGGCAGACCAGCCCGCCGTCGCGCGCGAACGCGAGGCACCCGGGCGGCGCCTCGAGCCAGGTCATGTCGCCGGAGAACGCCTCGTGCGTCTTCCGGAGCGCGATCGCCTCCCGGTAGAGCGTGTGGTTCGAGCCCTCGACCCCGGCCTGGGACGACACCGCCAGCGGTGACCACCCGGCCGGCTGCGGGAGCCAGGTGTCGACCGGCTCGGGCGAGAACCCGTACGGCGGCTCGCCGGGCGTCCAGGGCATCGGGATCCGGCAGGCGTCCCGTCCGCGGACCGTGTGCCCGGACCGCTCCCAGGTCGGATCCTGCAGCACCTCGTCCGGCAGTTCGACGTTCGGCAGGCCGACCTCGTCGCCGTAGTACACGTAGACGACGCCCGGAAGCGCGAACGTGAGCATCGCGGCCGCCCGGGCGCGACGCTCACCGACGAGGCCTTCGCCGAACCGCGAGACGTGCCGCACGATGTCGTGGTTCGACCACACCCAGCACGGCGGCGCGGGCGTGCCGCGCACGGTGTCGAGCGAGTCGTCGATCGCCTTGTGGAGCTCGTCGGCGCGCCAGCGGGCCTGCACGAGCACGAAGTTGAAGGCCAGGTGCAACTCGTCGGCGCGCAGGTAGAGCTTGAGCCGCTCGACGTCCTGGACCCAGATCTCGCCGACCGCCATCGCGTCCGGGTACTCGTCGAGGATCTTGCGGATGCGCCGGTGGATCTCGTGGACGCCGTCGAAGTCGAACCGCGGCTGGCTGGCGCCGTCCAGGGTGTCGGCTTCGGCCGGCATGTCCGGCAGGCCGGGCGGCTTGGCCAGCCCGTGGGCGACGTCGATGCGGAAGCCGTCGGCGCCGCGGTCGAGCCAGAACCGGAGCGTCTTCTCGAGGTCGGCCATGACCTCGGGATTGTCCCAGTTCAGGTCGGGCTGCTCGGGCGCGAACAGGTGCAGGTACCACTGCCCGGGCCGGCCGTCGGCCTCGATCACCCGGTGCCAGGCCGGACCGCCGAAGACCGACGTCCAGTTGTTCGGCGGTTCGGCGCCGTCCGGGCCGCGGCCTTCCCGGAAGATGTAACGCTCCCGCTCGTGGCTGCCCGGCGGGGACGCCAGCGCGGCCTTGAACCACTCGTGCTGGTCGGAACTGTGGTTCGGGACCAGGTCGACGGTGACCTTGATGCCGAGCTCGTGGGCGTCGGCGATCATCGCGTCGAAGTCGGCGAGCGTGCCGAAGACCGGGTCGACGCCACGTGGGTCGGCCACGTCGTACCCGTGGTCGGCCATCGGGGACCGGTAGAACGGGTTCAGCCACAGAGCGTCGACGCCGAGTTCGGCCAGGTAGGGCAACCGGGATCGGATACCGGCCAGGTCGCCCACGCCGTCACCGTTGGAGTCGGCGAAACTTCGGACGTAGACCTGGTAGAAGACCGCGTCGCGCCACCACGTGCCAGCCAAGATCGACCCCCAGGGTTACCGAATCGTTTCAGAGAACCCCATGCTGCCGAGCGGTTCATCGGCCCGCAAGGGGCAACCTGAATGGGCGTCACGTTGACTACCCCGGCAGGCTCGGCTCAAAGCTGCGGCGCGCGTCCCTGCTGGAGATCTTCGAGGTGGTTCACCATGAAGTCGGCCGCGCGGACGAAGTACTCCCACATCGCGGCGTCGTACTCCGGTGCGAGCGCGACCTCGTCCATCGCGTTGCGCATGCAGCGCAGCCAGGCGTCACGCTCGGGGATCCCGACCCGGAACGGGGCGTGCCGCATCCGTAGGCGCGGGTGCCCGCGCTGCTCGGAGTACGTGCGCGGGCCGCCCCAGTACTGCTGCAGGAACAGGCGGAACCGCTCCTCGGCCGGCCCGAGGTCTTCCTCCGGATACAGCGGCCGCAACACCGGGTCGACGGCGACGCCACGGTAGAACGCCGCCACCAGCGTCCGGAACGTCTCGCCCCCGCCGACCGCCTCGTAGAAGTCGACGGACGGGCCTGGAGCAGTCATACCTCCATCCTGCCACTCGCCTCCGACGGTCCGCCGGTCGCTCAGAGCTCCCTCCGCGCCCGGCTCGGGGAGACTCGCGCTGCGGCCGGCCGCCGGCGCCGAAGCTCGCCGCCCCGGGCTGGTGGTCAGGCCGGCGGGGCCGGCATCGGCGTGATGCCGGACGTGATGCCGGCGGCATCGAGATCGGCGCTGATCCGGGCCCGCAGCTCGCGGGCCACCCGCCACTGCGCCGCGGTCGTCGTCCGGACCGTGACCCGCAGCATCAGGCCGGTCTGCGTCAGCTGTTCCACGCCCAGCACCTCCGGCGGCGCCAGCAGATCGTCCTTGAACGCGTCTTCCTCGGTGAGCTGGGCCGCGGACTCGGTGAGCACCTCGTGCGCCTTGTCGAGATCGGTACCGAACGGCATCGGTACGTCGATGACGACCTGCGCCCACCCCTGGCTCTTGTTGCCGACCCGCAGGATCTCGCCGTTGCGGATGTACCAGACCACCCCGCGGACGTCCCGGACCGTCGTCACGCGCAGACCGATCGTCTCGACGGTGCCGCCGGCCTCGCCCAGATCGACGATGTCGCCGACGCCGTACTGGTCTTCCAGGATCATGAAGATCCCCGACAGGTAGTCCCGGACCAGCGACTGCGCCCCGAAACCGAGTGCCACACCGGCGATACCGGCGCTCGCGACCAGCGGCGCCAGGTTGATGTCGAACAGCCCCAGTACCGACGAGCCGGCGACGACGAAGATGATGATCGACGTCACGCTGCGGAGCACCGAGCCGAGCGTGCTCGCCCGTTGCGCCCGCCGTTCGCTCATCAGGCCGCTGGCCAGCAGCGCCGAGGACGCTTTCTCGCGGAACGGCCGGAGGATCCGCGGCTTCTTCTTCGGCTTGCCGTCCTTGTCGGTGCCGCTGTCGACGCTCCCGACCGACGTGACGCCGTTGATGATGCGGTAGAGGAACCAGCGGATCAGCAGCGCGATGACGACGATCAGCAGCACCAGCAGGGGCTTGGCCAGCAGCCACTCGACCGCGTTCGAGAGCCAGCGGCTACCGGTTGAGTCCCACACCCATTTGCAGACCGAACCCTCGTTGTCTTTGCCCGCGGCGCAGCCAGGGGTCACGTCGTCGCGCAGGAAACTGGGCCACTCCTCGAACCAGGAGGGGACGGCGGCGGCAATACGGAGACTCACGTGCTCTTCGTACCGTATGCCGCTCGGACGCGGGTCCACCCCCCTCGGGACGGACTAGGACGAACTGGTCCCTGGGTTCGAGTGTGACGAACTTGGGATCGTAGTACCTCCCAGATCATGCGTGCAGAACGGGCGCCGGTGAGCGATCATTGCCGCAGCGGAGGTGATCCGATGCCCGGTACAGCCGTATCGCTGGTACTCAACGCCACGTACGAACCATTGTGCGTGGTACCAGTACGGCGTGCCGCCGTATTGGTACTCACCGACAAGGCCGTCCCGGTCACCGAGGGGGACGGCCTTCTTCGTTCCACGACCACGATCGTGATCGCGCCCGCAGTGGTGCGGCTCACCCGCTTCGTGAAGGTCCCGTTCCGCGGCCAGGTGTCGCTGACCCGCCGGGCGGTGTTCGCCCGGGACGCCGGTCGCTGCGCCTACTGCACGACGTCGGCGACGACGATCGACCACGTGATCCCCCGTAGCCGCGGTGGCCGTCACGTGTGGGAGAACGTCGTCGCGGCGTGCACGCGGTGCAACCACATCAAGGCCGACCGCACGCTGGCCGAGCTCGGCTGGCGCCTCCGCCGCCGCCCCCAGGCCCCGACCGGCGTCGCCTGGCGGGTCCTGGGCCACCGCACCCCGGATCCCCTGTGGCGCACCTGGCTCGACATGCCGGAGAGCGCGGCCAGCTGAGAACGACGCCGAGCCGGCTCCCGGTCAGAGCTACGCCCGGGGGCTCTCAGGGTTATCCCTGAGGTTGACGGCTCGGCGACGAACGGGGCCAGTCCTTAGGGGCGCACGGGTACCTTGGGGGTTCCTGGCGAACTAGAGGACGGCGATATGACGACTGCGGGAGCCGAGACCGTCGACCTGGTCTGCGGACCTGACGGACCGCTTCCCGAAGGCCGTCAGCGCTACCGTCTGACCGGCCGATTGGGCTCCGGCGGTCAGGCCGACGTGTTCCGCGGGGTCCGGCTCTCGAGCGGCGTCCGCTCCGCGCCGGTGACCGTCAAGGTGTTCCGCGCCGACCACCGCCGCCCGGTCCTCGACCAGATGCGCTCCTGGGACAAGGGCGACGCGGTCCTGATGGACCTCAACACCCGCGACGTCCCCGGCATCTGCCTGCGGGTCGACGGCTTCTACGGCGCCCCGCCGGTCCGGCCCGACGCCACGTCCGTGCTCGGCGCCGACACCGACCGCCGCATCCCGTACCAGGTCCTCGACTACCTGCCCGGCCACACGCTGCTCCAGCACGTCGCGAAGCAGGCCGGTGGCGAGAGCGTCCCCCGCCTCGACGGCGTCACGGTGCTGACCACGCTGGCCAAGTCGATCGCGCTCCTGCACCAGCCGGCCGACCGCGGCGACACGCCGGTACTGCACATGGACGTGAAGCCCGCGAACGTCCTGGTGCTGCCGACCGGCGAGATCCGCCTGATCGACTTCACCGCGGCCCGCTACCACGACCCGATGCACATCACGACGATCGCGCACACGCCGGAGTCGGCCGGCCCGGAGGCGTTCACCGGCGTCGTCGGTCCGTCGTACGACGTGCACGGTTTCGGTTCGGTCGCCTACCACCTGGTGACCGGCTGGCTGCCCCGCGCCGACCGGGCCACCTCCCATTACGACGGTGCTCTGGTGGCACCGGGTGCCTTGCGCCGTCACCCCTTGCTGGACGCCAACCCCGCACTCGCCGCCCACCTGCTCGCACCGCTCGACGACGACCCCGAGAACCGTCCGCGCAGCGCCGAACTGCTCGGCTGGGTCGCCACCCTCGGCCGTCTGGCCGCGGCCGTCCCGCCGGCGAGCAATCACGTCGACTGGCACGCCGGTGCGGTGCCCACGCGGGTGGCCACCCCGACCCGCGTCGAGCAGGCCCAGCCCGCCCGCGGCTCGGTCCAGCCCGGCGGCTCGGCCCAGCCCGCCCGCGGCTCGGCTCCGGCGGCCCGAGGCGCCGCCCGAGTCGGAGCCGCCGCCGTCGGTGGAGCCGCGGCCGTCGGTGCCGCGGCCTCCGCGGCCGGCGCACCGCCGGCCGCGCCGGTCTGGGGCGCCGCCGCCGACTCCTCCCCGTCCGCGCCCGAGTGGGGCCGGGCGGCCGCGCGGCCGTCGCGCCCCGACGGCACCGCGCCGATGCCGGAGTACCTCGCGTCCGCGTCGGCGGGCCGGTCGCCCCGGCCGGACGCGACCGCCCCGATGCCCGAGTACCTCGCCGGGGGTGGCTCGGCGCCAAGCCGGCCCAACGCCACGGCACCGCTGCCCGACTACCCCGGCGCCCCGTCGTCGGCCCCGCCCGCCCCGCGCTCCGGGCCCCCCGCGGCTCCGCAGTCCGGCCCGCCGGCCCCCGGCGGTCCGAAGATCCCCAGCGGCGTGGCCAAGGTCGGCCCGCGTCAGCCGAGCCCGGACGACTACCCTTACCCGCCGCAGCAGCCTTCCGCGCCGCGGGGTGGCAGCGACCCCTACGGCCAGAGCAACGACCCCTACGGCCAGGGTGGCGGCCAGCAGGCTCCGGCGCCGCAGCAGCAGAGCGGCCCGACCCGTCGCAAGGGCAAGGCCTACACGACGTTCGCGGTGGTCATCGCGGCCGCGGCCTGGCTGCTCTGGCTCGCGACGGTCGCGATCATCAGCGGCGCCGACACCGGCGAACCGATCACCGCGCTGATCCTCGTCGTCGCCGGCGCGTTCGCTGTCTGGTGGCTCATGCGCCTGGGCAGCCACCTGATCCGCAGCACGCTCGACCGCGGCTCGCGGCGCAGCACGCTTCTGCAGAACATCGCCACCGGCACGTTCATCCTGCTCTGCGCCACCGTGTTCCTGACCAGGGCGACCGGCAACTTCTCCGACGTCGGAGGGATGATCAGCGACTGGTGGTCGAACCTCTGGGACAGCATCTGGCCGTTCTGACGGGCGTCGTACTCCCCGCGGGCCCGCTCCACCGCGGGCATGATCGTTCTCACCGGTGCCACCGGCGACGTCGGCCGCTCTCCGCCCGCGGGATCTCCAACGCGTACGCCTGGGTGCCGTCGGTCCGCGCCGAGCGGGTCGTCGCCGCGCCGTTCGCGGACGTGGCCCTGCCGGTCGTCGACCCGGCCGACGTCGCCGCGGTCGCGGCCGCGGTTCTCACCGAGGACGGCCACGAACGGCGTGCCTACGACCTGACCGGGCCGGCCGCGATCACGCCCCACCAGCAGGCCGAGGCGCTCGGGGACGCGATCGGCGAGCCGACCCCGGACGAGCAGCGCGTGAGCCCGGCCGTCGGTCGGATCCTCGGCCGCGAGCCCCGCGGCTTCGCCGTCCGGGCCGCTACGAACGCCGCCGCGTTCCACGAACGCCGCCGCGTTCCGGTGACCGGCGTCAGGTGACTCGGCCGGGGGTCGCGTCGTAGGTGCGGTGCTCGCCCGCGACGACCAGGTCGCGGAGCCGCGACAGGCCGTCGTGGACGTCCTGGAAGCTCGTCGTGAGCGGCGAAAAGCCCAGGCGCAGGCGGGACGGTGTCCGGTAGTCGGGGACGACCTGCCGGGCGATCAGCGCCTGGCAGATCCGCCAGGCGTCCTCGTGGTGGAGGCTCACGTGCCCGCCCCGCCGCGAGGCGTCCCGCGGCGACGCGACCCGGAAACCCAGCGGCGCGAGCCACTCGTCGTGCCACTCGATCGCGTACGACGTCAGCGCGATCCCCTTGGCCCGGATCGCGCCGATGCCGGCCTCGATCACCGGCCGGATCCCCTCCTGGACCCCGTACAACCCCAGCACCGGCGGCGTCCCCACCGCGAACCGCTCGATGCCGTCCACCGGCCGGTACTCCGGACCCATCGCGAACTGGTCCCGCTGCCCGAACCAGCCCCAGATCGGCTGCCGCAACGACGCCTGGAGCTCCCGCCGGACGTAGACGAACGCGGGCGCGCCCGGCCCGCCGTTGAGGTACTTGTACGTGCACCCGACGGCCAGGTCGGCGCCGGAGGAATCCAGCGGCACCTCGACGCTGCCGGCCGCGTGCGAGAGGTCCCACAGCATCAGCGCGCCCACCGCGTGGACGGCGTCGGTGACCGCGCCCATGTCGGCCAGCGCCCCCGACCGGTACGCGACGTGCGACAGGCACACCAGCGCGACGTCCTCGTCCAGCGCGGCCCGCAGCACGTCGAGGTCGAGGCCCGCATCGATGTCGGTGTGCACCGTCCGCAGCGAGAGACCCCGCGCCGCGGCCAGGCCCTGCAGGACGTAGAGGTCGGTCGGGAAGTTGTCGTCGTCGAGGACGATCACCCGCCGGTCGGGCCGGGCGTCCAGCGCGGCCGCGGCCAGCTTGTACAGGTTGACGGTGGTCGAGTCGCCGACCAGCACCTCGCCCGGGCGGGCCGACACGACGCCGGTCGCGATCTCGTCGCCGATCCCGCGAGCCAGGTCGATCCAGTGCGACCAGGACCGGATCAGCCCGCGCCCCCACTCCTCGGTGATCGCGGCGGCGACCCGGCCGGCGGTCGTCCGGGGGAGCCTTCCCAGCGAATTACCGTCGAGATAGATCAATTCCTCATCAGCGTGGACGAAACGATCGCGGAAGCTCGCGAGCGGGTCGGCGGCGTCCAGCGCGGTCGGCGAGTTGAGCACGCCCCATCCTGACTCACCGCAGGTGGGAGTGGGCCGGAGGACGTGCGAAAGTGGTGAACCGGGGTACCACGGCGGACACCCTTTGACATGCGGCACGTCGGTCCTCCGCTACCGTAAGCGGCGTCCACACGTCCGCTCGCTCGATCGAGAGAGTGAGAAGCTCCCGATGTCCGTGCTGGAGACCACGCTCGTCTTCGTCGTTGTCCCCCTGGCGGTGGCGGGCGTCCTGGCGTTGCTGACGCTCGGCGCCGGCGGCAACCGCACCCCGCGCTACCGCCCCGGGATGCCGTTCGAGTTCACCCCGGTGTGGTTCCTCGCGGCCCCGCCCACCGCGCTGTCCGTCAACGGCCAGCACCCGGCGCTGGAGCAGGCTCCGGCGCGCGGTGTGCTGCAGGCCGCTCCGGAGCAGGTCGCGGACGGGAAGGCCGTGACCGTGCCCAACTCCGGCCCGAAGGGAGGCGCTCGTGGCACCTGGTGAATCGTCGGAGATCCCGGCCTCGAAGCTCTCGTCCAGCCAGCTCACCTCGATCGCGAACGGCGCGGCCGCGGCCGGTCCGTTCAGCTCGCGGCAGCTGTTCCGCATCGACGAGGCGCTCACCGCCGCCGACCGCGAGACCGGGCTGACGTTCAGCGTGTACGTGGGGGCGCTCGAAGAGCCGCTGCGCGACAACGCCGAGGCGCTGCTCGACGCGCTGCCCGACCCGTCGGATTCGGTGCTGCTCGCGGTGTCGCCGAACCAGCGTGCGCTCGAGATCGTCACCGGCCTGCGGGCCGCCAAGCGCATCCCCGACCGAGCCTGCGAGCTCGCCGGCATGAGCATGCGCGCGTCGTTCCAGGGCGGCGATCTGGCCGGCGGCATCGTCGAGGGCCTGCGGATGCTGGCCGACCGCGCGCGCAAGTAACTCGCGCGCCCGGCACACCCCCGGAAACCGGAGGGTGGGCGCGCAACCGACTACGGCGCGGCGGGACGGTTCGGCCGAAACCGGCGAAGGCCGGTCCCGGAAGGGGCCGGCCTTCGCCGTGCAGGCGTAAAGAACCTACGAAGCCGCGCGGTCGCGGTCGCGCGCCTTCAGAGCGCGGACCAGGCGGTCGCGGCCCTCCGCCACCAGGCGGTGCAGCGCCGGCGGATGATCTCCGGCGAGCCAGGCGTCGGTGCGGTCGACGGTCTCCTGGGTGACCTCCCAGGCCGGGTACAGGAGCACCGCGACGTTCTGCGCCACCTCGGACGTGCGACGGGCCCAGACCTCACCCACCACCTCGAAGAACTTCTCGGTGTAGGGCTGCAGCAGCGCGATCTGGTTCGGGTGACCGAAGCCCCTGATCACCGCGAGACCGAGCTGGTTGGGCAGCTGGTCGTCTTCGGTCGCGAGGTGCCAGGCCTTCGCCTTCGCGTCCGCCGTCGGCACCAGGGAACGGGCCGTGGCGGCCTCCTTGCTGCCCTGGTCGGTGGGGTCGCGCTCGAGCTCGGCGGCGATCTCGGCCTCGCCCGCGGCGCCCATTCCGACCAGCGACTGCAGGAAGTCCCAGCGCAGCTCGGTGTCGACCTGGAGGCCGGGCACCTGCTCGGTGCCGTCGAGCAGCGCGCGCAGGTAGGACAGGTGGGCCTCGGTGCGGGCCGTGCCGGCGAACGTCCGGGCCCAGACGAGCTGGACGTCGGAGCCCGGCTCGGCCGACCGCAGACGCTCGTACGCGGCGTCGGCCACGAGCGAGTACCCCTCGACCGCCCACGCCGGGTCGGCGTACGACGAGAGCGCCGCCCTGGCCTGCCGGAGCTGCGTCTCGACCACGCTGATCGTGGACTCGGCGGCCAGCCCGTTGAGCACCAGGCGGATGTAGTCGCGGGCGGCCAGCTCGGCGTCGCGGCACATGTCCCACGCGGTCGCCCACAGCAGCGAGCGGGGGAGTGCCTCGGTGAAGCCGCCGATGTGGTCCACGACCGTGGCCAGCGACTGCTCGTCGAGCCGGATCTTCGCGTAGGTCAGGTCGTCGTCGTTGAGCAGGACGACGGCCGGCGGCTGCTCGCCGGTCAGCTCGGCGACCTCGGTACGGGCACCGTGGATGTCGGTCTCGACCCGGCGGCGGCGGACCAGCTCGCCGGTCGACCCCGACAAGTCGTAGAGGCCGATCGCGATCCGGTGCGACCGCAGCGTGCCGTGCTCCGGCGGCGCCTCCTGGACGACCGCGAACGACGCGTACGTGCCGTCGGGCGCGAGCGTGAACGACGGG
Organism: Cryptosporangium sp. NPDC051539; assembly: GCF_044454545.1. Taxonomy (NCBI): domain Bacteria; kingdom Bacillati; phylum Actinomycetota; class Actinomycetes; order Cryptosporangiales; family Cryptosporangiaceae; genus Cryptosporangium; species Cryptosporangium sp. NPDC051539. The sequence goes on along the minus strand of NZ_JBITDV010000004.1, from coordinate 162,263 downwards.
CGCAGCGTGTTGACGCCCGCGGTCTCCAGCCACTGCGCCGACCAGTTCGACAGGTCGCGGCCGCTGGCCTCGGTGAGCGCGGTCAGCAGGTCGGCCAGCGTCGTGTTGCCGAACGCGTGGGCCTTGAAGTAGCTCCGCAGCCCGGAGACGAAGTCGTCCTCGCCGACGTAGGCCACGAGCTGCTTGAGGACGCTCGCGCCTTTCGCGTACGTGATGCCGTCGAAGTTGACCTCGACGGCCTGCATGTCGGGGATCTCGCAGGCGATCGGGTGGGTGGACGACAGCTGGTCCTGCCGGTAGCCCCAGCCCTTGCGGTCGGTGCAGAACGCGGCCCACGAGTCGGTGAAGCGGGTGCCACCGGCGGCGGCCCAGTGCGCGGCCCACTCGGCGAACGACTCGTTCAACCAGAGGTCGTCCCACCAGCGCATCGTGACGAGATCGCCGAACCACATGTGGGCCATCTCGTGCAGGATCGTGTTGGCCCGGTTCTCCCGGACGTAGTCGGTCACCTTGCCGCGGAAGATGTAGCTCTCGGTGATCGTGACGCAGCCGGCGTTCTCCATCGCGCCCGCGTTGAACTCCGGGACGATGAGCTGGTCGTACTTCCCGAACGGGTAGCGGACGCCGAAGTGCTCGTGGAAGAAGTCGAAGCCCTGCTTGGTGATCTCGAAGATCTCGTCCGGGTCGAGGAAGTCTTTCAGCGACTGACGGCAGAAGAGCCCGAGCGGGATGTCGTCGTGCTGGTCGGTGACCTTGTGGTACGGACCGGCGACGAGCGCGGTGATGTACGTGGACATCCGCGGGGTCGGGGGGAACTTCGTCACCGGGCCCTGGCGGTCGGGCACGCCGTTCGAGACGACTTCCCAGTGTTCCGGCGCCGTGACCTCGAGCGTGAACGTCGCCTTGAGGTCGGGCTGGTCGAAACACGCGTAGACGCGCTTGGCGTCGCCGGTCTCGAACTGCGAGTAGAGGTAGACCTCGTCGTCGACCGGGTCGACGAACCGGTGCAGGCCCTCGCCGGTGTTCATGTAGCTGCAGTCCGCGTCCACGACCAGCACGTTCTCGGCCCCGAGATCCTCGAGGGGCAGGCCGGCCTCGGGGTCGTAGCTCGTGACGTCCAGCTCCGCGCCGTTGAGCGTGGCCCGGCGGACGCCCGCCGCGATCAGGTCGATGAACGTGGAGGCGCCGGGAGTGCGGGCGCTGAACCTCACCTCGGTGACCGAGCGGAACGTGTCGACGCCCGGCTTACCCGCGCCGTCGGTCAGGTCCAGCGTGATGTGGTACGACGCGACGTCGAGTAGATCTCCGCGTGCCCTGGCTTCGCCGAGGGTCAGATTGGTACCGGCCAACTGTCGGGTACTCCTTCGCCGCTCCGGTTTGGTACTCCGTTCCGACCAGTCTCCCACGCGAGGAAGTCGAGGCGTGGGTCCGCTGATCGGCTGATCAGCCCCGTTGGTACCTGGCGTTTACGCAGTTCTCAGAGGGCTCGGTCGACCCTACCCACGGGGATTGCGGGTAACCCGGTGCGGGGCCGGTGGGAATTCTGGAGCGGCCGTCCGTGCTGCCACCGGATGAGGTCCGAGCGCCGAATGAGGAGGCACCGATGAGTGAGCAGAGGACGCCGGTCGGGTTCTGGTTCGACCCGCTGTGTCCGTGGGCCTGGATGACGTCACGGTGGGTGCTGGAGGCAGCCACGGTCCGCCCGCTGGACATCACGTTCCACGTGATGAGCCTGGCGGTGCTCAACGAGGGCCGGGACCTGCCCGAGGAGTACGCCGAGATGATGAAGAAGGCGTGGGGGCCGGTACGGGTCGTCATCGCCGCTGAACAGGCGCACGGCAACGAGATCGTGCTGCCGCTGTACACCGCGCTCGGCAACCGGATCCACCTGCAGAAGGTCGGGCTCGACGACCCGGCGCTGCTCACCGACGCGCTGCGCGAGGTCGGGCTGCCGGTCGAGCTCGCGGAGGCGGCGACGTCGACCGAGTACGACGACGCGCTGAAGAAGTCGCACCACGAGGGCATGGATCTGGTCGGCATGGACGTGGGTACGCCGGTGATCCACGTGCCGGGTCCGGACGACGAGACGATCGCGTTCTTCGGTCCGGTCGTGACGCCCGCCCCGAAGGGCGAGGCCGCCGCCCGCCTGTGGGACGGCGCGGTGCTGGTCGCCTCGGTGCCCGGCTTCTACGAACTCAAGCGAACCCGAACCGCAGGCCCCATCTTTTCTTAGGTGGGCGGCCCCGCTGAGAACGGCGCTGACAGCCGCGCCACACGACTTGAGTACGAGCGTGTACGAGGCGTCGAGTGGCGCGGATGTCAGCGCCGTTCTCAGCGGGCTCCAGGTCAGGACCGGGGGCCTCGCCGAGGCGTAGGCGGGTCAGCTACGGGGAGTAGCGGGCTCCAGGTCAGGACCGGGGGGCTCGCGGAGGCGTAGGCGGGTGTAGCGGGCCCAGGTCAGAGCGGGGAGCTCAGCGCAGGCCTAGGCGGGTGAGTTCTAGGCGGGACAGGGCTTCCAGGGCTTCGGGGTGGCCGGCTCGCCAGGCTTCGCCGGGGTCGACTTCCAGGCGGCGGGCCACTCGGATGACGTCCGACAGCGGGGCGTGGGCCAGGGCCCGCAGGGCGAAGAACGACGCGTCCGCACCGCCACGCACCAAGCGCCGGGCCGCGGTGGCCTCCCGCACCCACCGCGACCGGCGCAGCACCCACCAGAGCACGATCAGCAGCGGGATCGCCGCCGCCACCAGACCGGTGACCAGGGCGGCCTGCTCGACGGTGTCGTGCAGCGTCTTCCCGGCCTCCGCCACCTGATCGCCGGCACCGGCCGCCTTGTCGAACGGTTCCCGCAGACCGCCGCCGACCCCGGGAATCCGGCCGACCTTGTCCCCGGCGCTCGACAACCCGTCGCTGAACCCGCTACCTGCCGACTGCAACGTTTCGCCGGGTGCGGCCAATTTCGAAATCTGCCGATCCACCCAACCCTGTAGCCGGACCGCCCACCAGATCAACCCGACCGCGATCAGATCGCCGACGAGCTGACGCAGGGCCTGCCCGGTACGGGCTGAATAGAGCACCGGCGCTGTACGGGGCGCGACGCTAGACCTGCCACCCATCGGAATCCTCCCCAGGTTGAACCGCGTGGATGTCGGGGTAAGCCATAGCGCACGTCCCCCGCACGCGCCGAACCCACGCCTACCGAGGAGAAACCTGTGGCGGACGACGCGCCGCGTCCCACGACCCGATCCCTGCTGTTCAGCGCGGTAGCGTGGTCGCGATGAGTGCACTTCACCCGATACCGGTCGGATGGGTTTCGACCGGGAAAACTGGCGCACAGAACTACGACGAGTTCGCCGACGACGCGGAAATCACCGCGCTGGTCACCGACCACCCCGAATCGATGCTCGGGGTGGAGATGCCGCACCGCACGCCGGAAGCGGTCGCCGACGGACTCGACTTCGCTGGTGCGCTGCCCGTCGCGTCCGCGCGACTGGCCGGGATGATCGATCGTGGTGCGCTACAGCCGTTCACCGACGCGATTGCCGTCTACCGGATCGGGGCCGACTTCCTCGCCCTCTTCTGCCTCGTCGACACGGCCGAGATCGCGTCCGGGCCGGGTGAGCCCGGGCGGGTGATCCGGAACGAGGAAGTCTTCGCGTCCAAGGTCGCCGAGCGCACCGCGCTGATCCGGACGCTCGGCACGCTGACCAGCCCGGTTCTGCTGGTACAGGCGGAAGGGTCGCTCCGGGAAGAACTCGAGAAGCTCGACCTCGGCCGGCCGGACGTCACCGACGTCGACCAGCACGGTCTGACCCACGCGGTCTGGCTGCTCGGGCCGGGCGAGGACCGCGACCGGGTTCTCGAGGCCGCCGACGTCGGCGAGCTCGTCGTCGCGGACGGGAACCACCGCAGCCTCGCCGCGCAGCAGGCCGGGCTGACCCGGTTCCTCGCCGTGGTGGCGCCGGCCGAGTCGGCGAGCATCCAGCCGTACCAGCGTCTGCTGCGCACCGCCGACCTGAGCCAGGTGCTGGACGGGCTGCGGGCCGCGGGCGCTGGTGTTCAGGCCGTGGACGGACGCCCGGCCACCCCGGCGCGGGGCACTGTCGTCCTGTACGCGGACGGACAGACGTACGAGGTCACGCTGCCCCGCGCCGTCGGCACCACCGCCGACCGGCTCGACCACACGATCGTCGAGCAGCTGCTGATCCGGCAGGTGCTCGGACTCACCCCCGATGACCCCTCCATCTCCTACATCGGCGGCGACTACCCGGCCGGCTGGCTGGCCGCCCAGGTGGACGCCGGGCGAGCGGCGCTGGCAGTGCTGCTCGCGCCGGTGACCGTCGCGGACTTCGTCGAGGTGAACCTCGACCGGGCCGTGATGCCGCGCAAGAGCACCTGGTTCACGCCGAAGGCGCGCACCGGGCTGGTGCTCGCCGATGTTCACGCAGACTTTCAACCGGAGGCGTCGTCGCGATGAACCTGCACCCACAAGCTGTTGCAGACCTCGCCAGCGAGACCATTCCCCAGGGCCCGGTGCCGGAGCCGACCGCCGCCGACATCGCGGCCACGCGCGCGGCCGAGAACGACAGCGCGCTCGCGCTCGGCGGCCCGCCGGTCCCGGTCGCGATCGTCGTGGACCTGGAGGCGGACGGCGTCCCGATCCGGCTCTACAACCCGCGCGGTGGCCGCGGCACGCCGGTGATGTTCTACCTGCACGGCGGAGGGTGGGTGGGTGGCAGCCTGGTCACCCACGACCAGGCCTGCCGTCGGCTGGCCCACCGCTCGCACTGCGCCGTCGTCGCGATCGACTACCGGCTCGCGCCGGAGTATCCCTGGCCCGCCCAGGTCGAGGACGCCGTGCACGCGCTCGCCTGGGTGCGCGACCACGCCGACGACCTCGGTCTGGACGTCAGCCGGACGGCGGTCGTGGGGGACTCCGCGGGCGGGACGCTGGCGGCGATCCTGGCCCGCCGGGCGCGCGACGCCCACGCGGGCTTCGACTTCCAGGCGCTGATCTACCCGCCGGTGGAGCCGTTCGCGGAGCCGCCGCTGGGTCCGGACCCGCAGACCGGCACCGAGCACGGCCTCTCGGTCGGCGAGATGGCGTGGGCCTGGAACAAGTGGCTCGACGGCGCCGACCCCGACAACCAGGACATCGCCCCGGCCAGGACGAAAGACCTGGCCGGGATGCCGCCCACGCTGATCGTCACCGCCGAGTACGACGTCCTGCGTGACGGCGCGGAGGCGTACGGCGAGGCGCTGGCGGCCGCCGGTGTGCCGGTCGTGACGACCCGCTACCTGGGGGTGCCGCACGGTTTCTTCCGCCGGCTCGCGGTGTACGACGCCGCGACCCTCGCGGTCGACCAGGTGGCGATCGCGGTCAAGGACGTGCTCGACCCGATCGCGTTCCCGGTAGTACAGGCCTGAGAGGATGCCAGGCATGCGCGTCTACCTTGGCTCCGACCACGCCGGATTCGAGCTGAAGCAGCACCTCGTCGAGCACCTCACGCAGGCCGGCCACGACGTCGTCGACGTCGGCCCGCACACGTACGACCCGGAAGACGACTACCCGGCCTTCTGCCTGGCCGCGGCAGCGAAGGTGGTGGCCGACCCGGGCAGCCTCGGCGTCGTCATCGGCGGGTCCGGCAACGGTGAGCAGATCTCGGCCAACAAGGTCGCCGGGGTCCGCGCGGCGCTGGCCTGGAACATCGAGACCGCGCAGCTGACCCGGCTGCACAACGACGCGAACGTGGTCGGCATCGGGGCCCGGATGCACTCGGCCGAGGACGCCACCGCGATCGTCGACGCCTTCCTCGAGACGAAGTTCAGCGGCGAGGAGCGGCACGCCCGCCGCATCGCGATCCTGACCGAATTCGAAAAAACCGGAACCCTCCCCCCTCTCCCGTAGCGGGCCGCTCACTGGCCGGAACGCGGTTCGCCTCGTCGGGCGAGGCCGCGGCTCCGGGGCGCCTCGGGTCAGGGATCGGGGCGGGTGGGGGCTGGTCGGATTCCGGGCGGGAGTGTCTCGGTCGGGACGTACTGACGCCGGACGATGACCAGGTTCTGCTCGGCGTCCGCGATGTCTTCGTCCGTGGGGCGGGACGCGTCGCGGGCGCGCATCGCCGCGTCCGGACGCAGCTGTGACGGCCCGGCACCGACCAGGCTCCGGAGCACCTTGTCGGCCTCGGGCCCGTCGGGGACGCGGCGCACCGGAGCCTCTTCGGCCTCCGCCGAGTTGCGCCGCCGCCGTTCCCGGCGACGATGGAGATCTTCCGCCATGGTCGCGACCCCGATCGAGGAGAGCCCGAGAGCGTGCCCGAAGGTCATACGATCCACCGCCTGGCCCGACGGCACAAGCGCCTGTTCGCCGGTGCGCCCGTGCGGGCGTCGAGTCCGCAGGGGCGCTTCGAGGCCGGTGCGGCGGCACTGGACGGGCTCGTGCTGCGCGGCACCGACGCCCACGGCAAGCACCTGTTCCACGACTACGGTGACCGCTGGCTCCACGTCCACCTGGGTCTGTACGGAACGTTCGCCGACGGAGGCGGAGAGCCGCCCGCGAACCGCGGGCAGATCCGCCTGTTGCTCAGCGGCGGCCGGCCGCGTCACGGAGTGGTGGCACCGGCGTGGGCCGAGCTCCGCGGCCCGACGGCCTGCGAGGTCCTGGACGACCCGGAGCGGGACGCGTTGCTGGCGCGCCTCGGGCCGGACCCGCTCCGCAAGGACGCCGATCCGGACGTCGCCTGGCAGCGCATCGGTCGCAGCCGGACGTCGATCGGCGCGCTGCTGATGCGGCAGGACGTAGTGGCCGGGATCGGCAACGTCTACCGGGCGGAGGTGCTGTTCCGGCACGGGATCGACCCGTACCGTCCCGGCCGGGACCTGGGGGCGGACGAGTGGCGCTCGGTCTGGGACGACCTCGTGCTGCTGATGACCGACGGGGTGCGGCTGGGGCGGATCGTCACGCTGCGTCCGGGGTTCCCCAGGGAGCCGCGAGCGACTCGGCGCAACCGCGGTGCCGGGCGGTACGTCTACCACCGTGCGGGCCTGCCGTGCCGGATCTGCGGGACGCCGATTCTGACCGCGGTGGTCGAGGGGCGGAACCTTTTTTGGTGCCCGGTCTGCCAGAAGTGACTATTGGCACACCGGCTCGGGAGTCCTGACCCGCAGCTCGAACCAAATACGCTTTCCGGGACGAGCCGGGCCATCCGGCTCCACGCCCCAGCGCTCGGCCATCGCGTCCACCAGAGCGAGGCCGCGACCGGACACCGCATCGGGGTCGAACGCTCCCAGCCGGGGCGGTTCGAACGCGTCGTCGTGCACCTCGATCCGGACGTCCGACCGGTCGCCGGTAGTGATGATCAGGACCCGCGCGCGCGACCGGGCGTGCACCACGGCGTTGGTCACCAGCTCTGTGACCAGCAGTTCGGCGGCGTCGACGAGGTCGGAGTCGGCATGGCGCCCGAGCGTGTCGGAGACGAACCGGCGGGCCAGCCGAGGGCTGCGGGCGACGGCTTCGAGCTCGATCTGAGCGCGGATCGCGCACCTCCTCCTCCAGCCCGCGCGCGAGGCTGCGCGGGGTCAACCGTTCGTTCCTAGTGTGCCGTTTTGTCATATACCCGGCACCCCGGGGTGGTTGCCTATAGCTGACGGACTGCGGAACCTCGCGAAACGGAGACTCTTGAACGGTACGGATGCGGATGTGACATATACGAAACCTGACCGACGTTCTCTCGGAGAGACTCATGGGTAGCCATGTGTCAGCACGTGAGGTGAGTGTTCACGGCTCGCCCCGGAAGAAGAGGAAATTTCTGAATGCGGGACCACGTCATCGTCAAAAGCGAACGCAGGGCCCTGACGGCTTACTCGACCAACCAGCGGCCCCTTGAATTCACTTCGTTTCTGCGCGGCGCCGGCGCCGCGCTCGACTGGGCCATCGGCACGGTGAGCGCCGCCCCGGTCGGCCCCGGTACCGGCCCGGCTGATCCCGACACGATCGCCGCCCAGATCAAGATGTGTGACGTCCTGCTGGCCGGGCCGACGCTCGCGCTGAAGCCGGGACGCACCGATCCTCACTACGTGAACGGCGTCGAACACGCGTTGCGATGGCTGCTGGAGCTCGAGGCCGAGCCTCCGGTGCCGTTCGACGGCGCGCCGTCCGTGGCGCCGGCGGCTTAACCGACGCGCGCTGTTTGGGGGCCGTGGAGCTGGGCATATGCCTCGACGTCCGGCCGGCAGCAAGGCCGGCCCCGTACAGAGAGGAACGCCCTATGGCGCTCAACGACGACGACATCGTCACCTCCGGACCCGGCGGAGGAGAAGGCCCTGCGGACGGCGGCGCGAACCCGGGCGGTCACGACGGCGGTGCCGACGGTGGCGCCGACGGTGGCGCTGAAGGCCCGGCCGACGGCGGGGCGAACCCCGGCGGTCACGACGGTGGCGCTGATGGCGGTGCCGACGGTGGTGCCGAAGGCCCCGCGGACGGCGGCGCCAACCAGGGCGGCCACGACGGCGGTGCCGACGGTGGCGCAGATGGTGGCGCATCCCGCCTGTGACCGCTGAATTCGCGCTCAGGACGACCGGCTTCACCGCCGGTCGTCCGGCGCTGGCACGCTGCGCCCCCGGCTTCACCGGGCCGGACTGGGGAACGTCACCGCGCCTGAGCACCGGAGGCGACTTCGCCGATCTGTTCGGTACCGGTGCGGTCGACGAACTACTCACCCGCCGCGGGCTCCGGACGCCGTTCATCCGGCTGGCCAAGAACGGGTCGGTCGTCGATCCGAGCCGCTACACCAGCGGCGCCGGAGCCGGAGCCGAGATCGCCGACCAGGTCGTCGACGAGCGGGTCGCCCGGCTGTTCGCCGACGGCGCGACGATCGTCCTGCAGGCGCTGCACCGCACCTGGCCGCCGCTGGTCGACTTCGGACAGCAACTCGCCACCGACCTCGGTCACCCGGTCCAGATCAACGCGTACGTGACGCCGCCGCAGAACCAGGGCTTCGCCGCGCACTACGACGTCCACGACGTGTTCGTGCTGCAGGTGGCCGGTGAGAAGCGGTGGCTGATCCACGAGCCGGTCATCGCGTCGCCGCTGCGGACGCAGCCGTGGACCTCGCACGCCGATGCCGTGGCCGAACGGGCCACCGAGGCGCCGGTCATCAACACCGTGATGCGGCCGGGCGACTCGCTCTACCTGCCGCGGGGCTGGCTGCACTCGGCGCAGGCGCTGGGGGAGACCTCGGTGCACCTCACCGTCGGCGTGCACCCGACGACCAAGCACGCGCTGGTCGAAGCGCTGGCGGCGCTGGCAGCCGACGTCCCCGCGCTGCGTGAGTCGCTGCCGCTCGGAGTCGATCTCGCCGATCCGACCGGCCTCGGGCTGTCGTCGGTGGTGGACGCGTTGTCGTCGTGGCTGCGGGAGGCCGACCCGGCCGTCGTCGCGGACGAGGTCCGCAAGAGGGTCTGGCCGCAGAGCCGTCCGGAGCCGGTCGCACCGCTGGCGCAGGCCGCGTTCGTCGCCGGGCTCGGGCCCGACAGCGTCGTGCGGCTGCGCCGCCACCTGCGCTGCGTCTGGGACGGGTCGGTACTCAGGCTGCCCGATCGGACGCTGACGCTGCCGCCGATCACCACCGCCGCCGTGAAGACGCTGCTGACCGGTGCGCCGGTGCGGGTCGCAGAACTGCCCGATCTCGACGCGGACGACCAGGTGGTGCTCGTCCGTCGCCTGTTGCGCGAAGGGTTGTGCGTGCCCGGGTGACGTTTCGCTGTGCGGTGGCGGCCCGGGCGCGCGGTGACCAGATTTTCGGTACGGCCGCTCCGGGCGAGCGGTGGTTGCTCGTCGAGCACCCCGGCCCGTGGCCTCGGCGTGCGTTCGAGGCGTCCGAGGTGCTGACCCGGATCGCGCAACGGGCGACCGCGGCCGGAGTGCGGGCGGTACTGATCCGCCGTCCCGGGCGGCAGGTGGCGTCCGCTTCCCTCTCGTACGCGTTCGTGGACGCCCGGCCGGGCGTCGAAGGCGTGTGGTGGTCGTCGTTCTCGGACTACGACGAGTTGCTGTCGGTGCCGTTGGCGGCATCGGGGTCCTCGGGTCCTCCGGTGGCGCTGGTGTGCGCGCACGGGAGGCACGACACGTGCTGTGCTATCGAGGGCCGGCCGGTCGCCGCGGCACTCGAGGCGGCCCGCCCGGGGACGACCTGGGAATGCTCACACGTCGGCGGTGACCGGTTCGCGGCGAACGTCGTGCTGCTGCCGCACGGGTTCTACTACGGCACGCTGGACCCGATCTCCGCCGTAGCGGTCGCCGACGCGTACCACGCCGGCCGGGTCGTGCCCGAGTACCTGCGCGGCCGCTCGACGTTCGCCCCCGCCGTGCAGGCCGCTCAGCACTACGCGCGGATGGCGTCGGGAGACTACGCGCTCGACGCGTTCGCTCCGCTGGGCGTATCGGTGCTCGGCGAGGGCGTCACGCGGGTGCGGATGGAGGGTGCGCTCGTCACGGTGCGGGCGGGCTGGTCCACGGCGGAGGTGCGGACGTGCGCGGCCGGCGGTCCCGTCGTCGCTCGGGTGTTCGAGCAGGTCGAGTAGGGTCCGCCGGCCGATGCGGTCGGCTCAGTAGGCCTGGCCGTTGATCGTGGGCGGCGCGGTCATGCGCTCCCACTCGAGGAAGTTGTCGGTCTCGGCGAAGAGCGCGCCCGCCAGGTACACCGCGACCGCGACGTCGTCGGCCAGCCCGAGGACGAACAGGAACGCCTCCGGCACCGCGTCGATCGGCGACACCACGTACGCGACACCGACGCCCAGCAGTGCCAGCTTCAGCCGGGACAGACCCGGGTAGCGGCCGGACGCCGACGCGGAGATCATCCGCGGGATCGCGCCGATGCGCGACCCGATCGACGGCGAGCCGGGCCGGGACGCTTCGCGGGCAACCTTCGCCGCGGCGGCGAGACGCGTCTTACGCCGCAGGGACCCACTTCCGGTGCGAGCCATGTGACACCTCCGAGATGGTCGAGACGGCGATTCCTTGATACCCGCTCGACGCAACGTCCTCCCATTTCCGGGTGTTCCGAAATCTGGCCCACGAGCTGAAGGCGGTGAGGAAGCCTACGAGCTGAACGCGGTGAGGAACTTGTCGCGGAAGGCGTCCATCTTCCAGACCGGGCCGTTCCGGCCCGGGTTCAGCGAGTCGGTCCAGCCCCAGGACGCGATCTTCTCGGCGACCTTCGGGTCCTTCGCGATGATCGTGATCGGCACGTCGTGGCTCGCGTTCTGGCCGCTGACCAGCGAGATCGGCTGGTGGTCGCCGAGCATGACGATCACCTGGTTCTCGTCGAGGTACTCGTGGACGTACGAGACGAACGTCTTCAGCGAGTACTCGATCGTCTTCCGGTACTTCTCCCGGACCTGGGCGGTGCTGCCCTGCACGTAGTTCGGGTTGGCGCCCCGGGTCGACGTGCCGTCGCCGAGCCGGTCCCAGTCGACCAGCTTCGGCGTGTACGACCACGGCGCGTGGCTCGTGGTCGTCTCGATCTCGGCCATCACCGGCCGGTCGCCGGTCTTGGCCAACTCGTTCTTCTGCAGCGCCGAGTAGAGCCACTGGTCCGGAGTCGAGGCCCAGGAGAACTTCGGGCCGCCGTATCCCAGGTTCCGGGCGTCGTAGATCTTGTCGAAGCCGTAGAACTTGCCCTCGGGCCAGTAACCGGTCAGCCCCGGCATGACCCCGACCGAGCGCCAGTCGCCCTTCTTGAAGGCGCCGGTGAGTGTCAGCCGGTCGCTGCCGACCAGGCTGCGGTAGCGGGCCTCGTTGTTGATCCACAGTCCGGAGTAGAGCGTGGAGTGCGCCAGCCAGCTGCCACCGCCGTACGTCGGCGACGTGAGCCAGCCGCTGCGCACCGAGAACCCGGCCTGCTTCAGTTCCGCGGTGCCCTGGTCGAGGACCGCGTCGACCTGCGGCGCGTAGTCCGGCATCTCGACCGCGCTGCGCCCGTAGCTCTCGATGAACGTGAACGTGACGTCCTTGCCCTTGAGCCCGGCGAGGAGCGGTTGACCCGCGAACGCGTCCTGGTTCAGCTCGCGGGCGAACTCGCGGTGGTCGGCCAGCGCGACCGGCACGCCCTTGAGCGTGTTGTAGGCGAACGGCGCGGTCAGGTTGCTGTTCTGCGGCAGGCCCGGGATCACGGTGCCAAAGCCGGCCGCCACGAACCAGACGACCGCCGCCGCCGCGACCAGCTTCGTCGAGTGCGGCTCGAAGCCTGCCAGCGCCGAGGCCAGCCGCCGCACGGCCAGCGTCATGAGCGTCAGCACCGCGACGATCAGCACCAGGACGCCGACCGTCGCGCCGATCGCCGCGGCCTTGCCGTACTCGCCGTTGACGAAGTCGTACCCGTTGCCGAAGAAGCTCCAGTCGAAGATGACGTTGAACGGCCGCGCCAGCACCTCGAAGAAGCCCATGTCGAGGCACTTGAAGATCGTGATCAGCCCGAGCAGCACACCCGCCACCGTGGCCACGATCGAGCGGAGCCGGCCGGGCAGCACCAGCAGCACGGCGGCGCCGACCACGCCCTCCACCGGGATCCGCGTGAACGCGCCCGGCTTGTCGAGCAGGAACACCCGGTTCGGGAACAGCAGAGCCCCGTAGACCAGCACCAGCGCGAGGCCGGTCAGCGTCCAGGACAGGATTCGCCGCCAGAGCGGACGGTTCGGCCGCGGAGACCCGGACCCGGAGGCAGGGGGCACGGAGGTAGGAGGCTCGTCCCCCACCGTTGTCGGTGGCTCGTGCGTTCCCGTCACAAGCGTCATGTCCGAATGCCCCTTAGTCACTGCCACCGCGGCCTCTCCGCGTCGCCAAATGCGTCACGGCCGGTTCCGCTCGAAGGTTCAGGTCGGGGAGCCGACAGTTGTGTGACCCACCTTCTTTTCCGGCTTCGTTTCCGGTGGCTCCTCGAACGGATCGAGGCCGTCCCGCCGGTCTTTCCGCACTGCTTCTCTGCTTCGGACGCTAGTCGGCTCGGCTACCTCGCCCACGGTGGTGCGCTGAGTGACGTCGGAAAGAAGGGAGTAACCGGTGAGGACGAGCGCGGCGAGCATCAGCGTGGCGAGCAGCCGCGGATCGAGCAGCGGGCCTACCGGGCCGGTGCGGAACAGGAACGGCAGGTAGGCCAGGAAGCTCGCGGCTTGCACGACGAGCGGGAGGAACCAGAGCCGCGGGCGGTAGAACGCGAGCACGAGCGTGAGGACGTCCGCGAGGTAGAAGTACCGCTCGTGCATTCCGGGGAGCAGCCACGGGATCGCGATCGCGAAAAACGCCCCGGCGGTCACCAGACGGGTGGCGTCGAGCCTGGCCCGGCTGGCGATCAGGACGTAGCAGACGCCGAGGACCAGCGCGGCCGCGAAGAGGTAGCCCAGGTTCTTGAGGACGTCGAGACCGACCGTCACGCGGAGGTACTGGTAGACGTTCGGCGCCCCGCGGCGGAGCGCGGAGGGTTCGTCGAGCTGGTCGGCGTAGAGGGTCAGCAGCTCGACCGGGTTGCGGCCGAGCAAGACGGCGGGCAGGTCGAGCAGCAGGTAGGTGAGCGGGAGCGCGAGGAGGGTTCTGGCCTTGGCCTTGCCCGCGAGCACCGCGAGCAGGATCACCGGAAAGAGGAAGATCGCCTGCGGCTTGAACGCGTACGCGGTCGCGAACAGGGCCATCGCGGCCCACGGTTTGTCCCTGATCAGGTAGTAGAGGCCGCCGAGGCAGAACGCGGCCCAGATCGAGTCGCACTGGCCGTACATCGACGCGTTGACGACGACCGTGGGCGTGAATGCCGCGATCAGCGCGGCCGCGATCGCCGGCTTACCCGGCCGGAACAGCGCCACCGTGCGGAACACGAAGAAGATCAGCAGCACGTCGAACGCGACGAGCACCAGCTTGATCTTCATCAGCGTCGCGCCGGGCAGCCAGCTGGCGATCTCGAGCAGGTACAGGAACGGGGCGTTGTAGTTGCCGACGTTCCGGTGGAATCCGTGCTCCTGCAGCTGGTCGTACCACTGACCGAAGACCACCAGGTCGGACGTGTAGTAGCTCCGGCAGGCGTAGCGGATCAGGGCGGCCAGCAGCACGAGTCCGCCGAGCAGGAGCCACTCCGCGGGCGGGACGGCCCGGGCCCGGTCACGTAACGACGACACTGCGGGAGGCCCCTTCTCCTCGGACGACTCCTGGGTACACGGGTGCGTACCCGGGCCGGTTCGACGCGGGTACGAACAGAAGCCCAGGCCGTCTGGCCTGGGCTTCCGGGTGTGGAGCGGGTGACGAGAATCGAACTCGCGTAGCCAGTTTGGAAGACTGGGGCTCTACCATTGAGCTACACCCGCGGGGCATCGCTCGCCCATCTTAACGGCATCGGCGGCCGAGTCTGCCACCGACTAACCGTCTCGAGTTGTCACCGCCTAGACTGACCGGCAGTGCCGCGGGGTGTGGCGCAGTTTGGTAGCGCACTCGCTTTGGGAGCGAGGGGCCGTGGGTTCAAATCCCGCCACCCCGACAGTGTTTGTGCTGGTCAGCGCGTTGTGGAACGCGCTGACCAGGCCGCCCGGAGGGCTCGTGTTAGCAATTTGTTAGCAGGATCCACGCGGACTTCCGTGTGCGGGGGTGGACCGGAGTGGCCGAATCTCGGGTCTCGAGGCCTGATGAGCACCTCGCGCCTGGCCGCATCTCCGTGGTGAGTGGGTAACTGAGGGATCGTCGCGGCCGCCCGCTCGCTCTGATCGAGACCGGCGTGAATACACTGCGCCGACACGTTCCGGGCATACGAGTAATTGAGGTTCAGATGGCGCGCAAGGTCGAGGTTCTTCTCGTCGATGACATCGACGGCGGTGTGGCGGCGGAGACGATCAGCTTCGCTGTGGACGGCAGCGCGTACGAGATAGATCTGTCGGCGGAGAACGCGGGTGCGCTGCGCGAGGAGTTGGCGCGGTACGTGGGTGCTGCGCGGAAGGCCGGTCGGGCCGCGCAGCCGGCGCGAGCGCGGGGCGCGGCGGAGTCGAAGTCCTCGGCGGCGAACCGTGAGCAGAACCAGGCGATCCGGGAGTGGGCCAAGGCGAACGGGCTCGAGGTCAGTGAGCGTGGGCGGATCCCGGGCGAGGTCGTGGAGAAGTATCAGGCGTCGGCGCGGGGCTAATAGCGCAGTTGACGTGTCGGATCGTCGCCGGCTTAGCCGGTCGTCGGGAAGATCAGGGTGTGCCGGGCGCCGAATGCTACGGGCTTGTGGAGTTGGGGGTAGCGGGCGGTCACGGTGATAGTGGTGTCGTCCATGGCGGTATGGAGTGCGCGTGCCGCGCCGAGGTGCCGGTAGAACTGCGCGGCGAAGGTTTCGGCTTGGGCGTCGTCGATGAGGCCGGTCCAGCCGACGGTGGCCGGAATGTGGGGGAGCATTCGCCGGGCGAGCGGCGCGGAGTCGCAGAAATTGAGGACGACGAGCCCGGGCATGCACGCGGCGCGGACGATCGCTTGCTGGAGGTCGGCCAGCAGGACCCAGCCAGGTCGCCGTCGAGTGAGAGGCAGACCTGCCCGATGGATGCGTGGGCGGCGACGTGGAGCGTGCTCGGGCGATAGCGGTTGAGTAGCTGGGCGATCTCGGTGACCTCGATCCGGGAGGTCTCGTGGACCTCGACGTCGGCGGTGGCGAGTCCGCGGCGGATCGCGCCAGCGCCGGCCATCGCGGCCGAGGCGGCGAGCGTGCCACCGGCGCGGACGTAGGTGCCGGGCCATTCCGTCGGCTCCAATAGCTGACCGGTCGCGCCGTCCTGAATAGCCGGGTACTGCGGCAGCAGTTCATACATCGAGGGCCAAGCTGCGTAGTATCCGGATGGCGCGGGGCTCTACCCAGCGGCGGAGGTGCACGCCGTTGGCCAGCCAGTCCAACGCCTTCGGTGCTCCCCGGTGCGGCGTGCCGATCGTCAGCAATGCCCGGCATCAGCGGGCGCCGCCGAGCTGCCCGATCCAGTACCGGGCGACCAGCCCGCCCGTCGAGTGCGCGACCACGATCACCCGCTGCGGACGCTCGCCTGCCGGGTAGAGGGCCAGCTGGTGGCCCACTGCCTCGTCGAGCCGGCCCGCGGTCTGGCGCATCGACCGCCGGAAGTTGTAGGGCACCAACAGCACGTCAGTGTCCGGATGCGGCGGGCTAGCGGGGCTGTGGGCGGAGATCCGGGCGTCGAACCGGGTCCGGAGCTGCTGGCAGAGCGTGTCGTAACCGGGCACCCGAATCGCCAAGAGATACAGGACACGTGATCCCGACGTGGGATCACTTTGCGCGCCGCCGGGTGATGCTAACGACCGTCCACAGCGCCGGCGGCCTGCTCGACCTCATTGATGCCCGCGAGCCTCGGATGCCTGCGTGGTCTTCGGCTCGGGGTGCCGATCCGGCGCTGGCACCGGCTCCGCATCAGAGGTATTGAGCCGCGGAATTACATGCTGTCCATCGGTCGGGGGTGGCCTCACTCGGTTGTTGGGCAGCCCCATTGTAGTATTTGCACATGGCCGACGACGATCTCTATGACTTTGCGTTTTCGTTTGCTGGCGAGCATCGTCAGTATGTAGAGGCCACCAGGAACGCTTGTGAGGCCTTGGGCCTTAAGGTCTTCTACGACCGTGACATGAATAATGAGTGGTGGGGCAAGAACTTCATCGTTGAGCAGCGTAAGGTCTACGGGTCGCGGACGAAGTACTTCGTGCCGTTCATCTCGACCGAGTATCTAACCAAGCCGATTCCGACCGACGAGTTCCAGGCTGCCATGATGACCGCGGTCAAGCAGGGCGATGGATATATCCTCCCTGTGTTGATCGGAAACGTCGAGGTGCCGGTGGAGCTGCTGCACCCGCACATCCACTATCTGAAGGCGGACGACTACTCACCCGAGCAGTTGGCGCAGCAGATGCAGCAGCGGCTCGGCGGTGCTGGTGCGGCGCAGCCGGCTCGGGAGATCGTGGAAGTTGTCAACGAGGTGTTGGCGCTTCCTATGCCAAATGTCGTACCACAGTCTTTCAGCAAGTATAAGGAGCTGCGGGTGGTCTTTGACTTCCTCGCTGCTCAATTCGAGCGTGCGGTAGCGCAACTCAATGCGCACGGTTTTGTGGGTACGGTCGAAAAGCTGGAACGGAAATTGATAATCCGCATTGAGCGTTCAGGCCAGACGGTCTACGCGCTCGACATCAACCGCGGCGGCAACATGGGTGACGACAAGCTGGAGTTTGCACTTGACCAGAATCGCCTTGGCGGTGGGGGCATCAACGGCTGGGCCGAGCCGTACTTTGACAAGGACGCAGGTGCGGCAAAGCTCGACATGATGGACTTGTCCATCCTCGGCAACGGCACCGGACAGAGTCGGACCTTCACAAAAGAAGAATTCTTTGTGGAGCTCTGGAAGCGAATTGTGAAGCAGCTGGAAGATCTCCCGGACCGACGATGATGGTGTGACCCTTGTACTAGTTCTGCGTGCCGCGTAATCGCAATGGGCTACAGCAAGTCAGGATTAGGGAGGCGACGTAGGTTGAGCCGAGTCGAGTGGTCGCTCCTCGATGGTGGGGCGATGGAGCACTTGATCGGGATCTTGCTTTGTCGCGAGAATCCCAGTGCCCAACTCATCCGGCCCACGCAGGGCGACGGCGGCATTGATGTGCTCATCCCGATTGAGCAGGATGACCGCTTCATCGATGTATACCAGGTCAAGAAGTTTGCAACGAATCTGACGACAGACCAAAAGGGTCAGGTCAAGTCGTCACTCAAGCGGTTGGTTAGCTTTGCGACAGATCAAAAGTATCGAATCCGGAATTGGTACGCCACCATGCCACTTAGTCGAACGAATGACTATCTTGACTGGCTGGCCGATACGGCGACTGAGGTCGGTGCTACCTTTCGTTGCGAATGGCGGGGCCTGGCGTTCCTGGAGGGCCTCGCTAGCAAGTATCCGGAAGTCATTGACTACTATCTGAAGGACGGTAAGGACCGGCTCGATCGGAGTATGACCGCTCTGATCGAGATTCTCCGTCAGAGAGATAGCATAGACCGATCGCTAGGTGCGGAGCCCTACGGACCGAGCGACGCGGTACCGGGCCTTATGGCTATCCATGAAGCTATCAATCGAGATGATCCGCATTATCGATACGATATAGCGGTCAGCCATGATAGGCCGGACGTAGCGGAGGAGCCTTGGCTGGTCGCCGCAGTGCAAAAGTCCACCCCGCAGCGGTGTGTGACTGTTAAGATTTTCGCTCGGTGTAAGCA
This sequence comes from Cryptosporangium sp. NPDC051539, assembly GCF_044454545.1. NCBI lineage: Bacteria > Bacillati > Actinomycetota > Actinomycetes > Cryptosporangiales > Cryptosporangiaceae > Cryptosporangium > Cryptosporangium sp. NPDC051539. The sequence continues at coordinate 144,009 of NZ_JBITDV010000004.1, read as the reverse complement.
GTCGGTGATAGAACGACCGATTCCGATCCAGATTTCCATTCTGGCGGACCCAGGCAGTGATCTCGAACGCAAAATCGATGCGTTTGATAAGTATGGTCAGCCGCTCAGAACTCAAGGGCAGGGTGTGCTGTCCGGTATTGCCCGGTTCCCGGGCGGCTTTGAGTTTGACCTGAGCGGCGGATCGGCTTCGATTACCCCGGTCTCTCGTCCGGAGGATGCCTATCGCCTAAGGATGCAAGTAATTGATCCGTCTGGGCATGTGATAGCTGCGGCAATGCTTGACATGGAGCCGGTTTCTCAAGGTTTGAGCGGTAGGGGAGTCCGAGCTTACGGAGTCCACGAGGAACGTGTCTTTTCGATCGAACTTTTGACGGATTTGGAAACCGAACGACTTAGCTTTACGATTGGCATGAAGGAGCTAACTGGCAAGGTGCCAGAGGTTGTATTGCCTGGCCTCAAACTGTTGAGTAATTTTCGAGCGCCTAACCTTTTGCGGTTTGCATCGCCATACGGCCCGGTCTATCACGCGGGCGAACCGATACCTGACGAGGCAGAACAAATCGATGATCTGGAAGCCGTGCTGGCTGTTGTATCATCTCTCGCAGTCATCCAGAACTACACGACTGTTCAGCTTCAGGTGCCGGATCTGAGCCAGATCGACATGCGCGAAGTGCGGACGCTCATTGAGATCGCGGCCCTCCTGCGCGACGGGTCATTGCCGATCCAGTGGACATCATTCCTCGCTCACGCGTCGGACGAGCCGACGGACGAAGTCTTCCAGATAATTGTCGACCAGCCGCTGTCGATAGTTGCAAATGGGATATCTGTCCTACTCGGATACCGAAGGATTCACTTTCCGGAGGCTCAGGTGGATCGTTCGGTCGCTCCTGTCGAGCACGACGGCCACTTTGATATCGTCCTTGTGCCGCCAGCAAATAGCGATGCTCGGGCGAGCTTTATCTTTATTCCGCCCATATCTGTATAGGTACTCTAGTGTCGCGTGAACGATGAACGTTGACCGCTGGTGGCTTTGGTCAGGATCTGGTCGGCGGTTTTGGTCCAGGTGAAGGGCTGACAGCGGTCGTTCCAGCCGTCGATGAAGTTCTCGATCGCGGTGATGAGGTCTTTGACGCTGGTGAAGGTGCCGCGGCAGATGGCCTGGCGGGTGATGATCCCGAAGAAGATCTCGACCATGTTCAGCCAGGACCCGGAGGTCGGGGTGAAGTGCATGGTGATCCGGGGGTTACGAGCCAGCCATTTCTGCACGTCGGGGTGTTTGTGGGTGGCGTAGTTGTCGACGACCAGGTGCAGCTTCACCTGCGGGTAGGCCTTCGCTACCTGCTTCAAGAACTTCAGGAACTCTTCGTGCCGGTGGCGGGGGTAGCAGGCGTCGGTGACTTTCCCGGTCGCGACCTTGAGGGCGGCGAACAGTGTGGTGGTGCCGTTGCGGACGTAGTCATGGGTGGCTTTCTCCGGCAGGCCCGGGGGCATCGGCAGGATCGGCGCGGTCCGGTCGAGGGCCTGGATCCGGGACTTCTCGTCGATCGAGAGCACTACGGCCTTCTCCGGAGGGTTCAGGTACAACCCGACGACGTCGCGGACCTTGGCTTCCAGCTGCGGGTCGTTACTGAACTTGAACGTCTCTCGCCGCCAGGGCTGTAAGCCCCACTTGCGCCAGATCCGCGAGATCCACACGTTGGAGATCCCGAGCTGTTCGCCGAGGAGCGGCTGGACCAGTGCGTCACCCCGGGGGCTTCCGGTGGTGGCTCCAAGGTCGCCAGCACTACGGCCGTTTCGTCGGTCTGCGCAGGCCGGCCCGGTTTCGGCCGGTCGGCCAGCCCCGCGATGCCCTCGGCGGCATACCGCTTCTTCCACGCGATCACCGTCGGCTTGGATACCCCGACACGCGTCACGATCTCGTTCGTGCCGATCCCGTCAGCGGCCAACTAACACGATCTGCGCCAGCCCCGCGCGCAACGACGGCGCACGCAACCACCGAGCCAACTCGACGCGATCCGGTAGTTGTCAAGTCAAATTGAGACGGTTGGTGCCCGTGAGGTCGCGGTAGCGGGTTCGAGGGGTTGGTTGATCCACGCGACGGTGGGTGGTTTGGGTGGTTGTGGCCGTCGGGCGAATCGTTCGGGGTGAGCGGCGTGGGCGCGGTCGAGGGTGTGCTGACGCAGGTCGTGAATGGTTTGCGCGGTGCCGTAGTGGACTGAGGCCGGGGTGTGCATTCCGATTCCGGAGTGCCGGTGTTCGTGGTTGTAGGCGGTGAAGAACCCGTCGCAGAAGGTTCGGGCGTCCGCTAATGATCCGAATCGTTCGGGGAGGTCGGGCACGTATTTCATGGTCTTGAACTGCGCTTCGGAGTAAGGGTTGTCGTTGGAGACCCGGGGCCGGGAATGCGACCGTAAGACTCCGAGGTCGGTCATCAGTGCGGAGACGGGTTTGGAGTTCATCGCTCCGCCACGGTCGGCGTGGATGGTGTGCGGGGCGGTGGCGTTGGCGGTGATCGCGGTGGCGAGGAAATCTTTCGCGACGACCGCGTCTTCAGCGGCGGCGACCAGCCACCCGGTCACATACCGGGAGTAGATATCCATGATGACGTAACACTTGTACCAAATTCCTCTGCTCGGTCCTTTCAGCGCGGTGATGTCCCAGGTCCAGACTTCATTCGGGCCGTGAGCGACCAGCTCCGGGCGGACCCGGGCCGGATGGGTCGCCTGAGCGCGGCGTTCCCGGCTCTGCCCGGCCGTTCGCGCGATCCGGTACATCGTGGACAGCGAACACCAGTAGCGGCCTTCGTCCAGCTCACGGGCCCACACCTGCGGAATGGCCAGGTCCTGGTAGGCGGGGCTGTTGAGCAGCTCGAGGACCGCGGCACGTTCACCGGTGCTGAGCGTGGACGGCGGCGGGGTCCGAGCCGGCCACCGCCCGTGACGCGGCCCCATACGTTCGGCCCGCCGGTAGTGGGTGGCGCGGGCGATTCCGGTCAACGCGCACGTCTTCTGCACCGAGACACCCGCCTCGCGCAGTTCGGTGAAGGCGTCGGTCAGGACTTCTTCGACGGCCGATCGCCGGGCTCGCCGGGGTCGCTCTCGGAGAGTTCTTCCAAGAGCGCGTGCGCTTTTCCCATGATGTCGAGCGCCATCCGGGTCTTGGAAAGGTCAGAACGCAGTTTTTCGTTCTGCCGGCGAAGCTTTTCCAGTTCGAGGGCTTCGGCGTTGCGCTGCGATCGCGGTGCTGGCTTACCCGAATCTTTTGTTGTGTTCGAGGAAGGTTCGGGCGGTCGGCCAGTCAGCAGACCGGCGTCGCGGGCACGCGCCCATTCAATGACATGAGAGGAATACAGGCCTTCCCGGCGCAGGATCGCGCCTTTCTCCCCGTTCTGAGCGCTCTCGTATTCCGCGACGATCGCCAGCTTGTATTCGGGTTTGAACACCGGACGGGTCGGCCGGGGCGCTGGATCCGGATCGCCCGGACCGGCCGGGCCCGGGCGCTTGCCAGAGGAGGTGGACACAGACACAGGATCTCCGATCAGCCTCCGGCCAGGAACACCCTGTTCACACGAGGTGTCTCACACCAACCTGGCAGAGAGGGAGGAACACCCTGTTCACACGAGGTGTCTCACACCAACCTGGCAGAGAGGGCTCTGCTCGCGCGGTGCGGATCGGCAGACGATCGGTGTGCTCGACCTTCCGCTCCCCGACCCCCCACCGGCCGGCTCGGACTGGATCGAGGCATACCGCCGCTGGGCCCGCTGAATCGCGTCCGCCGTCTCTTGGAGTGCCCGCGCGCCGTAGTTGCGGTGGGGTGGGCATCCAGGCGTCGTACGGCGGGTAGGTGCGGATCATGTGCGTTCATCCGCCGATGGCGGCCTGCGACCTCGCGCACGGAATTCTGCGCCCGGCAACATTCTGATGTCCTCTTGCGTTGCTGCCTCGGCAGACCTCCCGCTCGCAAACGCGGTGGGTGCTAGGCCGTGTGCTCGATGCGCTTGAATGTCCCGGTGGCGGTGCGCTTGAACGAGAGCATGGTAGCCAGTGCGGTCGATGCTGAGGCGTTCGCGGCGGCGGAGCAGTTGTTGTCTTCCGCTGCGGTCGGCGAGGTCAGCGAGGCAGGTGGGGGCGCGACGGCCAGCGTCCGGGCGGGGCGGGGTCGCGGCGTGGACGTGTGGGTCGGTGTGGTCGATGGTTGCCTGAGCACCGAGTGCGAGTGCGACGTGGAGCGCGCCGACTCTTTCGCCGGCCGTGAGGACCTGTGCATCCACGCGGTGGCCGTGGCCCTGCGCGCGTTGCGCGGCGGCTTCGCCTGGTCATCGGCGGCAGTCCCACCGTCAGCGGCGGTACTCGCTCCTCAGGTTCGCGAGCTCACCGAGGTCGCCGAGAAGCTGTCTCGTCGTCGGTTGGCGGTATTGGTGGCGACCTTCGCCGCGGCCGACCCCCGGCTGCGGACCCGGCTGCTGGTGGAGGCCGGTGAGCTGGGCCCACTGACTCAGGCCGACGCAGATCAATTACGACGCAGCCTGAGCGCCATCGCCGCCGAGGCGATCACCGGCAGGTGGGACATGCACGATGTCGTGACCGCGGGTGAAAAGCTCATCGGCGAACTGGAGACCGTCGCCGAGCGGCCGGCGTCGATACCGGCCATGCTCCTGGCCGAGTACGCCGCAGGCCTCTGGGATGGGTTGGCCGCCCACTTGTTCGACGACTGGGAACACTACGACGGCGTCCCGGAGGAGATGGGTGAAAGGGTGCGCCGGGTCCACCTCCACCTGTGCGAACAGCTGCAACCCGACCCCGGCGAACTCACCGAACGCCTCGACCGGATTATCTCCAAAGCCGAGGTAACGTCCTGCCTCGACGCCCCGCACGAGTACGTTGCTGTGTGCGGCTAGGACCCGCCGTGCCGTGCGGCCGGTGGTGCGGATAGTCGGGATCAAGGTCAATGTGCCTTCGTCGGCGATGGCCCTCTATGAAACCCGGGGCTAAACAGTTCATCGGTCCAGAAGCGGAATCGAAGTGCTGCTGGCTGGCGAGCAGGCAAGCCTGGTTCAGCCGCTCAGGGTTTCGACACGTTGGTTGGTGATGGTGGCGATGAGATCGAAGTCCTTGTCGACGGCGAGGACCGTCAACCCTGCCTTCTCGGCGGTCGCTGCGATCAAGAGATCAGGGATCGACGGGGCGCGGTGCTGGCCGCGGTCGGCCAGCAGCATCTGTACCTCGAAGGCCCGGTCTTCGATCGCGGGCGTCAGGTGCTCAATCGGCATCAACGACAGCGGCGGAAGGGCAAACTGCGCGTGGGCGGCTTCCCCAGAACGCGCAGAGAAACCGAGCTCGAGTCGGGTGATCGTGGAGAGCCGAACGAGCCCGCGGCTTATCCGCGCGCTCCATTCATCACGGTTGGCGGCCTGGTCGAGTTGCAGCCGGACGTAGGCGGACTTGTCGATCAACCAGCTCGTTACCGCCACGCAGCATCCATCACGGCTGGATCGGCGAGATCGGCGAACACCTCGGCGGAGCGGTGCCAGTCGTCGGCGGTGACTGCCTGCTTGCCCGCGGAGGCGATGTCTTCCTCGAACTTGCGGCGAAGGTACTCGTTGCGGGAGAGCCCGAGGTTGGAGGCCGCTGTGTCGATGCGGTCGACGGCCTCTTGGGTCAAGTCCCGGATGAGGATGTTGGGCATGTCGTACCTCCGACCTGATCGGTGATATCACGATATCACGTTGGTCGGGTCGCTGCGTTATCCAGCGCCTCCGGCGGGGGCAGGGCGGGGGCGTGGCTTTTGGCGGACTCAAGGGCACCGCGGCTCCGACCTCGTCTGAGCTGCGGCAAACCCGGCAGGGCGCGTAGGTCGGAAGCGCCCGGCGGTTTGGGAGCGAGGGGCCGTGGGTTCAAATCCCGCCACCCCGACCGTGTTTTGGCTGGTCGACGGCTGGTTGTCGCGCTGGAGCGATGACCAGCGCCCCGCGATGGGGGCTCCTTCGGCGGATGACGACGGCCGGGAGCGGACCTGGCGGAGATCCACCCGGGCGCAGGCGCGTCCTGAGCGCGCGAAGACGGTCGCGCGGGCACCGCGGGCACCGAGCGCGCCCACTCGTTCGCCACCGGCGGGCACAAAGTGGCTCAACGTCTCCTCGGAGTGCTCCCGCCGGGCGTGCGGTGCTCCCGCCGGGCGTGCGGCTTCGGGGTCTACGCCGCCCTGCGCAGCCTCGCCGCCGGGGAGTGGCGGAGCTGGTGGAGCGCTCCTGCGCACGCCCGGTCGGTCGCGGACGCGCTCCGTCCCGACTTCGAGGTGCTCAACGACGTCGTCCTCAACCAGGTGGACGTGACGATCGGCGTTCTCGTCGACGCGTTGAGGGAGGCCGCCCGCTGACGCGCCGGCGGGAGGTCCGGGCAGCAGTCGGTCAGGGGGATCCCTGAGGGCGGCTCCGGTCGACCCCTGGGTGGGGTCTCCACCCGGGGGCGGACGCCGTCCGGCCCCGCCGCACCGAGGATGAGCGTGTTGCTGACCGTTGGTACACAAGGGACTCAGATGCTGCGCGCGACGTTCAAGGGGCTGCTGGGGCGACGGCGCCGGTTGGTGCTGTCGGGGCTCGCGGTGGTGCTCGGGGTCATGTTCGTGTCCGGGTCGTTCGTCCTCACCGACACGCTGGGTCGCTCGGCCGAAGCCCGTTTCGCCGGTCTGCCGGGGCAGCCCGACGTGTCGGTCGGCGTGCGGGGGCCGCTCGGAGCGGGGCCGGTGCCGGCATCGGCCGTCGCGCGGATCGGGGCCGTGCCGGGGGTGGCGCGGGCGGTCGGGGTGGTGTCGGTCGACGGTGCGCGGTTGATCGGCGTGCACGGCAAGGTGGTGGCGTCCTCCGGGATGCCGCGGCTCGGGGTCGACTGGCCGTCGGAGGCCGGCCGCGTTCGGCTCGCGGCGGGCCGGGGACCGCGGGCGGACTCCGAGATGGCCCTCGACGCGGCGCTGGCCCGCGCCGCCGGGATCCAGGTGGGGGACCGGGCCGGTGTGCTGACGCTCCGGCCGCGGCGCGTCTTCACGGTGGTCGGGCTCTTCACGCCGGACGGCGGCGGAAACGGTACACAGATCGTCGCGTTCAGCCGGCCGGTCGCGCAGGCGCTGATGGTCGGGGAACCGGGCTCCTACTCGTCCGTGTCGGTGACCGCGGCGAGGGGGGTCTCCGTGGCTTCCCTCCGCGAACGGCTCGCCACCACGCTCGGCCCGGCGTACACCGTGCGCACCGGCGCCGAGCTGGGCCGGGAGTCCGCGGCGAAGTATCAGCAGACGATGGGGTTCCTCAGCTCGCTGCTGCTCGGCTTCGCGGGCGTCTCGCTGTTCGTGGGCGCGTTCCTGGTGCTGAACACGTTCTCGATCCTCGTCGCGCAGCGGACCGGGGAGCTGGCGCTGTTCCGGGCGCTGAGCGCGGGCCGTCGGCAGCTCGTCGGTTCGCTCGTGGTGGAGGCCTCGGTGGTCGGGCTCTTCGCCTCGGTGGCCGGGCTGGTCGCCGGGATCGCGGTCGGCGCGGGTCTGGCCTACGGATACGGCGCCAGGAGGGGGCTGGACTCCGTCCAGGTGGGGGTGCCCGCCTCCGCCGTCGCCGGCTCGTTCGCGGTGGGCCTGGTCGTTACGGTGGCCGCGGCGTTGATCCCGGCGGTGGCCGCGTCGAAGGTGCTCCCGATCGCGGCGATGCGCGAGGCGGCGACTCCGGACCGCCCGCTGACCCGGCTGACGGTGGCCGGCGCGCTGACGACCGTGGCCGCGGCCGGCCTGCTGGGCGGTGGCCTGGCCCGGCCCGGCGAGAACTCGCTGGCGCTGATCTTCGCCGGTGTCCTGCTGACGCTGCTCGGGACGGCGCTGCTCACCCCGCAGATCACCCGGCCCGCGGTCGGCCTGCTCGGCCGGGCGGTGGGCTGGTCGGTGCCCGGCCGGCTGGCCCGGCACAACGCGCGCCGCAATCCCCGCCGGACCGCGATCACCGCGGCCGCCCTGATGGTCACCGTCGCGCTGGTGGCCGGGGTCTCGACCGTGATCGTGTCCGCCACCCGAAGCGTCGGCCGGCTGGTCGACCGTCAGATCACGGCCGAGCTGATCGTGACCGGAGCGTCGGGCGGCAACACCAGGGCACCGTTCGATCCCGCCGTGCTGACCAAGGCGTCCACGCTCCCGTCGGTGGCCGGGGTGACCGGTCTGTACGAGGGTGCGGGCCTCGTCGACGGGCAGCGGGCCTACGTCGAGGCGGTCACCGACCTGCCGGCCCTGCGCGACGCGCTGAGCCTCACGGCCGCGCAGGGCCGGCTCGGGACGCTCGGCGACCACCAGGTCGTGGCCGACCAGCGCACCGTCGCGGGCACCGGCCTGCGGATCGGCGATCCGGTCAGCGTCCAGCTACCCCGGGGTGGTGTCCGCCGGTTCACCCTGGCCGGCGTCTACACCGACACCGACCTGGTCAACGGCTGGTTGCTGCCGGCCTCGACCGCGCCGGGCTTCCGCGTCGCTCAGCCGACCCAGGCGTTCGTCACGCTGCGCCCCGGGGCCGACGTCGCCGCGGCCCGCACCGGCCTCGCCGCGTTGCTCGCCGCGAACCCGGAGGCCGGGGTGTTCGACCGGCACGAGTACAGCGCACAGCAGAACGCCAAGGCCGGCGCCGTTCTCGGCACGGTCCAGCTCCTGCTGGCGCTGGCCATCCTGATCGCGGTGCTCGGCGTGGTGAACACCGTGGCTCTCTCGATCCTGGAGCGGGGTCGCGAGCTCGGCCTGCTGCGGGCGGTCGGGCTCCGCCGTGACCAGACCATCGGGATGGTGATGGTGGAGGCCACGCTCGTTTCGGCCTTGGGCGCCCTGCTCGGGGTGCTGGTCGGCGCCGGGCTGGGTGCGGCCACGGTCCGGGCGCTCGCCGGCCAGGGCGTGACTACGCTGGCCGTACCCTGGCCGCAGCTCGCCGGCTACCTCGGCCTGGCCGCGTTCGCGGGCGTCGTCGCGTCGGTGTGGCCCGCTCTCCGGGCCGCGCGCGTCGACGTGCTGGCCGCGATCTCCTGACGCCGGGAGGTGGATCAGCTGCATCGGGGCCCGGGCCGACCCGATCTGGACTGTGGCGTTCGGTCAGCGGCGCGCCCCAGTGAGCGGTGCGGGACGGAACGACACGTAGCGTCCCTCGCCGAGGGTGGTCGCGCGTGCGGCGCGGTTCAGCGCGGCCGCGGTGGTCGGCGCCCAACGGCCGGTCTGTATCCGTTTCTCCAGGACGTGCAGGGCGCCGATGGTCTCGGCGGGACGGAACGCGCAGTGCCCGGTCGCGCGTACGTAGCCTTGCCGTAGCAGCCGGGTCTTGTCGGCGTGTGCGACGGTCCGCGCGTACCAGTTTTCGTGTTCGACCGGGATGAGCTGGTCTGCCGTGGTGTGGATGCTCAGCTCCGGCACGCGGAGATGCCCGGTCGGCACCGAGGTGCGGCGTAGCGTCGCGACGGCGTGGGGGTCGGCCATGACAGTGGCGTCTCGGGTGAGCGTCGCGAGGTCGGCGGAGAGGTCGAGTCCGGCGTGGCGGTAGAGGGTGCGGACCTGCTGTTCGCGAGGGTTCCCGTGCAGCAGAGCGGCATAGTTCACGCCCGCGTTGTACGAGCTGTTGCCGCCGGCGGCCAGTTCGATCTGGTAGCGGCCGGGGACGATGAAGCCGAGCACGAACTGGCTGAGTTCAGCGGCCTGCTGTGCTTGCTGACCGGAGTAGTCGGTCGGAGCGGGTGGCGTGGCGCCGGTGAACCATCCGGGTGTGTTGAACAGCGCCGCGGCCAGCGAGACGCGGGCCCGGCCGGCGGGCGTGCGCTGCGCGGCGGTGATCGCCGAGCTGAGCGCTGTCGCGGCGGCGGTGCCGGCCGCGGACGTCGGGTAGTCGACGAGCCGGGCCTTGGCGTCGAGCAGCCGGACCAGTGCCCACTCGCCGTCGAGTTGATAGTTGCCGAGGTTGAGTGCGCCACCGACCAGCCCGCACGTGGTGAGGCTGCCGTCGATGCGCCCGGCGCCCCGCTCCGCTTGCAGCGCGCTGATCAGTCCACCCATCGAGGTGCCCCAGGCGATGGTGCGGCGGGCGTCACCGACTCTCTTCTCGATCGCGGCGAGCGCGCCGAACTGGTCGTCGAGCGCGCTCGAGAGGGCCCACCAGGACCGGCCGGAGTAGGACGATCCGACGAGTCCGTACCCTTCCGCGAGCAGCGCCGAACGGGTCTCGTCGTCGGGGGCGTTCTGGGCGGTGAGGGGCCCGAAGCCGTGGCTGTAGAGGATCATCGTCCCGTTCCAGCCGGCCGGGACGTCCGCGACCCAAGTCGCGCCGCTCGTCAACGTGCCGGTGTAGTGCGTCTGCGCACGAGCGGGGCTCGCGACCGCGCCGATCGTGACCACCACGACGAGCATTACCACTAACCGTTTGATCATCGTTGACCTCCTCCGCGGCCCGCGTGCTGACGCGTCGCCGTGGTGCGGTTGCTCAACTCGGACGATCAGGTGCATCTGCCACTGCGCGGCAGCGGAACCGTCTCCTGGCCCCGGGGTGGTGCGCGGCTCTGAGGATCGGTCGGTGCCAGGGGTTGCGAACCTAGTTACTGAGCGAGCGTCAGTCAATGTGGATCGCATCGCCGGGGTGTACCGGCCCGTCGAGCTCGGGGAGCCGTAGCTCGTCCCCCCCACGACCCAGTACTTGCTAGCCGATGAGCCGCAGGGCGAGCGCTTCCGCGGCCGCTGCTTGTTCGGGAGCAAATCCCAGTTGCTGCATGGTGGAGCTGTGTTCGGCCAGACAGACGATCTGGTACGCGATTTCGTCCGCGGGCGCGGCGGGGCGGGTTCGCCGGATGGCCGCGGCTAGCTCGTCCACCAGAAGGCCGTAGGCGTCGCGTAGCTGTAGACGGAGGTCCGGGTCGCGCATGGCTTCGTGGAAGAGTTCGTCGAAGGCGCGGCCTTCGACCTCGTTCGCGGCCACCCACTGCCGGCTGAACAGATAGCGGATGGCTTCCTGCGCGCTCGGCTCCTCCCCGACCGCGGTCCTGATCAACTCGGTGTAGCGCGCCACGAGGTCCGCCGCTGCCGCGCGCACGAGCTGCGCGCGGTTGCCCACGTAGTGGCGCATGACGGAGCGCTGTACCCCGGAGGCGCTCGCGATGTCGTCCAGGCTCACCGTCGCGAGCCCTTTCTCTCCGACCAGCGCGAGGAAGGCGCTGACGATCTGCTGCCGCCTGGTGGCGGCCACGGTGGGCCGTCCAGGGCCCCGATTTCCGAGAGAGGTCGTGTCGTTCACACCTGCAGTGGATTTTTTTAATCATGATGACGAATAATTACTCGCGCCGAACGTTGCTGGCGGCCGCTCTCGCCACCGGGGCGTTGGCCGCGGACGGATGCGCCACCCGAACGAGGCATCTGCGGGCGTGACCAGACCCGACGCGCGTGCCGCCTCGAAGTCGGGATCGGGCGGGATCAGCCGTAGCTGGGATCGAGCGGTGTCGCGCTCTCGACGCCGACGACGTCGAGAGCGGGGTGGGTCCTGAGGGCCCGAATCGCCTCGGAGCTGCCGCCGACGTAGGTCAGGTAGCCGTCGATGTCGGTCGCGACGAGCCAGGCCCGATCGGCGGGCCACCACAGGCCGGCGCATCTCCATTCGACCGAACCCGGCAGTACCGCCGCCGCGGACACCGGGCCGGTGAGCAGGTGGTAGGCGCGGTGCGGAGTCCGGACGCGGGTCGCGCGATCCTTGAGTGCTTCGGTCTCTTCCAGGCCCAGGCCTTCCCAGAGGCAGAAGAACGCCTCGTCCGAGGCGTCGGTGAAGTCCGAGAGCACCGTGGCCAGCAGAGTCGTCTCTCGCGCGTCGAGTCCGCCGTCCGAGGGCCGGCCCCAGCGCCCGTCGCCGGCGACCAGGTCGTCGAAGCGGGTTTCGGCCGTGAGGGCGACGCCTCGGCCGGCCGCGATCTCGGACCATCGGAAGCGGCCCTCGTCGTCCGGTGCGTACGTCGGCGGTAGCACCCGGGCGTAGGCGGCGAACACCGTCGGCACCATCGCCGCCACGGTGCCCGGCCGGGCTGCGGCCAGGGCCGTCTCGATCCATGCCGCGGGACCGGTGTCCGCCGACAGCCGGAGTCCGGGCGCCCATTTCACCGGCTCTTCCGTGTCCATCGCTTGATCGTCTCAGCGCTGTCTTCTCGGTTTCGACCGCGACCGCGACCGCCGACCGCGACCGCGGGCCGGGCGCCTGCGGTGTCGAGTCCGCCCGGCGACGACGGCCGTCACCGCGAACAGCGTCGCGCCGGAAGAGCACAGGAGTCCGGCGTCGAGCTGACCCGGACCCGGATCTCGATCCGGCGCGGAGAAAATCTATGGCGACGAGACTAGACATGCTCCCGCTCGCCGGTTAATGTTCCTGACGTCGAGAGAAGAGAACGCAGAAAGAAAGCACGTGCGGCAAGTGGGGAAGCCTGGATTCGTCTCGGAGGCGACCCCAACCGTGCAGGGATGGGCGTCCGGGCCGGTGAAGTCGCGTGAGGCCGCGGGCGCCGAGGGATCAGAGTTCAGCACAGTCGAGAGGAAAGGGGTCTGACACCGTTGGATCGCCCGCCATCGGTCGAGGGCGGACACCGTTGTTTCCATCGAACGAGAGGTGGTCTCCGGTCACGCTGACGCGATCCTCACGCCCCGTTGTAGGGCGCGGATAAGTAGGCCGACGTTCTTAGTCGGTAGATGGTGTGTTATTTGACCCGTTTTTCCTGGGCCCCGGCGCTTGTAGCGCCGGGGCCCAGACGTGGAGGTGGCATGGCCGGAGATTCCGGGGACATGTTCGGTGATGAGGATTTTCCGGCGTACACGATGGGTCGTGCGGCGGAGATTCTCGGTACGTCGCAGGGTTTTTTGCGTAGTTTGGGTGAATTGAAGTTGATTACGCCGATGCGTTCGGCGGGTGGGCATCGGCGTTTTTCGCGGTCGCAGTTGCGGCTGGCGGCGCGGGCTCGGGAGCTTGTTGATCAGGGCGTGGCGTTGGATGCCGCGTGCCGGATCCTGGTGTTGGAGGATCAGTTGCAGGAGGCTTTGCGGCTGAATCAGGCCAACTCCGAAGACGGACCCACCCACCACGGCGAGGCCGCGCCGGGCCACTGAGCCTCACCAGGGATCCGGCAGACCCGTTCCGGTGGTGATCAGGCTGCGCAGGCTGCCGTTGACGTAATGCAGCCAGGCCGTGGAGCACGCGTCGAAGCACTCCACGTCCGGCACCAGCCCGAGGTGGGTGAAGCGCAGTTCGGTGCCGTCGGCCACGGACGCGATGTCGAACACGATCTCGCTGCCGGTCCACTCGCCCGGCTCGGAGACGAACGCGAGGCGGCTGTCGGTGACGCGCCACACCACGCGGCGTCCCGGAGTTAGCTCCACGACGCGCTGACGGCTGTAGTGCTGCGGTGGGTGCCGGTAGGTGAATTCGCCCTCCAGTTCGTCGGTGGGCCCGTCGATCCGACCGGTCCACCAGCCCCGGACGTCGAGAACGGCGGCGTAGACGTCCTCCGCCGGCTGCTCGACGGTGTACGACGTGGAGTAGCCCCGCTCGGTGTGCACTGTGGTCATCGGAGATTCCTTCCGGGTAACTACTGCTGAACGTCGCGCTGAATTCGTTCGGCGAGACGCTTGATGCGTCCGAGCCGGGCGTCCCAGGTCGCGCCGACGGCGGTCAGCTGGGCGACGGCCCGGGCGAACTGCGCCTGGTCGATCTCGTAGCGGCGCTCCCGCCCGGCCGACGTCATCCGCACCAGGCCGACGGCGTCCAGCACGGTGAGGTGTTTGGCCACCGCCTGCCGGGTGACCGGCAACTGCCGGCTGAGCGTGGTCGCGGTGCCGCCGTCCTCAGCCAGAAGGAGGTCGAGCATCCGCCGCCGGGTGGGGTCGCCGATCGCCGACCAGAGGTCGTCGTCGATCTGGGTCGTCACCGCTGTGCGACCAGGCGGTCGGCACACGTGACCAGGCGCGGCAGGAAGTGGTCCCAGCCGCGGACGTGGTCGAGGTAGGCCTCCTCCAGCACGGCGGCCTCCCACCCGATCTCCCGGAAACCGGTCTCGGTGAAACGCAGCCGGGTGCCGCCCTCGTTCGGAGTGAGGTCGAAGGTGACCAGGAGGGAGTTCGCCTCGGTGGCCGGTCCCTGGTCGTAGACCCAGCGGAACGAGAACCGCCGGGGCGGGTCGGCGTCCACGATCGTGAGCTCCTCGACCTTCGCGTCCGGCGAGGCCGGGTCGCCGAAGGTGATCGAGCCGGTGGCGCCGGGGACCGGGTCGAGGTCGACGTCGTCCGGCCACCACTCGCGCAGGTGCTCCGGGGAGCTGATCACCTCGTAGACCACCTCGGGGGTGGCGTCGATGTGCAGCTCACGCTCGATGCTTCCGTACTCCATGGCGTTCCTTCCGTCAGTGCTGTCGTGGGCACCGGATCGCCTCGGCGATGCGCTTGATCCGTTCCAGCCGGGCGTCCCACGCTGATTCGACCGCCGTCAGCGGAGCCGCCGCCCGGGCGGGCTGATCGTCGTCCACCTGGTTGCTCCTCTCCGATCGACGACTTCCTGCAACCTTTGGTTGCGACGACCGTAGCGAACACCACGTCGAGGCGCAACCCTTGGTTGCGTTTCCGGTGGACGGGACGCCGCGCCGCGGAGCCACCAGGGCCGGCTGTGTAGCGCCCGTATATCGGGCCCCGGCAGCCTGCGGACCGTGAAGTGGAACAGCCGAGGGACGCGAGCCGCGGCCGGCGTCGCCGTCCTACTCGTGGTGCTCGGCGGCTTCGCGCTGTTCGCGCTGCCTCGCGACCGCACGTCGTCGTCCTCGCCGCCGATGCTCGTGCTCACGTGCTGCCGCGGCGGCGACGTCGCCGAATTCGGCCGGCTGGCCCGAGTGCCGCTCGTCGACGTCTCGCCGGACCTGGGTTTCGTCGGGGGCCGGACGTATGACGTGCTGGTGTCCCGGGTCGCGGTCGGGGTGAAGCCGGCCGGCCTCAGCGACGTCGGCTGGGAAGGCGGCCGTGAGCTGCCGGACGTTCCCGAGTCGTGCGAACTGGTGCTGGTACTCGTGCGATACGGCGGCGGCGACTCCCGGCCGACCGCCTCAGCACTCCAGTTCCAGGTGCAAGTGGACGCGCCAGGAGGCGATCGCTCCGGCCGGCAGATCGTGCACACCCCGGTCGATCTGTTCGATACCAGCCGTCCGGACTCGCCCGCCGGCGTGGTGCTGGCGGTAGTGACCCCCCGGAACGGTTATGTGGCGCTGGGGTCGACGTCGTCCGGGCAGCCCGGCGTCGACCTGCGGACCGGCGGGCAGCGGGCCATCAACGACCCGACTCCGGAGGACCTCGTGCGCCCCACCTGCCGATGAGGGCTATCGGCCCTCCGCGGGCGGGTTCTTCGTGGGGAGGGAGACGACCATGGTCAGGCCTCCGCCGGGGGTGTCTTCGGGTTCGAGCGTGCCGCCCATCGTCTCGATGAAACCCCGGGCGACGGCGAGGCCGAGCCCGACGCCGTTACCGTCGGGCCGGTCGCCGAGGCGCTGGAAGGCGCCGAAGATGCGGTCGCGGTCGGCTTCGGGCACGCCCGGCCCGGTGTCGACGACGCGGATCTCGACGCGGTCGGCGAGGGCGCTGGCGCGAATGGCCATCGGTCTCCCGCCGCCGTGCCGGACGGCGTTGCTGACGAGGTTGGCGAGCGCCCGTTCGAGTAGCCCGGGGTCGGCGAGGACGGGCGGCAGGGACTCGGAGATGTTGACGGCGACCTCGGGGTGCCGTGCGGGCGTGAGGCGGTCCGCGCCCGCGACGGCGCCGGGCACGACCTCGTCGAGGCTGATCAGGCGCCGCAGCGGGTTCACCGCGCCGGTTTGCAGGCGGCTCATGTCGAGCAGGTTGTCGATGAGCGCGTTGAGCTGGTCGGCGGATTCGTCGATGGTCGCGTGCAGTTCGTCGACGTCGTCGTCATCGAGGGTGACGGAGGGGGAGCGCAGCGCGGTCACCGACGCTTTGATCGACGCCAGCGGCGTGCGGAGGTCGTGGCTGACCGCGGCGAGCAGCGCGGTGCGCATGCGGTTGCCTTCGGCGAGGTCGGCCGCTTCGGCGGCCTGGGCGCTGAGGCGGGACTGCCGCAGGACGACCGCGGCCTGGGCCGCGAACGCGGCAAGCACCCGCCGGTCGGAAGCCGGTAGCCGTCGTCCGCGCAGGACGAGGTGGAGGGTGTCGGTGACGGCCATGTCGGCGTCACCTTCGTCCAGGGCGAGACAGGGCGGCCCGCCGACGCATCCCACCACCTCCCACCGGCTGCCGACCCGTTCGAGCAGGCTCACCGACTCTTGACCGAAGGCGTCCCGGACCTGTTCGAGGAGGCTCGGCAGGGCCCGGCCGCCGGCCAGCACCCCACGGCTCAACGCCGACAGCATCTCGGCCTCCGCCTGGGCCCGGGACGCCTGCCTGCGCCGCCGGGCGGAGACATCGACCACCCACGCGACCGACAGAGCGACCAGGACGAACACTCCCAGCGCGACGAGGTTGTCGAACTCGGCGATCGTGAACGTGCGCACGGGTGGGGTGAAGAACCAGTTCACCAGCAGCGTGCCGGCAGCCGCGGCGAACACCGCCGGGTAGCCGCCGCCGACGAGCGCGACGAGGACGATGAAGCCCAGGTAGAGCAACAGTTCGCTGGACAGGTCGAGGTGGCCCTCGGCGAGTTTCAGCACCAGCGTGAGCAGCGGCAGCCCGAGAAGCGCCAGCGCGAACCCGTACCAGCGCCGGCGGGCGGTGAGGCCGCCGGTGAGCTTCGGCAGCCGGGGTTTCCAGACCCCGCCGGCCTGCGAGTGCGTCACCATGTGGACGTCGATGCGGCCGGATTCGGTGATGACCCGGGTGCCGATGCCCTCGGAGACGGCTCGTTGCCAGCGGGGGCGCCGGCTGGTGCCGAGGACGAGCTGGGTGGCGTTGGCCCCGCGGGCGAAGTCGAGCAGGGCGGTGGGCACGTCGTCGCCGACCACGGCGTGGAACGTGCCACCGAGACTTTCGGTCAGGTCCCGCTGCTTCTCCAGGCGCACGGGATCGGCGCCGGTCAGCCCGTCACTGCGCGAGATGTGCACGGCGAGCAGTTCGCCCTGTTGCGACCGCGCGGCGATGCGGGCGGCCCGGCGGATGAGCGTGTCGCCTTCGGGGCCGCCGGTGACCGCCACGACGACCCGTTCGCGGGCCTCCCAGACGCTGTCGATGTCGTGTTCGTCGCGGTACTTGCGCAGCGCTTCGTCGACCTTGTCGGCCGTCCACAGCAGCGCGAGCTCGCGGAGCGCGGTGAGGTTGCCGACGCGGAAGTAGTTGCCGAGCGCGGCGTCGATCTTGTCGGCCTGGTAGATGTTGCCGTGGGCCATCCGGCGGCGCAGGGCGTCGGGGGCCATGTCGACGAGCTCGACCTGGTCGGCGGCGCGCACGACGGCGTCCGGGATGGTTTCGCGTTGCGGGACGCCGGTGATGGCCTCGACGACGTCGTTGAGCGACTCCAGGTGCTGGACGTTCACCGTCGACAAGACGTGGATGCCGGCGTCGAGCAGCGCCCGGACGTCCTGCCAGCGCTTCTCGTGCCTGCTGCCCGGGACGTTGGTGTGGGCCAGTTCGTCGACCAGCGCGATCTCCGGGCGCCGGGCGAGCACGGCGTCGAGATCCATCTCGTCGAAAGGGACGTCACGGTAGGTGAGGGTTCGCCGGGGAACGACCTCCAGGCCGCGGATCTGGGCGGCCGTCTCGGCGCGTCCGTGGGTTTCGACGAAGCCGATGACGACGTCCGCGCCGCGTTCGGCCCGGCGGCGTCCCTCTTCGAGCATCTTGTAGGTCTTGCCCACGCCGGGGGCAGCCCCGAGGTAGATCCGCAACGTCCCGGGGCTGCCCACGATCAGAGCTTGTCCAGCGCGCTGTTCAGTTCCAGGACGTTGACCCGGTCTTCGCCGAGGAAGCCGAGGATCCGTCCCTGGGTGTGGTCGTCGACCAGCTTGCGCACCTCGCCGACCGGCAGCCCGCGCGCGGCGGCCACGCGGTTGATCTGCTCCCGGGCGTACCGGGGGCTGATGTGCGGGTCGAGGCCGCTGCCGGATGCGGTGAGCGCGTCCGGTGCCACGTCGGCCGGTGCCACGCCGTCGAACTCGGCGACCTGGACCCGGCGCTTCTCGACGGCCTTGACCTGGTCCTCGGCGTTGGGGCCGAGGTTGGAGGCGCCGGAGGCGAGCGGGTCGTAGCCGCCGGCCGAGGGGCGGGGCTGGAACCACTGCTCGAGCGGGTTGCCGTCGGCGTCGGCGAAGGACTGACCGAGCAGGCTGGACCCGTGCCCGGTCATCGACCCGTTGGCCTGGTGCGGGAACGCGACCTGGGAGATGCCGGTCATCAGCAGGGGGTAGGCCAGGCCGAGGACGACGGTGAAGAGGAGGAGTGCCCGGAGGGCGGCGCCGTACTGCCGGACCGCGGCCGGTGCTCGTGATGCCATGACGGGTTTCTTCTTTCGAGCGTGGTGCCCGGGGCCGTGCGGCCCCGGGCGGCCGGGTTCAGGAGAGGCCGGGAATGAACTGGACGACGAGGTCGATGAGTTTGATCCCGATGAACGGGACGATCAGCCCGCCCACGCCGTAGACGAGCAGGTTGCGGCGCAACATCGCCGACGCGGACGAGGGCGTGTACCGCACTCCGCGCAACGCCAGCGGGATCAGCGCGATGATCACGAGCGCGTTGAAGATGACCGCGGACACGATCGCGGACTCCGGCGAGTGCAGCCGCATGATGTTCAGCGCGTCGAGGCTGGGATACGCGACCACGAACATCGCCGGGATGATCGCGAAGTACTTCGCGACGTCGTTGGCGATCGAGAACGTGGTCAGCGCGCCCCGGGTGATCAGCAACTGTTTGCCGATCTCGACGATCTCGATGAGCTTCGTCGGGTTGGAGTCGAGGTCGACCATGTTGCCGGCCTCTTTGGCGGCCGAGGTTCCGGAGTTCATCGCGACGCCGACGTCCGCGGCGGCCAGCGCCGGGGCGTCGTTCGTGCCGTCGCCGGTCATCGCGACGAGCTTGCCGCCCTCCTGCTCGGACTTGATGAGCCGCATCTTGTCTTCCGGGGTGGCTTCGGCGAGGAAGTCGTCGACACCGGCCTCCTCGGCGATGGCCTTCGCGGTGAGCGGGTTGTCGCCGGTGATCATCACGGTGCGGATGCCCATGCGGCGCAGTTCGTCGAACCGCTCACGCATGCCGCTCTTGACGACGTCCTTCAGAC
Organism: Cryptosporangium sp. NPDC051539; assembly: GCF_044454545.1. Taxonomy (NCBI): domain Bacteria; kingdom Bacillati; phylum Actinomycetota; class Actinomycetes; order Cryptosporangiales; family Cryptosporangiaceae; genus Cryptosporangium; species Cryptosporangium sp. NPDC051539. Next base: position 124,745 of record NZ_JBITDV010000004.1, on the reverse strand, counting down.
GGATGACGCCCAGTGCCCGGGCTGGGGAGTCGCCGACCTTCTCCGCGACCACCAGCGGGGTGCCGCCGGAGGCGCTGATCGCGTCCACGGTCGGTCCGACCTCGTCGGTCGGGTGGCCGCCGTTGTCGCGGACCCACTTCATCACGGCCGACGCCGCGCCCTTGCGGATCAGCCGCTCGGGCCGTTCGCGCTCGCCCGCCGGGTACAGGTCCACACCGGACATCCGGGTCTCCGCGCTGAACGGGACGAAGGCGGCGTCGGCGACGGTCGTTCCCCGAAGGGCGTACTCCTCCTTCGCCAGCACCACGATCGACCGGCCCTCGGGTGTCTCGTCGGCGAGGCTGGAGAGCTGGGCGGCCGCCGCGATCTCCCGCGGCGCCACCTCCCCGACCGGGATGAACTCGGTCGCTTCCCGGTTGCCCAGGGTGATCGTCCCGGTCTTGTCCAACAGCAACGTAGTGACGTCACCCGCGGCCTCGACCGCGCGGCCGGACATCGCGAGCACGTTGCGCTGGACGAGCCGGTCCATGCCCGCGATACCGATCGCGGAGAGCAGCGCGCCGATCGTCGTCGGAATGAGACAGACGACCAGGGCGACCAGGATGATCAGCGGCTGCTCGGCGCCCGCGTAGGCGGCGAACGGCTGCAGGGTGGCCACCGCGAGCAGGAACACGATCGTGAGGCTCGCGAGCAGGATGTTCAGCGCGATCTCGTTCGGCGTCTTCTGCCGGGACGCGCCCTCGACCAGCGCGATCATCCGATCGATGAAGCTCTCGCCGGCCTTCGCGGTGATCTTCACGACGATCCGGTCGGACAGCACCCGGGTGCCGCCGGTGACCGAACTGCGGTCGCCTCCGGACTCCCGGATCACCGGCGCGGACTCACCGGTGATCGCCGACTCGTCGACGCTCGCGACACCTTCGACGACGTCACCGTCACCGGGGATGAACTGTCCGGCTTCGACGACCACCAGGTCGCCGGGGACCAGCGAAGTCGCCGGCACCTCGACGTCGGTGCCGTCTTCGAGCAGCTTGCGCGCGACGGTCTCGGTCTTGGTGCGGCGCAGGGTGTCGGCCTGCGCCTTGCCGCGGCCCTCGGCGACGGCTTCGGCGAGGTTCGCGAAGATCACGGTGAGCCAGAGCCAGACCGCGACGACGATCGAGAACACGCTCGGGTCGATGATCGCGAAGACCGTGGAGATGACCGAGCCGATCTCGACGACGAACATCACCGGCGTGCGCACCATGACCCGGGGGTCGAGCTTCTTCACCGCCTCGGGCAGCGAGGTGAGCAGCAGCTTCGGGTCGAGCAGCCCGCTGTGGACCCGGCGAGGTTGCGACGGAGGGAGTTGAACCGGGGGTTCCTGGACGAGAGTCATGGCTTAGAGCCCCTCCGCGAGCGGGCCGAGAGAAAGAGCGGGGAAGTAGGTGAGACCGGTGACGATGAGAATCACGCCGACCAGGAGGCCGACGAACAGCGCCTTGTGGGTGGGTAGCGTCCCGGCGGTCACCGGCACCGGTTGCTGCCGAGCCAGGGAGCCGGCCAGCGCGAGAACGAAGACCATCGGCAGGAAGCGGCCGATCAGCATCGCCAGACCGATCGCGGTGTTGTAGAACGGCGTGTTCGCCGACAGGCCGGCGAACGCGCTGCCGTTGTTGTTGCCGCCGGAGGCGAACGCGTAGAACACCTCGGAGAAGCCGTGCGGTCCGTCGTTCAGCATGGAGCCGCGCGTGGACCCGAACGCCATCGCGAGCCCGGTGCCGACCAGCACGGCCATCGGGGTGGCCAGGATGTAGAGCGAGACGAGCTTGATCTCCCGGCTCTGGATCTTCTTGCCCAGGTACTCGGGTGTGCGTCCGACCATCAATCCGGCGATGAACACGGCCAGGATCGCCATGATCAGAATGCCGTAGAGGCCGGAGCCGACGCCGCCGGGCGCGATTTCGCCGAGCAGCATGTTCAGCAGGATCGCGCCGCCGCCGAGCGCGGAGTACGAGTCGTGGAACGAGTTCACCGCGCCGGTGGACGTGCCGGTCGTGGCCACCGCGAACAGTGCCGAACCGGGCACACCGAAGCGGGTCTCCTTGCCCTCCATGGCCGAGCCGGCCACCTGCGACGCCAGCCCGGGGTGGCGCGCCTCGAAGGACCAGACGATCGCCAGCATGCCGGCGAAAATCGTCGTCATGACGCCCAGGATCGCCAGGCCCTGGCGACGGTCGCCGATCATGCGGCCGAACGTCCGGGTGAGCGCGACCGGGATCAGCAGGAGCAGGAAGATCTCGAACCAGTTCGTGAACGCGTTCGGGTTCTCGAACGGGTGCGCGGAGTTCGCGTTGTAGAAGCCGCCGCCGTTGGTGCCGAGCTCCTTGATGGCCTCCTGGGAGGCGACCGGGCCGCCGGTCACCGACTGCGTGCCCCCGGCGAGCGTGCTCACCTCGTGCGGTGAAGCCAGGTTCTGGACGACACCGGACGCGACCAGCACGATCGTGGCGATCACCGCGATCGGCAGCAGGATCCGGAACGACCCGCGGAACAGGTCGACCCAGAAGTTGCCGAGCCGCTCGGTGCTCTTGCGCGTGAACCCGCGGATCAGCGCGACCGCCACGGTCATGCCGACCGCCGCCGACGCGAAGTTCTGCACCGCCAGACCGGCCATCTGGACGAGGTGGCCCATCGCGGCCTCGCCGGAGTAGGCCTGCCAGTTCGTGTTCGAGACGAAGCTCGCCGCGGTGTTGAACGCCAGCGCCGGGTCGATGCCCGCGAAACCGACCGACAGCGGCAGGTGGCCTTGGAGCCGCTGCAGCAGGTAGAGGCCCAGCACGCTGACCGCGGAGAACGCCAGCACGCTGCGGAGGTACACCGGCCACCGCTGGTCGGCGTCCGGGTCGACCCCGACCGTCCGGTAGAGCAGACGCTCGACCCGGCCGTGTCCGGGGGACTCGTACACCCGGGCCATGTAGTCGCCGAGGTACTTCCAGCCGAATCCGAGCGCGACGACCAGCGCCAGGATCTGGAGCAGTCCGGCTGCGACGTCGCTCATCAGAACTTCTCCGGAAGGACGAGCGCGACCAGCAGGTAGCCGATCAGCAGCACCGAGGCGATCAAGCCCACCACGTTCTCGGCGGTCACAGCCGTTCCACCCCTCGTGCGACGAGTGCCGCGAGCGCGAAGAACGCGACGACGAGGGCCACGAAGGCCAGGTCAAGCATGGGGACACTCCAGGTCCGGTAGGTCACGGACACCGGTCTCGATGCCCGCACCGGAAGTGAACGCCGCCGAAACACCGCTTCCGCCGTCGTTGACACCGCCCTAACGGCCGCAGCGGTTTCCTTGACGGTTCCTTGACGCCCCGGGTCAGCGGCGGCGCGGCATCACGCCTCGAACGTCCCCGCGAACGACCACCCGGCGCCGGGGGAGTACAGCCGCCACGACGCCTCCAGCGAGCCGTAAGACAGCGCCCGGCCGTCCGGCAGCCCGCAGACCATCTCACCCGGCGCGGGGCCGAGCGACTCCCAGGTCAGCGTGTCCGAGGAATCGAACGAGCCGGCCCACAGCTCGTCCGTCCCGACGACGAACAGGCCCGGGATCAGCCGCCCTTCCGGCGCCGGATCGCCGACCCACTCCCACGCCAGAGTGCCGTCCTCGAGCGTCCCGCGCACGGTCTCCTCGTCACCGGTCACCAGCAACCCGGTGGGCATCCCGGCCGCGCGCGTCCCCGGCGACGACGCTCCGACCGGGGCCCACGAGAACGCCGGACCCGACAGCGACCCGCACCACCACTCGCCGGCGTCCGAGACCAGCAGTTCGTCCCGCCCGTCCCCGTCCACGTCCACGGCGATCAGCGTCCCCGGCCGCACCGGGCCCGCACCCGACCAGCGCAGCACCCCGTCCTCCACCCGTCCCAGCGCCCCCGAGGCCGACAGCACTTCGCAGACCCCGTCCCCGTCGAAGTCTCCGACCGCCACCGCCGCCGGGCCCGATCCCACGACCGACCAGGTCAGTGCGCCCGGCTCGAGCGTCCCCAGCTGCCAGCGATCCCGCAGCCGGAACAGCACCCCGGACGTCGTCGCCCAGGTCGAGGTGAACGACGGTTCCAGCGCCGGGTACAGCACCCGGATCGCCGCCCGGTCCAGCGCCGACAGCGCTTCCCGCTGCCCGATCGAGACCCCGGCTTCCAGCGGCACGATCGTCGGCTGACCGTCGATCGAGAACGAGACCGCCGGGTAATGCATCATCGATCCGTAGTCGTAGGCCCCGACGTCGTCCCCGTCGGTGACGTGCTGGTCGAAGTTGTGCCGCAGCGCCGGATCGATGTTCTCCCACACGATCCGCACGAACCGGTCGCGGTCCTCCCGGCTCTGCTCGTGCCACAACCCGGCCACGTGTCCGAGCTCGTGCGCCGCTTGCCCGAACTGGCACCCGGTCCCCAGGTTCAGGTCCTGCACCCCGCCCTGCCGCCCGACCGACGACGAGCACCCGCTCCCGGGCACGAACCGCACGTAGTCCGCCTCCGAGGTCCGCGGCACCACCGACAACCGGGTCGACGAGTTCCAGTGCTCCACGGCCGCGGCCACCGCGTCCCGCTGAGCCGACGGCAACGACGGTGAGATCTCGTACGGAATCACTCCGTCCGGCCAGCGGAACGACTGGCCCCCAATTGCCACCGCCGAGCGCGCGGCCACCGAAGAAGCGGGCCCGAGCACGATGTCACCCTCGAACATCGCCAGCCCGTCGACGATCCCGAACTCGACCCGCCGAGCTCCGAACGTCTCCCCGTAGACGATTCCCGAACCCACCGTCTCCGACATCGATCCCCTTTCGACGGAGTCCGGCCGGCCGGTCCGCAGCACCGTGATCCTGCTAGCGCTGTTCATCATGCTGGGCCTCGGCGACAAGGCCGTCCCCGGCCTCGCCGGATCCCCGTCCCCGGCCTCGCCGGACCGTCGATGATGGACGACCCGGGTCCGCGAGGGCTGATCCGGTCGGTCGGCCGACCCCGCTCCGGCGGTCCCGGCCATCTGTATCCACGCCGCCCTCGGCACCACCGCCGGACACGGTCCAGCGGCGAACCACCACCTCCCGGAGCGGGTCTCGTACCGCCGGGTACCCGCCCCGGGGCCCGGCGCTCGCCCCGGGCGTCCGGCCAGGGAATATTCGTCAGCCGGGCTGATCGTCCGCCGGCCGTGACCGCCACGCGGCCCGCCTCTCGGCGAGCCGGGCAGTCGCATAGACTGGGTGCTCTATCTCACGGAGATCGAACATCCCACTACACCTGCAGCGCTGAGGAGCACACACGTGAAGAGCACCGTCGAGACCCTGAGCCCCACCAGGGTGCGGCTCGCCGTCGAGGTGCCCTTCGAGGAGCTGAAGCCCAACCTCGACGAGGCGTACCGCTCGATCGCGAACCAGGTCTCGATCCCGGGCTTCCGGAAGGGCAAGGTCCCGCCGCGCCTGATCGACCAGCGCATCGGCCGGGCCGCCGTGCTCGAGGAGACGCTCAACAACGCGATCCCCACGCACTACTCCAGCGCGGTGCGTGAGCACGACATCAAGGTCATCGGCCGTCCCGAGGTCGAGGTGACCGAGCTGGCCGACGGCGAGAAGGTTTCGTTCACCGCCGAGGTCGACGTCCGGCCCGAGCTCACGATCCCCGACTTCTCCACGCTCGAGGTCACGGTCGACGAGGCCGTGGTCGGCGACGAAGACATCGACAGCCAGGTCGACAGCCTGCGCCAGCGGTTCTCCACGCTCAAGGGCGTCGAGCGCGCGGTGCAGCCGGGCGACTTCGTCCAGCTCGACCTGCACGCCACGATCGACGGCGTCGACATCGAGGGCGGCTCGGCCGAGAACGTCTCCTACGAGGTCGGCAGCGGCCAGCTGCTCGAGGGCACCGACGCCGCGATCGAGGGTCACTCGGCCGGCGAAGAGGTCTCGTTCACCACCACGCTGGCCGGCGGCGAGCACGCGGGCCAGGACGCGGACGTCAAGGTCACGATCCGCACGGTGAAGGAGAAGGAGCTCCCCGAGCTGGACGACGAGTTCGCCCAGACCGCGTCGGAGTTCGACACGCTCGACGAGCTGCGCGACGACGTCCGCACCCGGCTCGGGCGGGTCAAGAAGCTGGAGCAGGCCGTCGCGGCCCGCGACAAGACGCTCGAGGCCCTCCTCGACGCGGTCGAGGTCCCGATGCCGGAGAAGGTTCTCCAGGACGAGATCGAGTACCGCAAGCACCAGCTCAGCCACGCGCTCGAGAACGCCGGCCTGACGATCGAGCAGTACCTCGAGAACGAGGGCCAGACCCAGGAAGAGTTCGACGAGCAGCTCGACAAAGACTGCGCGCAGGCCGTCCGCTCGCAGCTCGTCCTGGACGCGATCGCCGACGCCGAAGAGGTCGGCATCGACGACGGTGAGCTCACCAGCGAGGTCGTCCGCCGGGCGCAGCAGTCGGGCGTGAACCCGCAGCAGTTCGCCGACCAGCTCGTGCAGGGCGGCGAGCTGCCGATCGTGGTGGCCGACCTGCGTCGCGGCAAGGCGCTGGGCCTGGTCACCGAGTCGGCCAAGATCGTCGACTCGGCGGGCAACCCGATCGACTTGAAGGCCCTGCAGGAAGAGATCACGCCGCCGCAGGCGGAGCTCGACGAGGCCGACGCCGAGGCCGCTGACGACACCGACGCCGCACCGGCGCAGGCCTGACGGCTCAGCCTTCCGGTCGGCAATCGTGCGCTCACAGCGAACACCCCCCCGAGGCCCCGTCAGGGGCCTCGGGCCCGCGTTAGTGTCGGGCGTACGGAGCGGATCTTCGGACGCTCACCAGCAGCGCCAGTGCTCGTAACCCGTGCTCGAAAATTCGAAGGCAGGCATCGTGACCCAGTTGCACACACCGGCAGGACCCGTCGGCCGAGGGCCGAGCGGAAGCGGGATGGGCTTCGATGACTCGGTGTTCAACCGGCTCCTCAAGGAGCGCATCATCTTCCTCGGTCAGCAGTTCGACGACGAGATGGCCAACCGCATCTGCGCCCAGCTGCTGCTCCTCTCCGCGGAAGACCCCACGCGCGACATCGCGCTCTACGTCAACTCGCCGGGCGGCAGCGTCTCGTCGGGTATGGCGATCTACGACACGATGCAGTTCATCCCGAACGACGTCGCGACCTACGGCCTCGGCCTGGCCGCGTCGATGGGGCAGTTCATCCTGTGCGCAGGCGCCCGCGGCAAGCGGTACGCGCTCCCGCACACCCGCGTGATGATGCACCAGCCCTCCGGCGGCATCGGCGGTTCGGCCAGCGACATCGCGATCCAGGCCGAGCAGATGCTGTACACGAAGCGGCTGATGCAGGAGCGGATCGCCTACCACACCGGCCAGACGGTCGAGCAGATCGAGGCCGACTCCGACCGCGACCGCTGGTTCACGGCCGACGAGGCTCAGGAGTACGGCCTCATCGACCAGGTACTGCCTACGACTTCCGACGTGGCGGCGACCACCGGCGCTCACTGAGCGTGAGTCAGCCGACCGCCCGTTCCACGCGCCTTTCACGTCCGGAGGAACCAGACGATGAGTGACCTAAGCTTCCCGGGCTCCGGGTTGTACAACCGCGATACCGCACCACAGGGCCGCTACGTCCTGCCGTCGTTCGTCGAGCGCACGTCGTACGGCATCAAGGAGATGAACCCGTACAACAAGCTGTTCGAGGAGCGCATCATCTTCCTCGGCGTGCAGATCGACGACGCCAGCGCGAACGACGTCATGGCTCAGCTGCTCTGCCTCGAGTCGATGGACCCGGATCGCGACATCTGGATCTACATCAACTCGCCGGGTGGTTCGTTCACCGCGCTGACGGCCATCTACGACACCATGCGGTTCGTCCGGTGCGACATCCAGACGGTGTGCATGGGCCAGGCGGCGTCCGCCGCGGCCGTGCTGCTCGCGGCCGGCTCGCCCGGCAAGCGTCTGGCGCTGCCGAACGCCCGGGTGCTGATCCACCAGCCGTACAGCGAGGGTGGCGGCCAGGGCTCCGACATCGAGATCCAGGCGCGTGAGATCTTGCGCATGCGCACGCAGTTGGAACAAATGCTTTCCTCGCACTCCGGTCAGTCGATCGAGAAGGTCCGCAAGGACATCGAGCGCGACAAGATTCTGACGGCGGCGGAGGCCAAGGAGTACGGCCTCATCGACCAGGTGCTCGAGAGCCGCAAGAAGCTTCCGGTCGCGGCGGGTTGAGCGACGAAGTAAGGCGACGCGCCCTCACGACCAGGCTTCAGCGAGGGCGCGGAGCATGTACCGTCGAGGAGTCAGTCGGCCGGCGGTCCGGCGAGGACAGGGAGATGGTCGTTCGTGGCACGGATCGGTGACGGCGGAGACCTGCTGAAGTGCTCTTTCTGTGGAAAGTCGCAGAAGCAGGTCAAGAAGCTCATCGCGGGCCCAGGGGTGTACATCTGTGATGAGTGCATCGACCTGTGCAACGAAATCATCGAGGAGGAGCTCTCCGAGTCCTCCGAGCTGAAGTGGGACGAGCTCCCCAAGCCGATCGAGATCTGCGAGTTCCTCGACCAATACGTCGTGGGGCAGGACTCGGCCAAGAAGGCGCTGGCGGTAGCGGTCTACAACCACTACAAGCGCATTCAGGCCGAGACCGCGGGGCACCGCAACTCCGGTCCCGAGCCCGTCGAGCTGGCCAAGTCGAACATTCTGCTGATCGGCCCGACCGGATGCGGCAAGACGCACCTGGCGCAGACGCTCGCGAAGCTGCTCAACGTCCCGTTCGCGATCGCGGACGCCACGGCGCTGACCGAGGCCGGCTACGTCGGTGAGGATGTCGAGAACATCCTGCTGAAGCTGATCCAGGCCGCGGACTACGACGTCAAGCGGGCCGAGACCGGCATCATCTACATCGACGAGGTCGACAAGATCGCCCGCAAGAGCGAGAACCCGTCGATCACCCGCGATGTCTCGGGCGAGGGCGTCCAGCAGGCGCTGCTGAAGATCCTGGAAGGGACGACCGCGAGCGTCCCGCCGCAGGGCGGTCGCAAGCACCCGCACCAGGAGTTCATCCAGATCGACACCACCAACGTGCTGTTCATCGTCGGTGGGGCGTTCGCGGGGCTCGAGAAGATCATCGAGAACCGGGTCGGCAAGAACGGCCTGGGCTTCGCCGCGAACATCATCTCCGCGTCCGAGCGCACCACCGACGACGTGTTCGCCGACGTCATGCCGGAAGACCTGCTGAAGTTCGGGATGATCCCGGAGTTCGTGGGCCGCCTCCCGGTCATCACGACGGTGCGCAACCTCGACCGGCGTGCGCTGATGCAGATCCTGACCGAGCCGCGGAACGCGCTGGTGAAGCAGTACCAGCGGCTGTTCGAGCTCGACGGCGTCGAGCTCGACTTCACCCACGACGCGCTCGAGGCGATCGCCGATCAGGCGATCCTGCGGGGCACCGGTGCCCGCGGCCTCCGCGCGATCATGGAGGAGGTCCTGATGTCGGTCATGTACGAGATCCCCTCCCGGCCCGATGTCGCCCGCGTGGTGATCAGCCGTGAGGTCGTGCTCGAGAAGGTGCTTCCGACGATCGTCCCCAGGGACGTCCCCAAGCGCGAGCGCCGGGAAAAGTCGGCCTGAGCCGGTAAGCCGAAGCCCCGCCCGGATCTCCGGGCGGGGCTTCGTCGTCGTGTGCCCGTACACCGGGGCAGGCTGCAACCTCCCGGTCTCCCCAGGCGTGTGAACGGGCGAACCGGCACGCGGGCCGGCGACGGGGAGGAGGGCCGTGACCGATCCCGGACGCGACTTCCAGCAGTTCTACGCGGAGCACTTCCCGGTGCTCTGCAAACAGCTGTACGCGTACCACGGTGACCGCGCGGAGGCGCAGGACCTGGTCCAGGAGGCGTTCACCCGCGCCTGGATGCGCTGGTCGACGGTCTCCCGCTACGACGAGCCGCTCGCCTGGGTGCGGCGGGTGGCCTGGCGTCTGGCCGTCAGCCGATGGCGGCGGGCCCGCACCGCGCTGGCGCACCGGTACCGGCAGCGCGAACAGCACGTCGAGCCGCCCGATGTCGAGCACCTGACGCTGGTCACAGCGCTGGCGACGCTGTCGCCGAGGTTACGGCGGGCCATCGTCCTGCACTACCTGGCCGATCTGTCGGTGGCCGACATCGCGGCCCAGGAATCGGTGGCGGTCGGAACCGTCAAGTCCTGGCTGCACCGCGGGCGGGCGGCGCTGGCCGAACAACTGGGCGGGAACGACGTCGACCTGGCCGGAGGAACCGATTTCCGGAGCAGTGCGGCAGGTGCCGGGCGTAGTGAGTGGGAGGAGGACCGATGACTGAACCGGACCGGCTGTCGGCGCTCTTCGCCGACCTGCGGGAGGATCCGGCCGGGTCGTTCGACGGCCCGGGGCCGGATGCGGCCGAGGCGACCGGCCGTCACCGCCGGACCCGCCGGCGGGCGGTGGTCGCGGCCGCCGCGGCGGTGATGCTGGCCGCCGGGGGCCTTGCGGCGTGGGGGGCGTCGGAGCCGGACACGCTCCGGCCGATCCCGCCGGCCGGCCCGTCGCCGACGGTGCTGCCGACGCCGTCGAACTCGCCGCCCGCGTCCTCGTCGCCGTCCGGTTCTCCCGGGTCGTCGCCGTCGGGCCGGCGATCGTCGTCGGGATCGCCATCGCCGGGGAAAATCACGTCACTGCGGGCGACCGACTGGAAGAACGCGATCCTGAACCTGCCGCAGTGGGCCACCGTCTGCGTGGAAAAGCGGCTGCGGTTCTCCGGCGGAGTCGCCACCGGGCAGAACCCGACGTACGGAGCCCTGCGCTACGAAATCCTGCCGGCCGGGGTGCAGCCGTCGTACGGCGACCTGACCGGTGACGGCGTCGACGAGGCGGCGGTTCTCGTCCGGTGCGGTCTGGCCACCAGCGAGTCCGGGGCGGCGATCGTGGTCTACACCGAGAACGAGAAGGGCGGACCACGCCTGCTCGGGGCGGTGACCGCGCCACAACTCGCGGATCTGCGGTGCCGGATCGGGCCGGGGGAGAACGGCGTCGACGTGATGTTCGTGAGGCGGACGCCGGCCGGGAGGGACGGACCGTCCGACGAGGTCTGGCGCTGGCAGAACGGCCGGTTGGTGAAGATCGGCTGACCGGGAGTTGAGCGACTGCTCAAGCGGGGAGTACCGTTTGAGCAGTCGCTCAATCAGGAGGTCGGCGATGCTGCGCTGGATCGTGGTGCCGGTGATCGCGCTCGGAATGCTCGTAATCGTGCCGCTCGGGTTGCGCCTGCTCGAGGCGCCCGGATTGGGCGGCGTGCGCCGGTGGTGGCGGCCGGCCGCGGCCGCCGGGGTAGTCGCGCTGCTGTTACCGGCCGGTCCGCCGGCCGCCGCGATCGCGGTGCTCTACGCGGCCGCCACCGTGGCCCTCGCCGCGACCGCCGCCCGCCGCCTGACCGCTGCGGGCGGGGGTAGCGTGCTGCGGCCGGCCGAGGTGGCGGCGGCGACCGCGCTGGTCACACCCGCGGTGGCGGGGATCTCGCTGGTGGCGGAGCGGGGCGGCTGGGAGCTACTCGGGTTCGGGCCGAAGATCCTGCTGCTCACCGTGGCCCACTTCCACTTCGCCGGGTTCGCCGCCGCCCTCGTCGCCGGGCTGGTCGGCCGGCTCCCGGACGCCGGGCGGGCGGCGTCCGCGGCGGCGCTCACCGTGCCGGTCGGGACCCTGCTGGTGCTCGCCGGATTCTTCCTCGGTGACTACGTCGAGCTGGCCGGAGCGGCCGTGCTCACGCTCGGGATGTGGGTGGTCGGTGCACTGACCTGGCACGCCCGCTCCGCGACGCCGGACCGGGTCACCCGCGTGCTTTTGGCGACCTCCGCCGCCGTGCTCGTCGTCACGATGGTGCTGGCCCTGGACTGGGCGCTGGGGAACGCGGTCGGCGTCCCCGCATTGAGCCTGACCTGGATGGCGGCAACGCACGGGATCCTGAACGCGGTGGGGTTCGCGCTCTGCGCGGTCCTGGCCTGGGGACGTCTCAGCTCCCGCTGACGAACTCGACGTCCGCGAGATGCAGCGGGCCGCTCAGCTCGTCCTGCTCGTGCGACCAGTTCACCTTGAAGATGATCGTGTTCTCGGCGTCGAGTTCCTCGAGCGAGAGCGTGTAGTCACACCACTGACCGCTGGGCAGTGGGTCGAGCGCGACCGGATTCCGGATGCCGTTTCCGATCCGGTCGTTGACGAACACCTTCATCTTGTGTCCGCCGGGGTCGCCGCCGTGCAGGGAGAACCGCAGGCTGCTGAACGGCGCGGTGCTGATTCCGCTGCGGAACACGAATGCGATTCCGCCGAACGGCCGCAGCTCGGCCCGAAAGGCCACGGATCGGCCGTCGTAGGACACCCGCTCCCGGCAGGACGCCTGCCACGACGAATTCAGCCAGCCGCGGCACAACCCGTCCGAGTAGACCTGCAGGCGCGACGGCACTTCGGTGGGTGCGCCCAACCGCCGTAAGAGGTCGTGGAACGCCCGGTGGTAAGCGTGCTGGTCGTCGGGCCGGGTCAGGTCGACGTAGAACGATCCGCTGTCGATCAGCGCCGGATCGGCCGCGTCCAGCGCGATCGGGATGACCGGAATCCCGGCGTCGGCCGCCAGCCGTCGCTCTCGCCCGACCCAGACCGACTCGATCGTGTTCACCGAGTACAGCGCGGCCAGGAACCGGCAGCCCCGGATCGCGGCCTGGATCGCCGGCGAGAGCGAGCTGCCCACCACGAGTTCCGACTCGTCGAGCCAGACCGTGTAGCCGTAGACCTCCAGATCGGTCTTCAGCCGCCGCGCCATCTCTTTGTCCCAGGCGCTGTGGCTCAGAAACACGTCATGGCCGGGCATTCAGCCCTCACCTCGCACGTAGGCACGGATCAAGTCGACGACGGCGTCCGGTGGGCCGACCGCGTAGGCGCTGCCTTCCGAGCCCGGCATGCGCCAGTGCCAGAAATCGCAGGCCGCGAGCCAGGCCCCCTGGTCGGTGATCGCCCGCAAGGTCGCATCGTAGGCGTTGAATTGCTCGGCCGGATCAGGCGTTTCGGTAGGGCGCCAGTTCCACGGGGCGGTCGACGTGAGGTCGTACGGGACCGTTCCCCACTCGCTGATCGTGAGCGGGCGGCGCCGGGACTCGGCCAACGCGCGCAGCGTCCGCAGGTGAGGACCCCAGCCCTTCCTCAACGTGGCGGCGCTCGGGTTTCCGACGCCCTCCGCGGCGCGGGGCGACGCCAGCGGGAAGTAGGCGTTCACCGAGATGCCGTCCAGGTCGTCCCAGAACGGGACGCGGTCGAACTCGTCCCAGTTGGCGCAGTAGTTGAGGGGACTCGTCGGCCGCAACCCGGCGATCAACGCCCGCCAGCGCGGAGCCAGCGCCCGATCGGAGGTCAGGCCACGCAACTCGGAGCCGATGCTCATCCGGAGCGGGCCGCCCGGTGGCGCCAGGCGGACCAGCCCGGCCAGGTACTCGCCGTAGCCCAAGAAGAATTCGTCCGCGGGTTCTCCGGAGAGCGTCAGCGTGCCGCGCCACTGACGTCCGATCCCCTCCGGCTGATCGAGCTCGAGAAGCGGCATCAGGCCGACGTCCAGGCCGTGCGCGAGCGCGCGCCGGATCGCCGCCGCCAGCACGGCGTCGCTCGGACCGGTGTTCAGACCGTAGGCGCTCTGCGCGCTCAATCGTCCGGTCTCGGCCGAGACGAACCGGTAGGGCACGAGCGTCACCCGATCCACGCCGACGGACCGCAGGCGATCGATCTCGTCGACCCAGGCCGCGGTGTCGGAATTGACCTCGGCCGACCACGACACCAGGTCGAACCCGATCGACGGGCGCGGCACGTGGCTCAGCGCCGGGGGGAGCGGCGGTCGAACTCGCCCGGTGGCATCGTGACGACCATGTGGACGCGGGTCCGCTCGGCGCCGACGTTCCGGTACCGGTGCGGGACGTCACCCGGGTAGACCGCGGTGTGTCCGGCTTCGACCCGGAACTCGGCCGCGCCCACGACCAGCGTGAGCGTCCCGGCCAGCACGTGGGCGATCTCGCGGGTGCCGGCCGCGTGGTCGTCGGAGATCTGCTCCTCGCCCGGCTCCAGCACCCACTCCCAGAACTCGACGAACTCCGGATCGTCGATACCCGCGAGCAGCGTCGCCCGGCCGCCCGACGGACCTTCCCAGAGCAGGCTGTAGTCCTCGGGCGAATTCACCCGCACCTCGGGCGGGCGCTGCTCCTCGACGAGACGGGCCACCGTGACGCCGAACGCGTCGGCGATGCGGACCAGCGTGCCGATGCTCGGGTTGGTCCGGCCGCCCTCGATCTGCACGACCATGCCCTTGCTGACGCCGGACCGGCCGGCCAGCTCGTCCAGTGACCAGTGGCGCGCGGTGCGCAGGCTCCGGACGCGGCCGCCTACGAGTGAGGCGATCGCCGGGCGCGCGTCATCACGAGCGGCGGTCAATATATTGGCCTCTCCGGTCAATGAAGTGATACAACGGGGAACGTGACCTCGTTGAACGCTACCGGTTGGAGCCCCCGTTGATCCCCGCGCTGCTGGCCGGATGCTCCGCGCTGGTCTTCGGTGTGGCGGACTACTGCGGTGGCTCCGCCGGCAAGCGGGCGCCGGCCGTCGCGGTGTCGTTCGTGGCCAAGCTGTGCGGGTTCCCGCTGCTGCTCGTCCTCGCGCTGCTCCTCGGCGCCGGGCACGGGCTGAGCGTCCGTGACGTGGGCTGGTCCGCATTGGCCGGGCTGGCCGGCGTCGGGGCCGTGGTGCTGTTCTACCGGGCGATGTCGGTAGGGGCGATGGCCGTGGTCGCTCCGGTCGCCGCCGCCGCGTCGGCGGTGCTGCCGGTCGTCGTCGGGCTGGTGGTGGACGGTTCGCCCGGCGCCCTGCCGCTGGCCGGCGTGGGGGTCGCGATCGTGGCGATCGCGCTGGTGAGTGCCGGCGGGGGCCGGCCTGCGGACACCAGCGCGATCGTCACCCCCGCGCTGGTGGGGCTGGCCGCCGTTTCCGGGCTCGGGTTCGGGCTGTTCTTCGTCCTGCTGGACCGGGTCGACGCCGGGGCCGGGCAGTGGCCATTGGTCGTCGCGCACGCGGCCGCGCTGGTCGCGCTGCTCGGGGCGAGTCTGGTAGGGCGGGAGCGGCTGACCGTGGCGCGGGCCGCGCTGCCGTTCGCGGTGGCGGCCGGTGCGTTCGACACGATCGCCAACGTCCTCTACGTGGTGGCCAACAACGCCGGTCAGCTGGCGATCGTCGCACCGGTGGCGTCGCTCTACCCGGCCAGCACGGTCGTGCTCGCGCTGGTGCTCGATCACGAAAAGGTCCGCGGCTGGCAGCTCCTCGGCCTGGGCCTGGCCGGAACGGCCCTGGCCCTCCTGGCCGCCACGGGATAACACTGGTACCCATGCGCGTAGCGGTGTGCCAGATCAACTCGCAGGACGACCGGGCGGCGAACCTCGCGGAAGCGCGGCGCTTGCTCGAACAGGCCGCAAAGGGCGGCGCCGACTTCGCGGTGTTGCCGGAGTTCGTCGACTACCTCGGCCGGCGCCGGGGCGAGCCGGAACCCGAAGCGGCCGACGGAGAATTCGCCCAGTTTTTCGCGGCCGCGGCCCGGGACCTGAACCTCAACGTGCTCGCCGGTTCGTTCCGCGAGCGCGCCGGAGACGGCGAGCGGGCCTACAACACCAGCCTGGTGTTCGACCGGTCCGGCGAGCGCATCGCCCTCTACCGCAAGATCCACCTCTACGACGTCGAGATCCCCGGCCGGGTGTCCTACGCCGAGTCGAAGACGATCGCGCCGGGGGAGGAGCTCGTGGTCGCGGACGTCGAGGGCGTCCCGGTCGGCCTCTCGATCTGCTACGACCTGCGCTTCCCCGAGCTCTACCGCGCGCTGGCCGTCGCCGGGGCCCGGGTGCTCGTCGTTCCGGCGGCGTTCATGGCCCACACCGGGCGGGACCACTGGGAGGTTCTGCTCAGGGCCCGGGCGATCGAGAACCAGTGTTACGTCGTCGCGGCCGGTCAGATCGGTGACCACGAGCCGGGGCGGACCTGCTTCGGCCGCAGCATGGTCGTCGACCCCTGGGGCACGGTGGTCGCGCAGGCTCCGGACGTCGTCGGTGTCGTCACCCTCGACCTCGACCTCGACCGCGTCGAGACGCTGCGGGCCGAGCTGCCCAGCCTGGCCAACCGGCGGCTGCCGGATCAGGACGGGATAAAGGTCCAGGTCTCGCCGGTGGCGACGGCTCGGTAACCGATCCGTTCGTAGACGCCGTTCGACGTCGGGTTGGCCGCGTCGGTGAACAGGACGACACCTCCGGCGCCGATGTCGAGCAGGTGCTGGCTCAGCTCGGCCGTCGCCGCAGCCGCGTAACCGTGCCGACGCTGCTTCGGCGGCGTGTAGACCATCCCGATCCGGTAGATGCCACCCGCCGGTCCACGGAACGAGACGAGCGCGACCGGCTCGCCGCGGACCTCCCACAGCCAGGCCAGCCCGGCCGCGAGCAACTGGTCGACGGTGCGGGCGGCGTCCGCCTCGGTGAACGGGGCCGGTTCGTCGGACGGGGTGTCCCGCTCGAAACCCAGGACCGCTCGGATCAGCCAGGGCCGGTAGCTCCAGTCGGCTCGGATCAGCTGCCCCGGGACGCCGTCCGGCGGCACGAGCGCGTCCAGGACGAGCAGCTTCGTGGCCGTGCCCGGCCGGACCGTCCCCCCGGTGCGGGCCGCCCACGCCTCGGCGACCGCGCTCGGCCCCGGCGACATCCCGGTGACACCCGGCAGCTCCTCACCGGCCTCGAGCAGTGCGTCCACCAACGCGTCGGCGGCCGGGGCGTCCAACTCGGGAACGAGCGGCAGGTGCGGCGGGGTCCAGGTCGCGACCCAGTCCGGCGGGATGCCGGGCGCACGCCGGATCAGGGCCCAGACGGAATCCGGCTCGGTCGGGAGCATGCCGTCGGCGCGCTGGCTGACGACCGTGGCGAGGTGGTTGTGGCGGACCGGATCGTGGCGGAGCCACGCGGCAGCGGCGGGGGCGAACGCCGACAGACCGATCGCTCCACGGAGTAATTCACATCGCACGCGGGGATTGTCGCGCTTCACGGACGCTTACGGTTGGACGACGGCCGTGCCCGGTGCGCCCGTGGACGGACCGGCGCAGCCTTCGGCCGCGATCCCGATCAGGAAGACGGCGACGATGCCGCCGCCGACGGTGAGCATCGCCCGGCGCATCGGTGCCTGACCCGGGCCGCGCATCCGGATACCGGCCGCGATGACCGCCGCCAGCACCAGCAGGCCGAGCAGCGAGCCCCAGAACGGGTCAACCAAGTCCACCGTCCCGCTTCGCCCCCCACCCGCCGCCCGAATCGGAATTGCATGCCCCCCCTACCCTGCCACGGCGCAACACCGGGTGCTAACGCGCTCGCCGCCCGAACTAGGATTCACAGCGTGACCACACAGCCCGATACCCAGGCACCGCAGACGCCGTCGACAGAGCTGTCGACCAAGTACACGCCTGCTGAGGTAGAGGGACCGCTCTACGAGCGGTGGGTCGAGGCGGGCTACTTCACCCCGGATTCGTCCAGCGACAAGCCGCCGTATTCGATCGTGATCCCGCCGCCCAACGTGACCGGCACGCTGCACCTCGGTCACGCGCTCGACCACACGCTGATGGACGCGCTGACCCGCCGCCGCCGCATGCAGGGGTACGAGGTGCTGTGGCTGCCGGGCATGGATCACGCCGGTATCGCGACCCAGAACGTGGTCGAGCGCGAGCTGGCCAAGAACGAGGGCAAGAGTCGCCACGACCTGGGCCGCGACGAGTTCGTCCGCCGGGTCTGGCAGTGGAAGGAAGAGTCCGGCGGCAAGATCACCGGCCAGATGCGCCGCCTCGGCGACGGCGTCGACTGGTCGCGGTCGCGGTTCACGATGGACGAAGGCCTGTCCAGGGCCGTGCAGACGATCTTCAAGCGCCTCTACGACGACGGCTTGATCTACCGGGCCGAGCGCATCATCAACTGGTGCCCGCGCTGCCAGACCGCGCTCTCCGACATCGAGGTGGAGCACTCCGACGACGAGGGCGAGCTCGTCAGCATCCGGTACGGAGACGGCGAGAACTCGATCGTCGTGGCGACCACCCGGGCCGAGACGATGCTCGGTGACACCGCGGTGGCCGTGCACCCGGACGACGAGCGCTACCAGCACCTGATCGGCACCGAAGTGGAGCTGCCGCTCACCGGCCGGCGCATCCCGATCGTGGCCGACGCGCACGTCGACCCGAGCTTCGGCACCGGTGCGGTGAAGGTGACGCCCGCCCACGACCCGAACGACTTCGAGATCGGCCAGCGGCACGGCCTGCCGAACATCACGGTGCTGGACGAGAAGGCCGTGATCACCGCGCACGGTCCGTTCCTCGGGATGGACCGGTTCGAGGCCCGCCCGGCCGTGGTGCGCGCGCTGCGCGAAGACGGCCGGATCGTCGCCGAGAAGCGTCCTTACCTGCACGCGGTGGGGCACTGCTCGCGCTGCGACACGGTGGTCGAGCCCCGGCTCTCGCTGCAGTGGTTCGTGAAGGTCGAGACGCTCGCCCGGGAAGCCGGCGACGCCGTGCGCGACGGCCGGGTGACGATCCACCCGCCGGAGCTGGCCAAGCGGTACTTCGACTGGGTCGACAACATGCACGACTGGTGCATCTCCCGCCAGCTCTGGTGGGGGCACCGCATCCCGGTCTGGTACTCGCCCGAGGGCGACGTGCGGTGCGTCGGCCCGGACGAGCAGCCCCCGGGTCCGGAGTGGACGCAAGACGCCGACGTGCTCGACACCTGGTTCTCGTCCGGGTTGTGGCCGTTCTCGACGCTCGGCTGGCCCGACCAGACCGCCGACCTGCAGAAGTTCTATCCGACCAGCGTGCTGGTGACCGGCTACGACATCATCTTCTTCTGGGTCGCCCGGATGATGCTGTTCGGTCTGTACGCGATGGACGGCAAGCAGCCGTTCGACGTGGTGGCGCTGCACGGCCTGGTCCGCGACAAGTACGGCAAGAAGATGTCGAAGTCGCGCGGCAACACCGTCGACCCGCTGGAGTGGATGGACGCCTACGGGTCGGACGCGCTGCGGTTCATGCTCGCGCGCGGCGCCAACCCGGGCTCCGACCAGGCGTCCAGCGAGGAGTGGGTGGCCGGTGCCCGCAACTTCTGCAACAAGCTCTGGAACGCGACGAGGTTCGCGCTGCTCAACGGGGCCGACGCCGCCGCGCCGCTGCCCAACGAGCTCTCCACCGCCGACCGGTGGATCCTCTCCCGCCTGAACACGGTGCTGGCCGAGGTCGACGACCACTACGAGCGGTACGAGTTCGCGAAGCTCACCGACCTGCTCTACCACTTCGCCTGGGACGAGGTGTGCGACTGGTACGTCGAGCTGGCGAAGTCCGAACTGTCCGGCGACCAGGCCGACACCACCCGGGCCGTGCTCGGGCACGTGCTCGACCGCCTGCTGCGCGTCCTGCACCCGGTGACGCCGTTCGTCACCGAGGCGCTCTGGACCGAGCTGACCGGGCAGGAGTCGGTGGTCGTGGCCGAGTGGCCGAAGGCCGACGCGTCCCGGCACGACCCGGCGGCGGAGGCCGAGATCGAGTCCCTCCAGCGGGTGGTGACCGAGGTCCGGCGCTTCCGGTCCGACCAGGGCCTGCGCCCGACCCAGCGGGTGCCGGCCCGGCTCGACGGGCTGGCCGCACTGGGGCTGGCGCCGCACGAGTCGCTGATCCGGTCGCTGACCCGGCTGGAGGCCGCCGACGACACGTTCACGACGACCGGCTCGGTGCAGGTCGGAGCCGAGCTGACCGTCGAGTTCGACACGTCGGGGACGATCGACGTCGCGGCCGAGCGTCGCCGGCTGGAGAAGGATCTGGCCGCAGCCGAGAAGGAACGGGCGCAGAACTCCGGCAAGCTCGGCAACGAGGCGTTCCTGGCCAAGGCACCGGACGCGGTCGTCGCGAAGGTTCGGGAGCGGCTGACGGCCGCGGAGGCCGATCTGGCCCGTCTGCAGACCCAGCTCGCCGCATTGCCCTCAGCCTGATGGCCAACGACCGGGCCGCGGAAGACGCCGCCGAACTCGCCAGGGCCGAAGCCGGTCTGAACGCGCGTGGGCCCGGCCGGATGGTGCCCGGCCGGGACCGGATCGTCGCGCTGCTCGACCTGCTGGGCAACCCCCAGCGGGCCTACCCGGCGATCCACCTGACCGGCACCAACGGCAAGACGTCCACGTCCCGGATGATCGACAGCCTGCTCAAGGCCCACGGCCTGCGGGTGGGCCGGTACACCAGCCCGCACCTGGAGTCGGTGACCGAGCGGATCTCGCTGGACGGCGCCCCGATCCCGGCCGGCAAGTTCGCCGCCGCCTACGACGAGGTCGCGCCGATGGCCGACCTGCTCGACAAACAGGCCGAACTGTCGACCGGCGGCAGTGGCGACCCGGTCACCTACTTCGAGTTCGTCACCGCGATGGGGTTCGCCGCGTTCGCCGACGCACCCGTCGACGTCGCCGTGGTCGAGGTCGGGCTGGGCGGCCAGTGGGACGCGACGAACGTCGTGGAGGCGGGCGTCGCGGTGATCACGCCGATCAGCCTCGACCACGCCGCGCTGCTCGGCGGCACGATCGCGAGCATCGCGACCGAGAAGGCCGGCATCATCCACGAGGGCGCGAACGTCCTCACCGCGGTGCAGCCGGCCGAGGCGATCGAGCCGTTGCTGTCGCGGGCGGCCTCGGTCGGCGCGTCGGTGGCCAGGGAAGGCGTGGAGTTCGGCGTTCTCGAGCGCGCGATCGCGGTGGGTGGCCAGCAGCTCCGGCTGAAGGGCCTGGCCGGGGAGTACGAAGAGATCTTCCTGCCGCTGTACGGGGCGCACCAGGCCCAGAACGCGGTGCTGGCACTGGCGGCCGTCGAGGCGTTCCTGGGAGCCGAGCCGGGGCGTCAGCTGGACGCCGAGGCGGTGCGCGAGGGATTCGCCGCGGTGACCTCGCCCGGTCGCCTGGAGCGTCTGCGGACGTCGCCGACGGTTCTGGTGGACGCGGCCCACAACCCGGCCGGGATGACGGCCACCGTGCAGGCGATGGCGGAGGCGTTCGTGTTCCGCAAGCTGGTCGCGGTCGTCGCGGTCCTCGACGACAAGGATCACCGCGGGATGCTCGAGATCCTCGAGCCGGTCGCGGACGCGCTCGTCGTCACGCAGAACTCGTCGCCCCGGGCCCTGTCGGTCGACGCCCTGGCCGCGGCGGCGGTCGAGATCTTCGGCCCCGACCGGGTCGACGTCGTCGCCCGGATGGACGACGCGATCGAGTCCGCGGTGACGATCGCCGAGGAGGACGACGACGGCGACACGCCACTGGCGGGCGCCGGTGTGGTCGTGACCGGTTCGGTCGTCACGGCCGCCGACGCGAGGAAGCTGCTGGCACGATGAGCGCACCCGAACCGCCGCCGTCCGGCCTGAAGAACCCCGGTGCGGCGGTGCGCGGGGTCGGCGCCGCCACGCTGCTGCTGGAGTTCCTGGTGCTGCTGCTGGCGGTTCAGCCCCTGCGGATGCTGCTCCCCGAACGCGCGGGCCTCGCGACCGGTCTGGCCTTGGGTCTCGCGGTGCTGTGTCTGGCCGCCGCCGGGCTGCTCAAGCACGGGTGGGTCTGGACCGGGACGGTCGCACTGCAGGTGCTGCTCATCGTGAGCGGCCTGGTGCACTGGATGCTCGCGGTCGTCGGACTGATCTTTCTTGCTGTATGGCTCTATGTACTGAATGTCCGTAAAACGATTCTTCGGGGCGCCCGGTAGCTTCTGGTATCTACCGGGTAGCTGTCTGTCGTTCATTACACTCAGTCAAGAAATTCCGCCGGACGTCGCAACGTGAACGGTCTCCATAACGTCTATAAGGCGTGAGGTAGGTCGCGTGACGCGTGGGCTATCTCGCCGCTACTCCAGGTGATTTTCCTGCCGGAAAGCGCGAACCGATCCGCCTCGCGATACGTGCTTCTTTAAGGCGCTGACCTGCGGCGGAGCTGTATCGCCGAGGTCTGCTCGGTCGAACAGTTGAGGTTCTATGTCGGGTTGGTGACTTCCTCTTAACATTACTGTCCCCAATATCCGATTAGAACGGAACTGTCCGCCGGAAAAGCCTCGAAGTGGGTCCGAAGTCTCTCTTGTCGGTTTCGTTGACGTCTTTGAGATATCGCTTAAGGTGCACACGTGGAATCAGGGCTGAATTCCGATACACAGCAGGTCGAGGTCTTACCTGAAGACATCGTCTCTGTTCCGGTTTTCGTCGACTCGACCGGCAAACGCGGTCGGCGGTTTCGGACACTCGGGTTCATCGGAGGCGGTATCGCGGTCGCGTACTCCGCCATGCTCGGTCTCAGCTTCGTCGGTGGGCCTCTCACGCCGAACTCGTTACTGCCGCTCCCCGGTGTTCCGTCGACCGCCCCGCTCGAGCGGGCGGCCGAACCGAACACGTCGGTCTCCCCCGCCAGTGATGGCCAGCTCACCCGCGGCGACGACGGCAAACTGAAGATCGGCAGCACGTCGACTCCTGCTCCCGGCACCAGCGTCAGCGTCAAGCCGGGCACGCCGTCCCCGAGCGCGTCGGGCAAGACTCCGCCGGCGCCTCCGGTCACCGGCGGACCGACCACCACGCCGCCGGCGCCCCCGTCGTCCTCGCCTCCCGCGCCGCCGTCATCGTCGCCGCCTGCGCCTCCGTCCAGCAGCCCGCCGCCGGTGAACGACCCGCCGCCGGTCAGCCAGTCGCCGCCCGTCGTCCCGCAGGAGAGCAACACGACGCCCGTCGCCGGCGGTACCGGCGCCGGTAGCGGCAGCACCGCGCCGGGCGCCGGCGGTGGTGGCGCCGAGAACGACCCGCCGCCGGCCGACGGCACGTCCCCGAGTTCGAGTACAGAGAGCTGACCATGCAGCCTGGGCACTACGGTCGCGTCCCTCAGCCGACGCAGTACCCCCAGCCGACGCACACGCCGCAGCGGTTCCCCCAGCCGGGTCAGCCGGCCGGGGGAACGCCGCAGTTCCCGCAGCAGCGCCCGCCGTCGAAGCCGACGGCGCCGCCGACGTTCGGCAGCCCCGGTGGTCCGCCGAACCCGCCCCCGAACGCCGGTGGTGGCGGTGGTGGCGGTGGGGAGGGCGCGCCCGATCCGGCCCGCAAGGTTCCGCCGCGCCCGCGGTTCCTGTTCGTCGGCTTCCTGCTCCTGGTGCTCGTCGCGGTGCTGATGGTGCAGGCGTACGTGCAGGCCCAGATCGCCACTCCGCAGAACGTCCACCTGTCCGGTAACTCGGACGAGGTTCCGGACAACGTCACAAACGGTGGCCCGATCATCGACACGACGCACGACGACCCGGTGTCGTACTCGCTGCGTCCCAAAGACATCGCGCTGACGTTCGACGACGGCCCCGACCCGAAGTGGACGCCCCAGGTCCTCGACGTCCTGAAGAAGAACCACGTCCACGCGACGTTCTTCGTGCTGGGCTCGAACGTCACCAAATATCCCGGTCTGATCAAGCGGATGGTCGACGAGGGGCACGAGGTCGGCATCCACAGCTTCACCCACCCCGAGATGTCCGAGATGAGCGCCTGGGAGCGGCAGCTGCAGTACTCCCAGACCCAGATGGCGATCGTCGGCGCGGCCGGGGTCACGACGTCACTGCTGCGGTTCCCGTACTCGTCGGAGCCGGACGCGATCGACAACGTCTACTGGCCGATCGTGGAGGAGGCCGGACGTCTCGGTTACCTCAACGTCGTCAACGACAAAGACAGTGAAGACTGGGCCAAGCCCGGCATCCCGGCGATCATCAAGAAGACCCGCCCGAGCCCGAGCAAGGGCGAGGTCGCGCTGTTCCACGACGCCGGTGGTAACCGGGCCCAGACCGTGGCGGCCCTCAAGGTGATGCTGCCCCAGTTCGCCAAACAAGAGGGCTACAACTTCGTCACCATCAGCGAGGGTCTCCGGCGCTCCAAGGGCTGGAACCAGCAAACCGGAGCGAACTTCTCGGCGATGCAGCCGGCCACGTCGGCCGAGATCTGGCGCGGCAAGGCGATGATCTGGGTCGTCCAGGCCTCGGGCTACTTCGTCAAGGGCCTGGTGGGCCTGCTGACGGTCGTCGGTGTGCTGACGCTCGGCCGCCTGATCCTGATGCTCGTGCTGGCGACCGTCCACGCCCGGAAACGACGAAAAAAGACGTTCCGCTGGGGTCCGGAGTTCCTGGAACCGGTTTCGGTCGTGGTGCCCGCCTACAACGAGAAGGAGGGCATCGCCGCCGCCGTGAGATCACTGGCGACCAGCAATTATCCAATGGTCGAAGTGATCGTGGTCGACGACGGGTCCTCCGACAACACCGCGGAGATCGCCGAGGGGCTGGGCTTCGCCAACGTGCGGGTGGTCCGGGTCCCCAACGGGGGTAAACCGGCGGCGTTGAACATCGGCACGGCCTGGGCCCGCGCCGACGTGATCGTCATGGTCGACGGCGACACGATCTTCGAGCCCGACTCGGTCTACGAGCTCGTGCAGCCGTTCGCCGACCCGCGGGTCGGCGGTGTGGCCGGCAACGTGAAGGTCGGTAACCGGCAGAGCATCGTCGCGCGCTGGCAGCACATCGAGTACGTGATCGGCTTCAACCTCGACCGGCGGATGTACGACATCCTCCAGTGCATGCCGACGATCCCGGGTGCGATCGGCGCGTTCCGCCGGGAGGCGCTCAACGACGTCGGCGGGGTCTCGCACGAGACGCTGGCCGAAGACACCGACCTGACGATCGCGATGGGACGGGCCGGCTGGAAGGTCGTCTACGAGGAGAAGGCCCGGGCCTGGACCGAGGCTCCCTCGACGATCGCGCAGCTGTGGAAGCAGCGGTACCGCTGGAGTTACGGCACGATGCAGGCGATGTGGAAGCACCGCAAGGCGGTGTTCGAGCGCGGCCCGTCCGGCCGGTTCGGTCGCTTCGGCCTGGTCTTCCTCGGCATCTTCCAGGTCGGCCTGCCGCTGTTCGCGCCACTGATCGACGTGTTCGCGCTGTACGGCCTGGTCGCGTACGACGCGGCGCTCTCGGCCGGCGCCTGGGCCGGGATGCTGGCACTCCAGTTCTTCCTGGCGGTGTTCGCGTTCAAGCTCGACAAGGAGAAACTCGGGCCGCTCTGGTCGCTCCCGGCGCAGCAGTTCGTCTACCGGCAGCTGATGTACGCGGTCATGATCCAGTCGGTCGTCACCGCGCTCACCGGCGCCCGCCTGCGTTGGCACAAGCTGCACCGCACGGGCCTCACGGCCCCGGGAACCACGCCCGGCTGACGTCTCTTCGAAGGGCCGGTCTCGGGCAGACCGGCCCTTCGGCGTTCTCCGCCGACCCTGCGTGGGAGAGTGTCCGCGTGAAGGTGCTCGTGGTCGAAGACGACGCCGACCTGGGATACGCCGTCGCGGCTGCGCTCCGCGGCGCGGGCCTGGCCGTCGACCTGGTGGACGACATTCCGCCGGCCGACGAGGCGGTGCTGATCAACGCGTACGCCTGCGTGGTATTCGACCGGATGTTGCCCGCCGGTGACAGCGTCGACTACGTGGCCGCACGCCGGCGGTCCGGCTGGACCACCCCGGTGCTGTTCCTGACCGCGCGCGACAGCGTCGCCGACCGGGTCGCCGGATTCGAGCACGGCGGTGACGACTACCTGGTCAAGCCGTTCGCGGTCGCCGAGCTGGTCGCCCGGGTGCTGAGCCTCGGCCGCCGCTCGCTGGCCACCGGGCCGCCGGCGGCACCGGTGCTGACGGTGGCCGGGCTGGAGATCGACGTGCCGCGACGGCAGGTGCGGCGCAACGGCGTGCTGCTCACGCTCACCGCCAAGGAGTTCGCGGTGCTCGAACTGCTCGCGACCCACGCCGGGGACGTCGTCAGCCGCACCACGCTCATCGAGCACTGCTGGGACGCGATGGCCGAGCCGATGTCCAACGTGGTCGACGTCCTGGTGGGCCAGCTGCGGCGCAAGCTCGGTGGCCCCCAGCTGATCCACACCATCCGGGGCGCCGGTTACGTGCTGGCGCTCGATCCGGCCGCGAGCGCCGCCGAGCGGGCCTACGGCTGACCGTGGCGACGACTCCTGCCGTTGCGTCGTCGCGAGCCGCCGGGAAGCGCTCGTCGCGCCGGGGGAAGCTGCGCCGCGCCGGTAAGGGAGCGGTCGGTGTCGGCGTCCGGCGTTCGCTGCGGGCGCTGCGCTGGCGGCTGACGATCCTGTACACGGTGGTCGCCGGGTGCGGGCTGGTCGCGCTGGCCGCGCTGGCGATCAACACCGACAACCACCTGCGTGACACCCGGCTCGACAACGCGATGGAGACCCGCGCGCGGACCGCGGTCGCGCTGCTGTACTTCACCGACGACGGGATCCAGCTCCAGGACATCCGCCAGGACGAGGTGGCGACCGGATCGCCGCAGCTGACCGTGCTGCTGGGCAACCCGCCACGACGCCAGGTGTTCGCCAGCAGCGCCCCGGTGATCCCGGTCCGGGCCGGGCGGTTGAACGGCATCGCCGAGCTCGCCGTCGACGCGGGCACGATCGTCCGCGAGAACGGCGAGTCCGACGAGGGGCAGCCGATCCGGATCCTGGCCGCGCCGGTGTACGGCGACGAGGGCGCGGTCGCCGGCGCGGTGATCGTGGTCGGCGACCCGGCCGACGGGCGGGAGGAGCACGACAAGCTCGTCGCCGCGCTCCTCCTGGGCTGCGTGACGCTCGTGACGCTGGCCGCCCTGGCCGGGCACGCACTCTCCGGCCGCAGCATGCGCCCGGCGGTGGACGCGCTGGAACGGCAGGAGGCGTTCCTCGCCGACGCCGCGCACGACCTCCGGACGCCGGTGGCGACGCTGCGGACGCTCGCCGAGGCGGCGCTGGCCGACCCGTCGCAGCGGTCGGACCTGTTGCCTCGTGCGGTGACGCTGTCCGCGCGGATGGGCGACATCATCGACGACCTGCTCACCCGGGCCCGGCTGAACGCCGGCGTCCACCACCTGAACAAGGAGCTGCTCCGGCTCGATCTGCTGGTCGAGAGCATCGTCGAGCAGCTGGCCGACCCGGTGGGCGGCCCCGGCGCCCAGGCGCAGGTCACGTTCGAGGCCGAGGAGTGCACGGTGCGGGCCGATGCGCACCTGATCACCCGGGCGGTCTCGAACCTGGTGGAGAACGCGCTGCGGCACGGTCACCGGCCGGGCGTCCCGGCGTCGGTGGACGTCACCGTGGTCCGGCCGGGCCGGATTTCGGTCAGCGACCGGGGCCCCGGCGTGGATCCGGCGGTCGCGTCGGCGCTGTTCGGCCGGTTCCAGAGCCGTGGGGGCTCGATCGGGCTCGGGCTGTCGATCACGCTGTGGGCCGCCGATCTGCACGGCGGCTCGCTCAGCGTGGGCGAGCGTCCCGGTGGAGGCGCGGTCTTCGACTTCTCGCTACCGGCTGACCGGGGCTAGCACCGGCCGCTGACCAGGGCCTGCACCGGCCGCTGACCGGGCCGGCACCGGCCGGGTCAGCGGCGGCGGTCTTGCTCGAACGAGCTGACGTTGCCGGGCGGCGGCTGGTCGTCGGAGTAGGCGTTCCAGGCCATGTTGTCGTCCCGGTCCGACGCGCGACGCGGTGCGCCGTACTGGCGGCCGGGCGGTACCGCGGCGCCGCCGTTGGGCCGCCGGTCGGCCGGTGCGGCCCGGCGCGGGTCGGGAGCTCGTCCACCGTCGTGCGGTGCGGCGCGGTAGGCGTCCGCCTGGCGGTCGTCGTAGTTGGACGGGGCGTACCGCGGATCCGGACGCCGGTCATCGTGCCGAGGCTCGTTGTAACCGGGCTGGTAGCGACGGTCGTCGCGGCCGCGCTCGTCGTACCCGCGATCGTCGTACCGGCGGTCGTTCTGACCCCGATCGCCGCTGGCTCGGTCGCCGTGGGCCCGGTCGTCGCGGCCGCGCTCGTCGTACCCGCGCTCGTAGCGGTTGCCGTCCGGCGGCCGGGAAACGGCGGGAGAGCCGTACGCGACCGGCTGCGCGGGGACCGCGGGCGAGCCGTAGGCGCCTGGCTGCTGAGGGACGGCCGGGGAGCCGTACGTGCCGGGCTGCGAGGGGACAGCGGGGGAACCGTAGGTGCCGGGCTGCGGGGAAACGGCGGGGGAGCCGTAGGCGCCGGGCTGCTGGGGGACGGCGGGGGAGCCGTACGCGGCCGGCTGGTAGCGCTCGTCGGGCCAGCCCGGACGGCGGTCGGGGTAGGAGCCGTTCGGGTCCTGCACCGCGGCGAACGTGACCGTGCTGTCGTTCATCCCCGGCGTCGGCGCGGGCGCCGGGCTCGTCGGGGCCGGGCTTCCGTCGCCCGGGCCGTCGCCCTGGCCGCCGTCACCCGCAGGCGCGGCGGGCTCCGCCGCGGCGTTCTTCTTCCCGAGGTCCTTCGGAAGCAGCTGCGGACGCCGCTGAGCGGCCACGTCTTCGATCCACCCGAACGCCAGCATGCCGACGATCGTCAGCAGGACGGCGATGACCGCGCAGATCGCGGTACCGACGGCCTCGCCGTGGTTTCCCAGCCCGATCTTCTCGCCCATGCCCCAGACGTTGATCTTGTCGCCGAGCGGGTAGCTCAGCTCGATCGCGACGTTGTGCCACAGGTAGATCACCATCGCGCGGCCGTTGATGATCGTGATCAGCCGGTTGAGCACCTTGTGCTCGCCGACCCAGCTGAACTTCGGCGCGAAGCGCAGCAGGATCAGGACGATGCCGAACGAGTAGATCGCCTGACCGGCCGGGATCAGGTTGAAGTCGTAGCTGCCCTCTTCCTGGTGGGTCAGCGCCCAGTAGGTCGCGACGCCGGCCAGTACCAGGCCCATCGCTACCACGGCCCAGACCGGGATCTTCTTGAGCATGCCCTCGCGATGGGCGAAGCCGAGCAACCAGAGCGAGAGGAACGTGAAGCCGTCGGTGAGCACGCCCTCGCCGAGCTCACCGCTCCAGCCGAAGCCGATCTTCCCGACGCCGAACGCGACCATCACCCCGAGCGGGATCAGGATCATCGTCTTCGGGTACCAGCGGAACAGGATCAGCAGCACCGGCGACAGCAGGATGAACCAGACGATGCTGCGCATGTACCAGAGCGGCTCGGTCAGCGACTCGGCCCACGGCGACCCCGGCGGGTCGGACAGTGGGAAGATCCAGAAGATCAGCCGCCACAGCGGCGGACGCTCGTCACCGGACCAGCCTTGCCAGAACATCAGCGGAACGCCGATGAGGCCGGCCAGCCAGAGGACCGGCAGCAGCCGCTGGAGGCGGTTCTTGATCGTTTTGAGCGCACCCCGGTCGAGCGAGCGGACCATGAGTGAGCCGGAAATGGCGAAAAGTAACCCCATCGCCGGCCAGAACCCTAACCAGGACTGGTCGGAGAAGATGTGGTAAACGACCACCCACACGATGCAGGCGGTCCGGAGGACGTCGAAGTAACGATCACGCCCTCCGGTTGCGGCGCGCGCGGGCGTGGTTTGTGCGGTCACCGGACCATGATCGCCTTCTGATCGGGCGCGCAGGGTTGATTCGGTGAGTTAGATGAGCGCGCGATGTGTCTTGTTCACTACAGTTACTCAGCGCTCTCGCAGGAAACGCCAAACAACTGCCTGCGCATCTTACCTGGTATTTTTGGTTACCGTCGGTAACCGGGGTGATCGTCCGTATTGTCGCCGTTGTAGGGGTGCTGAGCTTCTGGTGCGGCCGACGGTCGTCCGTAGACGGTGCCGCCACCTGACTCGGGACGCCGCTGGTCCTGCTGCCGCTGGTCCGGCTGCCGGTACCGGGGATCGTCGTAGCGCTGTTCGTCGTAGCGGGGCTCGTCGTAGCGGGGCTGGTCGTGCCGGGGCTCGTCGTAGCGGGGCGGGGGGCGGTACGGGTCGTGCTGGGACACGTTCGCGTACCGCTGATCCGACGGAGGCGTGCCGTAGCGCGGATCCCCGTACCGGGGGTCGCCGTACCGCGGGTCGCCGTACCGCGGGTCGCCGTACTGGGGGTCGCCGTACTGGGTCTGGGGACCGCCGTATTGGGGCTGGGAACCGCCGTAGCGGGGATCGCCGTAACCGGCGGCGGCGGGGGCGTAGGGGCCGGCCGGCGGGTACGGGCCGGGTGGGACCGGCGCACCGGCCCCGGCCGGGGCGACGGGCGGCTGACCGGGTGAGGTCGGCGCGGGCGAGGCGCGGCCCGCCGGCTGCTCCGACGGTGACGCCGGTGCCGGGGAAGCCGAGCCGGGCTGCAGCGAGATCGCGGGGGCTTTCCGCTTACCCGGCAGCAACTCCGGCTTGCGCTTCGCGGCCACGTCCTCGATCCAGCCGAAGAGCAGCACGAACCCACCGACCAGCACCCAGGTGATCGGGAACCAGAAGTACCAGGGGTAGATCTCGACCCGGTCGGCCAGGCCCATCGCGAGCGCCAGCGCGGCGTTGTGCCAGAGGTAGATCGTGACCGCGCGGGAGTTGAAGATCGTGATGATCCGGTCGACCACCGGCGCCTTGTTCAGCCACTCCATCCGTGACGAGAACCGCATCAGGATGAAGACGACGCCGAACGAGTACAGCGCCAGCGACAGCGAGCTGCCCTCGAGGAAGAACGTGCTCCGGCCCGCCTCGACGATCTGCTCGTGCGCCGGTCCGATCAGCCAGGCGACGCCCGACCCGGCGATGACGACGCCGATCCCGATCAGCGCCGGCATCGGGAGCTTCTTGATCAGCCCCTCGGCGTGCGCGAACCCGATCAGCCAGCAACCCAGGTAGACCAGGACGTCGTTCGCCGTGCTGCCCCACCAGTCGTCCAGGGGAAGCACGCTGATCTCGGCCAGGCCCAGCAGCGCGAACGGGAGGGCCAGTACGAGCCACGGCACCTTGCGGAACGGCTTCAGCAGCAACGGAGACAGCGCGACGAACCAGAGGTACGTCTTCAGGTACCAGAGCACGCCCCAGGCGACCTGTCCCCAGTCGCTGCCCGGAGGGTCACCGACCGGGAGCAGCCAGAACACCAGCTGCCAGAGCGGGGAATCGGAGTTCTCGCCGTAGGCCCAATTCGACGGTGCGCCGTCGTGCCAGATCATCAGCGGGATCCAGATCGCCGCGAAGACCCATAGCACCGGCAGTAGACGCCGGAATCGACTTATAACCGCCTGTTTCGGCGATTTATCGATGGAACGCACCATTAGCGTGCCGCCGAGCGCGAACATCACGCCCATGGCCGGCATCCAGGGGAACCAGGCGAATCCGAACGCGTGGTAGGTGACCACCCGGAAGATCGCGAGCGCGCGCAGCGTGTCGAGATAACGGTCTCGACCCTTGGGCGAAGCGGCCTTTGGAGCAGGTGCGGGCGCAGTCACGGACACGAACATATATTCCGTGAGAGAGATGAGGATTGTGTGAGGTCCGGGAACACGAATTTCGGCAGTGCGCGTCCGGGTCTCGAAAACCGTTCTTAGTTGTCCGGGTAAACAGTGTTTTAGCTGGCCAAATGGCTCCCCGGGTGGGGGCGTATGAGAGCGGGGTCACCGCCGGGTAGGCTCCTTTTGCTGTCCGCGGGGTGGAGCTACGCCTCCGCCGAACGAGGGGTTAATACCTGTGTCCGAGCGCACGCTCGTCTTGATCAAGCCCGACGCCGTTCGCCGCGGCCTGGTCGGGGAGGTGCTCGGCCGGTTCGAGCGCAAGGGACTCTCGATCGAAGCGCTGGACCTGCGGACGATCGACGCCGCGCACGCCGACGAGCACTACGCCGAGCACGTGGAGCAGCCCTGGTACCCGGGCCTGCGCGACTTCATCACGTCCGGCCCGCTGGTCGCGCTGGTGCTCAGCGGCGACCAGGCGATCTCGGTCGTGCGGACGCTCCTCGGCGCCACCGACGGGCGCAAGGCCGCCGGCGGCACGATCCGCGGCGACTACTCGCTCTCCAACCAGCAGAACCTGGCGCACGCGTCCGACTCGGCCGAGTCGGCGTCCCGTGAGATCAAGATCTGGTTCCCCTGACCGTTCCGGTCGAGACGCTGACCGTTCCGGTCGAGACGCGACGCGGCCCGGTGTTCGAATTCGAACACCGGGCCGCGCTATCTGCGCCGTAACGGGCTGCCGACCCTAGGGCGCCCCGCGTTCTCCGTCCGAATCGTCCGGGCGGCTCGACGAGGACGCCGGGGACGTCGGAGGGGCGGGCGACGTCGGGCTCGCCTCGGGTACGGCCGGTTCGATCGCGAGCAGGGCGGCGTCGGCGGCCACTGCCGGCGACGGGCGCGGAGCCCGGCCCGGCAGCAGTTGCGGCTTCCGGCGCGCGGCGACGTCCTCGACCCAGCCGAAGGCCAGCACGAACCCGCCGATCAGCACCCAGGCGAACGGGAACCAGAGGTAGGCCTGGTAGACGCCGATCTGCCGGAGCGCGATCACGGCGAGTGCCAGCGCGACGCCGTGCCACAGGAAGATCGTCACCGCGCGGGCGTTGAGCACGGTGATCGTCCGGTCGAGGGCGGGGAGCCGGGCGAGCCATTCCATCCGGAACGAGAATCTCATCAGGACGAATACGGTGCCGAAGTAATAAAGGCCAATGGCCAGATTGCTGTTCAGTAGCGAGTACGGGCTCTCGCCGAGGGCGGCGGCATCGTTGTTGCCGGGCCCGAGCAGCCACGCCACGCCGGCCAGTGCGACCACGCCGCCGACCGTCAGCAGCGTCCGCAGCCTCATCCGTTCGAGCATGCCTTCGGCGCGGGCGAACCCGATGAGCCAGCAGCCGAGGTAGGTCAGCGCGTCGCTGATCGAGGAGCCCCACCAGTCCCGGACCGGCAGCGCGTTGGTCTCGATCAGGGCCAGCAGCACGAACGGAACCGCCATCGTGACCCACGGCAGCCGGCGGAACACCGGGAGCAGAAGGGGGGAGAGCGCGACGAACAGCAGGTACGTCTTGATGTACCAGAGGACGCCCCAGCCGATGACGCCCCAGGCGCTGCCGACCGGGTTTCCGGCCGGTACCAGCCAGAACACGAGCTGCCAGGCCGGGACGCTACTTCCGTCGGCGTTCGTCCATTGACTGGGCGGGCCGTCGTGCCACATCATCACTGGTAGCCAGATAGCGCCGAATACCCATAGGACCGGTAGGAGCCGTCGGAAGCGGTTGACGATCGTGCGGTGGACGGACTTGTCCATCGAACGAACCATGAGCGAGCCGGCGAGGGCGAACATGATGCCCATCGACGGAAGCCACTTGAACCACATCACCGGGGACGCGTGATACGCGACCACCCGGAAGAGGGCTAATGCCCTGAGTGTGTCGAGATATCTGTCTCGCCCCTTCTGTCTCGTGCCGTTCGGTGTCGCTGACGCCGACAAAGACATGTAGTAATTCTGACCCAGGCGGCCCGTCGTCCGGGGGCCTGGCTCCCGTGCAAACGGTGTGTCGTGCAGAACTCGACCCGACTAGGTGAGTCGATTACGGCTACTCGTAGGCTGGTTGAGCGCGCAACAAACTGGTAGTAATGAACATCCTACTTAGTGTTTCGGAAGCGTTTCGATCCACGACCCAGAAGGGCCTTATCCGGAAATCGGATAAGGCCCTTCTTTTCTCTGCGCTTTGTTCACTTCAGGAGACGACGCTCACTGTCCGCGATAGGGCGGTGTCTCGCGGTCGTACGGTGCGGCGTGCCGGGGGCGCTCGCCGTAAACCGTGCCGTTGGGCTGGTCCGGGTCGTCGGGGTGCGGGCGGTAGGACGCGGAGTAGTCCTGGGTCGGGTGGTCGTAGCCACCTCGCGGGGCCCCGCCCTGATCCCGGCGGCCGTCGGGACCACCGGAGTGACGGCCCTCGGGCCGCCGGGGGTCCGGCGGGTACGGCTCGCGTCCGTACGTGCCCGGGGTGTAAGCGTTCCCGCCGTTGCGCGGATCGCCGTACGCCTCCCGCCCGTAGCGGTCGTCGGGGTAACGGTCGTTCGGGTAGCGGTCGTTCTGGTAACGGTCGTCCGGGTAGCGGTCGTCCGGGTGGTGGACGCCGCGGTGGCGGTTGTCCCCGTACCGGCCGCCGTCGTTCTGTGCCCCGCCGTAGGGCGCTTCGTCATAGGGCGCTCCGCTGTGGGGCGCTCCGCGGTGCGGTGCGCCCGGTGCGCCCGGCTGCGGGCTCCCGTAGCCGCCGTCGTCGTAGGGCCGGCCCGCGTAGGGGTCCTGCTCGCGCCCCGCCGGGGCGCCGTAGGTGTGCTCCTCGTAGCGGTGGCCGGCCGCGTACGGATCGTGGCCGGCCATCGTCGGCTGGGCGTAACTGCCCGAGCCGACCGGCACCGGAGCCGTCGGCTCCTCCGACCGGTCCCCGGCCGCGTCGGCCGCGGCCTCCGCCTTCTCGGCCTCGTACTCCGCGCGACGCTCGGCCGCCGACGGTCCGACCGGGAACAGCCGCGGCTTCCGCCGGGCGGCGAAGTCCTCGACCCAGCCGAACAGCACGACCGCGATCGCCACCAGCACCCAGATGACGACGAAGTCCCAGAACTGGTTCTCGACGACGTTCGACAGCGCCGGCACGCGCGCGGCCAGCCAGTCGTCGATCGGGAACGACAGGTCGATCATCACGTTGTGCCAGAGGTAGATCGTGACCGCCCGGGCGTTCACCAGCGCGACGAACCGGCCCAGGAACGGTGTCCGGCCGATCCAGCTCGCGTCCGGCGCGAACCGCAGCAGCGGCAGGATGAACGCGAACGACCACAGCACGTCGCCCAGCGGGATGCCGTTGAGGTCGTAGGTCGAGGCCGGGTCGCCCTCGACCGGGTGCGTGAACGCCCAGGCCGCGCCGGCGACGCCACACGCGGCGGCGATGCCCAGCAGCGCCGGTGCCGGGATCTTCGCCAGCTTGCCGGTGCGGTGCGCGAATCCGAGCATCCAGCACGGAGCGAACATGCCCAGCACCGACAGGAGATCCCAGATCTCGCCCGCGCCCGGGCCGGGAAGCACGTTGAACGACTGCAGGACGACGATCGTCAGCGGGGCGACCAGCGTGGGGAGGGGGTACTTGCGGAACGCCTTGAGCAGGAGCGGTGAGAGTGCGACGAGCCAGAGGTACGTCTTGAGGTACCAGAGGACGACGGTCGCGTCCGCGCCGAACTCGTTGCCCGGCGGGTTGAGGACCGGTACGACCCAGAAGACCAGCTTCCAGATCGGAACCGGCGAGCCGGTGTTCGGGTCGGTCCAGCCGCTGACCGCCCCGCCCTGCCAGATCATCACCGGAATCATGACCAGGCCGAACAGCCAGAGCGCGGGCAGCAACCGGCGGAACCGGTTGCGGATCACGGTGAGCGGCGGCTGCTTGTCGAGCGAGCGCACCATCAGGCCGCCGGCGAGCGCGAACATCATGCCCATGGCCGGGAACACCCAGCTCAGCCACGACCCACCGAACGTGTGGTAGGTCACGACCCGGACGATCGCCGCCGTTCGCAGGGCGTCGAGGTACAGATCGCGGTTCCGGGCTTTCCTGGGAAGACTCACAGCCAACATCATTGGCCGCTCTCCATGAGGGGAGCATGAGGATCCGGGGGCATTTCGGGAGCGGCCCGTTCGCCGCAGCCTGACCAGGCCGGTTACCGCACCGGAACGGCGCGGCGAGTGACCCGAATCTCGTTCCCGCCGGACCGGACGGGCAACCGGTCAGGAACGCTGCCGGAGTACCTCGAGGGCCTTGTCGGCGTGGACGGACATGCGGAGTTCGCTCCGAATCACCGCGAGCAGGCGGCGGTCGACGTCGATGACGAACGTGTGGCGCTTCACCGCCAGCGGACCGAGCCGCCGCTTGACGCCGTACTCCGCCGCGACGGTGCCGCCCAGATCGGAGAGCAGCGGATAGTCGAGCCCGTGCCGGTCGGCGAACTCGTGCTGGACGTCGACCCGGTCGTTGCTGATGCCGATGCGCTGCGCGCCGACGGCGGCGAACTCCTTGGCGAGGTCGCGGAAGTGGCAGCTCTCGGCGGTGCAGCCGGGGCTCATCGCGGCCGGATAGAAGAACAGAACTACCGGGCCACCCTCGGCGAGCAGCGTCGTGAGCCGACGCGGAGCGCCTTCCTGATCGGGCAGCTCGAACTCCGGAGCCAGATCGCCTGTATCCACCATAGACCTTCGTCCGATGCCGATTCGTTATCCGCCACTGTGGCACCAGGACCTGGGTTCTGCCAGCCGATCGCCGCGGAAGCGTGGAGATTCGGGCGGGTCGGCCCCGGCGGAATCTCCACGCTTCGCGGTGCGGTCGCTAGGCCGCGCGGTGGGGGCCCCGGCGACGGCGTCCGCCGCCGCTGCGCTCGCTGTGGGCGGCCGCGCCGCCACTGGTGTAGCCGCTGGTGCCGTCGCTGTTGGACGAGTAGACGGCCCCGCCGGAGCGGCCCGAGCCACGCCCCGGCGAACCGGCGCCTGCGGAGCGCCCGCCCGCCCGGCCCCGGCTGCCACCGGATCCCCGGCCACCGGATCCGCGCCCGGCGTCGCCGCGCCCGGCCGAGGCGGCCGGGTCCGCACCACGGCGGCCACCGGTCGCCGCACCGGCAGCCGCGGTGCCGCGGCCCGGAGCGGCGGCACCGCGCGAGCGGCGGCCTCCGGCCCCGGCATTGGCCCGGACCGGCGTGGCCGGCTCGGGCGGAGTCACGTAGTCGGCCGGCGGGCCGGTCAGGGCCAGGATCTCGGCGGAGTCGTGCCGCACCGGCGTCACGGTCGGCGAGATCGCGGCCTTCCGGGCCAGCAACTGCACGTCCGCGCGCTGCTCGGGCGTCGCGATCGTGACCACCGCGCCGGCCGCGCCCGCCCTGGCCGTCCGCCCGGACCGGTGCAGGTAGGCCTTGTGCTCGGCCGGCGGATCCACGT
This sequence comes from Cryptosporangium sp. NPDC051539, assembly GCF_044454545.1. Classification (NCBI taxonomy): domain Bacteria; kingdom Bacillati; phylum Actinomycetota; class Actinomycetes; order Cryptosporangiales; family Cryptosporangiaceae; genus Cryptosporangium; species Cryptosporangium sp. NPDC051539. The sequence goes on along the minus strand of NZ_JBITDV010000004.1, from coordinate 87,930 downwards.
GCACGACCAGCGTCACGTCGTCCACGTGCACGCCGCGCGCCGCGATGTCGGTCGCGACCAGCACGGTCACGTCACCGGACGAGAACGCCGCCAGGTTCCGCTCGCGCGCGTTCTGCGCGAGGTTGCCGTGCAGGTCCACCGCAGGCACCCCGGCCGCGGTCAGCGACCGGGCCAGCCTGCGCGCGCCGCTCTTCGTGCGGGTGAACAGCACGGACCGCTCCCGCCCCGAGGCGAGCGCCCGGACGACGTCGGCCTTGGCGTCGGCGGCGACCAGGAACACGTGGTGCACCATCGTGGAGACCGGTGCCACCGCCGGGTCGACCGAGTGGGTCACCGGCCGGCTGAGGTACCGCTTGACCAGGACGTCCACGCCGTTGTCGAGCGTCGCGGAGAACAGCATCCGCTGGCCGCCGGGCGGAGTCCGGTCGAGCAGACGCTTGACCGAGGGCAGGAAGCCGAGGTCGGCCATGTGGTCGGCCTCGTCCAGCACGGTGATCTCGACGCCGCCGAGGTCGCAGTGACCCATCCGGATCAGCTCCTCGAGCCGCCCGGGGCAGGCGACGAGGACGTCGATACCGGCCGCCAGCGCGCTGATCTGCTTGCCGTGGCCGACGCCGCCGAAGATCGTCGTCGTGGTCAGCCCGGTCGCGTCGGCCAAGGGACGCAGGACCGCGTGGACCTGGGTGGCCAGCTCGCGGGTCGGCACCAGGACGAGCGCGCGGGGACGTCCGGCGGCGCGCCGCGCGGGCGCGGCCGCCAGGCGGGTGACGATCGGCAGCACGAAGGCGAGCGTCTTACCGCTGCCGGTGCGCCCCCGGCCGAGGACGTCCCGGCCGGTCAGCGTGTCGGGCAGCGTCGCGGACTGGATCGGGAACGGATCCCGGACTCCCTGCGCGTCCAGCGCCGAGAGCAGTACCTCGGGTACGCCGAGCTCGGCGAAGGACCGGTCGTCGGCCGGCGCGGCGACCTCCGCGACCGCCGGCTGGGCGGTGGCGGGGCGCTGCGAACGCGCGGCGGACTGCTGGGGAACGGTGGGCTGCGCGGTCCCGGCCTGGGTCTCGGCAGCCGAACGGCGCGGACGCCGACGGCGGGGGGCGGTACGGGCAGGGGCGTGCGACTGCTCGGGTGAGAGCAACGAAGTCCTTCCAGACGACGGCGTGGCCGCGCAGGTCCCGGCTGGCGGGCAGCGGCCGCACGGCACCGACGTGGTGCCGTTCGCGCGGTGACGAAACCTCTCGCGTCGATGGCTCGCCACTTTGCGTGCCTTCACACCCAACCGACAATCGCGCCGGCCGATTCCGTCGTTCCGGACCCCAGTCTATGTGCGGAGTTGCCGGGCTTCCGCAACCGGTAGGCCGGGGCACGTTCCCGGGGCCCGTTCCGCGCCGACCAGTTGTGTCGCGTCTCACTCCCCGGCGGCGTCGGCACTGCTGCCGCGGCCGGATCCGGCCGGCCGCGTATTGGTTCGGAGGAACGGGCGCCGCGCGCTACGCTGGGTGCACAGGCATCGACCCGGCCATCACCGGCGAGCCTCCGGAAGAACGGTCGCGCGAGCGGCTCAGTAGAACCGGACGGGTAGGCCCGTCACAGCCGTGAACGAGCGGGCTCCTCCGGGGGTCAAGCGAGGTGGTACCGCGGGCTACTGCAGCTCGTCCTCGCACACGTACAAGCGACCGTGTGCGAAGGGAAGCGTCCGACCATGGCGTATCCGCAGAACGACCCGAAGAAGCCGGTACCGGCTGCCGCGTCGTTCCCCGAACTCGAGCAGCGGGTGCTCGACCACTGGAGCGACGACGCCACCTTCCCGGCGAGCATCGACGCCCGCCCGGCCGGCGAGAACGGCGCCAACGAGTACGTCTTCTACGACGGCCCGCCGTTCGCGAACGGCCTGCCGCACTACGGGCACCTCCTCACCGGCTACGTGAAGGACCTGGTCCCGCGTTACCGGACGATGCAGGGCAAGCACGTCGAGCGCCGGTTCGGCTGGGACACCCACGGGCTGCCCGCCGAGGTCGAGGCCGAGCGTCAGCTGGGCATCACGACCAAGGCCGAGGTGCTCGACCTGGGTGTGGCGAAGTTCAACGAGGCCTGCCGGGCCTCGGTGCTCCGCTACACCAGCGAGTGGGAGCGGTACGTCACCCGCCAGGCCCGCTGGGTCGACTTCGAGAACGACTACAAGACGCTCGACATCGACTACACCGAGAGCGTCCTCTGGGCCTTCAAGACCCTGTTCGACAAGGGCCTGGTCTACGAGGGCTTCAAGGTGCTGCCGTACTGCTGGCGCTGCGAGACCCCGCTGTCGAACACCGAGACCCGGATGGACGACGTCTACCGGGCCCGGCAGGACCCGGCGGTCACGGTCGCGTTCGCGCTCGAGACCGGCGAGAAGCTGTGGGTCTGGACGACGACGCCGTGGACGCTGCCGAGCAACCTGGCGGTCGCGGTCGGGCCCGACATCGAGTACGCGAAGCTCTCCGACGGCACCGAGACCGTGATCGTCGGTGCCTCCCGCCTGGGCGCCTACGAGAAGGAACTCGAGGGCTACGAGCAGGTGGGCACCGTGACCGGGGCCGAGCTGGTGGGGCGCAGGTACACCCCGCTGTTCGACTTCCTCGTCGGCCGGGACGACGTCGGGAACGCCTGGCGCGTGCTCTCCGGCGACTTCGTCACGACCGAGGACGGCACCGGCGTCGTGCACATGGCGCCGGCTTTCGGCGAGGACGACCAGAACGCCTGCAACGCCAACGGCATCCCGACGATCGTCACGGTCGACGAGCACACCCGCTTCACGACGCTGGTGCCGCCGTACGAGGGCCTGCAGGTGTTCGAGTCGAACAAGCCGATCGTGCGTGACCTGCGCGAACGCGGCGACGTACTCGTGCGTCAAGACTCCTACGAGCACCCGTACCCGCACTGCTGGCGCTGTGACACGCCGCTGGTCTACAAGGCCGTGTCGAGCTGGTTCGTGCAGGTCACGAAGTTCCGCGACCGGATGGTCGAACTGAACCAGCAGATCACCTGGGTGCCCGGCCACGTCAAGGAGGGCTCGTTCGGCAAGTGGATCGGGAACGCCAGGGACTGGTCGATCAGCCGGAGCCGGTTCTGGGGTGCACCGATCCCGGTTTGGAAGTCCGACGACCCGCAGTACCCGCGGGTCGACGTGTACGGCTCGCTGGACGAGTTGGAGCGAGACTTCGGCGTCCGCCCCACCGACCTGCACCGGCCGTACGTCGACGACCTGACCCGGCCGAACCCGGACGACCCGACCGGACGCTCCACCATGCGGCGCGTGCCGGAGGTGCTCGACTGCTGGTTCGAGTCGGGCTCGATGCCGTTCGCCCAGGTGCACTATCCGTTCGAGAACACCGAGTGGTTCGAGAACCACTACCCGGGCGACTTCATCGTCGAGTACATCGGGCAGACCCGCGGCTGGTTCTACACGCTGCACGTGCTGGCCACCGCGCTGTTCGACCGGCCGGCGTTCCGGACCTGCGTCTCGCACGGCATCGTGCTGGGCAACGACGGCACGAAGATGAGCAAGTCGCGCCGGAACTACCCGGACGTCTACGAGATGTTCGACCTCTACGGTGCCGACGCGATGCGCTGGTTCCTGATGTCGTCGCCGATCCTGCGCGGCGGTGACCTGGTCGTCACCGAGAGCGGGATCCGGGACAGCGTCCGCCAGGTGCTGAACCCGCTGTGGAACGCGTACTACTTCTTCACGCTGTACGCGAACGCCTCGGCGTACGAGGCGAAGCCCCGGACCGACTCGGAGAACGTCCTCGACCGGTACATCCTGGCCAAGCTGCACGACCTGGTCGCGGACACCACCGGGGCCATGGACGTCTACGACATCTCCGGCGCCTGCGCGGGTGTCAGGAGCTTCTTCGACACGCTGTCGAACTGGTACATCCGCCGGTCGCGCGACCGGTTCTGGGCCGGCGACCCGGACGCGTTCGACACGCTCTACACGGTCCTGGAAACCGTGACCCGGCTGACGGCGCCGTTGCTGCCGATGCTGACCGAGGAGGTCTGGCAGGGGCTGACCGGCGGACGGTCGGTGCACCTGTGCGACTGGCCGGCCGCGTCGGAGCTTCCGGCGGACGCCGAACTGGTGGCCGCCATGGACCGGGTGCGAGACGTGGCCTCGGCGGCGCTCTCGCTGCGGAAGGCGAAGAAGCTGCGGGTGCGGCTGCCGCTGGCGTCGCTGACCGTCGCGGTTCCGGACGCGGCGGCGCTGGAGCCGTTCCGGGACTTGCTCGCGGACGAGGTGAACGTCAAGGAGGTGCTGCTCCAGCCGGACGTCGACCTGGCCTGCTCGACCGTGCTGAACGTGGTGCCCCGGGCACTGGGGCCGCGGTTGGGCAAGGACGTGCAGCGGGTGATCAAGGCGGTGAAGTCGGGCGACTGGTCGTCGTCCGGCGGGACCGTGGTCGCCGGTGGGGTGCCGCTCCACGAGGGCGAGTACGACCTGAAGCTGGTGCCCGCGGAGCCGGACCGGTCGGCGGCGCTGCCCGGGAACGTCGGTGTCGTCGTGCTCGACCCGGACCTGACGCCGTCGCTGGTGGCCGAAGGCGTGGCCAGGGACGTCGTCCGGGCCGTGCAGCAAGCCCGCAAGGATGCCGGGCTGGACGTGTCGGACCGGATCACGCTCCGGCTCGAGGCTCCGGACGAGGTCGTGGCGGCGGTCAAGGCGCACGAGGAGTTCGTGGTGGCCGAGGTGCTGGCGTCCGAGGTCGTCTACGGCCCGCTGGGCGACGTGGCCGTCGTGCACTCCGCGGAGGTGGGGGAGGGTTCCCCGATCCGGGTGGCGGTCGCCAGGCGATGACTCACCGCAGTGCGCCCGTAATGGTGGTTATGTACCATTACGGGCGTGCTGGGTGAGTGGAAGCTGGGTTCGAGCAAGAGCACCGGGGGCGGGATCGTCCTGGTCTCCGTCGTGTTCGCCGCCGTGCTGACGTTCACCGGGTGGCAGATCGGCGCCATGCGCGACCAGCGCGGGCCGTTGCTCGCGGAGAAGGGGCCGAACCAGCAGGCGCCGACGGTATGGCCGTCCACCTCGGTGACCGTCGACCAGAACTCCCAGCAGGGCGCGCTGGCCCCCGGCCCCCCGCCCGAGTCGGTACGGCCCACCACGACCCCGTCCGAGTCGCCGCGGCCGGTACCGGTGCCTGCCGGTCGCTGGAGCGGCGTGGCGAGCGTGGCGATCAGCGGCCAGGAACTCGGCTGCAAGTCGGTGACGAAGACGTTCCGTCTCCCGGCCACGCTGCGCCTCTCGGCGCCGGCGGCCGGCGATCCCAACGCGGTCCAGCTCACGTTCGACACCGACGCGGTCGCGGCCGAGGGCTCGTTCCGCGTCGCCTCCACCGTCGCCGGCTCGGGCCCGCGCGCCGCGAGCCTGCGGGCGGTCGGCTACTGGACGCTCTCCGGCGACGGCGCCGGTGGGTTCGTCGGCAACCTGCACCGCCCGGCGATGGGTCCCGTCGACCGGGCCGGCGAGATCGACAACCTGCTCTACGCGACGCGCGGCCTCGACGACCAGTGCGGCTCGCTGCTGTCGGCGCCGCTGAGCTTCCCGATGGGATCCGGCTCGTCGCTTCGCCTGACCTCGGTCCGCACCGCCCGCAGCCTCCAGATCGCCGGGCGCACCAGCGACAACACCCGCTCGTTCCGGATCACCTGGGCGAGCGGATGAGCAAGCTCGCCTCGGCGTCCTCGTCGCCGCCCGCCGCGTAGGTGTGCGGGGTGTCCGACGTCCAGCGCAGGTAGCCACCGGCGGTGGCGTACCGGGGGGCGTCCACCGGCCCGGCGACGACTTCGCCGCGGAACACCGTGAGGTGCTCGGTGACGCCCGCCGGGTGGGCGGGCGAGACCTGCCGGGCTCCGGCCCGGAGGCGGATCCGGTAGAGCTCGTACGTGGCGTCCGGGTCGTGGAAAACCTCGAGGAGCGTGGCCTCGACCGCGGCGCCGCGCACCACGACGTCGCCAGGGGGACGTTCGGCCAGGACGGCCGCGAGCGGAACGCCGAGCGCACCGGTGACCGCGTAGAGGGTCTCCAAGGTGGGGTTCCGGGCGCCGGTCTCGAGCCGGGAGAGCGTCGCCTTACCAATTCCGGCTCGTTCGGCCAGCGCGGACAGCGAGATGCCGTGTTCTTTTCGGAGAGCCCGCAACCGTCGTCCGACATCATTCATTCGATTAGGGTTCCATATATGGAACCAATGCAGCCGGTGCTCGCCGGGATCGTGACCGCGCTGGTCGGGTTCTCCAGCTCGTTCGCGGTGGTCATCGCCGGTCTCCGCGCGGTCGGCGCGGATCCCGGGCAAGCCGCCTCCGGTTTGCTCACGGTGTGCGTGGCCAGCGGTGTCGTCGCGGCCGTGCTCGGCCTGCGCTACCGGATGCCGATCGCGATCGCCTGGTCGACCCCGGGCGCCGCGCTGCTGGTCTCGACCGGTGTGCAGCCGGGCGGCTTCGCCGTGGCGGTCGGGGCGTTCCTGGCCGCGGCCGTGCTCGTCGTGATCGCGGGGCTGTTCGGGCCGCTGGCCCGGTGGATCGCGGCGATCCCGGCGCCGGTCGCCAGCGCGATGCTGGCCGGCGTGCTGCTCGACCTCTGCCTGTCACCGGTGCGGGCGGTCGTCGAGACGCCGTGGCTGGCGCTCCCGGTCATCGCGGTGTGGGCGCTGCTCACCCGGTTCGCCCGCGCCTGGGCCGTGCCCGCGGCACTGGTGGTGGCGGCGGCCGGCGTCGCCATCACCCGTTACGACCAGGGTCTGGACGCCGCTCTGCGGCCGGAAGTGACGTTCACCGCGCCGGTGTTCAGCCTGACCGCGATCGTGAGCATCGCGATCCCGCTGTTCCTCGTCACGATGGCGGGGCAGAACGTGCCGGGGATGACCGTGCTCGCGACCTACGGCTACCGGCCTCCGCTGCGGTCCGCGCTGGTCGCGACCGGGCTGGCGAGCGCGGCCGGTGCCCCGTTCGGCGGGCATGCCGTCAACCTGGCGGCGATCACGGCGGCCCTGGCCGCCGGTCCGGACGCGCACCCGGACCCGCAGCGGCGCTGGATCGCGTCGGTCACCGCGGGCAGCGGTCTGGCGGTGCTGGGGCTCGGGTCGGGGCTGGCGACCGCGCTGGTCGTGCTGGCCCCGCCGGTGCTGATCGAGGCGGTCGCCGGGCTGGCGCTGCTGGCCGCACTGGCATCGGCGCTGACCAGCGCGCTGTCGTCGGCGTCGTCGGTGGCGGGCGGCCGCGAAGCCGCCATCGTCACGTTCGTCGTCACCGGCTCGGGCGTGACGCTGGCCGGCATCGGCGCCGCGTTCTGGGGGCTGCTCGCCGGAGGAGCGTTCCTGCTGCTGTTCCGGGGTTTACGCGATCGCGTAGTACCGCACGTACCGGGGGCCGATGAACGCTCCGACGGCGGCGAGGACGTAGCCGATCGAGGCGATGTACGCCCAGGGCTCGGCGTCGACGTAGTCGCCGCCGATGTTCGCCACGGTGGCCGCGTGCAGGATCGCGGCGCCGAGCAGGAACAGCCCGACCGGGATCCGGTACGCCAGGCCGCGCAGGGTGAACAGGGCCACGCAGATCCCGATCGAGAACACGACCCAGATGACCAGTAGGACGATCCCGGCGGTCACGCCCCCGCTGCTGCTGGAACCACCGGTCTGCTGATTGCGGACCGAGGTGTACACGAGCGTGGTGGTCGCCAGTACCAGCACGAGCCCGATCGTTCCGATCGCGAACAGGATCGCGTACGTGATCTTCCAGCCCTTGGCGTCGGTGGTCGCCGCCATCGCCAGCAGGAACGCGTTGATCGCCAGCGGGATCCAGACGAACCCGATGTACGCCGCGGTCCAGCCGTCGTTGAGGTCGTTCTTGTAGACCGACTTCATCAGGTCCCAGAGCGACGCGCTGTCGTTGCCGGTGTCGAACCAGGGCAGCGAGGGGCAGACCAGTGCGATCAGCACGATCGCCACCAGCGGTAACGCGATCGTGCCGGTGGTCTTCGGCTTGCGGACGACCCGGAGGCCGGCCGGCGGCGGCGTCCCGATCAGGTGCGGCGGCACGGGATAGCCGGGGTACGCGCCCACGGCCGCGCCAGGTGGCAGCGGTGGGGCCCCGAACGGCGCGGCCCCGTAGGGCACGGCCCCGTGCGGCGCGGCTCCGTACGGCGCGGGCCCGTGCGGCGGGGCTCCGTAGGGGTTGGCCGCGTACGGTGTGGCCGCGTACTGCGCCGGCGGTGCGGAGTACGGGTGCGCCGCGGCGGGCGGGTAGGGCCCCGGGTGCGCGGGCGAACCCGGGTGAGGGGTCCCGCTCGGACCGTAAGGCTGGCCAGGCTGCATCAGCAGTCACTCCCGTGATGAGGAGTCGTCAGCGTATCGATGCTGTCCCGCGGCGCAGTCAAGATCGCGACAGGCGGGCGCGGAGGCCGTCGATCATCAGCCCGAGGCCGAATCGGAACACCTCGTCGTCGATCGCGCTCTGCGCCTCCCCGGGGTCGACGTCAGCGCCGTCCTCGAGCGATCCGCCGAGCATCGTGGCGAACCCGGCCATCGCCGCGGCCAGTTGCGGGTACTGGTCCGCGTCCGCCATCAGGTCGAACGTGTCCCGGTCGGACTCGCCGGAGTCCCTGGCCGCCGACAACTGCCGTTCGAGCACTCCGCCGATCAGGTAGTAGCCGCTGGCCAGCACGAACATCAGCGCGTCGGCCGGCGCCAGCCCGACCGACGTCAGCGAGCGCAGCAGTGCCTCGGTGTCGGGCAGGGCGTCGGGCGTGGGGCGGTTGCCTGCCGCGACCAGCGCGCTGTCGCGGTGGGCGAGCATCCCGGCGCGGGCCTCGAGCGTGCGCTGCTCGAGCCACTCCCACCAGGGCTGCCCCTCGGCGGGTGCGCTCGCGAACGCGGACCGCTGTTCCTGGGCGAGGTGCTCGGCCACCGCGTCCAGAAGTTCGCGTTTGTTCGTGAAGTGCCAGTAGAGCGCCGGCGCCTGGACGCCGAGCTCGGCCGCGAGCCGGCGGAGGGTGAGCGAGTCCAGGCCGCCCTCGTCGATCAACCGAACGGCGGTTCGCACGAGCACAGCGCGGTCCAGAGCCATGGTTGACAGCTTAACAACGTTAGAGCCATCCTTAACGTCGTTAAATTGAACGTTGTTAAGGAGGCTGTCATGGACGTGATCCACACCGAGGCGCTCGCCAAGCGCTTCGGGCGCGTGCAAGCGCTGGACGGGATCGATCTCTCGGTTCCGGCCGGCACCGTGTACGCGTTGCTCGGCCCGAACGGAGCCGGGAAGTCGACGACGATCAAGGTGCTGACCACGCTGCTGCGCCCGGACGCGGGCCGCGCGACCGTCGCCGGCTTCGACGTCGTCACCCAGGCCGACCAGGTGCGGCATCGCATCGGGCTGGCCGGCCAGTACGCGGCCGTGGACGAGATGCTGACCGGGCGGGCCAACCTGCGCCTGGTCGGGCAGCTGTCGCAGCTGTCCCGCCGGCAGGCCAGGCGGCGGGCCGACGTGCTGATCGAACGGTTCGACCTCGGCGAGGTCGCCGACAAGCTGGTGCGCGCGTACTCGGGCGGCACCCGGCGACGGCTCGACCTGGCCGCGAGCCTGCTCGTCACGCCCGAGGTGCTGTTCCTGGACGAGCCGACCACCGGCCTCGACCCGCGGAACCGGACCGTGATGTGGGACTTCATCCGCGAACTGGTCGGCGGGGGCACCACCGTGCTGCTGTGCACCCAGTACCTCGAAGAGGCCGACCGGCTGGCCGGCCGGGTCGCGGTGATCGACCGCGGCCGCATCGTCGCGGAGGGCACGCCGGCCGAGCTCAAGGCCACGGTGTCGGCCGACGCCACGCTCGACGACGTGTTCCTGGCGGTGACGAAGTGAGGCGGGTGCTGGCCGACACCCGGGCCGTGGTCGGGCGTCACGTGCTGCACGCCGTCCGGGTGCCGGAGGAGCTGGCGGCCGGGCTGGTGCTGCCGGTGGTGCTGGTCGTGCTGTTCGCCTACGTGTTCGGCAGCGCGATCGTGCTGCCGGGCGGCGGGAACTACCGAGAGTTCCTGATGCCGGGCATCTTCGGCCAGGCGATGGCGATGACGTGCACGGTCATGGCGGTCGCGGTCGCCACCGACCGGACGACCGGGTTCCTCGACCGGCTCAAGTCGCTGCCGATGGCCCGCTCGGCCGCGCTGTCCGGTCACGTGCTGGCGATCCTGCTGCAGTCCGGGCTCGGCCTGCTGATCATGAGCGGGCTCGGGTACGCGGTCGGGTGGCGGATCCACACCGACGTGGCCCGCGCCGCGGGCGGATACGTGCTGCTGCTGCTCCTGGCGGCGGCGATGCTGTGGATCGGTACCTACATCGGGTTGCTCGCCCGGACCGTCACGGTGGCCGACAACGCGACGTTCGCGTGGGTGTTTCCGCTGACGTTCCTCGCGAACACGTTCGTACCGGCCTCCGGTCTGCCGGGCTGGTTACGGCCGGTCGCCGAGTGGAACCCGGTCGCGTCGACGGTGGCCGCGGCCCGGACGCTGTTCGGCAACCCGGTGCCGCCCCACGCCCACTCGATTCCGCTGGATCATCCGGTGGTGGCGTCACTCTGCTGGTCGGTCGGGTTGCTCGTGGTCTGCGTGCCCCTCGCGGTGCACCGGTACCGCGTCGCTACCCGGTAAGGGTGGCCTGACCGGCCCGTAGAGTGGGTGCGTGGCCGCCGATTACGAATACTTCGTCGCTTCGCCCGACCGCATCAGCGCGCTCGACCTGGCCAAATCCCCGGTCAGTCAGCTGCCGGCCGGGGAGGCGGTCGAGCTGCCCGGCGTCGATCCGTCGGTGGTGCTGCTCGCGCTGATCGAAGTGCTGAGCATGCGGTCGTTCGCTCGGTTGCTCGGCGATTCCGGCGGCGAGTTCGTCTACGACGGCGGTGACGCGGGGCCCTGGGTGACGGTGATCGACGACTTCGTGGTCTCCACGATCAAGGGCGCGGACGGTGATCCCGAGCTGGAGTGGGAGGACGCCGTCGCGCTCTGGGGCGACGCGGTCGGCGAAGAACTGGAGGACGGGGTCGGCGGCGGCGACGTCGACGAGGACGCGTTGCTCGAGATCACGGACGAGTTGCGACGCCTCTGCGGCTCGGCCGACGCCGATCACCACCTCTACTGCTGGACGCAACTCTGATCGACTCTTAACAAATCCTTAGATCTGCAACCGGAGCGCTGGTTCGCGCCTCAATTCCTAGTGGACGATCGTCGTCCATTTCGGAGGAGGCGTGCATGCGGAAGCAGAAGTGGAACCGGCTCGTGGCCGGTGCACTCGGGGTGGCGTTGGTCGGAGCGGCGGTGAGCAGCGCCTCCGGGGCCGCGGCCGCCGAGACGAGCGCCGCACGCTCGACCGCAGCGGACGCCGCGCTCGCGGCCGGTCTGCAGAGGGCGGTCGACGGGCAGCAGTTCGCGCAGGTGCTCGACACCACTCCGCCGGACTCGGCCGCGGCGGCCCAGCTCTACCGCACGGAGCTGGCGCCGAGTGAGGAGAAGAGCGGGACGGTCAAGACCCTGGCCGCCGCGGAGCCGATCCACCAGACACCCCAGCTCGACGCGAGCGTGATCAAGCTGGACCGGTCCGGCCGGCCGGTCGCGGCGGCGGACGTCCTGCTCAGCCCGCAGTACCCGAACGGCAAGGTCGTCGCGCTGGACGCGAACCTGTTCACCGACCAGGTGCGGTGGCGGCAGTGGGACGACGCGACCTGGGACGACAACAACGGCCAGGGGACGACCGACGTCGTGCCCGGGCGGGAGAGCGCGCCGATCGACTTCATGTCGCCGTACCCGGCGTCGACGCTCAAGCTGATGGTCGCGTTCGGGATCCTGCGGATGATCGACGCCGGCGAGCTGACGCTCAAGGACACGTACACCTACACGCCGGTCGGGACGCCGAGCTCACTCTGCGGGGGAGCCCGCTCGGCGACGACGATCGAGCAGCTCTTCGACGAGATGATCACGGTGTCGTCGAACCCATCCGCCTGCGCACTGATCAAACTGCTGCACGACCGCGCCAAGATCGACGGGCTCAACCAGGAGTTCGTCGACCTCGGCCTGCCGACGCTGCGCCTGAAGGGCACCAACCCGAACACCGGTGGCACCTGGGGCAACCCGGTCACGATGAGCGCGATCGACACCGCGAAGCTGCTGCTCATCGTCAACGGGGCGCCGGGGACGCTGTGGAAGACGCCCGGCGGGGCCAAAGTCACCGCGGCGGCGCTGAGCGGTACGTCCCGCTCCTACCTCCGGGGCAAGCTCGCGGATCAGGGGCTCAACCAGGTGCTGTCGACGACGAACTACTGCGGCCGGGAGTATCCGGCGCAGGGAATTCCGCAGAAGACGCCCGCACGCTGGATCAACCCGGCCGACGGCACCGTGACCGTTGCCGGTCGCTACTACGGGCAGGACGTCCGGCCGTGTGACGCGGCGGCGACCGTGACGTTCGCGCACAAGACCGGGCTCGCGGACACCTCGGGGAACGACGCGGGCATCGTGAAGTCGCTGCCCGGCAAGCCGTTCAAGTCCTACATCGTGGTCGTGCACTCGAACCTGGGCTACCGCTACATCGACGCCGACCGGGCGGCCGACCCGGCCGGGACCTACCCGGTGCAGTACACCGAAAAGCTCGCCCTGCTCGGCCGAGCGATCAACGCACTGTGACCGACCGCGGCGGGCGGCGCTCGGCCGTCCGCCGCGTGGTCCTACCGGCTGCGGTTGAGCCAGCGGTCGACCACGTCTCCGAGCACGGCCAGGGGCAGCGAACCGGAACCCAGCACCACGTCGTGGAAGGCCTTGAGGTCGAACGCGTCACCCTGTTCCTTCGCCGCGCGGGCCCGCAGCGCCTGCAGTTCCAGGCGTCCGACCATGTACGACAGTGCCTGGCCGGGATAGGCGATGTACCGGTCGATCTCGGTGGCGGTCTCCTGATCGGACAGCGGCGTGTGCGTCCGGATCCAGTCGAGCGCTTCGCCGCGCGACCACCCCTGCGAGTGGATCCCGGTGTCCACGACCAGGCGTGCGGCCCGCCACGAGTCGGCGGTGAGCATGCCCAGCCGCGCGATGTCGTCCGAGTACAGCCCCATCTCGTCGGCGAGCCGCTCGCAGTACAGGCCCCAGCCCTCGGCGTAGGCGGTGTCGTTCAGCAGCCGGCGCACCAGCGGGAGCTCGGTGAGCTCCTGCGCGATCGAGATCTGGAAGTGGTGGCCCGGCACCGCCTCGTGGAACGCGACCGTCTCGGCGGTGTGCCGGAAGCGCTCGGTCGGCGCGTACGTGTTCAGGAAGTAGGTGCCCCGGCGCGATCCGTCGATCGCGCCCGGCAGGTAGTACGCGGGCGGCGCGCCGGGCGCCGAGGCCGCCGGTACCGGCTCGACCACGCACTCGGTGGACGGGCGGCGCCCGAACCAGTTCCGTGCTTCCTCCCAGGCCCGGTCGACGGCGGCCCGGGCCTGCGCGAGCATCTCGTCGCTGTCGGCGTAGCGGAGCGACGGGTCGGTGCGCAGCCGGGTGAAGATCTCCCCGAGGTCAGTGGTGCCGAACACCCGCTGCCCGACCTCGCGGTACTCGGACTCCAGCGCGCTGATGATCTGCAGCCCGACGGCGTGCAGCTCCTCGGGCGTCCGGTTCGTGGACGTGTGCTTGCGGGCGAGCGTCGCGTAGATCTCGGCACCGCCCGGCAGGTACCGGACGCCGGCCTGGTCGTCCGGGCGGCCGGCGGCCAGCATCTCGTCCGCGAGCACGGCGCGGTAGGTCGTTATCGCCGGTACGACGGCCTCGGAGAGCAACCGGTCTCGCTCGGCGGCGAACGCGTCGGGGTCGGCGACGCCGGGGCCGCCGGCGACCCGCAGGCCGGACAGGTTCTCGTCGGCGAGGACGCGGTCGAGGTGGTTGATCGCGGCCTGCACCAGCGACGCGACCGGACGCCGCCCGGCGGCCAGACCCTCGCGGTGCCGGTCGGCGACCTGGGCGAAGTACGTCGGGAACAGGCCGAGGCGGGCCAGGAACCCGGCGGTCTTCTCCGGCGTGAGCAGCGGGATCCGGGGCAGCAGGTCGATCAGCTGCGCGGCCGGAGCCACGAAGATGTCGGTGATCGTCCACTCGACCGTGTGCAGGTCGGCGAGCTCCCTGGTCGTCTTCGCCAGGTGCACGACGAAGTCGCGGGTCTGCCGGTCGGTCTCGGAGAGGGCCGCCTCGTCGAGGGCGGCCGCGCGATCGCCCAGCTGGGCGAACAGGTCGCCGTACCGGGCCTCCGCCGCCGCCGACAGGTCGGCCAGACCGTCGTCGTAGCCGGGAAGGCCGAGGAGCGAGGCCCCCAGCGGATCCGACGTACAGACCAGCTCGAGCAGTTCGTCGGCGAGCGAGGACACGGTATCGGAGGTCACCCGACGACCGTACTCGTCAGGGCCGGTTGGTCGCGGGATGATGTTGCTCGATCCAGTCGTCGATCTCCTCCCACCAGTGGTACAGCCATTCCACCTGTCGCTGCGGGTTCCCCCGGGGCACTTCCGCCGCCGGGACCAGCCAGAACCGCATCGTGATCGTCTTGTCCATGGGCAACTCGCGCCACACGTCGGCGACGGTCAGCAGGTGGTCGAGGCCGGTGTGGGCGACGAGCAGCACGTCGGCGTTCTCCGGGGCCGCCTCGAACGCCGACACCACGCCACCGGGGCGCGGGGCCAGGACGTGGATCATCTTCTCGGCCCGTCGGGCGGCCGAGTGCAGGCCCTTGCGTTTCAGGCTCTCGATGATCTTCGTGCGGCGGCCCGGGGTGAAGTTTCCCCCCTCGGGGAAGATGACGAACGCGTCGTTCTCGTCCAGTCCGGTGGCCAGCGCGGCGATCTGGTCCTCGACCGCGTCGCCTTCGGCTCCGGGGTTCGGCGAGATGAACCGGCTCGGCAGCCGGTTGAGCAGAACGTCGATCGCCGGATCCCACTGCATGGTGTCTTTGAGGACGATCCTGGGCTCGCGCTCGTACTTGTTGACCAGGGCGTTCGTCAGCAGGAACGAGTCTCCGGGCCCGGCGTGACGGCACAGGACGATCAGCGGGCGGCCGGGATGCGCGTCGGGGTCCGGCCCGTCGGTGACGACGTTCAGCTTGAGGAAGCGTCCCGCCTGCCGGTAGGCGACGTTCAGCACCCAGGCGACGAGCCGGTAGTGCCGGAGCTGGAACGACGGATTGCGGACGCGTTTCGCGCTGCAGCCCGCGGCCAGCCAGAGCCCGAACAACTCCAGCAGGAGCGTGAGTTCCAGCACGCAGTAGAGCGTGACCAGCCAGACGACGCGCAGCAGGCGGCGGCGTCCCTTGAGGCCGATCGAGACCAGGCCGACGACCAGGAGCCAGACCGGCATCGTGATCAGCAGACCGGAGAGGACGCAGACCGCGGCGGGCGCGATGACGACGCGGCGGACCCAGCGGGGGATCGGCATCTCTCAGGTGAGCCCGTGCTGGGAGAGGTATTCGGCGCTGGCGTCGTGGGCACGGTCGATCCGGCGGCCGATCAGGTTGAACGATCGGTAGGCCAGGAGGTTGTTCGGCTCGGGTTCCTGCATCCCGGTGGGGAGGACGTGGACCTCGATGTCCTCGGGCAGTGACGCCATGTCACGAGCGAACCGATGTCTGCGGGCGATCTCGAACGACACCATCGCCACCTCCCAGGGCTTGCTCGGGGCTCGCAGCGGCCGCTCGATCCGGCCGACCTGGAGTACGAAGACCAGATCGGCACCGAGCTCGATCGCGCGCCCGACCGGAATGCTGTTCACCAACCCTCCATCAAGGTAGTGCTCGTCGCCTATCCGGACCGGCGGGAGCAGGCCGGGGACCGCGCAGGAGGCCAGTACCGCGTCGATCAGCGGGCCGGACTCGAACCACTGCTCGGCAGCCCGCTCGATCGACGCGGCGCAGCACTGGAAGGGGATGCGGAGATCTTCGAAGAGGAGCCCTTCCAGCGGTTTCAGCAGGTTCCGGAGCGGGGCGGCGGAGTGCGCGTGCGTGCCGGTACGCACGAGTTGGCCGACCTGGCGGGCCATCGAGGCGCGGAAGACCTCGCGGGCCGCCGGGGAGGCCCAGAGTTCGGTGAGGCGCTCGGTGGTCTCCTCGGGCGGCGAGGCCGCGAGCACGACGCCGTTGAGCGCGCCGATCGACGTGCCGACCACGTGGTCGGGGTGGATGCCGGCGTCGTAGAGCGCCCGGATCATGCCGACCTCGACGGCGCCGAGGACGCCGCCACCGCCCAGCACGAATGCGACAGTTCGGCCCATGCGTTGATCCTCACACGGCCGGACGCCGGGGGCCCGACGGCCTGCCCACCACAGTGGAAGGTGGCGGTCCGGTAGCGGGGAGTGCGTAAATGCGGCCGATCGGGTGGGCGGGACTACCTTTTCAGCGGAGCCAAGCGGAGCCCGAGGGACCATGCGCTGTGCATAACGGCGGCCTTTACTTTGGCCAAGGGGGTAACAAAGAACGCTGTAGTCGTCTCCCGCAGCACCCGGACAGCAAGGATGGTCATGACCGGCGAGCACCCGCCAGACCCGGCGCAGGGTCCGTCGTACCTGCGGTCTGTTTCGTGGTCGGCCGACCAAGGTGCCGGTGGCGTCCGCGCGGCGGGCGTGGGCGCGGTCGCGGACGAGGGCGACGCAGGGGCGGGTGGCCGCCCGGAGGAGCGGGACGACCCCGGGGGGCCGGCCGGGCGCACCGGGCTCGTCCAGCGGATCGAGCAGCGGCGCAATCGTCCGGACGAGCGCGGGCGTCGTCCGGACGACGGCGACTACTACCTGGACTACCTGCACACGGCCGGTCACTCCGTGCTCGGCCCCACCGACCTGCCCGGTGACCCGGAGCCGGACGGTCGCTACGAGCAGCCGGACGCCTACCCGGAAGCCGCGCCCGGGGAATCCCGGGACGATCGCTACGCCGACCGGTACGACGACCGCCGCGGGGGCGGGCGTGAGAACCGGCACGGTGAGGGGCGGGAGCCGCGGAGCACGGACGGGCCCGGCCGGCCGGATCCGAGCGGCGAGCGCCGCGGCGGCGGGCGCCGGAACCGGCCCGAACCGGCGGGCCCCGAAGACCGGTACGAGCGGGGGAGCGCGGAGGAGCGGGGCGAGTCGGTGCGGCCGGTGGAGGGTGGCCGGGCCGCGGCCCGGCGGGCGCGGGAGGCGCAGGAGGCCGCCGAGCGGGCCCGGCAGGAGGCCTACCACGACGAGCCCGAGCCCTATTACGACCCCGAGCCCTACTACGACGACGAGGACGCCCACGGGGAGCGGGGGCGGCGGCCCCGGTACGAATCGGACGAGGGTGAGTGGGGGACCGGAGACATCGACCCGGAGTGGCATCGCCGGGCGTCCGGGCCGCCTGCCGGCAGCGCGTCGGTGCCACGGCCGAGGCGGGAGCGGCCGTCCGACCGGGAGACCGGCGACCGCGAGGCGGTCCGGGCCCCGGCGGCCCGGCCTCCGCGCCGGACCACCGGTGCGATCCCGGTGCAGGGGACGGCCGCGGTCGGCGGCGCGAGCCCCGGGTACGCGGCGGTCCCGCCGGCCCACGTCTACGGAGCCCCTGCGCTCGCGGGCGGAGCCGCGCCGGTCTACGGCGCCGCGCCGGTGAGTGGTGCCGCGCCGGTGTACGGCGCCGCGCCCGTGAGCGGAGCGGCCCCGGTGTACGGCGCCGCGCCGGTGAGCGGAGCGGCCCCGGTGTACGGGGCCGCGGCCCCGGTGAGTGGTGCCGCGCCCGTGTACGGAGCCGCACCGGTGAGCGGGGCCGCACCGGTGAGTGGTGCCGCGTCGGTGGGGGCGGCCGCGCCGGTCACCGTGGCTCCGGTCAGCGGGCCGATCGGGCCGGTGGGTTGGAACTCCACCGGCGAGGTTCCCCGCGGCTGGACGCCGGACCAGCCCCGCGGCGCCTCCCTGCAGCCCCCGGACCCGGCCCCGGAAGGCCAGGTCCAGAACGCGTTCACGAAACCGATGCTCCTCGGCCTCGTCGCGGCCGGACTGGTGATCGCCGTCGTGTCGTGCCTGATCGGCGCGGTGGTGGGCATCCCGCTCCGCGGCGCCCCGGCACCGGAGAACAACGGCGTCAAGGTGAAGATCTCGATCTCGCCCTCGCCGTCGCCGGTCCTGGTCACCCCCGGCGGGGCCACTCCGGCCGACGGTGACAACACGTTCACCACCCCGTAGGCCGCGCCCCGCGAGGAGGCACGAAAAAGGCCCATAGCCTCTTCGCTATGGGCCTTCGGCTGTCTACGGTGGCAGCGCTCCGAGGGGCGGCTGGTATCAGTCGAGGTCGGTCTCGATGCCGTGCCGGCTGAGCGTGTGAACGGCGGCGTCCGAGCCGCCGGCGTACGAAGCCAGCTCCGCGAATGCGCGGCGCTCGCCCTTCTCGTCGACGAGACGGGACCAGGCGTCCCGGGCGTGCCGGGCCGACCGTGCACGCACGAGCGTGGTCGCGGTGGTTCCGGAGGAAAACATGTCGACACTCCTTGATCTCTGAACGCTGTCTGCGCTCACTGCTAACTGTAACGATCCAGATGGCAGTCGTCATCCCGGTAACGACGTGACGGCGGTCATGCCCGCCGCGGGCGCCCCAGTACCCTGGGACGCACTATGAGCGTTCAGTCGGTCTTCCCTCGCCTCGAAGAGCTCCTGCCGTCCGTGCAGAAGCCCATCCAGTACGTTGGGGGCGAGCTGAACTCCACGATCAAGGACTGGGACGCCCACCCGGTCCGGTGGGCCCTGATGTACCCGGACGCCTACGAGGTCGGCCTGCCCAACCAGGGCATCCAGATCCTGTACGAGATCCTCAACGAGCGCCCCGACGCCCTCGCCGAGCGCACGTACTCGGTCTGGCCCGACCTCGAGAAGCTCATGCGCGAGCACCGGGTCCCCCAGTTCACGGTCGACGCCCACCGCCCGGTCAAGGCGTTCGACGTCCTCGGCGTCAGCTTCGCTACCGAACTCGGCTACACGAACCTGCTCACGGCCCTGGATCTCGCCGGAATCCCGCTCAGCGCCGGAGACCGCACCGTGGACGACCCGATCGTCCTGGCCGGCGGCCACGCCGCGTTCAACCCCGAGCCGATCGCCGACTTCATCGACGCGGCCGTCCTGGGCGACGGCGAAGAGGCCGTCAACGAGATGACCGACGTCATCCGCGACTGGAAGGCCGAGGGCTGCCCCGGCGGGCGGGACGAGGTGCTGCTGCGCCTGGCCCGCACCGAGGCCGTCTACGTCCCGCGCTTCTACGACGTCGACTACCTGCCCGACGGGCGCATCCAGCGGGTCGTGCCGAACCGGGCCGACGTCCCGTTCCGGATCCGTAAGCGCACGACGATGGACCTCGACGCCTGGCCGTACCCGAAGCAGCCGCTGGTGCCGCTGGCCGAGACCGTGCACGAGCGGGCCAGCGTCGAGATTTTCCGTGGCTGCACCCGCGGCTGCCGGTTCTGCCAGGCCGGGATGATCACCCGCCCGGTCCGCGAGCGCTCGATCACCGGCATCGGCGACATGATCGACGCCTCGCTGAAGGCCACCGGCTTCCAGGAGGTCGGCCTGCTCAGCCTGAGCTCGGCCGACCACACCGAGATCGGCGAGCTCACCAAGGACCTGGCCGACCGGTACGAGGGCACGAACACGTCGCTGAGCCTGCCGTCGACCCGCGTCGACGCGTTCAACATCGACCTGGCCAACGAGCTCTCCCGCAACGGGCGCCGCTCCGGCCTCACGTTCGCACCCGAGGGCGGCAGCGAGCGTCTGCGCCGCGTCATCAACAAGATGGTCTCCAAGGACGACCTGATCCGTACGGTCACGGCGGCGTACTCGGCCGGCTGGACGCAGGTGAAGCTGTACTTCATGTGCGGGCTCCCGACCGAGACCGACGAGGACGTCCTCGAGATCGCGGCGATGGCGCACGACGTCATCCGCGCCGGACGCCAGGCCGCGGGCCGCAAGGACATCCGCTGCACGGTGAGCATCGGCGGGTTCGTGCCGAAGCCGCACACCCCGTTCCAGTGGGCCGCCCAGGAAGACCCGGACGTCGTCGACGACCGGCTGCGGAAGCTGCGGCAGGCCATCAACGCCGACCGCGGCCTCGGCAAGGCGATCGGTTACCGCTACCACGACGGCAAGCCGTCGCTGATCGAAGGGCTGCTGTCGCGGGGAGACCGGCGGGTCGGCCGGGTCATCCGGCGGGTCTGGGAGGAAGGTGGCCGGTTCGACGGCTGGCACGAGCACTTCTCCTACGAGCGCTGGGTCGACGCGGCCAAGGCCGAGCTCGAACCGCTCGGCGTCTCGCTCGCGTGGTTCACGACCCGTGAGCGCGAGGAGCTCGAGGTCCTGCCCTGGGACCACCTCGACTCCGGGCTGGACAAGGAGTGGCTCTGGGCCGACTGGCAGGACGCGCTCGACTCGGTCGAGCAGGACGACTGCCGGTGGACGCCGTGCTTCGACTGTGGCGTTTGTCCCACGATGGACACCGAGATCCAGATTGGCCCCACTGGTAAACGACTTCTCCCGCTTACGGTAGTTAACACCTGATGTCGCGAATGCCCGACGGCCCTCCGCCGCCCCCGGTCGTCCAGCGAGTCCGCTTCCGGTACGCGAAGCGGTCCCGCCTGCGATTCACGTCCCACCGCGACTTCGCGCGCGCGTTCGAGCGCGCCCTGCGCCGCGCGGACGTCCCGATGGCGTACTCGGCCGGCTTCAGCCCGCATCCCAAGGTCTCGTACGTGGGTGCGTCGCCGACCGGCGTCGCGAGCGAGGCGGAGTACCTGGAGATCGGCCTCGACCGCGAGGTCGACGTCGAGCAGCTGCGGGTCGCGCTCGACCGGGCGCTGCCTCCGGGCCTCG
Organism: Cryptosporangium sp. NPDC051539; assembly: GCF_044454545.1. Taxonomy (NCBI): domain Bacteria; kingdom Bacillati; phylum Actinomycetota; class Actinomycetes; order Cryptosporangiales; family Cryptosporangiaceae; genus Cryptosporangium; species Cryptosporangium sp. NPDC051539. The sequence continues at coordinate 67,069 of NZ_JBITDV010000004.1, read as the reverse complement.
ACCTGCTGGACGCGGTGGCCTCCACCGGAGGGTCACTTCCGGAGCGAATCGACGCTTCCGAGTGGGAGATCGCTCTTCCCGGGGTAGACCCGTCTCAGGCGCAGTCGGCGGTGACCGCGCTGCTGGCCGCCGAAACGGTGCCGGTGGAGCGACGCACCAAGTCCGGCCTGCGCACGATCGACGTGCGATCCGCGCTGGTCAGCGCGGTGGTGACGGGGGAGGTGAGCGCAGCCGCAGAGACGGGAACCGACCCCTCCACGGGGGTCACCGGAGGCCGGCCGGGAGTGTCCACGGCTGTCGACGGCAGCCCCTGTGCGATAATCACTTGTGTTGTGCGGCATTCGACACCCGCCGTACGACCCGATGACTTCCTGACCGGTCTGCGCCACGTCGTTGCCAGCGCCGATCTGGACCCGGCGGAGTTCGCAGCGCCACCCCGAGCCACACGTCTGGCGCAGGGCGCGCTCACCGCCGAGGGCCGGATCGTCGATCCGCTCGACGCCGACCGTGGCGGGGCCGTCATCGGAGCGCCGACCTGACCGGCGTGCAGTGAAGAGACTCAGCGGTCGCCGGTCCACCTGGTTACCGCGTGACAGCACAAATACGACACGCCCCTGAGTGGCCGCGGACACGCGCCCGGGGGCGGACGGGAGACTTGCCCGGATGCTCGAAAACGAGCCCACCGGGGCCGGTACGGCAGGGGAAACCCTGACCGGATCGACCACCGATAGCGCGAATAGCACCGATACCGCCGGCACTGCCGGTACCGCTTCCGAGCCCGCGACTCGCCCTCGGCGACGCGCGGCACGGCGGGCGGCCGGTCCGCCGGCCGACCCCACGACAGAACAGACCTCTGCGGACGCCACACCGGGCGTCGCCGCGGCGACGGGCGCCACCGCCGAGACCGGCGGGGCTGCAACCGGCGGGGCCGAGGGGGCACCCGAGGCCGAACCGGCGCCTCGCCGCCGCGCGACCCGCTCGCGCCGCCGCACGGCCGACCCGGAGGCCGAAACCACCCCGGCGAGCGGACCGGCGGGCGAGAGCGCCCCCGAGACGCCCGCCCCGGCACCGTCGGCGGGCGAAGCCGCAGGCGACCAGGGGCCGCAGCGGGAAGACCCCACTCCGCCGAACGTCGCGGTCGAGGTCACCGCCCCGCGCGCTCGCCGCCGTCGCCGCAGCGCGGACGCCGACGCGCTCGCACCGGAGACGGCTGCCGCCGCCGGCCCCGCCGCGGCCAACTCCGCCCCGGACCGCCCGGTCGCAGACGGCCCGACCGCCGAGCCGGTCGCGTCCGCGACGGAACTCGCCACCGACAGCGCGGCCTTCGCCGCCGCCACCGACGCGGGCGAGGCGCCGTCCTCACGTCGCCGCCGCCGCTCGTCGACCAGCCGTGCGGCCGAGAGCAGCAGCCAGGACACCGTCGCGTCGGTTCCGGCCGAGCCCGCCGAGCAGCAGTCGCCGGCCGAAGACACCCCCGCCGAGCGCGAGGAGCGGGCGGCCTCGCCGTTCGGGGTGGCGGAGGGCACGGAGGCCGAGGAGCCGTCGACGCACCGCACCCGGGTCCGGCGTGCACCGGCTCCGATGATCACGTTCATGGCTCCGGAGCCCGTCACCGCTCCGGTCCGGCCGGTCGAGCCCGTGGTCGAAGCGTCCGCCGAGGAAGACGAGGAGTCCGCCGAGGCCGAGGACCTCGCGGCCGAGACCGACGTCGACGGCGAGGAGGAGGACGAGAACGGCGAGGACGCCCGCCGCCGTCGCCGCCGTGGGCGCCGTGGCCGCGGCCGGGGCCGGGGCGAGAACGGCGGTGAGACCGGAGACGCCTCCGACGCCGACGACTCGGCCGAGGCCGAGGACGACGAGCCCGCCGCCTCCACCGAGAGCGACGACGACGAGACCGAGGACGAGGCCGCCGCGTCGGCCGAGGGCGAGGACGAAGAGGGTGGCTCGGGGAGCCGCCGTCGTCGCCGTCGTCGCCGCCGGGGTGCCGGTGACGCCGAGACGAGCAACGACGACCCGCCGAACACCGTCGTCAAGGTGCGTCAGCCGGCGCCCGCCGCGCCGCCGCGCGCGATCGAAGACGAGGTCCAGGGCGTCAAGGGCTCCACCCGGCTGGAGGCGAAGCGTCAGCGCCGCCGCGAGGGCCGGGAGAGCAACCGTCGCCGTCCGCCGGTGCTCACCGAGGCCGAGTTCCTGGCTCGCCGGGAGGCCGTCGAGCGTGTGATGGTCGTCCGGCAGGTCGGCGACCGCACCCAGATCGCGGTGCTCGAGGACGACGTCCTCGTGGAGCACTACGTCACCAAGGCCAGTTCGACAGCGTACGCGGGCAACGTGTACCTGGGCCGCGTGCAGAACGTGCTGCCGAGCATGGAGGCGGCGTTCGTCGACATCGGCAAGGGCCGCAACGCCGTCCTCTACGCCGGTGAGGTCAACTGGGACGCCGCCGGCATGGAGGGCCGCCCCCGCAAGATCGAGGTCGCGCTGAAGAGCGGCGACGCGGTGCTGGTGCAGGTCACCAAGGACCCGATGGGGCACAAGGGTGCGCGTCTGACCAGCCAGGTCAGTCTCCCGGGCCGGTTCCTGGTCTACGTCCCCGAGGGACAGATGACCGGTATCAGCCGCAAGCTCCCCGACACCGAGCGCAAGCGCCTGAAAGACATCCTCAAGAAGATCGTCCCCGAGAACGCCGGTGTGATCATCCGCACCGCGGCCGAGGGCGCCAGCGAGGCCGAGCTCACCCACGACGTGGAGCGGCTCGAGGCCCAGTGGCAGGCGATCAAGGAGAAGGCCACCAAGGGTGGCGCTCCGACCCTGCTCAACGCCGAGCCCGACCTGGTGATCCGGGTCATCCGGGACGTCTTCAACGAAGACTTCACCCAGCTCGTGGTCTCCGGCACCGAGGCGTGGCCCGAGGTCGAGGAGTACATCCGCGACATCTCGCCCGACCTCGCCGAGCGGCTGGTGCACCACACCGCCGAGACCGACGTGTTCTCCGCGTACCGCATCGACGACCAGCTCATGAAGGCGCTGGACCGCAAGGTCTGGCTGCCGAGCGGTGGTTCGCTGGTGATCGACCGCACCGAGGCGATGACGGTCGTCGACGTCAACACCGGCAAGTTCACCGGGCAGGGCGGGAACCTCGAGGAGACCGTCACCCGCAACAACCTGGAAGCGGCCGAGGAGATCGTCCGGCAGCTGCGGCTGCGCGACATCGGCGGCATCATCGTCATCGACTTCATCGACATGGTGCTCGAGGCCAACCGTGACCTCGTGCTGCGCCGGTTGACCGAGTGCCTGGGCCGCGACCGGACCAAGCACCAGGTCGCCGAGGTCACGTCGCTGGGCCTGGTGCAGATGACCCGGAAGCGGGTCGGCCAGGGCCTGCTGGAGGCGTTCAGCGAGACCTGTGAGGTCTGCCGCGGTCGTGGGGTCATCATCCACAACGAGCCGCTGATCGGACGCCAGAGCGGCGGCGGTAGCGGCGGCAACAACGGTCACCAGCACAGCGAGCCGGCGGTCGCCGAGGTCAAGGAAGGCCGCCGGAGCCGTCGGAAGCGGGGCGGCGGCGGCGCGGATCCGGCGGCGCCGCCCGCGGTCGCCGCGGCGGCGGCGATCCACGCCGCGAGTTCCCGGACCCTGTCGCTGAACGCCGACGACGACATCGAGCTCGCGGACGACGAGGCGGACGTCACGGCCGAGGCGCTGATCGTGGACGACGTCGCCCGCGACGACGCCGGTCTCGCCTACGCCGTCGACGACACCGACGACATCGAGGTCGTGGACGTGGGCAAGCCCGCGGACCAGATGGTCGTCAACGGGGTACCGGCGACCGAGCCTCCCGGGCCGGTGGCGGTGCCGGCGGCGTCGGTGCCGGCCGCGACCAGCCGCCCGCGGCGGACCCGGCGGGCGGCCTCCCGTCCGGCCGGCCCGCCGGAGGGTGGCGACAGCGAGTGATCACCCCCACGACCTGGGCGGCGACCCTCGGTTCGTCGTTCACGCGGCCCGTACGGTAGTCTTTCGGATGGCGCGCTCGCCGCGTCCCCGCTGTCTGTGCTCTCGAAGCCAACTGTGCTTGATAGCCAGACACGCACGCAGTCAGATCATTGTCTTCCAGAGCAGTCAGGAGACCCGCGTCTCATGTACGCCATCGTCAAGACCGGCGGCAAGCAGTACAAGGTGGCGGTCGGCGACGTCGTCGAGGTCGAGAAGATCACGGGCGCGCCCGGTGACGCGATCACCCTGCCGGCTCTGCTGGTAGTCGACGGTGAAGGTGACGACGTCAACGTCACCCACGAGGCGGCCAAGCTTGCGGCCTTCACGATCTCCGGCGAGGTCGTGGCCCACACCAAGGGCCCCAAGATCAAGATCCACAAGTACAAGAACAAGACCGGTTACCACAAGCGTCAGGGTCACCGTCAGCCGTTGACCCAGATCAAGGTCACCGGGATCGAGAGCGGGAAGTAGGGCTTAGCGACATGGCACACAAGAAGGGCGCATCGTCCTCCCGTAACGGGCGCGACTCCGCCGCCCAGCGGCTGGGTGTGAAGCGCTTCGGCGGTCAGGTCGTGAAGGCCGGCGAGATCATCGTCCGCCAGCGCGGCACCCACTTCCACCCGGGCGACCTCGTCGGCCGCGGTGGCGACGACACGCTGTTCGCGCTGGCACCGGGCGCGGTGACGTTCGGCACCAGGCGCGGTCGCAAGACGATCAGCATCGTCCCGGCGGAGGCCTGAGCCCGCCGGGTAACGACAGTCGAAGGCGGGTCGGGGTGTCTCCCGGCCCGCCTTCGTCGTGTGCGGGCGGGGCCGTCCGGCGGTGGTCGCGGCTCGGCGTCAAGACAGGAACAGCACGCCGGAATCGGCGGTTGTTGTGGAAAGACCCGGCCGGAACGGCCGGTCAAACAGACTGAGGAGTCACCGTGGCGACGTTCGTCGACCGAGTGGTGCTGCACGTCACCGCCGGTGATGGCGGCCACGGATGTGCCTCCGTGCACCGTGAGAAGTTCAAGCCGCTCGGCGGTCCCGACGGCGGCAACGGCGGCAAGGGCGGCGACGTCGTCCTGGTGGTGGACCCGGGCGTGCACACGCTGCTGGACTTCCACTACCGCCCGCACGCCAAGGCTACCAACGGACGCCCGGGCATGGGCGCCAACCGCTACGGCGCGAACGGCGACGACCTGGAGCTGAAGGTCCCCGACGGCACGGTCGTGCACGGTGAGGACGGCGAGGTCCTCGCTGACCTGACCGGCGCCGGCACGCGGTTCGTCGTCGCGCACGGCGGTCACGGCGGCCTCGGCAACGCGGCGCTGGCCACCGCCAAGCGCAAGGCGCCGGGCTTCGCACTGCTCGGCGAGCCGGGTGACACCCAGGACGTCGTGCTCGAGCTGAAGAGCGTCGCCGACGTCGGCCTGGTCGGGTTCCCGAGCGCGGGCAAGTCGTCGCTGATCGCGGTCGTGTCCGCGGCGCGGCCGAAGATCGCCGACTACCCGTTCACGACGCTGGTCCCGAACCTGGGCGTGGTGACCGCGGGCGAGACCGTGTTCACGATGGCCGACGTCCCCGGGCTGATTCCGGGTGCGGCCACCGGTCGCGGGCTCGGCCTGGAGTTCCTCCGGCACATCGAGCGGACGGCCGTGCTGGTGCACGTCGTCGACACCGCGACCGAGGAGCCGGGCCGCGACCCGGTGGCTGACATCGACGCCCTGGAAGCGGAACTGTCGGCCTACGGCGGGCTGGAGGACCGGCCGCGGCTGGTCGTGCTGAACAAGGTCGACGTGCCGCACGGGCGCGAGCTCGCGGAGATCATCCGTCCGGACCTGGACGCCCGGGGTTACCAGGTGTTCGAGATCTCGACCGTGACGCGGGAAGGGCTCAAGCCGCTGCTGTTCGCGCTGGCCGCGATCGTGGAGGAAGAGCGGGCCCGGCGCGGTGCGCCGGATCCGACGCGGATCGTGCTGCGGCCGGTCGCCGTCGACGAGACGCCGTTCTCGGTCACACCTGACGACGAGGGCGGCTACGTCGTGCGCGGCGTGAAGCCGGAGCGCTGGGTGCGCCAGACCGACTTCCAGAACGACGAGGCCGTCGGTTACCTCGCCGACCGGCTGGCCAAGCTGGGCGTCGAGATGGAACTGGCCAAGGTCGGCGCGAGTGCCGGCGACGCGGTGACGATCGGCGGCGTGACGTTCGACTGGGAGCCGACGCTCGGTGGCGCGGCCGAGGTGCTGCTCACCCGTCGTGGTGAAGACCCGCGGCTGGCGCTGAGTGACCGGCCCGGTGCGTCCGACCGGCTGCTCGCGCGCCGTCGTCGTCGGGGTCAGGACCCGGACGCGGGCGGCGAGCGGGGGGCCTACGACTACGGCGACGATCGATGAGGTCGGCGATCGCCGGTGCGGAGCGGATCGTCGTCAAGATCGGGTCGTCGTCGCTGACCGACCGTGGCCGCGGGCTGCTGCCGGACCGGATCGACGCGCTGGTGGACGTCCTCGCCGAGCGGCGTAAGGCGGGGGCGCAGGTCGTGCTGGTCTCGTCCGGGGCGATCGCCGCGGGGCTGGCTCCGCTGGGGCTGGCCCGGCGGCCTCGCGATCTGGCGACCCAGCAGGCCAGTGCCAGCGTCGGGCAGATGCTGCTGGTGACGCGGTACGCGGCGTCGTTCGAGCGGTACGGCCTGACGGTCGGGCAGGTGCTGCTGACCGCGGACGACCTGATCCGGCGGGCGCACTACCGGAACGCGAACCGGAACTTCGAACGGCTGCTGGATCTGGGCATCGTGCCGATCGTCAACGAGAACGACGCGGTGGCGACCGACGAGATCCGGTTCGGTGACAACGACCGGCTCGCCGCGCTGGTCGCGCACCTGCTGCGCGCGGACGCGCTGGTGCTGTTGTCGGACGTCGACGGGCTCTACGACGGGGATCCCCGTCGTCCCGGTGCGCGGCTGGTACCGGTGGTGCTGTCGTCGGACGACCTTTCCGACGTGGTGGCCGGCACCACCGGGGCGTCGGGCGTGGGCACCGGCGGCATGGCCAGCAAGGTGGCGGCGGCCCAGGTCGCCACGTCGGCCGGCGTGCACGTCGTGCTGACGTCGGCGGGCCACGCGGCGGGGGCGCTCGCCGGTGAGGACGTCGGGACGTACTTCGCGCCGACCGGCCGGCGGCTGCCGACCCGGCTGCTGTGGCTGCGGCACGCGACGACGCCACGGGGCCGGTTGACGCTGGACGAGGGTGCCGTTTCCGCGGTGGTCTCGCGCCGGGCGTCGTTGCTCTCGGTGGGCGTCACCGGAGTGTCCGGAGACTTCGTGGCCGGGGATCCGGTGGATCTGGTGTCGACGGAGGGGGTCGCGGTCGCGCGGGGGCTGGTCGCCTACGACGCGTCGGAGCTGCCGCCGCTGCTGGGCAAGTCGACCGACGCGGTCTCGGCGAAGTACCGCCGGGAGGTCGTGCACCGGGACGATCTCGCGCTGCTCTGAAGATTGTTGAACAATCTTGGGACCGGGGATAGGTTGTCTGACATGACTACCGAGCAGGAGGTCCGCGAGGTCGCGGGCCGGGCGCGCGTGGCGGCGGCGGAGCTGGCTCCGTTCACCAGGGCCGAGAAGGACGCGGCTCTGTACGCGATGGCGGATGCGCTGGTGGCCGCGTCGGCTTCGATTCTGGCGGCCAACGAGCGCGATCTCGCGGCCGGTCGGGAGGCCGGGCTGGCGTCGGGGATGCTCGACCGGCTGGCCCTGTCGGAGGCGCGGATCGAGGGAATGGCGCAGGGGCTGCGCGACGTGGCGGCCCTGCCCGACCCGATCGGTGAGGTCGTGCGGGGCTACACGCTGCCGAACGGCCTCGAAGTGCGGCAGATCCGGGTGCCGCTGGGCGTCATCGGCATCATCTACGAGGCGCGGCCGAACGTCACGGTGGACGCGGCCGGGCTCTGCGTCAAGAGTGGCAACGCGGTGCTGCTCCGCGGCTCGGCGTCCGCCCATCACTCGAACGTCGCCCTGGTCGCGGTGCTGTCGGAAGCAGCCGCGAAGGCCGGCTTGCCCGCCGACGCGATCCAGCTGGTGCCGGGGGTCGACCGCGAGTCGGTCACCCACTTGATGCGGGCGCGCGGCCTGGTCGACGTGATCATTCCGCGCGGTGGCGCGGGGCTGATCAGGAACGTCGTCGAGAACTCGATCGTGCCGGTGATCGAGACCGGGGCCGGGAACTGCCACGTGTACGTGGACGCCGCCGCCGACCTGGAGATGGCGACCGCGATCACGCTGAACTCGAAGGTGCAGCGGCCGAGCGTGTGCAACGCGGCCGAGACGCTGCTGGTGCACGCGTCGGTGGCGCCGTCGTTCCTGCCGGTGGTCGCGGCGGCCCTGCACGAGGCCGGGGTGACCCTGCACGTGGACTCGGCGTCGGCCGGGTTCGTGGCGGCCGGCGACCTGACCGTTCCGGCGACCGACGCGGACTGGGAGACCGAGTACAACTCGCTCGACCTCGCGGTGCGGGTCGTCGACACGGTCGACGACGCCGTGGCGCACATCCGGCGGTGGGGAAGCGGGCACACCGAGGCGATCGTGTCCGGTGACGTCCGGGCGGTCCGGCGGTTCAGCTCGCGGCTGGACTCGGCCGCGGTGATGGTCAACGCGTCCACCCGGTTCACCGACGGGGGCGAGTTCGGGTTCGGCGCGGAGATCGGGATCTCGACGCAGAAACTGCACGCGCGCGGGCCGATGGGGCTGCCGGAAATGACCAGCACCACCTACCTCGTGACGGGCGACGGACACGTGCGTCAGTAGTGACGCGGCTCCCAGTTCGTGGGGGCTTCGTGGTCGAGATGCGAAGATTTACCGATGAGCTCTTCCCGGCGCATTGGGATCATGGGTGGCACGTTCGACCCGATTCATCACGGTCACCTGGTCGCGGCGAGCGAAGTCGGCAGCCTCTTCGGACTGGACGAGGTCGTGTTCGTCCCGACCGGGAATCCGTGGCAGAAGGAAGACTCCACGGTCAGCCCGGCCGAGGACCGGTACCTGATGACGGTGATCGCGACCGCGTCCAACCCTAGGTTCTCGGTCAGCCGGGTGGACGTCGACCGGCCCGGCCCGACGTACACGATCGACACGTTGCGGGACTTGGTCGCCGCGTGGGGCACCGACGTCGAGCTGTTCTTCATCACCGGTGCGGACGCGCTGTCGGCGATCCTCTCCTGGAAGGACGTCGACGAGCTGTTCGAGCTGGCGCACTTCATCGGCGTGACCCGGCCCGGGTACACGTTGTCGGACGAGCACCTGCCGCGGGACACCGTGACGCTGGTCGACGTGCCGGCGATGGCGATCTCGTCCAGCGGATGCCGGGACCGGGTCCGGGCGGGACTGCCGGTCTGGTACCTGGTGCCCGACGGGGTGGTCCAGTACATCGAGAAACGGCGTCTGTACCGGCCGTGAAATCTCTTGTGGATGTTTCACCCGCAGTTATCAGCGGGAACTGACACGTCGAGCCATCAGAGCTCGAGTCGCGTCGAGAGCGTCTTCAGAGAGAAGGGCGTGTCGGAAATGCGGAGTGCTAGTCGAGCCGTGATGGCGATCACCGTCACCTTGGTGCTGGTGATCTGCCTGGGAATCCTTTTCGTGCTGGCCAACGCGAATCAGACGAACATGATCGTCGACTTCGTGATGGACATCGGGCGGTGGCTGACCACGCCGTTCCAGAATCTGTTCTGGATGCGGAATCGCGACCAGGCGATCCTCGTCAACTGGGGGATCGCGGCGGTCGTCTACCTGTTCGTCGGATCGGCGCTGGCCAAGCTCGCGCGGCGCTGAATCTTCCCGAAATGGGGCACCCGGGTATATCGGGTGCCCCATTTCGTGCGCCCGAGGTCTCCGGATGGGCTCTCACGCCGGGACGTGAGAGGCTGGTAGGCGGTAATTGCCAGTGACAGAAAGGGGCCGCCGTGGCCGTCTCCGCCCGCGCGAACGAGTTGGCGCTCGCCGCTGCCCAAGCCGCCTCCGACAAGCTCGCCGCTGACATCGTGGTTCTCGACGTCAGCGAGCAACTCGTCATCACCGACGCGTTCGTCATCGCGTCGGCGCCGAACGAGCGTCAGGTGTCGGCCATCGTCGACTCGGTGGAGGAGAAGCTGCTAAGCCTCGGGGCCAAGCCGGTTCGCCGTGAGGGTGAGCGCGAGGGCCGCTGGGTGCTGCTCGACTACGTCGACATCGTGGTGCACGTGCAGCACGCCGAGGAGCGCTCGTTCTACTCGCTGGAACGGCTCTGGAAGGACTGTCCGCCGATCCCGTTCGTGGACGCGGCGCTGGCGGCGCGGGGCGAGAGCGGTCAGCCGCAGTGACGGCACGGCGTGTGCTGGTCTGGCGCCACGGCCGCACCGAGTGGAACGCCACCGGCCGGATCCAGGGCCAGACCGACGTCCCGCTCGACCCGACCGGCGTGCAGCAGGCGCTGCAGGCCGCGCCGCTGCTCGCGGCCGAAGGACCGGACGCGATCGTCTCCAGCGACCTGGAGCGGGCCAAGCGCACCGCGGACGCGCTGGGTGCGCTGACCGGGCTTCCGGTGAGCGTCGACGTCCGCCTGCGCGAGACCGGGTTCGGTCCGTGGGAGGGGCTCTCCCACACCGAGCTCGAACAGGGCTGGCCGGCCGAGTACGCGGTCTGGAAACGCGGTCAGACGCCGGACGTCCCGGGGATCGAGCGGCCGGCTGACGTCGTGGCCCGGATGGGGGCCGCGATCTCGGACGCACTCGGGCTCGTGGACGGGACGCTCGTCGTCGTGTGCCACGGCGGTGCGGCCCGGCGGGCCGTGCAGGCGCTGACCGGGTGGCCGGACGAGGTGGCGGCGCAGGTGTCGGCACTGGGTAACTGCCGGTGGACGGAGCTGCGGCTGTCGTCGACGCGGGGCTGGCGGCTGCACGCGCACAACGTGGGGCCGATGACTGGCGTGGCGGCGAACGACGAGCCGTCGACGGCCGCGGACGCGGAACCGGCCACCGACGAGGAGCTGACGTCGTCCCCGACGAGTCGCTGAGGGACTTTTCGGGCGCTTCGGCATCTGCGCCGGATGCGGGTTAGGGTTCGCGCATGGCTGCCCGCGTCGCCGTCGTCACGGACTCCACATCAGACGTTCCGCGGGAGCTGGTCACCCGGTACGACATCACGGTGGTGCCCACGTTCGTCACGATCGGTGACGTGACCGGGCGGGAGGGCGTCGACATCAGCTCCGCCGACGTCGCGGTGGCGTTGAAGCAGGGCCGCGGACCGGTGACGACGTCCCGGGCCACGCCGCACTCGCTGGGCGAGGCGTACCGGGCGGCGTTCTCGCGGGGGTACGACGCGGTGGTGTCGATCCACCTGTCGGCGGCGCTGTCGGGCACGTACGAGGCCGCGCTGCTGGCGGCCGCGTCGGCGCCGGGGCCGGTGCTGGTGGTGGACTCCCGGTCGATCGCGATGGGGCTGGGCGCGGCGGTGCTCGAAGCGGCCGGGGCCGCCCAGTCCGGTGGCTCGCCGGAGCAGGTCCGCGACGCCGCGCTGGACGCCGTGCACCGCACGTCGCTGCTGTTCTACGTGGACACGCTGGAGCACCTGCGGCGCGGCGGGCGGATCAGCGCGGCCGCCGCCCTGATCGGGACGACGCTGTCGGTGAAGCCGATTCTGCGTCTGCACGACGGTCAGATCGTGATCGCGGAGCGGGTGCGGACGTCGCAGCGGGCGCTGGCGAAGCTGCAGGAGCTCGCGGTCGAGGCCGCGGGCTCGCGGGGCGCCGACTTGATCGTGCAGCACCTGGCCGCACCCGAGCGGGCCGACGCGTTGCGGGAGCAGCTGTTCGTGCGGATACCGCGGATCGGGCGGGTGCTGACCGGGGAGGTCGGCGCGACGGTGGGGGCGCACGTGGGGCCGGGGCTGGTCGGCGTGGCGGTGACCAGGCACCGGTAGCAGGTGCGGGGCCCGGCCGGGGGATTTCCACCGGTGGGGGCGTTGTCCACAGCGCCGTTCCGGCGGGGTCGGTGGGAGGCCGGCGGCGCTTACGGTCTGCGCTCATGGGACGCCGGAAGGCCGCTGGAGACGAGTCGATCGCGAGGTCGAGGCTGGGTGCGCTCGCGCCTTCGTCCGGCGGGGAGGCGGGTTTCGAGCCGGGTTTCGAGCCGGGGTGGCGGCGGTGGGTGCCGGCCGGAGTGCGGGACGCGGCGGTGGGGCCGGGCCGCCGGGGGCTGGCGGTGCTCGCGGTCGTCGGGATGGTCGTCGCGGTGCTGGCCGGGGTGGTGGCGTGGCGGGGCCGTCCCGCGTCGGAGCCGGTGGCGGCTGCCTCGGTGGTGGCTGAGCCGGGGCCCGTGCCGGGGGAGACGTCCCCCTCGGGCACGGCGTCGCCGGTGGTGGCAGTGGTCGCGGTGGCCGGGAAGGTGCGGCGGCCGGGGCTGGTCCGGTTGCCTCCCGGTTCCCGCGTGGCCGACGCGGTGGACGCGGCCGGGGGAGCGCTGCCGGGGGCGGATCTGAGCACGCTGAACCTGGCCCGGAAGGTGGTCGACGGCGAGCTGATCGCGGTGGGGGCGCCGGTACCGGCGGGTGCGGACGGGACGGCTGCGGCGCCCGGCCCGGGGGCGGACGGCCCGCTCGATCTGAACACCGCGACCGCTGCGCAGTTCGACGGTCTGCCCGGGGTCGGCCCGGTGCTCGCGGAGCGGATCGTCGCGTACCGCACCGAGCACGGCGGCTTCCGATCGGTGGACCAGCTGCGCGAGGTGGACGGAATCGGCGACAGCCGCTTCGAGAAGCTCCGCGAACTGGTGCGGGTGTGAACGGCGACGCGCCGGCGGTGGCGCCGGGGAGGTCGCCGGCGGATCTGCGGCTCGCCGGGCCGGCGTCCGGGGCGTGGCTCACCGTCTGGTGGTGCCTGGGCCACGGCCCACGGGCCACCGTTCTCGTCGCGGCGATCGCGGCGGTGGTCGCCGCTGTCGCCGCCCTCTGCGGGCTACGAACCACCCGTGCGGCCCGTGCCACCCGTGCGGCCCGTGCCACCCGTGGCTCCCGGCGGGCCCGCGGCGCGGCGGTGTGGTTCGGGGTGGCGGCCGTCGCCCTCGGTTCAGCCCTCGGCGCCGTGGGGGCGGCTCCCCGCATCCTGGAGCGGGATTCCGGCGCCGTGGCCCACGCGCTTCCCCGCGGCGGGCCGGTCACCGTCCGGCTCGTGGTGAAGGACGACCCCACGGCGGCCGACGGGCGGGTGGGCGGGCTCCCCGTGTGGGTCGTGCCCGCCACGGTCGAGTTCCTGACGGTGGGCCACGCCCGGTACCCGACCGGCGGGCGGATCCTGGTGCTCGGGCAGGACCCGGCCTGGGAGGGGCTCCTCCCGGGCCAGCGGGTCACCGCCGAGGGCCGTCTGCTGCCTCCCCGGCGTCGCGACCTCACGGCCGCGGTACTGCGCACCACGGCCGCCCCGCGGCGGCACGGCGACCCGCCTTGGATCCAGCGTGCCGCCGGGTCGCTCCGCGCGGGCCTGCGCGAGGCCTGCGCGCCTCTGCCCGGCAAGCCCGGCGGCCTCCTGCCCGGCCTCGTCGTCGGCGACACCTCCGAGCTCGACCCCGCCGTCGAAGACGCGTTCCGCCGGACCGGCCTGACCCACCTCACCGCGGTCAGCGGCGCGAACCTCGCGATTCTGGCCGGTCTCGTGCTCGCCGCGCTGCAGCGGCTCCGCGCCGGGCCGGTCCGGTCGGCCGGCCTGGCCGCGCTGGCGATCGCCGGTTTCGTGATCCTGGCCCGGCCGTCGCCGAGCGTCGTCCGGGCGGCGGCGATGTGCGGGCTCGGGCTGCTCGCACTGGCGCTCGGCCGCCCCCGGGCCGCGATCCCGGCGCTCTGCGTCTCGATCCTGGTGCTGGTCCTCCTCGACCCGGCTCTCGCGGCCGCGCCCGGGTTCGCGCTCTCGGTCGCGGCGACGGCCGGCCTGCTGCTGATCGCCCCGTCCTGGTCGGCGGCGCTGCAGCGCCGGGGCGTCCCCGGTTTGGCCGCGGACGCCCTGGCGGTGCCGTCCGCCGCCCAGGCCGCGTGCGCACCGCTGCTGGCGGCGCTCACCGGCACGGTCAGCCTCACCGCGATCCCGGCGAACCTGATCGCCGCGCCCGCGGTCGGGCCGGCCACCGTGCTCGGCCTCCTCGCCGCCGTGACCGCTCCGGTGGTGGCACCGATCGCCGTCGTTCTGGCCTGGCTCGGTCAGTGGCCGGCCCGGTGGCTCGTCCTGGTCGCCGAGCGGGGAGCCGCGGTGCCCGACGGGCTGATCCCGTGGCCGGACGGCGCTACCGGCGGTTGGGCGCTCGCGGTCCTGATCGCGGCCGGGGCGTTCGCCGCCCGCTGGCAGTGGCCCCGGCGTCTGATCGCGGTCGTCGGCGCGGCGGCCGTGGTCGCCGTACTCCCGCTGCGGGTGATCGCGCCGGGCTGGCCGCCGCCGGGCTGGGTCGTGGTCGGCTGCGACGTCGGCCAGGGCGACGCGCTGGTGCTCCGGGCCGGTCCGGGCGCAGCGGTCGTGGTGGACGTCGGGCCGGAGCCGGCGGCGGTGGACGGCTGCCTGCGGCGTCTGGGCGTCAACACCGTGCCGCTCCTGCTCCTGAGCCACCTGCACCTGGATCACATCGGCGGGCTCGACGGGGCACTGGCCGGCCGGGCGGTCGGTGCGATCGGGGTCGGCCCGTACACCGAACCGGCCGGGAACTACCAGGCGGTCGCCCGCTCCGCCCGCCGGTACGGCGTCCGGCTGACGTCGTTGACGGTGGGGGAGCGGCTGACCGCCGGAGCGGTCGCGCTGCGGGTGCTGGGACCGGTCCGGGTGCTGCACGGGACGCGGTCGGATCCGAACAACAATTCGCTGATCGTCCGCGCGACGGTCGGACGGGTCTCGGTGCTGCTGCCCGGGGACGCCGAGCACGACGCCGAGCGGGCGCTGATGTCGACCGGCGAGCCGCTGGAGGCGGACGTGCTCAAGGTGCCGCACCACGGGTCGGCGTGGTCCGAGCCGTCGTTCCTGGACGCGGCGCGGCCGCGCGTCGCGTTGATCGAGGTCGGGATCGACAACGACTACGGGCACCCCGACCGGGACGTGGTCGTACATCTGGCCGCACGCGGTGCCCGGGTGCTGCGCACCGACCGCAGCGGCGACCTGGCGGTGATCGCCGGTCCCGGCGGATCGCTCCGTACGGCCACCCGCGGCGGCGTCGCCCCCGGCCACCGGTAGCGGCGGAAACCGCGGTGCCCACCTGGGCGGACGTGGTGCCGGACGCGGGAAGCGCGGGCGTGGGGCCGCAACTGTCGGCGCCGCGTGCAACGATGTGCGGCATGCCTGGCTCGGCTGCCCCCTCGCCCCCGGCCACCCTCGCGCCGCTCCACCTCGTCCTCGGTGACGAGAGCTTCCTCGCGGGTCGCGTGGTGGCCGACGTCGTCGCGCTCGCGCGGGCGACGGATCCGGAATGTGACGTTCGTGAGCTCGACCTCTCCTCGGTGACGCCGGGCGCGCTGTACGAGCTGTTCAGCCCGTCGCTGTTCGCCGAGGCCCGGGTGCTGATCGCCCGCGAGGCGCACACCGCGGGCAAAGACCTCGCCGCGGCGCTGCTGCAGCACGCCACCGCGCTGGCAAAGGATCCGAGCAGCGGCATCGTGCTGGTGGTCACCCACCTCGGCCAGGCCCGCGGAAAGGCCCTCAGCGACGGTCTGAAGAAGGCCGGTGCGGTGACGACGTCGGTCACCAGGCTCACCAAGCAGCGCGACAAGCTGACTTTCGTGCGCGACGAGATCCGGCGGGCCGGCGGCAAGGCGAGTGAGGAGGTCGCGTCGCTGATCCTCGACTCGGTCGGCTCCGACCTGCGCGAGCTCGCGTCGGTCTGCAGCCAGCTGGTGGCCGACACCGGCGGCCGGGTCGATCCCGACGCGGTGCGGCAGTACCACCGCGGGCGCGCGGACGTGAGTGGGTTCAACGTCGCCGACGCGGCGATGGTCGGCGACACGGCCGGGGCGCTCGAGGCGCTGCGCTGGGCGCTGCAGATCGGCGTCGACCCGGTGCCGATCGCCGACGCGCTGGCCGACGGGGTGCGCAGCGTGGCGCGGGTCACCGGTGCGCGGGGCAGCTCGTTCCAGCTCGCGAGCACGCTGGGAATGCCGCCGTGGAAGGTCGAGCGGGCCCAGCGGCAGGGGCGGGGCTGGTCACCGGCCGGTCTGGCGAGTGCCGCCAGAGCGGCCGCCACCGCGAACGCCGACGTCAAGGGGGGTGCGGACGACCGGAGCTACGCGCTGGAGCGGGCGGTGCTCGCGATCGTCTCGGCCCGGGAAACCCGGTGACGGCGCGGTTACCGTCGGGGCCCGACCGGCAAGACCTCCCGCGGCCGCTTTATGCCCGCGCGCTGCGCCTGCGGTATCTCGACCCGGGCAAGGTGCTGTGCGCGATGTTCTTCGAGGGCTCGATCGCGGTCGCGATGCTGCTGGCCTTCGCCGACCTGGTGAGCTGGTGGGGTGTGCTGGCCGGGCCGGTGACCGTGGCGGTGATGGTGAAGCTCAACGACGTCGTCGTCGGCCGTCTGCCCGACCCGCACGCGGCGAGGCGCCCGCGGGTGCGGGAAGCCGTACCGGC
Organism: Cryptosporangium sp. NPDC051539; assembly: GCF_044454545.1. Lineage (NCBI taxonomy): Bacteria > Bacillati > Actinomycetota > Actinomycetes > Cryptosporangiales > Cryptosporangiaceae > Cryptosporangium > Cryptosporangium sp. NPDC051539. The sequence goes on along the minus strand of NZ_JBITDV010000004.1, from coordinate 50,487 downwards.
CCCGGTGGAGGACGCTAGGCCCAACGATGCCGGGCCCGACATCGCTGAGCCCGACATCGCGGCGCTCGGCGTGGTCAGGGTGACCGCACTCGACGAAGCGACCGTGCCGCTGCCCCGTCGGGACGAGGCCGCGGGCTCCTGAACCACCGCCGCGGGCTCCTGAACGACGGCCGCGGGCTCCTGAACGACAACGGCACCGCCCCCGGGGGACGGTGCCGTTCGTGCGTGGCGGGGTGGCTCAGAGAGCCGCGGCCCGCTTCGCCATGGCCGACTTCTTGTTCGCGGCCTGGTTCTTGTGGATGACGCCCTTGCTCTCCGCCTTGTCGAGCGCGCGGGACGCGTTGCGCAGCTCGGTCAGAGCCACGTCACGGTCGCCGGCGTCGGCTGCCGTGCGGAACTTGCGGATCGCCGTCTTGAGCGACGACTTGACGGCCTTGTTGCGCAGGCGCGCCTTCTCGTTCGTCTTGATGCGCTTGATCTGGGACTTGATGTTCGCCACGCGTAAGCCTCGGGTCTGGTCGTGTTTGGCTGGCAAGTACCGGCGATGGCGGGGTGCTCCACTACGAGCAGCGCACATCGCACCCACCGCGCGAATAGCCAGGCTACCAGGAGGCATCGGCCGCCGACAAAACGCGCACTCCCGCTCCCGGCCGAACGCGTGTGACCGCGCCCGCGGCTCCCGCCGCTCCCGGCCTCGCGGCGTGCGTGGGAGAATGGGGGTGCCGCAATCTCTGCGGCGCCGCCGGATGACGCGAGCGGCGCAACGGCGTGGCCGCCGGAGCGCGCCCGTCACCTGCCCACTTCGCCAGGAGAGAGAGGGACACGCGCGTGCCCCCGACGCCGCGGCCGGGATCCACCGACCCGAGCCTGATCCGCAACTTCTGCATCATCGCGCACATCGACCACGGCAAATCGACGCTGGCCGACCGCATGCTGCAGTTGACGGGCGTGGTCAACGAGCGGCAGATGCGTGCCCAGTACCTCGACCGGATGGACATCGAGCGCGAGCGCGGCATCACGATCAAGTCCCAGGCGGTCCGGCTCCCGTGGGAACTGGACGGAACCACCCACATCCTGAACATGATCGACACCCCCGGGCACGTCGACTTCACCTACGAGGTGTCCCGCAGCCTCGCCGCCTGTGAGGGTGCCGTCCTGCTGGTCGACGCTGCCCAGGGCATCGAGGCGCAGACGCTCGCGAACCTCTACCTGGCGCTCGAGAACGACCTGCACGTCATCCCGGTGCTCAACAAGATCGATCTGCCCGCCGCGCAGCCGGAGAAGTACGCCGAGGAGCTCGCGAAGCTCATCGGCTGCGAGCCCGAAGACTGCCTGAAGGTCTCCGGCAAGACCGGCGAGGGCGTCGAACACCTGCTCGACGAGATCGTCAAGCAGTTCCCGGCCCCGAAGGGCGACGCGAGCGCGCCGGCCCGCGCGATGATCTTCGACTCGGTCTACGACACCTACCGCGGCGTCGTCACCTACGTCCGGGTCATCGACGGTCAGCTGAGCTCCCGCGAGCGCATCAAGATGATGTCGACGGCCGCGACCCACGAGCTGCTCGAGCTCGGCGTGATCTCCCCCGAGCCGGTGCCGTCGGACGCGCTCGGTGTCGGCGAGGTCGGTTACCTGATCACCGGCGTGAAGGACGTCCGCCAGTCGAAGGTCGGTGACACGGTCACCAACAACGCGAAGCCGGCCACCCAGAGCCTGCCCGGCTACGCCGAGGCCAAGCCGATGGTGTTCTCCGGGCTCTACCCGATCGACGGTTCGGACTACCCGATCTTGCGCGAGGCGCTCGACAAGCTCCAGCTCAACGACGCCGCGCTGGCCTACGAGCCGGAGACCTCGGCCGCGCTGGGCTTCGGCTTCCGGGTCGGGTTCCTCGGCCTGCTGCACCTGGAGATCGTCCGGGAGCGGCTCGAGCGAGAGTTCGGGCTCGACCTGATCGCGACCGCGCCGAACGTCGTCTACCGCGTGGTCATGGAAGACAAGACCGAGCACATCGTGACGAACCCGTCGGAGTTCCCGCACGGGAAGATCGACGAGGTGTACGAGCCGATGGTGCGGGCCACCGTGCTGGCGCCGAGCGACTACATCGGCGCGATCATGGAGCTGTGCCAGTCCCGGCGCGGGACGCTGATGGGGATGGACTACCTGTCCGAAGACCGGGTCGAGCTGCGGTACACGCTGCCGCTGGCCGAGATCATCTTCGACTTCTTCGACCAGCTGAAGTCGCGTACCAAGGGCTACGCCAGCCTCGACTACGAGACCACCGGTGAGCAGGCCGCCGACCTGGTGAAGGTCGACATCCTGCTGCAGGGCGAGCAGGTCGACGCGTTCAGCGCGATCGTGCACAAGGACAAGGCCTACAACTACGGCACGACGATGGCCCAGAAGCTGCGCGAGCTGATCCCGCGGCAGCAGTTCGAGGTGCCGATCCAGGCCGCGATCGGTGCCCGGATCATCGCCCGCGAGAACATCAGGGCGATCCGCAAGGACGTGCTCGCGAAGTGCTACGGCGGCGACATCTCGCGGAAGCGGAAGCTGCTGGAGAAGCAGAAGGAGGGCAAGAAGCGGATGAAGATGGTCGGCCGCGTCGAGGTCCCTCAGGAGGCGTTCATCGCTGCTCTCTCCACCGGCGACGCCAGGGAAGGCGCCAAGAAGAGCTGAGGCCGCCGGCGGCTCCCCGCGGGCCTGGCCGGCGGCTTCCCGCCGGCCCGAGGCGCCGGCGGCCGTCACTCCGTCGCCAGCGACGACGTCGCCGGGCGGGCCAGCAGCGCCCTCGCCGGGATCGCGGTGGCCAGCAGCGCCAGCACGAGGCACACCCCCGCCGCCGCTCCCAGCGGTACCCACGGGATCGACGGCGTCGCCGACTCCACCATCTGACCCAACGCCCGGGCCAGGCCGAACAGGCTCAGCACGGTCGCGGCCACGGCCATCCCGGTACCGACGACCACGACCAGCGCCGCTTCCGCCACCACCACCCGCAGTCCCTGGCGCGGCGTCGCACCGGAGAGCCGCAGCAGCGCCAGCTCCCGGCGACGGTCGAACGTCGCCATCAGCAGCGTGTTGACGATCGCCAGCCCGGTGTAGAGCAGCGCGACGCCGAGCAGCGCCACCAGCGCGAGCTGGTTCCCCTCGTCGGTCGCCGCGCGGACCGAGTCCGCGTACGTCCCCCGGCCGACCGCCCGGGCGCCGAGCGGGGCGACCGCCGCCTCGACGGAGGAGGACGGGGCACCCCGGACGTACACCGCCGGGGCGGAGGCCGACGGATCGTGCGCGCGGACCGTCTCGATCGGCAGCAGCACGCTGGTGGACTGCAGCGAAGCGACCACCGCGACGACCCGCAGCGTGGACACGGCCCCGTCCGCGAACCGGACCGCTGTGGTGTCGCCGACGTGCAGGTCGGAGACGTCGGGGACGGTCATCGTGCCCGGCCGCAGGTCGGCCAGCGAGCCGGACACCACCGGCATCTCGAGCGTCCGGCTCAGCGTCGCCGGGTCGACGCCCAGCGCCTGGCCGGTGATCGAGTGGCTGGAGTCCTCGCTCGGACGGGCTTCCCAGAGGGTCGTCGACAGCGGTGCCGAGACGACCGCTCCCGGCACCGCCGCCGCCACCGCGGCCGGCACCTCGCCATCGACCCCGTCCGGCGCGCCGGTGCCGGTGCCGGCGTCGGCCGCGTCCGGTGCGGCGGCGGACGGCAGGACGATCACGTCCGCGATCAGGCGGTCGCGGAGGTCCGCGTCGGCGGCGTCGGAGACCGTGGCGATCGCCCCGATCATCGATCCGGCGATGCCGACCGTCACCAGCACCGGCGCGGCCGTGGACGCCACCCGGCGAACCGCCGTCAGCGCGCCCTGCCGCACGAGCAGCGGTTCGGCCTGACGCAACCGGGCCAGCGGCCACGACACCACCCGGATCACCGGCGGGATCAGCGCGGGCGCCAGCAGTGCGAACGCCACCACGAAGAGCTCACCGACGAACACCGTCATCGCGACCGCGCCCTCGCTGTCCACCTGCGACGCGGCCACGATCAACGCCGTCGCGCCGAGCAGGAACAGCAGCCCGAAGAACCAGCGGCCGAGCGTCATCGGACGCTTCTCGACGGCTGCGTCGCGCAGCGCCTCCACCGCGGGCACCCGGCCGGCCCGGCGCGCCGACGTCCATGCGCCGAGCAGGGTGACCACCAGGCCGACGCCGAACCCGATCGTCAGCGGCCAGAACCGCGCCACCGGCGAGAACGACGACGGCACCAGACCGGCCCGGTGCAGCAGCACGGTGTACAACCACGACAGCGGTATCCCGAGCAGTGACCCGAGCGCGGCCGCGAACCCGCCGACGTAGAACGCTTCCGCGTACACCATCCGCCGCACCTGCCGGGGGCGCGCGCCGACCAGCCGCATCAGCGCGAACTCCCGGCGTCGCTGGGACACCGCGAACGCGAACGTCGACGACACCACGAAGATCGCGACGAACCCGGCCAGCCCGGCCGAGATCCCGAGCAGCGCGCCGGCGTCGTCCAGTTGCTGACGATCCGCGCTCGGCTCGGCCAGCCGGCGCGCGTCCCCGGTCCGTACCGTCGCCTCCGGACCGAGGCTGCGCCGGACCGCGGCGGCCACCACGTCGACCGAGGCATCCGGCGCCACGAGGACCCCGACGGCGCGGACCGTTCCCCACCGGGCCGCGGTGCGGTCGGAGACGTAGAGGCCGGGCCGGTCGAGCAGGCCGGACACCCGCAGGTCGGCCGACCGGACCCGCACCGTCGCACCGACGGCGAGCCCGCGTTCGCGGCCGACGACGACCTCGCCGTCACCGGGAGCGCGGCCGGTCACCAGCGACGCACCGGCCAGCCGGGTGCTGGCCCAGCCCCGTCCGGCCCAGCCCCGTCCGGCGGAGAACACGACGTCGGGGATCGCCGCGCCCACTCCGGGCACCCGGGCCAGCCGCGCCGCCGCGTCCCGGGGTGGGGCCGGTGCCTCCACGTAGTCGTCCGTCGTCCGCGCGCCCTGGACGACGATCGGGGCCGCCGCGTAGTGCGTCAGCGGCTCCGAGACGCCGTCCAGGGCGCCGACGCCGGCCAGCAGTTCCGCCGCGCCGCTGATCAGCGCCGCACCCAGCGCCACCGCCACGAGGGTGCCGAGCAGTGAGACCCACCGCGTCCGCAGGGTCGTCAGCGCGAGCATCACGCCTCCAGGTGGGCGAGCCGGGCCGCGACCGCGTCGGCGGTGGGCGACAGGAGCTCGCCCACCACCCGCCCGTCGGCCAGGAACACGGCGCGGTCGGCGGAAGCGGCCGCGATCGGGTCGTGGGTGACCATCACGATCGTCTGGCGGTCGCGGTCGACGAGCCCGCGCAGCAGGGCCAGCACCTCGCGGGACGTCGTGCTGTCGAGCGCGCCGGTCGGCTCGTCGGCGAACAGCACCGCGGGCCGGGTGATCAGCGCGCGGGCGATCGCGACCCGCTGCTGCTGGCCACCGGAGAGCTCGCTCGGCCGGTGCCGGGCCCGCTCGGCGAGCCCGACGGCGGCCAGAGCCTCCCGCACCTGCCCGGAGGACGGACGACGGCCCGCCAGCCGTAGCGGCAGTTCGACGTTCTGCGCCGCGGTCAGCGACGGGAGCAGGTTGAACGACTGGAACACGAACCCGATCCGGTCACGTCGCAGCAGCGTGCGCTGGGTCTCGTTGAGTTTGTTCACTTTCACCCCGGCGACCTCGACCAGGCCCTCGGTCGGCGAGTCCAGCCCGGCCGCGCACTGCAGCAGCGTCGACTTGCCGGACCCGGAGGGGCCCATCACCGCGGTGAACGTGCCGGTCGGGAACGTGATCGTGACGCCGTCGAGGGCGGTGACCCGCTGACTCCGGCTGCCGTACTCCTTGCGGACGCCGTGCAGCGCGGCCGCGATGTCAGTGGTTCGGTCGGTGGCGAGCATGCGTCCAGCCAACCGTCCGAAGAGGCCGGAAACACCAGAGCAGACCGGAGGCCCACAGGTAGAGCCAGCTCCACCGAACTGTCGGACCGGCCCCCTAGGGTTCGACCATGCCTCTCGACCTGATCGCGTTGTTGCCCGAGCCGTGGCAGGCCGTTCTCGCGCCGTTCCTCGGCGACCTGAAACCCTTGGAGCAGTTCGTCGAGCGCGAGTACGCCGAGCAGACCGTGTACCCCCCGCTGGAAGACCTGTTCGCGGCGTACCGGCTGTGCGCCCCGGAAGACGTCAAGGTCCTGCTCCTCGGGCAAGACCCGTACCACGGGCCCGGCCAGGCCCACGGGCTCTGCTTCAGCGTCCGGAGCGGGACGCGGATTCCGCCGTCGCTGCGCAACGTCTTCAAGGAGATGGCGGCCGACGTCGGCACCGCGATGCCGGCCGGCGGCGAGCTCACGGCCTGGGGCGAGCAGGGCGTCCTGCTGCTCAACTCGGTGCTGACCGTGCGCCGGGGCAAGGCGGGCTCGCACGCGAACAAGGGCTGGGAAGAGTTCACCGACGCGACGATCCGGGCCGTCAACACGCTCGATCACCGGGTCGTCTACCTGCTCTGGGGCAGCTACGCCCGGAAGAAGGCCGAGCTGGTCACGAACCCCGCGCACGTGGTGCTCGAGGCCGGCCACCCGAGCCCGATGAACCCGCGTGGCTTTCTCGGTAGCCGCCCGTTCAGCGCCACGAACAAGGCCCTCACCGACGCCGGCCGGCCCGAGGTCGTCTGGGACCTCACCGAGTAGTCGTCCAGACCTCAACGAGTAGATCCAGCCCTACCGACAATGCGAAGTGGCCTGCCTACCGTCGAGAGCGTGACGATCTGGCAAGCGCTGCGCCGCCCTCGGTTCCTGCTCTCGTCCTGGCCGTGGCGCGGGCTCGCGTACCTGGCCTCGGGCGGCGTGCTCGGGATGGTGATCGCGATCGTGCTGTTCACGATCGCGATCACCGGGGCGGTGCTGTCACTGTTCGTGATCGGGCTCGCGGTGCTCGCCCTGCTGCCGCTGTGCGGGCTGGTCGTCGGCCCGATCGAGCGGTGGCGGCTCCGGCTGGTCGATCCGGTGCCGGTGTCGAGCCCGCACCGCCCGCCGTCGAGGCCGGGTGCGTGGGCCTGGTTCACCCACCGCTACCGCGAGCCCTCGACCTGGCGCGAGTTCGCCTGCACGCTGCTGCTGGCCGTGCTGGGGCTGGCCGACCTGATCGGGCTGTCGATCGTCCTCACGAGCGTCGGGCTGCTGATCGGTTCGCCGGTGATCATCGCGTTCAGCGACCGGTCCGAGGAAGTGATCAACCTCGGGCCGGGCTGGCAGGTCAACTCGATCGGCGAGGCGCTCCCGGTGGTGCCGATCGGGGTGCTGCTGGCGGTCGTGTTCGCGTACCTGATCGCGGCCTGGGCGGGCGGCCGGGCGAACCTCACCCGGTTCCTGCTCGCTCCGCGCGAATCCGAGCTGGGCGAGCGGGTCGTCGCGCTGACCCGCTCGCGGGCCCGGCTGGTCGACGCGTTCCAGGCCGAGCGTCGCCGGATCGAGCGCGACCTGCACGACGGCGCCCAGCAGCGGCTCGTTGCCCTCTCCGTCGAGCTGGGCCTGGCCCGGCTCGACGCACCGCCCGGGTCCGACGTGGCCCGCCGGGTGGCGTCCGCCCACGAGCAGGCGAAGCTCGCGCTGGCCGAGCTGCGCGAGCTGATCCGCGGGGTCCACCCGCAGGTGCTGACCGACCGCGGTCTGGCTCCGGCGGTGACGGAGGTCGCCGGCCGGGCGGTCGTTCCGGTGGAGGTCCACGTCGACGTCCCCCGGCGGCTCGCGCCCGAGATCGAGGCCGCGGCGTACTTCGTCGTCACCGAGGCGCTCACGAACGTCGACCGCCACAGCAAGGCCACCAGCGCGACGGTCCGCGGCGGCATCCACAACGGCCTGCTCAACGTCGAAATCCTGGACGACGGTGTCGGCGGGGCCGACCCGGCGCTCGGCAGCGGCCTCGTCGGGCTCGCCGATCGCATCGCGGTCGTGGACGGAGCCCTTACTGTCGTCAGCCCCATCGGTGGCCCTACTCTGCTGCGTGTGGAGATTCCCGTCCGTTGAGGATCGTGCTCGCCGAAGACAGCGTGCTGCTGCGGGGAGGCCTGGTCGCGCTGCTCACCCGGTACGGCCACGAGGTCGTCGCGGCGGTCGGTGACGCCCCGTCGCTGGAGAGCGCGGTCGCCCGCACCGAACCCGACCTGGTCGTCACCGACGTCCGGATGCCGCCGACCCACACCGACGACGGTCTCAAGGCCGCGGTCGCGCTGCGCACCAGGAACAAGTCGCTGCCCGTCCTCGTGCTCAGCCAGTACGTCGAGCAGACGTACGCGGCCGAACTGCTCGACACCGGCGACACCGGTGGTGTGGGCTACCTGCTCAAAGACCGGGTCGGTGACGTCGACGACTTCGCCGACGCGGTGGAACGCGTGGCCGGCGGCGGCACGGTCGTCGACCCGGAGGTCGTCCGGCAGCTGCTGCGGCGCCGCTCCGATCCGCTCGACCGGCTGACCGGACGTGAGGTCGAAGTGCTGGCGCTGATGGCCGAGGGACGCTCGAACGCCGCGATCGCCCGGACGCTCGTCGTCACCGAAGCGGCGGTGACCAAGCACATCGGCAACATCCTGTCGAAGCTCGACCTGCCCCTCGACGCCGACGACCACCGCCGGGTACTGGCAGTTCTCGCCTACCTCCGTAGGCTCGGAGGATGAGCGTCGTCGTCTCCGTCAACCTCGGAACCCTCCGGGTCGTGCCCTGGACGCAGAGCATGGGCAGTACCGGCATCGACAAGCGGCCGGCGCCCGGCCGGGTCCGGGCCGAGGGTGTCGGGCTCACCGGGGACGTGATCGTCGACAGGAAGAATCACGGCGGCTACGACCAGGCCGTGTACGCGTACGCCGACGAAGACGCCCAGTGGTGGGAGCAGGAGCTCGGCCGAGAGCTCTGGCCGGGCGCGTTCGGCGAGAACCTCTCGGTGCGGGGCCTCAGCTGCACCGACGCGGTCATCGGCGAGCGCTGGCAGATCGGCACCACCCTGCTCGAAGTCAGCAGGCCGCGCATCCCGTGCCGGACGTTCGCCGGCTTCTGGGACGTCCCGGGGCTGGTCAAGCGCTTCACCGAGCGCGGCTCCCCGGGTGCCTACCTGCGGATCATCGAGGAGGGCGACCTCGGCGCCGGTGACCGCGTCACGATCACCGACCGTCCCGAGCACGGCGTCACGATCGGCGAAGTCTTCCGCGCCCTGACCGGAGACCGCTCGCTGGCCCCCCGTCTCCTGCAAGCCCCGGCCCTGCCGGAGGAACTCCGCGACCGCGCGCGCCGGATGCTCACCCCGGCTGCGGGTGGCCCGTCCGAGGGGCGAACCGGCCGGGGGTGACCTGGTTCAGGACGACGCGGCCATGCGGACTTCCACGTAGGCCTCGCCGGGAGCCGAGCGGTCGCGGACCCACTTGCCGCTGTCGGCCGTCCAGACGTCGCCGTCGAAAGCGACCCGGCGGACGCCGTACTCGTGCGCCTTGGCCACGAACCAGTGCGCGGACTGCCAGCCCAGCTTCGACTTCCCGCCCCCACCGACCGCGACCTTCAGGATCGGAACGTCTCCCTCGACGCTCGGGTTGACCGTGAGTTTCCCCAGGTCAGCCGCGAGCTCGGCGATCAGGGCGGTGCTGGCACCGGAACCGACCCGATCGGGCGGGCGGCGCAGCTGGCAGGTCACGGCTCCGGCCTCGTCGCCGAGCAGGGCGGCGGCCAGCGTCTCGGCGTCGGCCTCCCACTTCTGGTACAGCTCGGGGTGCGCGCTGCGCTGCACGGCCTGGGCGGCGTCGGTGAGACGCATCTTCTGCCAGCCGCGCACCCGGACCAGGTGCTCGTAGAACTCACCGGCGGCGAAACGCGGGTCGCGCAACTCCTCGGGCGTCCCCCAGCCCTGCGACGGACGCTGCTGGAACAGGCCGATCGAGTCGCGGTCGCCGGCGTCGAGATTGCGGAGCTTGGACTCCTGGAGCGCGGTGGCCAGCGCGATCGCGGCGGCGCGTTCGGGCAGATCGCGCCGCACGGCCGCGGCCACGATCGTCGCCGCGTGGGTCAGCTGGTCGGGGGCGAGCCGCACCACGTTGTCGGCGGCATAGCTGCGGCAGGTGTCGGACAGGAACGGGACGTGCAGCTTCGTGAGCCTGGACACGCTGACGACGGCCACGACGGCGAGCGTCACCACGACGACTGCGAGCACGGCCGCCTTCCGCATGTCCCGTTCCTCCCGCCGTGTCGTGAACGCCGTTTGTTTCGTGGTGTCGCTCGTGGGGAACGAGAGACGTCCGCCGATCGAGCGTACGACTTTCGCCTAAGCCTGCGGTGAGGAGAACGAGCGAGGCCGAAAAACGATTCCGGCACACTAGAGGAATGGCTGGACTCCCACCCGACGGGCAACCCGCCCCGGACGACGGCCGGCTCCCCGACGGCGCGCTCGCCCGGCTCGGCGAGCGCGGCTTCGGAATGTACGTACACGTGCCGTTCTGTTCGTCCCGGTGCGGTTACTGCGACTTCAACACGTACGCCCCCGGCGAGCTCGGGAGTGCCGGCCGGACCGACGCCGCGAGCTGGCTGGAGGCCGCCCTGGCCGAGGTCGACCTGGCCGGCACCGTGCTCGGCGCCGCACCCGGTGGCCTGCCCCGCGTCGACACGGTGTTCGTCGGCGGCGGCACCCCGACGCTGCTCCCGGCCGAGTACCTGGCCGAGGTCAAGCAACGCATCGACGACGTTTTCGGCCTCGCGAACAATGCCGAGATCAGCACGGAGGCCAACCCCGACACCGTCGACCCGGCCTCCCTGGAAGCTCTCCGGACGGCCGGCTTCAACCGGATCTCGCTCGGCATGCAGTCGGCCCGCTCGCACGTCCTCGCGATCCTCGACCGCAGGCACACGCCCGGCCGCGCGGTGCAGGCCGCCCAGGAAGCGCGCAAGGCCGGTTTCGAGCACGTCAACCTCGACCTGATCTACGGCACCCCCGGCGAGACCGACGCCGACTGGTCGTCGTCGCTGGCCGCCGCCGTCGCCGCCGGGGTCGACCACGTCAGCGCCTACGCGCTGATCGTCGAGGACGGCACCCGGCTGGCCCGCCAGATCACCCGCGGGATCCTCCCGATGCCCGACGACGACGTGCTCGCCGACCGGTACGTCATCGCCGACGACGCGCTGGAAGCGGCCGGTCTGCACTGGTACGAGGTCTCGAACTGGGCCGCCGACGACGGCGCGCGCTGCCGGCACAACGAGCTCTACTGGCGCAGCGGCGACTGGTGGGGTGTCGGCCCCGGGGCGCACAGCCACGTGGGTGGCGTCCGCTGGTGGAACCTGCGCCACCCGGGCCGGTACGCCGACCGCCTGGCGGCGAAGACGTCACCGGCCGAGGCCCGCGAACTGCTCGCGGCCGAAGACCGCCGGGTCGAGGACGTGATGCTCCGGCTCCGCCTGGCCGACGGCCTGCCGCTGGCGGTGTTGGACGCCACCGGGCGAGCCGCCGCCGGCCAGGCCATGCGCGACGGCCTGCTGGCACCCAGCGACACCCGCGCGGTACTGACCCGCCGGGGGCGGTTGCTCGCCGACGCCGTCGTCCGGGCAGTGCTGCCGTAGGGCAAGTTACAGTTCGGGCTCGACACCGGGGGCGAGCAAGAGGGGGGTGCAATGGCCGACTCGCAGTGGCTCAGCCCGGACGAGCAGCGCACCTGGCGCGCGTACATCGAGGCCAACCGGCTGCTGAACGAGGCGCTCGACCGGCAGTTGCAGCGAGATGCCGGGATGCCGCACACGTACTACGAGATCCTCGTCCGCCTGGCCGATGTGCCCGGTCGCAGCCTGCGAATGAGTGAGCTCGCCCATTCGTCTCTTTCGTCCAGAAGTCGTCTCTCGCATGCGGTTTCCCGCCTCGAAGAGCGCGGCTGGGTCCGGCGGGAGAGCTGCCCGACCGACGGTCGCGGCGCGCTGGCGGTTCTGACCGACGAGGGTTACCGCGTGCTGCGTGCGGCCGCGCCCGCGCACGTCGCTGAGGTGCGTAAACGCCTCATCGACAGGCTGACGCCGGAGCAGGTGGCCCAGCTGGGGGAGATCGCCAGGGCGATCTGCGGAGCGCCCGCCGACGCGGCGACCGCCGCTTCGCGTTAGTAACAAGACCCACACAGAGGAAGCGGGCGGCCACGTCCGCGCCGTATGCTTGGCACTCTCAGTGGCGGAGTGCCAGGGACGTGGGCGGGGAGGTGACGGCGTGACGCTCGACGAGCGGAAGCTGGCCGTCCTCCGGGCCATCGTGCAGGACTACGTCAACACCGAAGAGCCGGTCGGCAGCAAGGCGCTGGCCGAGCGTCACCAGCTCGGCGTCTCGCCGGCGACGATCCGCAACGACATGGCGGTGCTGGAGGAAGAGGGCTACATCGCCCAGCCGCACACCAGCGCCGGGCGCATTCCGACCGACAAGGGCTACCGCCTCTTCGTCGATCGGCTGGCCGCCGTCAAACCGCTCTCGGTCGGCGAGCGGCGGGCGATCCAGACGCTGCTCAACGGTGCGATCGATCTGGACGACGTGGTCACCCGCACGGTGCGCCTGCTGGCCCAGCTCACCCGTCAGGTCGCGGTGGTCCAGTACCCGAGCCTGACGCGCAGCTCGGTCCGGCACGTCGAACTCGTGCAGCTCTCGGCGAACCGCCTGCTGCTGGTGCTGATCACCGACACCGGCCGGGTCGACCAGCGCACGGTCGAGTTCCCGGCGGGCATCGGCGACGACGACGTCAACGTGCTCCGCACCACGGTGAACAACGCACTGGCCGGCCAGCGGCTGTCCGACGCGCCGACCCGGGTCGAGGAACTGCTCGACTCGATCGCGCCCGCGTTGCGTCCGGCATTGACGATCGTGGCCAGTGTGCTGCTCGAGACTCTCGTCGAACGACGGGAAGAACGGGTCGTCCTGGCGGGCGCCGCCAACCTCACGCGCAGTACGGTTGACTTCCGCGGATCGGTCTTCCCGATCTTGGAAGCACTGGAGGAGCAGGTGGTGCTCCTGAAGCTCGTGGGAGAGGTCGACTCTCCCACGGTGCTGCGGGTCCGGATCGGTGATGAGAACCAGGTTGAGGAGTTGCGGGGCATTTCAGTGGTGACGACGGCCTACGGTGCTGGTGACACCGCGTTGGCCGGTCTCGGGGTGGTGGGTCCGACCCGGATGGACTATCCCGGCACGATCAGCGCGGTCCGTGCCGTAGCGCGGTACGTCGGTGAGATTCTCGCAGGGAACTGAGCGGGGCTGGGCAGGGATATGCCTTCCGGAGTTGGGGACACACACGTGGCGAAGGACTACTACGGCATCCTCGGGGTGGCGCGGGACGCGACGCCCGAGGAGATCAAACGGGCCTACCGCCGGCTCGCGCGCGAGCTGCACCCGGACGTGAACCCTGATGCCGATGCACAGGAGAAGTTCAAAGACGTCTCGGTCGCGTACGAGGTGCTGTCCGATCCGGCGAAGCGCGAGCTCGTCGATCTCGGCGGCGACCCGATGGCGCCCGGCGGTGGCGGCGGCCCGGCGGGCGGCCCCGGCGGCCCGTTCACGATGGGCTTCCAAGACATCATGGACGCGTTCTTCGGCGGTGCCACCACACGTGGCCCGCGTCCGCGTACCCGCCCCGGCTCCGACGCGCTGATCCGGCTCGACCTCGATCTGGTCGACATGGCGTTCGGCGTCAACCAGGAGCTCACGGTCGACACCGCGGTGCGCTGCACCACGTGTTCCGGCGCGGGTACCGCACCCGGCACCCACCCGGCGACCTGTGAGGTCTGTGGTGGACGGGGCGAGGTGCAGACCGTCCAGCGCTCGTTCCTCGGCCAGGTCATGACGTCGCGCCCCTGTGCGGCCTGTCAGGGCTTCGGCACGGTCATTCCGCACCCCTGCCCCGGCTGCGCCGGTGACGGCCGGGTGCGCAGCCGCCGGACGCTGACCGTCAAGGTCCCGGCCGGCGTCGAGGACGGCATGCGGATCCGGCTGGCCGGTGAGGGCGAGGTCGGCCCCGGCGGTGGCCCCCCCGGCGACCTCTACGTCGAGGTGCACGAGCGTCCGCACGACGTCTTCACCCGTCAGGGCGACGACCTGCACTGCCGGGTCTCGCTCCCGATGACCGCCGCGTCGCTGGGGACGAACATCAACCTCAAGACGCTCGACGGCGAAGAGCAGATCGAGGTCAAGGCGGGCACTCAGCCCGGCACCGTCGTCCGGGTCCGTGCCCGCGGCGTCCCGCACCTGCGCGGCAGCGGTCGCGGCGACCTGCACGTCCACCTCGAGGTGCGCACGCCGACCCGTCTCGACGCCGAGCAGGAGCGTCTGCTGCGCGAACTGGCGAAGCTGCGGGGTGAGGAGCGCCCGGAGCCGATGCGGGCGCAGGGCGGTTTTTTCTCCAAGGTCCGTGACGCGTTCAACGGGCACGCCTGACCGAGCGCATGACCGAGCCCGTATTTCTGATCGACGAGTTGCCGCCGGTCGGCCCGGCGGTGCTCGACGGGCCCGAGGGCCGGCACGCCGCTCTGGTGCGCCGGCTCGGGCCGGGCGAGACGTTGCTGCTCGCCGACGGCGCTGGTGGCCGGGCGTCCTGCGTCGTCGTGGCCGCCGACCGCGACGTGCTGCGGCTCGACGTCCGGACGATCGAGCGGGTGCCCCGGCCGACGCCGACCGTCACGGTCGTGCAGGCGCTGGCGAAGGGTGATCGTGGCGAAGCCGCGGTCGAGATGATGACCGAGGCCGGGGTCGACGTCGTGCTGCCCTGGCAGGCCTCCCGGTCGGTCACCCGCTGGAAAGAGGCGCGCGGCGACAAGGCGCTGGCCCGGTGGCGCAGCACCGGCCGCGAGGCCGCCAAGCAGTCGCGCCGGCTCTGGCTGCCCGAGATCTCCGATCTCGCCTCCACTGCGGACGTGCGGAAGGCGCTGAGCGCCGTCGATGCGGCGTTCGTGCTCCACGAGGACGCCACCGAGCCCCTGGCCGTGACCCCGCTGGCCGCCGGCCTCGGATCGGTCGCGCTGGTCGTGGGGCCGGAGGGCGGCATCGCGCCGGACGAACTGGACTCGTTCGTCGCGGCCGGTGCGGTGCCGGTGCGCCTCGGCCCGACGGTGCTGCGGACGTCGACGGCCGGGGTGGCGGCACTGTCGATCCTCAACGCGCGCACCGCCCGTTGGTCGTAGCCGCATAACAGTACGGATGGATGGATAGGCTCTCCTTGCGGCGGTGAGAGGAGAACCGGGATGACTCCGGCCGACGTGGCTGCGGCTGCGTGTGAGCGAATCGTTCGAAAGTTGCAGGCAGAAGAACGTGTGCCGGCCGTCGCGGCGGCGGTCGTCCGCGCCGACCGTCCGGACTGGAGCCTCCAGATCGGAGACGCCGGGGCGGGCCGGCCGGTTCGGCCGGCGACCCAGTTCCGGATCGGGTCGGTCACCAAGACGTTCACCGCGGTGCTGGTGCTTCAGCTCCGCGACGCCGGGATGCTCGACCTCGACGACCAGATCGACGCCCACCTGGCGCTGCCCGCGCACGGCCAGCTGACGATCCGCAGCATCCTCAACCACACGTCCGGCCTGCAGCGCGAGCCGTGGGGCAACATCTGGGACGCGGTCGACGTCCCGGACGGCGGCCGGCTGCTGGAGGAGGTCGCGAAGGCGGAGGCGGTTCTCTCGCCTCGTCGGCGGTGGCACTACTCGAACCTCGGATTCGCGCTGCTCGGGCACCTGGTGGAGGCCAAGACCGGCGCGCCGTGGTCTGCGGTTCTCGCTGATCGGCTGCTGACGCCTCTGGGGCTCTCGGACACGACCGTGCTGCCGCGGGAGGACGCCGCGCAGGGCTACCTGGTCGACGCGTACTCCGATCACGCCCGTCCGGAGCCGCATTTCGACCTGGCCGGGGCCGCGGCGGCGGCCCAGCTCTGGAGCACGGCCGACGACATGGCCCGCTGGGCGTTGTTCCTGGCCAAGCCGGATCCGTCGGTGGTGGCCCGGTCGACGCTGGAGGAGATGTACGAACCGGTCGTCGTCACCGACCCGGTCAACTGGCACACCGGCTGGGGGCTGGGGCTGCAGGCCGCGCCGCAGGGCAGTGGGGGCGACCGGGCGCTCGACATCGGGCACAACGGCGCGATGCCGGGCTTCCTGGCCGGGGTCTGGTGCCGCCGGGGTGTCACGATCGGCGCCGCGGTGCTCGGGTCGTCGGGGACCGCGGGCGGGATCGTGGCCGCGCCGCACGCGCTGATCGCCGCGTCGCTGGAGCACGATCCGGTGGACATCGAGCCGTACACGATCGGCGAACCGGCTCCGAGGGAGTACGCGGGGATCCTCGGGCGCTGGTGGTCGGAGGGCAGCGAGTTCGTGTTCCGCTGGACGAAGGGGCACCTCGAGGGCCGGTCGGCGTCGGCCGTGGCGGCCGCTCCGCCCGCGGTGTTCGCGTTCGAGGCCCCGGACCTGCTCCGGACCGTCTCCGGCCGGGAGGCGGGCGAGCGGCTGGAGCTGTTCCGAGCCCCCGACGGAACCGTCGAGTACATGCGCTGGGCCACCTACCGGTTCACCCGAGACCAGCAAACGTACGGGCCCAGGTCAGAACTCGAGCGCTGATTCTGCCGAGGCGTTTGGGGATTCGGACCGGTAGGATCGTGACGAGACGAACCCCGAGAACGAGAGCAGGCGGAAGCGGCCCTACCGGGTCGGCCCATGGCAGATATCAAAGCGCCTTCGTCGGCGCAAACCCGCATCGTCGTCCCTGACGCCCACGCGATGGTCAGCCTGCTGGGCTCCGGTGACGCCATTCTTTCCCTCATCGAGCGATCGGTCGCCGCCGACGTCCACGTGCGCGGTAACGAGATCACGCTCACCGGTGCCCCGGCCGACAACGCCTTCGCCGAGCGGCTCTTCGCCGAGCTGCTGACGCTGGTCGAGCGCGGCGAGGTGCTGACCCCGGACGCCGTCAACCGGACGATCGCCATGCTCAAGTCGGGCAGCGACGAGCGCCCGGCCGAGGTTCTCACCCTCAACATCATCTCGAGGCGCGGCAAGACGATCCGGCCGAAAACCCTCAACCAGAAGCGGTACGTCGACGCGATCGACGACCACACGATCGTGTTCGGTATCGGCCCGGCCGGTACCGGCAAGACGTACCTGGCGATGGCCAAGGCCGTGCAGGCGCTGCAGGCCAAGCAGGTCAACCGCATCATCCTGACCCGGCCGGCGGTCGAGGCGGGTGAGCGGCTCGGCTTCCTGCCCGGCACGCTCTACGAGAAGATCGACCCGTACCTGCGGCCGCTCTACGACGCGCTGCACGACATGGTCGACCCCGACTCGATCCCGCGCCTCATGCAGGCCGGCACGATCGAGGTCGCCCCGCTGGCGTACATGCGTGGCCGGACGCTCAACGACGCGTTCATCATCCTCGACGAGGCCCAGAACACCACGGCCGAGCAGATGAAGATGTTCCTGACCCGGCTCGGGTTCGGCTCGAAGATCGTCGTCACCGGCGACGTGACCCAGGTCGACCTGCCCGGCGGCGCGACCAGCGGGCTGCGCGTGGTCCGCGACATCCTCGACGGCGTCGAAGACGTGCACTTCGCCGAGCTTTCCAGCACCGACGTCGTGCGGCACCGGCTGGTCGGCGACATCGTCGACGCGTACGCCCGTTACGACGCGGACCACGACGGCGGTGGCCGACGCGCCGCGGGTGGCCGCCCTGCCCGTCGCACCTGACGCGGGTGTTGGATAGGACGATGTCGATCGAGATCTCGAACGAATCGGGGCACGAGGTAGACGAGACAGCGCTGCTGGCCGTCGCCCGCAACACCCTGGACGAAATGGGTGTCAACCCGATGGCCGAGCTGTCGATCCTGCTGGTCGACGTCGGATACATGGCCGAGCTGAACCACCGCTGGATGGAGAAGACCGGCCCGACCGACGTCCTCGCGTTCCCGATGGACGAGCTGGACGCCGACCGCGGTCCCGGCGCGGACGAAGACGGCCCCGAGCCCACGCTGCTCGGAGACGTCGTCCTCTGCCCGGCGGTGGCCGAGCGCCAGGCCAAGGCCGCCGGTCACAGCACTCCGGACGAGCTGATGCTGCTCACCGTGCACGGCATCCTGCACCTGCTCGGCTACGACCACGCCGAGCCGGAGGAGGAGCGCGAGATGTTCGGCCTGCAGAACCGCCTGGTCAGCGCGTACCGGCGCAGTGCCGGCATGCCGGCCACGGCCGACCTCAAGCCCACCATCTCCGATCACTGATGAGCACTCCGGGTCTGCTGGCGGCCGCGGCCGGTCTCGTCGTCGTGGCGGGGGCGGTCGCGGCCGCCGACACCGCGTTCAACCAGATCTCGCAGGCGCGGGCCGAGGAGATGCAGCGGGCGGGCACGCGCGGGGCGGGCAACCTCGTCGCGCTGGTCGGCAACCTGCCGGTGCACGTCAGCCTGTTGCTGCTGATCCGGCTGGCCTGCGAGCTGACCGCGACGACGCTCGTCGCGCTCGTCGCGATCGACCGCTGGGGCCCCGGGTGGATCGCCGCGCTGGTCAGCGCGGGCAGCATGACCGTGGTCAGCTTCGTGCTGGTCGGGGTCGGGCCGCGCACGATCGGCCGGCTGCACCCGTATCCGGTGGCGCTGGCCAGCGCAGGCATCACCCGCTGGCTGGGCCGGGTGCTCAACCCGCTGGCCCGCCTGCTGATCCTCGTCGGCAACATGGTGACGCCCGGCCGCGGGTTCCGCGAGGGCCCGTTCGCGACCGAGACCGAACTGCGCGAGCTGGTCGACCTGGCCGAGCAGCGCGGGGTCGTGGAGAGCGAAGAGCGGGAGATGATTCACTCCGTCTTCGAGCTCGGCGACACGATCGTCCGCGAGGTGATGGTGCCGCGGCCGGAGATCGTCTGGATCGAGCGGACGAAGACCGTGCGGCAGGCGACGTCACTCGCGCTGCGCAGCGGCTTCTCGCGGATCCCGGTGCTGGGCGAGAGCATCGACGACATCGTCGGCGTCGTGTACCTCAAGGACATGGTCCGGCGGGTCCAGGGGCAGCCGGAGGCCGATCGTCAGCTGCGGGTCGAGCAGATCATGCGTGACGCGGAGTTCGTCCCGGAGTCCAAGCCGGTGGCCGACCTGCTGCGCGAGATGCAGCAGCGGCGCATCCACATGGCGATCGTCATCGACGAGTACGGCGGTACCGCCGGTCTGGTGACGATCGAAGACATCCTGGAGGAGATCGTCGGCGAGATCGCCGACGAGTACGACAACGAGCGTCCGCCGGTCGAGAACCTCGACGACGGCTCCGTGCGGGTGACCGCCCGGCTGCCGGTCGAAGACCTCGGTGAGCTGCTCGACGTCGATCTGCCCGACTACTCCGACGACATCGAGACGGTCGGCGGCCTGCTGGCGCACGAGCTCGGCAAGGTGCCGATTCCGGGTGCGAGCGTGCGGATCCAGGGCCTGGAACTGACCGCCGAGAGCGCGGGCGGGCGGCGGAACCGGATCGACACGGTCCTGGTCCGGCGTCTCGAGCCTTCATCCGACGACGAACCGGCCGAGGAGACGCACACCGCCGATGTCTGAGCTCGATGCTGAGGACGCCAAGATCATCACGCTGGCGCGGTCCACCCGGGCGCGCAACGGTGCGCCCGAGGGCGCGGCGGTGCGTGACACCGACGGCCGCACGTATGCGGCGTCCACCGTCGCGTTGCCGTCGCTCTCGCTCTCCGCACTGCAGGTCGCGGTAGCGATGGCGGTGTCGAGCGGTGCGCCGGGCCTGGAGGCCGCCGCCGTCGTCACCGCCGCCGGTGCGGCGGACGCGGCCGGCGCCGCGGCGGTGCGGGACCTGACGCCGGGTGCGCCGATCCTCGTCGCCGATCCGACCGGCGCGGTGGTCGCCCGGCCCTGATCGGCTGCGGCTACTGCCGCAGCCCGATCTCGTCGTAGGCGTCGTCCGGACTGGAGCGCGCGTAGACGAGCGCACGTGCCCCGCGGGTGTGACCGGGCGCCGACCGGACCATTCCGCGCCGGTCGAGCAGGTCGTCGACCGGCAGGCCGGTCAGTTCGGAGGCACCGGCCCGGCGCACGGCGGGTGGTAACTCGTCGGCACGGCCCACGCGAACAGCATGCCCGGCCGACGCCACCTCGCGGGAGTGGGAGAATGGACGGCGTGAGCGACTTTCATGCCGGGTTTGCATGCTTCGTAGGCCGGCCGAACGCCGGCAAATCCACGCTGACGAATGCGCTGGTGGGTACGAAGATCGCGATCACCAGCAGTAAGCCGCAGACGACCCGGCACACCGTCCGGGGCATCGTCAACCGGCCCGACTCGCAGCTGATCCTCGTCGACACCCCGGGCCTGCACAAGCCGCGGACGCTGCTCGGCGAGCGGCTCAACGACCTGGTCCGCACGACCTGGGCCGAGGTCGACGTGGTGGCGCTCTGCGTGCCGGCCGACGAGCCGGTGGGGCGCGGTGACCGGTTCATCGCCGACGAGATCGCCGGGTTGAAGAAGAAGAACCTGATCGCGGTGGTCACCAAGACCGACCTGGTCGAGAAGAAGCGCCTGGCCGAGCAGTTGCTGGCGGTTTCGCAGCTGGCCGAGTTCGCCGAGATCGTGCCGGTGTCGGCGAAGTCCGGCGAGCAGGTCGAGCTGCTCGCCGACCTGCTGACCAAGTACCTGCCGGAGTCTCCTCCGCTCTACCCCGACGGCGAGCTGACCGACGAGCCCGAGATGGTCATGGTCGGCGAGCTGATCCGCGAGGCCGCGCTGGAAGGCGTCCGGGACGAGTTGCCGCACTCGCTGGCGGTCGTCGTCGAGGAGATGGAGCAGCGCGAGGGCCGCGACGACCTGCTCGACGTCCGCGCGACGGTGTTCGTCGAGCGTCCGAGCCAGAAGGCGATCGTGGTCGGGGCCGGTGGCGAGCGGATCAAGTACGTGGGAAGCACCTCCCGGCGGCAGATCGAGGCCCTGCTCGGGACGAAGGTTTTCCTGGATCTGCGGGTCAAGGTCGCCAAGGACTGGCAGCGTGATCCGCGCCAGCTCCGACGATTGGGTTTCTAGAACTTGCCGCTCTACCGGGACATCGGCGTCGTCCTCCGGGTTCAGCAACTCGGTGAGGCCGACCGCATCATCACGCTCCTCACCCGGCGGCACGGCCGGGTCCGTGCGGTGGCGAAGGGCGTCCGGAAGACCAAGAGCCGGATCGGCGGCCGGTTGGAGCCGTTCAGTCACGTCGACGTCCAGTTCTACGAAGGCCGGTCGCTGGACGTCGTCAGCCAGGTGGAGACCGTCGAACCGTTCGGGAAGCACATCGTCGACGACTACGGTCGGTACACGGCGGCGAGCGCGATCGCGGAGACCGCGGAGCGGCTCACCGCCGAGGAGCGCGAGCCCGCGTTGCGGCTGCACCTGCTGACGGTCGGCGCGCTGCGCGCGTTGGCGGCCGGCGAGCACGACGCCCCACTCGTTCTGGACGCCTATCTGCTGCGCGCGATGAGCTACGCCGGATGGGCCCCCGCGCTGATGGAGTGCGCGGTCTGCGGCCTGCGCGGCGCGCACCGGGCGTTCTCGGTACAGGCTGGTGGATGCGTGTGCGCGAACTGCCGTCCGCCGGGGTCGGCCTCGCCGTCGGTGGAGGCGCTGGAGCTGATGGTGGCGCTGCTGGAGGGCGACTGGAACCACGCCGGGCGCACCGAGTCGCCGACCCGGCGCGAGGCCAGCGGACTGGTGGCGGCCCACCTGCAGTGGCACTTGGAGCGGGGCCTACGCTCGTTGCCGCTGGTCGATCGAACGGAGTCCTCTCGATGAGCAAGCGGCGCAGGCCCTTTCGCCCGCCGACCCCCCATGTGAGTGGTGCGCGGCCGCCGGCGATCCCGGCCGATCTGGTGCCGAGGCACGTCGCGCTGATCATGGACGGCAACGGGCGCTGGGCGAAGCAGCGCGGCCTGCCCCGGACCGAGGGTCACAAGCGCGGCGAAGACTCGCTGTTCGACGTCATCGAGGGTTGCGTCGAGATCGGCGTGAAGTACCTCTCGGCGTACGCGTTCTCGACCGAGAACTGGAAGCGGTCGCCGGACGAGGTCCGGTTCCTGATGGGATTCAACCGGGACGTCATCCGTCGGCGGCGCGATCAGCTGAACGCGATGGGCGTGCGGGTCCGGTGGGCCGGGCGGCGTCCGAAATTGTGGCGCAGCGTGATCGCCGAGCTCGAGACGGCCGAGGAGATGACCGTCGACAACGACGTCCTCACGTTGCAGTTCTGCGTGAACTACGGCGGGCGGGCCGAGATCGTCGACGCGGCGGCCGCGGTGGCGCGGGAGGTCGCGGCGGGGAAGCTGTCGCCGGACAAGATCACCGAGAAGGTGTTCGCGCGCTATCTCGACGAGCCGTCGATCCCGGACGTCGACCTGTTCGTGCGGTCGTCGGGGGAGCAGCGGATCTCGAACTTCCTGCTCTGGCAGTCGGCGTACGCGGAGCTGGTCTTCGACGACACGCTGTTCCCGGACTTCGATCGCCGGAACATCTGGCGGGCCTGCGAGATCTACGCGTCGCGCGATCGGCGCTACGGCGGGGCGGTTCCGAACCCGGTGTCCGCCGTCGCTACCTCGGAGTAACGAGACTCTGACGCTTGGTGAAAGTGAGTGAAGGCTGCGTCACTCTACCGTTCGGTGATGGCGTAAGGCCCAATGGTTCTCGGGCGGTCTCGCCCGACGGTCGCGGGGTTCGCCTCGCCGGGGAGCGTCGGGTGGAGAGCGGTCGGGTACCAGTTCCCGGTCTGGTGCCCGGCCGCGCGTACAGCGGTCCGGCGGCGGCTACTCCGGACGCCGCTGGTCGCGGTCCGCTCTCCCCGGTGTTCGTTGCGGGCCCTTCGGACGCCGGGTGAAGATCCGGGCATGACGGCTACGGAAACCCCACCCATGGGCCGTCGTGCTCGGGCGGACCCGCCGACCGTCGTGGGCTGAGGGCGATGCAGCCTACGACGGCTCGGCGGTCCTTGTCGTCTGAAGCCTGAGGGGCGATACCGCGTGGCTACGACGGCTCGGCGGTCCTTGTCGTCTGAAGCCTGAGGGGCGATACCGCGTGGCTACGACGGCGCGGGCGGATCGGCGGGCCGCTCGGACGTAGGGGACATCGTCCCGGGAGGTGGCGACCCCAGCCGGGACGATGCCGCTGACCGAAGTGTGCACCGGTTTACTGCCTGCCGCAGGTTGTTGCGGCGAAGAAATGAATATCCTATTCACGTTTGCCGAGGATTACGGACTCGGCTCGCTCGGCGTCAGAATGCGGTCCACGGGGCTCAGAAATCGCCTCGTGGTGCTGAATCGGCCGTCCGGATTCAGAGGCCGCCGGGGCACGGGATTCAGAGGCCGCCGGGGCACCGGATTCAGAGGCCGCCGGGGCATCAGCCGCTCGAGCCGGTCAGCCCAGATGCGGCCCGGCGGGTCCGCCCGGTTCCCGCCGCCTCCGGCGGCCCGGGACGCGCGCCACGCAGCCGACCGCGCGAGCCTCCGGGCGCGGCGCCGGCCGGCTACCCCCGGCTCGGACCTACCCGGCCGTGTGCGGACTCGCGCGGGCGCGGGCTGGACGATTCTCGGCTGGGGCTGGGGCTGGGGCTGGGGCTGGGGCTGGGGCTGGGGCTGGGGCTGGGGCTGGGGCCGGGGCTGGGGCCGGGGCTGGGGCCGGGGGCCGGGGCTGCCGCTGCCGCTGCTGCTGCCACAGCGGCCTGGTCCGCGAGCCGCTTGCTTGATGGGGGGACCCTCGCCGCGCGGCCAGATATGCGGGCCTCCGGTACCGCGCCGGTCGATTACAGGGCCCGGCGATACTGCGCTGATTCTCGGCGGCTCCGGCGGTGCGCGACGCTCGCCGCGCGGCGGCCGTGCGGGCCTTCGGGCGCGGCGCCGGCAGGCTAGCGCGGCCCGGGCCTGCCGGTCCGGGTGTGGGACTCGCGCCGGCGAAGGCTGGACGATTCGGCCTCCGCGCCGCTCCGTCCACTGTGTCGGCGGAAGCAGCGGCCGCCCTCTTCCGCGCTGTCGGCCCGGTACGCGGCGGTGGCCCGGAAAGCGACGGTGGGCCGCCCGCGCCCGGTACGCGCCCGCGCCCCAGTACGCCCGCGCCCCAGTACGCCCGCGCCCCAGTACGCCCGCGCCCCAGTACGCCCGCGCCCCAGTACGCCCGCGCCCCAGTACGCCCGCGCCCCAGTG
>NZ_JBITDV010000004.1:0-26198 GCF_044454545.1 Cryptosporangium sp. NPDC051539 | reverse complement strand
ACGCGGTCCGGTGCGCGCCCGCGGTCGGGTGCGCGCCCGCGGTCGGGTACGCGGCGGTGGGCCGGTAGGTCGGCGGCGGCGGGTCACCCTGTTGCGGCGGGCCGCCCTGCGACGGCGGGCCACCCCGCTACGGCGGGCCACCCCGCTACGGCGAGCCGCCTCGCTACGGCGGGGCGCCGGTGTGGGTCAGCCGGCTGCGGCGCACTCGGCGCAGGTGCCGAAGATCTCCAGCGTGTGGGAGACGTCCGCGAAACCGTGCTCGTCGGCGATCTTGTTCGCCCAGCTCTCGACCGTCGGCCCCGCGACCTCGACGGTCCGGCCGCAGACCCGGCACACCAGGTGGTGGTGGTGACCGCTGGAGCAGCGCCGGTAGAGGTGCTCACCGCCGGGCGGGCGCATGACGTCGATCTCTTCGGCGTCGGCGAGCGCCTGTAGCGTGCGGTACACGGTCGTCAGGCCGACGGACTCACCACGACGGCGGAGCAGCTCGTGCAGCTCCTGCGCACTGCGGAACTCCTCGACCTCGGAGAGCAGCGCCATGACCGCCGTCCGCTGACGCGTGGTACGGCCGACACTCGCCTGCATGTTCATTTCCTCCCGGTGGCCCGCGCCGTCATTCTCTCAGGTTTCCGGGAGCATGGGCGGCGTGCGCCACCGCGTCCCGCACCACGTGGGCGACGTGCGCATCCGTGAGCGAGTACGCGACCTCGCGGCCGCGGCGGTGGGACTCGACGACACCGGCGCCGCGGAGCACGCGCAGGTGCTGGGAGACGAGCGGCTGGGGCACGCCGAGGGCGTCCACCAGCTCGTGGACGCATTGGGCACCGGTGGCGAGCCGCATCACGATCGCGATCCGCAGCGGAGACGCCAGGGCCCGCAGCAGCTCCGCCGCGGGCGCGTAGTCTCCGACCGGCTCGAGCCGGCCCACCGCCTCCACCGGCGACTCGGTCATGCCGGCGACGGCTGACGGGCGATCGCCGACCGGCGGGCCAGCCGGCGGCCCAGCGCGGCCAGGGCCGTCACCACGAGGAACACCAGCACGGCCAGGACGACGATTGAGGCGCCGGACGGAACGTCCAGGTAGAACGAACCCACCGCGCCGGTCAGCGCGATCGTCACGCTCAGCGCCATCGCGCCCGCCATCGTCGCGACGAACCCGCGCGCGACCTGCTGCGCGGTCGCGACCGGGACCACCATCAGTGCGCTCACCAGCAGTACGCCGACGACCCGCATGGCGACGGTCACGGTCACCGCGGCCGACACCGCGAGCGCGATGTTCAGCACGCGCACCGGCACTCCCGAGACCCGTGCGAATTCCTCGTCGTGGCAGATCGCGAACAGCCACGGACGCAGCCCGATCGTGAACGCCAGCACGAGCGCGCCCAGGACCCCCATCACCAGCAGGTCGGACGGCGCGGTCGTCAGCAGCGACCCGAACAGGTACCCGAGCAGGTTCACGTTGCTGCTGCCCGCGGCCAGGCTGATCAGCAGCACGCCACCGGCGATACCGCCGTAGAACAGCATCGCGAGCGCGACGTCACCGGACGCCCCGCCGCGCGACCGGATCAGCTCGACCGCGACCGCACCGATCGCGGCGACGATCACCGCCGCGATCACCGGCGACGTCCCGGTGAGGAACCCGAGCGCGACGCCGGTCAGCGCGATGTGCCCGATGCCGTCTCCGACCAGCGACATCCGGCGCTGCACCAGGTAGATGCCGACGGCCGGCGCGGTGAGGCCGACCAGCACCGCGGCGATCAGCGCGCGGATCATGAAGTCGTAGTGCAGGATGCTCACCGGATCGGCCCCGGGGAGTGCGTCAGGCCGGCCTCCGGCGGGTTGCCGTGTACGTGGTGCCGGTCGGTGTCGATGTAGTAGCCACCGACGTGCCCACCGGCCCACGGGGCGCCGTCGTGGACGATCCGCCCGTGGTCGAGCACGACCGTGCGGGTCAGCAGATCGGCTAGCGGACCGACCTCGTGCAACACGATGAGCAGCGTCGTGCCCCGCGAAACCAGGCGCTCCACCGTCTCGGCGAACGCGCGCTGGTTCGCCGCGTCGACACCGGCGTTCGGTTCGTCCAGGACGAGCAGGTCGGGCTCACCGGCCAGCGCGCGGGCGATGAGTACCCGCTGCTGCTGGCCGCCGGAGAGCGTCGAGACGCGATCGCGGGCGCGGTCGGCCAGGCCCACGGTCTCCAGGGCGTCGCTCACGGCCGCGCGATCGGCCGCCGACGGCCGGTGGAGGAAGCCGCGGCGCGCGAGGCGCCCGCTGGTGACCACTTCGCGGACGGTGGCCGGCACGCCGGTCGCCGCCCCCGACCGTTGCGGCACGTACCCGACGCGACGCCAATCGGCGAAGTGGCCCAGCGGCGTCCCGAACAACCGGATCTCGCCGGTGCCCGCCGGTACCAGGCCGAGCAGCGTGCGGATCAGCGTCGACTTGCCCGAGCCGTTCGCGCCGAGCAGCGCCACGACTTCACCGGGGTTCACCGACACGGAGACGTTCCGCAGCACCGGACGCTCGCCGAGCACCACGGTCACCGCATCGACCGCCGCCACCGGCACGGCCGGGGCCACCGCCGTGGCCGGTTCGGCCCTGCGCGTTTCGCTCACCGACACGACAACGCGCCCCGCAGCGTCGTCAGGTTCGACCGCATCACCGAGAAGTAATCCGCCGAGCTGCCCTTTTGGATGCCTTCGATCGGGTCGAGAACCTCGGCCTTCGCCCCGACCTCCCGCGCCAGCGCCTGCGCGATCTTCGGACTGACCAGCGTCTCGAAGAAGATCACAGTGACCCCGTTCTTTTTCGCGTACGCCGCGGTCTCGGCCAGGCGGGCTGCGGACGGCTCCGCTTCCGGGGTGAGCCCGGTGATCGGTACCTGGGTCAGACCGTACCTCGCAGAGAGGTAACCGAACGCGTTGTGGCTCACGACTATCGTTTTCTGTTCGCAGTTCGCCAGACCGCTCTTGTACTCGGCGTCGAGCGTGGCCAGCTTCGTGTCCAAGGCCTTGGCATTGGCCGTGTATTCCGCCGCGTGCGCGGGGTCGAGCTTGCCGAACCGCGCGGCGACCGCGTCGGCGATACCGGCCAGCCGGGTCGGGTCGAGCCAGACGTGCGGATCCTTGCCCTTCTCGTCCCGGTGCAGTTCGCCTTCCTCCAGCGGCACGTACCCGTCGCGGAGCGGGGCGACGGTGGCGACGTCGAGCGACTTCTTCGCCGCCCCCTCGTCCACGGCGTCGTCCACCGCGGGCTGGAAGTCGCGGAGGTAGACGACCGCGTCGGCGTCGGTGACCTCGGCGACCTGCCGCGGGCTCAGCTCGAGGTCGTGCGGCTCGACGCCGGGCTGGACGAGGTTCGTCACCGCGACCCGGTCCCCGCCGACCTGCTGCGAGACGAACTGCAACGGATAGAACGCGGCGACGACGCCCAGCTTGCCGTCCGGCTTGTCGTCGGTGAGGGCGGAACAGCCGGCGACGACGGCCACGAGGAGCGCGGCGACGACCGCGCGGAGGGGGCGGGGGAACATGACAACGATTCTCATTAGCGATGAGATTGATTGTCAACTTCGCATATACATGGAGTGGTGTGACTCTCCGTCACGGACGGGCATCCCGCCCACGGTAGGGCCGTGCTCGGCGTCGATCAAAAGATCTTGGCCGTCGCGAACGTGAGCAGCACCACGACCGCGACCACCCGCACGGCGCGGGTGCCGGGGCTCGCAGAGCCCCAGGCCAGCCAGGCGAGCCACCCGACCAGCGCGGCGATCACCAGCACCAGGACGGCACCGGCCACCCCGGGGAGGAAGGCACCGGCGAGGAAGAGCACGATGACGGCCAGTACCAGAGCGAACCGCGGCACCCGGAGAAGGTAGGCCAGCAGGGCGGCCGATCGTGGTCCGACGGGGCGCTGGGTCTCGGACACGAAGTCCCTCCTGAGTAGCGTGGGAGGCCCCATCGTGGCAGAGGAGGAGCCTTGCTCGTCATCAGTCGGTTCGACGTGGCGGAAGCGGACGGCGACGGGTTCCTCGAGCGGGCCAGAGCGGCGCTCGGCGCGTTCGCGGTGCGGCCCGGCTTCGTGCGCGGGCGGGTCGGACGCTCCGCGGACGCCCCCACCGCCTGGGCGCTCACCACCGAGTGGGATTCGGTCGGCAGCTTCCGGCGCGCGCTTTCGGACTTCGACGTGAAGGTGCACGCCAGCACGCTGCTGGCCGAGTCGAGCGACGAGCCGAGCGCGTTCGAGGTGCTCGGTGCCTGGGACGGCGCGGTCGAGACCCAGGGCCGCACCGACCGCGCCGCCGACGCCGACACCACCCGCGTCGGTGACCGCCCGAGCACTGCGCGATAGCTCTTCTGGCGCTGGTGAGGCAGGCTGAGGGTGTGCGGAGTAATCGGTCATGACCTGGGTGCCACCCTCTAGCGGCGGCTACGGCCAGCAACCGTCGGGTCCTGCCTACGGATCGTCGGGCCCGGCGTACGGGATGCCTCCGGCCGGTCCGCCGGTGGGCCCACCTCCGGTCGCACTGAGTGAACGGGAGCAGAAGCGCGAACGGGCCCTCCGTGCGCTCCCGCCTCCGCCGCCCCCGCCGCCGGGGATGGGCGCGCGCCCGGCGTTCGCGCCTCCGGCCCCGCGGCCGACGCGCACCGTGCTGATCGTCTCGCTGGTCCTCGGCGCGACGCTGCTGCTGTGCTGCGGCGGCAGCGTCTTCGGTGTCGGTGGTCTGTTCTGGTACGGCTACAACACGCTTCAGTCGGACGCGGTGGCCGCGGTCGACGGGTACCTCGGTGACCTGCGCGACGGCCGGTACCAGCAGGCTTACGGCCGGCTCTGCCTCTCCGAGCGGCAGCAGCGCACGCTCGACGACTTCACCCGCGACGAACAGGCCACCGGGCAGGTGACCAGCTTCCAGGTCGGTGACGACATCCAGGTTGACCAGGACAGCGACTGGGTCATCACCGCCCAGGTGGCCCGGCGGGGCGGTGCGCCGGGCCCGGAGTCGTTCCCGGTGAATTTCGACGACGCCAACGCCGCGAGGATTTGTCCGGCCTGACGCGTACGGGCCCGAATGGGGTGGCGGGCTGCTCCGGCAACCGGGGTAGCCTGGCTCGGCATAACCCGCCGAACCGCCAGTCCGGATGGAGAGATCCCGGTGCCCGCCGACCGCATGGACGTCATCGTCAACTTGAGCAAGCGACGGGGCTTCGTGTTCCCGTCGAGCGAGATCTACGGAGGGCTCCGCGCCTCGTGGGACTACGGTCCGCTCGGCGTCGAACTGAAGACCAACGTCAAGCGCCAGTGGTGGAAGTCGATGGTCACCGGCCGTGACGACATCGTCGGCCTCGACTCGAGCGTGATCCTCGCGCCCGAGGTCTGGAAGGCCTCCGGCCACGTCGAGACGTTCACCGATCCGCTCACCGAGTGTCAGAGCTGCCACAAGCGATTCCGCGCCGACCACCTCGAAGAGGCGTACGAGGCCAAGCACGGCGCTTTGCCTGCTCACGGTTTGGCTGACGTCAACTGCCCGAACTGCGGCACGAAGGGCGCGTTCACCGCGCCGCGCCAGTTCTCCGGGCTGCTGAAGACGTACCTCGGCCCGGTCGAGGACGAGACCGGGCTCGCGTACCTGCGCCCGGAGACCGCGCAGGGCATCTTCATCAACTTCCTCAACGTCCAGCAGACGTCGCGGAAGAAGCCGCCGTTCGGCATCGCCCAGCAGGGCAAGAGCTTCCGGAACGAGATCACGCCGGGAAACTTCATCTTCCGCACGCGCGAGTTCGAGCAGATGGAGATGGAGTTCTTCGTCGAGCCCGGCACCGACGAGGAGTGGCACCAGTACTGGATCGACACCCGGCTGGCCTGGTACCTCGACCTCGGCATCTCCAAGGAGCGGCTGCGCCTGTACGAGCACGCCACCGAGAAGCTGGCCCACTACGCCAAGCGGACCGTCGACATCGAGTACAAGTTCGACTTCGCCGGCACCGAGTGGGGTGAGCTCGAGGGCATCGCGAACCGCACCGACTTCGACCTCGGCGCGCACGCGAAGGCTTCCGGTACCGACCTCTCCTACTTCGACCAGGAGAAGGGCGAGCGCTGGACGCCGTTCGTCATCGAGCCGGCCGCGGGTGTCGACCGCGCGCTGCTGACGTTCATGCTCGACGCGTACACCGAAGACGAGGCGCCGAACGCCAAGGGCGTGCTGGAGAAGCGCACCGTGATGCGGTTCGATCCGCGGCTCGCGCCGGTGAAGGCCGCGGTGCTGCCGCTCTCGCGCAACGCCGACCTGTCGCCGAAAGCGCGTGACCTGGCGGCGTTGCTGCGTCGCAATTGGAACGTCGACTTCGACGACGCGGGCGCGATCGGGCGCCGGTACCGCCGTCAGGACGAGATCGGGACGCCGTACTGCATCACGGTCGACTTCGAGACGCTCGACGACCAGGCCGTGACGATCCGCGAGCGGGATTCGCGGTCGCAGGAGCGGGTCGGTCTCGACGCGGTCGAGGGCTACCTGGCGACGCGCCTTCTCGGCTGCTGACCTAGCACCCGGATAGCGGCGGCGACCAGGCCCGGGGTCGCCGCCGCGACCAGGAGGGTGCCGATCGGGGGTGCGACCCGATCGTCGCCGCCGACCGGTGCCGCCACTCGGCGCGTCGTGGATCCTGTCCGTCGGGTGCCCTCGGACGCTACTCGGGGAAGGATGGACGCATGCGCGAGATCGGGCGGACGGTAGCGGAGTGGCTGGGCGCGGGGCACCGGGTCGCGGTGGCCCGGGTGGTCGACGTGCACGGGTTCGGCGCGGTGCCCGCGGGTGAGGTGCTCGCCGTCTCCGACGACGGGTCGCGGGTCGGTTCGTTGCTGCGCGGGGTGGCGGATCCGGTGGTGGCGTCGGCCGTACCGGCGGCGCTGTCGGGGTCGGCGTCGGTGGTGTCGGCGCCGGTCGGGGAGTCGGACGCGGTGGCGGCGGGGCTGGCCTGCGCGGGGTCCGCGCGGATCCTGGTGCACCCGGTCTCCGACCGCGCCGTCTGGGACGCTCTCGCGTCGGGGCAGCCGGTGGCGCTGGCGACGTCGTTGACGTCGGGCGAGTCGGTATCTGTCTCGCCGCAGGACACCGACGCGGGTTCTGCCGGGGCGGAGGCGGCCCGGTTGCTCTCGGCCGGGGTTTCCGCCCGTTCGGTGGTCGACGACGTTCTGGTGGACGCCTGGGCGCCGGTTCCCACCGTGGTGACGATCGGCGGCGGGGTGCTGGCGGCGGCGCTGGCGGCGCAGGCGGGGCTGCTGGGGTGGACGGCGCAAGACATCGTGTCGGTGCCGGACGCGGTCGCGGCGGTGGAGGCGTTCGGCCCGGCCGACGTGCTGGTGCTGCTGGATCACGACCCGGCGATGGACGAGTTGCTGCGGGCCGGCCTCGCGCACGGCCGCGGATTCCTGGGCGCGCTGGGGTCGAGGCGGACGCAGGCGGCGCGGCGGGAACGGTTGCTGGCGGCCGGGGTGCCGCCGGAGGCCATCAACCGGATCCACGGACCGGTCGGGCTGGACCTCGGTGCGAAGTCGCCCGCCGAGACGGCGGTGAGCATCGTCGCCGAAGTGATCGCCGCCCGTGCCGGCCGCGCCGGCGCCGCGTTGCGCGCGTCGGACGTCGCGATCCACTGACGCTCGCCGGGCCGGCCGGCCACCGGAGCGGCCACCCCCTGGGGGCGTGAGAAGGTGGAGTACGTGACTTCCGCACTTGCCGTCGCTCGCCCGCTCACGGTCGGTCCGCACACCGTCGACCCGCCGGTGGTGCTGGCACCGATGGCGGGAATCACGAACGTGGCATTCCGGCGGCTGTGCCGGGAGCACGGCGGCGGGCTGTTCGTCAGCGAGATGATCACGACGCGGGCGCTGGTCGAGCGCAACGAGAAGACGATGAAGCTGATCACGTTCGGCGAGGGCGAGCAGCCGCGGTCGATCCAGCTGTACGGGGTCGATCCGGACGTCGTCGGGCGCGCGGTCGAGATGGTCGTGCAGGAGGATCTCGCCGATCACATCGACCTGAACTTCGGGTGCCCGGTGCCGAAGGTGACCCGTCGCGGGGGCGGCTCGGCGCTGCCGTTCCGCCGTCGCCTGTTCGCGGCGATCGTGTCCCGGGCGGTGCGGGCCACGGCCGGGACGTCCGTGCCGGTCACCGTGAAGCTGCGGATCGGGATCGACGACGACCACATCACTTTCCGGGACGCCGGGCGCGCCGCCGAGGACGCCGGGGTGGCAGCGGTGGCGCTGCACGGACGTACCGCGGTGCAGTTCTACGGCGGGCGCGCGAACTGGGAGCCGATCGCGGAGCTGGCTTCTTCGCTGTCCGTGCCGGTGCTGGGCAACGGCGACATCTGGGAGGCCGACGACGCCGTCCGGATGGTTCGCGAGACCGGATGCGCCGGCGTGGTCGTCGGCCGTGGGTGCCTCGGGCGGCCGTGGCTCTTCGCCGACCTGGCGGCGGCGTTCGCCGGGCGTCCGGAGCGGGTGCGGCCCCGGCTGGGCGAGGTGGCGGTCACCATGCGCAGGCACGCGGAGCTGCTGGCCGAGTGGAAGGGCGAGGCCTGGGGGCTGCCGGATTTCCGGAAGCACGTGGCCTGGTACCTGAAGGGGTACCCGGCCGGGTCGGCGCTGCGGCGGGAGCTCGCGATGGTCAGCACGCTGGCCGAACTCGACGACCTGCTCGCCCGGCTCGACCCGTCGGCGCCGTTCCCGACGACGGAGATCGGCGAACCGCGGGGGCGCACGACCGGGGCCCGGCGCGTGGTGCTGCCGGACGGCTGGCTCGACGACCCCGACGCGATGACGGCACCCACCGACGCCGAACTGGACGTCTCGGGCGGCTAGCCGTCAGCCGAGCCCAGCTCCGACTTCATGTCTTCCCGCTGATGGCGCCCGGGCCGGAGGTGTTCGGCGTACGCGTCCCCGCCGAGCGGCACTAGCTGTCGGAGCGGACCGGGGTGACCTCGGTGACGGCGTCCATGGGCAGGGGGCCGTAGAAGTGCGGGAAGGACTCGCCGTCTCCGCCGAGTTCCCAGCGGAGATCGTCGCCCAGTCGCTCGGCGTCGACCGCCAGCACCAGCAGCCCCGTCTCGCCTCCGAAGAACCGGTCGAGGGTTCCGGGGAGCTGGGTAGCGGTCGAGAGGTGGACGAAGCCGTCACGCAGGTCGTCGGGCGAGCCCTGGTAGCGCTCGGTGGCCTGCGCGGCCGCCCACTCGTCGGCGCGGAGAATTTTGTACACGGTCGTCACTCTCCAACCGTATCGCTCCGCCGCGCGAGCCCGCGCACCTACGAGACCCAGACCCTCGACAGGTCCGGCACCGCCCAGAGTGAGCTCACGAACAGCTCGTGCACGTCCTCGCCGTACAGCGCGAGCCGCCGCTGGTCGAAGAACGGAATCGCCGGGGTGTACTGCTCGATCTGACCCGCCATCGCCCGGTACGCCAGCGCTGCCTTCGCGCGATCCGGCATGCGGCCGATCCGGTCGAGGGCGGCGTCGATCGACGGCAGGTTCAGATAGCTGACGTTCGTGCTCGCTGAATCCCGGATCCCGCGACTCGAGTAGAGGTACGGCAGCATCGCGTTGCCGTCCAGATAATCCGGGTTCCACTCGCACAGGTAGAGGTCGTAGGGATTGTCGCGCCGGCCGACCGCCGCGAGGTAGTCGTCGATCTCCACCGGGCGCGCAACGATCGTCACCCTGGCCCGCGCGAACGCGGCCTGCACCGCGGCCGCGAACCGTTCCCCCTCGATGCCGGTCTTGTACGCGAGGGTGAGCGTCACCTGTGCACCGTCGAGCGCCGCCATCGCCGCGCCCGGGTTGCCCGACCGTTGGGTGCGCGACGGGCCTTCCTGGTACCCCGGGATCCGCGGCGACAGCAGGCTGTTCGTCGGCTCGCCGACGTAGTTGCCGCCGAGCGCGGCGAGCGCCGAATCCCGGTTGAAGGCCAGGCTGAGTGCCTGGCGACGGCGGCGGTCGCTGACCCGCTGCGTGTTGAAGCACAGGTCGCGGTGGCCGGGGCCGTAGCCGTCGACCAGGCGGCCCGACAGTCCGAGGCGGTAGACCTCGGACGTCAGGCTCGCGTCGACGGTGCTCATCTGGATGCCGCGCGGCCGGCTGGTGCCCATCATCAGCTCGGTCGCCGCCAACCGGTTCACGCCGAAGTGCACGACGTACCGGTCGGGGTAGTCGGTACGGACCGGGTCGGTGTTCGCGTCCCACTGCGGGTTGCGGACCAGCGTCAGGCTCGATCCGACGTCGTCGACGCGGTACGGACCGGTGACCGGGACCGGGTCCCCGGCGGTCGGCGCCCAACCGGCCGGTACCGCCGCGGTGACCGGGAGCGTGGCCATCGCGGCCAGGTCCGGGTGCGGTGCGCCGAAGCTCAGCCGCAGCGTGCGCGCGTCGGGCACCTCGACGCCGTTCGGGTAGGGCGCCTCCGAACTCGGGCCCGCGTAGACGCTGCGGTAGTCGGTCCGGCCGGTGAGCCACCGCTGGAGATAGGTGGACCCGGTCGCCCGCGGCGAGAACGAGCGCGCGATGCCGCGGGCGACGTCCGCGGCGGTGACCGGAGTGCCGTCGGCGAACTTCACACCCTCCCGGATCGTGAACTCCCACGTCCGTCCGCCGTCGGTGCTGCGTCCGGTGTCGGTCGCGAGGTCGCCGACCAGCGTCGGCGGGTTGACGCCGTCCTCGCGGTACGTGGTGAGGGTGCGGGCCAGCAGGCGGGAACTGGCCATCATGCCGTCGCCGAAGTGGTTCTGGATCGGGTCCAGCTCCCAGTACCGGGCCGCCGCGTACACGTCCGCGGTGCCTCCGCGCCGGGCTCCGGCGACGGCAGGCGCAGGTCCCTTTGCGTCGTCGTCGGCCGCGACCTGCCGGACCGTGAGGTCCGGCAGCGGTGACGGCACCGGATCGGCCGTCCGGTCGGTCGGGCCGGGCCACCCGTTCCAGACCACTGCGGCCCCCGCCGCTACGGCCAGCGCGAGGGCGGCCACACCGGTCCGTATCGCCAACCGCCTTTTGCCGGACGTCCGAGAGCTCACCGCCGCAGGCATCACCGCCGTACCGGACCCGGGCGCCCCCATCGCGGAAGATCCTGTCGCGGCCCCGGCCGGCCCAGGACTCACGGGCGTGGCTCCCGAGAGCGACTCCCCGGGTGGGGTGGCCCCGGCCGACGCCGAGGGCGAGCCCACGGCAACCACACCGTCGGACGACGCGCCCCGCGCGTCCGGGGACCCGGCCTCGGCGTGGGGGTCCTCGGCGTGCGGGGGGCCTGCGGGCGGCCCACCGGGCGGTGTGGCCCCGGGCGGGGTGGCCCCAGGAGTGGGGGCGGCTCCGGCGGGGTCGGCGGCGGCCGGGATGCCCACGGGCGGCGCGGGCGGCGTAGTCCGGACGGGCGGGACGGCCGCGGGGTGCGGGCCGGGACCGTCGATCTGGACGGTCGTCGCGCCGGCTCCGCGGGGAGGGCTACCGCCTCGCGCGCCCGGACCGAGCGCGCGTTCGCCGAGTGGACCCGCGCCGGCTCCTCGTGGGGGCGGGGCGGGGAGGGCGTCCGGGCGGCCCAGGGTCAGCGCGTTCAAGAGCTCCCGGGTGCTCGGACGCGAACCCGGATCCTTGCGTAACGCCGCCGCGGTCAGCGCCCGCAGCGTCGGCTCCAGGCCCGAGAGGTCGGGCTCGACCTCCAGCGTCCGGAACAGCATCACCTCGGGCGCCCCGACTCCGAACGGCGGCCGGCCCGTGCCGGCGAAGCACACGACCGCGCCCCAGGCGTACACGTCGGTCGCCGGCGTCACGGTCTCGCCCCGGAACTGCTCCGGCGCCATGTACGGCGGCGACCCGATCGCGCCGGTGGTCAGGCCACTGACCACGTCCGCGGCCCGGGCGATGCCGAAGTCGATCACCCGCGGGCCGAACCGCGAGAGGATCACGTTGCTCGGCTTCAGATCCCGATGGATGATGCCGGCCTCGTGGATCGCGCTCAGCGCGGTCACGATCCCGATCGCCACCTGATCGAGCGCCCCACCGCTGAGCGGCGAGCCGTCGTCGACGTCCTGCTGCAGCGTCGGGCCCTCGACGAACTCCGTGACCAGGAACGGCTGCTCTCCCTCGACGTCCACATCGAGAACAGCAGCCGTGCTGAAGCGGGCCACCCGGGCCGCCAGAGCGGCCTCGGACCGGAAGCGGGTCCGGAAGTCGGCGACCTCGGCCAGGTGCGGATGGATCACCTTCACCGCGACCGGCCGCCCGTCGGCCTCGGACACCCCGGCGTAGACGATTCCCATCCCGCCAGAGCCGAGCCGGCCGGTGAGGAGGTAGCGCCCCAGCCGCTGCGGGTCGCTCGACCGAAGGGGCTGCGCCGTACCCACGGGCGCAGCGTAGCGGCGTCCCGCCAGACGGAACCGAGGGGGCGACCTGAATCGGATCAGTCCGACGTAATGGCGTGCGTTCACTCACAGAGGGGCACGATTCCTGGTACGGCCTCATAACCTTCGGCCATTCCGTCGCCGGTGAAGAGGAGACGACTCGTGCCTGAAACGAAGTACGTGTACGACTTCGCCGAGGGGAACAAGGATCTCAAGGATCTCCTCGGCGGCAAGGGCGCGAACCTCGCCGAGATGACGAACCTCGGCCTGCCGGTTCCGCCCGGGTTCACGATCACCACCGAGGCCTGCACGGTCTTCCTGGAGACCGGCTCCACCCCGAGCAGCCTCGACGACGAGGTCACGACCCACCTGGACGCGCTCGAGAGCGCCCGCGGCAAGCGCCTCGGAGACCCCGACGACCCGCTGCTGGTCAGCGTCCGGTCCGGGGCGAAGTTCTCCATGCCCGGCATGATGGAGACGGTCCTCAACGTCGGGCTGAACGACCGGTCGGTCGAGGGCCTGGCCCGCCAGGCCGACAACGAACGCTTCGCGTGGGACTCCTACCGCCGGCTGATCCAGATGTTCGGCAAGACCGTCCAGCACATCGAAGGTGAGGCCTTCGAAGACGCTCTGGACGAAGTGAAGCGCGCCAAAGACACCGACAACGACCTCGATCTGGACGCGGACGACCTCCGGAAGGTCGTCGACGCCTACAAGGGCATCGTGCGGGAGCACACCGGCGCCGACTTCCCGCAGGACCCGCGGGAGCAGCTGACCGCGGCGATCAACGCGGTGTTCAACTCGTGGAACTCCGACCGGGCCGTGCTCTACCGGCGGCAGGAGCGGATCCCCGGCGACCTCGGCACCGCGGTCAGCGTGGTCGCGATGGTGTTCGGCAACCTGGGCATGGACTCGGGCACCGGCGTGGCGTTCACCCGTGACCCCGGCACCGGCGAGCAGGGCGTCTACGGCGACTACCTGCAGAACGCCCAGGGCGAGGACGTGGTGGCCGGCATCCGGAACACGGTGCCGCTGCAGGACCTCGAAAAACTCGACAAGACCTCGTACGACCGGCTCATGGAGATCATGGCCACGCTCGAGGGGCACTACAAAGACCTCTGCGACATCGAGTTCACGGTCGAGGCCGGCCAGCTCTGGATGCTGCAGACCCGGGTCGGCAAGCGCACCGCCGCGGCCGCGTTCCGGATCGCGTCCCAGCTCGTCGACGAGGGCGTCATCGACCTCGACGAGGCCGTGCAGCGGGTCACCGGCGAGCAGCTCGTCCAGCTGATGTTCCCGCAGTTCGACACCACGGCGAAGGTCCATCAGCTGGGCCGTGGCATGTCGGCGTCGCCGGGTGCGGCGGTCGGCAAGGCCGTGTTCGACTCGTACACCGCGGTGAAGTGGTCGCGGTCGGGAGAGAAGGTCATCCTGGTGCGCCGGGAGACCAACCCCGACGACCTGAACGGGATGATCGCGGCCCAGGGCATCCTGACCAGCCGCGGCGGCAAGACGTCGCACGCGGCCGTGGTGGCCCGCGGCATGGGCAAGACCTGCGTCTGCGGCGCCGAGGAGCTGCAGGTCAACACGAAGCGGCGCTACCTCACCGCGCCCGACGGCACCGAGGTGCACGAGGGCGACGTGATCTCGGTCGACGGGACGACCGGGCGGGTCTACCTCGGTGAGGTCCCGGTCGTGGACTCGCCGGTCGTGTCGTACTTCGAAGGTGTCGTCGAAGAGCAGGACGACCTGGTGCAGGCCGTGCACCGGATCATGACGCACGCCGACAGCACCCGCCGGATGGGCGTCCGGGCCAACGCCGACACGGCCGAGGACGCCGAGCGGGCCCGGCGGTTCGGGGCCGAAGGCATCGGGCTGTGCCGCACCGAGCACATGTTCCTGGGGGAGCGGCGTCAGCACGTCGAGCGGCTGATCCTGGCCGAGGACGACGAGCAGCGCGACCAGGCGCTGGAGGCGTTGCTACCGCTGCAGCGCTGGGACTTCCTGCAACTGCTCACCGCGATGGACGGGCTGCCGACGACGATCCGGCTGCTCGACCCGCCGCTGCACGAGTTCCTGCCGAACATCACCGAGCTGTCGGTACGGGTGGCGCTGGCGGAGTCGCGCGGTGAGAAGAACGAGAACGACCTGCGGCTGATGCAGGCCGTGCACCGGCTGCACGAGGCGAACCCGATGCTGGGCCTGCGGGGCGTTCGGCTGGGGCTGGTCGTCCCGGGGCTGTTCGACCTGCAGGTGCGGGCGATCGCCGAGGCCGCGGCCCAGCTGCTGAAGCTGGGCAAGGATCCGAAGCCGGAGATCATGATCCCGCTGGTGGGGTCGGTCCAGGAGCTGGAGATCATCCAGGCCGACGCGAAGAAGGTGCTGGCCGAGGTCGCCGAGCAGACCGGCGAGGAGCTGTCGATCCTGATCGGGACGATGATCGAGCTGCCCAGGGCGGCGCTCACCGCCGACCAGATCGCCGAGGCGGCCCAGTTCTTCTCGTTCGGTACCAACGACCTCACCCAGACGACGTGGGGCTTCTCCCGCGACGACGTCGAGGCGGCGTTCTTCTCCACCTACCTCGAGGTCGGGATCTTCGGGGTGTCGCCGTTCGAGACGATCGACGTCGACGGCGTCGGCGAGCTCGTGCGGATCGGCACCGAGAAGGGGCGGGCCACGCGTCCGGACCTGAAGGTCGGGGTGTGCGGTGAGCACGGCGGAGACCCGGACTCGGTGCACTTCTTCAACGAGGTCGGGCTGGACTACGTGAGCTGCTCGCCGTTCCGGGTGCCGGTCGCCCGCCTCGAAGCGGCACGGGCGACCGTGTCTCAGGAGGGCGGCTCCGACAGCCGTTGAGCCAGTCGCGCCGCCACCGCGTGCAGGAACGCGGTGGCGGTGCGGTCGTCGACGGTCAGCGGGTCGGCCGACAGGGTCAGGTGGGCGATCGTGCGGATCGCCAGGCTCTCGCCGCCGTCCCCGGTCGTGACCACCGCGGGCCGGCGCACCCGGGCGCCCAGCGTGAGGATCGGGCCGGTCCAGCCGGGGATCGCCGGAGCCGCGAGCAGGGCGTGCGGCTCCTCCAGCACCAGCAGCGTCTTGGCCGGATCGACCTTGGCCGACGCCGGGTCGGCCAGCAGCCGGGTGATGCCGTCCCCGGTCAGGTCGCGGACGCCCGGCAGGTAGGCCAGGCGCCCGTCGATGCGGGTCACGATCGGGTATTCGGCGAGCTCACGAGCGTCCACCACCGCTTCGAGAAGTGCCGGGA
Source organism: Cryptosporangium sp. NPDC051539 (assembly GCF_044454545.1). Lineage (NCBI taxonomy): Bacteria > Bacillati > Actinomycetota > Actinomycetes > Cryptosporangiales > Cryptosporangiaceae > Cryptosporangium > Cryptosporangium sp. NPDC051539. The sequence continues at coordinate 10,561 of NZ_JBITDV010000004.1, read as the reverse complement.
GGCCCGCGCCCGGGTCCACGACCTCGGCGTCGACGGAGAAGACGGAACGTGCCGCGGGCAGCATCAGGAAGCTCCAGGGGGCGGAAGTCGTCTCTCAGAATCCCGCGGCGGCGTGCGGGACGTACGGTTCTTCCAGCATCCCGATCTCGGCCCCGGTCAGCTCCAGGTCGGAGCCGGCGACCGCGTCGTCCAGGTGCGACAGCTTGCTCGCGCCGATGATCGGCGCGGTCACGCCGGGCTTCGACAGCAGCCACGCGAGCGCGATCTGGGCGCGGGGGACACCGCGCTGCTCGGCGACCCGGGCCACCGCCTGGACGACGGCACGATCGGCCTCGTCGGCGAGGTCGTAGAGCTTGCTGCCGAACGCGTCGGTCTCACTGCGGTTCGTCGTGACGTCGGGGTCGCGGGTGAGCTTGCCGCGGGCCAGCGGCGACCACGGGATCAGCCCGACGCCGGCGTCGGCGCAGAACGGGTTCATCTCCCGCTCCTCCTCGCGGTTGAGCAGGTTGTAGTGGTTCTGCATGCTGACGAACCGCGTCCAGCCGTTCCGCTCCTGGACGTGCAGGTACTTGGCGAACTGCCACGCCCACATCGAGCTCGCCCCGAGGTAGCGCGCCTTACCGGCCTTGACGACGTCGTGCAGCGCCTCGGCGGTCTCCTCGATCGGCGTGTGCGGGTCGAACCGGTGGATCTGGTACAGGTCGACGTAGTCGGTGCCCAGCCGGGTGAGGCTCGCGTCGATCTGGGCCATGATCGCTTTGCGCGAGAGCCCGGCGCCGTTCGGGCCGTCGTGCATCCGCCCGTGGACCTTCGTCGCCAGCACGATCTCGTCGCGCCCGGCGTAGTCGCGGAGCGCCTTGCCGACGATCTCCTCGCTGCTGCCGAGCGAATACACGTTCGCGGTGTCGAAAAAGTTGATGCCGTGTTCGATCGCCCGCTTGATGAACGGGCGGCTCTCGTCCTCGGCCAGGGTCCACTCGTGGTTGCCGCGCTTCGGGTCGCCGTAGGTCATGCAGCCCAGGCAGACGCGGGAGACCTCGAGCCCGGTGGTGCCCAGGCGGGTGTACTTCATTGCGGATCCCTTCGGGTCAGGCGATCGTGCCAGGCCACCGCGGCCGGGTCGGTCAAGCTCGCGACCTGGTCGATGACCACGCGCAGCCGCGCCGCGTCGTCGGCGGCGGCCTTCCACAGCGGCGCGAACACCGGGTCGAGGGCGTCCGGGGCGCGCTGCAGCAGGGCCTCGACGAGGTCGGTCAGGATCGCGCGCTGCCACTCGTAGCGGGCCGCGGCGCCCGGCCGGTTCATCACGTACCGCAGCGCCAGCCCCTTGAGCAGCGCGCACTCGGCGCGGGCCCGGCGGGGCACGACGAGGTCGGCGGCGTATCCCTCGAGGGGCTCCGGCCCGGCGACCTCCCGCGTCGCCCGCACGGCGACCGCCGACAGGCGTCCGACCAGGGCGCTCGTGACCTGCTTGAGCCGGGCCTGGGCCGGGTGGCTGCCGTCGTAGGAGGCCAGCCCTCCGACGATCGGCTCGGTCAGGAGTTCGTCGAGGACGCTCTCGAGATCGGTCGCGCTCTCCGGCGAGTAGGCCTGGGCGACGTCAGCGCAGAGCGCCAGTCGTTCGTCCGGATCGGCGAGGAGCTCGAGCCGTACGTGCCGGGCGTGCACACCGTCCTCGAGGTCGTGTACCGAGTACGCGACGTCGTCGGCCCAGTCCATGATCTGGGCTTCGAGGCATTTCCTTCCGTCGGGGGCCTGCTCGCGGTACCAGCGGAATACCGGCAGGTCATCGGTGTACACGCCGAATTTCCTGGTGCCCGGCGTGCGTACCCACGGGTACTTCGTCACCGCGTCGAGCGTCGCCCGGGTGAGGTTCAGGCCCGCGTCGGGGACCTTGGCCTCCAGCCGGCTGACGACGCGCAGCGTCTGCGCGTTGCCCTCGAACCCCCCGGCCGGGCCGGCGATCTCGTGGAGCGCGTCCTCGCCGTTGTGTCCGAACGGCGGGTGCCCCAGGTCGTGGGCCAGCCCCGCGGTGTCGACGACGTCCGGGTCGGCGCCGAGAGCGACACCCATCTCGCGGGCGATCTGGGCCACCTCGAGCGAGTGGGTCAGCCGGGTCCGCAGGAAGTCGTCTTCCCCGGCGGTGATCACCTGGGTCTTCGCGGCCAGCCGCCGGAACGCCGCGGAGTGCAGCACGCGAGCCCGGTCGCGCTGGAACGGCGTGCGACCGGTGCCCGGATCCTTGGCCGGTTCCGCGACCAGTCGCTCGGCGCCGTTCATCAGCACGGAGCGTAACCCGGGTGCGAGGTCACCAGACCGCGCGGGCCGAGCCCGCGGTCAGCACCGACCAGACGCCGGGCTTGACCTCCCACGTGCGCGTCCGGACCGGATCGCTCACCTCTCCGTCGGTGTTCACCCGGAACGGCTCGGCGCCGTCGGCCGCCGAGATCACCACCGAACGTCCGCGGTACACCTGCACGTCGTCCCTGCGCAGATGGACGCCGTCCCGCATCGCCAGCCCGTAGGCGTATCGGTTGCGGGCGCCCTCGACCGCGGCCACCACCACGTCCAGCAGTCCGTCGTCCGGCTCGGCGTTCGGGGCCAGCGGGGTGCCGCCACCGATCGAGCGCCCGTTGCCGACGCCGAGCATCAGCACCGGGGTGGTGGGGCCGTGCACCTCGGCGCCGTCGATCTCGATCGTCATCGGCCAGCCCTCGCTGCTGAACCCGGCGACCATCGCGCCCAGCGGGTACGCGGCGATGCCGAGCGCGGGCTTCCAGCCGGTCGCCAGGCGTCCGGCTTCGGCGCCGACGCCCGCGTGCGCGGCGTTGACCAGCACCTCGCCGCTGTCGTCGACCGCGATGTCCAGCACCCGCGGACGCCCGTCGAGCACGGTCTCGGCGGCGCCCACCGGGTCGAGCGGGATGCCGAGCGTCCGGGCCAGGTCGTTGCCGGTACCGAGCGGGATCAGGCCGAACGGGCGCCCGGCGTCGAGCATGTCGGCGTCGTACATCAGCTGGACCGCGGCGTGCAGCGACCCGTCGCCGCCGGCCAGTACCGTCGTCCGTTCCCGGTGGACGCGGAGCGCGGCGCCGAGCGCGTCGAGGTCGGCCGTGCGCACGACGACCACGTCGGCCACCCGCCGCAGCACCTCCACCGCCTTCTCGACGGCAGCGAGTTCGGTGCTTCCGGCACCTTCGTTCACGATGACGAGCAGCTCCCGCGGCATGCGTCGAGCCTAGGTGGCCGAGTTGTCCACAGCGACTCGGGTGCGTGTCGACTTGGGTGGGCGGAGCTGTTTCAGTGGGCTCCATGACCGTTCCGTCGGACGCCAAGCTGGCGACCATCCGCAAGCTGCTCGCCCAGGCCGAGGACACCGCCGCGAGTCCGGCCGAGGCCGAGACGTTCACCGCGAAGGCGGCCGAGCTGATGGCGCGCTACGGCGTCGACCTGGCGATGCTCGCCGACGGCGACTCGTCCGCGGACGAGATCGCCGACCGGTGGATCACGCTGGATCCGCCCTACGCGCTCGACAAACGCGATCTGCTGACGAGCATCGCGCGGGCGCTGGGCCTGCGCGCGATCCTCCGGACGATCCCCGGCGGCGAGATCTCCGCGATGCTGTTCGGGTACCGGTCCGATCTCGAGCGTTCCGAGATCCTGTTCACGTCGTTGCTGCTCCAGGCCGTGCGGGGGATGGTGGCGACGCCGGTGCCCCCGAGCGAGAACAAGGCCGCGTTCCGGCGCGCCTGGCTGGCCGGCTTCAGCGCGACGGTCTGGCGTCGGCTGCAGGCGGCGGAGCAGCGCGCGCGGGAGGAGGCCACCGAGTCGGGCTCGACGAGCGCGACCGGCCGCTCGGCCGAGCTCGTACTGGCCGACCGCCGCTCGACGGTCGACGCCCAGTTCGCGGAGGCGTTCCCGCGGCTGGGCACCGCCCGCAACCGGCGGCTGAGCAGTGGACGGGGCCACGAGGCCGGCGTCGAGGCCGGCGCCCGGGCCGACCTGGGCCACCCGGGCCTGAGCCGCCGCCGAGCCCTCCGCCACTGACCCCGGCCGCCGGGACCGGGCTGCCCGGGTGGGGCTGCCCGAGGGTGGGCCGCCGGGGCGGGGCCGCCGGGGGTGGGGCCGCCGGGGGGGGTGGGGCTGCCCGGGGGTGGGGCCGCCGGGGGGTCGGGCCGCGTGGGGGTGGGGCCGCGGGCTGGGTCGTTGGGGTGGGCCGCCGGGGTGCGGGGCCGCGGGGCCTGGGTCGTTGGGGCGGGGCCGCCGGGGATGGGCCGCGGGGCCTGGGTCGTTGGGGTGGGCTGCCAGGGGTGGGCCGCCGAGGTCGTGTCGCTGGGGTGGGCCGCCGTGGCTGTGCCGCTGGGCCGGTCCGCCGGGAGTGGATCGCTGGGGTCGTGTCGTTGGGCCGGTCCGACGGGTTGTGTCGCTGGGCCGCGCCGTTGGGGTCGTGTCGCCGGGGCCCGGGCCCGGGGCTGGGGCTGGGGCTGGGGCTGGGGCGCCGGCTTCCGGGTTGCCGGGGGTCGGATCGCTGGAGCCGGCCTGGCCGGACGGGCCGGACGGGCCGGGTCGGGTCGCGGCGTGAGGCGTCTGGGCCGTCCGGCCGGCCGGACTCGGGACCTAGCCGCCGACTCGGAGGACCTCTCCCAGTCGGCGGCGTCGCCTCGCGGCGGCTTCGGCGGCGACCGTCGCGACCAACGCGGCGAGCAGCAGCACGGCGGCAACCACCGGCAGCCACCACGGCGTCACCGGCACCGGAGCGGCCGCCTGCGCGGTGAGGGTGCGCAGGGCCAGGGCGCCGAACGTCAGCTTCACCAGGAGCAGACCCAGCAGGGGGCCGCCGAGGGCGGCGACCAGCACGGGGGGCAGCAGCTCGCCCGCGGCCACCCGGTAGGTGTCGCGCGGACGCAGCCCGAGCGTCCGCAGCCGCGCCAGCGTCACCCAGCGTTCGGGTGCGCTGGCGGCGGCGCTGAGCGCGAAGCCGAGCAGCCCCAGCGCCAGCAGCGTTCCGGCCGCGATCCGGTCCAGCGCGGTCAGGCCCGCGTTGAGCGGAGCGTTCCGCCGATCGCGGAGGACGTCCGCGCGCACGACCTCGGTCCCGCGGCCGGCGGCGACCGCGTCGATCGCCCGCGCCGCTCCGGGCCCATCGACCCAGACGGTGTCGGGGACGAACGGCACGCCGACGTCGGCGAGGCCCGAGCGGGCATCCGCCACGATCACGTCCGGCGAGCCGCTGATCTCCGGCGCGGTGCCGATGGCCACGACCTCGATCGGGCGGGTGCCGTCGCGGAGGATCCGCACCGTCATCCCGGGCCGGAGGCTGCCGTCGTCCGACCGCACCAGCACCGGGATCTTGCCGTCGACCTTCGTCCGGAGCCGGGCCAGGTCGGGGACGTCCGGCAGCGGGTTGTTCGCGAGCAGACGCTGGAACGCGGCCGCGTCGAGGACGGCGAGCGCCGGCGTGCCCGCGTCTCCATCGGCAACGGCCCGGACGCTGTCGATGATCTGCCCGGTGACGACCTGGGTGACGCCGGGCGCGGCGGCGATCTGCCGGGCGAGGCTCGGGGTGGACGCGAGCGCGTCGCCGGACACGTCCAGCCGCGCGTCCGCGCCGACCGTGCGCCAGGCCCCGTCGGCGGTGCCCCGGGCGGCGGTCGTGTCGAGCGTGACCGCGAACGCGGCCAGCGAGACGGTGGAGATCAGCACCAGCAGCGGGAGCGCGCGGGTCGCGGTGGCGGCGGCCCTGGCGGCGGCGAACACCGCCAGCGCGCGACGCGAGCGCAGGAACTGACGCAACGCCAGCCCGGTAGCGGCCGGCATCAGCCGGAGCAGGAGGAGCGCTCCGGCCAGGACTCCCAGCGTCGGCGCGCTGGCCGGCAGCGCGGTGTCACCCCCGCCGATGCGGGTGTTGGCGGCGGCGACCGCGGCCCCGTCGAGCGTGGTTCCGCCGGCGGTTTCGGCGCCACCCAGCCCGCCGCCGGACCCGCCGACGATCCCGCGCTGGTGGAGAGCGAACAGCGCGCCGACCGCCGCCGCGACCACCGCCAGGTCGATCGCGGCCCGGCGCAACTGCGTGGTGCGTTCTTCCCGGCGCCGGGCGGCCCGGTTCGCGGGCTGCCGCCGGTCACGCGTGGCCCTGGCCGCGGTGAGGGTCCCGAACGCCGGCCCGGCCGCCAGCGCGCACAGCACGACGACCATCGACCATCCGATCGCAGCCCCACCCGCTATCAGCCACGACAGCCCGATCCCGACCGCCGCGGCCGGTAGCGTCACCGCGGCCGACTCGATCAGCAGTTCGGTGGCGAACGTGGGCAGCCCGGCGCCTCGCTGCCGGGCGGCGATCAACGCGACCGACCGGCGCCGCGCGAGCAGGTCGGCGGTCAGCAGCAGTACCAGCACGGCCCCGGCTAGCACCGCGATCAGCAGCACCGAGGCCTGCGCGAACGCGGCGTTCACCCGCGCCCGGACGTCGAGCAGCACGCCGTCGAGCCGGGTGTCCCACTTCAGCGACTGGTCGCGCTGCGCGGACGAGCCCGACGAGGCCTTCAGTGCGATCACGGTCGACGCCAGCCGTTGCGCGGACTCCCAGGTGAGCGCGTCCGGGTCGGCGGCGAACCAGACCGTGCGCCGGGACTGATCGGGCAACAGCGCGAGCCGGGCGTCGGGAAGGGACTCGGCGGTGAGCAGGCCGCCCAGCCGGGTGCTGCCGGCACCGTCCAATCCGGGCACCGGCTGCAGCACCCACGGGACCAGCCGCCAGGCCGGGTCCTCCCGGTCGACCGGCCGGAAGATGCCGCTGACCAGCACGTTGTACTTGTTGCGCTGCTCGTCCTCGACCGGGACGTGGTCACCCGGACCGAGCTTCAGCTGGGCCGCCTCGGCCTCGGACAGCCCGACCTGCACCTCCCACGGAGGGGCGTCGTACGAGACCTCGGGGTCGCCTTTCGCGGTGCCACCCGGCGCGCGGCCGGAGACCCACGTGACGGCGGGGCCGCCGTTGACGTTCTGGACGTAGTTGAGCTGGAACCGGCGCTGGATGCTGCCGTCGGTGACCACCAGCGAGGTGCCGGTGACGGTCGTGACCGGCGGTTCGAGCGCCTTCTGCAGACTCGGGTCGAGGGCCTGCAGGGCCTGTTTCCGGATGAGGTCGACGTCGTCGGCGAGATCGTCGTCGCGCACGCGCCCGCCGGTCGGGCCGTAGTCGTCGGGCCAGCGCGCGTCGACCTGGACGGTCGCGTCGGGTCCGGCGCGCCGGATCGCGTCCCGGGCGGCCTCGTCCGCCGTCGTCCGCAGCATCGGCGGCACCGCGGCCGCCAGCAGCGTGACGATCAGGACGACGCCGGCGACCAGCGCCAGCGGCCCCCGGTCGGCCCGCGCCCGGCCCCGCACGCTCGGCCAGTGCACCACCGGCACCCAGTTACTCGGCCGCCGGCCTTCGGCGATCGCCTGCCTGCTCCGGCCACCGCCTGGCGACTGCCGGGGAGTCACGACGCCACCCTGAGGTGAGCCGCATCCGCCCGGCGGGTCTGGACGGTGACCACGGCCGCGACCGCGAGCCCGGCACCGATCACCAGGATCGCCAGCAATCCGGCCTCCGCCGCCCAGGGCCACCGCGTCACGACCGCCGGCACCGGAGCGGCGCCGGTGTCCGACCGGATCAGCAGCGGCGCGACCGCCCAGGTGGCGGCCGCCCCGATCAGCGTGCCCGCCACCACCAGCGGCAACAGCACGGCGGCGTGCTCACCCAGCAGCGCGGCCCGGATGTCCCGCCGAGACATCCCGAGGCCCCGCAACCGCGCCACCTCCAACGCCCGGAGCTGCACGTCGTAAGCCACGTACAGCACCACCCCGCCGAGCAGCAGCGCCACCGCCGCGGCGACGAGCACCCGCAGCATCGCCGGCAGCGAAGCCCGCAGCGGCCCACCGGTCAGCCGCGACACCTCGTTCGCCCGGGTGGTCACTTCACCGAGACGCAGCGCATCCACCCGGGCCGTCGCGTCCGAGCGCGGGTGCCCCACCCACCACGCGGTCACGTGGGAGTCGAGGTCCCCGTGGAACGCCAGTGCCCGCGACAGCGTGTCCACATCGGCCAGCGCCGCGGCGGTTCCCGGCACGGACGGGATCGACGGCACGATCCGGACGACCACCGCCGCCAGCGGCGTGGTGCCGAACGACAGGTTCAGCTTCGAACCCGGCCGGACCTTCACGTCCCGCGCGAACGCCGACGACACCGTGATCGGCACCGGCCCGGGATTCGCGAACGACGTCGCCACCATGACCCGGCTCAGATCGTGCGGGTCGCTGAACCCCACGCCCGCCCGGAAACGCAGCCGACCGGCGTCCGCCGAGACCGTCGGCGAGGTCAGCTGGGCCGCCTCGGGTGAGGCCGCGCGGGCCTTCCACGACGCCGGGGACGCCGACCCGGCGGGCAGGGTCATCGTCAGGTCGATGGTCGCGTCCGGCCCCCGCGACGGGACACCGGTGACCGGCAGCACGACCGCGACCAGCCGCAATCCGTCCACCGACGCACAGCCGGGCACCGGATGGGGACGCCCGTCGAGCGGGACGGCCGGTCCGTTGCACGTGGTGCGCAGCCCGGTCGCGTCCTCGAGAAGTAGTTGGGGAGTGACGACGAGCGGGCCGTCGGAGGCCGTGCCGGTGATCGTCGGCGTAGCCGACCGGGGGAGGGCCGGGCCGGACACCGGGGCCTTCGGAGGGAGGCCCCGGACGGCCTCGACCCACGAACCGTCCGTGCGGCCACGAAGGACACCGGCCGCCCGCCGGGTGTCGAGCGCGATCAGCTGCGGCGGGTCGCCGCTGCCGCCGAGCCACTGACCGACGGCCACGTTCCGTACCGTCACCGGGCTGACCTCTCCGCCGGTGGCGGCCCGTACCACCGCGCCCTGCCCGGCGACCGGCGGCTCGGCCAGTGTGACCGCGAGGTCGGTGCCGACCGACAGGTCGGCCTGATCGTGCTGGGACGCGGTCCAGGTGGCGCCGAACGCGGTGCCGAACGTGGCCGCCGCGCAGCCGAGCCCGATCAGCAGACCGGCCGCGAACGCCTGCGGACGACGTGAGGCCTGGAACGTGGCCAGCGGAATCACCAGGCCGCGGGCCGATACGGCCAGCCGCTCGGCCCGGCGCAGCAGACGCGGAAGCACTCGCAGCGCGAGCGCAACGCTCGCGGCCAGGATCAACGCGGGGGCGAGCACGCGGACGGCGTCCGCGCGGGTGCCGGCCGCCGCCGGCTGCGCGCTCAATTGCCACCAGGCGACCGCGGCCAGCGCGCACAGCAGCACGTCCGCGCCGGACCGGGCCAGCAGTTCCCGGCGCGTACGGGTCGCCCGTGGTGCCGGCCGTACGGCCAGCACCACGTGCAGCACCGCGAGCGCCAGCGCACCACCGACGACCGCCGCGACCTGCACCACGGTCACCGACGGGCGGGCCCCGAGCCCGGCGTCGACCAGCGGTGGCAGATGTGTGAGCCCGGCGTGCAGCGCGGCCGACGCCGGAATCGCCACCGCCACCGCGACCACCGTGAGCAGCAGCGCCTCCATGACCGCGACCACTGCGAACTGTCCGGGGCTGAGGCCCAGAGCGGCCAGCAGTTCGCCTTCCGAAGCCCGGACGCCGGTCGCGAGCCGCCCGGCCAGCGCCAGCGCGATCGCGGTGAGCACGAAACCGATCAGCGCGAACGCGAGTACCGAGCCCGCGATCAGCTCCTGCTGATGCCGGGCGTCGATGATCGTCTGCGGGATCGGCGACGAGACGCGCTCGAACTCCACGCGGTCACCGAGCGTGCCACCGAGTTTGCGGTCGGCGCCCAGCAGCGAAGCGGACAGCCGGTCGAGGTCGCGGCCGGTCGGCGCGGACAGGTCGGGACGGGCGTCGACCTCGAGCCGGTCGAGCGAGGAGCCGCTGTTCAGCAGGTCGTCGAGCGGCACCAGGAACGGTCCGTACGCGTTCACCTGCTGGGCGTAGATCGCGTCGGCCGGTTTCGGGTCGAAGCCGGTGCCGCTGAGCGGATCGCGCGACCAGGCGTCGTCCGGACGCGGACGGACCAGCCCGACCACGGTGAGATCCACCGCCGGGGCCGTTTCCCGGCCGATCTGCTCGCCGAGGTGCACCCGGCTGCCGACCTCGAGGCCGAGACGGCGGGCGACGCTCTCGAACACGACGGTCTCGCCGCTCGACGGCCACCGGCCCGACGCCAGCGACACCTGGGCCGACAGATCCTCGACCCCGGAGAGGTACGCCTCCGCGAGCAGGCCCCGGTCGTCGTCGCTGGCCATCGGCAGCCGGTGCATCACCGACGACGCCCGCATGACGGTCGTCGCGCGGAACGGTCGGGTGGCGTCCGAAAGCACCCGGCGGGTGTCGGCCGCGACCGAGCGCGCGTTCGTCGCCCCGATCTTCACCGTGTAGGCGATCGCGTACAGCTCAGCGGGATCGGCCCGGGACGCGGCTACTTCGACGGCTCGTTGGGAGGTTTGGGTCATGAGTTGGGTGCTGGTGCCGAGGAGGGTGGCGCCGAGGGTGAGGACGGTGAGGAGGGTGGTGAGGA
>NZ_JBITDV010000003.1:480734-731171 GCF_044454545.1 Cryptosporangium sp. NPDC051539 | reverse complement strand
GCGTCCCTCCCGGCCTCGTGGTGGTGGTTGGTCCCGGCGCGCTGGTCGGGGGTCTGCCCAGTTTTGGGGGGGGGGGGGGGGGCCCCCCCGGGGGGGGGCCCCCCCCCCGCCCGCACGCGTCCATCCCAACCCCTCGCAACGAAGAGGACCGCATGACAGCCACCACAGGGGCCGGCCGTCCTGGTACCGGCACGCGAGCGCCGGTGCTCTCCATGACGGGCATCAACAAGCGGTTCGGTGCCGTTCAGGCGCTCACCGACGTCTCGTTCTCGGTCGCCGCCGGGGAGGTGGTCGCGCTGGTCGGAGACAACGGTGCCGGGAAGTCCACCCTCGTCAAGGTGATGTCCGGCGCCGGCCCGTCCGACAGCGGCCAGATCCTCTTCGAGGGTCGTACCGTTTCCATCCCCTCCCCGTCGGCCTCCCAGGGCCTCGGGATCGCCACCGTCTTCCAGGACCTCGCGCTCTGCGACAACCTGGACGTCGTCGGCAACCTGTTCCTCGGCAGCGAGATCACGCTCGGCGGCGTCGCGCTCGACGAGGCCGAGATGGAGAAGAGGAGCTGGGAGTTGCTGCGCACGCTCGCGGCGAAGATCCCCAGCGTCCGGATTCCCGTCTCGTCGCTCTCGGGCGGCCAGCGGCAGACCGTCGCGATCTCGCGCTCGCTGCTCGGCAACCCCAAGGTCGTCATCCTCGACGAACCGACCGCCGCCCTCGGCGTCGCGCAGACCGCCCAAGTGCTCAACCTGGTCGAGCGGCTCCGCGACCGAGGCCTCGCGGTCGTCCTGATCAGCCACAACATGGCCGACGTCCAGGCGGTCGCCGACCGCGTGGTCGTGCTGCGCCTGGGCCGCAACTCCGGCGAGTTCGACGCCCGGCAGGTCAGCACCACCGATCTGGTGGCCGCGATCACCGGCGCCAGCGACAACGTGGTGGCCGAGCGCGCCGCCCGGGAACACCGTGCGGCCCCCGGCGGCCGCCACGAAGGGACGATCGCGTGAGCCAGACGAACACCCCCCTCGACCCGGCGGAGAGGCCGGCAGAAGGTGCCGTCGCGGCCGACCTGCTCGACCCCAGGCTGATCCAGGCCCGCGGCCCGGCGGGTTACGTCGGCGCTCTGCTGCAGCGGCTCCGGGGCGGCGACATCGGCTCGCTGCCGATCATCGTCGGCCTGGTCGTCATCGTGATCGTCTTCCAGAGCCTGAACGCGACGTTCCTCAACGCGTTCAACCTGGTCAACCTGTGCCTGCAGATCGCCTCGCTGACGATCATCGCGCTCGGCATCACGCTGGTCCTGCTGCTCGGCGAGATTGACCTGTCGATCGGTTCGGTCAGCGGCGTCGCGGCCGCGATCGTGGCCGTCACGAACGCGCTGCACGGCGTCAACCCGTGGCTGTCGGTGCTGCTGGCGGTCGTCGCCGGTTCGGGGATCGGCCTGATCCACGGCATCGTGTTCACGAAGATCGGCGTGCCGTCGTTCGTCATCACGCTGGCCGGCCTGCTCGGCTGGCTCGGTGTGCAGTTGCAGATCCTCGGCAGCGAGGGAACGGTCAACCTGCCGCCGACCGGTCAGCTGATCGACATCGGCCAGCAGAAGTTCCTGCCGACCTGGCTCACCTACGTGATCGGCATCCTGCTGGTCGTGCTGTACGTGGTGACCGCGCTGTCCGGGTCGGCCCGCCGCCGCCGGGCCGGGCTCTCCGGCCAGCCGATCTGGGTGACCGCGATCGTCGCGGTCTTCCTGATCGTCGTCGTGGTGGCGCTCGCCGCCAAGCTCGGCCTCGACCGCGGCCTGCCCTGGATCTTCCTGTTCGCGGTCGCGCTGGTGCTGGTCTTCGACTGGATCATCCGGCGGACGAAGTACGGGCGGGCCGTGCTCGCGGTCGGTGGCAACATCGAGGCCGCTCGCCGGGCCGGCATCCATGTCGACGCGATCCGCATCTCGGTGTTCATGCTCTGCTCGACGCTGGCGGCGATCGGTGGCGTCATCGCCGCCATGCGGCTGGGTTTCGCGAACCAGCAGTCCGGTGCCGGTGACGTGCTGGTCAACTCGATCGCCGCGGCGGTCATCGGCGGTACGTCGCTGTTCGGTGGCCGGACCCGGCGTTACGCACCGCTGCTCGGCGCGATCGTGATCGGTTCGATCGCGAACGGCCTGGCGCTGCTGTCGCTGACCTCGTCGGTGAAGTACATCATCACCGGCGCGGTGCTCCTCGGCGCCGTCGTGATCGATGCCGCCTCCTCCCGCGGACGCAAGTCCGCCGGCCGATAGTGCACGGCCCGCTCAGAACGAGCCTGACGGCCGCGCGCGACCGCTTGAGTATGACCAATACGCGGCGCGGTCGCGCGCGGCCGTCAGGCTCGCCCTGAGCGGGCTCCAGGTTCGTACAAGAGAACTCCAGGTTCGCGTTACGAAGAACTCCAGGTTCGTACAAAGAAGAACGATGCGGACGCTGTGCGGGAGCGCAGCGTCCGCATCGTCTCGTAGGTGCTCGTGTGGAGATTCGGTGTGTGTTTTCTCGCGCGCAAGCGCTCCAAGATGCGCGCGAGCAGGGCGTGGTTAGACTCGGAATCCTCGCCGGCTCCCCAAGCAGGCCCACCGAACCCGCAAGTGCGAGGAGTTGCCGCCATCGTGTCCGACCAGCCCCGTGAGCTGTTGGCCAGCATCTCTTCCCCGGAGCAGCTGCGGGCACTGCCCGCGGAGGCGTTGCCCACGCTGGCCGCCGAGATCCGCGACTTCCTGGTCGCGAAGGTGTCGCGGACGGGTGGTCACCTCGGTCCCAACCTCGGTGCGGTCGAGCTGACGATCGCACTGCACCGGGTGTTCGACTCGCCGGCCGACAAGATCCTGTTCGACACCGGTCACCAGGCCTATGTGCACAAACTGCTCACCGGACGTCACGACTTCGAGAAGCTCCGCCAGCGGGGCGGTATGTCCGGGTATCCGAGCCGCGCCGAGTCGCCGCACGACCTGGTCGAGAACTCGCACGCGTCCACCGCGCTGTCGTACGCCGACGGGCTGGCCAAGGCGTTCGCGCTGCGCGGCGAGAAGCGCGCGGTGGTCGCCGTGGTCGGTGACGGGGCGCTGACCGGCGGGATGTGCTGGGAGGCGATCAACAACATCGCCGCGGGCAAGGACCGGCCGGTCGTCATCGTCGTCAACGACAACGGCCGCTCGTACGCGCCGACGATCGGCGGCCTGGCGAACCACCTGGCGACGCTGCGCCTGAACCCGGGCTACGAGCGCGTGCTCGACCTGGTGCGCGATTCGCTGTCGCGCACCCCGCTCGTCGGCGCCCCGCTCTACGATGCGCTGCACGGCGTCAAACGCGGCTTGAAGGACGCGATCAGCCCGCAGGGCATGTTCGAAGATCTCGGCCTGAAGTACGTCGGTCCGGTCGACGGGCACGACCTGGGTGCGCTGGAGTCGGCGCTGCGGCGGGCGAAGTCGTTCGGCGGGCCGGTGATCGTGCACGCGGTGACCCGGAAGGGGTACGGGTACGCACCGGCCGAGGCCGACGAGGCCGACAATTTCCACGGCCCGGGCGCGTTCGACCCGGCGACCGGCAAGCTGCTCGCGGCGCCGTCGCTGAAGTGGACGAAGGTGTTCTCCGAGGAGCTGGTCGCGGTCGCCGAGGAGCGGGAGGACATCGTCGGCATCACCGCGGCGATGGCGATCCCGACCGGCATCGACCGGCTGGCGCAGAAGTATCCCGACCGGGCCTACGACGTGGGCATCGCCGAGCAGCACGCGGTGACGTCCGCGGCCGGGCTGGCGATGGGCGGGATGCACCCGGTCGTCGCGGTCTACGCGACGTTCCTGAACCGGGCGTTCGACCAGACGCTGCTCGACGTCGCGATGCACCACCTGCCGGTGACGTTCGTGCTCGACCGGGCCGGCATCACCGGTCCCGACGGGCCGAGTCACTACGGCATCTGGGACCTGTCGATCCTCGGCGTGGTGCCGGGGATCCGGGTGGCGGCGCCGCGCGACGCGTCGACCCTCCGCGAGGAGTTCCGCGAGGCGGTCGCGGTCTCCGACGGCCCGACCGTCGTGCGGTTCCCGACCGGCGCGGTGCCGGCCGACCTCCCGGCGGTCTCCCGGGTCGGCCAGGTCGACGTGCTGGTGGACGCCGGGAAGAAGCCGGACGTGCTGCTGGTCAGCGTCGGGGCGTTCGCGCACACGGCGGTGGAGGTCGCGGCGCGGGCGGCCGGGCACGGCATCCGGGTCACGGTCGTCGACCCGCGGTGGGTGCGGCCGGTGCCGGCCGCGCTGGTCGAGCTGACGCGGGACGCGGCGCTCGTGGTGTCGCTGGAAGACGGCGTCCGGGCCGGGGGCATCGGCACGGCGCTCGCGCAGGCGATGGCCGACGCGGGCGTGTCGGTGCCGGTCCGCGACCTGGGTGTGCCGGCCGAGTGGCACCCGCACGGCACCCGCGCGGAGATCCTGGCCGACCTGGGCCTCACGGCGCAGGACATCGCCCGCCAGATCACCGAGTGGGCGGCCCTGAAAGCCGATCAGCCCACCGAGTGGGCGGCCCGCTGACCGACGACGTGCACCGGGCAGCGGACGCCGGTGGCGCCGGCCGGGCGTGCGTCGCCGGTGCGATTGAGTAGCTCGGCCGCCGCGACGTGGCCGGCGTCGTACGCGGAGACGACGAGCCGGCGCCGCCCGGGCCGGGTCGGCCGGGAGCACCGACGACGATCGCCGGCTCTCGCGTTCTCCCGCGAGCGTGACCGCGCTCGCACCCGGAACGGCCCGGGGGCCGTCACGTCGTGGCTTTCCGGAGGGCCAGATCGGCGAAAGCCGCCGGCGGGCGGTCCCAGGGCCAGATGTCGGACCACTCGCGGCGGCCCACCTTGCGCGTGCGGGCGTCCTGGAGCACCTGGAGCGCTCCGGGCGGCAGCGAGGTGCCGTGGCGGTAGGCCAGCGCCACCGCGGCCGTCAGAGCGACCGTGAGGTGGGCGGCCGCGAGCAGTTCGACGAGCCGGGCGTCCACCTCGATGTTGCCGGTCGCGCTCCGGCCGAGGTGCCCGAGGCTGAGGTTCGCGCTCGACCGGGCGAGCGCGCGGGCCTCGTCGTCCGGTACGGCGATCAGCGCGGGCACCACGCCGGGCGTCCGGGGGAACCAGGCCAGCAGCTCGGCCGCACCGGCGGCGACCGCCGGGTCGGGATCTGCGAGCCAGTTCAGGTAGCGGTAACCGTGCCGGGCCCCGGCCTCGTACGCGGCCTGGGCCCAGTACGCCGCGACCGCGTCGGTCGCCGCCAGTTGGTCTTCGTCGGGACGGGTCTGCTCGTCGTAGAGCCACGTCAGCACCGTGCGCTCGGTCTCCGCCGTGACCCCCCGCGCGCCGGTGAACGCGGTCTCCGGCGCGAACGGCAGCTCGCCGTCCTCCCGGTCGCCGACCGAGAGAGCGCGCAACAGCCCGATCAGGATCGCCCGGTCGGGCGTGTCTCTCGAGTCGATCAGCCCGGCCACGAATTGCACGACGTACCGCGTCGCCTGCCAGCGTGTTCCCTGGTGGTAGACGGTGCCGAGCAGCGCCGCGCAGGCGTTCTGCCGGACGTCGGGATCGGCGGACCGTAACGACCGGAGGTGCCCCGGCACGTCCGTGGCGACGCCGTAGGCGTGGTGCAGCCGGTTCCACGGCACCGCATCGAGACCGGCGAGCGGCATCGGGGTCGGTGGGGGTGGTGGTGGGGGAGTGGACAGCATGCGCACCCGCGATCGATACCACACGGAGGCTCGCGCGGTTTCGGCGCGGTGCCATTTTTGAGTTGCCGGATGTACCTTTCGCACCTACCGTTCCGGGCGGGGGAAATCAGCGGCGAACCGGCATCGCCGGGCTCGTTCCGCGCGTCGGTGCCCCCACCACCAGGTGCGCAGATACCTCTGCTCGGGTTCAAATCCCGGTAACGCGCGGTCCGTCGCCGCAGTCCGGTTCCGTGGTCTTGCGGGCTCACCTCCGGGTGGACGCCCCCACCGCGGCGCCGGGGCGACGGGCCCGCGCCACCTACTGGCCACAATGGAAGGAGGCAACGATGGCGAAGGTCACCGTGATGGAGTACGAGCGCGTGGTGACGTACAAGGACGGCGTGCGGGGACCCGTGCTGGGGCCCGGACGGCACAACTACCGGCCGAGCCGCACCACGCTGGTCCGGATCGACCTGCGGCCGTCGCTGCTGACCGTGCCCGGCCAGGAACTGCTGACCGAGGACGGCCTCACGATCAAGGTGAGCGCGATCGTCCCGTGGCGGGTCGCCGACCCGGTCGTCTACCACACCAGCTCCGTGAGGCCGCTGGACGTGCTCTACGCGGCCGTCCAGGCCGCGCTGCGCGACCGCGTGGCCGGTCTGACCCTCTCCGATGCCATCCGGAACCGCGGCGCGCTGGGAGACGGTCTGACGGCCCCGGTGGCCGCCGCGGTGGAGCCGGCCGGTCTCGCGGTCGAGTCAGTGAGCGTCAAGGACCTCATGCTCGGCGCGGAACTGCGCCGGGCCTACGCCGAGACCGCGCTGGCCGTCGAGCGCGGCCGCGCGGAGCTCGAGCGGGCCCGGTCGGAGGCCGCGGCGCTCCGTGCGCTCGCGAACGCGGCCCGGCTGCTCGACGAGCACCCGTCCCTGCTCCAGCTGCGGACGCTGCAGGTGGCCGCCGAGCCCGGCACGACGGTGGTGCTCAAGCCCGGTTAGACAGCCCGGAGGGTCGCCCACGGCCCGATCCGTGACTGAAGGGCTTACCGTCGTTGGTTGTAGTGGAACGACGGTGAGGGGCGGCAGGTCGTGCGGGTGCTGGTGATCGAGGACGAGCGGGCGCTCGCCGACGCGGTGGCCCGCGGGCTCCGCCGCGAAGGGATGGCCGTCGACGTCGCCTACCACGGCACCGACGGCCAGGAGATGGCCACCGTCACCCGCTACGACGTCGTGGTGCTCGACCGCGACCTGCCCGGCGTCCACGGTGACGTGATCTGTACCGAGCTGGCCGCGTCGGGCTCGCTCACCAGAGTGCTGATGCTGACGGCCAGCGGCACGGTCGCCGACCGCGTCGAAGGCCTCGGCATCGGCGCCGACGACTACCTCGCGAAGCCGTTCGCGTTCGAGGAGCTGGTGGCCCGCGTCCGCGCGCTCGGGCGCCGGGCCACCCCGCCCGCGCCCCCGGTGCTCACGGTCGGCGACGTCGAGCTCGATCCGGCCCGCCGGGTGGTCAGCCGGGCCGGGCGTCCGGTCGACCTGACCCGCAAGGAGTTCGGCGTCCTCGAGGTGCTGCTCTCCGCCCGCGGTGCGGTGATCTCCAGCGAGGAGCTGCTGGAACGCGTCTGGGACGCGAACGCCGACCCGTTCACCACGACGGTCCGGGTGACGATGATGACCTTGCGGAAGAAGCTCGGCGACCCGCCGCTGATCGAGACCGTGGTCGGAGCCGGCTACCGGGTGACACCCAGATGACCGTCTACGGAGGGCCCGCCGCCACCAAACCCGGCCGGCTGCGCCCCACGCTGCGGCTGCGGCTGACGCTGCTCAACGGCGTCCTGCTGTTCGGGGCCGGGCTGCTGCTGCTCGTGCTGGCCTACATCCTGGTGCGCAACCAGCTGATGTCCACCGACCAGCTCGCGCCCGGCTCCAGCGTCACGCTGGTGAACGCCGACGGCAGCACGCACACCGAGAGCGCCACCTCCTGGCAGGACAGCATGGCGTCCACCACGACGACCGAGCTCCTGGTGAAGGGTTTCCTGGCGCTGCTGATCATCGGCGTCGCCGGGATCGTCGGCGGTCACCTGCTGACCGGCCGGGCGCTGCGGCCGCTGCACCAGGTGACCGCGACCGCGCGGCGGCTCTCCACCGAGACGCTCGACCACCGGCTGCACCACACCGGCCCGGACGACGAGGTCAAGGAGCTCGCCGACACGTTCGACGGCATGCTCGACCGGTTGTCGGCGGCCTTCGGCAGTCAGAAGAGATTCGTCGCGAACGCCAGCCACGAGCTGAGAACGCCGCTCGCGGTGATGCGCACCGAGATCGACGTGACGCTGGCCGACCAGGACGCGACGAACGAAGACCTGCGCCGGATGGGCACGGTCGTCCGGGACGCCTCCGGGCGGGCCAACGACCTGATCGAGGCGCTGCTGCTGCTCGCCCGCACCGAGGCGCAGGCCGGTCGGCTGGCCAAGCAGGTCCCGGTCGACCTGGCCCGCGGTGTGCCGTCCACGCTGGCGGCCGTCGCGGCCGAGTCCGAGCGGCTCACGCTCCAGGTCACCACCGACTTCGCGCCCGCGATCGTGGTCGGCGACCCGAGCCTGCTGGAGCGGCTGGCCGGCAACCTGGTGGAGAACGCCGTCCGCTACAACGTCACGCACGGCGAGCTGTCGGTCCGGACCGGCGGCGACGGACGCCAGTCCTGGCTGGTCGTGGCCAACGACGGTCCCGAGCTCGACCAGCGCGAGGTGCCCGGGCTGTTCGAGCCGTTCCGCCGGGGCGGGGTCGAGCGCACCGGCACCCGCGGTGCGGGCCTGGGGCTGTCGATCGTCCGCGCGGTGGCCGGTGCGCACGGGGGGACCGTGCAGGCGGTCGCGCGGCCCGGCGGCGGGCTGGAAGTGACCGTGCTGCTGCCCGCCGCCGATCCCGCGGTGGCCGCGACGCTGACTGCGCCGGCCCGCGACGCGGCCGCTCCGGCTGCGGGCCGCGTTCGCGGGGTGGCCAGACCCCAACCACGCTGAGCGACCCTTGGTCATCTGATCGGACGGATTTCTCCGAAAAACAGAGCCGATAGCGACCACGGCACGTTTACGACGCAGAGGCAGTTATCCTGTGCGAGTGGTGCCGCGGCCCCAGCGCGGCGCCCCGGAGAACCGGGCCGGTGTCCGCGATCCCGCGAGAAGCGAGAGGAATCCCCACCCGCAATGACCATCGCCGTGTCGACCGTGCTCGTCGTGACGAGCTTGGCGCTTGTACTGCTGATCCTCCTCCACCGAGGCAAGGGTGGTGGGCTGTCCAGCATGTTCGGTGGCGGGGTCTCCTCGAACCTCTCCGGCTCCTCCATCGCGGAGAAGAACCTCGACCGGATCACGATCGCTACCGGCGTGATCTGGTTCGCCTGCATCGTGACGCTCGGGTTGTTGCTGAAGACGACTGCCGGCTCCTGACTTTGCCGGGCGGTCCGCGGCAGCGACCACCCACCCACCCCCTCTGGGAAGGAACGGAGCGCTGTAACCGTGGCTGGTGGAAATGCCATCCGAGGCACCCGCGTCGGCGCGGGGCCGATGGGAGAGGCTGAGCGGGGGGAGTCAGCGCCCCGGCGCCACACCCCCTTTTACTGCGCGAACGGGCACGTGACCCGCGTGTCGTTCGCCATGGAGGCGGCCGAGCCGGAGCACTGGGACTGTCCGCGGTGCGGGCTGCCCGCCGGTAAAAACGAGCAAGCGCCCCCCGCGGCACCGCGGAACGAGCCGTACAAGACGCACCTGGCCTACGTGCGTGAGCGGCGCAGCGACGCGGACGGCGAGGCGATCCTCGAAGAGGCGCTGGCCAAGGTCCGCGCTCGCCGAGGCGAGTAAGCGAGCAGTCGAGCAAGCATCCCGCGCGATTCGTCCCGCGCGGAAAGACGTGAGCCCCGCCCTACCGGGCGGGGGCTCAGTCGTCGCGGGGGCTCAGTCGTCCTGGGCGGGGGTGCGTCCGTTCCGGACTACGACCGGCGGAGGCGGAGCTCCGGTGGCACGCTGACCGCCGCGGCGTCGTCCACGAGCCACAGCGTCCGGACGCCGCCCAGCGCGCCCGCCGCCGGGATCTGGACGCGACCGGCGCCGGCGAGCGCCAGCCCGACCGCCTCGGCCTTGCCGGCCCCGGCCGCCAGCAGCCACACCTCGTCCGCGCTGGTGATCGTGCGGAACGTCAGCGAGATCCGGGTGGGCGGCGGCTTCGGGCAGTTCCGCACCGCGCACACCAGACCCTCGTCGTACGCGGCCGGCGACTCCGGGAAGATCGAGGCGATGTGCCCCTCCGGCCCGACGCCGAGCATCAGCACGTCGAACCGGGGGAGGTCCGCGCCGGAGTGGGCGGCCTTCGAGAGCTCGTCCGCGTACTGCTCGGCGGCGCTCTCCGGCGAGCCGCCGGCGTCGGCGGGCATCCGGTGCACCCGCGACGGGTTCACCGGCACGTGCCCGAGCAGCGCCTCGGTCGCCTGCACGTCGTTGCGCTCCGGGTCGTCCGCGGCCAGGTAGCGCTCGTCACCCCACCAGATGTCGAGCGCGTCCCAGTCGATGGCGTCCCGCGCCGGGCTCGCGTTCAGCGCCTTCAGCGTGCCGATGCCGACGCCGCCTCCGGTGAGGACGATCGACGCGCGGCCCCGGGCCTGCTGCGCGTCGACGATCCGCACCATCAGGCGCGCGGCGGCCGCGGCCGCCAGCACCTCGGCGTCCCGGTGGACGACGACCGACAGCTCGCCGACCGTCATGAGCCGGCCGGGGCCGCGGTGGGCATCGGGTCCTTCCAGACGTGCGAGCGGAAGGGCGACCGGTGGTTGAGCCCGGTCAGACCGGTCGCCGCACCGAGCGCCTCCCCGTAGGGCTGGTCCGGGTCGAGCCGCTTGATCTCCTCGGCGAGCTGCTCGCCGAGCGAGCGGCGGGCCATCGGCTGCACCCGGTCGGGCACCCCGGTGCGCCGCAGGATCGCGTGGTTGCTGTCTTGCCTGGTCACCTGGATGCGCGTTCCGTCGTCGATGTCGATGTTCACCTCGGCGATTCCGCGCTTGGCCGACTCGTCCAGCACGACGTCCAGGCCGAGCCGGCTGCGCAACCAGCCGACCAGCAGGTTCGCGGTGACGTTCCGCGGCGCCGCGGTGACCGTCACCGACGTCGGGCGCCCGGTGACCGTGTCGAACGCACCGGCCAGCAGCGTGCGCCACGGCGTCGTCCGGGACCAGCCCAGGTCGGTGTCGCCCGGGGCGTAGTCCTCGGCCCGGTGGGTGAGCGTGCCGATCGGGTCGGCGGACTCCCGCGCGTCGGTGACCCGGCGGTCGGCGAACACGCCCAGCGGGTCGTACGCGATCCGCTCCGGCGGCTCGCCGTGCCACCAGGTCACGACCGGGACGTCCGGCGCGAGCAGCGGCAGCGTGACCGACTCGGCGTGCAGTGCGAGCCGGCCGTACATCCGCATCACGACGGCCTCGCCGGGGCCGAGGCGGCCACCGACCGAGATCTCGGCGTCCAGCCGGGGCATCGGCGCCTCGATCTGGCGCCGCACCACGATCAGCAGCCGGCAGGGGTGGGCGGAGGCGGCCACGCTGGCCGCCTCCTCCGCGGCCGGCACGTGCTTCTCGTTCGCGACCACGACGAGCGTGAGCGCGACACCGCTGGCGACGAAGCCCGCCGCGCGCCGCGATTCCGACAGCGCCTTGACGACGTCGGTGCCGGTGGTGTCCCAGAGTGTCGTCACGGCCGCCTCCAGGTGCGTCCCTCGCGGGCGAGCATCTCGTCCGCTGCCTTCGGGCCCCACTCGCCGGCCCGGTACTTGAACGGCGCCTTGCCTTCCCAGAAGTCTTCGAGCGCGTCGATCACGACCCAGCTGGCCTCGACCTCGTCCGCGTTCGGGAACAGCGTGGAGTCACCGACCAGCACGTCCAGGATCAGCCGCTCGTAGGCTTCCGGGGAGGACTCGGTGAACGCCTCGCCGTACAGGAAGTCCATCGCGACGTCCCGGACCTCCATCGCGGAGCCGGGGACCTTCGAGCCGAACTTCAGCGTCATGCCCTCGTCGGGCTGGACCTTGATCACGAGCTGGTTCTGGCCGAGCGCCTCGGTGTCGGTGTTCGCGAACGGCAGGTGGGGTGCCTTCTTGAACAGCACCGCGATCTCGGTGACCCGGCGCGGCAACCGCTTGCCGGCCCGGACGTAGAACGGCACGCCGGCCCAGCGCCGGGTGTGGATGCCGAGCTTGATCGCCGCGTACGTCTCGGTCTTGGAGTCCTCCGGGATGTCTTTCTCCTGGAGGTACCCCGGCACCCGCTGGCCGGCCAGCCAGCCCTGCTCGTACTGGCCGCGGATCGCGTCGTGCTCCAGGTCGGCCGGGGGCCTCGTCGCGTGCAGCACCTTGAGCTTCTCGGTGCGGATCGCGTCCGCGGTGAAGCTCACCGGCTCCTCCATCGCGGCCAGCGCGAGGAGCTGCAACAGGTGGTTCTGGATGACGTCCCGGGCGGTGCCGGTCTTGTCGTAGAACCCGGCACGGGTGCCGATGCCGACGTCCTCGGCCATCGTGATCTGCACCGAGTCGACGTAGTGGGCGTTCCAGATCGGCTCGAACAGCTGGTTGGCGAAGCGCAGCGCCAGCAGGTTCTGGACCGTCTCCTTGCCCAGGTAGTGGTCGATCCGGAACACGTTCTCGGCCGAGAACACGTCGTCGACCAGGCGGTTGAGCTCCTTGGACGACTCCACGTCGTGGCCGAACGGCTTCTCCACGACGACCCGGCGCCAGCCGCCGTCGGTCGTGGGGTCGGCCATCTTCGTCCGCTCGATCTGGTTGAGGACGACCGGGAACAGCGACGGCGGGATCGACAGGTAGAACGCGGCGTTACCGAGGATGCCGTGCTCGTCGTGCAGTTCCTTGAGCGTGGTGGCGAGGTGGTCGAACGCCTCGTCGTCGTCGAACGAGCCGGCGACGAACTTGATGTTCTCCGACAGCCGCTCCCAGGCGTCCTCGCGCCACTGGGTGCGGGCCCCGTTCTTCGCCCACTCGCGGGCGACCTCTTCGAACTCGCCGTCGCCCCAGTCGCGCCGGGCGAAGCCGAGCACGACGAAACTCGGCGGGAGCAGGTCGCGGTTGGCGAGGTCGTAGATCGCCGGGATGAGCTTCTTGCGGGACAGGTCGCCGGTGACGCCGAAGATCACCAGAGCGCACGGCTCCGGGACCCGCGGAAGGCGGCGGTCGCCCGGGTCGCGCAGCGGGTTCGCGGCGCGTCCTCCCGGGGTCGCGGTCAGCTGGCCGGGCGGAATCGTGGGTGCCGCCGGGTTCCCCGCCGCCGGACTGTCGGCGACCGGGCTGCCGGCGGCCGGAGTCCCGGAGGGCGGGCTGGAAGTGGTTTCGGGAGCTGTAACGGTCGCCTCGCTGGCGCCCGTGGCCGGTTGAGTCATCGCACCGCCTCGATGAGCTGGTCCAGGCCGACGGCCCGGTCGGTGAGCGCGCAGGACAGGGTGGTGGTAACCGCCTCCGCCCCGTCGGCGCCGAGGGCGCCGACGGGGACGGAAACGGAGGGCCCGCAGGTCACAGGCCCTCTGTGATCAGGCATCGACCTTGGTGAGCTGCTTCTTGACGGAGTCGAGCAGTTCGGTCCAGGACTGCTCGAACTTCTCCACGCCTTCCCGCTCGAGCAGGTCGACGACGTCGTCGTAGTCGATCCCGACACCGGCCAGCGCGTCGAGTACCGCCTGCGCGTCGGCGTAGTACGGGGTGATCGTGTCGCCGCGGACCACACCGTGGTCGTCGACGGCCTTGAGCGTCGCTTCCGGCATCGTGTTCACGGTGCCCGCGGCGACCAGCTCGACGACGTACTGGGTGTCGTCGTACGCCGGGTCCTTGACGCCGGTCGAGGCCCACAGCGGACGCTGCGGCTTGGCGCCGGCGTCGGCCAGTGCCTTCCACCGCGGCGTCGAGAAGACCTGCTCGTAGTCGCGGTAGGCCAGCCGTGCGTTCGCGATCGCCGCCTTGCCGCGCAGGGCCTTGGCCTCGCTCGAGCCGAGCTTGTCGAGGCGCTTGTCGATCTCGCTGTCGACGCGCGACACGAAGAACGACGCCACCGAGGCGAGCTTGCTCAGGTCGTGGCCGTTCTCCTTGGCCTGTTCGACCCCGGCGACGAACGCCTCCATGACCTCGCCGTACCGCGCGAGGCTGAAGATCAGCGTGACGTTGACGCTGATGCCCTCGGCCAGCGCGGCGGTGATCGCCGGCAGACCGGCCTTGGTCGCCGGGATCTTGATCAGCACGTTGGGCCGGTCGACGAGCCACCAGAGGGCCTTCGCCTCGGCGATCGTCGCCGCGGTGTCGTGCGCCAGGCGGGGGTCGACCTCGAGCGAGACCCGGCCGTCGACACCGTCGGTGCGGTCGTAGACCGGCCGCAGCAGGTCGGCGCCGTCCCGGATGTCGGTGGCCGTGACCATCCGGATGGCCTCGTCGACCGAGACCTTGCGGGCCTTCAGGTCGGTCAGGGTCTCGGCGTAGGTGTCGATGTCCTCGAGCGCCTTCGCGAAGATCGTCGGGTTGCTCGTGACACCGACGACGTGCTTCTCGTCGATCAGCTTCGCGAGGCTGCCGCTGACAAGGCGCTGACGGGAGATGTCGTCGAGCCACACTGCCACGCCGGCGGCGGACAGTTCGGCGAGTGCGTCGGACATGTGGACGTCCTTCCTTCAGTTGCCGGTCGGGCTGCCGGTGATGGCCCCGACCCGGGTGAGGCTGGCGTGCGCGGCCGCGACGACGCGGTCGGGGGTGAAGCCGAACTGCTCGTACAGCACGGTGTAGGGCGCGCTGGCGCCGAAGTGTTCGATCGAGACCGACTCACCGGAGTCGCCGATCAGGCCGCGCCACGGCATCGCGATGCCGGCCTCGACGCTGACCCGCGCCTTGACCGACGTCGGCAGCACCGACTCGCGGTAGGACCGGTCCTGCGCCTCGAACCACTCGAAGCACGGCACCGACACCAGCCGGGTCGGCGTGCCGTCGGCCTCGAGGCGCTTGCGGGCCTCGTCGGCGATCGACACCTCGGAGCCGGTGGCCAGCAGGATCACCTCCGGCGTGCCGCCGCTGGCCTCGGCCAGCACGTAGGCGCCCTTGGCGGCGTACTCGACCGGGGCGTACTCCCCGTTCGAGCGATCGAACGTCGGAAGGTTCTGCCGGGACAGCGCGAACGCGGTCGGCCGGTCGGTGTGCTCCAGCGCCTGCTTCCACGCGACCACGGTCTCGTTCGCGTCGGCCGGACGGACGACGTCGAGGCCGGGGATCGCCCGCAGCGCGGTCAGGTGCTCGACCGGCTGGTGGGTCGGGCCGTCCTCGCCGAGGCCGATCGAGTCGTGCGTCCACACGTAGATGGTCGGCAGGTGCATCAGCGCCGCGAGCCGAACCGCCGGCCGCATGTAGTCGCTGAAGACGAGGAACGTACCGCCGTAGGGGCGGGTGCCGCCGTGCAGCGCGATGCCGTTCAGGATCGAACCCATCGCGTGCTCGCGGATGCCGAAGTGGAGCACCCGGCCGTACGGGCCACCGGTGAACATCTTGGTCTGGCGGTCGGGCGGCAGGAAGGACGGCTCGCCTTTCGGCGTGGTCAGGTTCGACTCGGCCAGGTCGGCCGAACCGCCCCAGAGCTCCGGCAGCGCCGACGCGATCGCGGTGAGCACGTCACCGGACGCCTTCCGGGTGGCGACGCCCTTCGCGTCGGCGGGGAACGTCGGGAGCTTGTCGGTCCAGCCCTCGGGCAGCGTGCGCGTCGCCATCCGGTCGAACAGCGCCTTGCGGTCGGGGTTGGCCTCGGCCCACTTCGTGAACCCGCCGTTCCAGGCCTCGTGGGCGGCGTGACCACGCTGGACGACCTCGCGGGCACGGTTGAACGCGTCCTCGGGCACCTCGAACGTCTTCTCCGGGTCGAAGCCCAGGATCTCTTTCGTGGCCTTCACCTCGGCCTCGCCCAGCGCGGCGCCGTGCGCCTTGCCGGTGCCCTGCAGGTTCGGGGCCGGCCAGCCGATGATCGTGCGCAGCTGAATGAACGACGGGCGGCCGGTCTCCGCCTTCGCCGCCTGTAGCGCGTCCCAGAGGGCCTGGATGTCTTCGTGGTACTCACCGCCGGCGGTGAAGTCGACGGTCTGGACGTGCCAGCCGTAGGCCTCGTAGCGGGCGGCGACGTTCTCGGTGAACGCGATGTTCGTGTCGTCTTCGATCGAGATCTTGTTGTCGTCCCAGACCAGCGTCAGGTTGCCCAGCTGCTGGGTGCCGGCGATCGACGACGCCTCGCCGCTGATGCCCTCCTCGAGGTCACCGTCGGACGCGATCGCCCAGATGTGGTGGTCGAACGGGCTCTGGCCGGCCGGGGCGTCCGGGTCGAACAGGCCACGCTCGCGGCGGGCGGCCATCGCCATGCCGACCGCGTTGCCGACACCCTGGCCCAGCGGGCCGGTGGTGGTCTCCACGCCCGGCGTGTGGCCGTGCTCCGGGTGACCCGGGGTCTGGCTGCCCCACTGCCGCAGCGACTTCAGGTCTTCCAGGCTCAGCGGGTAGCCGGACAGGAAGAGCTGGATGTACAGCGTCAGGCTGGAGTGCCCCGCGCTCAGTACGAAGCGGTCGCGCCCGGTCCAGTTGGGGTCGGTCGGGTCGTGCTTGAGCACCTTGTTGAACAACAGGTAGGCCAGGGGGGCCAGGCTCATCGCCGTGCCCGGGTGGCCGTTGCCCGACTTCTGCACGGCGTCGGCCGCCAGCACGCGGACGGTGTCGACCGCCTTCGCGTCCTGATCGTTCCAGTCGAGTACTGCGTCATTCTCCGAGCTGCTCACAGGCTTGTCCCTCGTCCGTGTCCTTCTTCGAGGACGGAATGCTGTTCCGGCCGGGGGAGTCCCGCGACCGGCTCCTGCAAAAACCCTACCCACCCAGGAAGGAACGACGCGCTTCCGGTTGGTGTCGCCTATGTGAAGGAGCAGTCCGGCGCGTCCCACCCACCCACAGCGTGTAGACGATTGGGGGCGGTCTATTCTGACCCAGGCGCACCCTCAGGGTCGCGCCGAAGGGCTGACCGGCGGAGCACGGTCGGAACGATCGGAAGGTGGACGGTCTGCTGTGACCCCCCGCACCCGCCCCGGGCAGGCTCGGGCCCTACCGAGCGCAAGCGCTCGGACCGGCGAGCAGAGCCGCACCGAGGTCATGACGGCGGAGCTGTCGTGACCGCTCAGCTGGAGGCGCCGGCCCAGGCGAAACCTCCGCGTCTGAAGCCCCTGGGCGTGGTCAAGGCCTACATCGCCCTGACCAAGCCGCGGATCATCGAGACGCTGCTCGTGTCGACGGTGCCGACGATGCTGCTGGCCCAGCGAGGCATGCCCTCGGTGTGGCTGATCGTCGCGACCGTCCTCGGTGGCACGCTCGCCGCCGGGAGCGCCAACGTGCTCAACTGCTACCTCGACCGGGACATCGACGAGAAGATGTCCCGCACGAAGCGCCGCCCGCTGGCGCGGCACACGGTGGAGCCGCGGAACGCGCTGATCTTCGGCATCGCGCTCGGCCTCTTCGCGGTCGCGTTCCTCTGGTGGCAGACCAACGCGCTCGCGGCCGGGCTCGCGCTGGCCGCGATCCTGTTCTACGTCCTCGTCTACACCGCCGTGCTCAAGCGACGGACCAGCCAGAACATCGTCTGGGGCGGCGCCGCCGGCTGCATGCCGGTCCTGATCGGCTGGGCCGCGGTCACGAACTCGCTGAGCTGGGCCCCGCTGGTCCTGTTCGGCGTCATCTTCTTCTGGACGCCGCCGCACTACTGGCCGCTGGCGATGAAGTTCCGCAACGACTACGCGAAGGCCGGCGTGCCGATGCTGCCGGTCGTGGCGGCGCCGAAGGTCGTGACCGGACAGATCCTCGCGTATTCCTGGGCGATGGTCGCGTGCTCGCTGCTGCTCTGGCCGCTCGCGACCGGCTGGATCTACGGCGCCACCGCGCTGGTGACCGGCGGGTGGTTCCTGGTCGAGGCGCACCGGCTGAACCGGTCGGTACGGCGGGAACTGAAGGTCAAGCCGATGCGGCTGTTCCACCTCTCGATCACGTACCTCACGCTGTTGTTCCTCGCTGTCGCCGTGGACGCCCTGATCTCGTAACGTGCGTTCTGGCTCTACTGGTCGGTAACGTGTGCTCATGGCTGCTGAGACCGCTGAGAACGTCGAAGAGACCACTGCTCCGAAGCCGGTCGTGAAGCGGCTGCGGGCGTTCGCCGGCGCGCACGGCGGGGCGACCGCGGTCGTCGAACACCTCGGCCGGAAGGGCGCGCGGATCGTCCTCGTGGGCGACGACGGCGCCTGGGGCGACCAGGTCGTCGCCGAGGGCACCGGGCCCGCGCTCGAGGCCTGTGCCGAGGCCGAGGTGCCGACCAAGGACGAGTGGGAGCGCGAGCTCGTGACCGGCATCCGCACCGGCCCGTCCGAGTGGAACTCCATGGGCGGGCGGCACTAGCGCGGTGGCGCGCTGGACCGTCGCCGACATCGCCTCCCAGTCCGGCCGGGTCGCGGTCGTGACCGGCGCGAACAGCGGCATCGGCTACCGCACGGCCGAGGCGCTGGCCCGGGCGGGGGCGTCCGTGGTGCTCGCCGTCCGGAACCCCGGGAAGGGCGCCGAGGCGCTGGCCCGGCTCGGTCTCCCGGCCGAGGTCCGGCCGCTCGACCTGGCCGACCTCGACTCGGTCCGCGCGTTCGCGGCCGGGACGACCGGGCCGATCGACCTGCTGATCAACAACGCCGGGGTGATGAACGTCCCGACCAGGCACATCACCGCACAGGGGTTCGAGACCCAGTTCGGCACGAACCACCTGGGGCACTTCGCGCTGACCGGGTTGCTGCTGCCCCGGCTGCTCGAGCGACCGGGTGCACGGGTGGTGACGCTGGCCAGCGTGATGCACAGGCTGGGCCGGCCGGCCCGCCTCGACGACCCGCAGAGCGAGCGCTCGTACTCGTCCACCGGTGCGTACAACTTCTCGAAGCTCAGCAACGCCTGGTTCACGCTGGAGCTCGACCGGCGGTTGCGGGCCGCGGGCGCGACCCCGATCAGCGTCGGTGCGCACCCCGGCTACACCGCGACGAACCTGCTCACCACCGGACCGGAGGCCGACGGCGCGACCCTGTTCACCCGGCTCTCCGCCGCCGCCACCCAGGTCGTCGGTCAGTCCGACGTCCGGGGAGCGCTGCCGACGCTGCGGGCAGCCGTCGATCCGGGCGTGCGGGGTGGCGAGTACTACGGGCCCGGCGGCCCGGGAGAGATCCGCGGTCACCCGGTCCGGGTGCGTTACGCCAGGGCCGCCTACGACGAGGCGTCGGCCCGGCGCCTGTGGGAGTACTCCGAGAACGCGACCGGCGTCACGTTCACGAGGTGACCGGCCCGGCCGACACCGGAGGACCGCCCCCCGTGCGCCGGAGCGTGACGACGCCGGCCGCCAGGAGCACCAGCCCGGTGCCGCCCCCGGCGACCGGGTAGCTGACCGCCTCGCTGACCAGCGTGATCACCAGCGCCGTCACCCCGACGACCACGACCGCTGCGCCGGCCCACCTCAGCCGCCGCTGCCCCAGGTACCAGCCGAGCGGCAGGAAGTGCAGCCCGAGGACGACGGTCGTCCAGGCCACCGCCTGGTCGGACGAGCCGCCGGTGAACCAGGCGGCCGCCAGCGCGACCACGAACTCGGCTCCGACCAGCGCGAAAGACCGGCGTCTGAACACCGGATCGGCGATCGGGGTGCCGTCGCGGGCCGGACCCCAGGCCCGCGTTCCGCCCCAGGCGGTCACCACGAAGAAGGGCGCGATCGCGAGGGCAGCTACCCACTGGTACCGGTCGGAGATCGCGGTCGCCGACCACGCGAACCACAGCCCGCCGAAGAAGGCCTCGAACAGCACTGCCAACCCGCCACGACTGCGGACGCTGCCGCCGATGCCCCCACCCATCGCGCCATGGTGCCGTCCGGCGTGGGGCCGCGCGGGCCGAATGCCTCAGTTGGCCCGCGCGGGCTCGGGGATCCGGATGCCGAGCACCGAGAGCGCACCGGTGAGCACGAGCAGCGTGCCGCTACCGGCACCGGCGACGGTGGAACTGGTGTGGCCGGTGGCGACGGTCACCACCGCCGCCACCACGGCGACGATCGTGATCAGCACCCCCGACAGCTGGAGTTCCCGCTCGGCGAAGAACCGGCCGAGCGGCACGAAGTGAACGCCGACGACGAACGCGATCCAGGCCGCGACGTACTCGTCGTGACCGGTCGCCCCGAGCAGCGCCGATCCGGCCCAGATCAGCGCGACCTCGATGCCGACCGTGACGAAGTACCGGGTACGGGTGCGGGGATCGGCCATCGGCGAGGAGCCCGAGGGGCTGCGGACCGCCAGCACGATGCCGGCGATCGCGACCACGACGCTGAGCACGACCCCGACGACCAGCAGCGGAACGAGCCAGCCGGGCGGGTCCTCCTGGGCCCATCCGAACCAGCACGCCGCGAAGAAGCCCACGATCGCCGCCGCGATGCCCCGGCCGCGGCCCCCGTCCTCGGGTCTGAAGTCCACTACACCGTTGTACGCGTGCGGAGTGAGAAGAGCACCCGGAGGGCGAAGGCCCAGAGGATCGACGCCCCCAGGACGTGCGCGGCCACGAGCGCGACCGGCAGGTGGGTGAAGTACTGGACGTACCCGATCAGGCCCTGCGCGAGCTCGACGACGAGCAGCGCGGTCACCGCCCGCCGTGCGGTGGGGGCCGAGCGCAGCGCAAGCACCCCGCCGACGGTCAAGCCGACCAGCAGGAATACCGCGTCCGCGTGGAGTTGGCTGACCAGCGCCGGGTCGAAGCCGGTCCGCGGCGCGGCGCCGTCACCCGAGTGCGGGCCGCTGCCGGTGACCACCGTGCCGATCGCGATCGTCGCACCGGCCGCGAGCACGATGCCCCGGCCGACCCAGCGCAGCGGAGCCGGGACCAGCCACTCGCGCGGACCGTCGCCCTCGCCGGTCCGGACCCAGAACGCGTAGGCCGCGTAGATCAGGGCCATCGAGAGCAGGAAGTGCGCCGAGACCGTCCACGGGTTGAGCCCGGTCAGCACCGTGATGCCGCCCAGCACCGCCTGCGCGACGATGCCGAAGAACTGGGCCAGCGAGAGCCAGACCAGCGAGCGGCGTCGGGGCCGCTGCAGGAACACGGTGATGATCGCCGCGGCCACGATCGCCGAGAGGACGAACGTCAGCAGGCGGTTGCCGAACTCGATGTACCCGTGGATGCCGAACTCGGGTGTGTTCGTGTAGCTGTCGTCGGTGCACTTGGGCCACGTCGGGCAGCCGAGCCCGGACGCGCTCAGCCGCACGGCTGCGCCGGTGAGCACGATGACGACGTTGCCGGCGACCGTCCCGAACGCGAGCCACCGCACCAGCCCGGGCGCGTTGCGCACCGGCTCGAGCCACCGCGGCCCGCGGTGCGAGGGCGCCTCCGGCGTGGTCGCGGCGGCAGTCGCGGTGCTCATGCGCGGCATTCTATGCGCCGTAGACATTCGGCTCCGAATCGCGGCGGGTAGCCTCCAGGCCGTGCCCGAATCGTCACCCCAGTACGTCCTCACCCTGTCTTGTGCCGACCGTCCCGGCATCGTGCACGCGGTCGCCGGCCGTCTCGCCGGTGCGGGCTGCAATATTTTGGAGAGCCAGCAGTTCGGTGACCCGTTCACCGGCCGGTTCTTCATGCGGGTGCACATCAGCGGTCCGGCCGGCGGCCGCGCCGACGACCTGCGGGACGCGTTCGCGCCGACCGCGGCCGAGTTCGGCATGGACTGGGACGTGCTCGACCTCGCGGTCCGGCCGCGGGTGCTGATCCTGGTGAGCAAACTCGGGCACTGCCTCAACGACCTGCTGTTCCGCCGCGAGACCGGCGCGCTCGCGATCGACGTCCCGGCGATCGTCTCCAACCATCCCGATTTCGCCGCGCTGGCCCGCTGGCACGGCGTCCCGTTCCACCACCTGCCGGTGGCGCCGGACGGCAAGGCGGAGGCCGAGGCGAAGCTGCGCGGGCTGATCGACGAGCACCAGGTCGACCTGGTCGTGCTCGCCCGCTACATGCAGATCCTGTCGGACGACCTGTGTCGCGATCTGGCCGGGCGCGCGATCAACATTCACCACTCGTTCCTGCCCAGCTTCAAGGGCGCCCGGCCGTACCACCAGGCGCACACCCGGGGCGTCAAGCTGATCGGGGCGACCGCGCACTACGTCACGGGCGACCTGGACGAGGGGCCGATCATCGAGCAGGAGGTCGCCCGGGTCGACCACAGCGACAGCCCCGCCGACATGGTGGCGGTGGGCCGCGACGTCGAGTGCCTGGCGCTGTCGCGCGCGGTCCGCTGGCACGTCGAGCACCGGGTCCTGCTCAACGGCGACCGCACGGTGGTGTTCCGCTAGGTCCCGCGGTCGTCAGGTGGTGGTCCAACCCGGTCGGTGGGCGGGAATCCAGGACTCGGCGAAGCGCGCCGCGGCGTCCAGCTCAAAGATCGTGGCGCGGGCCGAGCCGACCTCGCCTGCCGTCACCTCCCCGGCCGCCTCCCAGGCCGCGCCGAGCGCGGCGAAGTCACGCTCGTCGGCCACCTGGTCGACGTAGTCGGTCCACCGGCGCTCGCCGTCGGCGTCCAGCACCGCGCACGCGAGCCGTTCCCGCGGCGCCCCGGCCGAGCGGGCCTCACCCAGGTGGAACGCGGTGCAGGCGTCGTATCCGGCGCCGAGCAGCAGGACACGTGCGCCGGCCGCGGCCAGCGCGCCCAGCGGCGACCGATCGCCGAACCGGCAGTCCAGGTCGTGGCGGGCCAGCAGGCTCGCGGCCCGCGCCCCGAGCGCGGCGAACGACGTCTGCGGATGGCTGCTGCGGACGGCGCCGGGCCAGGTACGCAGCGATTCCGGCAGCCAGCCCATGCCGTCGGTCGGCGTCCGGTCGGGGTCGTAGCCGGGAGCCTCGGCCCGGATGACGTCCCACCACTCGACCGGTACCGACGGCGCCTGCCACTCGGACGGATCCGAGTTGGTGCCGGTCTGGGTCGGGACGACGATCGTGCCGGTCGGCCCGACGGCGTCGAGCAGCGCGAGGATCACGGCCTGCTCGCGCCCGGCGACCCAGCCCAGCGCGGAGAGCGCGGTGTGCACGAGCAGCACGTCCCCGTCGCGGACGCCGAGCGCCCGGAGATCGGCCGCGAGCGACCGCCGGGTGCGCGGTGCGGGCGTGCGCGCGACGACGGTTGCCTCCCGTGCCGCGGGGTCCGGAAGGCGTACGGGGAGAACGGAGGTCACGGGCGCCATCGTGCCCCACCGGGGGAATGCTCACAGACCACGTCAATATCGGGCGTGTCGAAAATAGGTTAGGCAACCCTGCGTGACGGTGCTCACGGATACCCGCGCGTAACCCGCGCTGGCCGGTCTTGCGGATATCCGCAACAATGATGTTGTGAAATACGTCGAGCCGGCTGTCGGTCCCACCGACGAGAAGACCCGTGACCGGGTCGGCCGGCTGCTGCTCGAAGAGGGCGCGGCCACCACGGCCGAGCTCAGCGAGCGGCTGGGCCTCACCCCGGCGGCCGTCCGCAGGCACCTCGACGCCATGCTGGCCGAGGGCCACATCGTGAGCCGGGAGCGGCCCGGCCGCGGCCCGCGTGGCCGGGGGCGCCCGGCCAAGGAGTTCGTGCTCACCGACGTCGGCCGGCAGACGTTTCCGCACATGTACGACGACCTGGCCGCCGAGGTGCTCCGGTTCCTCGCCCGCCTGCACGGGGAAGACGCGGTGGCGACGTTCGCCGCCGAGCGCGTGCGGGTACTCGAGGAGCGGTGCCGGTCGGCGATGGCCGGTGCCGGTGACGACCCGCTGGCCCGCGCCGAGGCACTGGCCGACGCGCTCTCCGCCGAGGGATACGCCGCCAGCGCTTCGGCACTGGCCGGTGGCGGGCAGTTGTGCCAGCACC
This sequence comes from Cryptosporangium sp. NPDC051539, assembly GCF_044454545.1. Taxonomy (NCBI): domain Bacteria; kingdom Bacillati; phylum Actinomycetota; class Actinomycetes; order Cryptosporangiales; family Cryptosporangiaceae; genus Cryptosporangium; species Cryptosporangium sp. NPDC051539. The sequence continues at coordinate 707,514 of NZ_JBITDV010000003.1, read as the reverse complement.
ACTGCCCGGTCGCCCAGGTCGCCGCGGAATTCCCGCAGCTGTGCGAGGCCGAGACCGCGGTCATCTCCCGGTTGCTCGGCAGTCACGTCCAGCGGCTCGCGACGATCGCGCACGGAGACGGCGTCTGTACGACGCACATACCGGTGCGCAAAGCAGTTTGAACCACCTGACCCACACCCGTCCCGGGAGGACGTCCACATGACCGCCATCACGCCCGAGAACCGCTCGGAGGCCGGTGTGCCCGCTGGGCAACTAGCGACCGCGCCCCTCACGCAGGACGAGCAGATCGCGGCGCTGGGCAACTATGCGTTCGGCTGGTCCGATTCCGACGTCGCCGGCGCCGCCGCGCAGCGCGGGATCAACGAAGCCGTCGTCCGGGACATCTCAGCGAAGAAGAACGAACCGGAGTGGATGCTCCGCCGCCGCCTGCGTGGGCTCACGCTGTTCGGCAAGAAGCCGATGCCCGACTGGGGCGCCGACCTCGGTGGCATCGACTTCGACAACATCAAGTACTTCGTCCGCTCGACCGAGAAGCAGGCGGCGAGCTGGGAAGAGCTTCCCGAAGACATCAAGAACACCTACGACAAGCTGGGCATCCCGGAAGCCGAGAAGCAGCGGCTGGTGTCGGGTGTCGCGGCCCAGTACGAGTCCGAGGTCGTCTACCACAAGATCCGGGAAGACCTCGAGGAGCAGGGTGTGGTGTTCATGGACACCGACACCGCGCTGCGTGAGCACGAAGACATCTTCAAGGAGTACTTCGGCTCGGTGATCCCGGTCGGCGACAACAAGTTCGCCGCGCTCAACACCGCGACCTGGTCCGGTGGCTCGTTCATCTACGTGCCGAAGGGCGTGCACGTCGAGATCCCGCTGCAGGCCTACTTCCGGATCAACACCGAGAACATGGGCCAGTTCGAGCGGACGCTGATCATCGTCGACGAGGGCGCCTACGTGCACTACGTCGAGGGCTGCACCGCGCCGATCTACACGTCGGACTCGCTGCACTCCGCGGTCGTCGAGATCATCGTCAAGAAGAACGCCCGCTGCCGGTACACGACCATCCAGAACTGGTCGAACAACGTCTACAACCTGGTGACCAAGCGCGCGGTCTGCCACGAGGGCGCGACGATGGAGTGGATCGACGGCAACATCGGCTCCAAGGTGACGATGAAGTACCCGGCCGTCTTCATGACCGGCGAGCACGCCAAGGGCGAGGTGCTCTCGATCGCGTTCGCGGGCGAGGGCCAGCACCAGGACGCCGGCGCCAAGATGGTGCACGCGGCGCCGAACACCTCGTCGACGATCGTGTCGAAGTCGGTCGCGCGGGGCGGGGGCCGGACGTCGTACCGGGGCCTGGTCCAGGTGCTCGACGGTGCGGTCGGCTCGAAGTCGACCGTGAAGTGCGACGCGCTGCTCGTCGACACGATCTCCCGCTCCGACACGTATCCCTACGTCGACGTCCGCGAGGACGACGTGGCGATGGGGCACGAGGCGACGGTCTCGAAGATCAGCGACGACCAGCTGTTCTACCTGATGAGTCGTGGGCTGACCGAGGACGAGGCGATGGCGATGATCGTCCGCGGCTTCGTCGAGCCGATCGCCCGCGAGCTGCCGATGGAGTACGCGCTGGAGCTCAACCGCCTGATCGAGCTCCAGATGGAAGGCGCTGTCGGCTGACGCCGCCCCGCCGACGGATCCGTACGAGAGAAGGAATCAAGTAAGTGTCTAGCGATGCTCCTGTGCTCGCCGGAGCGCACAGCCACGGCGGGCCGGCCCCGCGCGGGCCGGTCGACGGTAAGCCGCCGGCCAGCAAGGCCGTGGCACTGCGGTCCTACGATGTGGCCGACTTCCCGCGGCTGACCGGCCGCGAGGAGGAGTGGCGCTTCACGCCGCTCGACCGGCTCCGTGGCCTGCACGACAGCACTGCGTCACCGGCACCGGCCGGCACGCTCGACGAGCGGGTGGGAACCCGCCGCGGCGACCTGCCGGCCGGCGTCCGCGTGGAGCACGTGGGCACGGACGACCCGCGGGTCGGGAGCGCGCTGACGCCGTTCGACCGCCCCTCGGCCGACGCGTACGGCAAGGCCGGCACCGCGACCGTCGTCACCGTGACCGACGTCGTCGACGAGTACGTGGTCGTCTCCCTTACCGGGAACAGCGTCAATGGTGCGAGCTACCACCACACGGTGCTCGACATCAGGCCGAACGCCGAGGTCAAGGTCCTCCTCGACCACGCGGGCAACGCGACGCTGGCCGACAACGTCGAGATCCTGGTCGGCGACAACGCGGGCGTCACGGTCGTGACCCGCACCGACTGGTCGGACGACTCGGTACAGCTGCAGCACCAGCGGGTGAAGCTGGGCCGCGACTCGCGGCTCACGCACATCCAGATCACGCTCGGCGGCGACCTGGTACGGCAGTACACGTCGGTCGAGTTCACCGGCCGCGGCGGCGAGATCGACGCCTACGGCATCTACTTCGCCGACGCCGGTCAGCACCTCGAGCACCGGCTGTTCGTCGACCACTCGGTGCCGGACTGCCGGTCGAACGTGGTCTACCGGGGCGCGCTGCAGGGTGTGGACGCGCACACGGTCTGGGTCGGCGACGTGCTGATCCAGGACGAGGCGACCGGTACCGACACGTACGAGATCAACCGGAACCTGGTGCTCACCGACGGCGCCCGGGCCGACTCGGTGCCGAACCTGGAGATCGAGACCGGCGAGATCGTCGGGGCCGGGCACGCCAGCGCGACCGGCCGCTTCGACGACGAGCAGCTGTTCTACCTGCAGTCGCGGGGCATCCCGGCCGACGAGGCCCGGCGGCTGGTCGTTCGGGGCTTCTTCGCCGAGATCACCCAGAAGATCGGCGACGAGGAACTGGTCGAAGCGATCACCCGCACGATCGACGCGCGGCTGGCGAAGGCAGGCGCGTGATGGCCTTCGTCCGTGTGTGCGCGGTCTCGGATCTGGAGGCCGACACCCCGAAGGCGGTCGACGTCGACGGGGAAGCGGTCGCGCTGGTCCACACCGACGGTGAGTACTTCGCGATCAAAGACGTCTGCTCGCACGCCGACGTCCCGCTCTCCGAGGGCGACGTGGAGGACTGCGCGATCGAGTGCTGGCTGCACGGCTCGCGGTTCGACCTGCGGTCGGGCAAGCCGACCGGCCTGCCGGCGACCAGACCGGTGCCCGTCTACCCGGTGCGGGTCGACGGCGACGACGTACTCGTATCTCTGACCACGAACCAGGAGTACCCCCAGTGAGCACGCTCGAGATCCGCGACCTCCACGTCAGTGTCCAGACGGGCGATGAGAGCAAAGAGATCCTGCGCGGGGTCGACCTCACCGTGAAGTCGGGGGAGACGCACGCGATCATGGGGCCGAACGGCTCCGGCAAGTCGACCCTCGCGTACTCGATCGCCGGTCACCCGAAGTACACCGTGACCAGCGGCAGCGTCCTGCTCGACGGCGAGGACGTCCTGGCGATGGCCGTCGACGAGCGGGCCCGCGCTGGACTGTTCCTCGCGATGCAGTACCCGGTCGAGGTGCCCGGCGTCTCGGTGTCGAACTTCCTGCGTACCGCGGCGACCGCGGTCCGCGGCGAGGCGCCGAAGCTGCGGCTTTGGGTCAAGGAAGTCAAGAGCGCGATGGAGACGCTGGGCGTCGACCAGTCGTTCGCCGAGCGCAACGTCAACGAGGGCTTCTCCGGCGGTGAGAAGAAGCGGCACGAGATCCTCCAGCTCGAGCTGCTCAAGCCGAAGATCGCGATCCTCGACGAGACCGACTCCGGCCTCGACATCGACGCGCTCAAGTCGGTCTCCGAGGGCGTCAACCGTGCCCGGGCCGCCGGTGACATCGGCACGCTGCTGATCACGCACTACACCCGGATCCTGCGCTACATCCGGCCGGACTTCGTGCACGTGTTCGTCGGCGGCCGGATCGTCGAAGAGGGCGGCCCGGAGCTGGCCGACGAGCTGGAGGAGTCGGGCTACGAGCGCTTCATCGCGGCCGGGGCGGCCACCTCATGAGCTATGACGTCGAGCTGATCCGCAAGGACTTCCCGATTCTGACCCGCCGCCTGCACGACGAGGACGGCGCCGAGGGTGTCCCGGTCATCTACCTCGACTCCGCGAACACGTCGCAGAAGCCGCAGATCGTCATCGACACGATGTCCGAGCACTTCGCGCGGCACAACGCGAACGTGGCCCGGGCCGTGCACACGCTCGGCTCCGAGTCGACGCTCGCCTACGAGGCGGCCCGCGACGCGGTGGCCGGCCTGATCCACGCGCCGAGCCGCAACGAGGTCATCTTCACGAAGAACTCGTCCGAGGCTCTGAACCTGGTGGCGTACTCGCTGGGGAACTCGGCCGGGCGCCCTTCCGACTCGGAGTTCCCGCTGGTGGGGCCGGGTGACGAGATCGTCATCTCGGAGATGGAGCACCACTCGAACATCGTCCCGTGGCAGCTGCTCTGCCAGCGCACGGGTGCGACCCTGCGGTGGTTCCGCATCACCGACGACGGCCGGCTGGACCTCTCCGAACTCGGCACGCTGATCAACGAGCGGACGCGGTTCGTCTCGTTCGTCCACCAGTCGAACATCCTGGGCACGCAGAATCCGGTCGAGCCGATCGTGTCGCGGGCGCGTCAGGTCGGCGCGCTGGTGATGCTGGACGCGTCCCAGTCGGTGCCGCACATGCCGGTGAACGTGGCCGACCTGGGCGTCGACTTCATCGCGTTCACCGGGCACAAGATGGTCGGCCCGACCGGCATCGGGGTGCTCTGGGGCCGGTCGGACCTGCTGAACTCGATGCCGCCGTTCCTCGGCGGCGGCGAAATGATCGAGACCGTCTCGATGGACGGCTCGACCTACGCCGAGGTGCCGCACCGGTTCGAGGCCGGCACGCCCCCGATCGCCGAGGCCATCGGGCTCGGCGCGGCGGCCCGCTACCTGCTCGACCTGGGGCTGGAGAACATCCAGGCGCACGAGCACCGGCTGGTCGAGTACGCGCTGCCCCGGCTGCACACCGTGCCGGGGCTCACGATCGTCGGACCCGACACCACCGAGATGCGGGGCGGCACGATCTCGTTCTCGCTCGGGGCGATCCACCCGCACGACATCGGGCAGTACCTGGACGAGCTGGGCATCGCGGTCCGGGTCGGGCACCACTGCGCGCGCCCGACCTGTGTGCGGTTCGGGGTTCCGGCGACGACCCGCGCGTCTTTTTACCTCTATACGACCGAAGCGGAAATCGACGCGCTCGTCGACGGGTTGCATCAGGTTGTGAGGTTCTTCGGATGAGTGGACTGTTCGGCGACGCCATGTACCAGGAGATCATCCTGGATCACTACAAACACCCGCACGGCAAGGGTCTTCGTGACCCGTTCGAGGCGCAGGTGCACCACGTCAACCCGACCTGCGGCGACGAGGTGACGCTGCGCGTGCACCTGGCCGGTGACAACGTGGCAGACGTCTCGTACGACGGGGCCGGCTGCTCGATCAGCCAGGCGTCGGCGTCGGTGCTGCACGAGCTGCTCGTCGGGCAGTCGGTGGCCGACTCGTTCAAGACCGTCGACACGTTCGTCGAGCTGTTGCAGTCGCGCGGCCAGGTCGAGCCGGACGAGGACGTGCTGGAGGACGCGATCGCGTTCGCCGGCGTCGCGAAGTACCCGGCCCGGGTGAAGTGCGCCCTGCTGGCGTGGATGGCATTCAAGGACGCGACGGCTCAGGCCGTCGCTGACTCGGAGAGGACAACGGCATGACGGAACCGGTAGCGCCGGGCGGTGCCGCCCTGGACATCGCCAAGATCGACGACGTCGAAGAGGCCATGCGTGACGTGGTCGACCCCGAGCTCGGCATCAACGTGGTCGACCTCGGCCTGGTCTACGGCATTCACGTCGACGACACGAACATCGCGACGATCGACATGACGCTGACCTCGGCGGCCTGTCCGTTGACCGACGTCATCGAAGACCAGACCCGGGCCGCGCTGGTGAGCGGTGGCCTGGTCGAGGACTTCCGGGTGAACTGGGTCTGGATGCCGCCGTGGGGCCCCGACAAGATCACCGACGACGGCCGTGAGCAGCTACGCGCTCTGGGGTTCAACGTCTGATCCGAGTCGCCGCCGGGCCAGGACCAGCAGCCCGGCGGCGGGCGCCAGCGCGAGAGACCCCGCGACGAGCGCGGCCCGCAGCGACCACCACGTCCCGATCGCGCCGAGCGCCGGGCCGCCCGCCACCTGACCGGTCGCGTCGAACATGTCGCGGGCCGAGAGCACGGTGGCCCGCACGCCCGGGTCCGTACGCTCCACCAGCCACGCGCTCAGCACCGGCGCGAACGCCGTCCGCGCCGCCGCCAGCGCCAGCGCGGCCCCGATCGCGATCCACACGTTCGTGACGAGCCCGAACACGATCGTCGTGACGAACAGGACGCCGACGACCCCGAGCAGCAGCGTCATCGTGTCGCCGGTGCGGGTCGAGACGATCTGCGTCACGACCAGGCCGAGCAGCGTCGCGGCCACCCCGAGCACGCTGAACCAGGTCGCGGCTTCCGGGCCCGGAAGCCGGAAGTTCGCCAGCAGGTGCGCACCCCAGAGCCGGTCGACCGCCTCACTCCACCCCCCGACCAGCGCGACCACCCCGAACACGACCAGGAACGCCGGCCGGACCCGGATCAGCCCCCAGGCGGCCCGCACGGTCTCGCCGGCGCCGGCCTCCGCGCCGGTCGCCGGGCGCCCGCGCTCGGACATCACGAACGGCAGCGCGGCTGCCGCCGCGATCAGCACGCCACCCCCGAGCAGCAGCGGCAGGTTCAGCCGGACGCCCGCGACCAGCCCGCTCACCGCGGTGCCCACGAGCGTCCCGACCAGGCCGGCCTGCGAACCGCGCAGGTACACCCGGGTGAGGTCCGCCGTTCCCACCTCGCCGGCGATCCAGGCTTCCAGCGCCCCGCTGACCAGCGCGTATCCCAGCGCGCCGACGACCTGCGCGGCCAGGATGCCGTAGAACACCGGCAGCAGCCCCTCGACCACACACCCGGCTCCGAGCACGGCGACCCCGGCCACCACGCACGCCCGAGCGCTCCCGATGTCGGCGAGCACCCCGGTCGGCAGCTGGAACCCGAAGTACGCAGCCTCGAGCGCGGTGCCGACCAGCACCAGCTGCAGTGGGTTCAGTCCGGCGGCGTCCACCCGGTAGACGACGACCGTCGTGTACACGAGCCCGGACACCGCCGCCATCGCGAACTGGATCCCCAGGAACACCCGATACGACGGCACAGCGTCAGAAGACACCCGCCGCCAAACGATTTACCGGGCGGCGAGGTCCACCGGGGCGGTCCGCCGGCTCTCGCGCCGCTGCCGCAGCCACGCGCCCAGCGCCACCAGCCCGAACCCGGCTCCGTAGATCACCGCGTTCACCACCAGGTAGGGCCACGGCGTGGCGCCGCTCCGGTCGAACGCCGCGTCCGACCCGCGCACCCACTGCAGCGTCAGCGACGTCGACTGGAACGTGAAGACGAACGAGTGCACCGCCAGGTAGGCGACGAACGCGGCCGTCCGCGAGGAGAGAAAGAACCCGAGCGGCAACGGCAGCAGGACGAGCAGGATCAGTTCCATGAGTCGTTCCTTCCGATGAGGTGACACCAGCGTCGGCCCGGGGCCGACGCGGGACATCCCGGCCGGCACGGCTCGTGCCTGCGGATCCGACCTGCGTGCTGGCACTGATGCGCCGACCCGGCCCGACCAGGCACGATGACCGGCATGGTGGCTCGAATCCCGGTGCCCCGGGCCGCGCTGCCGCCGGTGCTGGTGTTCGCGGCCGGTGCCGCGCTGCAACTGGTCTACGTTCGCACCGGGCTCGGCGACGCGGTTGCGGTGACGTCCGTGGCGCTTCTCGTCCTGGCCGTCCCGGTCGTGTTCGGTGTGCTGCTCGGCGCCCGGGTGCCGGGCAACCCGGTCGGGCCCGCGCTGGCCTGGGTCGGCGCCGCACCGTGCGCCACGTTCGCGGTCGAGGACTGGGGCGCGTCCCCGTGGCCCGGTTCCGGCGTCGTCGGCGTCCTCTCGCCCGGCGTCTGGGTCTGGAACCTGGCCGGGTTCGTGGCGCTCTGCCTGGTGTTCCCGAACGGGCTGCTGCCCGGATGGCGCCGGGTCGCCGGGCTGGCGGGCGTGGCCGGGCTCGTCGTCAACGCGACCGGCGCCGTCGCCGCCGGCACCACCTCGGTTCCGGTCCTCGCCGCCGCGGTGCCGGTCGGCTTCGGTAGCTGCCTCGCCGCGCTCGGCGCCGCCGTGGTGTCGCTGGTCGTGCGGTACCGGCGGGGCGACGAGGTCACCCGGTGGCAGCTCCGTTGGCTCGTCCTCGGCGCCGGCACGGTTCCGGTGCTGCTCGCGGCCGGCTGGGTGGCGCAGTCGTTCGGGGCGTCTCCGGCGCTCGCCTACACCGGGTTCCTGCTCGCGATGCTGCTGGCGGTCCCGGCCGCGGTGCTCGTCGCGGTGCTCGCCCACGACCTGTTCGACGTCGACCGGCTGCTCGGCCAATCGCTGTCCTGGCTGGTCACGACCGTGCTCTCGGCCGCGATCTTCGCCGGGGCCGTGGCGCTGGCCGGTGTGCTCGGCGCCGACAGCAGGCTGGGCGTCACCGGGGCGGCGTTCGTGACCGCGCTGGCACTCCAGCCGCTGCACCGGCGGCTGGCCGAGTCGATCGGCCGGATCGTCGACCGCGACCGTTACGTGCTCACCGCCCGGCTCCGCGCGTTCGTCGGCGAGGTGCGCGACGGCACCACGTCACCGGACCGGACCGAGGACGTGCTCCGCGGGGTTCTCGGCGATCCCGGCCTGCGTCTGCTGCTCCGACGCCCCGGTGAGGGCCAGGCGTACGTCGACATCGCCGGGAGTCCGGCCGACCCGCCGGAGGAGCACACGATCCCGCTGCGCTCCGGCGGTGCCGACGTCGGGCTCTTGGCGCTCGGCACGGCGTCGGCCCGGCGGTTGCGCCGCGCCCGCGAGGCCGCGGTCGAGGCGCGTCTCCCGATCGAGGTGGTCCGCCTCCAACTGCATCTGGCGGACGCGTTGCGCGAGGTCAGCGCGAGCAGGCAGCGGCTGCTGACCGCCACCGCCCAGGAGCGCCGCAAGCTCGAGCGGGACCTGCACGACGGGGCCCAGCAGCGCATCGTCGCGGTCGGGATGCGGTTGCGGTCGCTGCAGCGGACCGTCGGGCCGGAGGCGGTCCGTGAACTCGACACCGCGGTCGAATCGCTGGAGGCCACGATCGCCGAGCTCCGGCGGCTGGCCCAGGGTGTGCGGCCGAGCCTGCTCGACGACGGGCTGCCGGTGGCGTTGCAGGCGCTGGTCGGCGACAGCCCGATCCCGGTCGAACTCGCGGTGGACGACGTGCGGGTGTCCGACCCGGTCGCGACCTCGGTCTACTACCTGGTCGCCGAGGCCTACGCGAACGCGCTCAAGCACGCCGGCGCCGGCCGGATCCTGATCGCGGTCACCTCGGCCGGGGAGATCCTGCGCGTGGAAGTGTCCGACGACGGGGTCGGCGGGGCCGGCACCGAACTACCGTCCGTCCGTGACCGGATCGCCGCGGTCGGCGGTTCGCTGGCGGTGCACAGCCCACCCGGCGGTGGCACGACCGTAACCGTGGAGATCGCTCATGCGTGTGCTGGTCGCTGACGACTCGGTGCTGTTCCGGGAGGGCCTGGTCCGGTTGCTCACCGAGGCCGGCCACGACGTCGTCGCCCAGGTCGGGGACGCCGACGCGCTCGTCCGCGAGGTCGACGCGCAGACGCCCGACCTCGCGGTGATCGACGTCCGGATGCCGCCGACGATGACCGACGACGGGGCGCGCGCCGCCCGCCGGTTGCGGGAGGATCATCCGAGCCTCCCGATGATGCTGCTGTCCCAGCACGTCGAGACCCGGCATTCGGTAGCGCTGGTCGCCGGGGGCGGGTTCGGCTACCTCCTCAAGGACCGCGTACTCCGGGTCGACGACTTCCTGGACGCCGTGCGCCGGGTCGCGTCGGGGGGATCGGCGCTCGATCCGGAGGTCGTGGGGGCGCTGCTCGCGCCGCCGGGCCGGTGGCGCGCGCTGACCGCCCGGGAGAACGAGGTGCTCGCGCTCGTGGCCGAGGGTCAGTCGAACGCGGCGATCGCCGGGCGGCTGCGACTGGCCGAGCGGACCGTCGAGTCGCACATGCGCAGCATCTTCGGCAAGCTCGCGATCGCCGACACCGGCGAGCACCACCGCCGGGTGCTGGCCGTGCTCGCCTATCTCGCGGCGCGCCGCCGATAGCCCCGGTCGGGCCCGCGCGGCCCCGCCGCCGGGCGCGCGCTGCGCTCGTTCGCCGGCCGGCTGACTAGGCTGCTCGGCCATGGGGAGACAGCCGGCGGCCGGCGGAGGTCGCTGGGTCGAGATCCCGCCGGAGCGCCTCGAACGCTGGTTCGCCGGTTTCGCCGACCGGCACGGCGGGATCGGCGGCGTCGAGCGCGACCCGGACCTGCGGTTTCTCTCCGTCCTCGGCGTCGACGGGGCGCTCGCTGAGTGCCACCCCGCGTTCCCACCCCTGGCCGGCGACGGTGACCCGCTCCCGGCGCTCGTCGCGCACGCGGCCCGCGCTCGTCGCGTCGGCGTGTTGCTCGTGCGGCTTGGCGGGTACGCGGCCGGCATCTTCGACGGCGCGACGCTCGTCGCGTCCAAAGTCGATTCCCGGCTGGTGCACGGCCGCAACAAGGCCGGTGGACAGTCCGCGCAGCGGTTCGCCCGCCGTCGCGAGGGCCAGGCCCGGCAGCTGACCGACGCCGCCGCGGCGGTGGCCGAACGGATCCTGCTCCCGGAGGTGAAGACCCTCGACGCGGTCGTCCTCGGCGGCGACCGCGCGGCGGTGGAGGCCGCGCTGGCCGCCCCGCCGCTGGCGCCGCTGCGGGCCCTCGCCGTGGATCGGTTCCTCACGGTGCCCGATCCACGGCTCGCGGTGCTGCAGGCCGCCCCGGACGCTTTCCGCGCCACCCGCATCCGCGTGGTGGACGCGGGTGACCGGCTTACGCGCGGTTGAGCGTGTCGCAGCTCTTCGGGTCGCCGCTCGACTGACCGGTGTTGAACCACTGCTCCCGCTGCGCCGCCGAACCGTGGGTCCACGTCTCCGGGTTCACCCCGCCACCCGACTGCTGCTGGATCCGGTCGTCACCCACGGCGCCGGCCGCCTGGATCGCGGACTTGACGTCCTCGGCCGAGACGCTCTTCACCAGGCTCTCCGCGCCACCGCTGGCGTTCTTCGTCCAGACGCCCGCGTAGCAGTCGGCCTGCAGTTCCAGCGCGATCGAGTACTGGTTCTCCTTCGACGGGTTCTGCTGCTGCAGCTTCCGGATCTCGCCCTCGAACCCGGACAGGTACTGGATGTGGTGCCCGAACTCGTGCGCGAGCACGTACGCCTGCGCGAACTCGCCCGGCGCGCCGAACCGCTGCGCGAGCTCGTCGTAGAACCCCAGATCGATGTAGATCCGCTGGTCACCGGGGCAGTAGAACGGCCCGACGGCCGAGGAGGCCTGCCCGCAGGCGGTGTTCACGGCCTGGGTGAAGAACCGTAGCTTGGGGTCGGTGTACTTGGCGCCGATCGCCTCGGTGCCCTGGGTGCTCCAGTAGTCGCGGAGGTCGTCGAACACCGCGACCTGGCGGCACTCGACGTTGTCGAACCGCTGCGCGTTGCTCGTGGCGCAGGTCTGCGCCAGGCCCGCCGTGCTGCTCGGTGCCGGTGAGGCCGAGTCGTTGCCGAGCGTGTTGTATCCCAGCAGCGCTAACACCACGGTGACGATGACTCCTAGCGCGCCGCCACCGATGACCATCGGGCCGCCGCCGAAGCCGCCCCCACCGCCCCGCGCATCCTCGACCTGGGAAAGATCCAGGTTGGCGTCGTCATCGAAGTCCATCGCTCGCACTCCCGTTCCGGGCCAGGGGTCGCCGGTCCGATACCCCGCGGGCGACGGCGTCAACCTAGCGGGCCCAAAACCTCCTCGGAACCGGCGGGTAGACTGGCGGGGTGAACTCGTAGACCGACCCTCGCCCTGAAGACCTGTTCGGCCCGTCCGTCTGCGAGGAAATTCCCTTGATCACCGTTTCCGGGCTTGAGCTGCGCGCAGGTGCGCGCATCCTGCTCTCCGACACCACGCTGCGCGTTCAGCCCGGCGACCGTATCGGCCTGGTCGGCCGCAACGGCGCCGGGAAGACGACCACGCTGAAGGTGCTGGCCGGTGAAGGTCTGCCGTACGCCGGGCACGTCGAGCGCCGCGGCGAGGTCGGCTACCTCCCGCAAGACCCCCGCACCGGCGACCTCGACGTCACCGCCCGCGACCGGGTGCTCTCCGCCCGCGGGCTCGACATCCTGCTGCACGACATGGACAAGGCGCAGGTCGCGATGGCCGAGGCCGTCACCGATGCCGACCGCGACAAGCTCGTCCGCCGCTACGGCCGCCTGGAAGACCAGTTCGCGGCGCTCGGTGGCTACGCCGCCGAGAGCGACGCGGCGCGCATTTGCGCGAACCTCGGCCTTCCCGACCGCGTCCTCGGCCAGCCGCTGCGCACGCTGTCCGGCGGTCAGCGCCGCCGTGTCGAGCTGGCCCGCATTCTTTTTTCGGACGCCGAGACGCTGCTGCTCGACGAGCCCACCAACCACCTGGACGCCGACTCGATCACCTGGCTGCGTGACTACCTCAAGGGGCACAAGAGCGGGCTGATCGTGATCTCGCACGACGGCGATCTGCTCGAGGCCGTCGTCAACAAGGTCTGGTACCTGGACGCGAACCGGGCCGAGGTCGACCAGTACAACCTGGGGTGGAAGGCGTACCACGCGCAGCGCGAGGCCGACGAGCGCCGCCGCAAGCGCGAGCGGGCAAACGCCGAGAAGAAGGCCGGCGCGCTGATGTCGCAGGCCGACAAGATGCGGGCCAAGGCCACCAAGGCGACGGCCGCACAGAACATGGCCAAACGAGCCGAGAAGCTGCTGGCCGGGCTGGCTGACGAGCGGGTGTCGGACAAGGTCGCCAAGGTGCGGTTCCCGACTCCCGCGCCCTGCGGGCGCACCCCGCTGACCGCGTCGGGCTTGTCGAAGAGCTACGGCTCGCTGGAGATCTTCACCGACGTCGACCTGGCGGTCGACCGGGGCACCCGGGTCGTGGTGCTGGGCCTCAACGGTGCCGGCAAGACGACGCTGCTGCGCCTGCTCTCGGGCATGGAGCAGCCGGACACCGGTGCCGTGGAACCGGGGCACGGGCTGAAGATGGGCTACTACGCGCAGGAGCACGAGACGCTCGACACCGAGCGCTCGGTGCTGGAGAACATGCGGTCGGCGTCGCCCGACAGCTCCGACGGGGAGATCCGGCGGCTGCTCGGCGCGTTCTTGTTCTCCGGTGACGACGTCGACAAGCCGGCCGGCGTGCTCTCCGGCGGCGAGAAGACGCGGCTGGCGCTGGCCGGGCTGGTGAGCTCGGCGGCGAACGTCCTGCTGCTCGACGAGCCGACGAACAACCTCGACCCGGCGAGCCGCATCCAGGTGCTGGACGCGCTGACCACGTACACCGGCGCGGTCGTCCTGGTGACGCACGACCCGGGCGCGGTCGAGGCGCTCAAGCCGGAGAAGGTCATCCTGTTGCCGGACGGGGTCGAAGACAACTGGTCGGACGACCTGATGGAGCTCGTGTCCCTGGCCTGAGCCGGACGCGACCGAGGGCCTGGGCCGGGGGCGGTGAGCCTGGCGGGCTGCCTGGGACTACCGGGCGGTTGCGGCTGTGGTGGTGGTGTCGTTGCCCCCGCCGCCCGCCGCATCGGTGGGGCTGGAGGCCGTGGTGGGCGCGTCCGTGGTCGGTGCGTCCGAGGTCGGAGCCGCGGTGGTGGGAGCGGTGGTGGTCGGGGCGTCCGTGGTGGGTGCGGCGGTGGTCGGTGCGGCGGCGACCGGTGCCGTCGCGGCTGCGCTCGGCTTGGCGCTTGCGGTCGGCTTGGCGGTCGCACCCGCCTTGATGGCGGCGGTCGCGGACGGTGACGCCGCGGTGGTGCGGCCGCCGGCCTCGTTCCCGCCCGTTCCGCCTGCGGCGTTCGAGGTGGACGCCTTCGGGCTGGGCGCGGTGGACGTCTGCGTCTCGGCGACGGCCTTCCCGTCGGGGAACAGCGTGTCCAGACCGACCGAGCCGCCGGTGAAGAGGCTGAACGCTAATAATCCGATGTAGAGCAGGCAGCCCGCGGACACGATGCCGGCGATGCCCCGGATGTACCGCCGGCGGCGTCCGGTCGTGTCGACGAAGACTGGAACCGGTGAGGGCGAGAGGGTGTCGCCGATCGGTTCGAGACTCTGCGTGATATCGGAGGGTGCGACGCTGTTCACGCTTTGACAGTAGTGACTCTTTCGTCCCGTGCTTATCTCACGCTGAGTTACCTCTATAGCGGGGCCAATGCGGACAGAGCACTGCGTCATTTAGGTGCGAGTCCGGACAAACCCGAGATGGAACAACGGTTCCGACTATCAGGTAACTCACAGTAATCAGGTGTCGGGTTTGCGACATTGGCTACTGAGGGTGACTGTGCAAATGCGAATGGTGAGTTTTTGGGGTTTGGGCAGGTCGGGGGATCGGGAGTGTCCAGTGGGGACTCCGTTGTGCGGGCCTGAGCGATCTGTGATGGTCTCGTCGCTTTCGGTGAAGCAGGAGCGTTCTGGACGCGGGCGTGGGGAGGCCCGGGTGGTCGGTCGCGTCGCTCGGCGAGGTTCTGTCCACGCGACGGGCCGACGCGAGGTCGGCGGGTCGGCGGGTCCGCAGGTCGCCGGGTCGGGCGGGTCGCCCGGCCCCGACTCGGTTTCTCGGATCGCAGGTGCCGACAGGGTCGGTGGGGTCGGCGGGGTAGCTGGGGTCGCAGGTCAGGGTCGCCGTGCTCTCTCGGGTCGCCGGGTCGCCCGGCTCGACGGCTCTCTCAGGTCGCAGGTGCCGACAGGATCGTCGAAGGTTGCGGGGATCGCCGGATCAGCGGAATCGCCGCGTCAGTGAGATCGCGAGGTGGCGAGGTGGCTGGGATCGCACGGGTCGCCGGGGGTTGCCGGGGGTTGCCGGGGGTTGCCGGGGGTTGCCGGGGGTTGCCGGGGGTTGCCGGGGGTTGCCGGGGGTTGCCGGGGGTTGCCGGGGGCGAGGTCGCCGACGCGGCGAGGTTCTGCGGGATTGCCGGGTCGCCGGGTTGCCTAGGTGGGCAGGGTCAGCGGGTCGGCTGGGATCTCTCGGGTTGTCGGGGTCGCGGGGTTACCGGGGCCGGGTCCTCGGGGTGGTCAGGATCCGCGAGGGCGCTGGATTCGGCGGGGTCGCCAGGGCGGAGTGGCCCGGCTAGTGCGGCTCGCGGGCCGCTGGCTCGCGGGGTTGCGGGGTGGGGCTGCCCCGCTCGGCGAGGTCGCCAGGTCGGGGGTTGGGGCGGGATCGGCGGGTCGGCCGGGGTCTCTTGGGTTACCGGGTCGCGGGGTTGCCGGGGGGCTGGGTCGCCAGGCTCGGTGGGGTCGCGGAGCCCGGCGGGGGTGAAGTCGGCCGAGCTGCCGAGCTGCCGAGCTGCCCGGGTGACCAGGTCGGCGGGGGCGGCGAGGCGGGGTGCCCGGTGTGGACCGGGGCGGTGGCCGCGGGTGGGGGCGACGGGCGTCGCTCGCGTCCTGGGAGACACGGTCGGGCTCTGGCTGCTGTGCGGGCTCAGGGGCCGGAGGGGGGTCAGGCGAGGCGGTCGGGTGTTACGGGCCGGATGAGCGCCTGTGCGCGCCACCGGGGGCGTCCGGGAAGGCCCGGGAAGGGTCGGGCTCCGGTGGGGCGAGCGGCCTGGGGACGTGGGCCCGCCGGGTTGAGAGTGGTGAGGCTTTCGCGACAGCTGAGGTCCGGGTTCCGAGGAGCCCGCCCCGGGGGCGACGTGGCCGCCCCCGGTCACCCCTGGCGGCGTCCGCCGCCCTGGTTGTTGCCGCCCGGGTCGGGACTCGCGTCCGGGCTCGCCGAGCCGGGATCCTGGTCGTCGGTCGGGTCCGGGGAGTCGCTGGCCCTGGTCCGGGTCGGCCGCGTGTCGGGCTCGTCCTGGGTCGGATCGACCACCGGCGGCGCCGGCTTGGTCTGCGGGGCAGTCGGAGTGGTCGAGCGGCGGCTGGTCGTCGGCTTCGAGGCCTGGGTGGCCGCGGCCGACGGGCTCTTGCTCGGGACCGTCGACTTGGTCGCCGCCGGGGTCGGGCTCGTCGTCGGGTCGTCCTTGTCGCCGACGATCGCGCCGCGCATGACTTCCGGACCGGCGGTGAGGCTGACGATGATCCCGATCAGGAACAGCAGCGCGATGATGCCGACGATCCGGAACGCGATCTTGAGCAGCTTGCTCCGGCGGCCGCTGCTGTCGACGAACACCGGGCGGCCCATGTCGTCCGGACGCTCGAACATCTGGGTCGCCTGGTCGTCGCCACCCTGAGGGAGGCCCGGGATCCGGGGCAGGTCTTCCGGCCGTCGGATGATCTGGGTCGACGCCTCGTCGAGCGGCGGGCCGCCGACGCGGGTCGCGCTGTTGTCGGGGACACCGGACGCCGGGCGCGCGATGAACATCTCGGTGCGCTCGTTGTCGGGGTCGCGGAGGGCCCGATCCAGCGGTGACCGGTCCAGCGGCGCGCGGTCGGTCTGTTTGGGCAGGACCATAGTCGATTCGGAGTCCAGCGGGGGCGGGGGGACCGGCCCGCGCCTCGGGACGTCGCCGGGGAGCGCGTTCGGCACCGTGCGGGCGGCGGGGTCCACCGGCGGTTCGCCGGGGCGGCCCAGGGGCGGCAGGCCGAGTTCCTCCGGACGGACCCGTCGGGTCTCCATGCCCTCTTCGTCCGCGTACCCGTCGGAGTACCCGCCCCGAGGGTAAGCGCGGTCGTCGCGCCCGGGCCCGCGCTCGTCGCGAGGTGCGCGGTCGTCTCGGGGTGCGCGGTCGTCCCGAGGCGCGCGGTCGTCGCGCCCGGGTGCGCGGTCGTCTCGGGGTGCGCGGTCGTCGCGTGAGGGGCGGCCGCCGCGGTCGTCGTAGGCGGCCCGCTGGTCGTACTCACCGCGGCGCCGCTCGTCCCGCCCGCCGGAGTCACGTCCCCGGTCGTCACGTCCCCGGTCGTCCCGCCCGGCGGGATCCCGGCGAGCGGAAGTGCGGCCGCGGTCGTCACGCCCGATGGGCTCCCGCCCGGACGCGTCGCGCCCGGACGAGTCGCGCCCGAGGGGGTCTCGGCCGGAGGCGTCCCGCCCTGCGGCGTCCGGGCCGCGGTCGTCCCATGCTCGGCCGTCTCGGCCGTGGTGGTCGGGTCCGCCGGGGTTGCGGCGGTCATCGCGGGCGCCCGGGTCGCGGCGGTCGTCGTACCCGCGGGGGTCGTCGGGCCCCGGACCGCTCGCGGCGCCGCGTCGGTCGTCGTACCCGCCGTCGTCCGCGCGCCCGCCGGCGCCCCGCCCGTCGTCGTACCCACGAAGGTCGTCCGGGGCGCGTCCGCCTCCACGCAGATCGTCTGCGGCGCGTCCGGCTCCGCGAAGGTCGTCGGCGACGCGTCCGGCTCCGCGGAGGTCGTCGGTGGCGCGTCCGGCTCCTCGGGGGTCGTCCGCGGCGCGGCGCAGGTCGTCCGGGGCCCTTCCGGCTCCACGCGGGTCGTCCGGTGTGCGGCCGGCTAACCGCGGGTCGTCCGGTGTGCGGCCGGTGGCGCGCCGGTCGTCGTAGCCGGCGGCGGCCGGGTCGCGGCGGTCGTCGTATCCCCGCGGGTCGTTCGTGGGGCGCCCGCCGGCGCGGCGGTCGTCGTAGCCGTCGTCGTCCGGTCCGCGGCCGTAGCCGCCGCGGTAGTCGTCGATGCGCTCGGTGCGGTCGTCGCCCCGGTCGTAGTCGCCGTAGGCCGCCCGCTGGTCGTAATCGCTGCGATCGGGCCGCCGCCCCCGCTCGTCGAGCCCTCCGCGCTCTGCCACGCCTCCGCGGTCCGCGAGCCCTCCGCGGTCCGCGACGCCTCCGCGGTCCGCGAGCCCTCCGCGGTCCGCGAGCCCTCCGCGGTCCGCGGGCCCGCGCTCTGCGACGCCTCCTCGGTCCGCAGCGCCGCCGCGGGCCGCGAGGACGGTCGGTTCGCCGTGGCCCGCGTAGTCGTCGCGGGGCCGGTCGTCGTAGGCGCGGTCGTCGTAGGCCCGGCCGTCCGGCGGGGTGCTGGCGACGTGCGGGTACGCGTCCTCCCGGCGGCCGGCGCCGTAGGCGTCGTCGTAGCCTCCGGACGCGCCCCGCGGCTCCGGGGACGAGCGCGGCGCGGGCGGACGAGCAGGCTCCGGAGCGGCACGCCGACCGCGGTCGCGATAGCCGTCAGCCTCGGGCAACGCGGCCCGGCGGTAGCCGCCCGCCTCAGAGTCCGCACCGCGTGGAGGGTCGTACGTCCCTCCGCGCGGGCGGGCATCGTCATACGGGTAGCCGGGAGCCATGGCTTTCAGAGTAAGGCGTCCCACGAACCGTTCACGATCTGGAGCCGGGACTCCCACCCGTTCGGCCCTATTACTACCGACATTTGTTAGGCCCTGACGGTGCGTAATCTCGACGAGAACGGGAGTAAACGGAAGGGGATGGTGTGTCCGAGGTGCTCACGGTAACGATCGGCTCGATGCGATCGTTCGACACGCTCGCGCAACTCGGCCGCGAGCTCACCGGCGACGTCAGGGTACTGGTGGTCGAGGTTTCGAACTGGACGACCGACCTCAGAACGCTCACCGACGAGACGCTCGTCGACTACCAGAAGTCGGTCGCCCGTCTCCAGCGGGCCGATCTGATCGTCGTGACCACCGCCCGGGGCACCCTCACCGGGCTGGCCGCCGAACTGGCGCTGATCGGCGACCTCCGGCTCTTCGCCGCCGACACCGAACTCGCGCTCACTGCCGTCCACGACGGGCTCGTCCCGGTGCTCGGCACCACCCAGCGACTGACCGATCTGGTCGGCCCCGCGAGGGCGACCGAACTCCTGCTCACCGGCCGTCCGATCGGGGCCCCGGAAGCCGAACGCCTCGGCCTGGCCACCACCGTGGTCGGGCTCGGCGAGCTCGATCCCGCGCCGCTGGCCGAGGCGCTGCGCCACACCGACCGGGACGCGCTGACCGAGATCAAGGCGCTCATGAGCGCCGTCCGGCACCACGACCCGCTCACCGCCGAACGTGAGGCCTTCCTCCGCCTCACCGCCGGCGACACCTGATCGCCCGCCGCCGGCGACACCTGATCGCCCGCCGCCGGCGACACCTGATCGCCCGCCGCCGGCGACACCTGACCCCTCGCCACGCCCTCGCCGCCGGCGACACCTGACCCCTCGACGCCTAGTCGGCGGTATCCACGACCACCGGCGCGTGGTCCGACGGTCCCTTGCCCTTCCGCGCGTTCCGGTCCACGTAGGCGTCGCTCACGGTGGCGGCCAGGGCGGCGTCCGCATAAAAGAGATCGATGCGCATGCCCTTGTTGTTGGGGAACGCACCGGCGCGGTAGTCCCAGTACGTGAACGGATAGTCGTACTTCAGCGGTCGCGGGAACACGTCCACCAGACCGATCGCGCGGAGCGAGGCCAGCGCCTCCCGCTCGGCCGGCGTGACGTGGGTGGCGCCGACGAAGGCGGCGGGGTCGAAGACGTCGTCGTCGGTCGGCGCGACGTTGAAGTCGCCGGTCACGACGAACGGACCCGATCCGAGCTCGGCCTGCACCGTCGTGCGCAGGGCGGCCAGCCACTCGAGTTTGTACGCGTAGTGCGGGTTGTCGGGCTCCCGGCCGTTCGGCACGTACACCGACCAGATCCGCACCCCGCCGCAGGTCGCCCCGACCGCGCGCGGTTCCGGTCCGGGGAAACCGGGCTGGTCGACCAGCCCCCGGGTGACGTTCTCCAGCCCCACCCGCGACAGCAGCGCGACGCCGTTCCACCGCCCGTCGCCGTGCGCGGCGGTCTCGTACCCGAGTGCGGCGACCGCGTCCGCCGGGAACGCCGCCGTGGTGGTCTTGATCTCCTGCAGCGCGACGACGTCCGGCTTGGTGTTCTCCAGCCAGTCGAGCAGCCGGGGGAGCCGCGCGGTCACACTGTTCACGTTCCAGGTCGCCAGGCGCACGGATCCCATCCTGCCAGCGCCGGGAATCCGCGGGCAGGATTACAGCGTTGCAGCGCCACGGAGGTGCCCACTATGACCCAGCCCATGGCCGCGATGCAGATGATGCGGTCGCTGCGCCGCGAACCCGGCGACCAGCGGAAGCTGCCGCCGGGGACGTGGAAGCGGATCTTCGCGTTCGCGAAGCCCTACCGGCGCGACATCGTGGTGTTCCTGACCGCGACCGTCGTGTCGTCGGTCATCGCGGTCGTCACGCCGCTGCTGGCCGGCCGGGTCGTCGACGCGATCACCCGTGGTGGCCCCCGGAGTGCGGTGGTCACGGTGGCGCTGGTGATCGCCGGGCTGGCCGTGGTCGACACCGTCCTCTCGATGGTCGGCCGCTGGTTCTCGTCCCGGATCGGCGAGGGCATCATCCTGTCGCTGCGCAGCCGGGTGTTCGGGCACGTCCAGCGGATGCCGGTCGCGTTCTTCAGCCGCACCCAGACCGGCGCACTGATCAGCCGCCTCAACAACGACGTGATCGGCGCCCAGCGCGCGTTCACGTCCACGCTGTCGGGGGTCGTGTCCAACGTCATCGCGCTGATCCTGACGCTCGCGGTCATGCTCACGCTGTCGTGGCAGATCACGGTCGCCGCGCTGGTGCTGCTGCCGATCTTCGTGCTCCCGGCCCGCCGGGTCGGCCGCCGCCTCGCGTCGATCACCCGCGAGGCCGCCGAGCTCAACGCGTCGATGAACACGACGATGACCGAGCGCTTCAACGTCGCCGGGGCGATGCTCGTGAAGCTGTTCGGCCGGCCCGAGGAGGAGGAAGCGGCGTTCACGAAACGGGCGGCCCGGGTCCGGGACGTCGGCGTGCTGAGCGCCGTCTACTCGCGAGCGTTCTTCGCCGCGCTGACGCTGGTCGCGGCGCTGGCGACGGCGCTGGTCTACGGCGTCGGCGGGTGGCTCGCGCTGACCGGCGGCCTGTCCGCCGGTACGGTCGTGAGCCTGGCGCTGCTGCTCACCCGCCTCTACGGGCCGCTGACCGCGTTGTCCAACGTCCAGCTCGACGTCGCGAGCGCGCTGGTGAGCTTCGACCGGGTCTTCGAAGTCCTGGACCTCCAGCCGATGATCACGCCCGGCGAACAGACCATCCCCGCGACCGCGAAGTCGGTCGAGTTCCGGAACGTCTCGTTCAGCTACCCGGCCGCCGACGAGGTCTCGCTCGCCTCGCTGGAGGAGGTCGCGGTTCTCGACACCGCGCCCCGCACCGAGGTGCTCCACGGCATCGACTTCGAGGCCCGCCCGGGTCAGCTGGTCGCGCTGGTCGGCCCCTCCGGGGCCGGGAAGACCACGATCTCCCAGCTCGTTCCCCGCCTCTACGACGTGGACGCCGGGGCCGTGCTCGTCGGCGGTGTCGACGTGCGGCAGGCCACGTTCGCGTCGCTGCGGGACGCGGTCGGGGTCGTCACGCAGGAGGCGCACCTGTTCCACGACACGATCCGGGCCAACCTGCTGTTCGTGCGGCCGGACGCGACCGAGGAGCAGATGTGGTCGTCGCTGGCCCGTGCGCGGATCGAGCCGCTGGTCCGGTCGCTGCCGGACGGGCTCGACACGGTGGTGGGGGAGCGGGGGCACCGGCTCTCCGGCGGCGAGAAGCAGCGGCTCGCGATCGCGCGGCTGCTGCTCAAGGCGCCGGGCGTCGTCATCCTGGACGAGGCGACCGCGCACCTGGACTCCGACTCCGAGCTAGCCGTCCAGCGTGCGCTGGACGAGGCCCTCGACGGCCGGACCGCGCTGGTGATCGCCCACCGCCTGTCCACGGTCCGCAACGCCGACGTCATCCTGGTCGTCGAGGAGGGCCGCATCGTCGAGCGGGGCACGCACGAGTCGCTGCTGGCCGCCGACGGCCTCTACGCGAACCTCTACCGCACCCAGTTCGCACCGGCCGCGGTCTGACACCCGCCGCGGTCTGACACCCGCCGCGGTCTGACACCCGTCGCGGTCTGGCACCGGCCGGGGTCTAACGCGGCGCGGTGCTGACCTCGCCGGTCCGGCGCAGCTTCTGCCAGCGGAGGCGGGCGCCGGTCAGCGCGGTCGCCACCGACTGGATGAGCACCACGTACATCAGCTGGCGGTACACGATCTGCTGGAGCGGGAACGCCCAGAGCGGCCGCAGCGGTTCGCGATCGAGCCGGAACGCGATCGCCGCGATGATCAGCTGGGCGGCGAGCATCCCGACCCACCCCGCGACGGTCAGGGCCGCGTCGTAGTAGAGCAGCCCGTAGATCAGGAACACGTCGATCAGCGGCGCCAGCAGCGGCAGCACGACCCCGAACAGCGCCAGGAACGGCAGCCCGACGCGTCCGAACCGGCCCGACGCCCCGCGGTCGAAGAACGCGCCGCGGTGCTTCCACATCGCCTGCATCGTCCCGTACGTCCACCGGTACCGCTGGGTCGCGAGCTGGCCGATCGTCGCCGGGGTCTCGGTCCAGGCCCGTGCGGTGTCCTGGTACACGACCCGCCAGTCGGCCCGGCTGAGCGCCATCGTCAGGTCGGTGTCCTCGGCGAGTGTGTCGTCGCTGACGCCGCCGACCTCGTCGAGCGCCTCGCGCCGGAACGCGCCGATCGCGCCGGGCACGGTCGGCATGCACCGCATGATCTCGTAGGCCCGCCGGTCGACCGCGAACCCGGTCACGTACTCGATGTGCTGCCAGCGGCCGAGCAGGCTCCCGCGGTTGCCGACCTTCACGTTGCCGGCCACCGCGCCCACGGTCGGATCGGCGAACGGCTGGACCAGCGCGGCGACGGAGCCCGGCTCGAACAGCGTGTCGCCGTCGACCATGATCACCAGCGGCCGGTCGCCGGCCGCGGTCCCGATGTTGAGCGCACGGGCCTTTCCACCGTTCGCCACCCGGATCACCCGGACGTGGTCGAGCCCGAGTGAGGCCACCAGGTCCGACGTCCCGTCGGTCGATCCGTCGTCGACCACCACGACCTCCACCGGGACCGGGCTGCCGTCCGAGGCCCGGCCGACGTAGTCGCTCGCGACCAGCGACCGGACCGCGGCCACGATGCCCGCGCTCTCGTTGTAGGCCGGGACGACGACCGTCACCGGCAGCGTCACCGGCGGACGGGTGTTCCGCTTGCGCTCCCGCCGCCGCTTCGCCAGGTGCCGTCCGGTGAGCACGAGCATCAGCAGCAGCCGGGCGATCGTCAGGCCGCCGACGACGATCAGCAGGTAGGCGCACCAGAGCACGAACTGGTGGGCCAGCCAGATGCCGTACAGGACCGCGCGTCCCCGCCAGAGCTCGCTGCCGGTCGCGGCCCGGTGGACGGTCGCGGTGCTCCCGTCCCCGAAGTCGATCCCCCGGCTGAGTGTCGTGAAGGTGTAGCCGAGCTTCTTCATCGCGGGGATGTAGATGTCGAGCGCGGCGACCGTCTGCGCCCGGTTCCCGCCGGCGTCGTGCATGAGGACGACGGCCCCGGCGCCGTTCTTCGGCGTCGCGTTCTTCACGATCTGCCGGACGCCCGGCCGCGCCCAGTCCTCGCCGTCGGTGTCGGCGACGACCGTGACGTAGTTGAGCGCTCCGCCCTCCTTGATGATCGGCCAGTACGTGTCGTCGATCGCGTCGGCCGTGGAGGAGTACGGGAAGCGGAGCAGCGACGTGGTGTCGCCGGTCGCGCCGACCACCGTCATCTGGGTGGCCGAGTACTGCAGGCGCCGCTCCCAGGCCGGAACCGTCGACATGTCGGAGTGCGTGAACGTGTGGATGCCGATCTCGTTGCCCTCGGCGTGCACCCGGCGGGCCATCTCCGGCGACTCGGTGATCCGGGCGCCGACCATGAAGAACGTGCCGTGGATGTCGTGCTTCTTCAGCACGTCGAGGATCTTCGGCGTCCAGGTCGGATCGGGGCCGTCGTCGAACGTCAGCGCGATCGTCTTGGCCCGCATCCGGAACGACGAGGTGGTGCGGCCCTGGGTCGTGTCGATCACCGGCCCGCCGTCGATGATCTGGTCCGGGACTTCGTCGGCGGGTCCGGCCTCGTGGACGGTGCTCGACGCACCGACGGAGGCGGTCGCGACCGCGTTGAGGAACAGCACCGCGCAGAGGAACACCAGCAGGACGACGACCACCGGAACGCGTCCGCGGGCCTTCCGTTCGCCACGCTGCCGCTGGTGCGGGCTCGGCGTCCACCGCCGGCCGAGCAGCCGCGAGGCCGCGGGAGGCGGCTTCGGACTGCCGCCGGGCCCGTTCGGCTCGCTGAACTGCGTGCGGTCGGCCGCGGCCGCGCCGTCAGCCCGCGCGGCGGGGGCGTGTTCGTCGGGCTGCTGCGGGCGGGGCGCGGACCGGGGCATCGCAGTCCTTCGGTCGGGCCGGCCGGAGCCGGCGGGCGAGCGACGCGCACCGCCGGGCCCGCTGCTTCTCGGGGCTCGCTGCCTCCCCGGGCCGGTTGCCTACCCGGCCGAGGCCGAGACGCTCGCCGACGCGCTGACGCTCGGCATCGCGGTCGACAGGTCCACGGACGAGCCGAACAGGCCGGTGGCCATCGCGCCCAGGTACAGGACGAACGCCAGACAGGCGAGAACGGTCAGGACCCGCAGCCACCGGGCGCGGCGTCCGGTCGAGTCGACGAAGACGGGCCTGGAGGCGCCGGCCTGGTCGGTGACGGTGCGTAATTCGGTGAGGCTCATGAGGGCAAGACTAAAAGTGCCACGAACCTCGCTAATCGGGCTCACAGTCGTAACAAAGTGCCCAATTCACTCACGCCCTGACCAGTAAATACGGACATTACCGGATCATCCTATCGCTGCAGAGCGTCAAACTACGCATAGCGGACGACCGGGCATTCCCCGGTCGTCCGCGTGATGCCTAGGAACCTCTTGGGTTGGGTGACGGTGGGTGATCGATCAGGCGCCGAGCGCGATCCAGGTTGCCCGGTCGACGACACCGGTGACCGTCAGGTGGTGCGAGCGCTGGAACGTCGTGACCGCGGCCTGGGTCTTGCTCGCGAACAGGCCGGTCACCTGCGGGAGCGCGA
Organism: Cryptosporangium sp. NPDC051539; assembly: GCF_044454545.1. Taxonomy (NCBI): domain Bacteria; kingdom Bacillati; phylum Actinomycetota; class Actinomycetes; order Cryptosporangiales; family Cryptosporangiaceae; genus Cryptosporangium; species Cryptosporangium sp. NPDC051539. The sequence continues at coordinate 682,413 of NZ_JBITDV010000003.1, read as the reverse complement.
GCCGCTTCTGCAGGGCGGTGACCGCGGCGCCCTTCGAGCCGTACTTCAGCGTGGTAGCCCGGTACTGCGCCAGCGGGCTGACCGGCTTCGCGGCCGGCTTCGTGATCGGCTTCGCGACCGGCTTGGTCACGGTCGTGGTGGTCGGCTTGGACGTCGTGGCGGGCTTGGACGCGCTGGTGGCCGGGCTGCCGGGCTGGTAGGCGACCAGGAGCGCGCGCCAGGTGGTGGCGTCCACCACGGCGGTGGCCGGAAGGCCGTGGGCGGCCTTGAACGCGACGATCGCGGACGCGGTGTCCGTCCCGAACGTACCGTTGGTCCCGAGCCCCAGCCCTCGCTGCAGCGCGGTCACCGCGTTGCCGTTCGCGCCGGACTGCAGCTGCGCGCCGGAGAACTTCACCAGGCTGCTGTAGGCCGCGCTCGAGCCGGTCGGAGCCGTGACGACCGGGAACGACGCACACCTGGTCTTGTTGACGCCCCGGTAGGGCGCCGCGTAGTTCAGGTCGGCGACCCGGCACGGCCCGTAGTCCACGGCCGCCACCGATCCGGTCCAGAACGACGTCCGCTTCATCGCGCCGGCCCAGCTCAGGCTGAAGTGCACGTGGTCGCGGTGGCAGGTGGTGTCCATGCCGGCCTCGGGGTGCGACGCGCAGGTCGAGTACGGCTTCCAGGCCTGGTTGTAGCTGCCCCAGATCTTCCCGTTCCAGATGATGTACATGACGCCGAGCCGGCGCGCGTTGGCGTACTTGTTGCCGGCGGCGTCGGTCGCGAACAGCCAGTTGAGCACCGCGGTGGCCTGGGCGGCCTGAGCCGGCTTGCGGATCGAGTTCATCCAGTCGACGGCCCGGCCGTCGTAGTGCTCGCTGGTCATCGTGCCGGTGCAGCCTCTGGTGACGCCGTACGAGGTGCCGGGGTAGGTGGCCTTGAGCAGCGCGCCGAACGCGATCGAGCCAGGCTTGTCCACCCACTCGCAGGAGGTCTGCGGGATGTAGGGCGACAGCGGTTCGATGCCGCTCGGGAGGTTCGAGGGCGCAGCCGGCGTGTTCACCGGCGCGGGTGCGGGCACCGTCACCGGGTCGGCGGCCGCGGCGGCCACCGGCGCGAGGCCGACGCCGCCGAGTACGGACAGAGCGAGGGCGGCACCGAAGGTACGGAGGCGGCGGGGCTTCGAGAACGTCGTCACGGAGGCTTTGTCGGCGCGTGCCGGTTGCATCCTGACCGGAAGGGTGCCCGCGCACCCGTCCCGCTCCAAGGGGGATCCCCGCTCGCTCCCGGTTACTCAGGGTGAATTGCGGGGTGGCGAGCCCTATCTCTGTCTCAAATAATGGCCCGGGGTCTGCCGGTGCGCCGCATGCTGCGCTTAAGGTCCGCACAGACTGGTTGTGACGGGGAGGACAGCAGTGGACGGATACGCGGCTGCGGCGCAGTACTACGACTTACTGCACGCCGAACGCACCGCGGCCAGGGCACGCGCCCTGCTCGCGGCCGCCGGGGGCGAGATCCGGCACGGCATTCTCGACCTGGGCGCCGGCACCGGATCGGTGATCGCGGCGCTGGCGGCCGAAGTGCCCGAAGTGCCTGTCGTGGCGGTGGAACCGTCGGTGGGGATGCGGACCGCCCTGTACGCGCGGTTATCGGCCGACCCGGAGCTTCGGCGCCGGACGACCGTGCTGCCGGAGGCGGCGGAGCGGTTCGAGGTGTCGGAGTTCGCGGATCTGGCGGTGTGTCTCGACACCAGCCCCGCGTTCCCGCCGCCGTACCGGTCGGACATCTGGCAGCGGGTGCGGGCCGCGCTGGTGCCGGGAGGGGTGTTCCTGCTGGACGAGCCGCACCTCACCGAGCCGGTGGTGCAGGAACCGCGAGAGCTCGGCCGGGTCGCGGTCGGGACGCACACGGTCGTCGGGTCGGTACGGGGCGAGCCCGCCGGCCAGCGGCAGTGGTGGGAGTACCGCTACACGGTGCTCGACGCCGAGGGCGAGGTGCTCTCCGAGGAAGAGACCGAGTTCTACACCTGGCCGGTCACCCCGGACGACGTCCGCGCCGAACTGACCGACGCCGGCTTCGTGGTCAAGGACGACATCGAACTCGACGGAATCACCGTGCTGCAGGCCAGGCGCTAACGGCGCCGGACGGCTTCCTCGACCAGGTCGAGGACGGTGCCGAGTTTGTCGGCGGGGCGGCCCATGGCCAGGTGGAGCACCAGGCCGTCGAGGGCCAGTTCGAGGAAGCGCTGGAGCGTGTCGAGGTCGACGTCCTCGCGCAGGACGCCCGCCTCGCGCTGGCGGGTCAGCCGGTCGTGCGTGGCCTGCGAGATCGCCTCGGAGCGGGCGGCCCAGCGGGCGGCGAAGTCCCTGTCGGTGCGCAGGCGGCGTGACACCTCGAGTTGTGTACCGAGCCACCCGGCCTGCTCCGGGCTGAACTCGTCGTCCAGGAGGTTGCGCATCACCTGTACGAGCCCCTGCTCGGCCACGACGGCGGCCATCTCGGCGGCGTCGTCCTCGGCGACGGCGAGGAACAGCGACTCCTTGTCGCGGAAGTGGTGGAAGATCGCTCCGCGGGAGAGCCCGGTCTCTTCCTCCAGCCGGCGTACGGTCGCGCCTTCGTAGCCGTGGCGGGCGAAGCACGCCCGCGCACCGGCGAGGATTTCCTGCCGTCGGGCGTCGAGGTGCAGCTGGCTGACCTTGGGCATGTCACCGATCGTGTCAGCCGCGGTGCAATCGTGCAATCCGTACGTCTGGTTTCCAATGCCAACGGTCCCCGCGGCGTGCGCCGCGGGGACCGCCCTTACTCAGTTCAGCAGGCTGCGGAGCACGTACTGCATGATCCCGCCGTGCCGGTAATAGTCGGCCTCGCCGGGCGTGTCGATCCGCACCACCGCGTCGAACGACACCCCGGTGTCGGTGGTCACCTTCACCGTGCGCGGGGTCTTCCCGTCGTTGAGCTCGGTCACGCCGGCGACCGAGAACGTCTCCTCGCCGGTCAGGCCCAGCGACTCCGCCGTCTCGCCGGCCGGGAACTGCAGCGGCAGCACGCCCATGCCGATCAGGTTCGACCGGTGGATTCGCTCGTACGACTCGGCGATCACGGTCCGGACGCCGAGCAGCGCGGTGCCCTTCGCCGCCCAGTCGCGGGACGACCCCGAGCCGTACTCCTTGCCGGCCAGCACGACCAGCGGAGTCGACGCCGCGGCGTAGTTCTGGGCCGCGTCGTACACGGTCGTGACCGGTCCGTCCGGGACGGTGAAGTCGCGGGTGAACCCGCCCTCGGTGCCCGGCGCGATCTGGTTGCGCAGCCGGATGTTCGCGAACGTGCCCCGGATCATCACCTCGTGGTTGCCCCGGCGGGAGCCGTACGAGTTGAAGTCCCGCCGCTCGACCCCGTGCTCGACCAGATACTTCCCGGCCGGTGAGTCGGCCTTGATCGCGCCCGCGGGCGAGATGTGGTCGGTCGTCACCGAGTCGCCGAGCTTCAGCAGCACCCGCGCGCCGTCGATGTCGACCACCGGGGTCGGCGACGGCGGCATGCCCTCGAAGTACGGGGGCTTCCGCACGTAGGTGGACGAGGCGTCCCACTCGAACGTGTCCCCGGTCGGCGTCGGCAGGTTCTGCCAGCGCTCGTCGCCGGCGAACACGTCCGCGTAGTCGCGGGAGAACATCTCGCTGTGGATCGCGGAGGCGATGACCTCCTCGACCTCCTGCGGCGACGGCCAGAGGTCGCTCAGGTAGACCGGCTCGCCGTCCGATCCGGTGCCGAGCGGCTCGGTGGTGATGTCGATGTCCATCGACCCGGCCAGCGCGTACGCCACGACCAGCGGCGGCGAGGCCAGGTAGTTCATCTTCACGTCCGGGTTGATCCGGCCCTCGAAGTTCCGGTTGCCGGAGAGCACGGCGGCCACCGCGAGGTCGGCGTCGTTGATCGCGGCCGAGATCTCGTCGTGCAGGGGGCCTGAGTTGCCGATGCAGGTCGTGCACCCGTAGCCGACCAGGTTGAAGCCGATCTTGTCGAGGTACGGCGTCAGCCCGGCGCGGTCGTAGTAGTCGCTGACGACCTTCGAGCCGGGGGCCAGCGTCGTCTTGACCCACGGCTTGCGGGTCAGGCCACGCTCGACCGCGTTCTTGGCCAGCAGCGCCGCGCCGATCATCACCGACGGGTTCGAGGTGTTCGTGCAGGACGTGATCGCGGCGATCGTGACCGCACCGTGGTCCAGCTCGAACGAAGTGCCGTCGGACAGCGTCACCGGCGTCTTCTTCGACGGCCGGCCGTCGCGGCCCGGAGCAGTGTGGTGCGGCCGGTCGGCCGCGGAGGTCCGCCCGTTGGCGGGGGAGTCCGACGCCGGGAACGACTCGGCCGACGCCTCGTCCGCTGGGCCTTCCGCGACGTCCTCGGGCGCGGAGTACTGGTCGTCGTCCTCCACGTAGTTGCGGATGTCGCCCCGCCACTGCGCCTTCGACTCGGCCAGCACGATCCGGTCCTGCGGACGCTTCGGCCCGGCGATCGACGGCACGACCGTCGACAGGTCGAGCTCGAGGTACTCGGAGAACACCGGCTCGACCGACGGGTCGTGCCACATGCCCTGTTCCTTCGCGTACGCCTCGACCAGCGCGAGCTGCTGCTCGGGCCGGCCGGTCAGCCGCAGGTAGTTCACGGTCTCGGCGTCGATCGGGAAGATCGCGGCGGTGGAGCCGAACTCGGGGCTCATGTTGCCGATCGTGGCCCGGTTGGCCAGCGGCACGGCGGTGACGCCCGCGCCGTAGAACTCGACGAACTTGCCGACGACGCCGTGCTTGCGCAGCATTTCGGTGATCGTCAGCACCAGGTCGGTGGCGGTCGTGCCCTCGGGCAGCGAACCGTTGAGCTTGAAGCCGACGACCCGCGGGATCAGCATGCTCACCGGCTGGCCGAGCATCGCGGCCTCGGCCTCGATGCCCCCGACGCCCCAGCCCAGGACGCCCAGCCCGTTGACCATCGTGGTGTGCGAGTCGGTGCCGACGCAGGTGTCGGGATACGCGACGCCGTTGCGGACCATCACCGTGCGAGCCAGGTGCTCGATGTTGACCTGGTGCACGATGCCGGTGCCCGGCGGGACGACCTTGAACTCGTTGAACGCGCCCTGGCCCCAGCGGAGGAACTGGTAGCGCTCGAGGTTGCGCTGGTACTCCAGCTCGACGTTGCGCGCGAACGCGTCCGGCGCGCCGAAGACGTCGGCGATCACCGAGTGGTCGATGACCAGCTCGGCCGGTGCCAGCGGGTTGATCTTGGCCGGGTCACCGCCCAGCTCGGCGACCGCCTCGCGCATCGTGGCCAGGTCGACCACGCACGGGACGCCGGTGAAGTCCTGCATCACGACCCGGGCGGGCGTGAACTGGATCTCGGTGTCGGGCTCGGCCTGCGGATCCCAGTTCGCGAGCGCGCGGATGTGGTCGGCGGTGACGTTCGCGCCGTCCTCGGTCCGCAGCAGGTTCTCCAGCAGGACCTTCAGCGAATACGGCAGACGGGCGATCCGGTCCTGGAGACCCTCCACGGCCGTCAGCCGGAAGATCTCGTACTGCTCGTCGCCGACCGTGAGCGAGCCGGCCGACCCGAAACTGTCGATGCGCGGGGGGGAGCCCTCTGACACGTCGCAACTCCTTCGTCGGTTCTTCTTGCCAGTCTTGCCTACGGGTCGTCCTGACCTGCAGCCACCTGGCGCGTCCCATAAAACCGTACGTCCGTCTTGTATCCTACCGGACGTGGTCCACGCTCTGTGATGGGCATACCCAACTTCCGGTGAGAGATCTACGCCGTCGCGTACTACGGCGTCACGATCGCGACGACAAGCCGCTCGAGGTCGCCCCGGAACGTGGTGTGGCTCAACCCGATCGCGTTCCGCCGGGCCAGGGGCGCCAGCGCCGCGGGTAACTCCTCCGCCCGGGGCATCCCGGCGCCGCCCACCAGCACCGGAATGACCTGCTTACCGAGCCGCAGCGCGGTCTCGACCTCGAGGCGGACGCTGTCGTGCGGATCGTCGAGGCGCCGCCGCCCGTCGGAGTCGGTGCTGCTGAGCCACGAGCGGCCGATCACGGCGATGACGACGTCCACGGACTCGACCGCCTCGAGCATTGCGTCCACGAAATCCCGGCCGGGGCGCACCGAGTCCACGTCGATGAAGACGTTCTGGGGGCCGAAGCGGGGCCACAACGCCTCGAACAGCCGCCCGGCGACGTCTTGGGAGTCGGCCCGGCGGTAGGACAGGAAGATCCGCTTCGAGATCGGTGGGTACGGCACCGCACCCGGCGGGAAACCGGGGCCGGGCGGCCCCATCGGGTACGCACCGGCTCGGCGCCGGGCCCGGCGGGCGGCCCACATCGGGCCGAGGCCGGAGAGCGTCCCCAATGCGATGGCCGCGGCGTACCAGACGGGCATCGGGACGCCGGCGAAGGTCGTGCCGATGGCCTGCGCGGCCGCTCGATGCACCATGACGATCGTGCTGATCTCCACGTCGCACTCGTCCCTGCCGCCGGTGTCGGTCCGCCGGGGCCAGCCCAGCACGCCGAGTGCCCGACCCGCTACCGGGTCAGCACGGAAAGGCCCCTACTCGTGACCGAACGAGCCCTCGGAACAGCGTGTGAACGTCGACTGGTCCGCCGAAGAGCAGCGGCACGCAGAGTGCTGGTGAGCGTGCGGAGATTTCCGAACGGTGGGCGCGACCGCGTCACTCCGAGGTTTCGTCCGGGTTGTCGGCCGTTCCGGTGGCCGTCACCTTTCCGGTGGCCTCGACCTCGTCCTCGCCGACCTCGAACGGCGTCGCGCCGTCCAGACCGTAGATCTTGATCTCGTAGGTCTCGTCGGCGCTCTCCACCGGTTCGGTCACGCACTTGCCGGGCTGCGCGGTCGGCGACTTCGTCTTGGTCTCGGTCAGCTCGACGTACGCCGCGTAGTTCCCGGTCGCGCACACCGTGAACACCGGCTTGCCCTCGGTCGGCGCGGCGGCCGCGGCGACGTGCGGCTTCGCGTGTGTCACCTCGGCCCAGGCCACCGCCCCGGCGATCACGACGAGTGACAGGACGGACAACACGGTCAACGGCCAGGACTTCATTTCCACGCACCCATGGTCCCTACGAAGCGTGTCGCACAGGTGAACCCGACGCCACGCTTACCCGATCCCTACCTACTACCCCGGCGACTAGCCCGGGATACGTACCCCTGCGGCCCGCTCGGCCGCCATCCACGCCTCGACCGCGTCGGCGGTGCGCGGAAGCGACGCCGAGAGTACTTCCGCACCGTCCGTGGTCACCAGCACGTCGTCCTCGATCCGGACGCCGATCCCGCGGAACTCCGCCGGTACGGTCAGATCGTCGGGCTGGAAGTACAGGCCCGGCTCGACCGTGAGCACCTGGCCGGCCTCCAGCACCCCGTCCAGATAGGTCTCCGACCGGGCCTTCGCGCAGTCGTGCACGTCGAGCCCGAGCATGTGCCCGGAGGCGTGCAGCGTCCAGCGGCGGTGCAGGCCCACCTCGTCGTCCAGGGACTCGGCCGCAGGCACCGGCAGCAGGCCCCACTCGGCCAGCGCACCGGCGATCACCGTCATGCACGCCCGGTGGATGTCGCGCCAGACGACGCCCGGCCGGATCACCGCGATCCCGGCCTCCTGCGCGGCCAGCACGGTTTCGTAGACCCGGCGCTGCACGGGAGAGAAGCGCCCGCTCACCGGCAGCGTGCGGGTGATGTCGGCGGTGTAGAGGTGGGTGTTCTCCACGCCGGCGTCGAGCAGAAGCAGTTCGCCGGGGCGGCAGACGCCGTCGTTGCGCCACCAGTGCAGCGTGCAGGCGTGCGCACCGGCGGCGGCGATCGTGCCGTAGCCGACCGTGTTGCCGTCGTGCCGGGCACGCAGCCCGAACACGCCGTCGGCCAGCCGTTCGGACGACTCGCGATCGGCCGGCAGCGCGCGCACGACGTCGCCGAAACCGCGGATGGTCGCGTCCACGGCTTCGCGCAGCTGCGTGATCTCCCAGGCGTCCTTGACCAGCCGCAACTCGCCCAGGGCGGCGGCCAGCTGACCGTCTCGCAGGCCGTCGTCGGGCGCCTTCACCGCGGCGTCCACGTGCGTGTCGTAAGAACGCAGGACACGGGTGGCCGAGGGATCGAGCTCAGCCAGCGCCTTCGGGAGCTCGTCGAGGGAGACGCACGGGAGGCCGAGCGCGGCCGACCACTCCGCGGCGGAGCGCCGCGGACCGACCCAGAGCTCACCGCCGCGGCTGCGGAAGAACTCGTCGGACTCGCGGGAGGCGCGGACCCGGACGTAGAGGGCCGCGCCGGCCGGACCGGCGACGAGGACCGCGTCCTGCTCGTAACAGGTGGTGAGCCAGGCCACGTCGGAGCCGGGCCGGAACTCGTACGAGGAGTCGTTGCTGCGGACCTTCGCGGTGCCGCTCGGGATCACCAGGGTCTCGCCCGGGAACCGCCCGGCCAGGCGCGCACGGCGCACGGCGGTGTAGTCGGCCGACGGCTCCCGCCGGACGACCTCGGCCGGTGGCGGCGCCCAGTCCGTGCGCATGAACTCGGCCAGCCGCTCCGGCACCGGGAGGTCGTGGCTGGCCGTCGTGATCGTCGGATCGGTCTCGGCCAGTTCAGCCATCTCGCCCTCGGTCATGGAACCGGACGCTACTCCGCTCACCAGCGCGGATTCAGCTAGTCCCACCGTCACCGTCTCGGCCTGGCCGGGCGATGGAATGATGGTCGCCATGTGTGGTCTGCTCACCTACGTCAGCGCCTGCGGCGATGCCTCCCACCAGCGCGACGGCCTGGCCCGCGCACTGGAGAGCATCCACCACCGCGGCCCCGACGAGACCGGGGTCCGGGTCTCCGGCAACGACGTGGTGCTGGGCTTCAAACGGCTCGCGTTCATCGACGTCGAGAACTCCCACCAGCCGCTGGAGTACGCCGACGGCCGGTACGTGATCACGTTCAACGGCGAGATCTACAACTACCTCGACCTGCGCAAACAGCTCGCCGAGGTCGGCGCGTCGTTCGCCACCGAGGGTGACACCGAGGCGATCGTCGCGGCCTACCACTACTGGGGCCCGGAGTTCGTCAGCCGGCTGCGCGGGATGTTCGCGTTCATCATCTGGGACCGGTTCGAGCGCACCGCGTTCGCCGCCCGCGACCAGTTCGGCATCAAGCCGCTGCACTACACGGTCACCTCGACCGGCATCTTCGTCGCCAGCGAGAAGAAGGCGCTGCTGCCGTTCTCGGCCGCCGCCCGCTCCGGTGACGCCGGCCTCGACCCGGCCGCGCTCTCGCACTACCTGACGCTGCAGTACGTGCCCGAGCCCGGCACCTTGCACGTCGACATCGACCGGCTGGGCAGCGGGGAGTCGCTGACCTGGAAGCCCGGCCAGGAGGTCGTGCGCCATCGGTACTTCAAGCCCGACTTCCGCCCGACGCCGACCGACTCGCCCGAGCGGTTGTTCGGCGAGATCCGGGACGTGCTGCGCGAGTCGGTGGCACTGCACCTGCAGAGCGAGGTGCCGCTCGGCGCGTTCCTGTCCAGTGGCATCGACTCGACCGCGATCGTGGCGCTGGCCCGCGAGTACAAGCCCGACATCAAGACGTTCACCGCCGGGTACGAGGTGGACGGGTACTCCGAGATCACGGTCGCGGAGCAGTCGGCCAAATGGCTCGGCGTGCAGAACTTCCCGGCGCTGATCACCGCGAACGACATGATGGAGTCGCTGCCGCGGATCGTCTGGCACCTCGACGACCCGGTGGCCGACCCCGCGCTGGTGCCGCTGTACTTCGTCGCCAAGAAGGCGGCCGAACAGGTCACCGCAGTGCTCTCGGGCGAGGGTGCGGACGAGTTCTTCGGCGGGTACGGCATCTACCGCGAGCCCCTGTCGCTGAAGCCGATCACGTCGCTGCCCGACCCGCTGCAGAAGGGCCTGCGGGCAGTCAGCAAGGTGATCCCGGAGGGTGTGAAGGGCAAGAGCTTCCTCGAGCGCGGCACGACGCCGCTGCAGGAGCGCTACTACGGCAACGCGCGGATCTTCACCGAGCCCGAGAAGTCGAAGCTCATGCGCGAGTACGATCCCTCCGTCCAGTACACGGACGTGACCGAGCAGCACTACCGGGATGCCGCTTACCTCGACGACATCACCCAGATGCAGTACATCGACCTCTACACCTGGCTGCGCGGCGACATCCTGGTGAAGGCCGACCGGATGACGATGGCGCACTCGCTCGAGGGCCGGGTGCCGTTCCTCGACGTCGGCGTGTTCGACGTGGCGCGCAAGATCCCGCCGGAGCTGAAGGTCACCAGCAAGGGTGTCCGGAAGTACGCGCTGCGCCAAGCGCTCGAGCAGGTCGTGCCGCCGCAGATCGTCAACCGGCCGAAGCTCGGGTTCCCGGTGCCGACCCGGGTCTGGCTCAAGGGGCTGATGTACGACTGGGCGCGCGGGATCCTGGCCGACTCGAAGGCCGACGGCCTGCTCGACCTGCAGTACGTCGACCGGCTGCTGCAGGCGCACCGGGCCGGTGACGCCGACAACTCGCGCAAGGTGTGGACCGTGCTGGTGTTCTGCGTCTGGCACGCGATCTTCGTCGAGGGCCGGATCGACCCGCGTCCCGCGCCGGCGGAGTCCGCGCTGCTGACGAAGCGGGCCGTGCGGCAGCGCTGACGGGCGTCCCGTCGCCGTAGTCCGGGGCTACGGCGACGAGCCGTAGCCCCGGATCAGAGCCGGCCGTCGAGGAACTCGTAGGCGCGGCGGACGGCGATCCGTCCGGTCTCACCGAACGGGGTCGTGACCTCGTCGACGGGAGCCTGGCCGTGCCAGCCCTGCCGCGCGGCCCACTCCAGGGCCGCGAGCTCGGCGTGCTGGGCCTTGGCCTGCTCGGGGGTCATGGCCGCGCCGTGTCCCGGGACGACGACGGCCGGCTGCAGCTCGAGCAGAGCGGCCACCGTGCCGGCCCACTCCAGTGGCCACGAGTCGTCGAACGACGGCGCCGCGCCGTTCTCGACCAGGTCGCCGGCGAGCACCGCGGCGGCGTCCGGGATCACGACGACGAGGTCGTTGTCGGTGTGCCCGCGGCCCAGGTGCCGAAGTTCGACGACCCGGCCGCCCAGGTCGAGCGTGGCCTCGCCCAGGACCTCCCGGTCCGGGGCGCGGAGCGTCACCGTGTCCAGGCCGTCGATCGCGTACTCGGCGGCGATGTCGGCGATGCGGGCGGCGGCGGCCTGGTCGGACGAGGTCCAGCGCTCGAACCGGGCGACGCACTCGCTGTGGGCCCAGATCTCCGCGCCCGCGCCCAGCACCGCGTTGCCGAAGCAGTGATCGAAGTGGTGGTGGGTGTTCACGACCCGCCAGCCGAGCGGCGTGACGCGGCGGACCGCGTCGGCCAGTTCCTGCGCCTGACCCGGGGTCGAGAGCGTGTCGACCACCAGCGCGCCGTCGTCGCCGAGCACCAGCACCGCGTTGACGTCCAGAATCGGCTGCCGCCAGAGCAGCACCCGATCTGCGACCTCCACCCAGTCGGTCACCGCTCCTCCTTCAGACGGGCCAGGAACCGCTCCCGGTCGACCGCGGCGCGCTCGACGATGCCGTCCGCCACGAGCTGCTCGCCGTCCCGGACCGTCACCGAGAACCGCAGCGCCCGACCGTCCACCTTCTCCAGGACCGCGGTGGCGGTCGCGACCGCGCCGACCGGCGTCGGCAACCGGTGCGCCAGTTCGACGCGGACGCCGACCGTCGTCAGCTCCGGCGGCAGCGCCTCACGGATCGCGTCGACGGTCGCGGCCTCGGCGAGCGCGAGCACGCGCGGCGTCGCGAGCACCGGGACGTCACCCGATCCGAGCGCCGTCGCGGTGTCGGCGTCGGTCACCCTCAGTACGGAGGAACCGGTCAAGCCGAGCGGCAAGTACATGCCGCTGAGCCTAGGGGGAGCCGGGTCGCGCGCGGGTTCCTGGGGTCGTTCACCGTCCGGGAGTACTCTCCCGGCAGCGACCCGAGAGAAAATTCGGGGACTGACGTCCACCGGACACGCACGTACGGCTGGTACTCGACGGCTGGTACGCATAGCGTTTGTGCGCATGAGGGACGGGCAGGCGGTCGCGCGATGGATCGCGGACGCAAAACGGATAACCGCATTGACGGGCGCTGGTATCAGTACCGATAGCGGCATTCCCGATTTCCGTGGCCCTAATGGGGTGTGGACACGTAACCCGGGCGCTCAGCGCCTCTTCACGTTGCGGGATTACGTCTCCGATCCCGACATCCGGCGAGAGGCATGGCAGATTCGCCGCGCCCACGCCGCCTGGACGGCGAGACCGAACGCCGCGCACTACGCACTGGTCGATCTGGAAGCGACCGGCCGTCTACGCGCGGTGATCACCCAGAACATCGACGGGCTGCACCAGCTCGCGGGCACCAACGAAGACCTGGTGATCGAGGTGCACGGCTCGCTGTACGAGGTCGAGTGCCTCTCCTGCGGCTCGCGGTTCGCGATGTCCGACACGCTCGAGCGGGTCGCGGCCGGCGACGAAGATCCGGCCTGCCTGCGCTGCGGCGGCATCCTCAAGGCGGGGACGATCTCGTTCGGACAGCCGCTGGTGCCCGAGGTCTTCGCGAAGGCCAGGGCCGCGGCCGCGGACTGTGACCTGTTCCTCGCGATCGGTACGTCGCTGTCGGTCCAGCCGGTGGCCGGTCTGGTCGACGTCGCGAGGAAACAGGGCGCGAAGGTCGTCATCCTGAACGCCGAGCCCACGCCGTACGACGAGGTCGCCGACGCGACGATCTCCGAGCCGATCGGCAACGTGCTGCCCGGCCTGGTGGGCGGTGGTTCGCCCCGCGCGGCGTCGGCCGGGTAGGGCGACGGGGGTACCCTCGTCCGGGTGATCGTGGAGGACACCGTTACCCAACCCGCCCCGGAACCGCCGAATCGTCTTCGGGCGCTGCTGGCTCGCCGCCGGGTGACGGTTCCGTTGTTCGCGGTCGCGTTCGCGGTCTGGTGGTACTTCGTCGGGCTGCCGACCGACCCGATGCTGGCCGCGCTCTGGCTCTGGTTCGGGACGATGGCGTTCCGGCCCGACCAGCCGTGGCGCCACCACCTCGGCTTCGCACGCGACTGGGTACCGATCGTCCTCTTGCTGGTCGCCTACGACTTCAGCCGGGGCCTGGCCGACAACGACGTCGCGCCGCACGTCACCGAGATGATCCACGCCGACGAGTGGCTGTTCGGCGGCACGCTGCCGACGACGTGGGTGCAAGACCACCTGTACGACGCGGCCCACGTCCACTGGTACGACGTGCTCGCGTCGTTCGTGTACTTCTCGCACTTCGTGGTGAGCCTGACGATCGCGGCCGTGCTCTGGTTCCGGAGCCGGCCGCTGTGGGCGGCGTTCATGCGCCGCTGGTTCACGCTGACCGCGCTCGGCCTGGCGACGTACTTCCTGTATCCGGCGGCGCCGCCGTGGTGGGCGTCCGAGCACGGGTACATCGCCGAGCACGTGATGCGGATGTCCGGGCGCGGGTGGGAGGCGATCGGCCTGCACGGCGGATCGAAGCTGCTCGCGGTGGGTCAGTCGATGGCCAACCCGGTGGCCGCGATGCCGTCGCTGCACTCGGCGTTCGCGATGAGCGCGGTGGCGTTCTTCCTGTTCAAGGTGCGGAAGCGGTGGATCCCGCTGCTGCTCGCCTATCCGCTGCTGATGTCGGCGACGCTCGTCTACACCGGCGAGCACTACGTGATCGACGCGATCGTCGGCTACGCCTACGTCGGGGCCGTCTACCTGTTCGTCTGGCTGGGGGAGCGCTGGTGGGCCCGGCGCACCGGCCGCCAGGTCGGCGAAGCCGCCGAGTCCTTCCTGCGCGAGACCGCGCCCGCCGAGGCGGAGGCGGGGGAGCCCGCGGTGGCTCAGGCTCCGCGCACGCCTTCCGACGCCTCGGACTCCTCGGACGCCTCCCGGCGAACCCCCGCCGTCGACTGAGCCCCGTCCGGGACGGCCTCGCGGGCCGGAGCGGGCGCGGGTTCTTCGGCCGGGGTTTCGGTGACGCCTAGCTGGGCGCGGTGGGCGCGGGCCCGGTCGACCAGGTCGGCGGCGATCAGCGCGGCCGTGGCGGTCTCCTGGTGCTGGACGGTCGGGGTCGTGTGCCCGCCCGCCGGGTCGAGGTGCACCGACGCCAGCCCGAGCGACCGCTGCCAGGGCCCCTGGGAGATCCGGACGCTCTGCGCGCGGGCGTACAGCGCCACGTCGTGCCGGGCGGTGAGCCAGCCGCCGCGCGTCACCAGCGCGGTCTCGGTGACCGCGTACGCGAGCCGGCGGAACTGGAACGGTGCGCGCCGCCGGGCCCGCGGCGGCGCCGGGAGCAGCCCGATCGCGTCCGGACCGGCCTCGGGCACCGCGGGCAGCACCGCGTGCAGTACCCGGAACGCCTCGGCGGCGGGCGCGACCGGGACGAGCGCGCTCCGGCCGTTCTCCTGCTGGCCCCCGGCGCCGTACCCGGCGACGTCGATCTCGATCCGCACCCACCCGAACGGACGCCAGAGCAGCGGCTGCCGGATCCGGACCGCCTGGATCCGCGAGATCGGGATCGTCTGGTTCCGCACGTCGAGCATCCCGCGGTGGACGCGCAGCCCGTCGGCGTCGCGCCCCACGGTGAAGCCCCATTCGCCGAGCAGCCGCCGGACCGGCACCTGGATCAGCCCGACGATGCCGGAGACGAACGTGAAGACGGTCGCGGTCGAGGGGTCTTCGCCGGTGAACTCCATGATCGGGAAGACCAGCAGGAACGGCGCCGCGAGCGTGTTGATCGTGAGCAGCTGCGAGAAGATGAGCAGCTTCGGATCGACCCGGAACAGCCCCCCGACCGCGGCGGTGACCGGTGCCGGTGCGTCCTCGGCGACGTCGGCATCGGCCGGTGCCGACGAGGGCGGGACCGCCGCGCCGGCATCGGCGGCGAGGCTCAGCAGGTGGACGCGGAGCCGCTCGGCCTCGGCGACCGTGAGGTACGCGAGCGGCGCCTCGGCGTCCTTGCCGCCGCCGACGACCTCCATCCGTACCTCGGCCAGCCCGAACAGGCGGGCGAGCGCGGGCCGCACGACGTCCACGGCCTGGACGCGTTCCAGCGGGATCGTGCGCTGACGCCGGGCCAGGACGCCGTCCCGGATGTGCAGTTCGCGGTCGGCGACGCGGAAGCCGGTGAAACGCCAGGAGATCCAGGCCATGACGAACCAGCCGAGCACGATGACCGCGGCGACGATCGCGACCGCGCGCCAGCCGGCCGAGCCCCAGGCCTGGTACGAGACCAGCGAGATGACGACGCCGATGCCCCGGGCCCCGCGGATCAGCGGGCTGGCCGGATGCAACCGCCGGAACGGCTGGTCGGTGATGCCGACCGCCGGCTCGGCGGGATGCTCGCTCACAGGCCGGCCGCCCTGGCCTCGCCCAGCGTCGCGAGCCGGTCGCGCAGCCGGGCCGCCTCGACGGTCGGCAGCCCCGGGATCGCCGCGTCCGACGCCGCCGCGGCGGTGTGCAGTTGCACGGTCGCGATGCCGAGCGCCCGCTCCAGCGGACCGGCCTTGACGTCGACGTACTGCATCCGCCCGTACGGCACCACCGACAGCCGCCGCACCAGGATCCCGTGCCGCACCAGCAGGTCGTCGGCCCGTTCGGCGTAGCCCCAGGAGCGCACGCTGCGCGTCACCACGGCCAGGCCCCACCCGACGAAAACCAGGCCGGGTATCGCGATCGCCCACGGCAACCAGGACACGTCCGTCCAGATCCCGGTCACCGCGGCGGCGATCGCCACCGGAATCAGGATCAGCAGCAGCCCGCCGCGCCGCACCCAGGCCAGACGGGGCGAGACCGGCTGCCACGGCGCTTCTTCCGGCCAGAGCGCCGCGTTATCAGCCATAACAAATAGACTAGTAGGCCGCGCATCCGGCGTACCGGCGCTACGCCTCGACCGGCTCCACCGCCAGCAGGAACCCCCGCAGGTCCAGGAAGTTCGCCAAGTGCTCGCGGTGCTCGGCACACGCGGCCCAGGTCTTGCGCCGATCGCCGGTGTGCAGCCTGGGGTTGCGCCACTGGACCAGGAACTCGGCCGGCTGCCGGCAACCCTTGGCCGAGCAGATCGCGTACGGCTCGGTCACGTTCGTCTCCCAGACAGAAAACGACGCCAGGCGACCACGGGGGAAGCCGCCTGACGTCGTCCGAATCTTACACCGGGATGTGCAGCCACTGTCCAGATCCGAAATTCATTCACGATCGGCCGCCGGCACTGGTGATACGCACAGGATCCGCGCCGAGCGGTTAGTCGCTTTCGCCTGGCAGAGTGGTAGCCGTCATGGCTCGGAGTCGAATTCATCTCGCGGAGGAGATCGGTGGCTGAGCAGCACACGCCTGCGGAGGACGCGTCCCAGCTCGAGCGCACGCTGTTCGAGGTCAAGCGGGTGATCGTCGGGCAGGACCGGATGGTCGAGCGGATGCTCGTCTGTCTGCTCGCCCGCGGTCACTGCCTGCTCGAAGGCGTCCCGGGTGTGGCCAAGACCCTCGCGGTGGAGACGCTCGCCCGGGTCGTCGGAGGCACGTTCGCCCGCATCCAGTTCACGCCCGACCTGGTACCGGCCGACATCCTCGGCACCCGGATCTACAAGCCCAGCATCGAGGGCTTCGACGTCGAGCTCGGCCCGGTCTTCGCGAACTTCCTGCTCGCCGACGAGATCAACCGGGCGCCGGCCAAGGCCCAGTCCGCGCTGCTCGAGGTGATGGCCGAGCGCCAGGTGTCGATCGGCGGGCAGACCTACAAGCTGCCGACCCCGTTCCTCACCTTGGCCACGCAGAACCCGATCGAGCAGGAGGGTGTGTACCCGCTGCCCGAGGCCCAGCGCGACCGGTTCCTGATGAAGGTCGTCGTCGGTTACCCCACCGACTTGGAGGAGCGCGAGATCGTCTACCGGATGGGCGTCAACCCGCCGGAGGCCGAGACCGTGCTCAGCCCGGAGGAACTGCTCCGGCTGCAGACCACCGCCGACAACGTGTTCGTGCACAACGCGCTGGTCGACTACGCGGTGCGGCTGGTGCTCGCGACCCGTACGCCGGCCGAGCACGGGCTGTCGGACGTCGCCGGGTGGATCTCGTACGGCGCGTCGCCGCGGGCGTCGCTCGGCCTGGTCGCCGCGACCCGGGCGCTCGCGCTGATGCGCGGCCGCGACTACGCGCTCCCGCAGGACGTCGTCGATCTGGCGCCCGACATCCTCCGGCACCGGCTGGTGCTCTCCTACGACGCGATCGCCGACGGCGTTCCGCCGGAGCACATCGTGCAGCGCGTCCTGGAGACGATCCCGCTGCCCACGGTCTCGCCCCGCCAGCACGCGGACGCCCGGCCGGTGTCGTCCGTCCCCGGCTCCGGCGGCCCCGCCTACCCCGCGTCCCAGACCGCTTTCGCGGCTCCGCCGGGAGCCGGCCATCCGGGTCTGGGCCAGCCGGGCCATCCGGGTTCGGGTCAGCCGGGTCCGGGCCAGACCGGCGGCTGGCCGGTGCCGGGTAATGCCGGTGGGGAGCGGCCGGCGTGATTCGGCTCGCCCGGCGGTCGGCTCCGGCGGAGGGCGCTGCGACACCGGTCGCCGACCTCGCCGCCGAGACCGCCGCGGCCGAGGCCGTGCTCAAGCGCCTCCAGCTGACGATCACCCGCAAGCTGGACGGCCTGCTCCAAGGCGACTACCTCGGCCTGCTGCCCGGTCCCGGCTCCGAGGCGGGCGAGAGCCGCGAGTACCGCCCCGGCGACGACGTCCGCCGGATGGACTGGCCGGTCACCGCCCGCACCACGGTTCCGCACGTCCGGCAGACGATCGCCGACCGCGAGCTCGAGACCTGGCTCTGCGTCGACCTCTCGGCCAGCCTCGACTTCGGCACCGCCCGGTGCGAGAAGCGTGACCTGGCGATCGCCGCCGCGTCCGCGGTCGGGCACCTCACGGTCCGCGGCGGCAACCGGGTCGGCGCGGTCGTGACGAACGGCGAGACGCTGACCCGGCTGGCCGCGCGCCCCGGCCGCAACAACGCGCTCGGCCTGCTGCGCCGGGTCATGCTGACGCCCCGGGCCCCGGCCGGCGGCACGGACGCGCACGCGGGCTACCTGGCCGAGGCGATCGACGCGCTCAACCGGCCGCCGCGCCGCCGCGGCCAGGCCGTCGTCATCTCCGACTTCCTCACCGACGACATCGTCCGGGCCGAGGGCGGCGACGCCGAACCGGCCTGGGAACGTCCGTTGCGCAAGCTCGCGGTGCGCCACGACGTACTGGCGATCGAGATCGTCGACCCGCGTGAGCTCGAACTTCCCGCCGTCGGCGTGCTCACGGTCGTCGACCCGGAGAGCGGTGCCGTGCACGAGGTGTCGACCGACGCCAAGGTGCGCAACGCCTACGCCCGGGCCGCCGCCTCCCAGCGAGCGGCGATCGGCGGCGCGCTGCGCCGGGCCGGTGCCGGGCACCTGCGGCTCTCCACCGACTCCGACTGGCTACTCGACATCGTTCGGTTCGTGGCCGCGCAGCGGCGCGGGCGAAGCAGAGGGACCACCCGATGATCCGTTTCCTGAGCCCCTGGTGGCTGCTCCTGCTGGTCGCGGTCGCGCTGCTGGCCGCGGCGTACGTCTGGGTCCAGCTGCACCGCCGCACCTACGCGGTCCGCTTCACGAACGTCGCGCTGCTCAAGTCGGTGGCGCCGAAGGCACCGGGCTGGCGGCGGCACCTGGCCGCCACCGCGTTCCTGCTCTGCCTGGCGATCCTGACTCTGGGGATGGCCAAGCCGTCGACCGACGTCAAGCAGCCGCTCGAGCGCGCGACGATCGTCCTCGCGCTCGACGTCTCGCTCTCGATGCAGGCGACCGACGTCGACCCCGACCGGATCACGGCGGCGAAAGCCGCGGCCAAGCAGTTCGTCGAGGAACTCCCGGAGAGCTACAACCTCTCGCTGGTCTCGTTCGCCAAGAGCGCCACCGTCGTGGTCTCACCGACCAAGGACCACAGTCAGGTCACCTCGGCGATCGACGGGCTCGAACTGCAGGAGTCGACCGCGATCGGCGAGGCGATCTTCGCGTCGCTGCAGGCCATCCAGTCCGTGCCGGCCGACGGCGCGAGCGGAGCGCCACCGGCCCGGATCGTGCTGCTCTCCGACGGCTACAACACCTACGGCCGTCCGAACGAGGAGGCCGCGAAGGCCGCCTCGACCGCGAAGGTCCCGGTCTCGACGATCGCGTTCGGCACCCAGGAGGGCATCGTCGACCTCAACGGCACCCGGACCCCGGTGCCGGTCGACCGCGACGCGCTGCAGGCGATAGCGCAGCAGACCGACGGGCGCTTCTACTCCGCGGTGACCGCCCAGCAGCTCAAGGACGTCTACCGCGACCTCGGCAGCTCGATCGGCTACCGCACCACCCCCCGCGAGATCACGCAGTGGTTCGTCGGCTTCGCGCTGCTCTTCGGGTTCGCCGGCGCGGCGATGAGCCTGGCCTGGACGTCCCGCCTGCCCTGACATGCCGTAGCCTCCTCGGCGAAACACAAGGTCACAGTGGGAGGCACGGTGTCGCGCAGCGTTCTGGTCACGGGTGGTAACCGAGGGATCGGGCTCGCCATCGCGAGAGCGTTCGCGGCGCAGGGCGATCAGGTCGCGATCACCCACCGTGGCTCCGGCGCGCCCGACGATCTGTTCGGCGTCCACTGTGACATCACCGACGGCGAGCAGGTCGAGGCCGCGTTCGCCGCGGTCGAAGAGGCGCACGGCCCGGTCGAGGTGCTGGTCGCCAACGCCGGTATCACCGACGACACGCTGCTGCTGCGGATGTCGGAGGACCAGTTCACCCGGGTCGTCGACACGAACCTGACCGGCGCCTACCGGGTCGCGAAGCGGGCGTCGTCGAAGATGCTGCGCAAGCGTTTCGGCCGGATCGTGTTCATCTCGTCGGTCGTCGGGCTGACCGGGTCGGCCGGTCAGGTGAACTACGCGGCGTCCAAGGCCGGGCTCGTCGGCATGGCCCGGTCGATCGCCCGGGAGCTGGGCTCGCGCAACATCACCGCGAACGTCGTCGCTCCGGGTTTCGTCGAGACCGACATGACCGCCCAGCTGTCCGAGGCGCGGCAGAAGGAGATCCTCGCCCAGGTCCCGTTGCAGCGCTACGCGCAGCCGGTCGAGGTGGCGGGCGTGGTCACCTGGCTCGCGTCCGACGCGGGCGCGTACGTGACCGGTGCGGTGATCCCGGTCGACGGCGGCCTGGGCATGGGTCACTGAGTTCTCTCACCGAAAGGGGGCCGGGTGTCCGGTCTGTTGGAAGGTAAGCGCATCCTCGTGACGGGGGTGATCACCGACGCGTCGATCGCGTTCTCGGTGGCCCGCATCGCTCAGGAGCAGGGCGCGACCGTCGTACTCACCGGATTCGGACGGATGTCGCTGGTCGAGCGGATCTCGAAGCGGCTGCCCGAGCCGGTGCCGGTGATCCCGCTGGACGTGACCAGCACCGAAGACCTGGCCGCGCTGGAAGGCCGGGTCCGCGAGCACGTCGACGGGCTCGACGCCGTCCTGCACTCGATCGGGTTCGCGCCGGCCAGCTGCCTCGGTGCCCCGTTCATGGACGCGCCCTGGGAGGACGTCTCGGTCGCGCTGCACGCGTCGACGTACTCGTACAAGGCGCTGGCCGAGGCGACGCTGCCGCTGTTCCCGGAGTCCGGTGGCGCGATCGTCGGGCTGACGTTCGATGCCACTCAGGCCTGGCCGGCCTACAACTGGATGGGCGTCGCCAAGGCCGGTCTGGAGTCCGCGAACCGGTACCTGGCCCGTGAACTCGGCCCGCGGAAGATCCGCGTCAACCTGGTGGCGGCCGGCCCGCTGCGGACGATGGCGGCCAAGAGCATCCCGGGCTTCAGCCAGTTCGAGGAGACCTGGGGCCCGCGCGCACCGCTCGGCTGGGACCTCAACGACCAGGAGGCCGCGGCCCGCGGCTGCGCCGCCCTGATGTCGGACTGGTTCCCGGCCACCACCGGGGAGATGGTCCACGTCGACGGCGGTTTCCACGCGGTGGGTGCCTGACGCCCGACCGGTTCCCGTGAGGGACGGTCCACGTCGGCGGTCGCCTCCACGCGGTGCGGCGCGGGCTCGACGCGCTCCGGGCCGCCGGAGATGGCAGGATCGAACCGTGATCGGTTCCTACGACGCGGTGCTCCTGCTGTCTTTCGGTGGCCCGGAAGGGCCCGACGACGTGATGCCGTTCCTGGAGAACGTCGTGCGCGGGCGGGGCGTACCAGCGGCCCGGCTGGCCGAAGTCGCCGAGCACTACCAGCACTTCGGCGGGGTCTCGCCGATCAACCAGCAGAATCGTGAGCTGCTGGCCGCGCTGCGGACCGAGTTCGACGCGCACGGAGTCGGCCTGCCGCTGTACTGGGGCAACCGCAACTGGCACCCGATGCTCGCCGACACGCTGCGCCGGATGCGCGCCGACGGGGTGCGCCGGGTGCTGGGGTTCGCGACGTCGGCGTACTCGTCGTACTCGTCCTGCCGCCAGTACCGGGACGACGTCGTGGCCGCGCGCGACGAGGTCGGTGCGGACGCGCCGGTCGTCGAGAAGCTCCGGCACTTCTACGACCACCCCGGGTTCGTGCAGCCGCACGCCGACGCGGTGGCGGCAGCGCTCGGGTCCGAGCGCCGGGCGACCACCCGGATCGTGTTCACCGCGCACAGCATCCCGGCGTCGATGGACGCGACGAGCGGGCCGGACGGCGGGCTCTACAGCGCCCAGTTGCGGACGGTGGCCGGGCTGGTCTCGGCCGCAGCCGCGCCGGATCTGGGGTGGGACCTGGTCTGGCAGTCGCGGAGCGGGCCGCCGCAGGTGCCGTGGCTCGAGCCGGACGTGAACGACCACCTGCGTGCACTCGCCAAGGACGGCGTGACCGACGTGGTGGTCAGCCCGATCGGGTTCGTGAGCGACCATCTCGAGGTCGTGTGGGACCTCGACAACGAGGCCCGGCAGACCGCGGCCGAGGTGGGCCTCGGGTTCGCCAGGGCCGCGACGCCCGGCACCGATCCGCGTTTCGTGAGCATGATCCGGGAGCTGGTGGAGGAGCGTCTCCACGCCTCCTCGAGCGGGCGCCGGCTGGCTCCGTGGGACGCGAGCGGCCCCTCGTGCCTCGCCGGTTGCTGCCCCGCCCCGAAGCGGCGCCCGACTACTCCAGCGGGGAGTTGATCGCCGCCGCGCGGGCCCGGCGAGCGGCGGCGGCCAGCGGCCGCAGCGCGGCGTCCCGCGCACCGGTCTCGTAGGCGTTCACGGCGGCGCCGGAACTGTCCGCGGACGCCAGGGCCAGCACGCCGGCGATCGTGGTCGCACGGGCCGACAGCCGCCGGGCCCGCGGGCCGTAGCCGACCGGCAGCTCCGGCCCGGTGCCGTCCTCGCCGCGCAGCGCCGTCAGCCCGCGCGCCAGCTCCGGCGGCAACCGGGCCACGTCCAGCCGGCGCAGCGCCCCGATCGACTCGGTCATCGCGATCGTGAGGTCGTGGTCGGCCTCGGCGAGCGTCAGCGGCTCCGGCGGCACCGGCGCCTCGGGCAGCGGATGGGCGTGCCACCGCGTCCCGGCCCAGCGGTCGGCCGCGTCGAGCGGCACCCCGGGCCCGGGCGCGGCCTCCTCCTCGGGCACCAGCCCGAACGCGCCGCCGAGGACGACGCCCTCGCCCACCACCAGCGCCGCCGCGCTGAACGGCCCCGGCCCGGGCAACCCGCGCGGGTCGCCCGCGGCCGGCAGGACGACCCGGATGACGTCCGGGGCCAGCCGCGACGCCGCGGTCAACGCCGACGCCAGCGACTCCTCGGTGCCGTCGGGGTGGAGCACCAGGTGGTCTTCGCCGCCGGTCGTCTCGTCGAGCACCTCGTCGAACGAGACCAGTCCCGCGCGCCACGCCCGGGTCCAAGCGGCGAGCGCCGCGCTGCGGTGCCCGGGAAGGGCCGGAATCTGCTGGCCGGATGGGTGGGATCGCACGTTTCCGAGACTATCGGGCAGCCGGTTGGCCGATCGGTGTAGATGCCCCCGATCAGCGTCTTGTAAGCGTGACGTGGGTCCGGTTTAGAGGCCGCGGGTACCGGCTACCAACCCGTCATGATCGGCATCCTGCTTACCATCGTCGCGGCGATTCTCGTTATTTTAGGAATCTTCCGCATTGTCCGGGGCGACCTCCTGTGGGGCATCGTCCTGATCATCGTCGGCCTGCTCGTCGGCCCCGGTGGTTACAGCATCTTCGGATAAAGCGTGTCCTGACGGTCCGGCGTAGCCGCCCGTCAGGACACGGGCCCCCGTCAACCCCCTTCACGACGATCCCCGCGCGGTTCTTCCCGCGCGGGGATCACCCATGTCCGGAGTGGATCGTCCGTACGTTCCCGGCGTGCCTCCGTCGCGTGGCGGGCGCGCTCGGCTACGGTGCGGGCCGTGCGCAGCAAGGACTACCGACAAGACGTTCTCGCCGGCGACTGGCGCAAGCGCCGCACGATCCCGACCGTCGAGGCCGAGCCCGACCTGGTCGTGGAAGAGGCCGGCTCGGGCTTCTGCGGTGCGGTGATCACGTGCGCGAAGGATGCCGTCACTCTGGAAGACCGGTTCGGCAACCGGCGGATGTTCCCGCTGGCCCCGGCCGCCTTCCTGATCGACGGTGAGGTCGTGACGCTCACCCGCCCGACGTCGAGCGCGCCGCCGATCGCCCAGCGGACCGCGTCCGGGTCGGTCGCCGTCAGCGGCGTCAAGGCCAGGGTCGCGAAGGCCAGCCGCATCTACGTCGAGGGTGTGCACGACGCCGCACTCGTCGAGCGGGTCTGGGGTGAGGACCTGCGGATCGAGGGAGTCGTCGTCGAGCCGCTGCACGGGGTCGACGACCTGCCCGCGCTGATCCGCGAGTTCGGTCCCGGTCCCCGCCGCAGACTCGGCGTCCTCGTCGACCACCTGGTGCCCGGCAGCAAAGAGAGCCGGATCGTCGCCGAGGTCGGTTCGCCGCACGTGCTCGTCACCGGCCACCCGTTCGTCGACATCTGGCAGGCGGTGAAGCCGGAGTCGGTGGGCATCGCCGCGTGGCCGAGCGTCCCCAAGGGTGTGGACTGGAAGCAGGGGGTGTGCGACGCGCTCGGCGTCGCCGACCCGCGGGAGATGTGGCGGCGGGTGCAGCGCGGCGTGAACAGCTACGCGGACCTGGAGACCGAGCTCCTGGGGGCCGTGGAACGGCTCATCGATCACGTCACGGCCGACGTTTATGGGTCGGACGGCCCGTAACCGAGGCGTGTCCTGTGCGCACGGGCGGTACGTGCGTTCGCGTGGGAAGCTTTGTAGGTGAGCTCCTGGGTGATTTGGCTGATCGTCGCTGTCGGTCTGCTCGTCGCCGAGATGTTCTCTCTCGACCTCGTGCTGATCATGTTCGCCAGCGGTGCGCTGGCGGGCGCCATCGCGGCGGGTGCCGGTGCCCCGCTGCTGATACAGGCGCTGGTGTTCGCGCTGGTGTCGGTCGGTTCGCTGGCCGCGGTCCGGCCGCTGGCCAAACGTCGGCTGGAGATCGCGAGGGATCCGGTCAAGCACGGTATCGACGCGGTGCGCGGTTCGGACGCGCTGGTCCTGCAGCAGGTCGACGAGCATCACGGCCTGGTGAAGATCGGTGGCGAGCAGTGGACCGCGCGTGCGTATGACAGCACCCAAGTGATCGAGCCTGGCCAGACCGTCCAGGTTGTGGAAGTCAAGGGCGCGACCGCGCTCGTCTGGAGGGTGCCCTGATGGACGCCGCAGTCCTGATAGTCGTTGCAGTCATCATCCTGGTGGTCCTGTTCGTGCTGGTCCGCTCGGTGCGGATCATTCCGCAGGCCCGGGCGGCCGTCGTCGAACGACTCGGCCGCTACAGCCGGACGCTCACGCCCGGTTTGACCGTCGTCGTGCCGTTCATCGACAAGGTGCGGCCGCTGATCGACCTTCGCGAGCAGGTCGTCTCGTTCCCGCCGCAGCCGGTGATCACCGAAGACAACCTCGTGGTGAGCATCGACACGGTCATCTACTTCCAGGTCACCGACCCGCGGGCGGCCACCTACGAGATCGCGAACTACATCCAGGCGATCGAGCAGCTCACGGTCACCACGCTGCGGAACGTCATCGGTGGCCTGAACCTGGAAGAGACGCTGACCAGCCGCGACCAGATCAACGGTCAGCTGCGTGGGGTGCTCGACGAAGCAACCGGCAAATGGGGCATCCGGGTCAACCGGGTCGAGCTCAAGGCGATCGACCCGCCGCACTCGATCCAGGATTCGATGGAGAAGCAGATGCGCGCCGAGCGTGACCGGCGGGCCGCGATCCTCACCGCGGAAGGCACCAAGCAGTCGCAGATCCTGACCGCCGAGGGTGAGAAGCAGTCCGCGATCCTGCGGGCGCAGGGCGACCGGGAGGCGCGGGTCCTGCAGGCCGAGGGCCAGGCGCGGGCGATCGAGACCGTGTTCGCGGCGATCCACGCCGGTAACCCGGACGAGAAACTGCTCTCCTACCAGTACCTGCAGATGCTGCCGCAGATCGCCCAGGGCAGCGCCAACAAGGTCTGGATCGTGCCGGCCGAGCTGAACAAGGCGCTCGAGGGCTTCGGGAAGGCGTTCGTGCCGGGCGCGACGACCGCCGCCGCTCCCGCTCCCTCCGGGAACGGGTCGAAGCCGGCGCCGCCGATCGCGACCCCGGAGCAGACCGCCGCGGCCGAGGCCGCTGCAGAGGCCGCGGCCCGTGAGGCCCAGCGCGCGGTGGAGGACGCCGCGAGCAGCACTCCCGGCGGCGAACGCCCGCTCTGATCGGTCAACGCCGAGGCCGGCTCCGGTGCCTGTACGTCGAGGCGCCGGAGCCGGCGCACGCTCGGGGCAGGGCGCTCGAGCCGCCGCGGACGTTCAGGTGCTGACCAGCCCGTTCCGATACGCGTAGACGACGGCCTGGACGCGGTCGCGCAGGTCGAGTTTCGTCAGGATGCGCGAGACGTACGTCTTCACGGTCTCCTGGCTGAGGAACAGGGCCGCGGCGATCTCGGCGTTCGACATGCCCTGTGCGATCAGCGCCAGCACCTCGGCCTCGCGCGGCGCCAGCACATCGACCCGGGTGGGCTGCTGGTCGGTGGGGCGCAGCCGCTCGCCGAAGTGGCCGATCAACCGGCGGGTGACCGCCGGAGCGACCAGCGCCTCTCCGGCCGCGATCGTGCGCACCGCGCCGACCAGTTCGGCCGGCGGGGCGTCCTTGAGCAGGAAGCCGGCGGCACCGGCCCGGAGCGCCTCGTACACGTACTCGTCGAGGTTGAACGTCGTGACGACCAGCACCTTCGTCGGGTCGTCGACATCGGGGCCGGCGAGTTGCCTGGTGGCCTCGATCCCGTCGAGCACCGGCATCCGGATGTCCATCACGACGACGTCCGGCCGGAGTTCGCGGGTGAGGCGGACCGCGTCGGCGCCGTTTCCGGCCTCGCCGACGACTTCGAGGTCGTCCTGGGAATCGAAGATCGTGACGTACCCGGTGCGGATCAGCGCCTGGTCGTCGGCGACCAGCACGCGGGTCATCCCCGCACCCCGACCGGGATCGAGGCACGCACCCGGAAGCCGCCGTCCCGGGTCGGGCCGGCGTCGAACTCGCCGCCGAACACATTCACCCGCTCCCGCAATCCGGTCAGCCCGCGCCCGTTGCGCACCGCTCCGCCCTTCATCGTCATCGAACCCTCGGTGGACACCTCGACCGCGATCCGGTCGTCGCCGTGGTCGACGCGGACGGCGGTGGGGCGTCCGTTGGCGTACTTGACCGCGTTGGTCAGCGCCTCCTGCACGACCCGGTAGACGGCCAGGTCGACGCCGCCGCCGGTCGGCCGGGGCACACCCTGCTCCGACCAGTCGACCGGCTGGCCCATCGCCCGGATGCGCTCGACCAGGTCCTCCAGCTTGCCGACGGCCGGTCGGCGCTCGGCGTCGTCGGTCGGGTCGAGCACCTGGAGCAGATGGCGCAGCTCGGTCAGCGCCGCCCGGCCGGTGCCGCTGACGGTCTCCAAACCTGCTTTGGCTTTCGCCGGAGCGGCGTCGATCAGGAAACCCGCCGCGTCGGCCTGCACCACCATCGCGGTGACGTGATGGGTGACGACGTCGTGCAGCTCGCGGGCGATCACCGACCGCTCGGTCGCGAGCGCGGCCTCGACGCTGGCCTTGCGCAGCGCCTCGGCCGTCTCGCGCTGGCGGCGCATCCAGTCGCCGGCCACCCAGAACGCGACCAGGATCACGTAGAACGTGACGTACTCGTACGGGAGCTGGGTCGCGCCCAGCCGGTCGAGCGCCACCGCGACCGCGCCGTACTGGGCGGTGAAGCCGATCGCCACGGCCCGCCGGTGGCGCAGCTGGTAGGCGCCCAGGCCGTAGAGCGCGATGATGACCGACACGCTGGCGGCGGTGCGCGGGTACGCCAGGCTCTGGTGCACCGCGATCGCGGTGAAGACCAGGAACGCGCACAGGATCGGCGAGACGCGCCGGATCGTGAGCGGTGCGAGCTGGGCGACGACCAGCGCGACCCCGAGCGCGTCGAGTGGCTTCGGGTCGGCGAACTCGGCGAGGTCCATGCCCAGGCCGGGACTGCTCGGAGTGAACGCGACGAGCAGCAACGTGAGAGCGAGAAACCCGTCGCGGGCGACGAGAGGAAGCTTGCGCCAGCGATCGACGAGCGGCTTCAGGCGGCTCGGGGCGATCATGCCCGGCAGCATAGTCACCCCAGAACCGGGAGACCCTTCAGGTCTGCCGGTATCCGGCCGGCCCCGGCCAACGCGTACGTCTCGTCGTCCCAGTCGTCCGGCCGCTCCGCGCTACCGCGCAGGCCGTCCACCGTGCTCGCCACCAGCGCGAGCGCCTCCGCAGGCGGCCCCGGCCGATCCGGCAGGCCGACGAGGACGTCGAGGTGGTGCACGGCGATCTCGACGACCCAGGTGACGACGAAGTCGCTGATTTCCAGTGTGTGCCCCTGGAATTCGATCCGGCCGTCCCCGGCCCTGGCGACGAACCGCCGGGCGGCGTCCACGGTCGGGCGGACGTGGGCGATGAACCCGGCGGGGGTCGCGTAGGCCGAGGAGAGCAGCCGGACGAACCGGGCGTGGGCGACGTCCCTGCCGGGATCGCCGGGGGCGGGGTCGGGCTCGGTACGGGGCTGCCAGTACGAGACGAAGTCGGTGTCGGCCGGGGCGTCGGTCGGGTACGCGAAGCCGGTGATCATCTCGGCCAGGCCCAGATGCACGTGAGCGATGACGTCGCACACCGACGGACGCCGGGCAGCCCGCCGCAACCCCGGGCGGCCGGGATCGGGAGAATCGCTAGACGTGCCGCCCATCGAGATCACCGACCCCGACGATCCGCGGATCGCGGACTACCGCGCGCTCACCGACGTCGCGCTCCGGACCGCGTTCGAACCGCCGCACGGGCTGTTCATCGCCGAAGGCGAACTCGTCCTGCGCCGTGCGGTCCGGGCCGGCTACGCGCTGCGCTCGGTCTTGGTGGACGCCAAGCGCGTCGACCAGGTCGACACGATCGCCCCGGACGCGCCGCTCTACGCGGCGGCCCCGGCCGTGCTCGAGGCGATCACCGGCTTCCACGTCCACCGGGGTGTGCTCGGATCGGTGCACCGGCCGGCGCCGAGCACCTCCGCCGAAGTGCTGGCCGCCGCGACCAGGATCCTCATCCTCGAGGACGTCAACACGCACACCAACATCGGCGCGATCTTCCGGTCCGCCGCCGGCCTCGGCATGGACGCGATCCTGCTCAGCCCGTCGTGCGCCGACCCGCTCTACCGGCGCAGCGTCCGGGTGAGCATGGGTGAGGTGTTCGCGGTGCCCTACGCGCGTCTGGACCCCTGGCCGGACGCGCTCGACCAGGTCCGCGCCGCCGGCTTCACGCTGCTCGCGCTCACTCCCGACCCCGGCGCGGTCAGCCTCCGCGATCTCGGCGCCGACCGGCGGAACCGCCCCGCGCTCCTGCTCGGCGCCGAAGGACCGGGCCTCTCCGGCAAGGCCCTCACGGCCGCCGACGCCCGGGTGCGCATTCCGATGCACCGGGGCGTCGACAGCCTCAACGTGGCCACCGCCGCCGCCGTGGCCTGCTACGAACTGGCGGCGCACTGACGGCGGCCGCGCCCCTCAGCGAGCGGTTCGGGGCTGAACCACCCTGCGCTGGTTCTCCTTGGTGGAGGGCCCCGGATCGGCGGCCATGATCCACGGCCCGTCGTCGGACGGGTCGAGGATGCCCTCCTCCAGCCACTCGTAGCGTCCGTCCAGTACGCGCTCCGCCAGCATCCGGTCGGTGTCGTCGCTGTTCGTCCAGAGCGCCTCGAACAGGGCGTCGGCCCGTACGGTGGCCTGCCGGCAGAACGCGTCGGCCAGTTCGAAGGCGGTCGCGCCGCGTTGCGGTGGCCCGGACGCCTTGAGCGACGCCGCCCGCACGCACGCCGCGCTCATCGCGAACAGCTCGGCTCCGATGTCGACGATCCGGGCCAGGAACCGCTGCCGGTGCTCGAGCCGCCCCTGCCAGCGCGACATCCCGTAGAACGTCTGCCGGGCCAGTTTGCGGCTCGACCGCTCGACGTAGCGCAGGTGCCGGGCCAGCGGGCCGAACTCCGCGAACGACGTCGGGAGCTGCCCGGCTCCGACCGTCAGCGTCGGCAGCCACTTCGAATAGAACTTCCCGGCTTCGGCGGCGGCCTTGCCCTTCGTCCCCAGCGACGCGTCCGGATCGATGATGTCGCCCGCCACCGACAGGTGGGCGTCGACCGCCTCGCGGGCGATCAACAGATGCATGATCTCGCTCGAACCCTCGAAGATGCGGTTGATCCTCTGGTCGCGGAGGGCCTGCTCGACCGGAACGGCGCGCTCGCCGCGCGCGGCGAGCGACTCGGCCGTCTCGTAGGCGCGCCCACCGCGGATCTGGACGAGTTCGTCGGCGACCAGCCACCCCATCTCGGACGCGTAGAGCTTCGCGAGCGCGGCCTCGATGCGGATGTCGTTGCGCTTCTCGTCGGCGAGCTGGCTGGTCAGATCGAGCACCGCTTCCAGTGCGAACGCGGTCGCGGCGATGAACGCGATCTTGCCGGCGACCGCGTCGTGCTGACCGACCTTGCGGCCCCACTGCTCGCGGGCGTTGCTCCACTCGCGGGCGATCTTCAGCGACCACTTCGCGGTGCCCGCACAGATCGCCGGCAGCGAGAGCCGCCCGGTGTTCAGCGTGGTGAGGGCGATCTTCAGGCCTTCGCCCTCACGTCCGATGCGGTTCTCGGCCGGCACCCGCACGCCGCTGAACCGGGTGACGCCGTTCTCCAAGCCGCGCAGGCCGAGGAACGCGTTGCGGTTCTCCACGGTGATACCGGGGGAGTCGGCCTCGACGACGAACGCGGTGATGCCGCCCCGCCCACCCTCGTGCTTCGGGACGCGCGCCATCACGACGAGCAGGTTCGCGACGACGCCGTTCGTGGTCCAGAGCTTGACGCCGTCGAGCACGTACTCGTCGGCGTCCGGCACCGCGGAGCAGGCCAGCCGGGCCGGGTCGCTGCCGACGTCGGGCTCGGTGAGCAGGAACGCGCTGATGTCGGTCGTGGCGCAGCGGGGGAGGTACTTGCGCTTCTGCTCCTCGGTGCCGAACTGCGCGACCGGCTGCGGCACGCCGATCGACTGGTGGGCCGAGAGCATCGCGCCGATCGCCGGGTTGATCGACCCGGCCAGCATCAGCGCCTTGTTGTAGTAGACCTGGGTGAGCCCGAGGCCGCCGTATTCGACCGGGATCTTCATGCCGAACGCGCCGAGCTCCATCAGCCCGGTGAGCACGTCGTCGGGGATGCGTGCGTCGCGCTCGATCGCGGCCGCGTCGACGGTCGCGAGGAACGGGGTCAGGCGAGCGAGGAAGGCCTCACCGGTGGCACGGGCCTCGTCGCTCGGGTGTGGCTCGGGGTGGATCAGATCGAGCGGGAACCGCCCGAGGAACAGCTCCTTGGCGAAGCTCGGCTTCGTCCACTCGGTTTGCCGCGCAGCCTCGGCGACCTGCCGCGATTCGCGCTCGGTCGGTGCGGTCGTCATGGGCATCTCCTTCGACCGGCGGAGTTACCTAGCGGTAACTACTCTGCCCCGATCGGGTGACGCGCGCCACACCTTCTGGCGAATGCCCGCCGCGGCCTGCGGCGGGCATTCCGGCCTACTCGTCGACCAGCAGGCGCTCCCGCAGCTTCACCAGCGTCTGCGAGAGCAGGCGCGAGACGTGCATCTGGGAGATGCCCATCCGGTCGGCGATCTGCGACTGCGTCATGTTGCCGAAGAACCGCAGGATCAGGATCTTCCGCTCGCGCGGCGGCACCTGGGCCAGCAGCGGCTGCAGCGACTCCCGGAACTCGACGTGCTCGAGCGCCGCGTCCTCGTCGCCGAGGGTCTCGGCCAGCGTCGGCATCTCACCGTCACCACGCACCGGGTCGTCCAGCGAGGAGCTGCGGTAGGCGTTGGCCGCCTCCAGCCCCTCCAGGACCTCCTCGCGCGAGAGTTTGAGGTGCTCGGCCAGCTCGGAGGCGTTCGGTGCACGTCCGTTGCGCTGGGACAGCTCCGCGGTGGCCGCGGTCAGCGACAGGTGCAGCTCTTTGAGCCGGCGCGGCACCCGCACCGCCCACCCGTGGTCGCGGAAGTGGCGCTTGATCTCCCCGACGACGGTCGGCACCGCGTAGGAGAGGAAGTCGGCACCGCGCTCGGAGTCGAACCGGTCGACGGAGTTGATCAGACCGACGGTCGCCACCTGTACGAGGTCTTCCAGCGGCTCGCCCCGGTTGTTGAACCGCCGGGCCAGGTGCCGGACGAGCGGCAGGTGCATCGTCACGAGCTGGTCGCGGATCAGCTGGCGCCGGGCCGAGCCCACCGGCAGCGAGGCCATCTCTTCGAACAGCGCGGCCGCCTCGCGGCGCGACTCCGACCGGGCGTCCGCCACCTCGCTGGCCGTCGTGTCGGCCTGGGACGCGGGCGCCTCTTCGGGCGTCTCTTCGACGGGCTCGGCTTCGTCGTCGACCGGTTTGGCCGACTGCTCGCTCTGCGGTGCCGTCATCGCCCGGCCTCCCCGGCCGGGCGCCACAGCGGGGCGCGGTCGCTCACGCGAACGCCTCGAGCCGGCGCTTGACCAGCCGGATGGAGACCACGTTGCCCGCGTCCGCCCAGGTCTCCACCTCGTCGACGAGCGCGGTGAGCACCCGCCAGCCGAACGTGTTCTGACCCGGCGTCGTCCCGTCCTTCGTCGTCGCCGAGACCGTCACCCGCAGTGCGTCGTCGTCGGCGCGGAACACGCAGCGCAGCCGGCCGGGGCCGGCCGCTTTGGCGACCAGTTCGGCGCACGCCTCGTCGACGGCCATCCGCAGGTCGGACACCTCGTCGAGGTCGTAGTCGAGCCGCACGGCGAGGTCGGCCGCGAGCGCGCGGGCCACCGGGACGTGAACCGGGTCGGCAGGCAGACTCAATTCGATGTCGCTGCCCGCGGCATCCGGGGCCAGCGAGTCGTGCGCCGCCCCGGTCGAGACGGTTGGGGCCTCAGTGGGCTCCGAGCTGGTCCGTTCGGGCACCGCCATCAAGCTCGCTCCTCGTTACCGTCGTCCGACCCCGGCGGGGTCCCGGGTACCGGCTGCCCGCAGGGGACGGGCGCCTCGGCTCACGCGGGCTTACCCCGCTGACGCTGGCCCGAACCTACCCTTCGAAAGCCACCGGCGGACGCTCGGGCCGCGGCCCAGGATCTCTGGCACCCTAGTCGTGGGTACGTCAAGGTTGACGGTGCTGGCCAGCGGGTACAGCGTCCGCGCTCCGGCGCGTGCGCAACAGGGCCGCGGGCTCTGACATGGGGTGCGAGACCGGGCGGCGGGAGGAAACGGGTGGCAACCGTAGGAGCAGGTACGACCAACGAACGGCCGGCGGTCGAGCGGGCGCGGGAGCCCTCGATCGGCCAGTTGGTGAGCGACGTCGCCGCCGGTGTCTCCAGCCTGGTGAAGGCCGAGATCGAGCTGGCCAAGGCCGAGCTGAAGCAGGAAGCGTCGAAAGCGGCGGCGGGAGCGGCCGGTCTGGCCGTCGCCGCGGCGGCCGGGCTGATGATCGTTCCGCTGCTTTCGCTGGCCGCGGTGTACGCGCTGTCCGAGGTCATGGCAGGCTACTGGGCCGCACTGATCGTCGCCGGAGTCTGGGCGCTGATCGCGGCACTCGCCGGCCTGTTCGGCGCGTTGAGACTGCGTCGGGTGAAGCCGGTTCCGACCCAGGCGATAGAAGCGGTGAAGGAGGATGTGCGGTGGGTCCGCGACCTGAGGAGTTAGAACGCAACATCGCGTTCGCTCGTGAGCAACTGCGGCGGGACGTGGACGAGCTCGTGGCGCGGGTGACGCCGCGGGCCGTTGCTCAGCGTTCGGCCCAACGGGTGACGCAGCGCGCGCAGGAGGCCTCCGCGCAGGCGGCGGCGAAGGTCGCACCGATGCTGCGCAACGGGCGCGACCAGTTGCTCAGCCGTCCGGCCCTGGTCGGGCTGGGTGCGGGCCTCACGGTTCTGACCCTCGCCGTGCTCTGGCGGGTCCGCTCGCGGCACTGAAAACCACGGCCCCCGGAACGATCCCGGGGGCCGTGGTTTTTCCGTGCTCAGGAGCGGGCGGCGGCCGTCTGCTTCCGGTTCGCCTTCTTGATCGCGTCGACGAGCTCGCTCTTCGTCATCGTCGAGCGGCCCTTGACGTCCAACCGGCGGGCGACCTCCCGCAGGTGCGTCTTGGACGCGTTGGCGTCGACGCCCTCCTCGGTCTTGCCGGGACGCCGGGCGGCCGCGCCCTTCTTTTCCGACTGCTTGTCGGAGGGGCCTTTCTCGGCCTTCGGCTCCCAGTGGTCGCCGATCTTCTCGAACGAGTGCTTCACCGCGCCGAACGCGGTCCGGTGCGCGCGCTCACCCTCGCCGTACTCCTCGACGGCCGAGTCGTGCGTCTTGATCCACGTCTCCTGGGCCTTCTCGGAGGAACGCTTGAGCGTGGACGGCAACTCCTGACGGCCGGGCATGACGAGTACCTCCCTCGGACGGCTTCACCGACGGGATTCCCTCGCCACTCCCGGCGAAACCGACCGGAGAGAGCTCAGCTGCCGGCGGCGGGCAGGTCGGAAGCGGACTCGTAGAAGTCGAGCACCTGGTCGAGACCGGTCAGCGTCAGCGGACGGCTCACCGTGCGATTCGCGCAGACCAGGCGGAACTTGGTGCCCACGGCTTCGGCCTGCTGCGACAGTTCCACGAGGACGCCCAGGCCGTTGGAGCCCAGGAACGTCACCGCGTCGAGGTCGAGCACGACGTCGGCACCGGGGACCGCGACGACCGGCGTCAGGGCGTCGCGGAGCCGGGGCGCGGTCAGCATGTCGATCTCGCCGCCGACGCGAACCACCTGCCGTCCGTCGTCCGACGGCGGCACCTGCTCCACCGAGAGGACCGCGTCCGTCGCGTCACCGAGCGCACCGGCCGCGGCGCCGTTCCGTCCTGGGGCCGCCGAACGAGCGGGGTCGACCATTAGTACTCCCTCCATGGCTGCGGCTGAAGCCTAGCCCCGTCGCGCCGCTGGTGCGGAGGAGGCCTGAGGCCACCCGGTAGCAACGTGCTGACGCTCAGGCGGTCTTGCGCTGGCTTGCGGTCTTTGACGCCGTTTTCTTGGCGGTCGACTTGGCCGTCGACTTCGCGGCGGTTTTGGCCGGTGCCTTCTTCGCCGCGGTCTTCTTGGCCGGGCCCGACGCGTCGGCGGTGGCCTTCTTGGCCGGTGCCTTCCGCGGGGCCGCCTTCTTGGCCGGTGCCTTCTTCGCGGCCGGCTTGCTCTCTTCGACCGGCTCGCCGC
This sequence comes from Cryptosporangium sp. NPDC051539, assembly GCF_044454545.1. Taxonomy (NCBI): domain Bacteria; kingdom Bacillati; phylum Actinomycetota; class Actinomycetes; order Cryptosporangiales; family Cryptosporangiaceae; genus Cryptosporangium; species Cryptosporangium sp. NPDC051539. Next base: position 647,565 of record NZ_JBITDV010000003.1, on the reverse strand, counting down.
GCGAGCGCTTCGCCTCGGCAACCGACGCCTCCAGCGCCGCCATCAGGTCGAGCACCGCGCCTCCGCCCTCGGACGGTGCCTCCGGCTGCTCCACCTCGTGGCCCTGGATCTTCGCGTCCACCACCTCGCGGAGGGCCGTCGCGTAGTTGTCGGTGAACTCCTCCATGTCGAGGTCGCCGGTGAGCGTCTGGATGTACGACTCGGCCATCTGCATCTCCTGCGGACGCACGGCGATGTCCGAATCCGGCGCGAGCTCGGCCGGGTTACGGATCTCGTCCGGCCAGAGCATCGTCTGCAGCAGCAGCACGTCGCCGTAGGGACGGAGCAGCGCGAGCGCCTCACGCTGCCGCAGCGCCACCTTCACCAGCGCGACCGTGCCCGCCTTCTCCAGCGCCTCGCGCAGCAGCACGTACGGCTTCGCGCCGGGCCCGTCGGCCTGCAGGAAGTAGCCCTTCGACAGGTACAGCCCGTCGACCTGCTCCGACGGGACGAACTTCTGCACGTCGATGTTGCGCCCGGACGCGATCGGCAGGTTCTCGAAGTCTTCGTCGTTGAGCACGACGACCTGCCCGTCCGGCAGCTCGTAGCCCTTCGCGATTTCGCTGTAGGGCACCTCGACGCCCTCGGCCTCGCACACCCGGCGGTACCGGATCCGCCCGCCGTCGGCGGCGTGCACCTGCCGGAGCTGGACGTCGTGCTGCTCGGTGGCGGAAAAGAGCTTGATCGGGATCGTCACGAGCCCGAACGAGACGACGCCTTTCCAGATCGCACGCATCGCTGGTGCCCCCTGTGGGTAACGGTGTCAGGACTACTCTGCGTTTACCGCCGGGGGGAAGTCCAGCGTGGAGGTGCGGCGTGGCGAAGGCTTCCGGAACGAACACGACGGTTTCCGTGGCCGATCGTCAGCTCGCGCTGTCGAACCTCTCCAAGATTCTCTACCCGGAGACGGGCACGACGAAAGGTGAGGTGATCGACTATTACTCGCGAATCGCGCCCGTTCTGATACCTCATCTGGCGGGTCGTCCGCTCTCGCTGAAGCGGTATCCCAACGGGGTGGCCGGGGCGGGCTTCTTCGCCAAGAACGTTCCGAACGGCGCGCCGCCGTGGGTGCGCACCGAACGCCTCCCCGCGCCGGGCAGCACGATGAACCGGGACGAAATCGATTATCTGGTGCTCCCGGAGAACGACGGCGACGCGCTGGCCACCGTGGTCTGGCTCGCCAATCTCGCTGCGCTCGAGCTCCACGTCCCGCAGTGGCAGGTCGGCCCGCGCGGTGGCGTCCGGGGGACGGATCTGCTGGTTTTCGACCTCGATCCGGGCGCTCCGGCCACCGTCGTCGAGTGCGCCGCCGTCGCGGTCCAGCTCCGCGAGGTGCTGGACGCCGACGGGCTGACCGCCGTGGCCAAGACGTCCGGTTCCAAGGGCATGCAGGTCTACGCGGCGATCAAGCCGGTCGATCCCGGCCGCACCTCCGACTACGCGAAAGCGGTCGCGCAGCGGCTGGAGAGGGCCGATCCCGATCGGGTGACCTCGGTCATGCGCAAGACGCTGCGGCCGGGCAAGATCTTCATCGACTGGAGCCAGAACAACACCGCGAAGACGACGATCGCGCCGTACTCGCTGCGCGCCCGTCCGGCCCCGACGGTGTCGGCCCCGCTGCACTGGGACGAGGTCGCGGCGTGCGAGCGTCCGGAAGAACTCGTGTTCACGTTCGGCGACGTGCTGGCCCGGGTGGCAGACGACGGCGACCTGTTCGCCGAACTTCTCACCGCCGAACGGCCGGCCCTTCCCCGCGTGTAGCGGCCCTTGCACTGAGCGTGCCGACGAGGATAATCCGATCAGTCAGCCGTCGCTCGGTCACCCAGCCGTCACCGTGCGGTCATTGCGGACGCACGAGGCCCCCACCCTCAGCCTCGCCGCCCTCACGGGGAGTTCCTACAGGAGTCCCGCGCGGGGCTACTAGGCTTGGGAGGAACCGGAGGTCGGCGTGAGAACACGCTCGGTACAGGAGGAGACCCTGACCATGGCCGTTGGCGTACAGAGCCGGTGCGGAGCACGTTCGGGCCCGCACGGGGCGGCGTCGTGACGCCGGCTGCTGCGATCCCGGAGAACGGCGCGGCAGTGGGGTTTTCCGCTGAGCCGTCTGCGACCGGGGCCACCGAGCCCGGCCCGGGCGACGGCGATCTCGTCATCGAACGTCGGGTCGCCGATCCGCGGGCCTGGTGCGAGGCGCTTCCGGCCGCCGCCGGCCGGACGATCCTGGTCTCCGGCCGGGTGCTGGCTGACGACCCGGCGGCCGCGACCCGGCTGGCGCAGAACCTCCGGATGGCCGTGCGGGCGACCGCCCGGGTCGATCTGGCCCCGGCCGAGGCGCTCGGGCACCTCGACGGCCTGGTGGCCGAGTGGGAGGAGCCGTTCCGGGCCCGGCTGCTCTACGGCGTTTTCGATCCGGTCGACGGGGCGTTCTGCTTCGCGCAGGCCGGGCATCCGGGTCCGGTGATCTGCTCGGTGAAGGGTGCCGCGGTCGCGCCCCCGACCCCGGACGGCGGTCCGCTGGGCGGGTTCGTCAGCGTGAGCGTGTCGTACGGCGAGCAGACCGTGGCGATTCCGCCGGGTGGCACCATCGTCGTGGCGATGCCGGGTGAGCTGGCCGACGACGCGAGGTTCCTGGCCGGCCCGCACCCGGTCGACCCGTCTCGGGTCGACCCGTCTGCGGTGGACGCCGGGGCGGCGCCGTCGGTCGAGGCCGTGGCTCCGGCCGTCGCGGCGGCTCTCCTCGACGGCCTGCGCGATCCGGCCGCGGTCGCCGACGCGGTGAGCGGCGGGTCCGCGACCGTGCTCGCGGCCGGCTGGCCGACCGGGCTGTCGGTCGGGCCGGTCCGGGTCATCGAGCTGGAACTGGGCGAGGGCGAAGACCCGACGCGCCGGGCGCGGGCGTTCTGCTACGGCGTGCTCAGCACCTGGCAGCTACCTCCGCTGGTGCGCGACGACATCGTGCTCGCGGTGTCCGAGCTGGTCGCGAACGCGCTGCTCTACGGCGGTGCGGCCGAGCAACTGCGGCTGCGCCGGTCGGCCAACCGCATCGTGGTCGAGGTGTTCGACCGGGAGCCCGCGATGCCGCGGCCCCGCATCGCCGACGCCGACGCCGAGAGCGGCCGCGGCCTGTTCCTGGTGCGGCGGGTGGCCCGGCGCTGGGGCGCCCGGGCGGTGCCCGGCGGCAAGGCCGTCTGGTGCGAGTTCGACCTCACCGCCCCTCGCACTTCCGACGAGCCCGCCGAAGCCTCCGCTTAGTTCTGCACGGCGGGCTCCACGTCAGTGCCATAAGCCGCGCCTACGCGCTATGACCGTGGTGGGAGGCTACGGCGCGGTGGTGAGGGCGGTTTCGGCTTCTTCTACGGTGTGGACCAGGGGGACTACCCGGTCTACGCCGGTGAGGCGGAACACGCGGGCCACGATGCCGGGTGTGGTGACGACGACGTGCAGCGAACCGTCACGGTCGCGCAGTCTCTTGTGGTCGCTGACCAGGATGCCCAGACCGGTGGAGTCGAGAAAGGTCACCTCGCGCAGATCGACCACGTGCCGATGCTTGCGCTGCTCGACCAGCTCGTGGAGCGGCTCGCGCAACTGCGAACCGGTGGTGACGTCCACCTCGCCGGCAACCGTGACCAACGCATAGCCCTCGCGGTCGTCGACGGTGACCCGCAGCCGGCCGAAACTCTCCGGCTTGGACCGGGCGGCGCTCCGCGCCCCGACGGCCCGACCCTGACGCTCACGCATGGAACCCGACCTTCCTCGTACGGTTCCTAGGGTTGTCTGCCTGCCGAACCCGAACGGTCACGCGGGCAGTCTAGTCGCGTAACGGACGGTCATAGCGCCTCCCTCATCTAACTCTTCCGACACCCGAATCTCGATCCCAGGTTGGAGGTCATTTCACTCCTACCCCGCCTCACCCCAGCCAGAACCGGAACAACTGCTGTCCGTACCCGGTCAGCCCCTCCGGAACGCCCAGCAGGTCGAGGAACCACAGCACGATCGAGAAGAACGCCTGGTTGATCGGCGGAATCCACAGCAGCACGAACAGCAGCAGCACCGCGTACGGCGCGATCGGCGCCACCTGACGCAGGATCTTGTTCGACAGATACGGCTGGATCACGCCGAACCCGTCCAGCCCCGGCACCGGCAACGAGTTCAGCACCGCGGCGGTGACCTGGAGGAACGTCAGGAACGCCACCGCGGCCCAGAACTCGACGTGCTCGCCGTCGGAAACGCCGTACGCGCTCAGCGCCACGGCCAGGACCGCGGCGAAGACGACGTTGGTCAGCGGGCCGGCCAGCGACACCAGGCTGTTGGAGAGCCGGCTGCGCAGGAACCGCCGGTCGATGAACACCGCGCCACCGGGCAGGCCGATGCCTCCGAGCAGCACGAACAGCAGCGGCAGCACGATGCTGTAGACGAAGTGCGTGTACTTCAGCGGGTCGAGCGTCAGGTAGCCCTTCTCGACGACCGAGTGGTCGCCGCCCCGGTAGGCCACCAGCGCGTGCGCGAACTCGTGCAGGCAGAGCGAGACCACCCACGCGCAGGCGACGAACACGAACGCGAACAGCCCCGCGTTGCCGTAGCCCGTCCAGAGAGCCCAGCCGGAGACCACCGACGCGAGGACCAGTCCGACGAACAGCGGGCTCGGCGCCCGGCTCGCCCGGCGCTGGCGTACCGGTTCTCCGGTCGCACCCGTCACGGTTCTCCCCATCTCTGGTCCTGGCTGAGGTGTCCCATACTGCCTTGCAACGACCAAGGGCGGCCGGGGAGTGCCCCCGGCCGCCCTCGTGTCGAGCCTGGTTACGTCCCGTCCGCGGCCCGCGGCGAGGGCGAACCGTCGTGGCCGGCCCCGTCCGCCACCCGGGTCTTCACGATGCCCAGCGGCTTCGCGATCGACTCCAGCGACTTCCGCTCGGCGTCCACACCCAGGAAGTACGCCACCAGACCACCGGTGATCATCAGGCCCGCACCGAGCAGGTACCCCCCGAACAGCGGGCCCCGGCTCTCACCGTCGCCGATCAGCTGACCGAACAGCCAGGGGGCGATCACCCCGCCGAAGAACTGGGAGATCGCGAAGAAGAACGCGATCGCCTGGCTCCGGAGCTCCAGCGGGAAGATCTCACTCACCGTCAGGTAGCCGGACGACGCGGCCGCCGACGCGATGAAGAAGATCACGCACCAGAAGATCGTCTGGGTCACCGCGGTCAGGGCGCCCGCGTAGAACAGATAGCCGCTGATCGCGAGCAGGATCCCGGACGACACGTACGTGCCGCCGATCATCTTTCGTCGCCCGACCGTGTCGAACAGGTGCCCGAGCACCAGCGGCCCGATCAGGTTGCCGATCGCGAACGGGAAGAAGAAGTACGGGATCGTGCCGCTGTCGACGTCGTAGAACGTCCCCAGGACCAGCGCGTAGGTGAAGAAGATCGCGTTGTAGAGGAACGACTGGGTGGTCATCAGCGTGAACCCGAGAATCGTGCGGCTCGGATACTGCTTGATCATCACCTGCGCGATCTGCCGGTAGGTGACCGGGGGATGCGGTTTGACCTCGGCGGCCTCCGACTCCGGAACCGGCTTCACCTCCTTGCCGCTCGCGCGGACCCGGGCCTCGATGTCGTCGACGGTGCGTTCGGCCTCTTCGGCCTGACCGTGCGTCATCTGCCAGCGGGGGCTCTCCGGGATGTGCCGCCGCAGCGGCCAGATCGCGAGACCGATCAGCGGGCCGAGGAAGAAGCCCAGCCGCCAGCCGATGTTCTCGGAGAAGATGTCGGGGTTGAGGAAGACGATCTGCGCGGCGCTCGCGAGGGCGGCGCCACCCCAATAGGTACCGCTGATCGCCAGGTCGACCCGGCCGCGGTAGTGCGCCGGGATGAGCTCGTCGATCGCGGAGTGGATCGCGGCGTATTCGCCACCGATGCCCATACCGGCCAGGAAGCGCAGTGCCAGGAACTCGTAGAACGTGAACGAGAATCCGGTCAGGCCGCTGGCCACCAGGTAGAGCGTCAGCGTGATCAGGAACAGCTTCCGCCGTCCCAGCCGGTCGGCCATCCGGCCGAACCACAACGCACCGACGACCTCACCGAACAGGTACACCGACGCGGAGAGCGTCACCTGCTGGGCGGAGAGCCCGAGTGTCCCGGCCTCGGTGAGCCGGTCGGCCACCGTGGACGCGATCTGGATCTCGAGCCCGTCGAGGATCCAGGTGACGCCGAGCGCGATGACGACGAGCCAGTGGAAGCGCGACCACGGCAGGCGGTCCATCCGGGCCGGCACCAGGCTTCGGAACGATTTTTGCGACTGTGATGCGTCTGCTTCAGTCGACGCCATTGTCCACCTCCCCAGGTAGTGGGAGTTGCCCTACCCAACGAAGTTGCCGATAAATCACGCAGTAACGAATTGACCAGCCTCCGGGTTCCGCGAACTGTCGGTCGGTCGGGTCAGAATCGGGGCATGCTTCTCGCCGATATCGCCGCCACCGGTCGCGACGTGGCCGCGGTCAGCGGCCGGAAGGCCAAGGTCGAGCGCCTGGCCACCTGTCTGCGGCAGTTGTCGTTCGACGAGGTGGTGCCCGCCGTCGCCTGGCTCTGCGGCGAGTTGCGCCAGCGTCAGATCGGCGTCGGTTGGGCGTCGTTGCGCGATCTGCCGCCGGACGCGGCTGCGGAGCCGACGCTGAGCGTGCTCGAGACCGACGCGATCTTCGCGTCGATCGGCGGGTTGGCCGGCCCCGGGTCGGTCGCCGCCCGGCGCGACGCGCTGGCGGGGTTGTTCGGCCGGGCGACCTCCGAAGAACAGGTGTTCCTCCGTGCCCTGCTGGTGGGGGAGCTGCGGCAGGGGGCGCTCGCCGGCGTGATGGCCGACGCGGTCGCGACCGCGACCGGGCTGCCGCTGACCGCGCTGCGGCGCGCGGTGCTGCTGCGGGGCGACCTGCGGGTGGTGGCCGAGACCGCGCTGCGCGACGGGGAGGCCGGGCTGGCCGCTTTCCGGCTGGAGGTCGGTCGCCCGCTGGCGCCGATGCTGGCCCAGCCGGCCGAAGACCTGGCCGACGCACTGGGGCGCTCGGGTGCGGCGGCGGTGGAGGAGAAGCTCGACGGGGCGCGGGTCCAGGTGCACCGCGACGGATCCGACGTGCTGGTCGTCACCCGCAGCCTGGACGACATCACGGCCCGGGTCCCGGAGGTGGTCGAGGCCGCGCTCGCGCTGCCGGCGCGGACCGCGGTGCTCGACGGCGAGGCGATCGCGCTGCGTCCGGACGGGCGGCCGCAGCCGTTCCAGGTCACCGCGTCCCGGATCGGGAGCCGGGCCGACGTGCAGAAGGCCCGCGGCGAGCTCCCGCTGTCGGCGGTGCTCTTCGATGCCCTGCACCTCGACGGGGCCGACCTGCTCGACCGTCCCGCGTCCGAGCGCTTCGCCGCCCTGTCGGAGGTGGCTCCGGCCGGGAGCGTCGTCCGTCGCGTCGTGGTCGACGACCCGGTGGGGGACGCCGGGGAAGCGGCCGAGTTCCTGGCCGGCACCCTGGGCCGGGGGCACGAAGGGGTCGTCGTGAAGTCGCTGGCCAGTCCGTATGCGGCCGGGCGCCGGGGTGGGGGCTGGTGGAAGGTGAAGCCGCGGCACACGCTCGATCTGGTCGTGCTGGCGGCGGAGTGGGGGCACGGGCGGCGGCGCGGGTGGCTCTCGAATTTGCACCTCGGGGCCCGGGACGCGTCCGGGGTCGTGGGGGAGGCGGGTGGGTTCGTGATGCTCGGGAAGACGTTCAAGGGCATGACCGACGCGATGCTGACCTGGCAGACCGAGCGCCTGCTCGAGCTGGCTGTGACCCGGGACGCGTACACGGTGTACGTGCGGCCCGAACTCGTGGTCGAGATCGCGTTCGACGGCGTCCAGCGCAGCACGCGGTACCCCGGCGGCGTGACGCTGCGCTTCGCGCGGGTCAAGGGCTACCGCACCGACAAGCGTCCCGACGAGGCCGACACGCTCGAAGCCGTACAGGCGCTGCACGCCGAGTAGCGCGTCGCGCCCGCGGGCGCGACGGTTTGGCCGGTCGGCCGGGGCCGCGTGTCGGCTGGGGCCGCGTGTCGGCTGGGGCCGCGTGTCGGCTGGGGCCGCGTGTCGGCTGGGGCCGCGTGTCGGCTTCGTGAGGCTAGCGGCGGGCGGCGAGGGCGGCGTCGCGCTCGGCGCGGTATTCGGCGAGGCGCTCGGCGTAGGAGGCCCGCAGATCGGCCAGCCGCTGCTCGGCGTGTTCGGCGGCCGCCGCGACCTGTGCCCGCGCGGCATCCCGCTCGGCGGTCACCGAAGCCAGCTCCGCCCGGGCCGCCGCCACCGACGTCTCCGCCGCCGCGCGGTGTTCCTCCGCGGTGTCCCGGGCCTCCTCGGCGGCGATCCGCCGCTGCTCGGCGGCAGCGGCTGCCTCGTCCGCGGTCGCGCGGCCGCGCTCGGCGGTGGCTTGGGCCTCCTCGGCGGCGTCCCGCCGCTGCTCGGCGGTGGTGGCCGCCACTTCCGCCGCCGCGCGGTGTTCCTCCGCGGTGGCCCGGGCCTCCTCGGCGGCGATCCGCCGCTGCTCGGCGGCAGCGGCTGCCTCGTCCGCGGTCGCGCGGCCGCGCTCGGCGGTGGCTTGGGCGGCTTCGGCGGTGGCCCGGGCGTGCTCGGCGGTGGCCTGGGCGGCCTCGGCGCGGTCGGCTCGACGGTCGGACCGGCGCTGGGCCGTGGCGGCGGCCTCGGCCCGGGTGGCCGCTAGCTCGGCGCGGGACGTCGCGGCGTCCAGATCGGTGCGGAGGCGGTCGTACTGGTCCCGGAGCAGGGCAAGCGCCTGCTCGGCGTGGCCGGTGCGTTCCTCGGCCAGCGTCACCCGGCGCTCGGCGTCCGCGGCGGCGGCGCGCTGAGTAGCGGCCTCGCGTTCCGCGGCCTCGGCCCGGGCCCGGTGAGTACCTTCCGAAGCCACCGCGCCGGCGGCCCGCTCGTCGGCGGCGTCCCGTTCGCGGGCGGCCTCGTCGCGGGCCCGGCTCACCGACGAGAGCTCGGCCTCGGCGGAGTCCGCCCGCGCCACCGCGGCCTCGCGGGCCGACTCGGCACGCCGGTAGGCCTCCCGGGCCTCGCTCGCGGTGTGTTCGATCTGGAGCGCCCGGGCCTCGGCGGCCGACACGGCCGCGTCTGCCGCTGCGCGCACCGCGGTCACCTCGGTGGCGACCGCCGCCGGATCCCGCCCTACGGCCAGATCGGACAGCACCCGCTCGCCGAGTTCCCGGAGCTCCGCGGCCGCGGCCGAGAACCGCTCGACCGCCCGCTCCATCCGGGCCCCCGCCGCCGTGACCGGCATCGAACCGGCCCCTACGCCGCCGGCCCCCGTCGTCGCGCCCGGCCGGGGCATCCCACCCGGATCCACCGCGCTCGAGCCGTCGTCGGCGACGGCCAGGGCCCGGCGGCGGCGTTCGGCGAACGCGGCGGCCCGGTTGTGGCCGGGCTCGGTGCAGTACTCCGGCGCACGCCCCGGGCCGGACGCCGGTGCCGCCGGGTGCTCACACCCCGGATACCGGCACACTCGTCCCTCGGCCCCGATCACCGCCGCCACCGAACCGCCTAGGCGCGATCGGACGACGACTCGGGCGCGCCTTCCGCCACCGCTTCGTCGATGCGTTCGTGCAGACGGGACCGGATCTCATCCGGCGTGTACGCCCGCCGCCGGCGCTCGGCCCGAGCGACCACCGCACCGGTCGCCGCGACCCCGGCCAGCCCGGCCAGCCCGACAACCTTCCACCACCGCATCCCTAGGCCCCGTCCTCCGACACACCGGCCACCGCCAGGCACACTCGCTGCACCCGTGGGCCGGGCGCTTGCCTAGGCTAGCGGCATGGTCGGCACCCGGATGACATTGACCGAAGCGGTCGAACTCACGCGCACCGGAGATCTCTGGCTCTTCCGCGGCCGCACCGCTGCCGACCGGGCGATCCAGACGCTGACCAACAGCCCGGTCAACCACGTCGGCATGGCGGTCACGATCGACGACATGCCGCCGCTGATGTGGCACGCCGAACTCGGCCGTTCCCTCACCGACGTCTGGGCCGGCGCCCACGTGCGTGGCGTCCAGCTGCACGTGCTGGCCGACGCGGTCAGCGTCTGGGGCAACCGGTACGGCCAGCGCGCCTGGCTGCGCCAGCTCGACGCGGACGTCACGCGCGACGTGGAGGACGCGGTGCTCCGCACCGTGGCGCGCCTCGACGGCACGCCGTTCCCGTCGACGGCCGGCCTGGCCGGACGCTGGGCTCGTGGGCGCAGCAAGCAGCGCATCAACCGCCTGCGCGCAGTGGGACGCGATGCGATCGGCCTCCCGGAACCGGACAAGGCCGCGCGTCCCGACAACCCGCTCGAATCCGCGTACTGCGCCGAGGTCGTTGCACTGACCTATCAGGCCATGGGGCTGCTCCCGGCGTCACGAGCGTCCGACTCGTACGACCCGGGCAGTTTCTGGAGTGGCGACAAGCTCGACCTGCAAGGCGGCGCCACCCTCAGCGACGAGATCGAGGTAGTGCTGCCTTAGGAGCCGCTTCCCGAGGAACCACGACGGCGCGAGACGTGCAGCACGGTGCCGTCGGCGCCGGTCACCACGGTCAGCCCGTCACCGGAGAATCGCGTCCGGTCGGGATTGTCCTGTTCGGGGGAGACCCGGGCCGGCGACGCGAGAACGTTCGCCACGTCGGCGTCGGAAATACCGAAGTCGGTGGCGGCGCGGCGTGCACCGCGGGTCATTCTGACCGAACCGGGTGAGGTGGTCGCCTGGTTCGCTCCGGAGCGTCCGCCGGAAGCGGGACCGGAACCACGACGGCGCTGATCGTTGTCGCGGCCGTTCGGCCGGCCGGGCGCGGGGCTGCGCCGGCGCTGAGCGGGCGGGGCTTCCGAGTAGGCGTCGTCCTCGGCGGACGGATCGCCCGGCGGGGCGAGGAACAACATCGCAGGAGCTGCAGGAGCAGACGAGGATGAGGGCATAACGTCCCTTCTGATCGACGCATCGGTGCGCTGGGCGGGCCGCGGAGCGGCTCGCGAGCCAAGGGAGCCTTCCGGCTTCTCGAGGACGGCCAGCGCGCCGTCTCACAGGGGCGAGGCTCTCCAAGAGCCTCGGGCGGCGGGTTGCCGACGGTGGCACCCGGCTTGGATGACACCCGGTCGGGATGAACGGCCACCCACCACTCACTGTACCCGCAACTGCTCCGTTGCGCTGAGTGGTCCCGGCGGGTGAGGCCGGTCACCGCGGAATATCGCCGTCCCCGATATAGTTGATGTGTCATCTACTCGAGAAGGAGAGTCCGATGCAGTTCGGCATCTTCACCGTCGGTGACGTCACCGAGGACCCGACCACCGGCCGGACCCCGACCGAGCACGAGCGCATCAAGGCGATGGTGACGATCGCCAAGAAGGCCGAGGAGGTCGGGCTCGACGTCTTCGCGACCGGCGAGCACCACAACCCGCCGTTCGTGCCCTCGTCGCCCACCACCATGCTCGGCTACCTCGCCGCGCAGACCGACCGGATCATCCTGTCGACGTCCACGACGCTGATCACCACGAACGACCCGGTGAAGATCGCCGAGGACTTCGCGATGCTCCAGCACCTGGCCGACGGCCGCGTCGACCTGATGATGGGCCGTGGCAACACCGGGCCGGTCTACCCGTGGTTCGGCCAGGACATCCGCCAGGGCATCCCGCTGGCGATCGAGAACTACCACCTGCTGCGCCGGCTCTGGCGCGAGGAGGTCGTCGACTGGCAGGGCAAGTTCCGTACGCCCCTGCAGGGCTTCACCTCGACGCCGCGTCCGCTCGACGACGTGCCGCCGTTCGTCTGGCACGGCTCGATCCGCAGCCCGGAGATCGCCGAGCAGGCCGCGTACTACGGCGACGGTTTTTTCGCCAACCACATCTTCTGGCCCACCGAGCACTTCCAGCAGCTGATCAGCTTCTACCGCGAGCGGTTCGCGCACTACGGCCACGGCACGCCCGAGCAGGCGATCGTCGGCCTCGGCGGGCAGGTGTTCATCCGGAAGAACTCGCAGGACGCGGTGAAGGAGTTCCGTCCGTACTTCGACAACGCGCCGGTCTACGGACACGGACCGTCGCTGGAGGAGTTCACGTCGGAGACCCCGCTCACCGTGGGTAGCCCGCAGGAGATCATCGATCGGACGCTCACGTTCCGCGAGCACTTCGGCGACTACCAGCGCCAGCTGTTCCTGGCCGACCACGCCGGCCTGCCGCTGAAGACCGTGCTCGAGCAGCTCGACCTGCTCGGCGAGGAGGTCGTCCCGGTGCTGCGCAAGGAGCTCGACGCGAAGCGTCCGGCCGACGTCCCGGACGCCCCCACGCACGAGTCGCTCAAGGCCGCGAAGGCGGCGAAGGAGGCCGCGCTCGTATGACCAGGATCGCCGTCGTCAGCGCCGGATTGAGTCAGCCGAGTTCCACCCGGCTGCTCGCCGACCAGCTCGCGGCCGCCGTGGAGAGGGCTCTGCCCGGGGTCGAGATCGACGTCGTCGAGCTGCGCGACCTCGCGCACGACGTCACGAACAACCTGCTGACCGGGTTCCCGAGCGCGGCCCTGCGGGCCGTGCTCGACCGGGTCGCCGCGGCCGACGCGCTGATCGCGGTCACCCCGGTCTACCGGGCGTCGTACAACGGTCTGTTCAAGTCGTTCTTCGACGTCCTCGACGAGGACGCGCTGCGCAACAAGCCGGTGCTCCTCGGGGCGACCGGCGGCACGGCCAGGCATTCGCTGGCGATCGAGCACGCGATCCGGCCGCTGTTCGGCTATCTGCACGCGCTGACGGTCCCGACGGCGGTGTTCGCCGCGTCGTCCGACTGGGGTTCCGGCGGGGGCACGGAGGGCGGTTCGGACGCGCTGAGCAGCCGGATCCGGCAGGCCGGCGAGGAACTCGCCGATCTGCTGGCCCACCGCTCCGCACCGGCGCCCGCCGACCCGTTCGCGAACCCGATCCCGTTCGAGGACCTGCTCTACGACCGCTGAGCGCCGACCAGCTCCGGTTCGGTCGTTTCGGAGGCCGGTGAGCCCGCGGGCAGCGTGAACCAGACGACGGTGCCGCCACCGGGGTTGTCGGCGGCACCGATCGAGCCGCCGTGCCGCTCGACGACGCGGCGGCAGATCGCCAGTCCCATCCCGGCGGTCGGCCGCGTCGCGCCGGGCGGCCAGGAGAACAGGGCGGCGTGGTGGCCGGGCGGGAACCCGATCCCGTGATCGGCGATCTCGACCCGGATCCAGCCGGGCCCGCCTTCGACCGGATGGGCCCGGACCGCGATCCGGGCCGGTTCGTCGGGCGGCGTGTACGTGAGCGCGTTGCTCAACAGGTTGCCGACCAGGCGGCGGATCAGCCGCCCGTCGGCCCGCACGGCCGGGAGCGGCCGGATCACGACGTTCGGCGTCGGGCGGTGGGCGTCCTGCGTACGCACGAGCAGGCCCAGGACGTCGGTGACGACCGTGGTCAGGTCCACGTCACCGACCCGGAGCGCGGTGTTGCGGGTGGCGGTGTACGTCAGCAGGTCGTCGACCAGCTGCCGCGTCCGCTCGGCGCCGGTCCGTGCCCGCCCGAGGTGGCCGGCCGCGGACGCGACCGCCCGGGGCTGCCGCCCCAGGACCCGGACCTCTCCCAGGGAGTCCTCGGCGTGGGCGAGGTGGGCCGAGACGTCCGCCAGCGGCGTTTTCACGTGCTCCGCCGTCACGTGGGCGAACGCGGCCAGGTCCGCCTCGCACGCCCGCAGCGCGGTCACGTCCCGCGAGATCGCCAGCGCGCCCGGCCTGCCGGTCCCCAGCTCGATCGGCTGAGCCGTCACTTTCAGGCGGACGCCGCCCGGGCGGGCGGCGCTGCGGACCACGATCTCGTCGGTGCACGCGGTCCCGTCGAGCGCACGCCGGAGCGGGAGCGTGCCGGGCGGGTACGGCGTCACGCCGTCGGCCCGGTAGATCCCGTGGTCGGGGGCGCCGTCCGGATCGGGGGTCGCGAGCGTGGCCTGCGCGGGTGGGTTGAGCAGCGCCAGCGTGCCGTCCTGGTCGGCGACCGCGACACCGTCCTCCAGGCCGGCCAGCACCGCGTGCAGGAGCGCGGCCTGCTGCCGGGACGCGGTCTCGACGGCGCGCAACTCGGCCTCGGCGGCCTCGGCGCCGGCGCGGGCCCTGGCCCGCGCTCCGGCCAGCACGAACACGAGTACCGCGAGCAGAATGCCCGCTCCGGCGCCGGTGGCGGCCACGATCTCGTCCAGATGCACATCGACGCCGAGCAGCCCGGCCGCCGCGGTGCTCGTCGTCGTGCGGAGCTCCCACGTCTGGTCCCCGACCGCGAGCAGCGTCGTCCGGTCGACGGTGGTGGTCTCGGTGGCACCGACGGTGCCGATCGGCGTCCGCGGGCCGGTCGCGGTGAGCGTCGTCGCCGAACCGCTCGGGACGTCGTCGCGGAGCGCGGCGGCCAGGAACAGCGGGCCGACGAAGCCGAGGCGGACCACCGCTCCCGGGCGGCCGGGAACGGGCGCGAGGACCGCGATCGCGACCGGGCCGCCGCCGATCGGGGTGTACGGGGCCGACACGGTCAGGCTGCCGGTGGTGCGGGCGGTGGCGAGCGCCTCGGTGATCGCGGGCGGCCAGGTCGTCGCCCCGTCGGCGGCGGTACCGGCCGGGGTGGGGAGCGAGCCGTCCAGCGGGCGGGTCAGCAGCTGCCGGTAACCGTCGCCGGCCGGGAGGATCACGCTGACGCCGGTGACGCCGGCCAGGTGGTCGGCGGCGAGCGGCGTGGTCACCGATCGGAACCCGGCGGTGTCGAGCGTGCCCAGAGCGCCCAGCGCGGCGGCGACCTGGCGGGCGGCGTCGCCGTAGCGGCGGATCTCGTTCGTGACCGCCGCGGTCGCGGCGGCGGTCCTGGCGTCGACGGCGCGATCGAGACCGTGCCGCTCGACGGCCCGGAGGCCGGCCCCGGCGAGCAGCGACAGTCCGATTCCCAGCACGGCGACGACCGAGGCCGGCACCGACCCCGGCGGTGCGGTCCACTTCATGCCGCCGATTCTTGCCGGTAGGAGCCGTTTAGTCGGGTTCATTCCCCGCGACGCGCGCCCGGGCCGGGTTCAGAGGGCCTCGGTGGCGGCCGTCGACGCGGCCGCGGTTCCGGGGCCCGCCGCGCCCGGCGCGGCCGACGCGGCGTCGCCGCGCTTGGCGAAGATTCCGGTGGTGGGGCGCTTGGGCCGCTTCGAGCGGTCGAGGTCGGACAGCCGGGCGAGCAGTGGCCCGGTGACGACCGTGATCAGCACGTAGGCGGTGGCGAGCGCACCGAGCTGCGCGTCGACCCCGGCGGCGACGGCCAGCCCCGCGATGACGATCGAGAACTCCCCGCGCGGCATCAGCGCCAGCCCGGCCCGGAACCGGCCCTTGGCCCCGATTCCGGCCCGGCGGGCCGCGTACATCCCGGTGAGGACTTTCGTCCCCATCGTGACGACCGCGAGCGCGAGCGCTGGCAGCAGTACCGGTGGGATCGTCTCCGGAGCGGTCGACAGACCGAAGAACACGAAGAACACCGCGGCGAACAGGTCGCGCAGCGGGCTGAGCAGCGCGGTCGCCGAGTGGGCGACCTCACCGGAGAGCGCGATGCCGACCAGGAACGCTCCGACCGCGGCGGAGACCTGCAGCTCGGACGCGATGCCCGCGACCAGCAGGGTCAGCCCCAGGACGCCGAGCAGCAGCGCCTCGGCGTCGTCGGCCGAGACGAGCTTGGTGATCCAGTTGCCGAACCGCAGCGCGATCACGAGCACGATCGCGACCGTGCCCAGCGCGATGCCGAGCACCACCGAGCCCTTCGCGAACCCCAGCCCGGCCAGCAGCGCGGTGAGGATCGGCAGGTAGAGCGCCATCGCGAGGTCCTCGATGACGAGGACGCTCAGCACGGTCGGCGTCTCGCGGTTACCGAGCCGGCCCAGGTCGGCGAGCGTTTTGGCGATGACGCCGGACGACGACACCCAGGTCACCCCGGCGAGGGCGACCGCACCGACCGGCCCCCAGCCGAGCACCAGTGCCAGGATCGCACCCGGCACCGCGTTGAGCAGCGCGTCCACGACGCCGGCGGGCGCTGCCGCCCGGACGTTCGTCACGAGCTCGTCCGCGGAGTACTCCAGGCCCAGCGTGACCAGCAGCAGGATCACGCCGATCTCGGCGCCGATCTCGATGAACCCCTCGCTGGCCGACAGCGGTACCAGGCCACCGTGGCCGAACGCCAGCCCGGCGAGCAGGTAGAGCGGGATCGGGCTGAGCCCGATCCGGCGGCCGGCCCGGCCCAGCAGGGCCAGGGCCAGCAGGATTCCGCCGACCTCGATCAACAGCGTCGCGGAGGAATGCACCGGCCTCCCTCTCGTGCACTATTCGTCACCGGGGCCGCGCTGCCCGGCCAGGACTCATCCGCCGGTGGCGGACGACCGCCCCGGAACAACGGGCCCGGAGATGGCTCCGGGCCTGCTCAGACGTCGCCGCGCAGAATGGCGGCGACCCCGTCGACGCCCTCGCGGGTGCCGACCACGACCATCATGTCGCCAGGAGCGAACACGAACGACGGGCCGGGCGAGGCGACGACCTCACCCTGCCGCAGTACCGCGACGATCGACGCACCGGTCCGGGTTCGGGCCTGCGTGTCGCCCAGCGCCCGCCCGGCGAACCTCGACCCCTCCAGGATCGGTAGCTGTTCGGTGAGGACGCCGACGACCTGTTGCTGCAACTCGGCGAGGTGCCGGACCAGCTGCGGAGCCCCCAGGAGCTCCGCCAGCGCATTCGCTTCGTCGCCGCTCAGGGGGATCGTGTCACTCGCGGCGTCCGGATCGTCGACGTCGTAGATGACCAGTTCGCGGTGGCCGTCGCGGTGGGTGAGTACGCCGATCCGGCGGCCCTTGCGCGTCACCACGTCCTGGCAGACGCCGATCCCGGGGAGGGCTCGCTGCTCTACCCGCGCACTCATTCTGGTCCTCCGGCTCATCGTCTACGGGCCCCCCGATCCGTGTCCGAACACAGTAGCTCGCCCGGCCGGTGGCCAGCGCGATCGTCGGGAGAGACCGGGTTCTGTCGGTGGTCGTGGTTACAGTGCGGAGCGTGACGGACAAACCTCGACCCGACGTCGAGACCTGCGCGAGCGTGGAGGTACCGACGCCGATCGGGCCGCTCGGTGTCGTGGTCACCGCCCGGGGTGTGCTAGCGGTCGGGCTCGGCGGGCTCGAGGGCGCCGAGCACGCCGCCCGCACGATGCGCGGGCTGGTGCCCGGTGCGCTGCCCGGGCCGGTCGAGCGGGTGCGGGCCGAGCTCGGCGAGTACTTCGACGAGGCCCGGCAGCGCTTCACCGTGCCGATCGACTGGCGGCTGAGCAGCGGGTACGCCCGGGAGGTGCGGGCGGCGCTGGCCGCGAACGTCGGTTACGGCGAGACGATCAGCTACGGCGGCCTCGCGCGCCTGGTGAGCGACGCGGACGTCGAGGGGCCCGACGGGGCGGCGCGCGCCGTGGGCCGGGCGATGGCGACGAATCCCGTCCCGCTGCTGGTGCCGTGCCACCGGGTGCTGGCGGCCGACGGCTCGCTCCACGGTTTCGGCGGAGGCCTGGAGATGAAGCGCCGCCTGCTGGCACTGGAAGGAGCCGTCCCCGCCACGCTGTTCTGAGGAACCGCACCTGACCGCGGCTATTCTTCGTTTATGTCCGTTTATCCGGCCGTCGTGGGGAAACACGCCCGGCTGCCGCACTGGGCCTCGCTGCCGGTCATCGTCGCGGTGCTCGGGGTCAGTACGACGCTGCTCGTCACCGGGATGCTCCATCAGTCCGAGCAGCGACGCGCGGAGGCCCTGCTCGACCGGCAG
The DNA here is from genome assembly GCF_044454545.1 of Cryptosporangium sp. NPDC051539. NCBI lineage: Bacteria > Bacillati > Actinomycetota > Actinomycetes > Cryptosporangiales > Cryptosporangiaceae > Cryptosporangium > Cryptosporangium sp. NPDC051539. The sequence continues at coordinate 629,681 of NZ_JBITDV010000003.1, read as the reverse complement.
GCCCTCGCGGTCGAGGCGGCGGTGAGCGCCGAGGCAAATCGGTACGTGGACACGATGACCGACCTCTCCGCGGCGATCGGCGCGCAGGCGGCGCTCTCGCCGAGCGACTTCGCCGCGATCGTGTCCGGTCTGTCGGCGAAGCGCCTCTACGGGGCGTCCGCGGTGTCGCTGGTCATGCCGGCCGGAACCGCCGAGCTTCCCGACCTCGGCCAGATCTGGTCGGCCCCGCAGGCGAACACGGGTCACGCCGATCCGCTGGCCCCGGGCGCCGCACCGAGTGTGCTGTCGCTGCCGCACCGGTACGTCGTGCTCAACCGGACGCTCGACGGGGCGCCGGCCCGCGTCGGGCGGGACGCCGGAGCGATTCCGGCCGCCCGGCAGGCGATGGATCTGGCGCTGCAGCGGGGCAGACCCACCGCGAGCGCGACCTTCGTGCTCCGCAGGGACGTCGAGAACGTGCCGGCGAACCGGCGCCAGCTCTCGTTCGTGGTCGCCGCGCCGGTCCGGCTGCTCGGCAACGCCGGCACCGGCGAACTCCGCGGCTGGTTGCTGCTGGGCATGCGCGGTCAGGACTTCCTGCAGCGGACGTTGCAGCGCGCGGCGGCGGGCCAGGTCCAGGTGGAACTGCGCGATGCCGGTGACGGCACGCCGCGGCGGGTCGCGAGCTGGCCCCGGAACGTCCGCGCGAACTTCGCCGAGTCGGCACCGCCGCTCGAGGTGCAGAACCGCCGGGTCGACGTGGCCGGCCGCACCTGGCTGCTCACGGTCTCGCCGGTCGACGGGTTCGTCCATCCGGACGGCACGCTCGACACCGTCGTCCTCGTCGCCGGCACGCTGATCGCCCTTCTGCTGGCCGGCCTGGTCGGGACGCTCAGCTACTCGCGGGCCCGGGCCTTCGCCGACGTCGACCGGGCCACCGCCGCTCTGCGCGCCGACGTCGCCCGGCGCGAAGACGTCGAACGAGCGCTGCGCAGGCGCGAGAAAGAGCTGGCCGGCTTCGCGGGGGTGGCGGCGCACGACCTGCGGACGCCGCTGACCGCGGCGTCCGCCTACCTGGAGGTGCTGGCGGAAGACACCGACGTGCGGTTCGACCCGCAGAGCGCGGAGTTCCTCGACCGCGCGCGGTCGGCGGTGGCCCGCACCGACCGGATGCTGACCGACCTGCTCGGGTACGCGACCGCGGACCAGGTGGAGCTCCGGCGGGCCGAGGTCGACCTCGGCCGGCTGGTGGCGGACGTGGTCGCGGAGCGGACCGACCGGCTGGAGGCCGATCCGCGGCGGGTCGTGGTGGGGGAGCTACCCGTGGTCTCCGGCGATCCGAACATGATCCGGCAGGTGCTCGACAACCTGATCGGCAACGCGCTGAAGTACACCGCGCCGGGCCAGCCGCCGCGGGTGTCGGTGACCGGGCGGTGGATCGAGTCCGGGTGGTCGATCGAAGTCGCCGACCGGGGCATCGGTATACCGCCGGACGAGCGCGCCGGGGTGTTCGACGCCTTCCATCGCGGCCAAGGCAGCGGCGGCTACTCCGGCAGCGGGCTGGGCCTGGCGATCTGCCGCCGGGCGATCGAACGCCACGGCGGGATGATCGGCGTCGACGAGCATCCCGGCGGTGGAAGCCTCTTCTGGTTCACGCTGCCGGGTTAGGCGAACAGGATCCGGGCCACTTGCGAGGTGGTCTCGACGCCGGACGCGTAGGTGCCCCCCGAGCGCTGGTCGGCCATGACGGCCAGCAGATAGCGCTGGTGGGCACCGACGAAGCCGGCCGAGTTGAGCACCCACCCGGCCCGGTACCGGTACCAGCCGTTCTTGTTCCCGCGTACCCATCCGGACCCGGCCGCCCACACGCCCCACTGCTGGTTGCCCGCCACCCCGCGCATCCGCGCCAGCAGGTAGCGGCGCACCTCGCTCGGCGTCTCCCGCACCACGTACCGGACCAGCCGTCGCAGATCGGCCGCGGTCGTCTTCATCGAGCCCCAGTGCCGCTCGAGGCTGGGCACGAACCCGGTCTCGGTCATGCCGTAGTCCTTCCAGTGCGCCACCATCGACGCGCCGCCGTACCGGGCCCAGAGCTGGTTCGCGGCCCCGTTGTCGCTGCTCACCAGCGCCGCGTACAACCAGCGCCAGTCGTCGGTGGACAGACTCACCTCACCGCGGTGCCTGCGCATCAGGATGTCGAGCGCGATCGCCAGCTTGGCGGTGGACGCCGCGAAGATCGGACGGTCGGCGTCGTCGTTGCGCCAGACCCGGTCACGCCACCCGTCCGAGACCGCCACCCCGGTGTAACCGGGCCGGCCGTCCAGGTACTTCTGTACGCGGGCCAGCCGGACGGCGAAGTCGCAGTCGAAGCCGGTGGCCTCGTCGACACAGCCGTCGGCGCGCGCCGACACCGGGGTCAGCAGAAATCCGCCGGCCAGCACGGAAACCAGGAGACAAATCGCGAGACGTAGACGCACGGCACTCTCCGAGTCACTTTTGTACCTAAAAGTGACGTTAGTACCGATTTAGAACAAACCCGAGGACCGTTCACGGCGGGTCGGGCTGGGTACGTCGAAGGCAGCTCACCCAGAAGGAGGCGCATCGTGGCGATCGCGACGATCGACCCGACCGACGGCCGGGTACTGAAGACCTTCGAACCGCTGACCGGCGCGGACATCGAGAGCAGCCTGGCGCGAGCCGCCGAGGCCTTCACCCGGATGCGCTCCACGACGTTCGCCCAGCGCGCGGCCTGGCTACGGGCCGCCGCCGACATCCTGGACGCCGAGCGCGACGACATCGCCCGCACGATGACCGTCGAGATGGGCAAGACGCTGGTCGCCGCGAAGGCCGAGGTCGCGAAATGTGCGACCGCGTGCCGCTTCTACGCCAAGCACGCCGAGCACTTCCTCGCCGACGAGCCGGTCGACCCCGCGCTGGTCAAGGCCCGCCAGGCCTACGTGCGTTACCAGCCGCTGGGCCCGGTGCTCGCGGTCATGCCCTGGAACTTCCCGCTCTGGCAGGCGATGCGGTTCGCCGCACCGGCGCTGATGGCCGGCAACGTGGGGCTGCTCAAGCACGCGTCGAACGTGCCGCAGACCGCGCTGTTCATGGAGGACCTGTTCCGCCGGGCCGGGTTCGGTGACGGGGCGTTCCAGACCCTGCTGATCGGATCGGCCCAGGTCGAGGCCGTGCTGTCGGACGAGCGGGTGGTCGCGGCCACGCTCACCGGCAGCGAGGGCGCCGGCAAGGCGATCGCCGCGATCGCCGGCCGGGAGCTGAAGAAGACCGTGCTGGAGCTCGGTGGCAGCGACCCGTTCGTCGTCATGCCCTCGGCCGACATCGCGCGCGCGGCGGAGGTCGCGGTGACGGCCCGGTGCCAGAACAACGGCCAGTCGTGCATCGCCGCCAAGCGGTTCATCGTCCACACCGACGTCTACGACGCGTTCGCGTCCGCGTTCGTCGAGCGGATGGCCGCGCTCACCGTCGGCGACCCGATGGACGAGAAGACCGACGTCGGCCCGCTCGCGACCGAGCAGGGGCGCACGGACGTGGAAGAACTGGTCGAGGACGCGGTCGCGCACGGCGCGACCGTGCTCTGTGGCGGCCGGGCTCCGGCCCGGCCCGGCTGGTGGTATCCGCCACCGTCGTCAGTGATCTCACCGCAGACATGCGGATGTACTCCGAGGAGGTGTTCGGGCCGGTCGCGGGGCTGTACCGGGTGGCGTCCTACGAGGAGGCGATCGAGGTCGCGAACGGCACCGACTTCGGCCTCGGCTCCAACGCCTGGACGACCGACCCGTCCGAGCAGGAGCGGTTCGTCACCGACCTCGAGGCCGGTGCGGTATTCGTCAACGGGATGGTCACCTCGTACCCGGAGCTGCCGTTCGGCGGCATCAAGACGTCCGGGTACGGGCGCGAGCTGTCGTCCCAGGGCATCCGCGAATTCTGCAACGTCAAGACGGTCTGGATCGGCTAACCCGCGTCGGACGGGGCGGCGACCCAGGCGGAGAACACCGGGACGCCGCTCCACGGGCCGCCGGACTGCTCCGCGACCGCCACGACCGCGTACGGGCGGCCGAACCGCAGCGTCGCGATGCGGCGCACGCCGTCGCGCGGTTCGATCAGCGCGGTGGCCCGCAGACCCAGCGCGGTGACCGCCGCCGCCGCGAACCCGGTCCTCGAGTATTTCGCGAGCGCGCTCTGCACCGCCTCGGCCTCGGAGCCCGCCGGCTCCGGCGGCAGCAGCGGGACGAGTGCCTCGGCCGCGTCCCGGAAACCGGTGCGGGGGTCGGCCATCAGGTCGTGCCTGCTGGTCGCCTCCCAGGCCGGGAGGATCGCTTCGCAGCGCTCCTCGCGCCCGCCCCGGGACGTCGTGCGGACCGGTTCCTCGGTCAGCGTCCAGGCGTGGCCGTCGCCGAGCGGCAGGTCGTAGAGCGAGCGGGCGGCGGGCCGGCCCCTGACCTCCTCGATCGCCGCCCGGTGGGCCGCGCCGAGCACGGTCGCCGGCGCCACGTCCGGTGCTCCGATGACCGAGACGACCGTGAGCGTGTCCTCGTCACCGCTCCGGGCGACGTGCACCGCGAGGTCTCCGGCCTCGGCGTCGGTGCTGAGGCGGGCCCGGTGGGTCCGCCCCGACCGCAGCACGGTTTCCAGCGGCCACCGGGTGGGGCCCAGCTCCGCGGCCGGGACCGCCGCGAACGGCTCGGCCCAGTTCACGTCCGTGGCCAGTGCCGACGCCAGCACGAGCAGCGTCCGTGGGTGGACGGCCAGCGGGAACTTCTCGATCAGCCCGTGCGTCCGGTCGGCGGCCCAGGCGTCCGCGTCCTCCTGGGACGGGACCGGGCCGCGTTCGACGGCCGCGCTCAGACCGTCCTCCCACGCCTGCAACGCGGGGGTCCGCCGATCGGCGCGGGTCCAGACCGCCGCGGCGGCGCCGACCGCCCGGTGGGGCCGCTCCAGCAAGGCGGACGCGTGCCCGCGCGCGTCGGCGGCCGAGCACCCCAGGGCCTCCTCGACGCCCGCCCCCGGGCGCGCGCTCGCGGCCAGGGCCAGCACCAGCCAGGCACCGAGCGGAGAGGCGACGTGGTGGGCGTCGCCGAGCGTGGCGTGCAGCCGCTCGGCGTAGCGGGCGATCAAGCCGGGGAGCTCTGAGGGCATCACGCCAGTGTCTCAGCCCGATGCTTGACGAGCGCTCACCGAAGTGGTCTAGTCCGGGCTGGACCACGACCCCCCCACACCGGAGACCATGCTGAGCGCCGTGAACACACCCGCAGATCTGCCTTCCGGGCTCGACGGAGGCAGCGTGATCGATGCGCGCAGCCCGGTGCCGAAGTACTACCAGCTGCGCGAGATCCTGCTCGACCTGATCGAGCGGGAGCTCACCGTCGACGCCCCGGTGCCCTCGGAGCGCGAGCTGGCCGCGCGCTACGGGCTCTCCCGGATGACCGCCCGGCAGGCGATCGAACACCTGGTGAGCGAGGGCAAGCTGTACCGCGTCCAGGGGCGCGGCACGTTCGTGGCCCGGCCGAAGATCGACATGCCGCTGCAGCTGACGTCGTTCAGCGAGGACATGAAGGCCCGCGGGATGATCCCCGGTGGCCGTGACCTGGGACGACGTTCGATCGACGCGCCGGCGGCGGTCGCCCGCGAGCTGGGGGTCGAGGCCGGTGCGCCGCTGTACGTCGTCGAGAGACTGCGGACGGCGGACGGGGTGCCGATGGCGTTGGAGCGCTCGCACCTGCCGGCCCGGCTGGTGCCGGGGCTGCTGGACCAGTCGCTCGCCGACCGCTCGCTGTACCAGTTGCTCGCGCAGGAGTACGGCCTCGTGCTCGACCGCGGCGACCAGGTGATCGAGGCCGGCATCGCCGACCGCGGCGACGCCGACCTGCTCGCGCTGGCGCCCGGCAGCGCGGTGCTGCGCCTGCAGCGCCGGTCGTGGGCCGGCGCGGTGCCGGTCGAGTACGTCGTGTCGACGTACCGGGCCGACCGCTATCAGCTGCGGGCCTCGCTGGACATCGCTCCACCGGGAGGGACGCCGTGAGTCTGGAATCTCTGGCCGACAAGGTGCTGCTGCCCGGGTTCGAGGAGCCGGACCCGCCGGACTGGCTGCGCCGGGCCGCGCCCGGGCTCGGGGGAGTGGTCCTCTACGGCCAGAACCTGCTCGCCGACACCGATGCGGCCCGCCTGGCGACGCTCCTGCACGCCGAGTCCGACGTCGTGCTGGCGGTGGACGAGGAAGGCGGCGACGTCACCCGTCTGCACTACCGCAACGGCAGCCCGACGCCGGGGAACTACGTGCTCGGCGCGGTCGACGATCCGGCGCTGACCGCGGCCGTGGCGGCCCGGATCGGCGCCGGGTTGCGGGAGGCGGGCGTCGGCTGGAACCTCGCGCCGGACGTCGACGTGAACTCGGCCCCGGAGAACCCGGTGATCGGGGTGCGGTCGTTCGGGGCTTCCACCGGGGTGGTCAGCCGGAACGGTGCGGCCTGGATCCGGGCACTACAGGCGACGGGGGTCGCGGCCTGCGCCAAACACTTCCCCGGGCACGGCGACACGGTCGCCGACTCGCATCACGGGTTGCCGGTGGTGGCGCTGAGCGAGCGCGAGTGGCGGGACGTCCACCTGCCCCCGTTCGTGGCCGCGATCGAGGCCGGAGTCGACTCGATCATGACCGCGCACGTCGTGGTGAACGCACTCGACCCCGCGCCGGCGACGATGAGCAGGCGTCTGCTCACCGACGTCCTCCGGGGTGAGCTGGGTTACGACGGGGTCGTGGTCACCGACGCGCTCGACATGGGCGCGATCAGGGACAGCGTCGGCGAACCCGCCGGTGCGGTCGCCGCGCTCGCTGCGGGCGCGGACGCGCTCTGCCTCGGCGCGGTCGGCGGGGAAGGGCTGTACCGGCGCGTCCGGGCCGCGATCGTGGCCGCGGTCGACGACGGCTCGCTGGCGCGGGCCAGGCTGGAACAGGCCGCCGACCGGGTCGAGGCCCTACGGCAACGAATCCGTGCGGGTGGAGGGGTGCCGGCGGACCCGGTGCCGTGGCACTCGCCGCACTCCGACACCGGCCCGTCGCTCGAGGCCGCCCGCCGCGCGGTGCGGTCCGAGGGGCTTCGTGGCCCGTTGAGCGCGCCGCCGGTCGTGGTGGAGCTGCGCGGATCGCCGAACCTCGCGGTGGGCGAGGCCTACTGGGACCTGGCCGGGCCGCTGGAGGCGCGCGGCTCCGCGCCCCGGGCCGTGCACCGGCTGAGCGATGCCGACCCGCACGCGATCGACGCCGTGCTCGCCGCCGCGCGTGGCGTCCCGCTGGTCGTCGTCGGCCGGGACGTGGCCCGCGACACCTGGCAGCGCGCCGCGTGGGAAACGCTGCGCGGCGCGCGTCCGGACAGCGTCCTCGTCGAGCTCGGGCTACCCCGGCCGGACGTGCTGACCGAAGGACAGCGCGTGTTCGTCGGCGGAGCCGGACGACCGAACCTGCAGGTCGCAGCCGAGCAGCTGACCGCAGCCGGTCACTGACCGCAGCGTTACCGAATTGACTCCTTGACGGTCCCCAGGGGCTGTGCCAATCTCCCGGGCTATACCGGTATGGACCACTCGCCGTACCGAACAACGAAGTGAGGAGGCGACGTGGGCGTTCGCCGAACGTTGACCGTGGGGATCGCGGCGCTGGTCACCGCGTCCCTGGCGTTAGCGGGCTGCAGCAGCAGCGACGACAGTGGCAGCGGTGACGGCGGGTCGAAGAAGCTCACCGTCTGGCTGATGACCGGATCCGCGCCGGACGCGCTGGTCGACGAGATCAACAAGGACTTCACCAAGGACCACTCGGGCTGGACCGTCGACTACCAGGTCCAGCAGTGGGACGGTATCCAGGACAAGCTCAAGACCTCGCTGGCCGGCAACAACCCGCCGGACATCGTGGAGCTCGGCAACACCCAGGCCCCGCTGTTCGTCGAGTCGAACGCGCTCGCGGACCTCTCCGGCGCCAAGAACGACCTGAACGGCGGCAACTGGCTCGACGGCCTCGCCGCGACCGGTGAGAAGGACGGCAAGACGTTCGCGACGCCGTTCTACGCGGCGAACCGCATCGTGGTCTACCGCAAGAGCATGTTCACCAAGGCCGGCATCACGGCCCCGCCGAAGACCATCGACGAGTTCATCGCCGCCGGGAAGAAGCTGCAGGCCGCGAACGCCGCCGACAAGCAGTTCCAGGCGCTCTACCTGCCCGGCCAGTCCTGGTACACGTTGCTGAGCTGGGTGTGGGCCAACGGCGGCGACGTCGCCAAGGACGAAGGCGGCAAGTGGACCGGCACGCTGGACTCCCCGGAGGCCCAGAAGGGCTTCGAGGACTACTCGCGGATCTACAAGGCGATGTCGAAGGCCCCGGTCGACCAGGACGAGGCCAACCCGCAGCAGTCCACGGTCTTCGCCAAGGGCCACGTCGCGATGTTCATCGGCCTGCCCTGGGAGATCGGCACCGCGACCGCCCCTGACGGCGGCGACCCGAAGCTCAAGGACGACATCGGCACGTTCGAGATCCCCGGCCCGACCGGCCCGGCGCCGGTGTTCCTCGGTGGCTCGAACCTGGCCGTGGCGGCGGGCAGCAAGAACGTCGACGCGGCCACCGACTGGCTGAAGCTGATGCTCAGCGACAAGTACCAGAAGGAGCTGGCCGCGAACGGCGTCGTGCCGGCGCTCACGAACCTCGGCGACACGATCTACGGCGACAACGAGGCGGCCAAGGTCATGGCCGCGGCGGCGACCAACGGCGGCAAGGTCACGCCGGTCACCCCGGCCTGGGCCGCGGTGGAGGCCGGGACCAACCCGATCAAGAACGCGATGACCAAGGTGCTGCGCGGCACCGACGTGGCCACCGCGTCCAAGGAAGCCAGCACGTCGATCACCGAAACCATGGGCAAGGCGAAGTGACCTTCGTCCGCTGACCGGGTGTTCCGCCGGACCCACGGGGGTGTCCGGCGGAACACCCCGGTGTCCTTCGCGAGGAAAGGAGTCGCGCCGATGACGGTGCCTACGCCGACCGTGACGCGGCCGGCCCCGGATGCCCCGGACGATCCACCCCCGGCGCGCGTGCCCGCGGCCCGGGGGCGGCGCGAGCCGCTGCCCTACGTCCTGCTGATCCCGAGCCTGGCCGCGCTGGCCGCGCTGTTCGCGTACCCGGTGTTCCTGCTGTTCCGGATGTCGTTCCAGCAGCTCGGCTTCGGTGAACTGGTCCGCAGGGCGACGGTCTACATCGGGTTCGACAACTACCGGGAGCTGCTCACCGACCCCGACTTCTGGCACGTCGTCGGCCGGACGGTCGCGTTCACCGCGGTCTGCGTCGGGCTCACGATGGTGCTCGGCACCGGCATCGGCCTGCTGCTGGTCAAGCTGGGCACGAAGATGAAGATCGCGGTCTCGATCTCGCTGGTGCTGGCCTGGGCGATCCCGATCGTCACCGCGACGACGCTGTGGCAGTGGATGTTCGACTCGACCTACGGCGTCGTGAACTTCTTGCTCGGCACGCCCGGCCACGACTGGTTCGCCACCGGCCTGTCGACGTTCGCGGTGATCGTCATCATCATCGTCTGGCAGGCGGTTCCGTTCGTCGCGTTCACCGTGCAGGCCGGGGTGCTGACGATCCCGGAGGAGTACTACGAGGCCGCGCGGATGGACGGCGCGAGCGGATTCCGCGCGTTCCGCGCGGTGACCGTGCCGATACTCCGGCCGATCCTGACCGTGCTGGCCTTCCTCTCGACGATCTGGGACTTCAAGGTCTTCACGCAGGTCTTCGCGGTTCGCCAGGGTGGCCCGGACGGCGCGACCGTGACGCTGCCGGTCTACCTCTACAACCAGGGCATCGCGTCGAGCCAGTACGGCCTCGCGGCGGCCGGTGCGGTCCTGATGGTCGTGCTGCTCGCGATCGCGATGGTGCTCTACCTGCGACACATGCTGCGGACGGAGTTGGACGAATGAGATTGGTCCGCCGGGCTTGGCCCAATGCGCTCGCGGTGGTCGTGATCCTGTTCTTCGCGTTCCCCGCGTACTGGATGCTGCGCACCGCGTTGATGCCGACGGTCGACATCCAGAGCGACCCGCCGCAGTTCCTCCCGACGAGCCCGACGCTCGACCACTTCGGCACCGCGGTCTCGCGTCCGTTCTTCTGGACCTACGTCCGCAACAGCCTGCTGGTGACGCTGAGCGCGGTGGCGCTCTCGGCCGTCGTCGCGCTGCTGGCGTCGGTCGCGGTCGCCCGGTTCCGGTTCCGGGGCCGCAAGGCCTACCTGGTGCTGATCCTGGCCGTGCAGCTGGCGCCGTTCGAGGCGCTGTTCATCCCGTACTTCCTGGTGTTCCGGCAGTTCGACCTGCTCAACCGGCTGCCCGCGCTGGTGATGGTGTACTTCGTCTCGATCCTGCCGTTCACGATCTGGACGCTGCGGGGGTTCGTCGCCGCGGTCCCGGTCGAGCTCGAAGAGGCCGCGCTGGTCGACGGTTGTACCCGCTGGCAGGCGTTCCTCCGGGTGGTGCTGCCGCTGCTCGGCCCGGGCCTGGTCGCCACGTCGATCTTCGGGTTCATCACCGCGTGGAACGAGTACCTCTACGCGTTCGTGTTCATGAGGGATCCGCAGCACTACACGCTGCCGGTCTGGCTGGCGACGTTCCGCACCGCGTTCGGCGACGACTGGGGCGGCGCGATGGCCGGGTCGGTGCTGTTCACACTGCCGGTTCTGATCTTCTTCCTGATCGTCCAGCGCCGGATGGTCGGCGGGCTCACCGCAGGCGCGGTGAAAGGATGACGTTCGTGATGAATGCCGCGCCGGGTGCGCTGATGTCCGCCGAGATCGACGAACAGCCGTCGATCCTCGCCGCGCTGTTGACCGGGGCCGACGCGATCGTGTCCGTGGGGGAGGCGGTGCGGTCCCGGGCCCCTCGATTCGTGATGCTCGCTGCCCGCGGCACCAGCGATCACGCCGCGCTGTACGCGAAGTACCTGATCGAGACCCGGCTCGGATTGCCGGCCGGGCTGGCGTCGCCGTCGTCGATGACGCTCTACGGCAGCCGTCCGGACCTCCGCGACGTGCTGTTCCTGGGCGTGAGCCAGTCCGGTGCGTCACCGGACCTGGTCGACTCGATGACGGTCGCGGGGGAGTGCGGGGCCACGACGGTCGCGGTCACCAACAATCCGGGATCGGCGCTGGCCGGTGCGGCCGAGTTCCACGTCGACGTCCGGGCCGGCGCCGAGAAGGCCGTCGCCGCCACCAAGACGTACACCGCTGAGCTGCTGGCGTTGTATCTGCTGCTCGGAGGGTCCGCGGCGGAGGCCGAGGCGCTGCCGTCGGCGGCTTCGGCGACGCTGAGTTCCGACGCCGTGCCCCGGGCCGCCGCCCGGTACCGGTTCGCGGAGCGGCTGGTCGTCACCGGCCGCGGGTTCGGCTACCCGACCGCCCGCGAGGCCGCGCTCAAGCTGATGGAGACGAGTTACCTCTCGGCCCAGGCGTTCTCGACCGCGGACCTGCTGCACGGGCCGCTGGCGATGATCGACTCCGGGGTCCCGGTGATCGCGGTCGTGACGCCGGACTCCGGCGGGGAGGCCGTGCGCCCGGTCGTGGCGCAGTTGCGGTCGTCCGGTGCCGACGTGCTCGTGGTGGGTGACGACCTGCCGGTCGTCCGCGACGGCGTTGCGCCCGTGCTCTCGCCGGTGCTCGACATCCTGCCGTTGCAACGCCTCGCCTGGCAGGTCGCGCTCGACCGCGGCGAGAACCCGGACCGCCCTCGCGGCCTGTCGAAAGTGACCCAGACCCGATGACCAGCGAACCTCCGCTGGACCAGCTCTCCGCGCACGGAGTGGTCCAGCGTCTGCTCGACGCCGAGACGCGGGTGGTCCCCGCCGTCCGAACCGCTTCCCGATCCATCGCGGACGCCGCGGAGCTGATCGCCGCCCGGATGGCCGGCGGAGGCCGGCTGGTGCTGATCGGCGCCGGGACGTCGGGGCGGCTGGCCGTGCTGCAGGCGGCCGAGCTGCCCGGCACGTTCGGGCTGGACCGCGACCGGATCGTGGCCCGGACGGCCGGCGGTGGCGCGGGCGGCCTGACCGGCTCCGACGGCGACGAGGACGACGAGGACGCCGGGCGCGCCGACCTGCGCGAGACCGGGTTCGCCGCGGCCGACACCCTGGTCGCGGTGGCCGCCAGCGGCCGGACGCCGTACACGCTGGCGGCGGCCTCGCTGGCCCGCTCGTCCGGCGGGGCGGTCGTGTCGGTGACCACGCAGGGCGAGTCCCCGCTCGGCGACCTGGCCGACGTCGCGGTCGAGCTGCGGATCGGCACCGAGGCGCTGCGGGGCTCCACCCGCCTGACCGCGGGCACCGCCACGAAGCTCGCGCTGGACGCGATGACGACGACCGCGATGGTGCGGCTCGGCCGGGTGCACGGGGACCTGATGATCGACGTCGTACCGGCGAACACGAAACTGCGGGCGCGCAGCGCCGGGCTGGTCGCGGAGATCGTCGGCTGCCCGGATTCGCGCGCGCTGGAAGCACTGGACGCCTGCGACGGCAACGCCCGCGCCGCCGTGCTGGTGCTGACGTCCGGCCTGGAACCGTCGCACGCGGCGTCGGTGGCCGCCGAACATCGGACGCTGCGCGCGGCCCTGGCGGTGCTCCGCTGATGCTGTTCACGAACGCCCGCGTGGTCACACCGCACGGGGTGCTGGAGTCCGGCTGGATCCGCCTCGAAGGCCCGACGATCGTCGAGGTGGGGGACGGCCCGGTACCGGAGCCCGCGACCGACGCCGGTGGCCGCTGGGTCGTGCCCGGGTTCGTCGACCTGCACGTGCACGGCGGTGGGGGGCACGACTTCACCGCGTCGGCGGACGACCTGGCCGCCGGTGTCGCGTTCCATGCCTCCCGCGGCACCACCCGGACGCTGATCTCCCTGGTCACGGCTCCGCTGGACGCTCTGGCCGAGCAGCTCTCCTGGGTGGCGGACGCGGTCAAGACCCTTCCCGGCGTGGCCGGTGCTCACCTCGAGGGGCCGTTCCTGGCCTCGGCCCGCTGTGGCGCCCAGAACCCCGCCCACCTGATCGATCCGACGCCGGCGGCCATGGACCGGCTGCTGGAGGCCGGCCGCGGCTGCGTCCGGGTGGTCACGGTCGCGCCCGAGCGTCCCGGTGGCCCGGCGCTGATCGATCAGCTCGTCGCGGCCGGGGTGATCGCCGCGGTCGGGCACACCGACGCCGACTACGCGACCACGCTGGCCGCGTTCGAGCGGGGCGCGTCGCTGGTCACGCATGCGTTCAACGGCATGCGCGGGACGCACCACCGTGAACCCGGCCCGGTGCCCGCCGCGCTCGACGCCGGGGTTCCGCGCGAGCTGATCAACGACGGCGTGCACGTGCACCCGGCGGCCGCGCGGTTGCTGCTGCGCGGGTCGGGCCAGGTCGTCCTGGTGACCGACGCGATCGACGCGACCGGCGTCGGCGACGGCCGGTACGTGCTGGGCGGCCAGGAGGTCGTGGTCAGCGACGGACAGGCGCGGCTGGCATCGAACGGATCGCTGGCCGGCAGCACGCTGACGATGGACGCGGCGCTCCGGAGAGCGGTCACCGACGTCGGGATGTCGATCGTCGACGCGTCGATCGCCGCGTCCGGAACCCCGGCGCGGCTGCTCGGTCTGGCCGACCGGTGCGGCGCGATCGCCCCCGGACTGGACGCGGACCTCGTGGTGCTGGACGACGACCTCGGGCTCGTCCGGGTGATGCGCCAGGGTTCCTGGCTGGGCTGAACGACTCGCCGCCGGGTGCTAGTCGTGGTGCTCCGCGCCGGGCTCGGCCGGGACGCCGCGTTCGGCGGCGATGTTGCGGTTCGGCTCGATCCGGGGCAGGCACACGATGAACTTGGTGTCGCCGGGAACGCTCTGGACGGTCAGGTCGCCGCCGTGCCGGTTCACGACGATCCGCCAGGAGATGTCGAGCCCCAGGCCGGTGCCCTCGCCGACCGGCTTCGTCGTGAAGAACGGCTCGAAGATCCGCTCCTGGATCTCCTTCGGCACACCCGGCCCGGTGTCGCACACCTCGACCTGGACCGGGCTGTCCGGGTCTTCCGGCCGCCGCAAGCTCGTCCGGATCGTCAGCGTGCCCTTGCCGTTCATCGCCCCGATCGCGTTGACGATCAGGTTCGTCCAGACCTGGTTCAGCTCGCCCGGGTACGCGGGGATCTGCGGAAGGCTCCGGTCGTACTCCTTGTCGACCGTGATGTCCTTCTTGTTGATCTTCCCGGACAGCATCACGAGCGTGCTGTCGATGCCGTCGTGGACATCGATCCACTGGTGCGGTGCCCGGTCGAGCTGCGAGTACTGCTTCGCGGCCGTGACCAGCTCGGAGATCCGCCCCGACGCCTGGGAGATCTCCATCATCAGCTGCTCGGTCTCGAGCGTGTAGCCGATCCAGTGCAGCGCCGAGTCGAGGTGCTGACCGCCGAGGCGCGAGTCGGCGTCTTCGACCCAGTCGATGTCGAGGCCGGCCGCGACCAGCGTCGGCGCGAGGTCCCAGGCCATCGGGACGTCTCGCGACTCGAGCCAGTCGCCCAGCTCGTCCTCGCGGTCGTTGGTCTCGACGGGCGAGAGCTCCTTGGCCTTCGCGCACCGCTCGATCGCGTCTTCCTGCAGGTCGACGAGGACGGCGAGCAGCTGGCGGGGAATGTCGCCCCGGGCCAGCGCGGCCAGCTTGTGCCGGGACTTCGCCACCCGTTCGCGCAGCAGCGACGCGGCCCGGGCGGTGGCCGCGGCCGGGTTGTTCAGCTCGTGGGTGAGGCCGGCGGTCAGCGATCCGAGCGCCTGCAGCCGCTCGCGCTGGCCCACCGTGGCCTGGCTGGCCTGGTTGCCGAAGTACAGACCCTCCAGCAGGTGGACGGTCATCGGGAACCAGGTGGTGACCACGGTCGCGAAGTCTGCGGCCGGCAGCACGTAGAACCGGGACGCGGTCAGCGCGGTCAGTGTCTGGAGGTAGCGCTGCGGCACCCGCTCGCCCAGGTAGGCCATGTACGAGCCGCCGTACGAGCCGGGGTGGGTGGTGCGCGAGATCTCCACCCGCGCACCACCGACGTTCCGGCTCATCTTGATCGTCCCGGACAGCAGGACGAAGAAACACGTCGCCGGTTCGCCCTCGCCGTAGACGGTCGAGCCCGCTTCGCGCTCCTCGACCGCGCCGTGCTCGGACAGCCAGGCCAGTTGCTCGGGGTCCAGCGCCTCGAACAGGAACAGACTCTTGAGCTCGTCAGGGCTCACCCGGTCGGCCATCGTGTTCCTCCCTCGACCACTACCTACCAGTGTGCTCCTCTAGGAGCCCAAATAGCGGTGGACGAGCGTCACCGCCATCGCACCTTCGCCGACGGCGGACGCCACCCGTTTCACCGACTGCGAGCGGACGTCACCGGCGACGAAGACCCCGGGAACGCTGGTCTCCAGCGGGAACGGATCGCGGTCGGCGGTCCATCCCTCCGGGCGGGCGCCGTCCTCGCCGAGCAGATCCGTCCCGGCCAGCACGAACCCGGACCCGTCCCGCGCGACGACGCCGTCCATCCAGTCGGTGAGCGGGGCTGCGCCGATGAACACGAAGCAGAACCCGGCGTCCACCGCCTCGATCTCGCCGGTGTCGGCGTTCTTCAGATCGATCCGCTGCAGCCGGCCGTCACCCAGGCACGCGCAGACCTCGGTGCGGGTCTGCACCTGGACGTTCTCGATGTCGGCGAGCTGTTTGATCAGGTACGCGGACATCGACGCCTCGAGCGACGCCCCGCGCACGACCAGCCGCACCTTCGACGCGTGCCGGGAGAAGAACACCGCGGCCTGGCCGGCCGAGTTCGCCCCGCCGACGATCACGACCTCCTGCCCGGCGCACGCCGGGGCCTCGACCGCCGCCGAGCCGTAGTACACGCCCCGGCCGGTCAGCTCGTCGATGCCGTCGGCACTCAGCCTCCGGTACGAGACCCCGGTGGCGAGCACGACCGCGTGCGCGGCGATCTCCGACCCGTCCTCGAACTTCACCCCGCGGCCCGAGCCCTTGACCGTGAGCTCGCAGACCCGCCGCGTCGTGAGGATCTCGGCGCCGAACTTGATCGCCTGACGCCGGGCTCGCTCGGTCAGCTGCGAACCGCTGACCCCGTCCGGGAACCCGAGGTAGTTCTCGATCCGCGAGCTCTGCCCGGCCTGCCCGCCGGTCGCCTGCTGTTCGACCAGCACCGTCCTTAACCCCTCGGACGCCGCGTAGACCGCCGCGCCGAGCCCGGCCGGGCCGCCGCCGACGATGATCACGTCGTAGAACTTCTCCGCCGGGTTCGTCGCCAGCCCGACGCGGGACGCCAGTTCGGCCGGCGCCGGGTTGCGGAGCACCTCGCCCTCCGGCGTCACGACCAGCGGGATGACGTCGGGCTTCTCCGGGTCGGCGTCGGCGGATTCCAGCAGCCGGCGGCCCTCGGCGGAGTCGGCCAGGTACCAGCGGTACGGCACCAGGTTGCGGGCCAGGAAGTCACGTAGTTCGAACGACTCCGGCGAGAACCGGTGCCCGACGACCTTGATCTCGTCGACCGGCGAGTCGCCCGTCGCCTGCCAGGTCGCGATCAGCGCGTCGACGACCGGGTAGAGCTTCTCCTCCGGCGGGTCCCACGGCTTGAGCAGGTAGTGGTCGACGTCCACCACGTTGATCGCCTGGATCGCGGCGTCCGTATCGGCGTAGGCGGTCAGCAACGCACGGCGGGCGCGCGGGAACAGGTCCATCGCGGCCTCGAGGAACTCGATGCCGTTCATCTGCGGCATCCGGTAGTCGGCGAGGATCGCCGCCACCCGGTCGCCGCGCAGCTTGATTTCTTTGAGAGCATCCAGCGCCTGCGGGCCGGAATCGGCCCGCATCACCCGGTAGTCCTCGCCGTACCGGCGCCGCAGGTCGCGTGCGACCGCACGCGACACCGACGGATCGTCGTCGACGGTGAGCAGGACCGGCTTACCCATCAGCCCTCCCGGACACGCAGGGCGCCGACGCGCCCCGACCGCTCCATAGTCTGCCCTGCTCTCGGGCGAGTGGCATCAGCCCGGCCAGCCGGTCTGCGACAGCACCAGATCGTGGAGCCGGCCGAACAGCGCGTTCGCCTGGCCGCGGGCGTCCGCGATGATCGCGTCCGGCTCGCTGAGGTCGGCTTCGGTCCGCCAGACGAACGGATGGTCGGTTTCATCCGGTACGCCGGAGTGGGCGAGCGCCACGTACTGGTGATCGACGTGCACGTGCTGCTCGCCGGTGTGCCCGTCCGGGCCGACCGGGATCTCGACCGTCCACCAGGGCGGCGACACCGCGCGGTACGGGTAGCCGTCCGGCAGCGGCGTGCGCGGCGGCGGCAGCAGCGTGGCGGTCAGCCCGGTCTCTTCGGTGACCTCGCGCAGCGCGCCCTCGGCCGGGGTCTCGTCGGGCTCGACGTGACCACCGGGCGGTATCCAGACGCCGAGCCGGGGGTGGAACACCAGTCCGAGGCGGTAGTGCCCGTCGATCAGTCCGAACACGAAGACGGTCGCGGTCGGCTCCTTGATCACGGCGCGAACGCTACCCGCTCAGAGCGGGTGCCCGGCACGCAGCCGGCCGACGTGGTCCGCGACCGCGCCGGGCGGGTCGAACGCCGGGCGGTAGGCGGTGTCGGCGTGCAGGCGGGTCACGTCCAGGAACGGGTCGCCGGGCACCGCGCGGGCGCTGCGCCCCGGCCGCAGCGGGACGTCCACGCCCAGCGCGGCGGCGAACTCCCGGTTGGTGACCGCGGCCCCGCCGCCCACGTTGTCGATCGGGTGGGCCAGGTGCCCGGCGGTGTGCACCGCGGCGATCGCGCGTCCGCAGTCCGGCGCGTAGATCAGGTCCACCGCGTCGTCCGCGTACGCGACCGGCGGCTCGCCACCGCGGACGGCCGCGGAAGGTCACGGCGGGCTTCACGCCCGAGGAGCGGGCCGCGACCGAGTCGCCCCTGGTGAAGATCATCCGGGCGCTGGAGGTGGGCCCCGAACGGTAGGCGCCTAATCGCGTTGGCGCCTACCGAACAGGCCGGCCCCCCCGGTCCGGAACACCACACCGTCCCCCACAGCACGGATCCGCGGCCCCTGCGGATGTCCACCCGTGCCCGTCCGGTGGTGCGGTTCGACCGTACGGTGGCGCGGGCCGGGCCGGAACCATGCGAATCCCGGGACTTTCACCGGTGTCACCCTTGGGGGCGCGCACTAAGGAGTGTCCGATGCAGACCCTCCCGTTTTCGCAGGCGTTCCCCCTGCGCGCAGGTGCTGTTCCAGCACTCCGACCAGCTCCACGATTCCCTCGAACCGAGCCTCGGTGGGAGCGTCCGGACGTGCGACGCTGCCCTCGAGCCGACCCTGCGAGCTCTGGCTCAGCTCAATAATGAGACGCATTCCGCCCCCGTCAGTTGCCACTGCCGAGTCAGCGTAGAAATGTCCGCCTCGGTTGTCTTCCGGGATCACCCCTGGGAATCCGGTACCGCACCCCTGGGTCCGGTCGCCACCGGGACGGCTCGGGCAAGGGGTCAGCCGGACTGGCGCGCCGCGAGGTGCCGCAACTCGATCCGGTCACCGACTCCGAGCTTGCGGTAAATGCTCGTGAGGTGGCCCTCGACGGTTTTGACGCTCAGCGAGAGCTCGGTCGCGATCTCCTTGTTCGTCCGGTTCGCGCCGATGAGCTTGGCGATGCTCAGCTCGGTCGTCGTGAGTCCGGCGAAGACCGCTTCCGGAGTCTCGATCGACAGGCCGAGGCTGCGGGCGGCGTCCAGGGCCTGGTCTTCGTAGGCCTTCGCTCCGAGAGCGCGCGCCTGGAGCAGCGCGGTCCGCAACGCGGCGGCCGCGGGCGCGCGGCGCTCCAGCGTCGCCAGGATCTGGCCGATCAGCAGGTTGGCTCGGGCACCCTCGAGCGGGAGCCCGATCTCGGTGGCCAGCGCGAGCGCGTCGTTGGCGTGGCGCAGCGCGTCGCGGAGCCGGTTCTCGGCCAGCGCGATCTGAGCCTCGACCCGGGCGATGCTCAGCTGGGACGACCGGCGGTCGGGGCGGGCGAGCCGGTCGCGGTAGGCCTTGAGCGCCTCCCGGGCCTCGGCCGGACGCCCGAGCTGGGCCAGCGCGTCGGCGCGCAGCGGCCCGAACAGGTGCGTGCCGGGCTCCTGGGAGTCGTAGTGCTCCTCGATGTCGGTCGCGGCCGCGAGCAGCGCGGAGAGGTCGCCCTTGGCCTGCGCGATCGCGGCCAGACCGCCGGCCGCGTAGGCGAGGCCCGAACCGGCCCCGATCAGACCCGCCCAGTGCGCCGCTGCCCGCACGTGCCCGTCGGCCGCCGCCCACTCACCGCGAGCCGCCCGGGGGTAGCAGGCCAGCGCGTGCAGGATCGCGTACTCCCAGACCCGCAGGTTTTCTTCGGCGTCGCCCAGCGACAGCTCGGCGTGCAGCACCGAGTCGGCGAGTTCGCCGCGCCGGTACTCGACCTCGGACAGGAAACCGAGCGCCTGACCGATGCGCAGTGCCTCGCCTGCCGTCGCGCGGGCGACCGCCTGCCGCAGGTCGCGGTCGGCGTCGGCGAGCCGGTCGGTCCAGAGCGCGATCATCCCGCGGGCGCACAGCGCGTCGAGGGCACCGGCCGCACCGGGGGTGTCGGCGTCGGTGAGCGTGGACGTGGCCTCCTCGGCCTGGCCCGAGAGCGCGAGCCCGATGGCCCGGGCGAACCGTGTGTAGGCGGCCACCCAGGGCTCGGTCCACGGCGCCTCGATCGCCTCGACGCCGTACTCGATCATCTCGGCGTAATTCACCGTGAGGATCCCGATGATCGCCAGCTGCGCGGCGACCCGCGGGCGGAGGTCGGCGGGGTGCGCCGGCGAAGCGCCGGAGCGCAGCGCGGTGAGCGACCGCCGCAGGAGCTCCTTCGCCTCCGGGATCCGGCCGCCGAGCAGCAGCTGGTACCCCTCGACGTAGTCGGTCCACGGCCCCTCGCCGGTCGCGGCGACGTCGCTCTCGTAGTCTTTCGCGCCGGCCGCGTCTCCGGCGACCAGCAGCGCCTCGACGGTGGTCAGGACGCGGGCGGCGCGCGCCGGGCCCCGCGGGGTGAGCTCGAGGGCGTGCCGGTACATCGCGGCCGCCGCGCTCAGAGCACCGGTGCGCCAGCGGTCGCGGGCGGCGCGTTCGGCCTCGTCGGCGAGCGCGGCGTCGATGCCTCCGGCGGCCGCGGTGAGCCGGTGCGACAGCGCGTCCGGGCCGCCCAGGAGAGCGGCCCGGCGGTGCAGCTCCTGACGCTGGGACAGCGCCCGGTCGTGGTACAGCGACGACCGGGTCAGCCGGTCGGCGAACTCGAACTCCCGGCCGCCTGCGCCCGGCACCTCGACGATCAGCCCGGCCGCCAGTGCTTCCGCGGTCGCGCCGGTCAGCGCCTGCCCTTCGAGCGACGCCACGGTGGCGGCGTCCGAGAGCCGGAACCGTTCTCCGAGCACGGCGGCTGCGGTGACCAGCTCCCGGGTCGCCGCACGGCAGGTGGCCAGGTGGGACGCGATCGTGCCGGCGATCGAGTACGGCGCGGGCAGCGGGCTCGAGTCCGCGGCCAGCGTCCGCATCGAGAGTTGCGGGAGGAGGTGACGGACGTGCAGCGGGTTGCCGTCGGTGAGCTCCCACAGGCGGGCCGCTGCGGCGGGGGAGAGCCCGGGCCGGCCGTGGACCGAGGCGAGCTGCATGAGCTCGTCGGGGACCAGCCCCTCGATCTCGAGGGAGACCCCGCGGTCGGAGTCGATCATCCGGCGCCAGCCGTCGGGCAGGCCGGGATTGGGCCGTCCGTCCGGGATCCGGCGCACCGCACCGGGCGGGTGGTGGATCACCACGACCAGGACCGGCGCCGAGTGCAGACGCCGGGCCGCGTAGCGGATCGCCTCGATCGACGCCCGGTCGGCCCAGTGCGCGTCGTCGACGACGAGGACCAGCGGAGCGGCCCGGGAGAGGTCGGTGGAGAGCGCGTCGCCGACGAACACCGGGTTGGCGTGCGGATCGACGGTGCGGATCGTCTCGGCGGTCGCGGACCCCGGTAACCGGCCGACGGTCAGCCGCAGGATCTCCCAGTTGAGGTCGACCTCGTTCTCGTCGGCGGCCAGCCAGAGCGTGGTGACGCCGGACAGACCGTTCAGGAACTCCTCGACCAGCCGGGTCTTGCCGGTACCGGGCGCACCGGTGACGCCGACGATGCGGGGGTCGCCGCCGACCGTCGCCGCCCACGCGTACGAGAGCTGCGCCAGCTCCGGACCTCGTCCGACGAAGGAGCGGCTCAAGTCCATCGTGCTCCCCGGGACGCTACGGCACGCCCTCGTGCCGGTGCGGACAGTGCAGTCAGGATAGGGGACGTTCGGCGGCCGGGCGGGTGCGCCGCAGCCAGATCAGGCCGAGTACGGGAAGAACGAGGGGGACGAAGCCGTAGCCGCTGCCGAATTCCGACCAGACCGCCTGGTCCGGGAAATCGTCCGGAACGAGCAGGCTCGCCGTACCGACCGCGAGCACGCCGGCCAGCTCGATCGAGCAGCAGACGACCGCGATCCGCCACCAGCGGAGCCCTTCGCGGGCCAGTGCGACCGTGGCGGCGACGTAGACCAGCCCGGCGAACGCGGAGAGCAGATAGGCCAGCGGCGCCTCGGAGAACTTGGTCGCGATCTGCACCCCGGCCCGGGCGGTGGCGGCGAGGGCGAACAACCCGTACACCCCGATCAGGACGCGACCGGGGCCGTGCGCGGTGCCCGGGTTCGTACGCTCAGGCATGCCACACCTGGTTCATCCGCAGAACCAGCACCGGGATGACCAGGCAGGCGACGCCGACCACCGCGGTCGCCGACCGGTTCTTCTCCGACCAGGCCCAGAAGTACCCGATCGGCAGGATGACGAGCGAGGCCGCGAGGTAGCCGACGAACGTCGCCAGTTCGTCCGGCGTCCGATCGGTCGTCAGTTTCACGACCGCGACGATCACCTGGACGATCAGCAGCGCCTCCAGCCCGGCGACGCCGGCCAGCAGCGGACGGCGGGGCGCCCGGCCGCGGAGCACCTCGACGCCCGCCCACAGCGCCAGTACCAGCGCGACGACCGTCACCGCGGTCGCCAGCCCGCTCACCACTCGTGCCCTCCTCAGCCCGGGTCCGGGCTGAACCTACTACGGTGCGTCGACGGTCTTCCGGCCGGTACTCGTCAGGCCGGTACGGGCACCGGCGTGCCGGCGAGGACCGACAGCACGGTCCGGGCCGAGATGTCGACGCCGGGCAGCGCGCCGGACGCGAACCGCCGGGGGTGGGCGTGGCCGTGCCGGTCGAGCAGCGCGCCGTCGCCGCTCCATCCGGCCAGCTCACCGCGCTCGGCCAGGGTGCGGAGGAGGGGATCGGCGCTGGCCCGGAGCGGGCCGTGGCCGGTGTCGGGTTCGATCAGCGTCCGCGATGCGATCGGGCCGAGGACGAACGCGGCTCGGGTGGCGTCCGCGTGGAGGGCGTCGGCGCCGGGGTGGACGACGGCGACGCCCGCGCGGACCAGCGCGGCCCGACGCTCACTCCAGACCGCGGCCGCCTCGGGGCGGGCCGGGCCGGTCCACTCCGGACGTACCGGCGGCAGCAGGTGGACGCGGGGCTCGCCGCCGCTCGGGCGGTAGTCGCCGTACGCGTAGTAGCCGCCGCGCCCGAGCGTGAGCGGGGCGATCAGGTCGTCGGTGAGCGGCCCGGCGTCCCGGACCAGGATGTCGACGCCGGCCGGGACGTCGGCGAGGTCCACCGGGTCGCCCTCGCGCGGACGCCGGTACCGCAGGCCGTGCCAGTCGGCGAAGTCGGCGCAGGCCCACTGCCCGGGCGTCGGGCGCGTGCCGGGGCGGCCCTGGGCGAGCAGGACGACGTCGGTCTCGAGGGGGCAGGCACCGGATTCCAGGGCCACCGACTGCGGGCCGTCCGGGTCGCCCGCGAGGTCGACCGCCGTGGCGCGATGGATGCGGATCGTGACGCCGGGGGCGTCCGCGGCCTGGGGTAACGGACGTGGGTCGACGACGTCGACGAGTAGCGGCCGTCCATCCAGGAACTCCGGAGCGGACGCCACCAGCCGTGCGAGTACGCCGGTGCCGCGGGAGCCCGCGCCGACGAGAACCACCCGGTGCATGTGCCTTCTCCTCCGCCGTTTCGGTAAGGGTGGCACCACTGTACGTTATTCCTATTGAACCGATAGGAATAATCGGGCTATCCTGGGCATGTGAGTTCTCCCAGGTTCCGGCCCAGGTTTCCCCGGGCCCGATGTCGGCGGTCGGCGCTGACCGCTCCTCGTCCCCTTTAGAGACGCCGCAGACCCTCCGTAGGTTGCGGCGGAGAAGGAACTTCTCATGTTCGCACCGCCGGCGCTCGGCGTCCGGATCCCGGTCGGCCGCACGGGCCGCTCCCACCTCGCTCCTTCCGTCCACCGCGACGCGGCCGTCGCCCAGGCCCGCCGCCTCACCGCGCTCGCCGACATCCTGGGTTTCGACTACGTCTTCAGCGGAGGCGACGCCGGTCTGTCGAGCGAGACGACGCTCGCGTTGCTCGGTGCGGCCCGCCGGTTGACGGTCGTCGCGCCGATCTCGGTCACGGCCTGGCATCCCGCGCTGCTGGCCCGGTTCGGGGCGGTCGCCGCACGGCTGTCCGGCGGCCGGTTCGCGGTCGATCTGCGCAGTGGCCCACACCCCGACGACCGCAGGGTGCAGGAGTTCGCGCGGATCGTGCGGGAACTCTGGGCCGGGCGGGCCGTGGACGCCGACGGCCCGCACTACCGGGCCCGCGGGCTGCGGCCCCACCTCCGGCCGGAGGTGCCGCCGGAGATCGTGGTCTCCGGAGGCTGGCGGGCCGCGCAGCCGCTCGCCGCCCGCGCCGGCGACTGGTTCCTCGCGCCCGAGGTCGGTCCCGACGATGTTCCGGCGCAGGTCACGGCGCTCGCGTCGGCGAGCGCGCCGGCGTCCACGGGCCGGGTCGTACGGCTCGCGACCGAGGTCGCGGTGGCACGGCTGGATCCCGACGCGCTCGCTGGCACCCTGGTGGCGTACGCCCGGTCCGGTGTCGGCCTGGTCGTGCTCGACCTGCCCGACCTGGAGGCCGACCTGCCCGTCGTCGCCCGTGAGGTGATGCCCCGGCTCGTGCTGTCTGATGTAGACGGTGCCGGCGACACGCCAGGGATAGGTATTAATTCGCGAGCCGCGGGGTAACGCTCCGGACGAAGCGGTGAATACGCCGCGTGGACCTCGGGAGGCGTCGTGTTCATCGTCCTGTTAATCCTGGCGCTCGCGATCGTCGCCGGGGCCATGCTCACCGCGTTGCCCCGGATGGAGGTCCGGCTGGCCGACGACCTCGCGCCGAGGCCGGCCGAGGCGCCCACCGGAAACTCCTGACTTCCCCTCCGACGTTGTGTGGCCCCGCGCGTTCGCGCGGGGCCTCGCCGGTTGGGCAGAGGTTACCGAGCGTAGTCACAGGCCTGGACCCACTACGCTGGAGAAACATCAGCGCTGCACGAAAGCGGGGACCACCACGCGGCGTACGCGAAACGCCGACCGGGAGGACGAACACCATGAACATGCCGTTGAGGGCGCTGGGTGCATCCGGGCTCACCGTGAGCAGGCTGGCGCTGGGCTCGTGGCGGACGTTCGAGCGAATCAGCCGGGAGCAGGGCGCCGCCGTGATGCACGCGGCCCGCGAGGTCGGGATCACGTTCCTCGACGACGCCCGCTACGACGACGAGACCGGCGCCGCGCCGATCCCGACCGGGTACTCCGAGGTCGTGTTCGGCGAGCTGTTCCGCGCGGCCGGATGGCAGCGCGACGAGGTCGTGGTCGCCAACAAGCTCTGGTGGGAGTTCTGGCCCGGGCAGTCGGCCGCCGCCGAACTGGACGCGTCGTTGCAGCGCATGCAACTGGACCACGTCGATCTGATCTACGCCGAGGCGCCGCCGGAAGGGCTGGAGATCGCCGACGCGATCGGCCAGATCGCCGAGCTGATCGCGGCCGGCAAGGCGCGGGCCTGGGGTGTCCTCAACTGGACCGCCGAGCAGGTGCTGGAGGCGGCCCAGATCGCGGACATGGGCACGCTACCCGGCCCGGCCGCGATCCAGCTGCCGTACAGCCTCGTCCGCCGGGACGTCGTCGAGGACGACCACCTGGTCCGGTCGCTGGCGGCCGCCAACACGGCCGTGGTCGCGTCGTACGCGCTGGCCGGTGGCCTGCTGACCGGCAAGTACGAGGACGGCGACGGCGACGGCCGTCACTCCGGCGACGTCTCCGATCCCCGGTTCGCGGACGCCAGGGCCGTGGGCCGTGCGCTGGCGGCGCTCGCTGCCGACCTGAACACCGGCGCGGCCACGCTGGCGCTCGCGTACCCGCTGCTGAACCCGGCGGTGGCCAGCCTGCTGTTCGGCGCGACCCGGCCGGAGCAGGTGCGGGCGAACGTCGCCGCGCTGGATCTGGCCGAGACGCTGGACGAGGCGAGCGTCGAGCGCCTCCGCGCGATCGCCACGCCGGCCGCGGCCGCCTGAACGCGGACCGCCTGCCCGGCGGTCGCAGGATTCGCGGGGCCGTCTACGTCACATCCTGGAGCCGAAAATTCCCCGGACGACTCCTTATCCGGCCCTCCGGACTGCCGAAACCTCTGTTGCAACGCTCGGACCGCAGGCACGGATGCCGCGGCCGGATTGCCCCGAGGAGGTACAGATGTCCGTAAGCGCCGCAGGCACGGTTGGTACCGCGTTATCCGGGATGTTGTTCGCCCCGGCCCGGTCGACGGGCAGCAGTACCCGGGTCGACGAGGCAACCCGGCAGGTCAAGTCGGACCAGCACAAGGTGGACGAGCGGAAGACCGACACCGATCGCAAGGCCGTAGCCGCACAGCAGGCCAACTCGGAGCTGAAGGCGGCGAGGGCCGAGGTCGCTCACGACCAGGCAGAGCTCAACACGGCGAAGGCCAAGGCGAAGCTGGACGTCTACACCTGAGGCTCCCCTCAGGTCCCTTCCCTCACACCCCACCACTGCAGGAGCTGACATGTCCCTCTTAGCCACTTCCGGATCGTCCGACTATCGCCCGGCCTCCTATGCGCTGGTCCGGGAGGCGAACGAGAGCCGCGCCGCGGCGAACGCCGCCGTGCGGCAGCAGAGGGCCGACGAGCAGGATCGGGTGAGCGAGCTCACCGCGCAGGCCCGGACCGACCGGACGCGAGACCGGCAGGCGGACGCCGCCCGTCAGCAGGCCTCGCTCGTCCAGGCGGCCACCGGTTCGATTCTGAACGTGTACGCCTGAGGGAACCGCCGATCGGGGCGGGGGTGACGTGCAGCCACGCCGTCACCCCCGCCCGTCAGCCCGGCCACCGCGCCGTCGGGCCCGGCAGTTGACGATCACGCTGTCATCGAATTGGTACACAGCGTGTAGCGCACGTGACTTACGCTCCCCGCGTGACCGACGAGGCCGGTGAGCCTGACGCGACCGGGCCGATACCGCGCTCGCTGGGGCAGGGCCTGCGGGTGGCTCTCACCCGTCCCTCGGTCTGGCTGATCTCGATCACCGGCTACCTGGCCTGCTACGGGCTCTTCGCGCTGGTCGCACCGCACTGGTTCTGGTCCCTCTTCGGCGCGGTGGCCGTCGCCGGGGTGATCACGCCGCTCGTCGTCCGGCGGATGCGCGTCCTCGACCGGCGTGAGCTGGCTGAGGGGCGGATCGCGCTGCCGGAACCGCGTCTGCTGCCGAGCGCGGCGCTGGATCCACGCCGGGCGGAGTTGCAGCGGACGGTCGACGCGGCGCTGCGCCGGCTGGCCCGCGTGGTGCGGTTCGGGCAGGTGTTCTTCCTGGGGTTCGCGGCCGTCTCGGTCTGGCTGCTGACGATCGAGAGTCCGGACACCGGCACGCCCACCTGGGCCAGGACGTTGCTGCTGGCCGGCGGGTGTGTGCTGTTCTCCTGGCTGGGGGGCTGGAAGGCGCCCCGGTCCCTCCGGCGGGCTCGCGCGGCCCGGACGGCGTTCGCGCGCGGTTCGCTGGCGAAACACGTCGGGCGGGTGGTCGGGGTGGGGCTCGCGCCGATCGTCGCGATCTCGGGCCGGGACGAGCGGTTCGAGGTGCGATGCGAGTGGATGTACCTCTCCGGGGTCCGGCCGGACGACGAGGTGCTGATCGTGGGGGACTGGCGGGCCGGAGCCGCCGTGCTGCTCACCGTGACCGGCCGGAAGGGGCCCCGGAGCGTCTGGGGCGAGCTCAGCCCGGCGTCGGCCGCGAAGGCCTGAGACTCGGCTGGTCGCATCTGCGTGGACTATCCGCGTGTTTTCCGGCCTAACTTCGTTCGCGCTGGTTCAATGCGCCCTCTATGCGTCTCCCCGTTGTGATCACCTCGTCGCTCGCCGTAGCCACCCTGCTCGGCGGGACGATCACCGGGTGCCAGGCCGACGCCGACCGGCGACCGGAGCCCGGCACCGCCGCGAGCGCGCCGGTGGTCCCGGAGACTCCCGGCCCGGCCGGGACGAGCCCGCCCGGGACGAGCCCGCCCGGGACGAGCCCGCCCGGGACGAGCCCGGCCGAGCCCGGCCCAGCCGAGACCGGCCCGGACCCGGAACGGTCGGCCTGGCTGGGCCGCCGCCTCCGCGCGATCGTCGACCGGCAGCGGTTCGCCGACGTCGTCGACGCGAAGACCGGCGCCCCGCCGCCCGCGGTGCCCAACGTCGACACCGCGGTGATCGAGCTCGACGACGCCGGGCGTCCGGTCGCGGCCGCGAACACGCTGCTCTCCCAGGACTACCCGCACGGCGTCGCGGTGCCGGTGTCGCAGAACCTGTCGGCGCCCGGCGTGAACTGGACGCACTGGAGCAACGAGGTCTGGGCCGCGCACGGCGAGACCGGACCGCTGATCGCGGGCCGGTCCCGGGCACCGTTGCGGTTCATGACGCCGTACCCGGCGTCGGTGTTCAAGCTGATGGTCGCGTTCGGGGTCGGCCGGCTGGCCGACCGGGGCGAGGTCCGGTTCGACGAGACCTACGACTACCGGCCGCGGAAGGCGACCTGTCCGGGCGGGCGGCAGCCCGGCACCCACCCGGTGTCGTGGTGGCTGGACGCGATGCTGACGTACTCCGACAACGGGGCCACCTGTGCGCTGCTGATGCTGCTGCACCAGCGCGGCGGGATCGGGCCGATGAACGCCACCCTGCGCTCACTCGGCCTGACCACGCTGGGGGTCCGCGACACCGATGCCGAGGACGGCGGCGGCTGGTCGTTCGAGGGCCTGACGATGACCGCGCTCGACACCGCGCGGCTCCTGCTGCTGTTCACCGGCGCACCCGGGACGCTCTGGCACGCGCCGGACGGGGCGCGGGTCACGACCGCGACGCTGAGCCGGTCGTCCCGGGTGCGGATCCGCGGTCGCCTGGCCGAGCAGGGGCTCAACCAGGCGCTCTCGACCGCGAACTGGTGCGGCCAGACGTATCCGGCGCCGGGCCTCCCGCAGCGGGTGCCGAGCCGGTGGATCGACACGTCCACCGGCGTCGTCTCGGTCGGCGGCCGGCTCTGGGCCGGCGACGTGCGGGCCTGCGCCGGCGACGCCCAGGTGGAGTTCGACCACAAGACCGGGCTGGTCGAGAGCGCGGGCGCCGATGCCGGCATCGTCACCGCGCTCCCGGGCCACCTACCCCGGCACTACGTCGTCGCGGTCTTCTCCAACCTGGGCTGCCGGTACGCGGACTACCTCGGCGCCCACGGTGGCGTCTGCCGCTACACCGAGAAACTCGCCACGCTCGGCGCCGCGATCGACCGGCTCATGATCGAGGCCCGTTCGCGAGAGGCCCGTTCGCGAGGGGCCCGTTCGTGAGGGGGATCCAGACCCGCATCGCGCCCGGTTCCCGGTTGGCCCAGAGGAAGTACGGGATCGCGGTCAGCGTGACCGGGACCGATCCGCCGGCCGCCGGCCCCCCGGAAAGCGGCCCCCCGGAGAGCGGGGCGCTGTAGAGCGGGGCGTCGCCGGGTGCGGTGTGGACGCCCCGGGCTCGCAGGACGACCGGGATCGGCCCCTCCCCGGTCCCGGATTCGACCGGCTGCCCGGCGTCCAGAGCGAGGTCTTCGAGGCGGGCGTCCTGATCGGCCTGCTCGATGCAGTAGACCAGCGGGCCGCGGAGCAGTGCGGCGCAGCCGCGGACCGCGTCGACGCGCGGGTGCGCGGTGACGACCCGCGGGTGGACCGCGAGGTCGAGCACCACCCGGTCGCCTGCCTCCCAGACCCGGGTGAGGTCGGCGTACGGGCCCTCGGCGGGTGAGCCGTCGACGGTGGCCGAGCCGCACCACCCGGGGATCCGCAGCCCGAGCGTCCACTCCGACTCCGGCGACGCGGGGGTGACGGTCAGCGTCACCCGGCCGTCCCAGGGGTACTCGGTCTCGACCTCGATCACCCCGTGCGTCGTTTCGATCCGCCCGGCCGCGTACAGCTGCACCTGTACCCCCGCGTCCGTCGTCGTCGCGACGTAGCACTGCAGGGACGCGACCAGCCGGGCCAGGTTCGGCGGGCAGCACGCGCACGAGTACCAGGACAGGCGCTCGGAGGGTGCGTCCTCGTGCGAGCCCTCGTGCCCGGTGCGCAGTTGCAGCGGGTTGGAGTAGAAGAAGTGCGTGCCGTCCCGCGCGGTCGAGCCCGCGATGCCGTTGTAGAGGACGCGTTCCAGCTCGTCGGCGTAGCGGTGGTCGCCGGTCGCGAGCAGCATCCGCCAGCTCCAGGCGAAGCTGGCGATCGCCGCGCAGGTCTCCGCGTAGGCACGATCGGGCGGCAGCTCGTACGGGTCGCCGAACGCCTCGTCCCGGTGCCGGGACCCGTGGGCGCCGGTCAGGTACGTCTTGGTGCCGAACGCCGACTCCCACAGCCGGGCGGCGGCGTCCAGCAGCCCGGTGTCGCCGGTCTCCACCGCGACGTCGACGACCCCGGCCAGCAGATAGAGCTGCCGGACCGCGTGACCGGTCACCTCGGTCGAGTCCCGCACCGGCTCGTGGTCCTGGTAGTAGTGCCGGCCGAACCGCGGCTCGTCGCCGAGCAGTCCCCGGCCGCGCAGCTCGACGAAACGGGCGGCCAGGTCGAGGTAGGGCCGGTGGCGGGTCGTCCGGTAGAGCTCGACCAGCGCGGTCTCGATCTCCGGATGGCCGCAGACACCGTCCTCGGCGCGGAAGCGCGTCACCAGCAGATCGGCGAACCTCCTGGCCACCCCGAGCAGCCGGTCACCGGCCCCGGCCCGGGACGCGGCGACCGCGGCCTGGATCAGGTGCCCGGCGCAGTACATCTCGTGGCTCCAGACCAGCGCGGTCCACTGCTCGTCGCGGTGGTCGGTCTGGAAATACGAGTTCAGGTACCCGTCGTCGTCCTGGGCCGCTTCCAGCAGCGCGGTGAGCTCGTCGAGCGCCTCGCGGGAGCCGCCGCTGCGCCCCAGCTCCCAGGCCACCGCCTCGAGCGTCTTGTAGACGTCGGAGTCGGCGAACCACATGCCCCGGAAGCTGCCGGGAGCCGCGGCCCCGGCCACCCGGCGGAGGTTGCCGATGTTGCCCGCGACCTCGAGTTGCTCCAGGCAGTGCGGCAGCGTCGCCTCGGCGCTGCGCTGCTGCCAGGCGCCCAGCAGGCCGTCCGGGTCGAGTGTCACCGCGCTCAGGCCGAGCGGTTGCAGGGCCCCGGAGGTCGGGGCGGCCGGCCCCGCGCCCGTGCGGACGGTTGTCTCTGACATGGAGTACCCCTTCAGCCTTTCAAAGCGCCGGCGCTGAAGCCGCTGACGTAGTAGCGCTGGAGCAGCAGGAACACCGCGACGCACGGCACCGCGGCGGTGACCACCCCGGCCTGCAGCGCGCCGTAGTCGATCGAGCCGAGGTTCCCGGACTGCAGGTTGTAGAGCGCGATCGGCAGCGTGAACTTCGTGCCGTCGGTGAGGAAGATCAGCGGCGCGACGAATGCGTTCCAGGACGCCAGGAACGAGAACAGCGCGACCGTCACCATGCCCGGCGCCACCCCGCGCAGCAGGACGCGGCGCAGCGCACCGCCCGGGGTGCAGCCGTCGATCAAAGCGGCCTCCTCCAGCTCGACCGGCAGCGCCTCGAACGAGTTGCGCATCATGAACAGGCCGAACGGCATCTGGAACATCGAGAGCACGAGCCCGAGACCGATCAGCGAGTTCTGCAGCCCGAGCCAGCCCAGCACGATGTAGAGCGGGATCAGGATCGTCGTGTACGGCACCATCAGGATCGCCAGCGTGACCAGGAACAGCAGGTTCTTGCCCGGGAACGAGAGCCGCGCCATCGCGTACCCGCCGAGCGTGGTCGCGAAGACCGTGACCAGCACGGTCACCAGCGAGGCGATGGCCGTGTTCAGCACGTAGGCCGAGATGCCCTCGCCGTACGTCGCCATCCGCTCGAAGTTGTCGAAGCCCCACCCGCCGGCGCCGTTCGTCGCCCGGGGGCCGTGCGTCGACGAGTAGAGCGTCCACACCATCGGCAGCAGGAACAGCACGGCCAGCACGGACGACGTGCTGTAGTAACCGATTCGTCTCATCGGTCCTCCGGTCGCCGGATGAGCCGCATCTGCACGGTGTTGAGCACGATCAGTACCGCGAGGACCGCGACCGAGATCGCACAGGCCCGGCCGAGGTCCTGGTTGAGGAACGCCTCGCGGTAGATGTCGATCGCGACGGTCGTGGTGTCGTGCCGTCCGCCGGTCATGATGAAGAACTGGTCGAACGCCAGCAGCGAACCGGTCACCGAGAGCACCATCATCAGCGCGAGCGTCGGACGCAGCAGCGGCAGCGTCACGTACCGCATCGTCTGCCAGCGGCCGGCGCCGTCGGTGCGTGCGGCCTCGTACAGCACCGGCTCGATGCTCTGCAGACCGGTCAGCAGGATGAGCATGTAGAACCCGGCGAACCGCCAGGTGATCGTGCCGATCGTCGACCACAGCGCGCTGGCGTTCGTGCCCAGCCAGTCGACCGGGCCGATCCCCAGATCGGCGAGAGCGGAGTTCAGCGGCGAGTCGCCGGTGTTGTAGAGCCCGTAGAACAGCAGGCTCGCCGAGCCGAGCCCGACCGCGGCGGGCAGGAAGTAGATCGTGCGGAAGACCCCGACGCCGCGCCGGGCCTCCTGCATCAGCAGCGCCAGCCCGAACGCGATCAGGCTCAGGACGATCGTCGTGACGACCGTGTAGACGAGCGTGAAGCGGATCGCCCGGAGGAACAGCGGGTCGGAGAGCGCCGAGTAGTTCTCGACGCCGTTCGGGGACGACGCGCCGAGCAGCGGCCAGTGGTTGAACGACATCCAGAACATCAGGACGAGCGGAAGCACGAACAGCAGCAGGACGATGACCGTCATCGGCGCCGAGTAGGCCAGCCCGAGCCGGCGGCGGGCGCGCCCCACCGGCCCGGCCCGGCGGGAGATCTGCCGGGCCGGGCCGGTAGGGCGGGACAGCGTTGCGACCATGCTCAGCCGCCGGAGGACAACGACTGGGTGATGCTCGGGTTGTGTTCGGCGAGCGCGTCGGCCGAGCTGCCGGTGCCGAAGACCGCGTCGATGATCGTGGCCGTCCACGGGCCGCTCGGGTCGTTGAACGTCTTGCCGAAGTTCACCGAGATCGGCGTCTGGCCCTCGCCCGCGAGCTGGTTGAACACCCCGAGACGCGGGTCCTGCTGAGCGTAGGTGTTCTTCGCCAGGTCGCTGCGGACCGTGATGTTCTTGTTCTTGGCCACGACGTTCACCTGGGCCTGCTCCGACAGCGTCCAGGAGATGAAGTCCCACGCCTGCGCGGCCTTCTTGCTGTTCGCGCCGATGCCGATCACGTCGCCGCCGACGAACGAGCTCTGGCCGCCGGTGAGGCCCGGGATCGGGGCGACGCCGATCTGGAGATCGGGGCCCTCTTTGAACGTCTGGAGCGCGGTGGCGCCGAGCGGCTGGAGGCCGATCTTGCCCTCGCCGAACGCTTGCACCCAGGTCGGGCCGCCCTCGTTCTTGACCGCCGTCGGGACCAGCTTCTCCCGGTACATCTTCTTGTAGAGCTCGTAGATCTTCGCGGCCGCCGGATTGTCGACCGTGGACTCGGTGCCCTTGTCGTTCAGCACGGTCTCGCCGGACGCCCAGATCATCGGCCAGGTCGTGAACAGCGTGCAGCCCGGGCACGCGCCGCCGAAGAAGTACCCGTCGACCTTGCCCCCGAGCGCGTCGATCTTCTTCGCGTCGGCGTAGACCTCCTCCATCGTGGTCGGAGGCTTCTCCGGGTCGAGGCCGGCTCTCTTGAACAGCACCTTGTTGTAGAAGAGCGCGGAGAGGTCGATGTCGTGCGGAACGCCGAAGATCTTGCCGTCGTAGGTGGCGGTCTTGAGGTGCGCGGGCGCCAGCGTGTCCTTGAACGGGAGCGTGTCGACCTTGGCCGTGAGGTCCTGGAACAGGCCCTTCGACGCGTAGTTCGGCGCGTAGACGACGTCGGACGCGAGCAGGTCCGGGAGCTTCTTCGCGCCGCTCGCCGTGCCGACCTTCTGCTGGTACGTGTCGGACGGGATGACGGTCAGCTTCACCTTGTTCCGGTGGCTCGTGTTGTACGAGTCGATCAGCGTCTGGGTGAACGTGGCGGTGGCGGACCGGGTCCACATCGTGATCGTGGAGCCGTCGTCCTTGGCATCGGTACCACCGGATGCCGTCGTGTCACCCGCGCTCTGGCAGGCGGTGGACAGCAACAGCGCGGTGGCGGCCACCACGGCGAGAAGTAAACGGGGTCGGAGCTGGCCCATCGGTGCCTCCTTGGACGTCGGGGCCTCGCGTGTGAACGTTCACAATCCATGGCTCGGAAAATCTCGGAAATCGTTTGCCGCCGAAGATAGGACCGGCCCTCGCAACGTGTCAACGGCGGGAAGGTAACGTTCGCCGGGAGCCCGGGAGGAAACAGACGTGCGGAAAATCGATCGGCTGGTGACGATCCGCGATGTCGCCGCGCTGGCCGGTGTCTCGGTGGGCACCGTGTCCAAGGCACTCAACGGCCGGGGGACGCTGCGTGCAGAAACCCGCGAGCGGGTGCGGGAAGCCGCCGACCGGCTCGGATTCGAGGCGAACGCGGCCGCGCGCACGCTGAAGGTCGGGCGCACCTACACGGTCGGGATGATCACCACCGACAGCATCGGCCGGTTCAGCATCCCGCTGATGCTCGGCGCCGAGGACGCGCTGGGAGCCGGCCAGATGTCGGTGCTGCTCTGCGACGCCCGCGACGACCCGATCCGCGAGCAGTACTACCTGCGGACGCTGCTCACCCGGCGGGTCGACGGAATCATCGTGACCGGGCGGCGGGCCCAGGCCAGGGCCCCGCTCGGAGACGACCTGCCGGTGCCGGTCGTGTACGCGTTCATCAGCTCGACCGACCCCGGCGACTGCTCGGTGGTGCCGGACGAGGCCGGCGGGGCCGCGAAGGCGGTCGAGCACCTGCTCGCGATCGGACGCCGCCGGATCGCGCACGTCACCGGGCCGGAACACCACGAGTCGGCGCTCGCCCGGGCCCGGGCGGTGGTGCCGTCGCTGGTGCGGCCCCCGCTCTACGGCGAGTGGAGCGAGGCCTGGGGACGCCAGGCCGCCGGGCTGCTGCTGGCCGAAGACATCGACGCGATCTTCGCCGGCAGTGACCAGATCGCCCGGGGTGTCGTCGACACGTTGCGGGGGGCCGGGCGGCGAGTGCCCGAGGACGTCGCGGTCATCGGGTTCGACAACTGGGACGTCATGGTCTCGGCCAGCCAGCCGCCGCTGAGCAGCGTCGACATGGACCTCGACGGCCTCGGACGCACGGCGGCGAACTTGCTGCTCGCGGCGATCAACGGCGACCCGGCGCCGGGGCAGCACGTGCGCCCCTGCCGGTTGGTGCTCCGCGAGTCGACCGCGGCCACTCTCTCTTTCGGGAAGCCCGGTGAGAACGGCCCGGTCAGTACGCCCCGGTGAGGACGCCCGGTCAGAACGCCCGGTGCGCGAGGGCGGAGCGGCGGAGCTGGTGCAGGTCCCAGCCCGGCTCGCCGTCGGGCGTCCGGGTGTACAGGTCGAGCAGGATGCGGGCGCGGTCGTAGCCCAGCCGGGCCCGGCCGGTGTAGGGGCAGAGGTCGGACCGCGCCGGACGCCGCGCCGGTGGCGGACGCCGCTCGGAGAGGAACAGCGGGCCGCGGGAGCGGCCCTCGACCAACCGGGGGAGCAGGTGGGCGGTCCCGGCGTCCCACCGCAGCCCGCCCGCCCGGCGTCCGCGCAGGTCGAGCCCCTCGATGTTGAGCGCGAGGACGTCGTTCGCCCGGGCCGCGGTCTCGTACAGCAGACGCCAGAGCGCACGCTCGCGCAGCGGGACGTCCGGCCGGACGAGCAGCGCCTCGATCGCCTCGCGGGGGAGCGTGGTGATCGGCTCGCGCTCACCGCTGCGGCGCTCCACCGACAGCTCGGGGGTCTGGTGGCCGCGGGCGCGGCACCAGGCCAGCCAGCCCGCGACCGCGGCCCGGTTGCGGTTCCAGGTCGCCGCGGCGGCGCTGCCCCAGAGCCCGGTGATCGCGGTGAGCAGCTCTTCCTCGCCGACCTCGGTCAGCGGGCGATGGCCGCCCAGCCAGCCGGACAGCCGGTCGAGCACGCTGCTGTAGGCCCGGTGGGTGTTCTCGTTCGCGCAGTGTTCGGAGGCCAGGTAGGCCTCGACCGCGGCCTCCACGGTGTGCGCATCACTCATCGCCGGTCACCGGACCGCGCCGAGGGTCGATGTACCGGATAACGTTTGGGTGTGAACCCAGCGGGTTCGAGGCCACAGGGGTACCCTACGCCAAGATGTACCGGATAACGATGAGCGTGAGCGGAGGCGGGCAGTGGGTTCAGCCGCGTGGTCAGACGCCGAAGACGACGTCGTTCCAGGTAATCTGGTGTCCGCCGAGCGTCCCGGGGGCATCTCGGTGGAACGCGACTCCGGGTCGGTGCGGATCGTGCTGACCGGCGCGGTCGATGCGGCTCTCGCGCCGCAGCTCGACGGCGCGGTCGCGGACGTGATCGCCGCGCAGCCGGCCGGCGTCCGGATCGACCTCGGTGAGGTCGACTTCCTCGGCTCGCACGGGATGGCCTTCCTGGTGCGGGTTCAGCACGCGGCCCGGGCGGCCGGCCGCGGCGCGGTCGTCGACGCCGCTTCGCGGCCCGCGCTGGTCGCGTTGCGGGTCGCGGGCCTCGAGCACTACGTACAGACCTGAGCCTGTCTCCGGCGTCACCGGTTCGAGCCCGGGACGGGGTGCCGACGGCCGCGTGTCGCCGGTGAATATCCTGGCGCGATGCGTGCCTCTGCGTTCCGTCGGATCGCGCGTTTCCTGGACGGCTCGGCCGAGGCCGTCGCTCCGGCGCCCGCGGAGCCCCCGCTGGTCCGGTCGGCCGAACACGCGGTCGTCGACTGTGCCCGGTACGTCGACGGCCAACGGACGCCGGGCCGTCTCCCGCTCGCCGAGGCGCCCCGCGCGATGCGGCGGCGGGAGGGTTTCGTCTGGGTCGGGCTCCGGGAGCCGACCGCCGAGCAGTTCGCCGAGGTCGCCGAGCGTTTCGCGCTCCCGCCGCTGGCGGTGGGCGACGCGGTCACCGCACACCAGCGTCCGAAGCTGGAGCGGTACGGCGAGGTGCTGTTCGCGGTTCTCAAGCCGGTGCGCTACGTGGACGCCGACGAGGTCGTCGACGTCGCCGAGCTGGCCGTTTTCATCGGCCCCCGGTTCGTGGTGATCGTCCGGCACGGCGAGACCGACGTCCCGGCCCGGGTGCGGGCGCTCGCCGACGCCGACCCGGAGGTGGGCAGGCACGGCCCGCTGGGCGTCCTGCACCGGCTGATGGACGTCACGGTCGACGACTACACCGACGCGATCGACGGGATCGACGAGAACATCGACGACATCGAGTCGCAGGTGTTCGGTGGTGACGAGAACGACCACGCCGAGCGCATCTACAAGCTCAAGCGCGAGGTACTGGAGTTCCGCCGGGCGGTGAAGCCGCTCTCCCCGGCGCTGCAGCGGTTGGCGAGTCCCGACGCCGTGCTGGTCGGGGAGGTGCTGCGGCCGTACTTCCGGGACGTCAACGACCACCTGATGCGGGTGGCGGACGCGATCGACCAGTACGACAGCCTGCTCACCGACGTGCTCCAGGCCGACCTCGCGCAGGTGAGCGTGCGGCAGAACCGGACCGCGATGCGGCAGAACGAAGACATGCGCCGGATCTCCGCGTGGGCGGCGATCGCACTGGTCCCGACCGCGATCGCGGGCCTGTACGGAATGAACTTCACGCACATCCCGGGGGCGGCGGCCCCCTACGGCTTCTGGGTCGTGATCGGCATGCTGGCGGCGGCGTGCGTGGTGCTGTACGTGCTTTTTCGTCGAAATGAGTGGCTCTAGTCAGAACTCGGTCACAATTCTGGGATGCGTGGGCGGGCTCGGGAGCAGGCACGGCTGGACGCGGTGCTCGCGCGGGTCCGCAGCGGTGCCGGTGGTGGGGCTCTGCTCGTCCGCGGCGCCCCCGGCACCGGGAAGACCGCGCTGCTCGAGTACGCGGCTTCCGCGGCGTCGGCGGGTGCGGCGCCGTTGCGGGTGCTCCGTACGGCCGGGGTGGACGCCGAGTCCGCGCTGCCGTTCGCGGCGCTGCAGCGGGTGCTGATGCCGTTGAGCGCGGACGTCGCGCGGTTGCCCGCCGGCCAGGCCGCGCTCGTCCGGGGAGCGCTGGAACGCGGCGTCGACGAGCCCCGGACGCGGTTCGCGTTGTCCGTCGCGGTACTGAACCTGCTGGTGGTGGCCGGGCAACCGCGTCCGGTGCTGTGCTGCGTCGACGACGTGGACCACCTCGACCGGGCGTCGCGGGACGTGCTGGCGTTCGCGGCCCGGCGGGTCGCGAGCGAGCACGTCGTGCTGCTCGCGGCGTCCACCGGACCGGGGTTGCCCGGCGTCGAGCAGGTGGAGCTCGGTGGTCTGGGCCTGTCGGCCGGCCAGGAGTTGCTGGCCGGGTTCGGGGTCGGCCCGGAGGTGGCGGCCGAGCTCGTCGGGGCGTGCGGGGGAGCGCCGCTGGCGCTGCGCGAGGTCGCGGCGGCGCTGACACCGGCGCAGGCCCGGGGGGCGGCACCACTGCCGGTGGAGTTCCCGCGCGGAAGCCGGATCCGCCAGGCCTACGAGTCGCGTCTGCGGAGCCTTCCCGGCGCTACGCGGGACCTGCTGCTCCTGCTGGCCGCCGCCCCCGACGGCCTGGACGTCGAGACGCTGGCCGCCGCGGCGGACGGGCCACTCGTCGCGCTGGGCCCGGCGGAAGCGGCCGGGCTGGTCGAGGTCGCCGACGGCCGCCTGCGCTTCGCGCCGCCGCTGGTCGGCGGCGGCCTCTACGCGGCCGCGCCGCCCGAGTCGCGCCGCGAGGCCCACCGACGCCTGGCGGGCGCCTTAGCCGTGTCGGCCGTGTCCGACGACCCGACCGGGCCCGGTGACCGGGTCCGGTGGCTGCTGCACGTCGCGGCGGCCGGTGACGCTCCCGCCGACCGGCTGGCGCGACAGCTCTCGGAGGCCGCGGCCGCCGTGCGGGCACGGGGAGATCATGCCGCCGCGTCGCTCGCCGCCGAGCGCGCCGCCGACCTGAGCCCGCACGCCGGCCTCCGCGCCGAACAGCTGCTGGCGGCCGCCCGCGACGCCTGGCTCGCCGGTCGTGGGCACCGGGCCGGGGTCTTGCTCGCCGGTCTGCGGCCGTCACCCGCGACCGAAGCCGGGGGTCTCCGCGATCTTCTCCGGGGCCAGATCGAGCTCCGGGCCGGTTCGCCGACCGCCGCCCACGAGGCGCTCCTCGGCGCGGCCACCGACCTGGCCGACCGTGACCGCACCACCGCCGTCGTGGCACTGCTCCACGCCGGCGAGGCCAGCTTCCTCACCGGGAACCTGCGCCGCTTCGTCGAGATCTCGCTCCGGGTGCTCGCACTGCGCGAGGGCGGCGAACCCCCCGAGCGCGAGCTGATGTTCGCCTACGCGGCCGGGATGATGGCGCTCTTCCGTGGACGCCACTCCGAGGCCGTCACCCGTCTGCGCGACGTCCTCGACCTGGCCGGCCGGGTGCCGCGCACCGACGACCCGACCGCCCTGACCTGGGCGACCCTCGCCGCGCTCATGCTCGGCGAGGAGTCCCGCGCGTTCGGACTCACCGAACGCGCCGGGGCAGGCGCCCGGCTGCGGGGCGAACTCGCCCTCGTCCCGCGCACGCTCGAACTGGCCACGTTCGCCCAGCTCTGGCTCGGCCGCTACGGCTCGGCCCAGGCCTCGGCCCGTGAAGGTCTCCGGCTCGCCCAGGACGCCGGCCTCGACAACTCGGTCACGCTCCACCGCTCGATGCTCGCGCTCTTCGCCACCCTGCAGGGCGACGACGACACCGGCCTCCGGCTCGCGACCGTCGCGACGGAAGCCGCCCAGGAGCGCGGGCTGGCGATGCCGCACGTGCTCGGCTCCTGGGCGCTCGCCCACCGCGACCTCGCCGCCGGACGAGCGGCCGACGCCGCCGGGCGGCTCCGCGCGCTCGCCGAGGCCGGTGGCGGCCCCGGTTACGTCACCGGACGCGTGCTCACCGCGCCGCACTACGTCGAGGCCGCGGTGCGCTCCGGCGACCGCGCCGGCGCGGCCGGCGCGACCGGCCTCTTCGGACGCTGGGCGTCGACCACCGGGAGCGCCGCCGCCCGCGCGCTCCTGGCCCGCTGCCAGGCCCTGACCGCGTCCGCACCGGACGACGCCGACGACGCCTACCGCGAGGCCCTCCGGCTCCACTTGCTCGCGGACTCGGAGTTCGAGCGGGCCCGTACCGAACTGCTCTACGGCCGGGAGCTGCGGCGGCGGCGCGGCCCGTCGGCCGCGCGGGCCCACCTGCGCGGTGCCTACGACACGTTCGAGCGGCTCGGTGCCACGTCGTGGGCCGAGCAGTGCCGGCGCGAGCTCCGCGCGACCGGCGAGTCGCTGCGCCCCACCGCCGCGCACCCGGCGACCGGCCCGCGGCCCACCGTCGGGTCGCTCACCGTCCAGCAGCGCACGATCGCCGAGATCGTCGCCCAGGGCGCCACGAACCGTGAGGTCGCCGCACAGCTCTACCTGAGCCCGCGGACGGTCGACCATCACCTGCGCAACATCTTCGTGAAGCTCGGCGTCCGCTCCCGGGTGGAACTCGTCCGCCTGCTGGGTTCCGAAATCGGGCCATAGCGACCCTGGCGATATTGCCGACGCGTCCATCCTCGCTGGTCACGCAGTATTCCGTGCATCCGGGACACCGTCGGACGGGAGCGCGATGAGCGGGCTGCACGCGAACGGCATCGGGGTGCGCTTCGGCGGACTGGTCGCCCTGGACGACGTCTCGGTGGAGGTT
Source organism: Cryptosporangium sp. NPDC051539 (assembly GCF_044454545.1). NCBI lineage: Bacteria > Bacillati > Actinomycetota > Actinomycetes > Cryptosporangiales > Cryptosporangiaceae > Cryptosporangium > Cryptosporangium sp. NPDC051539. The sequence continues at coordinate 589,333 of NZ_JBITDV010000003.1, read as the reverse complement.
CCGCCCGGCTCCGTGGTCGGCGTGATCGGCCCGAACGGCGCCGGGAAGACGACGCTGTTCAACGTCGTCTGCGGGTTCGTCCGGCCGACGACCGGGACCCTGCGCTGGGACGACCGGCCACTCCGGCCCCGGCCCGACCGGCTGCCCGCCGCCGGAATCGCCCGCACGCTGCAGGGGCTGGGTCTGTTCGCCGGTCTCACCGCGCTGGAGAACACGATGGTCGGCGCCGGGTGCCGCGCCCGCGCCGGATTCGCGTCCGGGCTGTTCGGGCTGTCCCGCAGCGACCGGGACGAGCGCCGCCTGGCCGGCGTGGCCCGGAGCGCGCTCGACGCCCTCGGCATCGGCGCGGACGCGGACAAGCTCCCGGGCGCGCTGCCGTACGCCGTGCAGAAGAAGGTCGCCCTGGCCCGTGCCCTGGTCGCGCAGCCCCGCCTGCTCCTGCTCGACGAACCGGCGGGCGGGCTGAGCGCGGAGGAGGTCGACGAGCTGGCGACGCTCGTCCGGGCGCTGCCGGAGCGGTCGGGCTGCGCGGTGATGCTGGTCGAGCACCACATGGACCTCGTCATGTCGGTGTGCGACTCGATCGTCGTCCTCGACTTCGGCAAACGCATCGCGGCCGGCACCCCGGGCGAGATCCGGTGCGACCCGGCGGTCACCGAGGCCTACCTGGGAGTCGCGTCCTGATGGCGCCGCTGCTCGAGGTCGACGAGTTGACCTGCGGTTACGGACCGGTGAGCGTCCTTCGCGAGGTGTCGTTCACGGTGGAGCGGGGCGAGTGCGTCGCGGTGCTCGGCGCCAACGGAGCCGGGAAGACGACGCTGCTCCGGGCACTCTCGGGCCTGCTCCGCCCGACCGCCGGCCGGATCGTCTACGACGGTGCCGACCTGCGTGGCGTCCCCGTGGAGAAGGTCGTGCGGAGGGGGCTCGCCCACGTGCCGGAAGGGCGCGGGGTGGTGGCGGAGCTGACCGTCGACGAGAACCTCCGGCTCGGCGGGCTCTGGCGTCCGGACCGGAAGGACGCGCGGACCGCTCTGGCCGAGGTCTACGAGCTGTTCGATCCGCTGGCGCGGCGGAAGGGGAGCGTCGGTCACCAGCTGTCCGGCGGTGAGCGGCAGATGCTGGCGCTCGGCCGGGCGCTGGTCGCCCGGCCCACTCTGCTGCTGCTCGACGAGCCGTCGCTGGGCCTCGCGCCGCGGGTGACCGCGCAGATCCTCGGCCTGCTCACCCGGCTGCGGGAGCGCACCGGGCTGACCGTGCTGCTGGTGGAGCAGAACGTCCGGAGCGTGCTCTCGGTCGCCGACCGCGGCGTCGTGCTGTCGGTCGGGCGGGTCGCGCTGTCCGCGCCGGCGGCCCGGCTCCGCGACGACGACGACCTCCGCCACGCCTACCTGGGGTTCTGATGGATCGATTCGTGTTCTTGTCGGTGGACGGGCTGTCGCGGGGCGCCGTGTACTCGGCGTTCGCGCTCGCGCTGGTGCTGATCTGGCGCGGGACCCGGGTGGTGAACTTCGCCCAGGGCGCGATGGCCGTCGCGACCGTGTACCTCGCGTACTCGGTGTCGTCCGCGACCGGGTCCTACTGGCTCGGGTTCGCCTCCGCGCTGGTCGGGGCCGCGCTCCTCGGGGGCCTGATCGAGGTCGTCGTCGCGCGGCGGGTGCACGACGCGCCGCCGCGCAACGCCATAGTGGTGGCGATCGGGCTGGTCCTGCTGCTGCAGGCGGTGCTCGGGATCGTCTACACGAACGAGTACCTCGCGTTCCCGGCTCCGTTCAGCCAGACCGCGGTCGTTCTGGGTGTGTCCCCGTACGACCTGTTCGTCTTCGCCGTCGTCGGGGTCCTGCTCGTGCTGCTGACGGTCCTGTTCACCCGGACGCCGCTGGGCCTGCGGATGCGTGCGTCGGCCTTCGCGCCGGAGGTGTCGCGCCTGCTCGGGGTGGACGTCGCACTCCTGCGGACGCTCGGGTGGGTGCTGGCGGCGGTGGTCGGGTCACTGGCCGGGTTGCTGGTCATTCCGACCGAGCTGGGGCTGCACCCGACCGCGATGGACGACATCTTCGTGGCCGCGTTCACGGCCGCGGTGGTGGGCGGACTGGACTCGCCGGCCGGGGCCGTGGCCGGCGGGCTGGTCGTCGGGGTGCTGCTCTCGTACGTCGGCGGGTACGTGGGCAGCGACGCGACGCCGCTGGCCGTGCTCGTGCTGCTGGTGGGTGTGCTGTTGGTGCGCCCGGGCGGGCTGTTCGCCGCCCCGCGCGCGAGGAGGGTGTGAGCGGCGTGGCGAACGGAGCGCCTACCTTACTGAGGCATCTCTCGATCGCGGTGGTCGTCGGCGTCGTGGTGGTGTGCGCGACGTACCAGATCTCGCCGTTCCGGAACTACCAGCTGGCGACCGTCGCGGCCTACCTGTGCGTGCTGCCGGGGCTGATCCTGCTGACCGGCTTCAACGGACAGATCTCCCTCGGACACGGGGCGCTGATGGCGGCCGGTGCGTACCCGGTGGCGCTGACGCAAGCGCGGCTGGGTGGCGACCAATGGTGGCACCTGCCGGTCTCGGTGCTGACCGGCGTGCTCGCGGCGGTGGTGCTGGGCGCGGTGATCGGCGTCGCGGCGGCCCGGCTGCACGGGCCGTACCTGGCCGGCGCGACGCTCGCGGTGGCGGCCGCGGTGCCCGCGGTGACCACGACGTTCGACGGCGTGTTCGGCGGCGACGCCGGGCTCTCGTTCGCGCTGGCCCCGGCACCCTCCTCGCTGGGCGCGTACTTCCCGTTCGAGCGCTGGCAGGCCTGGATCGCGCTGCTCGGTGCCGGGATCACGATGCTGCTGCTCGCGAACCTGGCGCGTGGCCGGTTCGGCCGGACGCTGCGCGCGGTCCGGGACGACGAGGTGGCCGCGTCATTGGCCGGGATCCACGTCGGACGCCTGCGGGTGCTGGCGTTCGTGGTGTCGGCGGCGGGAGCCGGGCTCGGCGGCGCGCTGCTGGCTGTGCTGGCGCAGAGCGTGTCGCCGGGTGCGTACGGGCTGACGCTCTCGCTCAACCTGATGCTGGCGATCGTGCTCGGCGGTCTGGGCGGACTGCGTGGTGCGCTCTGGGGTGCGGTGACGCTGGTCGCGCTCCAGCCGCTGGCCGACGCCGTGAGCGGATGGCTGGAGGTCGGGGCCGCCGCGCAGCAGCGGCTGGAGGGCACGTTGCCGCTCGCGGTCTTCGGCCTCGCGCTGATCGTCGTCACGACCACCGCCCCCGGTGGCCTGGACGCCCTGGTCACCCGGGCGACGCGCCGCCTTCGCGGCGCGGTTCGGCGCTGACCGAATTGTCCCAACCCCCACAGAAGGGCCGGTCCATGCTCCGTTCCCTACGGCGCGGTGTCGCCGTTGCCGCCGCGCTGGTGCTCGGCGCGGCATCGCTAGCCGCCTGTTCCGAGGATTCGCCTTCCGGCACCGGGGCCTCGGTCCCGGGTGTCACCGACACGACGATCCTGGTCGGCACGCACCAGCCGCTCACCGGCCGCGCCGCCGCGGGCTACTCGAAGATCGCGTCCGCGACCAAGGCCTACTTCGAGTACGTCAACGCGAACGGCGGCGTGCACGGCCGCAAGATCGAGTACAAGATCGCCGACGACGCCTACGACCCGGCCAAGACCCAGCAGGTCGTGCGGCAGCTCGTTCTGCAGGACAAGGTCTTCGCGATCCTCAACGGGCTGGGCACCCCGACGCACTCCGGCGTGCTCGACTTCCTCACCACGAACAAGGTCCCCGACCTGTTCGTCTCCTCCGGCAGCGCGCTGTTCAACCAGCCGTCGAAGTACCCCGGCACGTTCGGGTTCAACGTGGACTACGTGACCGAGGCGAAGGTCCTGGCGAACTACGTCAAGAAGACGTTCCCCGGCAGGAAGGTCTGCTTCTTCGGCCAGAACGACGACTTCGGCGACGACGCCGCGAAGGGCGCGGAGACCGTGCTGGGGCCGCTCGCGGTCAAGCAGAACTACGTACCGACCAACGCGAACGTCGCGCCGCAGGTCGGGGCGCTGAAGGCGGCCGGCTGCCAAGTCAACATGCTGGCCACGATCACCCCGTTCACCGCGCTGACGATCGGCACCGCGGCCAAGCTCGGGTACCGGGCGCAGTGGGTCGGCAGCAGCGTCGGCGGTGACTTCACCGGTCTGTCGGCGCTGCTCGGCAAGCCCGCGCCGCTGTTGCTCGAGGGCTATGTGACGTCGGGGTACCTGCCGAGCCCGCTGGACGACGCGAACCCGTGGACGAAACTCTTCAAGGACGTCAACCAGAAGTACAACGCCAATACGACGTTCGAGGTCAACACGCTGTTCGGGATGGCCGTCGGCTACACGTTCGTGCAGGCGTTGCAGGCCGCGGGCAAGGACCTGACCCGGGAGGCGCTGGTCTCGGCGGTGGAGAAGGGCGGATTCGCCGGGCCGTCGCTGGTGCCGATGCGGTACGGCCGGGACGACCACTCCGGGTTCAGCGGGACGCAGATCTCGGTGATCAAGGGCGGCAGGCAGGCGTTCGTCGACACCCCGTACGTCACCGACACGGGAACCGGCCCGGTGGAGCCGCACGCGGCCGATGCGGCCGTGCCGCCCGCGAACGGAATCCCCACCGCCTAGGTGCCCGGCCCGGTGAGGACGGACGCGGCTGCGACGCCCTCGCCGGGCCCCGGGTGGGACGCCCTCGCCGGGCCCCGGGTGGGAGCCGTTAGCGACGGTGGGTGGCGTCGTACTCGTCGCGGGCGGCGACGACTTCCGGGACGCGGGCTTCCAGTAGCTGGATCAGGCCGAACATCCGGTCGGCGATCTCGGTGCCGAGCGGCGTCAGCGTGTACTCGACCCGGGCCGGGATCGTCGCCAGCACCTCGCGCTTCACCAGCCCGTCGCGCTCGAGCGTCTGCAGGGTCTGGGCGAGCATCTTCTCGCTCACCCCGTCGACCCGCCGCCGCAGCGCGTTGAACCGGTACGCGCCCTCCCGCAGCGCGACCAGCGACAGCGCGCCCCACTTGCCGGTGACGCTCTCCAGCGTCCGCCGGGAGGCGCAGTTGCGCGCGAAGACGTCAGCGACCAGATCTTCGGTCGACGTCTCACCCGGCTCGGCGCTCACGTCCGCCAGCCTACGCGGAGAGGTGGGTTTTTGCCCGCTCAGTGACCGTACTCACCAGGAGGTTGCACTTTCGAAAAGTTAGTACAAGCTAGGGGGTGTTGTTTGACCTACCCAAGGAGCACCCGTGATCACTGTGACCGCCGCTACCGGCCAGCTCGGCCGCCTCGTCGTCGCCGACCTGCTCGAACGGGGCGTGCCGGCGTCGGAGATCACCGCCGCCGTGCGCAATCCCGAGAAAGCCGGCGACCTGGGCGTCCGCGTGGTGAAGGCGGACTACAACGAGCCGGACAGCCTGGTGAGCGCGTTCGCCGGAACCGACCGGCTGCTGTTCATCTCCGGCAGCGAGGCGGGTTCGCGCGCCCAGCAGCACCAGAACGTGGTGGACGCCGCCCACAAGGCGAACGTCGGTCTGATCGTCTACACCAGCATCGCGTACGCCGACCGGAGCAGCCTCGCGCTGGCCGTGGAGCACAAGGCGACCGAGGAGGCCATCCAGGCGACCGGACTGCCGTTCGTCTTCCTGCGCAACGGCTGGTACCTGGAGAACTACACCGGGCAGGTGGCCCAGGCGGTGGAGAACGGCGTCGTGCTCGGCGCGGCCGGTGACGGCCGGGTGTCACCCGCGACCCGCGCCGACTTCGCGGCCGCTGCGGCCGCCGTGCTGACCGATCCGGTGCCCGGCTCGATCTACGAGCTCGGTGGCGACGAGGCGTTCACGCTCACCGAGCTGGCCGACGAGATCAGCCGGCAGAGCGGCAAGACGGTCGTGTACCGGAACCTGCCGGAGGCCGAGTACGCGCAGACGCTGGCCGGGTTCGGCATCCCGCAGCCGTTCGCCGAGATCCTCGCCGATTCCGACCGCGGCCTGTCGGCCGGCGAGCTGTTCGTCGACAGCGGTGACCTGCACCGCCTGATCGGCCGCCCGACCACGTCGCTGTCCGAGGCCGTGGGGGCGTCGCTGAAATCGGAGTGACAGCCATGATGGAGTCCAGGTATGCCGCAGGTACGTGTCCTGGAGACTCCCGACGACCTCGTCCGCGCCTTCGAGGTGTTCCGCACCGCGCTGATCGGCATCCCGCCGTTCCCCGGTGACGTCACCACGATCGGTGAGCCCGGCCGCGTGCTCGGCGGGTTCGTCGACGACGAGCTCGTCGGCACAGCGTCCGCCTACGGCACCACGGTCGTGGTGCCGGGCGGTGCCCGGCTGCCCCACCTCGCGGTCACGCGGGTCGGCGTCCTGCCGACCCACACCCGCCGCGGGGTGGCTCGCGCACTGATGAACTACCAATTGGCGGACGCCCGGCAGCGCGGCGTGCCGATCGCGACGCTGCGGGCCGCCGAGGGTGGGATCTACGAGCGGTACGGGTACGGGATCGCCGGCTGGATCCAGTGCGTCGAGGTCGCGGCGCGCAAGGCGCGGTTCCGGCCCGGTGTGCCGACCGGCGGGCGGGTGCGCCTGTCGTCCGATCCGTGGGCCGACCAGCGGCGGGTGTACGCGCAGGTCGATCCGGGCTGGGTCGGCGCGATGTCGCGGACCGAGGAGTGGTGGACGACCCGGCAGGTGCGGTCGGACGACGACAAGGAGGAGCACGCGGTCGTCGTGCTGCACGGCGAGCCCGGCGCCGAAGACGGGTACGTGCGCTATCACGCCGGCGAGTGGCGGGACGACGAGTGCACCGTGATCGTGGACGATTTCGTCGCGCCGGACCCGGCCGCCCGGGCGGCCCTGCTGCGGTACCTGTTCACGATCGACCTGGTCGGCGCGGTGCGGTTCGAGGCCCTGCCGCTCGACGACCCGATCCGGGAGCTGCTGGTGGACGTGCGCCCGGTGTCGACGGTGCGGGTCGAGGACGAGATCTGGCTGCGGCTCGTGGACGTGCCGGAGGCGTTGGCCGCGCGGACGTACCGCGGGAGCGGGGAAGTCGTCGTCGGGGTGCTGGATCCGGTACTGCCGGAGAACGCCGGAGCGTACTGGATCGGCGCGGCCGGCGCGAAGCCCACGAGTGCTGCGCCGCAGCTCACCGTGGACGTCTCGGCGCTGGGTGCGGCGTACCTGGGCGGCGTGAGGTGGCGTGATCTCGCGGCCGCGGGGCGGGTGGAGGTGCACGATGCGGCGGCGCTGGCCGTGGCGGAGACGCTGTTCGCCGGAGACGCCGCGCCGTTCTGCGGGACGTTTTTCTGAGCGTCAGGCGAGCTGGGGCCGGGTCCGGGCTCTCCCGAGGCGAGTCACGGTGGCGCCGATCGCCGGAAGGAGGGCGACCGCCGCGACGCCGAGCACCAGCCATCCGATCGCGCCGTGCGGCACCACGATCCATCCGAACAGCAGTGGGCCGGCAACGGCCTGCAGCGAGAAGCTCATGCCGAACGTTCCGAAGTACGCGCCCTGGTCGCGCGCCCCGACACGGGCCAGCACGAGCGCCCAGGCGCCCGCGGACGCCAGCAGTTCGCAGAGGGTGAAGGCCGCGGTCGCCAGGAGGATCATCAACTGGGCCCGGGACGGATCATGAGGCGGGACGGCGGCGAGCGACGCCGCACCGGCCGCGAAGGCCAGTGCGCCGAGCGTCAGGAACCGGCGGCTGCGTCCGGTGCCGTCCGCAGCGCGACTGAACCGCGTCTGCAAGACGATCACCGCCGCGGTGTTCAGCAGCAGGCAGAACGGGATGACGTACTGGGGCGCGCCGACCGTCACCACCCACATCGGAACGCCGACCACGATCACGCACTCGCTGAGCGCAAGCGCTCCGTAGAGCCCGGTCAGCAGCAGGAACGGCCGATCGCGCACCACGGCGAGCGGGCCTCGGTCCGTCGTTGCCGTCGCCGTCGCCGTCGGCTCACGGGTTCGCGGTGCGAGGGCGATCGCGACGACGGCGCAACCGAGGTACGAGCAAGCGTTGAGGTAGATCAGTCCGACCGAGCCGGCATCGCCGGCCAACGCGGTCACCACCGCACTCACCGCGGCGCCGACGGCGAATCCGATGTTGAAGATCGATCGCTGGATCGCCTGTTCCCGAGTCCGCTGCTCCGGGTTCGAGTACGAGTACAGCAGCGTGGACTTCGCCGGGCCGATGGACGCCTGGAGCACGGCGATGGTGACCAGCACGACGCCGAGGCCCACTGGACCACGAATCTGGGGAAGGAACGCGAAAAGGGTCCCGATCGCGACATGAGAAATCACCAGTACGGGCCGCGCCCCCAGCCAGTCGGACACCACGCCGAGCGGCAAGCCGGCCAGCGCAGCGCCCGCGGCCGCCAGCCCGAGCACCAGGCTGACCCCACCGGTGGACAGCCCGCGCACCTGGACGAAGTACACGACGCTGATCGCGACGTAGGAACCGGTCCCGAGCGAGTCGAGGAACGTGATCGTGTGCAGGCGCCGGACCGTCATCGCTCGGCGGGAGGAAGCAGAGCAAACAACTCGGCACGCTCGTCGCTGTCCTTCTCGTACACGCCGTGAAACGAAGCCGACGTCATCAGCGCCCCGGTCCGGATGCCGCGCATCGTCATGCAGAGATGCTCGCCGCGGCCGATCACGGCGACGTCGCCGCTACCCGTGAGCTCCTCGACCTCCTCGGCGATGCCGGTCACCAACCGCTCCTGGACCTGCAGCCGGTGGGCGTGCTTGTGCGCGATCCGGGCGAACTTCGAGAGGCCGAGGATTCTCTCCCGCGGCCGGTAGGCGATCGTGAGTACGCAGTTGAACGGCAGCAGGTGGTGCTCGCAGAGGCTCCAGACCGTGATATCGCTGACGACCACCGTCTGGCTGGTGCGGACGAGATCGAACGTGGTGTCGAGCGAGCCCGGGCTGTAGTCGATGAACTCACGCCACCAGCGGGCATAGCGGCTCGGGGTGTCGCGGAGGCCGTCGCGTTCGGGGTCTTCGCCGAGTTCCCGAAGCAACTGGCGGGCCAGTTCCTCGAGCGGTTCGACAGCGGTCGTGTCGATGTTCATCGCGTGTGCCTCCCCGGTCATCGGGCGGTCCCGGGGCGGTATTCCGCCCAGGACCGGGGCGTCTCGGAGACACGCACGCAGGTGAGTTCGGGGATCTGATCGACCCAGGTGGAGTAGATCCACATCGCGAGGTTCTCGGCCGAGGGATTCTGATCACCCATGACGTCGTTGAGATGCTGATGGTCCAGTTCGGCGTCGATCCATTTGGCCACGGATGCCAGATCGCCGTAGTCGCGGACGAAGCCGGCCGGCGTGAGGTCCGCTGCTTCGGCCGTGAGTTCGACCGAGACGACGTAGTTGTGCCCGTGCAAGCGGCTGCACTGATGATCGGAAGCGAGGTGGGCCAGCCGATGGCTGGCGGAGAACGAGAATTCCTTGGCGATGGAGAGCATGGTCATCCTCCCGGCTCGTTGATGATCTTCTGGAGATGGCTCACGAGGGCGGTGTTCGAGGAATTCGGCGAATGCGCGACCAGTCGGATCAGCGCGTCGATCTTGCTTTGGTTCCAGTGGCGCGCATCATCAGGGGTCCAGAGCGGCGTATCAGACAGATCGACCGCCCATCGCGGCTCGAGCCGGGCGCCCCGCCCGAGCTTTGCGGGATAGGCTTCCATGCCGAGGTCGATGCGTCGCCGGTTGCTGCCGATAGCGAATAGTAGCGGCTGGTAGTAGCCGAGATTGAAGTATTCACAGGCCGGCGAACGTTCGTTCAGCAGGCCGACAATTCTGGTGTGGACGGAGATCTCGTCCAGATGGACCACGACGCCACCGAGCAATTCTCCGGATGGGCCACGAGCGGTGAACACCCGAGCGCGATCCGGAAAGCAGTCATGCTGGCGCCGGAGGCCCGCCGCGACCGTGGCGGAGTCGGTTCGAATCCCGTGCCGCGCCTCGGATCGCGCGATCAGCGAGGACAGCTCCGGGAGGCAGTCCGGAATTTGCTCCACGGAGGGCGTGAGACCGGCCGATCGGAATGCGTTCCGTTCCCGGCGGATCTTCGTACGGCGTGAGCTGGGGAGCGCGGCCAGGTACTCGTCGAAGCTCGCCGGGACGTCGATGACAGCGTGGAAGCCCACCAGTAGCGGCGGCCGGGCGGACGCCGTGACGACCGCGTCGATGGAGCCGTCACTCAGGTGGAGGCCGATCACCCCGACGGCGTCTTCGCGCTGCTGGACGGTCCGGGCGGCCCGGACGAGAAGCGGCGCGGCATCCGGCGTCGCGAGCATGAACTCGCCGAAGAACGCGTACGGCGACCCGAGGACCACATAGCGCGCGGGGGCCAGCCCGAGGCCGCCCAGCAAGCCGGTCGGCTCCAGGTAGGGATGCCCGTTGCCTTCGGTGATCCAGCCGGGAATCGCGCCGACCAGGTCGTCACCGTCGGTTGCTTCGACACTGAGGGTGCGGCCCGCGTTCCGATCACCGTACGAGAGGAAGGCCGAACCGGAGTAGAACGAAAAGGACGCAGCCAGGCGATCCCATCGCGGATGGCGTCCCATCATGCCGCCGATTCGGCACGGCCCGGCAACCAGAACTGGCGGTAGCTGAGCCGACGGAGGGTGGTGCTCGCGTCCGGGTGCGGGTTTCGGCGGGCGTAGAGGAGCGGGATGCTCTGGTCGGGGTCGTCACCGTAGGCCGTCAGCCAGGCATCTCTCTGGTAGCGCGACCAGTCGCGGTCGAAGCCCAGACCGAGCGAGTTCGCGGCCCGGGTGCGGATCGCCCAACGCCGGTAGAACGCGACCTCGAAGAGCGCTTTTCCGGTGGCTGTCGTTGCCGCGCGTCGCCGGAACCAGTGCTCTGCCTTCTTCTCTGCCGAGGCGTTGGAAGCCGGCGGTTGCCCGCTGTCGGCCGCGATTCGTCCCAGCTCCGGCATGAATCGCTCGACGTGGCGCATCGCGTCGAGCAAAGCCGTCGATCGCGGAGCCGCCGGACGCTCCAGCAGATCGGTGAACCTCGCGTCGGGAGTTCTCCACCAGTCCTCACCGTGCTCGGAGGCGAGATCGTCCTCGGCCGCGAGGGAGAGCTCGTCGAGAGGCTCGAGCACGACCGTCACCCGGTGGTCGCTGTAGTCCGCGGCGAGCCGCCGGACCGTGTACTCGTGCTGGTTCATCGTGTCGATCAGCTCGCCGAGCCGCCCGCGTTCGAGGTAGTCGAGGAAGACGCTGGGAAACATGCAGGCCGACGCCCGCTCCGTGGCCGTCTGCTGACGCAAGGTCGCCCGTACGAAACCGACGCGGGAGTTGTCGGCGATCAGCCGGACGAGCGCAAGTGCGCGCCGGGCGCTGCCGTCGTCGGGGTTGGTGGCGAGCCGGCGTGGTTCGGTGCTGCGAGGCGCGCGATGCGCGCAGAGCGGTATCTCGATGTCCAGCGGACCCGGATCGAGCAGCCGTTGCAGAACGGCTGTCATGTCGCGGTGGCGATTCGCCTCCTGCACGAACTCCCCGCGCCGGCTCATCCGGAACCCGATCAGCAGCGGCCCGAGCAAACCGAGGACGTCAGCGGGCTCGATCGCCTTGCGTCGCTGTGGTGAAAGGCAATCGATCACTTGGCGTCCGTGCCGGATCTCGTCGCGGCTCGCGACTTGCCCGCTGAATGCGAATATGACCGTGCGCAACGAGCTTTCCCAGCGCGACGCCTTGCGGCGGGCCAGCGGATCGAAGTCGAGAAGTGGTCGGTCGCTGAACCAAGACCGGAAATCGACGCTCGACTTTCCGGCGCGTCCACGGCAAACGTCGGCAATTTCTTCGGGTTCGAGTTGCTGTCCGTCCAGGGCGCTCATTTTGCGTTCCATGGATACGTCCCAGAAGCGGAACAGCCCTTTTTCCAGGCAGCCTTCGGCCGTCATTCCATCACTGTTTTCCACCGGGCCCCGTTTTCCGAGCGGATCAGTTGTGAGTAGCGATTCGTGCTTCGTGATGCCATTATCCGGCGTGATGAATGCTGGCGATATCGACGCTTCCCGTCAAGTAACGAACCGATAACGCGACGCATTCCTGCTGGCCGGGCGCGGAGTATCGGCCAGAAATTGCGCATTCCTGTGGCGCTGCCGCAGCGAATCGATTCGCATAGTCGGGCGCGCCCGGTCGCGAGGCGCGGGGCGCGAACGAGGGAGCCTCCTCCACTGCCGGCAGACTCCGAGACGCCGAGCAGCTGCGGCTGCCGATGATCGCCGGGACCGAGTGATCTCGCACTCCGCCCGGGGCACTGCGACGTCGCCGGCCCGGATCGGCGTCAGCCGGTGAGGAAGGCGGCCCGGAATCGCGCCAGGTCGGCGTCCGCGTAGCCGTGGGCGAGAAGCCACCCGGCGCCGCCACCGAACACCGTGGTGAGCTGGTCGAGGAACTCGGCAATGGTCTGAGCGCGGGCGTGCCGCGAGTCGTCCGGCAGGTTGCTCATCCGGGTGGGCAGGCCCGCGTTCCGGCGGAGGTACCGATCGACGATCGCGTCCATGTTGTCGTCGGTCATCGCGTAGTCGGCGGCGATCTCGTCGCGGCGGACGCCGACGGCGTCGAGGAGGATCGCGACCAGCGTGCCGGTGCGGTCCTTGCCGGCGGCACAGTGCACGAGGGCGGGCAAGCGGTCGGGATCCGTGAGCAGACGCGCGGCCCGCACGACGCCCTCGGCACCGCTGCCGAGGTAACCGAGGTAGTGACCGGACATGCTGCCGCGCAACAGTTCGGGCACCACCGTGCCGGCGCCGGGGTCGCTGCTCATCGGGTGGTTGGCGTAGGAGAGCCCGGCTTTCTGGAGCGGGTTGAGCCCGTCGCGTTCGGTCTCCTCGACCGAGCGGAGGTCGACGATCTGCCGCAGGCCCCGGGCGCCGGTCAGCTCGGTGACGTCGGCCGGGGTGAGTTCGCTGGGGGCGTCCGACCGGTAGAGCAGGCCGAACCGGGTCTGGCGGTCGTCGACGGTGGAGAGCCCGCCGAGGTCACGGACGTTGCTCGCGCCCTGCAGGGTCAGGACCCGCTCGGTCATGTGCCGTCCTTCCGTAGCTGTCTTCGACGATAGGGCCATCCTCCGCTCGGGGGAGGACGGTGCCTCGACCTCTGGACAGAGGCGTTCACCTTCTAGGTCAGGTGACCGAGTTACCAGTCGCTACCGAGCCGACGCGTCGTTAGAACCGGTAGGGGGTCGAGATCGGAGGGGGAACGATGGAGGAGTCGACGGTGCTGGTGGAGTTCGTGAGGTCGGCCCCGGGCTCGTCGTCGGGGGCTAGGGTGACCCGTCGTCAGGGCGGCTGCGCGCAGGTCGTGGACGAGGGTGTACCCGGGGGTGAGTTGCGGTGGCTGGTCAGGTTGGTGCCGGCGTTGCTCGTCGCCATGGCGCCCGGACGCTGACCGGGCTGATGGCCGGCGACGACGACGCGGACGACCTCGACGCGGGTCTGACACCGGAACAGGTGGAGGCGGAGCGGCGAGCCGCCCGGGAGGCCTTGCGCCGCCTGCACGTCGAGGCCGAGGGCCGGTGCGACTGGTGCGGCCTTCCTTTTCCCTGCCCGGACTCGCAAGACGGGGAAGACTCGCAGGACGGCGAACGGGAAGGTCGCTGATATGGGCTAATACCCACAGATACCAGTGTGGACAACGAGGGGAAGACGGAATGCTGGGACGACTAGCGGCCGGCGGGGTACTGCTCTCGGCCGTGCTGATCAGCGCACCGGCGCAGGCGGCGACCGCGACACGCATCCACGACGTCCAGGGCGCGGCGCATCTCTCGCCACTGCGGGGCACGGCGGTGAGCGTTCCCGGGATCGTGACCGCCACGGCGTCCAACGGCTTCTACCTGCAGGATCCGCAGCCCGACCGCGATCCCCGGACGTCGGAGGCGATCCTGGTCTACACCGGCTCCGCGCCCACCGCCGCCGTCGGCGACGCGGTGACCGTCACGGGCACCGTCACCGAGTTCCGCCCCGGCGGCGCGGACGGCACCGCGAACCTCACGACGACCGAGCTCACCAGCCCGACGGTGACCGTCACGTCCTCCGGTAACCGCCTCCCGGTGGCCACCGTGCTGCGCCCGCCGACGTCCGTCATCGAGAACGACTCCACCGGCGACGTGGAACAGTCCGGCACGTTCGACCCGGCCACCGACGGCATCGACTACTACGAATCGCTCGAGTCGATGCGGGTGCAGGTCGTCAACGCGGTCGCGGTCGGACCGACCAACTCGTTCAACGAGCTCCCGGTCGTGACGACCGGCGCCGGCCCGCGCAGTGCGCGCGGCGGCATCGTGCTGCGTCCCGGCGACGCCAACCCCGAGCGGATCATCCTCGACGACGGGCTCGGTTTCGTGCCGCCGATGGTGGACGTCAGCGCCAAGGCGAGCGGCCCGGTCACCGGCGTCGTGAGCTACGGCTTCGGCAACGTCAAGATCGTCCTGACCGCGGCGGCCACGTTCACCGGGACGCTGACCCCGGAGACCACTCGCGCCGACACCGGCACCGAGCTCTCCGTCGGCACGTTCAACGTCGAGAACCTCGATCCGGGCGACCCGCCCGCGAAGTTCGCCCGGCTGGCGTCGATCATCGTGAACAACCTGCGTGCGCCCGACGTCCTCGCGCTCGAAGAGGTGCAGGACGACAACGGCGCCACCGACGACGGGACGGTCGCAGCCGGTCAGACGTACGCGAAACTGATCGCCGCGATCACCGCGGCCGGCGGCCCGTCGTACGAGTTCCGGCAGATCGACCCGGTCGACGACCAGGACGGAGGCGAGCCGGGCGGGAACATCCGGGTCGGTTTCCTCTTCGCACCGAGCCGTGGGGTGTCGTTCGCCGGCGCTCCGGCGGGAGACTCGACCACCGCCGTCGCCGTGAACGCCGGCGGGCACCTCACGCTGAACCCGGGCCGGATCGCCCCCGCGAACGACGCGTGGGCCGACAGCCGCAAGCCACTGGCCGGTGAGTTCGTCTACCGCGGCCGGTCGGTGGTCGTGATCGCGAACCACTTCGCCTCCAAGGGCGGCGATCAGCCCCTGTTCGGCCGATTCCAGCCGCCCGCGACCCCGTCCGCGACCAAGCGGGCCGCCCAGGCCAAGCTGGTCAACGACTTCGTGCGGCAGCTCGGGCCGCAGGCGCTGGTCGCGGTCGTCGGCGACCTCAACGACTTCGAGTTCTCCACGACCGTGAAGACCGTGGCCGGCACCCAGCTCGTCGACCTGCCCGCGACGCTGCCGGTCTCGCAGCGGTACACGTACGTGTTCGACGGCAACTCGCAGGTGCTCGACCACATCTTGCTGAGCAGGGGCGCCGCTCGCTCGTACTCGTACGACATCGTGCACGTGAACGCCGAGTACACCGATCAGGCCAGCGACCACGATCCGCAGCTGGTGCGGCTACGCGTCCGGTAGATCCAGGACGAACGCCCCGAGATCCTCCAGGCGGCGCAGGAACGGCCCGGCCGGGTACGCCTCGGCCGGGCTGTGCACCCCCGAGGACGCGCCCGGCGCCTTGCCGTCGAGCGCGAGGTCGAGCGCGGCCTCCACCGACGCCACCGCGCCGGCCCACCAGATGTCGTGGCCGGTGAGGTGCGCCGACCGGGTGCCCTCCGCGGTCCGCACGTCGACCGCGACCGTGAACGCGGTCTGCGCCCGCTCGGCCGCGTCGACGTGTTCGCTGGTGAAGACCTGCGGCTCGGCGAACGTGCTGGCGGTGAGCAGCACCTCGACGTCGCGGGTCGGGACGTGCCGGGGGATCGTCACCGCGTCGCCGGTCGGGAACGGCCCGATCATCTCGCGGTCGCCCAGCGGCGGCGGGAACGCGAACGACGTCGTGTACATCGGCTGCGGCCCGATGCGCTGCGCGCCCCCGGCGAACGTGATCCGTTCGACCTCGTTGATCAGCTGGTCGGCCGTGTGGCGGGCACCGGTCGTCATCCGCCACCCGCTGACCGCGTACCCCACCGTCACCTTCTGCACGACCGTCGCCCCGCCGGTGGCGGCCGAGGCCAGCAGATCGCCGAACCCGCCGTAGAAACTCAGGCCCGGGCACACCAGGACGCCGGCCCGTTCGGCCGCCGTCCCGTAAGCGTCGAACAGGTGCTTGACGTGGTGGATCTCGACCGCGTGGTCGACGTAGTGCGTGCCGGTGTCGAGCGCGGCGGCGACCAGCGGCTCGCCGGTGCGCGAGTACGGACCGGCGCAGTGGATCAGCACCGGGGCGCTGCCGGTCAGCGCGCGTAACTCGGCCGGTTCGTCGAGCGCCGCGGGCCGGACCGTCACCCGGTCGCCCTCGGCGAGCTCGGCGGCCAGCTCGATCAGCCCGGTGGCGTCGCGCCCGCCCAGCACGACCGGGTGGCTGCGGGCCAGCAGTTCGGTGGCGACCAGGCGCCCGGTGTGGCCGGTGGCGCCGTAGACGGCGATCGGTGCGGCAGACATGCGAACTCCCCGATTCGAACACGTGTTCGTATTCACGCTACGCTAATCCAGCGACTGCGAGAAGTCACTGTTTACCGCATGGTGTAGATACGTGTGAGCAGCGCCGAGAGGATCAGCTCAGGTTCGGTGCCACCTGGACGAAAAGTCCTACAAAAGGGTTAAGACCGAGCCCGAACGAGGTGCAGTGCAGCATGGCGGAGCGCCCCGTGGTGTCGCGCGTCGTCCGGCTGGCCGTCGGCGCCCTCGCGGTGGTGCTGGCGGTCCACCTCGGCTGGGTCTGGAGTGGTCGGGCGGAGCAGTCTCCGCTGCGGTTCTGGTCGCCCTGGGCGCTGGTCGAGATCCTGCTCGGGGTCGGCGTGGTCGTGGTCGTCCTGCGTTGCGTGCTGGTGCCGGCCCAGCGGCTCGCGTGGGCGCTGATCGCGGCCGTGGCCGGCACCACCGCGGTCGGCTACCTCGTCTGGGACCGGCTCATCTCGTCCGGTGTCGAGGTGCCGTCGTTCTCGCTCGCGGACGCGTTCTGGCTCCCTGCCCTGCCACTGCTCGGGGTCGGGGTCTGGCGGCTGTCCCGCCCCCTGGTCGGCGGCGTCGGCGCGGTCCGGATCTGGGACGCGGTCGCGGCCTCGTCGCTGGGCGCCTCGGTGACGGCGCTCGTGCTCGGCCGGGACGTGCTGACCTGGACCGGCGGCAACCCGCTCGACGCGATCGTGACGCTCGGCTACCCGGCTCTCACGATGGTGCTGGTCGGAATGATGGGCTCGATCGCCGCGCTGGCCGGCTGGCGGCTCGATGCCGGGTGGCTGCTGCTCTGCGCGCTGGTGCTGGACATGGCGGTCGGCAACGCGCTGACCAGCCGGATGCTCGCGAGCGGCTCCGGTAACATCGAGATGGTCGACCAGCTCGCCGGCGTCGCCGGTCTGCTGATCGCGGCCGCGGCCTGGGCCAGGCCCCGGCGGATGGCCGACCGCCCGGTCGACCTGCGGACGCTGGTCGCCCCGCTGCTCTGCGCGGCCACCGCCGTCCTCGTGCTCCTGCTGACCCAGCTCATCAACGAGACCTGGGTCGCGAGCCTGTTCGCCACCCTGTCGGTGCTGGCTGCGCTGATCCGCATCGGGCTCGGCGTCCGCAGCCTGCTGGACGCGGGTGAGCAGCACCGCCTGGCGATCACCGACGAGCTGACCGGTCTGTACAACCGCCGCGGGTTCCTGCGCGGGGTGGAGGAGTCGCTCGCGGCCGCCAACCGGCGCCCGCGGGCCGTGCTGCTGCTCGACCTCGACCGGTTCAAGGACGTCAACGACGGCCTCGGTCACCAGATCGGAGACCAGCTGCTGGCGGCGCTCGCGCCGCGGCTGACCGACGCGCTCGGGCCGGACGATCTGCTCGGCCGTCTCGGCGGGGACGAGTTCGCGGTGCTGACGTCGACGCCGGACGTCGGACGCCTCGCCGAGCAGCTGCTGGCCGCGGTGCGCAAGCCGCTGCCGGTCGGCGGCATCGCGATCCCGATGGACGTGAGCATCGGGGTCGCGGTCGACGTCAACGCCCCGGTGACCGCGACCGTCGAGGAGCGGACGGTCGAGCTGCTGCGGTGTGCGGACACCGCGATGTACCGGGCGAAGGCCGAACGGCGCGGCTGGGTGCGCTACGACTCGATCGGGCCGGACCACCAGCGGGATGCGCTGGAGCGCGCCGCCGAGCTGCGGAGCCTCCTGCTCGGGATCGGGTCGCGCGAGGCCTACGGCTCGCTCGAGATGCATTACCAGGCGCTGGTGGCCACGTCGCCGACGGCGTCGGCCCGGTACGAGGCGCTGGTGCGGTGGCGGCACCCGCAGCACGGGATGATCGCCCCCGACGACTTCATCGGGCTGGCCGAGCGGACCGGCCTGACCCCATACCTCACCCGGCTCGTGCTCGGGATGTCGCTGGACCAGGTCGCACAGTGGCGGCACGGCGGGGGAGACGTCGAGGTGTCGGTCAATCTGTCGGCCTCCGACCTGTTCCACCCGACGCTGGTCGACGAGATCCTCGACGGGCTGACGACCCGCGGGTTGCCGCCGGAAGTGCTGACCGTCGAGATCACCGAGCAGGTCGCGATCGGCGACATCGAGACCGGCCGGGACGTGCTGGTCGCGCTGCGGCGGGCCGGGGTCGGCGTGGCGATCGACGACTTCGGCACCGGGTACTCGGCGCTCTCGTATCTGCAGCGTCTGCCGGCCACCGAGCTGAAGCTCGACCGGTCGCTGACCGCGACGCTCACCGACGATCCGGCCGCCGCCGCGATCGCCAGGGCCTGCATCGACCTGGCCCACACGCTCGGGCTCGAGGTCGTGGCCGAGGGCGTCGAGACCCAGGAGCAGGCCGATGCGCTGATCGCCGCCGGCGTCGAGCGCCTGCAGGGCTGGCTGTTCGGCCGCCCCGAGGCCGGCGGCGTGGTCCCGCCCTCGTCCGCCATCCGTGCGGCCCGCATCCCGGCCCACTCCTGACCGCTGCCGGGGTTGACAGCGGCGAATTCGGCCCGCATCCTTAACCCATCGGTTTTAGAACTAGGTGGTTATTGATGTCGACTGATCAGCTCAGCCTCGTCTTCGGCGCCCTCGCCGATCCGACCCGTCGGGCGATCCTCACCAGGCTGGCGTCCGGCGGCGACGCGACCGTGGCCGAGCTGACCGGCCCGTTCGCGATGTCCCAACCGGCCGTCTCCAAGCACCTCAAGGTCCTGGAGAACGCCGGCCTCATCTCGAGGACCCGGCGCGCCACCGCACGACTCAGTCATCTGGAGGCGGAGCCCTTGCGCGACGCGACCCGGTGGCTCGTCGATTACCGGGAGTACTGGACGACGAGCCACGACCGACTCGATGAGCTGCTCCTCGAACTACAGACCGGAGAGAACGATGAGTGACACCGTCATCACCGCCGAGCCCGGCACCGCCCAGGTCGTCATCACCCGCGAGTTCGACGCTCCTCGCGACCTGGTCTTCCGCTGCTACACCGACCCCGACCTCATCGCCCGCTGGATGGGCCCGCGCGAGCTGACGACGAAGATCACCGAGTACGACGTCCGCGACGGCGGCCGCTGGAGCTACGTCAGCGCCGACGCCGACGGCAACGAGTACGGCTTCCGGGGCGTGTTCCACGGCACCCCGACGCCCGACCTGACGATCCAGACGTTCGAGTTCCTGGGCCTGCCCGGGCACGTCGCGCTCGAGGCGCTCACGATGACCGAGGAGAACGGGCGCACGCTGGTGCGCACGCTCTCGAGTTTCCAGTCGGTCGAGGACCGCGACGGCATGGTCGAGTCGGGCATGGAGGTCGGCGTGCGTGACTCGGACGCTCGTATGGAGGAGCTGCTCGCCGAACTCCAGCGCTAGGGTTTCGTGTATGGCGCAACGACTTGTGAGCGTGTGGCAGCCCTACTTCGCCGCGACCGGAGACCGGGAGGCCGCCGTCGCGGCGGCCCGGCAGCTGGAAGACCTCGGCTACGACCGGATCTGGTTCTCGGCCGGTTTCTCCGACGGCGTCCCGGCCCGGTTCCGTGAACTGCTCGACGGCACCGAGCGGATCGGCGTCGTCCCGGGCATCGTCAGCATCTGGCACGCGTCACCGGCCGACGCGGCGGCGTACACCGCCGCGGCGGCCGAGGCGCACCCCGGCCGGTTCCTCCTCGGCCTCGGCGCGAGCCACGCGCCGCTGCTCGAGAGCCAGGGCCGTCGGTACGAACGCCCGTACTCGCGGATGGTCGAGTACCTCGACGCTCTCGACGCGGCCGGTGTCGCCCCCGAGCAGCGGGCCCTCGCCGCGCTCGGGCCGCGGATGATGACGCTCTCCCGCGACCGGTCGCGCGGAGCGCACCCGTATTTCGTCCCGGCCGAACACACCGCGGAGGCCCGGGGAGTGCTGGGGCCGGACGCGCTGCTCGCGCCCGAGGTGGCGGTCGTCCTCGAGGCGGACGCCACGGAGGCGCGCGCCGTGGCCCGGCGCTACATGAAGGGCTACTTGCAGCTGCCGAACTACACCCGGAACCTGGTGCGGATCGGCTGGCCGGAGGAGGAGCTGGCGAACGGCGGCAGCGACCGTCTCGTCGACGCGCTGATCCCCTGGGGCACGGTCGAGCAGGTGGTGGCCGGGCTCGAGAAGCACTACCGGGCCGGTGCCGACGAGGTGACGATCCAGGTGCTCAACGACGACCAGAAGTCGTTCCCGGCGGACGCGTTCCGGTCGCTGGCGGCGGCGCTGATCTAAAGCCCGGAATCTTGTCGCAGGGGTCGTCCACACTGGGGTGATCCCTACGGCGAGGAGTTCGCGATGAGCCGCACCGCGTACCGGACCTGTCCGCTCTGCGAGGCCGTGTGCGGGCTCGAGCTCACGCTGGAGGGGCGCGACGTCGTTCGTGTCCGCGGTGATCGCGCCGACGTGTTCAGCCAGGGCTTCCTCTGTCCGAAGGGCGCGACGCTGGGCGAGCTCGACCAGGATCCCGACCGGCTGCCCGGCCCGCTGGTCCGTCGCGACGGCGTGCTGGTGCCCGCGACCTGGGACGAGGCGTTCGCCGCGGTGTCGGCCGGGCTGGCCGGGCACTCCGGAGACGCGGTGGCCCTCTACGTCGGCAACCCGAACGCGCACACGCTGGCCGGTCAGCTCTACCTCACGCCGTTGCGCCGGGCGCTCGGCACGAAGAACGTCTACAGCGCGTCCAGCGTTGACCAGTTGCCGAAGCACGTCTCGGCCGGGCTGATGTTCGGCGACCCGCTCGCGATCCCGGTACCCGACCTCGACCGCACCGACTACCTGCTGATGCTCGGCGCGAACCCGCTCGAGTCCAACGGCAGCCTGTGCACCGCCCCCGACTTCCCTGGCCGTCTCAAGGCGCTCCGGGCCCGCGGCGGGCGCCTCGTCGTGGTCGACCCCCGCCGGACGCGGACGGCGGCGATCGCCGACCGCCACCTGTTCATCCGCCCGGGCACCGACCCGTACCTGCTGCTGGGCATCGTCCACACGTTGTTCGCCGAGGGGCTGGTCGTCGACGACGAGCGTTTCGCCGGGCTCGGCGAACTCGCCACCCTCGCCGCAGACTTCGCGCCCGGGAAGATGGCCGAGGTCTGCGGTGTGCCCGCCGCCGCGATCGAGACGCTCGCCCGCGAGCTCGCAGCCGCGTCCACCGCCGTGGTCTACGGCCGGATCGGCACTTCGACGGCCGAGTTCGGCACGCTGACCAGCTGGCTCGTCGACGTCGTCAACGCGCTGACCGGCAACCTCGACCGGCCCGGCGGCGCGATGATCCCGGTTCCCGCGCACGGCCGGGCCCGCCGGCGCAAACCGTTCGCGCTCGGCCGCTGGCGCAGCCGCGTCCGCGACCTGCCGGAGGCGATCGGCGAGCTCCCGGTCGCGACGCTCGCCGACGAGATCCGGACGCCCGGCAGCGGGCAGATCCGCGCGCTGATCACCGTGGCCGGCAACCCGGTGCTCTCCACTCCGGACGGTCCGGGCCTGGACGCGGCGCTCGGCACGCTCGACTTCATGGTGAGCGTCGATCCGTACCTCAACGCCACGACCCGGCACGCCGACGTGATCCTGCCGCCGCCCCGCATCCTCGAGACCGGGCACTACGACCTGGCGCTGCTCGGCCTCGCGGTCCGGCGGATCGCGCGGTACTCGCCCGCGGTGCTGGAGCGGGAGCCCGGCCGGCCCGACGAGTCCCAGATCCTGGCCGCGCTGACGATGATCGCCGCGGGCCAGGAGACAGCCCAGGCGGGCCGCGCGGCGGAGCTACTCGACGGCGGGCTGATCGGCGCGATGCTGTCCGCGGCCGTCGCCGACCCGCGTTCACCGCTGCACGGGCGGGACGCGGCCGCGCTGGCGGCCGAGCTCACCGGCGTGAACAGCACCGAGCGGCGGCTCGACCTGATGTTGCGGCTCGCACCCGACGGCGACGCGTTCGGCGCGCGCCCGGGCGGGTTGTCGCTGGCCTCGCTGCTCGCTGCTCCGCACGGCATCGACCTCGGGCCGCTCGAGCCGGCGCTCGACGCCGTGCTGGCGACCGCGTCCGGCCTGGTCGAGCTCGCGCCCCCGGCCATCGTCGCCGACCTGGCCCGCCTGCGCGCCGGTGCCGACGCCAGGAGCGGCGGGTTCGTGCTGGTCGGCCGGCGCAACCTACGCACGAACAACAGCTGGTCGCACAACGTCGGCGGGCTGTCCGGCGGCTCGAACCGCTGCACGCTGCAGATGCACCCGGACGACGCCGAGCGGCTCGGCCTGACCGCCGGGCAGGACGTCACCGTGCGGTCGCGGGTCGGCGCGGTGCAGACCGTGCTCGAACCGAGCCCGGCGATCATGCCGGGTGTGGTGAGCCTGCCCCACGGTTTCGGCCACGGCCTGCCCGGCACCCGCCTGCGGGTGGCGGAGCGGACGAGAGGCGTGAACGTCAATGCGCTCACCGATCCCGAGCTGCTGGACGCGATCAGCGGCACCGCGGTCCTCAACGGCTACCCCGTCGAGGTCACCGCGTCAGCCGACGTGGACCCGGTTGCGGCCCGCGTGCTTGGCTAGGTAGAGGCACCGGTCGGCCCGGCCCAGCAAGGCGCTGACCAGTGCGTCGGCGCTCGGGTCGGTATCCAGGTCGGGGTCGCGCAGGTAGGTCACGCCCAGGCTGATCGTCACGGTGAGCGGTCCGGCCGACGTCGGCACCGGCTCCTGCTCGATCGCGGCCCGCAGCCGCTCGGCGACCCGGGCCGCCTCCACCGCCCCGGCCCGGAGCAGCAGCACGAACTCCTCACCGCCGTAACGGCCGAGCAGCCCGAGCCCGCGGCCGTTCTGCCGCAGCCGGGTCGCGACGACCTGGATCACCTCGTCGCCGACCTGGTGCCCGTGCTCGTCGTTGACCCGCTTGAAGTGGTCGATGTCGATCATCATCGCGGCGATCGGCCAGCTCGCCGCGCTGTCCCGCCGGCTGACCCGGACGTCCTGGGTCGCCAACTCGAAGAAGTGCCGCCGGTTCGCGACGCCGGTCAGCCCGTCGATCGTGGCCAGCCGCTGCACCTCGGTGAACAGCCGGGCGTTCTCGTACGCGACCATGCCCTGCGCGACCAGCGCACCGGCGATCTCGGCCGCCCCGTCGTCGTAACCGTCCGGCGCGTCGGTGGCGAACAGCAGGACGCCGAGCCGCTCGTCCCGCGCGACCAGCGGCAGCGCGAGCCACGACCGCACGCCCGGCACCGACTTCGTGACCAGCGCGGGAGCGTTCGCAGAGCTGAGCACGGGCTCGTGCGCCGACAGCAGCGCGGTCAGCCGTTCGTCCGGGTCCTGCGCCATCGGGTGCGAGCCGGTCGGCATCCGGAAGCCCGGCCCGTCGGTCTCCGCGTCGAGACCCTCGGCCGCCGCGACGGCGGCGACGATGCCGGCCAGGTCGTCGGTCTGGTGGTGCCGCCCGGTGCGGGTCGTGGAGGTCACCCACACCATCGACTGCCGGCTGCCTGAGGTCGGGTAACTCGCCTGCACCAGCCAGCCGTGATCACCGCCGACGACGCCGAACACGACCGTGAGCAGCCGCCGCAGCACCTGCTCGGGTGCCGGTTCGAGGATGCCGGTGATCGCGGCCAGCGCGTCCCGGAGCATCTCGGCCAGGTCCCGGCGCCGGTTCGCGTCGCCGACCGCGACCTCGAGCTGCGCCGCCCTGGCGGTCTCCAGCGCGACCGCGACGTGCGACGTGATCGCGGTGAGCACCCCGACGTCGTCCGCGGTGAAGATGCCCTTCGCCACCCGGCTGTCGAGGTAGACGACGCCGAGCAGGCGCCCGTCGAGGAGGATCGGCGCGACCATGATGCTGCGCAGCCCGTGCAGCACGACGCTCGCCGCGCCGAGCGCCGCGCCCTCTTCGGTGCCGGTCATCACCATCGCGGTGCGGCTCTGCCAGACCCGCTCGACCAGCGACGCGCTGTACCCGGTGAGCGTCGGCAGGTCTTCCCGGGACGCGTCCCGGCCCCCGTGCGGACGCAGGTGCCCGGAGTCGTCGACCAGGAACAGGAACGCGCGCTCGGCCCCGAGGATCCGGATCGTCTCGTCGAGCGCGACCGCCGCCAGCCGGGCCGGGTCGAGGACGCGGGAGGCGGCCAGCCCCACCTGCGCGATCGCGTCGAGGCGCTGCCGGTACAGGCTGACCGCGACTTCGTCGGACGAGCGGGCCTGATGGATCGTGAACCGCGAGGCGCTCTCCAGCCCGAACTCGGTGGCGAGCTGCCGGGCCCGGTGCGGCCAGCGCTGCTCGACGGCGAGCGCCAGCGCGTAGCGGGCCTGGCGGTCGCGTTCCCCGTCGACGCCGTCCGCCGCCAGGGCCCGCGCCCGCGTCCGCGCCGCCTCGAACGCGACCAGCGGAGCGTCCACCGCCCGGATGGACGGTTCGGCGGAGTTCAGCACGCGCAGTGCCCAGCCGGCCCGGCCCTCGGCCAGGCGCAGACCGGCCAGCGCGACCCGGTGGTGGGCGCGGAGCAGCGGGGTGTTGGCGACCAGCCGGAGCGTCCGCACGGCGGCGCGGGCCTGCCGCAGCCGCTCCGGACGCGCGGCCGGCGACGCGGTCCGGGCCTGCTCGATCCGGCCGTAGGCCTGATAGACGTAGAGCCCGCGCTGGATCGGGATCAGCGCCCACCACTGCACGCCCGACGCGCTGAGCGCACCGGCGGCCTCGTCGAACGCCGGGCCGACGTCGCCCTGTTCGACCGCGGCGAGCATCTGGGCGTAGCTGAAGTCGACCTGTTCCCAGCGCTCCTGGCCGTTGGTGGCGAGCATCCGGGTGAGCTGCGCGGCGGCCTCGGCCGGACGCCCCTGGAGCGCGAGCAGACCGACCTGGCAGGCGTGCACGGTGGTGTTGAGCGTGCCGTCGCTGGCGTCCACCAGCGTCCGGCGCCGGGCGAACACGTCCTCGGCGCCGGTGAGGTCGCCGCGCATCAGCGTGTCCCAGCAGAGCACCGACAGCAGGTCGATCCGGTACCCGGCGTCGAGCCAGCGGGCCCGGCCGCTCAAGACCTCGCGGACGCGTTCGCCCTGGTCGAAGCCGAAGAACTGGCAGTCCATCGCCTCCAGCCACTCGACGAACGCGATCAGCTGGGGGTCGCCGACCTGCTCCGCGGTGCGGTGCGCCCGGCGGGTGAGCCACCGCCCGTACCGGCGCAGCCCGACGATGAACGCGAGGTGGGCGGCGGTGATGTTGAGCCGGGCGCTCTCCGGGCCGCGCCCGATCCGCGCGGTGAGGTAGATCCGCCGCAGCGTGTAGGCCAGCGAGACGTCCGGCCGCAGTTGCCTGGCGTAGGCCAGCGCGCCGATGTCGTACAGCTCGGTGAGCAGGCCGTACAGGTCGCGCTGCGCGCCCCGGGCGGTGCCGTAGCCGATCCGGACGACGCTCATCAGCGAGCCGAGCAGCGCCAGCCCCAGCGTCGAGGTGATCAGCACGAACTTGTTCTTCGGTAGCGGGCGGCCGAGCTCGGCCAGCGCGGACTCGATCGCGACCGACTGCCGCCCGGTCGCCCAGGTGCTGTCGTGGACCTGCGCGGTCAGCGCGAGCAGCCGGGCGCGCTCGAGCGGGTCGAGGGTCGCCGCGCGGGCGGCGTCGAGGGTCGCCAGCGCGTCGCGGAACCGGCCCATGCGGTGCTGCGCGCGCGCCAGCGTCTGCAAGAACGCGGCGTCGGGGGTGATCCGGCCCCGGGCGGCGGCCGAGGCGGCCTGCTCGAGGAACCCGGCGGCCTCGGACGGCGCCTGCTCGGCCAGCGCGAGCCGCCCGGCCGCCGCGCACGCCTCGAACAACGCCGGGCTGGGACGTCCGTCGTCGGCCAGCTGCCGGTGCCGGGCCAGTGCGTAGACGGTCGCCGGCGTGGTGCTGTCGGAGGCGGCGAGGACGTCGGCGATCCGGGCGTGCACCCCGCGCAGCGTCGCCGGGTCGAACTGGGCGAGCAGGGCCTCGCGGATCCGGTCGTGCAGGAACTGGAAGTTGTCACCGTCGCGGCGCTCGAGCAGGTGACGCCAGGCCGCGGCGCTGGCGACCTCGATCGCGCGGCGGCGGGCGATGCGGCCGACCTCGGCGACCAGCCCGGGGTCGAAATGCGGGCCGAGCGCGGCGGCCACCCCGAGCAGCTGCCTGCTCTCCTCGTCCAGCCCGCGCAGCCGGCCGAGCACGAGTTCGACCGCGTCCACCGGCAGCTCGACGTCGTGCAGCATCTCGGAGTCGATCTGCCAGGTGCCCCAGGAGGGCCTGGCCAGGCCGGCGTCGACGATCGCGTTGAGGAACTGCAGCAGCGTGAACGGGTTGCCGTCGCTGCGGGCGGCGAGCGCCGAGGCGGCGCCCGGGCTGATCGTGATGCCGCCGGTGATGCCGCGAACCAGCTCGGCGATCGCGGACGGCGGCAGGGGGTCGAGCCGGATCGTCGTGTCCAGGGCCCGTCCGAGCGCCGCCTTGACGGTGACGGCCGGGGTGTCGTCGCGGGCCGTCGTCAGCACCAGGATCGGCGCGGCCGGTAGCTCGTCGGCCAGCTGGCGCAGCACCCGGCCGGTGGCGTCGTCCATCCAGTGCACGTCGTCGAGGTGCAGGATCAGGCCGCCGGCCGACCGGGCCAGCCCGGCCAGGAACCCGGCCACCGCTCCGGGCAGCGGCTGGTCGCGGTCGTCGGGCAGCGCCGGCACGGCTTCGAGCAGCTCACCGAGGCTGGGGGAGAGACCGTGCAGCAGCGAGGCCGCCTGCCCCGCCGCGGCGGTCAGGTCGACCGCGGCGGCCACCCGGCGGGCCGGTGGCAGCGCGTGCACCTCGGCGACGTACCGGTCGAGCGCGGCCCGCAGCGGCGCCAGCGGTACCGAGGCGTCCACGTCGCACTTTCCGGAGAGGACGAGCCCGCGACGAGCGATGACCGCCGCCGTGAGTTCCGCCGTCAGCCGGCTCTTACCGCTGCCGGTCGGGCCGGTGACCAGCACCGCGCCCCCGGCCGGCGGCCCCTGGGCGTCGGCCGCGTCGAGGACGCGCTGCCAGCGGGCGGCCAGCGCGCCGAGCTCGGCGTCGCGTCCGACGAACGGGGCCTCGGTCGTCGTCCCGGCCGGACGGTCGGCCGAGCGCGGCGTGAAGCGGTGGTCGCCCGCGGCCAGCCGCTGCAGGTCGGCGGCCAGGCCGTCGCCGCTGCGGTACCGGTCGTCGGGGTCCTTCGCGAGCAGCGTCGTGATGATGCGGCCGAGCAGCGGCGGCAGGTCGCGGCGGGCGGCCAGCGGGTCGGGCGCCGGGACGCTCGCGTGCATGCGCAGCAGCGAACCGACGTCGTCGGAGTTGAACGGCGGCGCACCGGTGGCGCACTCGAACAGCACGGCGCCGAGCGCGTAGAGGTCGGCCCGGCCGTCGACCGGGCGGTTGAGCATGCCGGACTGTTCGGGCGCGCAGTAGAGCATCGTCCCGGCGACCGTGCCGTCGTGCGGTGCGCCGAGCCGGGACGCCAGCCCGAAGTCGATCACGCGGGCCTGCGGAGCCGCCCCGGAACGAGACGCGGCACCCGTGGTCACGAGGATGTTCTCCGGCTTGATGTCACGGTGGACCAGCCCGGCCCGGTGCGCGGCGGCCAGCGCGCCGGCCACGTCGATGCCGATCCCCAGCAGCGTGCCGACGTCGAGCGGCCCGCCGGCCAGGACGTCGGTCAGCCGGTCGCCCTCGACCAGGTCCATCACCAGGTACGGACGCCCGTCGGTGGTGCCGACCTCGTGGATGCGGGCCAGCCCGGGGTGCGCGACGCAGGCCAGCAGCGCCGCCTCGCGGCGGAACGCCCGCACGTTCCGATCGGCGCCGTCGGCGGAGTGCTCACGCGGCACCTTCATCGCGTAGACGCCGTCGCCGCGCCGGACGCGGTACGCGATCGTGCGGCTGCCGCGCCCGAGTTCGCCGAGGATCTCGTACCCGGCCGACGCCTGGGCGGCCTTCGCCGCGGCCGCGGCCCGAGCGTCGGCCGGAGTCTCCACGGCGGGAGTGGGCACCGGACGCGGGGGACCCTCGGGCGGGGCGACGGCGGCGGGACGATCGCCGAGCACGACGGTGGTCCGTGCGTCGGCGGCCTCGGGGGCTCCGGCCGTACTGTCGGCGGTTCCGGCGATCGCACGCAGTCGGTCCAGGCCGTAGAGGACGCTCGCGTCGTCGTGGCGGTCGAGCGACACCCAACGCTCCTGATTGCTTGGCGGCGGTCGGAGCCTACCGACGGCCGGCGATCCAGGAGTTACAGACGAGGAACTTCGATGAAGTTGCCCCCGTTTCTCACCCGACCGCCCGAGACCGTCCTGTCCCCGATGCGGAGGGAGCGGTCTTGACAATAGGATCCGGTATCTCTCGACTTCCGTGGAGCGGCCCCAGATGGCGCGTGGTCGGCACCGCAGTGCGGCAGTAACCCGGCAGCAGGCGTCCGCCTCATCGGCGGCCCCGCCCCGGCGTCGTTGGCTGCCCAATCCCTGGGTGGCCTCAACCGTCGTGCTCGTCGTGGTCCTGAGCGGGCTCGGCGTCGGGTACGCGTTACAGGCCGGCGAGTGTTCCGGCGACCCCGTGGTGCTCTCGGTGGTGACCTCACCCGACCAGCGCGACGTCGTCCGCGGGCTGGCCTCGTCGTGGCAGCGCGAGAAACACTCGTTCGACGGGCACTGCGGCAGCATCGCCGTGCGCGGGCAGGAGTCGGCGGCGGTCGGGCAGTCGCTGTCACCGACGCAGAACGGCGCCGGGCCGAGCCAGCGGGTCGACGTCTGGATGCCGGACTCCTCCACCTGGGTGACGGCGACCGCGGCCCGGTCCGGCATGGCGAAGCTGTTCGCCTACGACCGGCCGAGCGTGGCCACCTCCCCGATCGTGCTGGCCGCGCCGCGCCCGATGGCCGACGCGCTGGGCTGGCCGACCAAACCGGTCTCCTGGATGCAGCTGGCCCTGCAGCGGATCGGCGGCCGGACCTGGAAGGACTACGGGCACCCCGAGTGGGGCGCGCTGCGCATCGGCATCGGCGACCCGCGGCAGTCGATGGCCGCGCTCGGCACGCTGCTCTCGGTCGTCGACGCGGACGCCGACACGCAGGTCGACGAGACCGAACTGCACAACGCGCTGCTGCTGGCCCGCGCCGACACGATGGAGAAGACGACGTCGGCGGCGTTCGTGCGAACGCTGAGCACCACCGCCGACACCGACCGGCTGCTCGCCGCGGCCGGCCCGTTCCCGGCCACCGAGCAGCAGGTCGCCGCGTACGACGCGACCACTCCGGCGGTGCCGCTGACCGCGATCCACCCCACCGAGGGGACGATCTTCGCCGACTACCCGTACGTCACGCTGGCGGCTTCCTGGGTCGACCCGGTGCGGCAGGAGATCGCGGCGAGCTTCCTCGAGCTGCTGCAGAGCCGGGAGGGCCGGGACGCCTACGGGAAGGCCGGGTTCCGCGACCCGGAGCGCACGACCCGTTACGTCCGCGGGTTCGAGCCGGTCCAGGGCATGGGCAGCCCGGTCTCGGCCGGGGCGCGTCCGCTGCCGGGCGACGACGCGATCGTCAAGACCGTGGTGTTCTGGACGGCGCTGCAGCGCAAGGCGAACGTGCTGGCGACCGTGGACACGTCCGGGTCGATGGCGGATCCGGCGCCCGACCGGTCCGGTGCCCGGATCCAGGTCGTGCAGGAGGCCTGCATCCGGGCGATCACGCTGTTCAGCCCGGAGTCCGGTGTCGGGCTGTGGAAGTTCTCGACCGACCTGAAAGGGAAGCAGGACTATCAGCAGCTCGTGCCGATCGGTCCGGTCGGCGGGACGCTGCCGGACGGCAAGACACCGCGCCGGGCCGCGCTGGCGACCGCGATCCGCCGCGATCTGAAGCCGCACGGCTGGACCGCCCTCTACAACACGATCGACGCCGCCTACCGCGAGGTGCAGGCCCACTACCAGCCCGGGCGGCTCAACCTGCTGGTGTTGCTCACCGACGGGAAGAACGAGACGCCGGGCGGCCTGACCCGGCCGCAGCTGGTGGCCCGGCTGCGCGCGACGATGAAGCCCGACCGGCCGGTGCAGGTGATCGCGATCGGCTTCGGCTCGGGCGCTGACCTGCGGGAACTGAAGGAGATCACGTCGGCTGTCGGAGGGAAGGCCTACTCGGCCGACAGCGGCAGTGACATCGACAAGATCTTCCTTTCGACGTTGACCGGACGGTGATGGTCAGTAGGCGAGCGCTCAACCGGGCCACGCTGGCCCGCCAGCTTCTGCTCGAGCGGTCGCCGATGCCGGTCGTCGAGGCGGTCGAGCACCTCGGCGGGCTGCAGGCGCAGACGCCGCACTCCTGGTACCTGGGGCTCGGCGCGCGGCTGTCCGGCGTCACGCCCGAAGACGTCTCGGCGCGGCTGGAAGATCGCAGCCTGGTCCGGGTCGCGCTGCACCGCTCGACGATCCACCTGGTGTCGGCGCGGGACTGCCGGGCCTGGCGCCCGCTGATCCAGCCGGTGATCGTCCGGTCGACGAACACGAACTACGGGAAGCGTCTGGGCGGTGCCGACGTCGGCGCGGTCGTCGCGGCCGGCCGCCAGGTGCTGGAGGAGAGCCCGCAGACGTTCGCGGTGCTGGAGAAGGAGCTCGGTGCCCGCTGGCCGGCCGCCGACCCGCACGCGCTGTCGGCGACGGTCCGGGCCCAGCTGCCGCTGATCCAGGTGCCGCCGCGGGGCACCTGGGGCCCGTCCGGCCCGGTGAGCGGTCCGATCGCGCACACGACGGCCGACGCGTGGCTGGGGCCGTCGTCGTCCGCGGTGGCCGGGGCCGAGGAACTGGTGCTGCGGTACCTGGCCGCGTTCGGCCCGGCCGGAGTGAAGGACGCCCAGGTCTGGACCGGGCTCACCCGGCTCCGCGAGGTGTTCGACCGGTTGCGCCCGTCGCTGGTGGTGCTCACCGACCCCGACGGGCGTGAGCTGTTCGACGTGCCCGGGGCGCCGCGGCCGGACGACGACACGCCGGCGCCGGTGCGGCTGCTCTACGACTTCGACAACCTGCACCTCTCGTACGCCGAGCGCACGCGGTTCCAGAGGCCGGAGACCGCGCAGGCGCGGGCACGGACGTTCACGAAGAACGGTGTGCTGCCGGGCACGATCCTGGCCGATGGTGACGTCTGCGGGGTCTGGACGCTGGCCCGGGCCCGAACCGGCGTCACGCTCACCGTGCGTCCGCTGACGAAATGGGCCCCTGGGCAGGCGTCGGCCATCGAATCGGAAGCGACCACGATGGTGGACTGGGCCGCCGGTCCGTCCGCCCGCACCGTGGAGGTCGGTGACCCGGTCTAGGCCGGGGCCCGGTCTGGGCCGGGGCCCGGCCTGGGCCGGGGCTCGTCTAGCGGGTGGCGCCGACGGTCCGCGGGGTGCTGATCTCGTTGATGACCTCGGCCAGGACCCGTTCGGAATCCTCGTGCGGGATCTGGCAGGTGCCGGCCGCGATGTGGCCCCCGCCCCCGTACCTGAGCATCACCGAACCGATGTCGACCGGCGAGGTCCGGTCGAGGATCGACTTGCCGCAGGCCAGCACCGTGTTCTGCTTCTGGCGGCCCCACATGACGTGGATCGACACCCGGGCCTGCGGATACAGCGCGTAGACGAGGAAGCGGTTGCCGGCGTAGATCGTCTCCTCCTCGCGCAGGTCGAGCACCACGACGTCGCCGTGCATGGTCCCGACCCGGTTGAGCTGGTCGACGAAGAACTTGTGGTGGGCGTTGAAGAGGTCGGCGCGCTCGGCGACGTCCGGCAGATCGAGGATGTCCTCGACGTCCGTGTGCTCGATGCAGGCGTCGATCAGTTTCATCATGAGCTGGTAGTTCGAGATCCGGAACTGGCGGAACCGTCCGAGGCCGGTGCGGCTGTCCATCAGGAAGTTGAGCAGCGTCCAGCCGGTCGGGTCGAGGACCTCTTTGATGTCGTACTGCGCGGAGTCGGCCCGGTCGACCGCGTCCATGATCTCGTCGGAGACCTCGGCGAACCGTTCCCGGCCGCCGTAGTGGTCGAAAACGACCCGGGCGGCCGACGGTGCGTCCGGGTCGATGATGTGGTTCTCCGCGGTACTGCCGAGGCGCAGCGTCTCGGAGTGGTGGTGGTCGAAGACGAGATGCGCTTGGGGCGCGTACGGCAGGTTCGTGAGGATGTCTCGATCGGTGATCTCGACCGAGCCGTCCTGGACGTCCTTCGGGTGCACGAACGTGATCTCGTCGACGAGGTCGAGCATGCGCAGCAGCACCGCGCAGACCAGGCCGTCGAAGTCGCTGCGGGTCACCAAGCGGTACGACATGAGAGCCCCTCGGGGGTGCCTGAGTCCTATCTTCGGCCAGATCGGCAGCGCGGGCACCGGCCTGAACGTTCCGCTCCATCGAACCTCCGGCCGGGGCGGCCGCCGTGTCTGTGAATTCTGTTGTCCGGTGGGACCTCCGGGCCGAAAGAAATAACGTGCCCTATTTAGCGGTACGTAACCGGAATCGTGAATCACGTCGATCATCTTTCGTAATTTTCGCCTGAAATTTCCGTCGTTGACCGGCGAATCGACGCGGTCACATCCGCCGTACGGGCTGCAACGATGCGGCCGAAAGTCGACCGGCACCGCCGACTTCGCGTGCGTAATTCCGCGCCGAACAGGGGAAAGGATCGCGGCGCGAGCGAGCCATTCGGCGCCATAAGCTGCCGCGGGTCGGCTCGGCAATTCCCTAGTCAGCCGGCCCACCCCTCATTTCTGTACCCGAATTGGTGCCCGGTGCCTCTGCCTGTCCGTGTCCTGAGACTGTGGTGTCTCGGTCTGCTGTGCCTCTGCGGGATCGTCCCGGCCGGGGCAGCGCCGGCCCGCGCCACCGACTACGGCTGCGGCGACGTCGCGGTGGTGTTCGCGCGGGGGTCCGGGCAGCGGCTGGGCCAGCGGGAGAGCACGGCGTTCCTGACCGCGTTCTCGGCCCGGCTGGGATCCGACGTCCGGGCGGTCGCGTACGAGCTGGGCACGGCCACCTACGGCGGGGCCCGCTATCCGGCGGTCGGCGTCGGGGTCGACAGCAGCGACGCGTTCGAGAACCTGCTGGACGCCGGGTCGTTCTGGACCGGCAACGAGGGCGGGCGGTACCGGGCCTCGGTAGCGGCCGGTGCCACCGAGCTGCGGGCGTACGTGACCGGGCGGCTGGCGGCCTGCCCGGACGAGCGGGTCGTGCTGTCCGGCTACTCGCAGGGTGCGCAGGTGGTCGGCGACGCGCTGGCCCCGCTGGCCCGGGCCGTGCGGGACCGGATCGCGTACGTGGGATTGTTCGGTGACCCGAAACTCTCGCTGCCGGAGGGCCGGGGGATCTTCCCGGCGGCGTGCCGGGGCCACTCGCTCTCGCCGTGGCGGCGTGGGAATGTCGGCTGCTACACCGACAACGGCGTGCTGGACGCCCGCTCGTCGTACGTCCCCCCGGACCTGGCGGAGCGGGTGGGTTCGTGGTGCGACCGGGACGACCCGGTCTGCAACAGCAACCTGGCGGACTTCCTGCACTCCTCCCACGGGGCGTACGCCCAGCCGGGAAAGGCAGTCGACCAGGCGGCCCGGGAGTCCGCGCTGGCGGTCCGCGCGGCGCTCGGGAAACGCGGCCAGAAGATCGACGTCGCGACGGACGGTTCCGTGGCGCTGACGATCGGGGAGTACTGGGCCTCGCCCGGCACCTCGGTCCGGTTCGACGCCTCGGCCTCGGCGCTGGTACCGGAGGCGGTTGCGGCCTACCAGTGGGACTTCGACGGCGACGGTGCCACCGACCGCACGACCACGACTCCGGTGGCCGACCACGTCTACCCCGCGACGTTCACCGGGCGCGTCCTGCTGCGCGTGGCGGCCGAGGACGGCGCCGAGCTCCTGACGTCCGCCGCGGTGCACGTCGACCGGGCCGGTCTCGGGCCGCGGATGCCGTCGGCGCCGGCCGCGGTGACGGTCCGGGCCGCCCACGGCGACCGGGGTGCGCTCGTCGGCTGGCGGGCGCCCGCGCAGCCGCGGGCCACTGCCTGGCGGATCCACGACGCGGACGGCCGGCTGCTCGCGCACGTTCCGGCGGACGTCCGGCAGGTGGATCTCCCGGCGCTGCCGGACCGGACCACGACCCTCACCGTCGAGGCGGTCAACGAATACGGCAGCAGCACCCCCGCGCGCGCGACACCCCGCGGCGCGGGCTCGTCCCGGTTCGGACGCGCCGTCCCGGCGGCCGACGTCGACGGCGCGGGCGGTGGCCGCGCGCCGGACGCGGAGACCGGCCGGGCCGGGAAGGCCGGGCCGGCCGCGGGAGGTGCGGCGGACCCGCCGCCGGCCGCCGCGCTCGGGAGGACCCCCGAGCTCACCACCGGTCTGGTCGCGGTGGCGGTGGCGCTACTGCTGACGACGACCGGGGCGCTCTGGTTCTGGCTGCTGCGATCGCAGTTCACCGTGTGCGGACCCACAGGACGGCACCGCCGCCGCCGACAGAAAGATGTTGACCGTTCTGAACACTCATTGCGTCTGCGACGTAACTAGGTGATGAGGGACGGTTATGAGACGGATGACGAGGCAGGAGACGTCATGAGCCCGGCTCGGCACGCGATCGATCAGAACCGGCGCTCCGGCGCCCGGACGTTCGCCGCTGCCGCTGCCGTGCTCGTCGTCGTGGTGGGTGCCGTGGGAGCCGTGATCACGCTACGCGGACCCCACCACCCCGACGTGGTGACCGAAGCGAACCGGTTCCGCCCGCTGGCCGGGTGGTGGCAGGTCGAGATCGAGGACCGTTCGGGGTCCGGCTGCCTGGATGCCGGGTGCCCGTCGTCCTTCCGGCGCTGGCAGGTCGACCACCCGCCGACGCCGGAGCAGCTCCGCACGTCGTTCGCGGCGGCCGGCTGGCCGGCCCCGGCGGTGCAGGGGACGTGCCGGGCGGTGGACGAGCGCTCGGGCTCGTTCCCGCTCTGCACCGCCTCGGCCTCCTCGGGCGACCTGCGGATCACGGTCACGGTCACCGAGGACGACGCTTACCAGGTCGCGCTCACCGTTGAAACCAGCTGAACCGGTCCCTCGACCGAAGCGTCAAGAGATAGGGCAAGGCGGATGAATCTGCCCCCACTGCTCTGCGTTCGCACGGAGGCGACCATGGGCTTCACCGGTACCGTCACGCGCTCCCGCGCGGGCTCCCACCCGCTGTGCCGCTGTGCCGCGTTGCGGGTCACGTTCGATCTGCGCCGCGTTTTCGCACTTCAGAAGGCCGGCAGGGAGACGGCGGCACCCGTGCCGCACCCGATCCGCACCCCCTGAGGCCGCCGGAAATCCGCGCAACCGTCCTGCACCCGTCCCGCTTCCGTTCCCGCTACCGACGCCGCCGAACTTGGTTATCGAGAGGCACCGGGGACGACGTGAGGGGCGAGGATGAAGCGCACGATTCTGGTAGCGGCCGTGTTGGCGGTAGCTGGACTGGTTTGGCTCGCTATCGGAGGCGGCACTGCGCAGGCGGCGACGACGGCGCTGGCCGCCAAGCCGACCGAGACCTCGGCCAAGAAGAAGAAGAAGCTGGCCCCGGCGGTCGCGCCCAGCACGTCCTCGGCCGCGGTTCCCGCGCTCGGTGTGCAGATGCACGCCATGTGGGAGATGTACTGGAACGGCCAGACCCCGAACGCGATGTTCGACGCGCACCTCAACGCCCTCGCCGCCAACAAGGTACAGATCGTCCGCGTCGACATGGGTTGGTCCGCCAGCCAGCCGACGCCGGCCGCCCCGGCCGTGGACTCGTGGCACAACAAGCGCCTGAGCATCGCGATCGACCGGATCCGGGCCAAGGGCATGAAGGTGTTCATCACCGCGCACCAGTCGCCGAACTGGTCCCGTCCCGGCACCGGCAGCAACCTGATGCAGTTCCCGGCCGACCCGAACTCGATCAAGCCGTGGATGACGTTCCTTTCCAAGAACTACGGTTCGCGGATCGCCGGCGTCGAGGTCTGGAACGAGCCGAACCTGGTCGAGTTCACCGGCGTGGCCGACGCGGCGCTGCGCGTCAAGAAGTTCGTCGCGGTGCTGAAGGCGTCCTACGCGGGTATCAAGGCCGGCAACAAGTCCGTTCCGGTGATCTTCGGTGGCACCGCGCAGACCGACGACGTGTTCGTCAAGGAGGCGTACGCCGACGGCGCCAAGGGCGCGTTCGACGTCATGGCCGTGCACCCCTACCAGGGCAACCAGACCAAGGCCCCGGAGTCGACCGACATCGTCGGCAAGTCGCGGATCACGAACATGCCGGCGATCATCGCGGCGATGAAGGCCAACGGCGACTCCGCGAAGCCGATCTGGTGGACCGAATTCGGGACCTCCGTGCACTCCAACGCCGGTATCAACCAGCCGTGGCTGTTCGGTGTCGCCAGCGACCAGATCGCCGGTGACTACATGGTCCGCTCGTTCAAGCTGGCGGCGGCGCGTTACCCGCAGGTCAAGGTCGGCACGATCTACACCGCGTACCGCCCGGCCGCCGGTATCTCGGCCCACCAGTACGGTTACCGCGTGCTCGACGCCGACGGCACCGTGCACGCCCAGCTGACAATGCTGAAGAAGATGCGGGACACCACCCCATCGCGTTGATGTTCTGCTTTTCGAAACGGCGGGTGTCTTCGGACGCCCGCCGTTTCATGTTTGGGAGTGGCGGCCGTAGGCCACTGTGTCGACGTGACGACTGACTATGCAACGACTTTCGACCTGATCGACCTCGACAACGACGGCAAGATCTCGGCCGCCGAACTGGTCCGGGTCGCCACCGCGCTCGGCGACACGATCTCCGAGGAAGACGCGGTCGCCGCCGTCGAGCGGGTGGACGCCGACGGCGACGGCCTGATCAGCCTCGAGGAGTTCACCGCGTACATGGGGTCACGCTGAACTGTCGGCGAGACTACTTTCCGCGCGTCGGGTAGCTGATCAATTGCGTTGCGTGAACAAGTCATCCTGAGGAAGCCGGATCAATCAACCGGAGCCGGGATGACACATCTGAAGAAGCACACCGAGCCGCAGGCCGGGGACGTCAAGGGACTCCCCGGCCCGCAGGCACGTCGTCAGACCGCTCCGGGCGTGGCCGGCTCGGTGAGCGGCTCCTCGTCGATCGTCCGCCGGGGGCCGGTGAACCACCGCCTCGCGGAGGCGAACCACCAGATCGTGATCCCGAGCAGCACCGCACCGGTGATGATCGGCGCGTAGTTGACGTCGAACCAGGTGAAGCCGTCGCTGAACGGCACGCCGCTGGGGACGATCGGCAGGCAGAAGTAGATGCTGATGACGACGATCTCGACCGCGGCCACGACGTTCATCCAGCGGTAGTTCTTCCCGAGATTCCAGGGACCGGGCTGGAAGGTCGCGCCGGCTTTCAGGCGGTAGAAGATCGGGATCACGAACGCGAGGTAGAGCCCGATCACCGCGACGCTCACGACGGCGTAGAACGCGACCGGAATGCCGGCCGGGCTCTTGTAGAGCGCCGGGAGCGTGATGATGACGCCCGCCGCCGCGCCGCCGAGCACCGCGTTGACCGGGACGCCGGTGGTGGGCGAGACCTTGCTCCAGATCTTCTTGCCCGGGACGGCACCGTCCCGGCTGAACGCGAAACTCATCCGGGAGAGGCTGGTCATCGCCGCGATGCCGCAGAACACCTGGCCGATCGTGGCGATCACCATGACCAGCTTGAACAGCACCGGTGACAGCGCCGACGAGAAGATCGCGATGACGCTGCCGACCCCGTAACCGTTGTCCGGCGAGTTGATGAAGCCGACGTCCTTCGCCGCCCAGAGGAACGCGAGCAGCAGCAGCCAGCCGCCGATCGCGGAGTAGAAGATGCTCTGCCAGATGCCCCGGGCGACGGCGCGCGACGCACCGGCGGTCTCCTCGGACATGTGCGCGGAAGCGTCGAAGCCGGTGATCGTGTACTGGGTCAGCAGGAACCCGAGCGGCAGCACGTAGAACCAGAAGCTGAGGCTGGAGTCGGAGAACCCGGAGTTGTTGATCCGCTCGGTGAAGATGAAGCTCGCGTCCTGGTGGCCCTTCGAGGCGACGAGCAGGACGACGATGATCACCGCGGCGCCGACCACGTGCCACCCGGCGCTGACGTTGTTGATCAGGGCCAGCAGGTGCGAGCTGAAGATGTTCAGCACGCTGACCACGATCATCAGCACGATGAACCAGAAGAACTGCTGGTTGAGCGCGTCGCCGCCGAACGTGTCGGCCCAGCCCGACCAGAACAGCGTCAGCGTGATGTTCCAGAAGCCCGCGCACGCGTACACGACGCTCGCGGTCACCGCGACCAGCCCGACGAGGTTGAGCCAGCCGGTGTAGAACCCGGCGGCCGGGCCGCCGAGGCGGGCCGCCCACCAGTAGATGCCGCCCGCGGTGGGGTAGGCGGAGCCCATTTCGGCCAGGCAGAGCCCGATGATCAGGATGAAGACGCTGATCAGGGGCCAGCCGAGCGAGATCGCGATCGGTCCGCCGTTGTTCCAGGCCTGGGCGAACGTGGTGAAGCAGCCGGCCAGGATCGAGATGATCGAGAACGAGATCGCGAAGTTCGAGAAGCCGGACCAGGTGCGATGGAGCTCCTGGCGGTAGCCGAGCTCGGCGAGCCGGTCTTCGTCCGAGAGCGGAGTTGGTCTTTCGTCGGCGACTGCCATGAACGCCTCCTCATACAGCGGGGAACTGCGAGGGTCACTGCGAACGTCGTCGTCCGGGGGGCGCCAGGAAGACGGGTGCGGCTCGGGGTGAGGACCGGAGAGCACCGCTCAGAGCGTTATAGCTGTTCGCGCCGTTTGGTGAAAGGTACGGATTCCGCGGCGGACGGTCTGTCGTCGGTACGAAGCGGGGGATCCGTCGAATGATGGGCCGATATTCTGGAACGAGAAGTCGTGAACATGGTGATTACATACGATGTCTGAGACCTCCGCGCCGAGGCCGGGCCGTTGTGGAGCGTTCGTTCGAGGATGCCCGGCTCACGTCTGAGCGGACTGGGGCGACCATGGATGCGCAGCGGGACGAGCTCGTGTGGCACCGATCTACTCGGTGCAGTCATCAGAGCTGCCTAGAAGTAGCGTTTGCGAAAGAAGCGGTGATCATGCGCAATAGTTCGGTTCCAGGTGGCGTGAATATTGCGGTTCCCGTACGCGCCTGGAGGGGGTTTGTTGAGGCAGTCAGGTCGGGCGACTTCGGCCGCCCGAGCGACTAGCGACCCTGCGTAGTGACGCCCTGTCACATAGCATGATGTGTCCAAACTGGCGACGAAGCGCGGTCGCTCCTCTCTAAAGTATGCTCGGTGATCTATGCCTCCCTTTCCGGCGCTGCTTTAGGCGACGCTGATAAATTTCTCGTACTGACCCTCCTGGGGACGGGCCTGGCGTGTCCCGCCGCCGATCGGGCGACCGTCGCAGACAATCATGTGGCGTTCGAGTCGCGCGCAGGGGGGAAGCATGGCTGAAGAGAGTAGTCGAGAAGTCGCTTGGCGCCGGGCAGCTCGGTGTAGCCACACGAACTGTGTGGAGGTCGCGCGGGTTGGCGACGCTATCGCCGTCAGGGATAGCAAAGCGGGAGAGGTCGGGCCACTGTTGGCCTATCCGGTTCCGGCTTGGCTCGCCTTTCTCGATGGGGCCAAAAGCGGAATTTTTGACCCTAGATAACCAAGATGGCCAGGTGGCGGTCGTGTCTGCGGCCGCCACCTATAGATCCCGTGCTGCTGACGCGATGAGTTCCCGCGAGCTCGCTTGATCCAAGGAAAGCTCCCGAATCTGGCTGAACACCGCGCGATATGTGCGGAGGCTGCTCATGTCCACCAAAAAAACGGGTGGAGCGAGGCCGTCAATATAAACTCGGTCTCTAATCGCCTCGTCGAATGACAGAATGGTGAACAATGAATCCACTGCGGGGTGCGCCCCTGCGCTAAATGGAATCACCTGCACTATAAAATTCTCGTCAAAGGTGAGCTCAGCAAGATGCTTGAGCTGAGCGCGCATCAGTGATGCTCCGCCAACCGTGCGACGAAGTACGGCCTCATCGAGGATGAAGTGCAAGCGTGGCGGATTCGAGCGTCCGAAAATTCGTTCTTGTCGGTCAAGCCGAGCGGCCACCACCTTTTCCAGCAAATCGCCAGGAATATCTGGCTGGAGTCGACGGAATAGCGAGCGTGTGTAGTCGGGAGTCTGCAGAAGCCCGGTAACCACCGATGACTTATAGTCTTCAATTGCGCTTGCCGCTCGCTCGAGTTCAGCGAAGTCGCGATTGTCTACAATGGTCTTCCGGGTCGTCCGGCGCCGGGCTTCGTCGGCGAGTTTGCCCAGGCGGGCACGCTCGGCCGCATCGAGGTCGTAGAGCTCGCACAGACGAGTCAGGTCATCTACCTGTACGGGACGGTTTCCGGTCTCGATGCGGCTCAACTTGGATGCCGAGAATCCGGTCGCAGCGAGCACCTGTGAGGTGGTGAGCTCGCTGGCCTCGCGGTGGCGCTTGAGGGCAGCCGCGACCTCGAGCCGACGCAAGGCCGGTGAGAGCACGTCTGACGCTTTGGTCACGACAGCTCCTGCGGGTTGTGCGGTGGGTATGACTCGTCCTGCATGGAGCGAGCGGTTCGATGCGATGCGCAACTTGCAATTCCATTGGCAATTGCCAGTGATCTTGCCATGCGCGTCCGAGACAGTCACGATGTGAGGTGAGGGAACTTGCGGTCCCAATCGCATCGTGGCCCGGCAGGCGCAGGTCACCGAGGCTTCTGTGACGCCACGGGATGTTGTTCCCCATGAGGTGGGGTAGTGGAGGTGGGCTAGTAGAAAACCCCGATCGGCGCTGAGCGGCGCCCTCGTATCGCTCCCATAGTTCATGGTGAGCGCCTCCTCGCAAAACGGGCTGAGTCGATGTTGGAGCATCGACCCAGCCCAATGGCGCACACCAAACCGCAAACTGGCCAGCTTGCTCAGTGACAGGTGATGCGCTGTGTTTCAAACTACCCGTGATTTCGACCGACTTCTAGACCGACTCAATCACAGAGTGGTCGTTTTTGGCGACTGCTTGTTCCGACGGCAGGACGGTATCGCTCGTGCTGGCGGTTGGGAAATTCAGCGAATCTGGCGCGGGTTGGGCCGCCGCTACCGCGACCCGCGGATCGCGCGGGGGGCCTGCCCGGGGCTGATCGCGCTGGACGACATAGAGCGTCAGCCGAGCCCGACCTGCCCTGGTGGAGCCCCCGTTGCCGCCCGGCCGGTGCTGGTCGATGACGGTGCCGGAGGTGTCCAGTGACCACGTCACCCCGAGTCGGGCCGCCCGGTGAGCCTCCGCAGTACTCCCCGCTGCCGCCCGAGGTCAGGCGGCCGCTGCCCACTACCGTCCTCTGGCGATGGCGTTACGAATCCGTCGCCGTTATTGGTATCTCCACCTGCGGCCTGCTCGCCGACCACGCGGGCCGCCTTTCCGAAACAGCGCTCGTTGCGGCGATCGGGGCGGCCTTCATCGCGAGCACCCCGCCGTTACGACGGGCCGTCGCGAGCCGCGTCCTGTGCATCGTCTCCGCCCATCGGGTACGCACGGGGCTCGCCCACGCTTGGGTCCACAACCGATACGGGCGGCTCCCGGCCATCCTCGTCACGCGTCCGACCGATTACGGCGAATCGGTAACCCTGTGGTGTCCGGCCGGGGTCGGCCAACTGCAGGTCAGCGCCGCCGCCGGCGTCCTGCGCGACGCCTGCTGGGGCGCCCAGCACGTCCAGGTCACTACCGACCCCCGCCGGAGACACCTCGTCACCGTCCACGTGGTCCGTCGAGCGGTGGACGACATGATGCACGGCTAGAGTCGCGCAGCCCGACCGTCGAGGTAACGACGCTCCGGGAGGCTGGCGGTCAGACCCGCGGCTTCCCGGTACGCGTCCCGGGCGCCGGCGGCGTCCCCGGCCATCTCCAGCAGATGCGCCCGCACCGCGTGCCAGCGGTGATGCCGCCCCAGCTGCGACGAAACCGTGTCCAGCAACGCCAGACCCGCTGACGGGCCGGCCACCTGCGCCACCGCCACGGCCCGGTTCAGCGTCACGATCGGCCCGGGCTCGAACCGCGACAGCAACGTGTACAGGCCCACGATCTGGGCCCAATCCGTCTCCTCCGCCGACGGGGCCTCGGCGTGCACCGCCGCGATCGCCGCCTGCAGCTGGTACGGCCCCAGGGGCGCCACCGGCAGCACCGCGGTCAGAAGCGACACCCCTTCCGAGATCAGCGCCCCGTCCCAGGACAGCCGGTCCTGCGACTCCAGCGGCACCAGCGAGCCGTCGACACCCAGCCTCGCCGGCCGCCGCGCCTCGGTCAGCAGCATCAACGCCAGCAGCCCGGCGATCTCGCCGTCCCCCGGTGACAGCGCGAGGACCGCCCTCGTCAGCCGGATGGCTTCCGTCGTGAGGTCGGAACGGTGCAGAGACGACCCCGCCGTCGCCACGTACCCCTCGTTGAAGATCAGATACAGCACCCGCAGCACGACCGTCAGCCGGGCGGCCCGATCGGCGGGCACCGAGAACGACTCGCCACGAAGACGCGCCTTCGCCCGCGAGATCCGCTGCGCCATCGTCGCCTCCGGCACCAGGAACGCGGCCGCGATCTCGGCCGTCGTCAGACCGCCGACCGCCCGCAACGTCAACGCGGCCTGCGCGGTCGGCGTCAGCGCCGGGTGGCAGCACAGAAAAAACAACGTCAGCGTGTCATCGACGCCGGAAACGCCCCCAGCCCCGGCGACCCCGCCGGCGACCCCGCCGGCCGAATCGAGCGGCGCCGACTCCAGCACGACCGCTTCCTCGCGCCGCTTGCGCGCCGACTCCGACCGCCACGCATCCGTCAGCCGCCGGGTAGCCACCGTCAGCAGCCACGACTGCGGCGAGGAAGGGACCCCGTCGGAGGGCCACTGCCGGAACGCCGCCAGCAACGCCTCCTGCACGGCGTCCTCGCACTCCGAGAACTGCCCGTACCGGCGCACCAGCACCCCCAGGACCTGCGGCGCCGACGCGCGCAGCAGGTCCTCGAGCGACGAGCTCACATCTCCAGCCCGGCGTCGTTCATCACCGGCCGCACCTCGATCGCCGAGAACGCCGCATCCGGGATCTTCGCGGCCAGTTCGATCGCGCGGTCCATGGTCTCGCAGTCGACCGCGTAGTACCCGGCCAGGTACTCCTTCGACTCCAGGTAGGGCCCGTCGGTCACGTCCACCGCGCCGCCACGGACCCGCACCGTCGCGGACGCCGCCGGCGCGGCCAGCGCCACCGATCCCAGCAGCTCACCGGTGGTCTGCAGCTCCTCCATGAGTTCGCCGTGCCCGGCGAACACCGCTTGCTTCTCCTCCTCCGACAGCGCCTCGAACGTCTCGGGGTTCATCGTGATCAGCAGCAGGTACTTCATTCTGGCCTCCTCGGTAGACACCACGGAGTCGGAGCCGCGGCCCCGCGCTCGACACCCACGGGTGTGACCCGCGCCACACCGGGCCGCCGTCGAAATCCCTGCCACCGCCGCGACCTCTCCGCATGGAAACACAAGCCGGACGCCGGGAATGGATCGGCCTCGCCGTACTCGCCCTGCCGACTCTGCTCGTCTCGATCGACGTATTCGTGATGCTGCTGGCCCTCCCGCACCTGAGCGAGTCCCTGCACGCGAACAGCACCCAGCAGCTCTGGA
Source organism: Cryptosporangium sp. NPDC051539 (assembly GCF_044454545.1). Lineage (NCBI taxonomy): Bacteria > Bacillati > Actinomycetota > Actinomycetes > Cryptosporangiales > Cryptosporangiaceae > Cryptosporangium > Cryptosporangium sp. NPDC051539. The sequence continues at coordinate 545,290 of NZ_JBITDV010000003.1, read as the reverse complement.
TCATGGACACCTACGGCTTCCTGCTGTCCGGGTTCCTGATCACGATGGGTGCGGTCAGCGACCGGATCGGGCCCCGCAAGCTCCTGCTGATCGGCGCCGCCGCGTTCGGCGCCGCGTCCGCGCTCGCCGCCTACGCGCCGACCCCCGGCCTGCTGATCGCGGCCCGCGCGGTCCTCGGCCTGGCCGGCGCGACGCTCGCCCCCTCGATCCTGGCTCTGATCAGCACGATGTTCCGCGATCCGAAGCAGCGCGGGCTCGCGATCGGCATCTGGTTCGTCTGCTTCATGGGCGGCACCGCGATCGGCCCGGTCGTCGGCGGCGCGATGCTCGCGCACTTCTGGTGGGGCTCGGTCTTCCTGCTCGGCGTCCCCGCCATGGTGCTGCTTCTGGCCTGCGGTCCGGTGCTCCTTCCTTCTTCCTACGACGAGCCTTCTTCCGACGATGAGCACGGCCGTACCGTCGGCGGGAAACCCGGTGAGGCCGCCCGGATCGACCTGCTGAGCGTCGTGCTGTCGCTCGCGGCCGTCCTCCCGATCGTCTACGGGCTCAAGCAGCTGGCCAAGAACGGGCCGGACGTCGATTCCCTGGCCGCGGTCGCGCTCGGGCTCGTGGCCGGGGCGAGCTTCCTGCGCCGCCAGCGTCACCTCACCCGGCCGTTGCTCGACCTGCGGATCCTCCGCAACCGGGCCTGCGCGACCGCACTCGGCGGCCTGTTCCTCGGCACACTGCTGATGGGCGCGATGATGCTGTTCATCACCGAGCGCCTCCAACTCGTCGACGAGCTCTCCCCGTTGCGCACGGGCCTCTGGATGCTGCCGGCCGCCGCGGCCTCCGCAGTGAGCGTGGTCGTCGCCCCGCTGCTGGCCCGCCGGATCCGGCCCGCCTTCCTGATCTCGGGCGGACTCGCGATCTCGGTTCTCGCCCAGGCCGGGCTGGCCCTGCTCCCGGCCGGCACCGGCCCGGGCCCGATCGCGGCCTGCTTCGCGCTGACGAACCTCGGCGCCGGCCCCCTGATCACGCTCGCCACCGGCCTCGTCCTCGGTGCGGTGCCACCGTCCGAGGCCGGTTCGGCCGGGGCGCTGAACGAGACGAGCGGGGAGTTCGGGTTCGCCCTCGGCATCGCCACCCTCGGCAGCCTCGGCGTCGCCGTCTACCGCGCCCACGTCGACCTCCCGACCGGCCTGTCCCCGGCCGACGCCGCCGCGGCCCGCGACACGCTCACCGGCGCTACCCAGGTCGCGGCCACCTTGCCTGACAAGCTCAGCAGTGCCGTGCTCGGGAGCGCACACGAGGCGTTCGTGTCCGGCATGCAGGCGGCCGCCACGGTCAGCGCCGTCCTGCTCACCGGCCTGGCCGTCACCGTCCTGGTGACGCTCCGGCACACCCCACGGACAGGAGAGGCAGGAGAGCATTGATGGACACCGTGACCTCGTCCGACGGCACCACGATCGCGTTCGACCGCTACGGGACGGGGCCCGCGGTCGTCCTCGTCGGCGGCGCGTCCCAGCACCGCGCGATCGACCCCGGCACGGCGGAGCTGGCCCAGCTCCTCGCCGAGGAGTTCACGGTCTACCACTACGACCGGCGCGGCCGCGGCGACAGCGGACCGGGAACCACCCCGCACAGCCCGGAACGGGAGATCGACGACATCGCCGCGCTGCTCCAGCACGCCGGGGGCGCCGCCGCGCTCTACGGCATGTCGTCCGGGTCGGCGCTCGCGCTGGACGCCGCCGCCCGCCGCCCGGCCGTCACGAAGGTGGCCGTGTACGAGCCGCCGTTCATCGTCGACGACAGCCGGAAGCCGATCCGGATCGACCTGCAGCCCCGCCTGGAGCGCCTGATCTTGACCGAGCAGCGCGACGGCGCGGTCGAGCTCTTCCTCGCCGAGGCGGCCGGCGTGCCGCCGGAGGCGATCGAAGGCCTGAAGAAGTCCCCGCACTGGGCCGCGCTCGAGGCGGTCTCGCACACCTACCCGTACGACCTCGCGCTGCTCGAGGGCACCCAGACCGGCGCACCGCTGTCACCGCACCGCTGGGCCGCGGTGACGGTCCCGGTCCTGGTGGTGGACGGCGGCGCCGGCCCCGACTGGATGCACGCGGGCGCGGACGCCCTGGCCGCCGTGCTCCTGAACGCGACCCGCCGGACGCTCCCGGACCAGACCCACGACGTGGACGCCACGGTGCTCGCCCCGGTCCTGCGCACGTTCCTGGCCTGAAACCGCTGAAACCGCCGACCTAGGCTGCTCTCATGCGAATCGCGTTTGCGGCGGACGACAGCAACGAGTGCGTGGACGCGGTGCGCGCCTACCTGGCGGCCGGCCACGAGCTCGTTGCGGTGGACGGGTCGTGGCCGGTGATGTCCCGCCGGGTCGCGGAGACCGTGGTGAGCGGCGGCGCCGACTTCGGCGTCCTGATGTGCTGGACCGGAACCGGCACCGCGATCGCGGCCAACAAGGTCGCCGGGGCCCGGGCGGCCACGGTCGCCGACGCCTGGACCGCTCGTGGCGCGCGGCTCTGGAACGACGCGAACGTCGTCGCGCTGAGCCTCAAGCGGCTGGCGCCCGACGTCGCGGTGGAGTGCGTCGCCGCGTTCCTCGCCGTGACCGGGCCGGATCCCGACGAGGCCGGGAACATCGCGCTGCTGAACGAGTGACACCGCCCGGGGCAGGTGGCCCGGGCGGTGCTCACTCCTCAGGACGGTCAGAGGCCGAGCAGGCCCAGCAGTCCGAGGATCTGGTTCAGCGTCGCGACCAGCGAGGCCAGCGGTCCGCCGTCGAGCAGGCCGGCCACCGCGCACAGCAGGTTGCCGAGCAGTTCGCCCGCACCGCTCTGCGCGACGATGTGCAGCACCACCTGGTTGAGGTGCACGGTCAGCCCGAGCAGGTTCAGGTCCAGCGGACCCAGCACCAGATCCAGGATGGAGCAGCTGGCCAGCGCCGCCTGGGTCGTGGCCCCGGAACCGTCGGTGGTCGCGCTCTGGACCGCGAACGAGGCCGGCTCGCTCACGGTGCCGAGCACCGCACCGGTGGAGTCGGTGAGCGTGCCCGCGAGCGTGCCCTGGGCGACCGCCTGGTTGCCGGACTCCACGAATTTGTTCGGCGTGAACGTGCCGGCGAACGTGCCCTGGCCACCCTGAGCGTCGGTGAACGTACCCGCGACCGTCGACGTGAGCGTGCCCGCGTCGGCGGCCGGAGCCGCGTTCGCCGGTGACCCGAGGAGGCCCGACCCACCGATCAAAGCCGCCAGGAGTGCGGCGAGAACTGCTGCTGTTTTCTTCGATCGTGCTAACTGCATAGATCTCTCCCTTCTGGACGTTCCTTGACGTACGGATGGCAGAGTTGACGCTGGGTAATCGATTGAAACCAACCGAGAACAAAACGGTGGCTTTTGTCGACTAATTCGACCCCAAATCGGTGGTCGTCCCCGCGAGTCTGGTTACACATTGTTTCCGCTGCTCAGAGCGGCGCGCCGCTGGCGGTGATACGGCTGCGGTGAAAGGGTCGGGGTATGCGGAAGTACGTGATCATGGGCGTCCAGGGCAGCGGGAAAGGCACCCAGGCGGCGATGCTCGCCAACGATTTCGACCTCGTTCAGGTCAGCGTCGGCGACATGCTGCGATGGCAGGTCCAGAACCACACCAAGATCGGCGCCCAGGTCCGCCGGATCGTGGCCGCCGGTGAACTCGTCAGCGACGACCTGGTCGGCTCACTCGTCCGCACGCGTCTCGACCAGCACGACTGGAACTACGGTTTCATCGTCGACGGCTTCCCGCGCAACCGGCCGCAGGCGGAGTTCTTCCTGGAGAGTTACGACATCGACGGCGTCATCCACCTCGAGCTCCCGGACGACGAGGTGCGCCGCCGGGTGCTCAACCGGCGGCTGTGCACGCGGTGCGGAATGGACTACAACCTGATCGCGCACCGCCCTCAGGTCGAGGGACGCTGCGACGTCTGCGGCGGCGAACTGATGACCCGCGAGGACGACGCCGAGCACGCGCTGGAGTCACGGCTGCGGGATTACCACACGAAGACGAACCCGGTGCTCGACCTGTTCCGGCGCAAGGAGTTCGTGGTTTCGATCGACGCCCGGCCGGACAAGGTGATGGTGCAGCGGCAGATCCGCACCGAGCTCGGCCTCCCGATCACGCGAGGCCCCGAGAAGAACGGTTCATAGACCTTCGGGGTCGTGCCCGAGCGCGGTACGGCCGCCGTCCACCGGCAGCACGACGCCGGTGACGAACGCGGCGTCCGGGCCGAGCAGGAACGCGACCGCGGACGCGATCTCCGAGGCCCGGGCGACCCGTCCGAGGGGATGCAGCCGGGCCTGCCAGGACGAGAGATTGACGATCGCGCCGCCGCCTGCGCCGAGCCGGAACCGCCGGACGGCGACCGTCGATCCGGTGACCACCAGGTCGATGTTGCGCTGGATCGCGGCCGACACGTCGTCGCTCGGGGCTTCGTGGACGGACAGGTCGCGGAACGTCGCCGCGTTGTTCACCCAGCCGGTGAACGTGCCGAGCTCCGCGGCCGCCGTCGCCGCGCGGTCCATCGCCACCTCGTCGGTCGCGTCCGCGGTCACCGCGATCACGCGGCCCGGTCCCTCGGTCCGGCCCGGTGCCTCGGTCCGGCCCGGTCCCTCGGTCCAGCTCAGCGCCGAGGCTTCCCGGTCGACGGCGACGACCGCGCCGCCGTCGGCCAGGAGGCGCTCGACGATCGCCCGGCCGATTCCGCCGCCGGCCCCGGTCACCACGTAGCTCAGGCTCATCCCTCAACCGTATTGCCGGCGCAGCTCCCGCTTGAGCACCTTCAGGCTCGGCCCGAGCGGCAACCGGTCGACGACCTCGACCCGGCGCGGGTACTTGTGCCGCCCCAGGTGGTCCTGAGCGAACGCGACCAGCTCGTCGACGTCCAGCGGTCCCTGGGCGGCCGGATCCGGCACCACGACCGCGCAGATCTCCTCGCCGTGCACCGGGTCCGGTATCCCGATCACCGCGGCCTCGCTCAGCCCCGGATGACGCAGGAGGACCTCCTCGACCTCCCGCGGGTACACGTTGAACCCGCTACGGATGATCAGGTCCTTCTTCCGGTCGACGATCGTGACGAACCCGTCGGCGTCCTTCGTGCCCAGATCTCCGGATCGGAACCAGCCGTCGACGACCGCGGCCTCGGTCGCGTCCGGGTCGTCCAGGTACCCGCTGAACACGTTGTGGCCGCGGATCACGATCTCGCCCAGCTCGCCGGTCGGCAGCAGCTCGATCCGCTCGTCGATCTCGGCCCGCGCGATCTCCACGTCGACACCCCAGAGCGAGTGCCCGACCGAGCCGGCCTTCGTCCCGAATTGTGGCTGGTTCACCGATGCGGTCGGGGAGGTCTCGGACAGACCGTAACCCTCGTAGATCGGCGTCCCGAAGGTCTTTTCGAAGGCCTCTAGGACCGGTACCGGCAGGGAAGCGCCGCCGGAGACGGCGATTTTCAATCGCGGCAGCTCCGGCGCGCCGCGCGCCACCTCCACCAGCCGGACGTACATCGTCGGGACGCCGTGGAACGTGTTGACGTGCTCCCGGACCATGAGCGCGATCGCCTCGGCCGCCTCGAACCGGGGGAGCAGCACCACGGTCGCGCCGACGCGCCACATCGTGTTGAGGCTGACGGTCTGGCCGAACGAGTGGAACAGCGGCAACGCGCCGAGCGCGATGTCGTCCGGACGGGCGTCGTTGGCGTCGAACGCGTTGACGGTCGCGTTCATCACCAGGTTGAGGTGGGTGAGCACCGCGCCCTTGGGGCGTCCGGTGGTGCCGCTGGTGTAGAAGATGACCGCCGGGTCGTCGGCGCGCGTCGTGTGGTGCAACGGCAGCGCTTCGGCCGTCCGGTCCTCCAGCCGATCCACGGACGCCAGGGCGGGCACCTCCGGCCCGAGGGTGAACGTCCGTACCCCGCCGGCGACGCCGGCCGCGACGCCGGTCTGCGCGACGGCGACGTGGCAGAGCAGCAGGCTCGCGCCCGAGTCGCGCAGGACGTACTCGACCTCCTCGGCCGAGAGCAGCAGGTGGACGGGGACGACGACCGCTCCGGCGGCCAGGATCGCGTAGTAGGCGCGGGGGAACTCGGCGGTGTTCGGGGCCATCAGCGCGACCCGGTCACCCGGCCGGACGCCGGCCTCGATCAGCGCGGCCGCCTGGCCGCGGACCTGTTCCCACATGACGGCGAACGGAATGCGCTGCTCGCCCTCGATGAGCGCCAGGTGATCGGGACGGCGCCGTGCCGATTCGGCCAGGATGCTGGCCAGCGAGAGGGTCGTCATGAGTGGGAAGTTAGCAGTGCTAGTTTTCCGGCCGCTAGGCTGAGCCGCCATGGGGCGCCCTCGCCGACCGATGCTGAGCCGTGACCGGATCGTCGCCACGGCGCTGACCGTCGTGGACGCCGACGGGCTGGAGGCGCTCTCGACCCGGCGGCTCGCGGCCGAGCTGGGCGTGAGCGGCCCGTCGCTCTACAACCACGTGACGACGATGGAGGAACTGCTCGACGCGGTGGTCGACACCGTGGTCGGCGAGGTCGACCTCTCGATGTTCTCGGACGTGGGCCGGGACTGGCGGACGGCGCTGCGTGACTGGGCCCGGTCGTACCGGTCCGCGCTCGCCGAGCACCCGAACATCGTCCCGGCACTCGCGCACGGCATGGGCCACCGGCCGAACTCGCTGAAGATCGCCGATGCGGTGTTCGGCGGCCTGGTCGACGCCGGGTGGCCGCGGGCGCAGGCGACCCGGATCGGCGCGTTGATGCGCTACTTCGTCACGGGCTCGGCGCTCGGTTCGTTCGCCCGCGGGTTCCCGGACGACGCCAGCGTGTACGCCGGGCGCTATCCGCACCTGTCCGAGGCGCACCTGCTCGCCGAGCACCAGCGCGAGATCGACGACGGCGCGTTCGAGACCGGCCTGGACGCACTGCTCGACGGCTTGGCGCTCAAGTTCGAGCGGCTCGTATCCGACGTGGGCGGTACTCGACCACGGTGAGGGCCAGGCTGCTGTAGCGGTCGATCAGCGTGTCGAGCGTGATCGCGCCGTCCGGGCGCCACCACTGGGCGATCGCGTTGCAGGCCGCGATGATCGTGCGCCGGGCGTCGTCGGGTTCGGGGGTGCGGAAGAGGCCGAGCGCGACGCCGGCGTCGATCACGTCGCGGAAGCGGTTCGTCGCGACCGCCTGCCGGGCCCGCAGCGCGGCGTGCTGTTCGGGGCCGAGGCTGCGGAACTCCGTGAGCTCGAGCTGGCTGCTGCCGCGCGGCCCGCCGCGGAACCGCACCAGCGCCTCGACCAGGGCTTCCAGCCGTTCGGCCGGGTCGTCGCCGACCGTGCCCAGCAGGTCGACGCTGACCTGGTCGTAGACGTCCATGCCCTCGTCGAGCAGCGCGTGGAGCAGCTCCTGCTTGCTGCCGTAGTAGTGGTAGAGCGCGGCCAGGCTGACCGCGGCGCGCTGGGCGATGTCGCGGATGGAGGCGCCGCCGTAGCCGCGCTCGGCGAACTCCTCCCGGGCGGCGGCCAGCAGCGCCTGGTGGCCCGGCGACCGGGGAGGTGCGGTGTTCGTCACAGGCAGAGCCTAACGTTTGTTCACTCGGAGGCCCGGTTTACTGTAGTAAGTACCGCTGGACAGGGTTGAGTACCCCTGAGTAACTTAACGATCGTCCAGCGGGTGAGCTGAGAGGACGACGTGCCGTGCGCCGAACCGTATTCAACGAGGACCACGAGGCGTACCGCGCCACGATTCGCGACTTCATCGCCGAAGAGGTCGTCCCGGTTTACCCGCAGTGGGAGGAGCAGGGGCACGTCCCGCGCGACTTCTACCTGAAGCTCGGCGAGCTGGGCGTCTTCGGCATCGAGGTGCCGGAGGAGTTCGGCGGCGCCGGCGAGACGTCGTTCAAGTTCTCCGCGGTGACGACCGAAGAGCTCGCCCGGGCCGGCGTCAGCTTCGGCGGTTCCAGCGTGCACACCGCGCTGTGCCTGCCCTACCTGCTCGCGTACGGCAACGACGAGCAGAAGAAGCGCTGGCTGCCCGGGTTCGTCAGCGGCGAGATCATGACCGCGATCGCGATGACCGAGCCCGGCACGGGTTCCGACCTGGCCGGCATGAAGACGACCGCGGTCCGGTCGCCGGACGGCACCCACTACGTGCTGAACGGGTCCAAGACGTTCATCACCGGCGGCGTGCTGGCCGATCGGGTGCTGGTCGTCTGCCGTACCGCGCCGGCGTCTCCGGAAGATCGTCGCGGCGGGCTGTCGATCCTGGTCGTCGACACGAAGACCGAGGGGTACCAGGTCGGGCGCAAGCTGGAGAAGATCGGCCTGCGGACGTCCGACACGGCCGAGCTCTCGTTCACGGACGTCAAGGTGCCGGTCGAGGATCTGCTCGGCGAGGAGGGCAAGGCGTTCTCGTACCTGACGCACAACCTGCCGCAGGAGCGGCTCGGCATCGCGGTCGGTGCGTACGCGCAGGCCGCCGCGGCCGTGCAGTTCGCGCTGGCGTACGTCAAGGAGCGCACGGTGTTCGGCCAGCCGGTCGCCGGGTTCCAGAACACGAAGTTCGTGCTCGCCGACTGCCAGACCGAGGTCGAGGCCGCGCAGGCGGTGGTCGACCGGGCGCTCGACGCCCACGACGAGGGCGAGCTGTCGGCCTCGGACGCGGCCAAGGCGAAGCTGTTCTGCACCGACGTCGCGTCGCGGGTGATCGACAAGTGCCTACAGCTGCACGGCGGCTACGGCTACATGCTCGAGTACCCGATCGCCCGCCTGTACGCCGACAACCGCGTGAACCGCATCTACGGCGGCACCTCCGAGGTCATGCGGACCATCATCGCCAAGTCCCTCGGCCTGTAGTGCACGGCCCGCCGAGGGCGACGCTGACCGCCGCGCCCCACGACTCGAGTATGACCAATACGCGGCGTCGAGTGGCGCGGAGGTCAGCGTCACCCTCGGCGGGCTCCAGGTCAGACATTGGCGAGGGCGCCTCTAGGCTGCTCGGCATGGGTTTGTTCACGGTGGAAGAGGCTCGGGACGAGCTGGCGGAGCTGTTGCCGGTTCTCGACGAGATCGTCGCGTTGCGGGCGGACGCGGCCGAGCTGGCGGCGGCGGTGCAGCTGAACGGACCGCCGACCGGGCTGGGAGGGCTCCCGGAACTGAAGGCGGCCCAGGCCCGGCTGGACGAGCTGATGACGACCGTGCAGGAGACCGGCGCTGAGCTGAAGAGCCTGGCGCCGCTGCTGATCGACTTCCCGGCCGATCTGGACGGAGTGCCGGTCCTGCTCTGCTGGCTCGAGGGCGATCGAGCCCTGAACTGGTACCACCGCACCGACCTCGGATTCGCCGGCCGTCGGCGGCTCGCCCAGGACGACGCCGTCAGCCGCGCCACCCTCGAGCACGACTAGTACGCCCCGGGCGAGCTCCGGCGCAGGCAAGGCGCCGACGGCGCCGACGGGAGGAAACTGTGGCATCGCTGTTGCTGTCCAGGCGTGATCTCGACTTCCTGCTCTACGAGTGGCTCGACGTCGAGGAGCTGACCAAGCGTCCGTACTTCGCCGAGCACTCGCGGGAGACGTTCGACGGCGCGCTCGACCTGGCCGAAGAGGTCGCCACCGAGCACTTCGCCACCCACAACAAGCGCGCCGACGCGAACGAGCCGACGTTCGACGGCGACCGCGTGGCGATGATCCCCGAGGTCAAGCGGGCCCTCGACGTCTTCGCCGAGACCGGGCTGATGGGCGCGGCGCTGCCGGCGTCGGTGGGCGGCGGCCAGCTCCCCGGCGTCGTCGCCCGGGCCTGTTTCGCCTGGTTCCAGGCCGCGAACGTCGGCACCGCGGCCTACCCGTTCCTCACCCTCGGCGCCGCGAACCTGCTGCTCGCACACGGCTCGCCGGAGCTGGTCGACCGGTACGTCCGCCCGATGGTCGACGGGCGCTTCCACGGGACGATGTGCCTGTCGGAGCCGCAGGCGGGTTCCTCGCTGGCCGACATCGTCACCAGGGCCGAGCCGCGGGACGACGGAACCTACCGGGTGTCGGGCAACAAGATGTGGATCTCCGCCGGCGACCACGAGCTCGGCGAGAACATCGTCCACCTGGTTCTCGCGAAGATCCCGGGCGGCCCGGCCGGCGTCAAGGGAATCTCGTTGTTCGTCGTTCCGAAGTTCCTCCCGGACGGCGCGCGGAACGACGTCCGGCTGGCGGGTCTGAACCACAAGATGGGCTACCGCGGAACCACGAACACGATGCTCAACTTCGGCGAAGCCGGAGAGGGCGCGGTCGGGTACCTGGTCGGGGAGCCGCACCACGGGCTGACCTACATGTTCCACCTGATGAACGAGGCGCGGGTCGGGGTCGGTGGCGGCGCGACCGCGCTCGGGTACACCGGGTACCTGAAGGCGGTCGACTACGCCCGCGGGCGGCCACAGGGCCGTCCGGTGGGGTCCAAGGACCCGGCCGCGCCGCAGGTGCCGATCATCGAGCACGCGGACGTCCGGCGGATGCTGCTGGCGCAGAAGTCCTACGTGGAGGGCGCGATGGCGCTCAACCTCTACTGCGCCCGCCTGCTGGACGACGAGCACACGGCGGCGGAGGCCGCGGATCGGGAACGGGCCCACCTGCTGCTCGACGTGCTGACGCCGATCGCGAAGAGCTGGCCGTCGCAGTGGTGCCTGGAGGCCAACAACCTGGCGATCCAGGTGCACGGGGGTTACGGCTACACCCGCGAGTACGACGTCGAGCAGCACTACCGCGACAACCGGCTGAACCCGATCCACGAGGGGACCCACGGCATCCAGGGCCTGGACCTGCTCGGACGAAAGGTCGTGATGCAGGGCGGGGCCGGACTGGCGCTGCTCGGTTCGGTGATCGGCGAGACGGTGGCGCGGGGCACCGCGGCGGGCGGGGAACCGGCGTCGTTCGCATCGGCCCTGGATGCGGCGTTCTCGCGGGTCGTAGCCGTGACCGCGGCCCTCTGGAGCGGTGGCGACCCGGCGACCGCGCTCGCGAACGCGTCCGTCTATCTGGAAGCGGTGGGGCACACGGTGGTGGCGTGGCTCTGGCTGGAGCAGGCGCTCGCCGCCGGTGAGCGGCCCGGTGCGTTCTACGCGGGAAAGCGGCAGGCCGCGCGGTACTTCTTCCGCTACGAGTTGCCCCGGACCGGCCCGCAGTTCGACCTGCTCTCGTCGTCGGACCGGACGACGCTGGAGACCGATCCGGCCTGGTTCTAGGGGATCGTCGACTCCATGCCGTGCAGCCAGATGGCCGAGTCCAGGATGCGGAGCAGGCTGATGTCGGGGATGCCGCCGATCTCGTCGCGCATGGCGGCGAGGGTCTTGGCGCGCTCGGGATCGGCGTGGAACCAGGAGTGCAGGCACCGGGTGATGTCCCGCGGCTTGCCGAGGACCCGGGCCACCACGATGTCGTAGGTCGGCAGCAGGTGCGGACGTTTGCGCGCCAGCAGCTTGGCGGCGGTCATCCGTCCCAGGTGCGGGAAGTCCTCGCTGATCAGCATGCTGGCGAGCGTCCCGGCGGCGGAGGAGCCGTCGATGTCCGATCGGGGTGCCTCGTGGAGCGGGGTGTGCGGGGTTCGCCGGAGCAGGGCCGAGAGCCGGTTCGCGTGCGTCTCGAGGATCGCGATCGCGGCGACGGGTTTGACGTCGGTTCCCAGACACCGGACCGCCATGACGTCGGATGCGGTGAACTGGTGGGCGACCTCGGCGCGGTCGCCGCCGCCGTCCAGGCGTTCGAACCGCGCTCCGGGGTACAGGTCGGTGTTGAAGTACCGGCCGACGTTGATCACGGCGGCCTGCCGTAGGTCGCCGTAGACGAAACGGTCGAGGGTGTGGTGTGCGAACTGGTAGTCGGGTGAAGTTTCGGACACGCTGTCACCTGGGCTTTCGCGTACAGAACCGGCTCGTCGCTCACCAATATAGGTGCTTATATCCCTTTTAGGGGAGAACGGAGGGTCAAGTGAGCGAGGGTGAGGGTGAGTACAAGCGGGCTCCGAGCCACTTCACCGACCGGATCGGGACGCAATCGTGGCCGCTGGAAGCGGGCCGCTACCGGCTGGTCGTGAGCCGGGCGTGTCCGTGGGCCTCGCGGGCGGTGATCGTGCGGCGGCTGCTCGGGCTGGAGCCGGTCTTGTCGATGGCGGTGGCCGACCCGATCCAGGACTCGCAGAGCTGGCGGTTCACGCTCGACCCCGACGGGCGGGACCCGGTACTGGGGATCAGGTACCTGAACGAGGCCTACTACGCCCGGGACGCCTCGTACGACGGCGGGATCAGCGTGCCGGCGATCGTGGACGTACCGTCCGGGGTGCTGGTGACCAACGACTACCCGGAAATCACGATCAACCTCGAGATCGAGTGGGCGCCGCTCCACCGGCCCGGGGCGCCCGCGCTGTACCCCCCGGAACTGCGGGACGAAATCGACGCGATCAACGCGGACGTGTTCCGGGACGTGAACAACGGGGTGTACCGGGCGGGCTTCGCGACCCGGCAGGGGGCGTACACGCGGGTGGCCACGAAGCTGTTCGAGCGGCTGGACGCGTTGGAGTCGCGGCTGGCCGACCGGCGGTACCTGGTCGGGGACACGATCACCGAGGCCGACATCCGGCTGTTCTGCACGCTGGTGCGGTTCGATCTCGTGTACCACGGTCACTTCAAGTGCAACCGGCGGAAGATCACCGAGTACCCGGCGCTGTGGGCCTACAGCCGCGACCTCTTCCAGACGCCGGGGTTCGGCGACACCGTGAACTTCGACCACATCGCGCGCCACTACTACGAGGTGCACCGGAACATCAATCCGACCGGCATCGTGCCGATCGGCCCCGATCTCTCGTTGTGGCTGACGCCGCACGGGCGGGAGGTGCTGGGTGGGCGTCCGTTCGGGGACGGGACGCCGCCGGGGCCGGTGGCGGCGGGCGAGGAGGTTCCTTTGCCATGACCGGTCAGCTCCGGCGGGGTGAGGCCGGGTGACCGGTCAGCTCCGGCGGGGTGGGGCCGGGTGACCGGTCAGCTCCGGCGGGGTGGGGCCGGGTGACCGGTCAGCTCCGGCGGGGTGGGGCCGGGTGAGCGGTCAGCTCCGGCGGTGGCGGGGTTTGGGTCGGTAGTGGAGAGCGAGGGCGCCGATCGTGCCGAGGATCGCCAGCATCAGGCCGATACCGGCGATCAGCGGCCAGCGGCTGCCGTTCATCATCCCGGCCGGCTCCTGCACCGCTGCGGCCGAGGGCTGGATCTCGTCCGGTGCGGTGCTCGGGGCGGCGTCGTGGTGGCCGGGGTGGGTGGTGGGGGCGTCCGGCGGCGTCTGGGAGCCGCCGGCCGCGGCCGGGAGTTCGGCGCCACTGCCGCCCCGGGCCGAGACGGGCGAGGGATTAGTCGCGGCCTTCTTGGCCTTCTTGGCCTTCTTGGCCGTGAAGACCACGTCGGAGCAGGAGTAGTAGGTGTCGGCGGTGCTCGAGTTCTGCCAGATCGTGTAGATCACGTGGTGGCCGGTGAGGCCGCTCGGCAGCGTGCCCGGCATCGTGTAGGCGCCGTCGACGATGCGGGGATCGGTGCTGGTCAGGAACGGCGTCGAGGTGACGTCGGCCCACCGCAGCGCCGTGCCGGGCCGGTAGCCGGACTTGGTGACGTAGAACCGGAACGTCCCCTCGTGCGGGATCGTCGTCGCATACCGGAACGTGAACTTGGCTCCCGGCGTCACGGTGGTGCTGGGCCAGTCGGTGCGCGGCAGGTCGAGCCCGGCGTACTCGGTCAGCCCGCCGCTGCAGAGTTTGCCGTCCGGGATCACCGACCGGTCGCGGCCGTTGACGCCGGCGACCCGGAGGTTGTCCCACGCCTCGGCGGCTCCGGGCCGGCTGGCGGCGACCGCGGCCCGGCAGGCGGCGGATCGGGCGGCCTGACCGCCCTCCGTTCCGCAGGCGGCGGTGCGCGAGATCGGAGACGTGAGGGTACCGTGCGCTGACGCCGGTACGGCCGGCGCGAACAGTGCGACCAGGACCCCGATGAGCGCCCCGGCGGCCGCTGTCCGGAGTGTGTTCACCTATGAACCCCTCTGTGCGTCGGATGCCCCTCGGGTGACTGCCTACTCTGGGTACGCCGCTGAGCTACGTCGGGTTCAGCGGGCCAGGAAATCGATGCGTGTTGCGGCGGTACCGGCAGCACTGAGAGTTGCGCACGGTACTGTGGCCCTCGCGTAAGAAAGCGCTCTCTGGGCCGCGCTCCATCCTGCTTGCCACGACGGGGTGTTCACAGACCCGGAACTGTCGCGAAGAGACGGTTCATCGATCGGGGGTAAGGGTGGCGAACGGGGTTCGATCAGGCTGGGGCCCGCGTCCGACGCTGGACGCGGTCGCCGAGCTCGCGGGCGTGTCGCGGGCGACGGTGTCCCGGGTGGTGAACCAGTCCTCGAAAGTCGGCCCGGAGGTGCGGGCGCGGGTCGAGGACGCGATCCGGACGCTCGGCTACGTGCCGAACCCGGTCGCGCGCAGCCTGGTCACCCGGCGTACGGACGCGGTGGCGCTGGTGGTCGGTGAGCCGTCGGACATGATGATGACCGATCCGTTCCTGTCGCAGCTGATCCTCACGACCAGCCGCGAGCTGGGTGACGCCGGGCGTCAGGCGGTGCTGCTGCTGACCGGCGGCGACGACGACCACGACCGGATCACGCGGTACCTCGCGGGCGGACACGTCGACGGGGCGATCGTGCTGTCGGTGCACCGCACCGACCCGCTCGGCCAGCAGCTGCGCCACCTGCCGGTGCCGGTGATGTTCGGTGGGCGTCCGTTCGGTGACGACCTGGGCGGCGCCGGTTCGATCGACGTCGATCAGCGCGAGGGCGCGCGGCGGGCGGTCGAGCACCTGGTCGGGCTCGGCCGCCGCCGGATCGCGACGATCACCGGGTCGATGGACCATCGCGCGGCGGCCGAGCGTCTGGACGGGTACCGCGAGGTGCTCGAGGGTTACCAGGAGAAGCTCGGGGCACCCGATCCGGCGCTGGTGGCGCACGGCGACTTCACCCGGGCCGGCGGGGAGCGGGCGATGACCGAGCTGCTGGCCCGGGTGCCCGACCTGGACGCGGTGTTCGCCGCCAGCGACCTCACCGCGGCCGGAGCGCTGGGCGCACTGCGCCGGGCCGGTCGGCGGGTGCCGGACGACGTCGCGGTGATCGGGTTCGACGATCTGGAGGACGTCGCGGCCTGGACCGAGCCGCCGCTGACGACCGTGCACCAGCCGGTGGCGTCGTTCGGGCGCAGGCTGGTCGAGGCGCTGCTGGAGATGCTGGCCGGCGGCGACCCGGTGCGCGAGATCCTGCCGGTTCATCTCGTGGTGCGGGGGACTGCGTAGGAGGCTCCAGGTCGGGCGTCGGCCTCGTTGCCGTCGTGCTCCGGGCGGAGCGTCGACTCAGGCGTAGCAGGTCAGGGGTTTGCCGCCGTTGTAGGTGATCATGTCGCCGAGCACCTGCACCAGGTCCAGCGGGACGCCCGGCGGGCGACCGTCGAGTTCGGCGTAGGCGCGGTGCAGGTTGCCGACGAGGCGCTCGGAATCGGTCCACTCGGCGTACGGGCCGAGGTCGGTTTCGCGGGCCGTGTCCAGCGGGGAGAGGCCCGCGTCCCGGCCGGCCCTCGCGGTGGCCTGGACGAAGCGGAGGTAGCCCAGGATCGGCTCGATGATCGCGGGGCCGCAGATCGGGCCGTGACCGGGCACGATCGTCGTCGCCCGCAGCGGCGCGATCACGTTCGTGAGTACCTCGATCGACCCGGCGACCGAACCGCTCAGGAGGAACGGCGTCCCGCCGTTGAAGATCAGGTCGCCGGCGTAGAGGACGGAACGTCCGGGGATCCAGACGATCGAGTCGTTCGTGGTGTGCGCGGGCATGCCGACGTGCCGCACCTCGCACCGCAGGTCGTCCACCCAGAGCGTGAGGCCCTCGCGGTAGGTGAGGAACGGCGGTGCGAGCGGGAGCGTCCCGGCGTCGAACGGCTCCCAGACCGCCTGCAGCGGCGGAACGCCTTTGCTCACCTCCTCGCGGGTGGCCTCGTGCGCGACGATCGCGGCCTCCCGGAAGAGGCCGTTGCCGATCGTGTGGTCGGGGTGGGAGTGGGTGTTGACCAGGACGCGCAGCGGCTGGTCGGTGATCTGCCGTACGGAGTCGCGGAAGGCGCGGGTGCGCCGCTCGGTGGCGCACGCGTCGACGAGCGTGACGCCGTCGTGGCCGACGAGGAACCCGGTGTTGTTGATGAACCAGCTCCCGTCGGGCTGGATGTACGCGTAGAGGCCTCCGCCGAGGTCTTCGACTGTCGCGGCCTCGATGGCCGCGTGGTCGTGCGCTGACGTACTCACATCCGCTCCTCGGGCTGCCGTGGTGCTCGCACAGTAGTGCCGCGAGGGTGATCGGCGGCGAGAACCGTCGTTGAGGCCGAGCGCTCCTGGTCCTTCCGTGGGGCGATCGGGCTGGGCGCGCGGTGCCCGGGACGTGCGAACGGCCGCTGGGGCCGGCGGGTGGGGTTGGCCGGGTGGGGCCGGCCGGTAGGGCCGGCGGGTGGGGTCGGCGAAGGGGTCGGCGGGTGGGGTCGGCCGAGGGGGTCGGCGGGCGGGGGGTCGGCCGGTGAGTTGGCCGAACCGGCGGCGCTGCGGGGGAGCGTGGCGGTAGGTGCCGGGTTCGCGCCGTTTCGCCGAGCCCCGCCGGCGGTGAAGGAGAGGGACCGCCGGCGGGGGCATGTGCGAGTACGCCGGTGCAGCGCCCTCGGCGGACCCTGCGGACCTGCCGCCCACGGCGCTCTCGGCGGACCCGCCGCCGACGGCGGACGCGGCGGACCCACCGCCCACGGCGGACCCGCCGCCCACGGCGGCCGCGGCGGACCCGGTGCGGGCTGCAGGCTCGGGTGCGGCCGGGGCAGCGCCGCGCTCCAAGCGACCAGATCGGCAAGCGAGGCCCCACGTGCGAGGGCGCCCGGCGCAGTCGGTGGATGGGTGCAGCCGGCGGGCGGACCGGATGGCGAAATCGGTGGTGGCGGGGCTCGGTGGCGGCAGAGTGCGGTCGCGCCCGCCGATTGGTGGCCCTCGCCCGGTGGCGGCGGCCCGGCGGGGCTCCCGCCCGGTGGCGCGCCCGGTGGTGGCGGCCGCCCGGCGGGGGAGGTGCCGGCGGGGATCGCCGGCCGCGGGCGGCCGCGTTCGGGGGCGGAGGTCGGTGGGTCAGGCGGCCTGGTGGGCCGGGATCTTGCCAGTGGTGTCGGGGTGGCCCAGGCCGTAGGCGGCGGTGTCGAGGCCTCGGCCCACCAGGCGCCAGCGGGCCGGGGGGACGGTCAGGTGGCGGGTGGCGGCCGTGGTGCGGTGGGTGGCGGTGAGGCGCTCCAGCGCCATGGCGGCGGCACCCCGGCTGGAGTGGACGCTGATGTGGTCGGCCACGGTGCCGTACTGGTCGAGCAGGTCGTCGACGGTCAGCACCCAGACGGCGGAGCGGTATTCGTCGCGGGCGACGAGGTAGCGGGCTTCGAGGTCGCCGCCGGGGGTGCAGCCCAGGCGGTCGACGGTGTCGAGCACGCTGTGGGAGAGCCGGAGCTGGACCAGACGGCGGTGGGTGTGGAGTTCGGTGGCGCCGACGGTGGCGGCGAGTTCGCCGAGCGGGGTGCTGCGGCGCCAGCCTTCGATGAGGATCGCGTCGGCGGAGGGCGTCCAGTACGTGCCGTTGCTGTGGGCCCGGCGGGCGGCGCGCCAGTCGTAGGACGGGGTGGTGTTCAGCTGCTCGCGGAGCCAGGACTCGGCGGCCCGGCCGCGGAGTTGGAGTGCGGGCGGGGTGAGCAGGCGCAGGGCGCCTCGGACGGCGCCGGGCGTCCGCTGCAACTCCTCGGCGATCTGTTCGACCGGAGCGTCGGTGGCCAGCGCGGTGACCACTGTGGCGTACTCGTCGTCCGTCCAGGGCTCGCCGGAGCGCCGGGCCAGAACCCGGATCGGGGTGGCGACGTCGGTGGTGGCGGAAGTCGTCATTGGAGCCGTCCCTCCGTGGACGTAGAGGCCAGTGACCGCCGGATGCGATCACTGGCCTCTACGTTAGAACAGGGGTACGACAAAAATAGGCTGACCTGGGGTTAGCCGACGGACTTCTTTCCCCGGCGCTTGCCCAGCAGGTACGCCAGGAACGCGACCACCGCGAGGAGGCCCAGCGCTTTCCTGGGCTCGCGGAGCTGGGCTTCGGCGATCGCTTTGGCGAGGGCCAGCGCGTCGAGTGCGTTGTCGTCGGCGGCCGGTTCGAAGGCCGGCCGGGCCGGTGCGGCGGCCGGGCGCGCGGTCACCGCGGGGGTCGCGGCGCCGGCCCCGGCCGAGCTCGCGGGCCCGGCGACGGCCGGGGCGGATGCGGCGGACTCGGCGGGCTCGGCGGCGACGGTGACCGGCGCCGCCGACACCGCGGCTCCGTTGGCGCTGGCCACTTCGGCCGGCGAGGCCGTGGCCTTCGCGGCACGCTTGCGAGGCGCCGCTTTCTTCGCCGGAGCTCCATCAGCGGCCGCCGCGCCACCCGAATCCCCCGAAGCCCCGCCCGCAGCGACAGCATCCGCAGTGGACTCCGCATCCGGCGCGCCCGCTTCCGGCGCGCCCGCCTCCGCGTCGCCCGCGGCGAGCATGGCCTGGAGGTTCTTGGCGAACTGGGCCATCATCTGCTCGGTCACGGTATTGATCACGCCCTGGCCCATCGCGGCCGCCCGCCCCGACAGGTTCACGTCCGCCGACACCGTGCCGTGCGTCGTCGTGCCGTCCGACGTCAGCGCCAGCTGCGCGGTGGCCTCCGCGGTGCCCTGGCCGCGCGCCTCCTTCGCCTTGCCGCGCAGCACGGCCCGGTGCCCGGCCGCATCCCGTTCCACGACCTCTAACTGACCCTTGTACTGCATGGTCACCGGGCCGAGCTTGACCTTCATGCCCACCTGGTACGCGTCCTCGGACAGCGTGTTGAGCACCTGTGCGCCGGGCAGACAGGCGGCCACGCGCTCGAAGTCCATCAGCGTCGACCACACCTGGTCGATCGGGGCAGTCACGTCGAACGCGCTGTCGAGCTGCATCGATGAGATCCTCTCTGGTTCGAAACCGCGTCAGCGACCTCGCTCAGTGCGGCCAGGCTATGCCCGCTGACGAACGCATCGCAGAACGGGAGGGCCGCGGCCATGCCGCCGACCTTCGGCGCGAAACCCGGAGCCGCCTTGCGCGGATTGACCCACACGATCCGGTGCGCGAGCCGCCGCAACCGCGCCATTTGCGCCGCGACCTCGGACGGTTCGTCCTGCGCCCAGCCGTCGGAAAGTATGACGATCACCGCGCCCCGGGCGAGACCCCGGCGGCCGTGGTCGTCGAGGAACCGTTGCAGTGAATCGGCCAGACGGGTGCCTCCCGCCCAGTCGGGTGCGGACTCCGCCGCGCGGCGGAGGGCCAGATCCGGGTCGCGCCGGGCGAGCGGACGCGTCAGACGCGTCAGCCGGGTCGCGAACACGAACGCTTCGGCGCGCGCGCCGGCCACCGACCCGTGCAGCAGCGCCAGGAACACCCGGGTGTACGGCTCCATCGAACCGGACACATCGCACAGCAGCACCAACGGCCTCGGCCGTCGCCTGCGGCGCCGATGGATCAGCGCGACCGGATCCCCTCCGGTCTTCCGCGCGTTCCGTACGGTTTTGCGGACGTCGATCCGCTCGCCGTTCTTGGTGGACGCCCGGGTGCGGCGGGTCCGGCGCCGCGGCGTGGCGAGCACGATCCGGCGCACCAGCGCGCGGATGTCGTCGACCTCGACGTCCGAAAGGTCGGCGAACGCGGTGTGCTGGAGCCGCTCGGTGTCCGAGGCCAGAGCCGGCACGGCGCGGGGCTCCCCGGGTGCGGCCGTGCCGGACGAGGATCCGGTGGTGCCCGCACCGGACGGGGCCCGCTCCGCGGGGCGGTCGTCCGGGGGCCTGGGACGCGTCTCGGACGGGACGTGCGGGAGCGGCGGTGCGGTGGGATCGCCGCGGGAGTCGGCCAGGTCGACCGGGGGTGCGTCGTCGCCGAAGATGCGGGAGAACACGGCGTCGAAGGCCGGTAGCTGGGCGACGTCGGCGGTGAGCGTGGCCCGGGCGGTCCAGTACAGACGGTCCCGGGTGTCCGGCGGCACCAGACGCAGCCCCGACGCGAACCGGGCCGCGCGGTCGGGGCCGACCGGCACGCCCTCCTCGTGCAGCGCCGCCGCGAACCGGGCCGCCAGCACGGCCGGTTCGACCGCCGGCCTGCGGTCACGCACGTCCGGCTCCGGTGAGCCAGCTGAGGCCCCTGGCCCGGACCAGCTCGAGGTCGTCGCGGCTCTTGAGGACCGATCCCAGCGTCGTGGCGGCCAGGTCGGCCGAGGCGACGTCGAGCTGGCGGACGCCGAGCAGGGTGAGCGCGGCCACCCAGTCGACGGTCTCGGCGATGCCCGGGGGCTTCTCCAGGTCGAGGCCGCGGAGGCGGGACACCGCGCCGGTCGCGTCGAGCGTCAGCGGGAGCGCGCTGTCGGGCACGCGGCGGCGGACGATCTCGGCGGCCCGGTCCGGGGACGGGTAGTCGATCCAGTGGTACAGGCAGCGGCGCTTCAGCGCGTCGTGCAGATCGCGGGTGCGGTTCGACGTGAGGACGACGATCGGCGGATGGGCCGCGGTGATCGTGCCGAGCTCGGGGATCGTGACGGCGGCCTCGGCGAGCAGCTCGAACGTGAACGCCTCGAAGTCGTCGTCGGCGCGGTCCAGTTCGTCGATGAGCAGCACCGCCGGGCGGGGCCCGTCGTGCTCCAGCGCGGCCAGCAGCGGGCGCCGGAGCAGGTAGTCGCGGGTGAACAGGTCGGCTTCGGCGAGCGTCGAGCCGTGGGCCTCGGCCATCCGGATCGCCAGCAGCTGACGGGGGTAGTTCCACTCGTAGAGCGCCTCGGACGCGTCGATGCCCTCGTAGCACGAGAGCCGGACGAGCGGGGTGTCGAGCGCACGGGCCAGCGCTTTCGCGGCCTCGGTCTTGCCGACGCCGGGCTCGCCCTCGAGCAGCACCGGCTGCGGCAGCCGGATCGCCAGGAACAGCGCGGTCGCCAGCCCCGGGTCCACCACGTAGTCGGCCGCGTCGAGCGCGGCGGTCAGCGACTCCACGTCCGGCAACGCCGCCGCCACGGCCGGCTCCGCCCCGGCCCGCGCGGCGGTCGCCCGGCGGTCGGGGCTCCCGGCCTCGCCCGCGCCGGCCTCGCCGGCGTCGGTCGGGGCCGTCATGCGGGCGACGCCAGGTACCGGCGGCGGCAGCCCTCGGCGCAGAAGTACACGGTCTCCCCGTCCGGGCCGTCGGCGCGCAGTGCGTCCGGCACGATCGCGACGGTCATGCCGCAGATCGGGTCGATCGCGGTGCGCGGCGCTTCGAGGATCGCGATCGGGATCACGCTCGCCGGGATCACCGGCGGGTCCGCCTCGGCCGGGCGGACGGTGCCGGAGATCGGCTCGCGGGGGCCGGCCCCGCCGGGGGCATCGGCGACGGGGGTTCGCCGGGCGGCGTCGGGATCGGCTACCGACAGAGAGACGGCGGGAGAGCCGGGGTGGGCCCGGAGTGCGACGATCTCGGCGAGGATCGAGAGCGCGACCTCGGGCGCGGTGCGGCCACCGAGGTCCAGGCCGGCGGGGGAGTGCACGCGGGCCCGGTCGGCCTCGGTGACCTCGAGCGACGCGAGCACGGCGGCTCCGCGGCGGCGGGAGGCCACCAGCCCGACGTAGGGAACCCCGGAGCGGAGCGCCTCCTCGAGAGCGGGCTCCTCGTCGCGGCCGTGGGAGGCCACCACGATCGCGTCGGCACCGGCGACCGGGCCACCGGACGAGAGCTCGAAGCCGAGCGGGGCGCCCAGCGCCGCGAGCGAGGCCGCGATCGGCGTCTCGCCGATCACGACCAGCCGCGGCGACGGACGCTGCGGCTCCAGGAAGATCTCCAGGCTCCCGCCGGACAGACAGGGGTTCGCGACCGTGACCGCTCCTTCTTCGACGACGGTCGACGGCGCTCCGGCCGAGATCCGGAGCAGCAGCGGGTCGCCGGTGCCGAGCGCCGCCAGGGCGTGCACCCGCACCGACGACTCCGCGCAGGTGCCGCCGACGAAGCCTTCGATGACTCCGTCGGCGAGCACCAGCGCCGTGTCACCGGCGTGCGCGCTGGCCGGCTTGCCGGCGCGCACGACGGTGGCTTTCACGAAGGGTTTGCGGGCTTCGACCAGCTCGGCCACCCGCTCCGAGAGCAGTGACATCAGATCGGCGGGGTGGCCCGGCCCTGCATGGCCGCCCAGACGCGGTCGGGGGTGCAGGGCATGTCGAGGTGGGTCACTCCGAACGGGGCGAGCGCGTCGACGACGGCGTTCACCACGGCGGGCGGAGAGCCGACGGTCGCGGACTCGCCGATGCCCTTCGCGCCGATCGGATGGTGCGGGGACGGCGTGACGGTGAAGTCGGTCTCCCAGTCGGGGACCTCCATCGCGGTCGGGATCAGGTAGTCCATGAACGACCCGCCGAGGCAGTTGCCGGACTCGTCGAACCCGATGAACTCCATCAGCGCCATGCCGACGCCGTCGGTGAGGCCGCCGTGGACCTGGCCCTCGATGATCATCGGGTTGATCCGGGTGCCGCAGTCGTCGACCGCGATGAACCGGCGGACCTTCACGTGCCCGGTGCCGGGGTCGACGTCGACGACGCAGATGTAGGCGCCGTACGGGAACGTGAGGTTCGGCGGGTTGTACGTGACCTCGGCGTCGAGGTTGCCGTCGATCCCGTCGGGCAGGTCGATCGTGCCGTGGGCGCCCATCGCGATCTCGGCGATCGTCTTGCCCTGGGTCGGGTCACCGGCGACGAACCAGCGGCCCTTCTCCCACTCGAGGTCCTCGGGACGCACCTCGAGCATCGCCGCGGCGATCAGCTTGGCCTTCTCGCGGACTTTCCGGGTGGCCAGCGCGACCGCGCCGCCGCTGACCGGCGTCGAGCGGCTGCCGTAGGTGCCGAGGCCGAACGGGGTCTGGTCGGTGTCGCCGTGCACGACCTCGATGTCCTCGGGCGGGATGCCGATCTCCTCGGCGACGATCTGGGCGAACGTCGTCTCGTGGCCCTGGCCCTGGGTCTGCACGGAGAGGCGCACCACGGCCTTGCCGGTGGGGTGGACGCGCACCTCGGCACCATCGGCCATGCCGAGGCCGAGGATGTCCATGTGGCGCCTCGGGCCGGCCCCGACGGTCTCGGTGAAGAACGAGATGCCGATTCCCATCAGCTCACCCCGGGCCCGCTTCTCCGCCTGCTCGCGGCGCAGGTCGTCGTAACCGGCCCGTTCCAGCGCCAGGCGCATCGTCTTCTCGTACTCGCCCGAGTCGTACTCCCACCCGGTCTTGTTCGCGTACGGGAACTGCTCGGGCCGGATGAAGTTCTTCAGGCGCAGCTGGGCGGGGTCCATCTCGAGCTTCGCGGCCAGTACGTCGACCATGCGCTCGATCAGGTACACCGCTTCGGTGACCCGGAACGAGCAGGCGTAGGCCACACCGCCCGGCGCCTTGTTCGTGTAGACGCCGGTGACCTTGCAGTACGCGGCCTCCAGGTCGTAGGAGCCGGTGAAGATGTGGAAGAACCCGGCCGGGTACTTGGTCGGCTGGGCGGTGGCGTTGAACGCCCCGTGGTCGGCGATCACGTTCGTGCGCACGGCGAGGATCCGGCCGTCCTTCGTGGCCGCCACCTCGCCGCGCATGATGTAGTCGCGCGCGAACGACGTCGACATCAGGTTCTCCGACCGGTCCTCGACCCACTTGACCGGCTTCCCGGTCACGATCGAGCCGACGACGGCCAGGATGTACCCGGGGTAGATGCCGACCTTGTTGCCGAAACCGCCGCCGATGTCCGGGCTGATCACCCGGATCTTGTGCTCGGGCAACCCGGCGACCAGCGCGAACAGCGTCCGGTGAGCGTGCGGGGCCTGGGTGGTCTCGTAGAGCGTGAGCTTGCCGTCGATCGGGTCGTAGTCGGCGATCGCGCCGCAGGTCTCCATCGGCGCGGGATGCACGCGCGGGTAGATGACCTCTTCTTCGACGACGACCTCGGCGGTGGCGAAGACCGCGTCGGTCTCGGCCGCGTCACCGGCTTCCCAGTCGAAGATGTGGTTGTCGGTCTTGTTCTCGAGGTCGTCGCGGATGACCGCCGTGCCGGGGTCGAGTGCCTTCCGGACGTCGACGACCGGGTCGAGGATGTCGTAGTCGACGTCGATGAGTTCGAGCGCGTCGCGGGCCGCGTACCGGTCCTCGGCGACGACGAACGCCACCTCCTGGCCCTGGAACCGCACCTTGTCGGTGGCCAGCACGGCCTGCACGTCGTAGCTCAGCGTCGGCGCCCAGGCCAGGTTGAGGCCCTCGAGGTCGGTGCCGGTGATGACCGCCAGGACCTTCGGGTGGGCGAGCGCCTCGGTGGTGTCGATCGAGACGATCTTCGCGTGGGCGACCGGGGACCGCAGGATCGCGCCGTGCAGCATCCCCGGCAGCACGATGTCGTCCAGGTACTTGCCCTTGCCGCGGACGAATCGCGGGTCTTCCTTGCGCTGCAGGCGTCCGAAGCCGATCGGGCGGCTCTCGTCGTTGGCCGCGGGGTTGGTTTCGGTGATCGTCATGCCGGGGCTCCCTCGTTCGCGGCCGCGGCCTGCTCCTGCTCGGCGGCCCAGCGGACCGACCGGACGATCGTCGCGTACCCGGTGCAGCGACAGATCTGACCGGAGATCGCGGTCCGGATCTCGGTCTCGCTCGGATCGGGGTTGCGGTCGAGGAGCGCTCGCGCGCTCATCATCATGCCCGGCGTGCAGAACCCGCACTGCAGGCCGTGCTCGGCCATGAATCCCTTTTGGACGACGTCCAGCTCGCCGTTCTGGGCCAGGCCCTCGACGGTGCGGACCTCGCGGCCGGCGGCCATGGCGGCCAGCACCGTGCACGACTTCACCGGCTCGCCGTCCATGAGCAGGACGCAGGTGCCGCAGTTGCTGGTGTCGCAGCCCCAATGCGTGCCGGTGAGGCGCAGGGTGTCGCGGATGAAGTGCACGAGCAGGGTGCGGGGCTCGCACTCGGCGGTGACCTCGGTGCCATTGACCGTCATCGTGATCTGCATGTCAGCGGGCCCGTTCGACGGCGCGCCGGAGCACGCGGGTGGTCAGTTCGGCGGCCAGGTGGCGCTTGTAGTCGACCGGGCCGCGCTGGTCGGAGACCGGGTCGCAGTCTTCCCCGGCGTAGCGGGCCGCCTCGGCGAACGCGTCCTCGGACGGCGCCTGGCCGCGGAGTGCGTCCTCGGCCCTCGTCGCGGTCCTGCCGTCCAGGCCGACCGAGGTCAGCCCGATCGTGACGTCGGCGATCGTGCCGTCGTCGGCGAGCGTGACCGAGGCGCCGGCCGCGGCGACGGCCCAGTCGCCGACCCGGCGCTCGACCTTCTCGTACGCGCTGCCGGTGCGCGGGCGGACCGGGAACCGGATCTCGGTGAGCAGTTCGGCCTGCTCGACCGCGGTCTCGTACGGGCCGCGGTGCAGTTCCGGCATCGAGACGACCCGCTCGCCGTCCATCGACCGGATGACCACCTGGGCCTTCAGTACTTCGCACACCGTGGACAGGTCCTCGGCCGGATCCGCCTGGCACAGCGACCCGCCGATCGTGCCCCGGTTGCGGACGATCGGGTCGGCGATCACCTTCTCGGCGTCGACGATGATCGGGAACCGCCGGGCGATGAGGTCGGAGCCCAGCAGGGTCGCGTGCCGGGTCAGCGCCCCGACCCGGACCGTGTTGTCGTCCTCGACCAGGTAGTCGAGCTCGAACAGGTCGTTGATGTCGATGAGCCACTCGGGCCGGGCCAGCCGCAGCTTCATCATCGGGAGCAGGCTGTGCCCTCCGGCGATCACCCGTGACTCCGGGCCGTGTCGCTGTAACAGGGTCAGCGCGTCGTCGACGCTTTCCGCACGGGCGTAGTCGAACGGGGCCGGAACTTGCACGCGGACGCCTCCGGGATGAGTCGGATGGGACTTCCGACGCTGACCTTGTTACTGGCGTTCACGAGTGTCAAGGTCGTCATAAGCGATTGGTTAAGAGGTGTCACCGATGACCCTGAGCCAGCTGCGAACCTTCGCGTTGGTCGTGCGGCTCGGCTCGCTGCGTGCGGCCGCGAAGGAGCTGGGCATCAGCGAACCGGCCGTGTCGGCCGCGGTCGCCGCGCTGCGCGCTGAACTCGGCGATCCGTTGTTCGTCCGCGCGGGCGGGGGGATCGAGTTCACACCCGGCGGGCGGCGCCTGGCGGCGCACGCGGAGGAGATCGTCGGGCTGGCCGACCAGGCCCGCCGCGAGGTCGCCGAGACGGTGCTCGCCAGTACGTCGTTGCGGGTGGCGGCCACCGTCGATTTCTCCGAACATGCGGCGGACGCGTTACTCAACGCGTTCACGCGACGGTTACCGGACTGCCAGGTCGACCTGACCGTCTCGGAGGGCGCGGAACTGGCCGACGCGCTGGTGCGCCGGACCGCGGACGTGGTGCTCGGGCCGCGTCCGGCGGGCGGCGAGCTGGACGCGGTGCCGTTCCTGCGCTACCAGCGGATCGTCGTCGCGGCGCCGGACTACCCGCTGGCCGATCCGGCCGAGGTGTGGCGGCACGTCTGGCTGACCGGGCCGGCCGGGCTCGAGGAGCTGTCGGAGGAGGGGCGCTGGGTCTCCCGGCAGGCGGTGTGGCCCGATCTGGTGCGGTTCCCGTCCGAGACCGACGCGGTGGCCGCGGCCCGGGCCGGTGACGGGGTGACGCCCGCGCTGGGCCACGTCGTGCGGGCGGATCTGCGGTCGGGCGCCCTGGTGCGGATCGCGGTGCCGGGGACGCCGGTACAGGGCCTCTGGTACGCGACCGTGCTGGGCCGGGGGCGGGCGAGCGGGCCGGCGCGCGCCCTGCAGGAGTTCGTGACGACGCCGACCGCGACCGCGGCGATGCTCGCGCCGCCCGGGGTCACTCCGCACGTGCCGCGGCGTCCGCCGGTGCATGTGGCGCTGTGGAGTTAGGGGCGAGCCGGCTGTCGCTGCGGGTCGAGATCCATTCGAGGAGCGGGCGTCGCTTCGTGTTCTGAAACGCGGTGAACCGCCAGCGGCCGTCGCGCTTCACCGCGACGAACGTCTGCACTTTGTCGGGCTTGCCGCCGCCGCGGCGGCCCTTGGCGATTTTTCCGACGCTGGTGAGCACGGCGACGTCATCGGTGACGAACCGGAGATCGACGATGTGCCCGACCAGCCGGGTGCCCTTCAGGTACTTCTTCCAGAGGACGTCGTGGACCTGGGTGATCGTCGGCCGGCCGCGGTAGTGGGTGCCGACGAAGATCACGTAGTCGGCGTCCTCGGTGAACGCGTCGCCGAAGGCCTCGGCGTCTGCGTTGTTCCAGGCCGTGTGGACGCTCTCGAAGAGTTGCCGTACGGCTTTCTCGTCGTCGTGCACGGTGGTCTCCTAAGATGTTTGTGTGGGACGGAAATCTCGATTGATCGAGATTTCCCACTGATCGAAGTGTGGGGGGTGGCGTGGCGGAGCGTCAAGAGCTGGTAGGCGCGATCGGGGAACTGCTGCGCCGGCAGTCGGGTCTCGCGCTGGTGCTGCACCGGTCGGTCGCGGAACGGTTCGGGCTCAACCCGACCGATCTGAAGTGCCTCGACATCGCGGTCACGGAGGCGCCGGTGACCGCGGGGCGGATCGCCGGGCTCACCGGGATGAGCACGTCGGCGGTCACCGCGCTGCTCGACCGGCTGGAGAAGCGCGGATTCGTCGAGCGGTACCGGGAGCCCGGTGACCGGCGGAAGGTGTACGTCCGGTCGACCGGACGCCACGAACAGGAACTCGCCGAGATCTACCGGCCGCTGGCCGAGGCGACCGACGCGGTGCTCTCGTCGTTCGACCCGGCCTCGCTGGAGGTGGTGAAGGATCTCCTGGGCAAGCTCACCGAGGTGAGCCAGGCATTCCTCTCCTCATCGCGGACGGGCGAACCGGAGAGTGGCGAGCGGGGCGAAGATCGCCAGGATCGCGATTGACCAGAGCAGGCTCGCGGCCACCGGGTGCTCCAGGGGCCAGGCGGTGGCGGGGGCGGTGGGATTGCCGCAGAGCTCGCGGACGGCCTGGCCCAGCGCGCTGACCGGATTCCAGTCGGCCAGTGTGCGCAGCCACGCGGGCATGCCGTCGGTGGGCACCATCAGGTTCGACACCATCGAGACCGGCAGCACGACGATCGACAGCTGCCCGGCCGCCTCCTGGGTGCGCAGGACGAGCCCGAGATACAGGCCGATCCACGTCACCGCGAACTGGGTCAGCAATAACAAGCCCAGAGCGGCCACCGCCCGCGCGAGCCCGCCGTCGATCCGCCAGCCGACGAGCAGCCCCAGCGCCCCCATCAGGACGAAGTTCACCAGCCCGTACACGCTGGTCGCCACGGCCTGACCGAGTGGGACCGCACTGCGCGTGATCGGCATCGAGCGGAACCGGTCGACGACTCCGCGCTGGGCGTCGCCGGCCATCGTGACCAGCGGCGGGATGATGTTGACGGCGATCAGCACGAACAGGCCCGGCAGCAGGTAGGCGCGGTAGTTGCCGCCCGGCGCCTCGATCGCGCTGCCGATGAGGTAGCCGAACGCGACCACCAGCACGAGCGGCCCGGCCAGCGTCAGCACGATGCCGGACGGGTCGTGGCGCAGTTTGAGCAGTACGCGGGTCGCGGCGGTGAGGGCGTCGGTGATCATGCGGCGGTCTTTTCGTCAGGTTGTTCGGTCCGGTTCGTGCGGTCGAGGAACACTTCGTCGAGTGTGGGGCGGCGGACCCGGACGTCGTCGACCCGGACGCCGCCGGCGTCGAGGGCCCGGACGACGTCGGGCAGCGTCACGGTGTTCGCGGGCACGGAGGCGGTGACGATCGCGTCCGTGACCTCCGTCTTCCCGGTGGCCCAGCGGCCCAGGACGCGTGCGGCGGCGTCGAGATCGGACGGATCGGCGACCTCGACGTCGACCCGGGCGCCGAGGGCGTCCTTGAGCGCGTCGGGGCTGCCCTCGGCGACGACCCGGCCGGCGTCGATGATCACGACCTGGTCGGCGAGCCGGTCGGCTTCCTCCAGGTACTGCGTGGTGAGCAGCACGGTGGCCGGCGACGCGGCGACCGTGTCCCAGATCTCCCGGCGGCTGCGCGGATCGAGGCCGGTGGTGGGCTCGTCGAGTACGAGCAGTTCGGGTTCGACGAGGAACGCGGCGATCAGGTCGAGCCGTCGCCGCATTCCTCCGGACCAGGTCTTGACCAGGCGGTTCCTGGCGTGCGCGAGGCCGAACCGCTCCAGTAGTTCGTCGGCACGCCGCCGGGCGGCGCGACGGCCGAGGTGCAGCATCAGGCCGAGGATCAGGAGGTTTTCCCGCCCGGTGAGGTCGTCGTCGACCGCCGCGTGCTGCCCGGCCAGACCGATCAGCCGCCGGACGTCCCGGGGCCGGGTGGCGACGTCGAAACCGCCGACGGTGGCGTGCCCGGCGTCGGGGCGGGTGAGCGTGGTGAGGACGCGGACGGCGGTGGTCTTGCCGGCGCCGTTCGGGCCGAGGAGAGCGCAGACGCGGCCGGGCTCGACTGTGAGGTCGAAACCGTCGAGCGCGTGGACGTCTCGGTAGGTCTTGCGGAGTTGCCGGGCCTCGATCATGAGGGCTCCCTTACTGCGATCGGTGTTCGCAGTAGCGACGCTACCCGACTGGGTACGGTGTTCGCAAAGGAGGATCCATGGAACCGATCTGGCTCCGGCCGGAACGCAGCCCGCACGGTCCGGCTCCGGAGCACAGCCGCGAGCGGATCGCGGGTGCGGCCATCGCGCTCGCCGACGTCTCCGGGCTGGCCGCCGTCTCGATGCGGAAGGTGGCGAACGCGCTGGGAGCGGGAACCGCGTCGCTGTACCGGTACGTGACGACCCGGGACGAGCTCGTCGCGCTGATGGTCGACGCGGTGAACGGCGAGCTCGGGTACCCGCGCCCGACGACCGGCGACTGGCGGGCGGACGTGCTGGCGATCGGTGCCGACCTGCGCGCGCTCTACGGACGGCATCCGTGGCTGCTCGACGTCCAGCCCGGCACCACCGCTCTCGGGCCGAACGGCGTCGCCTATCTGGAGCAGGGCCTGGCGGCGCTGAGCGTCCTCGACCGGCCGGCCCGGGTGAAGCTCGAGGCGATCGCGATGCTCAGCGGTGCCGTGAGCCTGTTCGCGCGGGACGAGGCGTCGGCGTCGTCGGGGTCGACGCCGGACGGCCGCGCGGCCACGGCCCGGTACCTCACCGCGGTGGTGACGCCGGAGCGCTACCCGTACCTCGCCGCGGCGCTGGGCGGCGCGCCGGGGGAGGAGGCCGGGGGTGACCTGTTCGAGCGGGTCCTCGGCAACCTGATCGGTGGCCTCCTCGGCACCTGACCGCGCCCGCCGACGGCCCGGACGGCGCGCTGATCCCGACCGGCGGCCCCGGTGTCGCGACTGCCGTAGGGGCGGGCCCCTGCGGCAGCGCGGGCGGTCAGAGCTGGCTGACGACCTTCTCGGCCACGGACTTCTCGATCGCGACGTTCTCGGCGTCGTTGCCGCCGCTGGTCGCGTAGACGTCGACGGCGAGGTTGCCGCTCAGGACGTAGAGGTGGCCGGCGTTGGTGTAGGCCTTGTCGCCGACGCCGTCGAAGTCCTGCGCGGCGGGGTCGCGGACGTCGAAGTCGCCGGGTGAGCTCGGCGAGAGGAACACCGCGAGGACGCCCTGCTCGAGCTGCCACTGGCAGTACCGGGTGCTACCGGACTCGGAGTTCGATCTGTCGATCTGGGTGATCTCTCTCTTGGTCAGCGAGTTGACGTCGGCGGGCGTGAGCAGCTTGCAGGGGTTCGGGGTCTCGCCGTTGCCGGAATCGGTGTTGCCGGTCGTGGCGTCCGAGGCCGGCTTCTGCGCGGCGGCGGTCGGCTTCGGAGTCGGCGAGGCCGAGGCGTCGTCGGTCGAGACCGTGATCGTGCCGCAGGCGGTCAGGGCGAACAGCCCGGCGGCGGCGAGGGTGGTGAACGCGAGGCGGAGGGTCCTGGTGGGCATCGTGCGTGCTCCTCGAATCGTGGTGACGGCCATTGCGGATCCTCCGGCCGTGTCTCACAGGTTCCAGGAACCGACGTTCGGGGACGATCAGTGATGCGACGTCCAGACCGTTAGTCCGACGACAGAACTGCCCGAACGTCGCATCGTTATCAGTGTCAGCACTGAGAGGCCTCAACCACTCAGGCAGCCTGGAAAGACCGCTTGGCCAGCCCGAGGAAGAAGCCCTCCACGGTGGTCGTCACCGGGGACTCGGGGTCGGTGGCCGCACCCAGCGTCACGAACAGCGGGGTGAAGTGCTCCACGGTCGGGTGAGCGTACGGCATCCCCGGCGCGCGGCTGAGGTAGTTCGAGAGCTCGTCGACGTCACCGCGGGCCAGCGCGTCGGCGGCCCAGGCGTCGAACTCGGCCGACCAGCCCGGCGCCGCCGCGTCCAGGCTCCACTCGCGCAGGTACCGCAGGCCGTGGGTCATGAAGCCGGAGCCGATCACCAGCACACCCTGCTCCCGCAACGGGCGGAGCCGCTCGCCGAGCGCCATCAGCCGGGCCGGGTCGTGGGTCGGGATGCTCATCTGCAGCACCGGGACGTCGGCGTCCGGGTACATGACCTTGAGCGGCACCCAGGCGCCGTGGTCCAGCCCGCGCTCGCGGTGCTCGTGGACGGTCTCGGTGTCGGGCAGCACCGCCAGGAGCTGCGACGCCAGCGCGGACGCGTCCGGGGTGTCGTAGCGCATCCGGTAGTAGCGCGGGTCGAAGCCCCCGAAGTCGTAGACCGGCGTGGTGTTCGCCCGCGTGCTGCTCACCGAGAGCGGCGCCATTTCCCAATGCGCCGAGACGATCAGGATCGCCTTCGGCTTCGGGAGCGAGCGCGCCCAGGCGAACAGCTGATCCATCCAGCCGGAGTCCTCGAACAGCGGCGGGGCGCCGTGGCTGAGGTAGAGCGACGGCAGTGCACCGTCGTCGGGTGTCCAGAGCTGGTGCGGCTCCGCCTGGGCGGTCTTCTCCAGGTGCGTCTCGAACGGGTGCGGGGCGGCCACGGGATCCTCCAAAAGTTGATCGTTCAACTAATCTACGAGATAGAAGTTGAAGCGTCAACCTTTGGCGTACACTGGAGCCGTGACCAGCTCTCCTTCGCCCTGGCTGGACGCCGACCAGCAGCACAGCTGGCTAAGGCTGGCCGGGCTCATGATCAAGTTGCCGACCGCGCTCGACGCCCAGTTGCAGCGCGACGCCGGCCTCAGCCATTTCGACTACATGGTGCTGTCGCGGCTGTCCGAGGCGCCGAACCGGGTGCTGCGGATGAGCCAGCTCGCCGAGCTCGCGAACGGGTCGTTGTCGCGGCTGTCGCACGTCGTCAAGCGGCTCGAGCAGCGCGGGTGGGTCGAGCGCCGGCCGTGCCCGGAGGACGGGCGGGCGACGAACGCCGTGCTCACGGACTCCGGGTGGGACAAGGTCGTGCAGACCGCGCCCGGTCACGTCGCGACGGTGCGGTCGCTGGTCGTCGACCCGCTGACGCCCGAGCAGCTGGCGCAGTTCGGCGACCTGGTGGGCATCCTTCTCAAGCGGATAGACCCGGACGGGGAGTTCCCCGGAAGCCTCGAAGGCGGAGGCTGTTGAGGACGACCGCGACCGAGCTCAGCGCCATCGCGGCGCCGGCGACCATCGGGTTGAGCAGGCCCAGGCCGGCCAGCGGGAGCGCGGCGACGTTGTAGGCGAAGGCCCAGAACAGGTTGCCGCGGATGACACCGAGCGTGCGCCGGGAGAGCCGGATCGCGTCGGCGGCGGACGTCAGGTCGCTCGTCATCAGCGTGAGGTCGGCCGCGGCGATCGCCACGTCGGTGCCGGTGCCCATGGCCAGGCCGAGGTCGGCCTGGGCGAGCGCCGCGGCGTCGTTGACGCCGTCCCCGGCGAGTGCGACGACCCGTCCTTCGGCCTGGAGCCGCTTGACGACGTCGACCTTATCGGCGGGCAGCGCCTGGGCGATCGTCCGGTCGTGGTCGATGCCGACCGCGTCCGCGACGTGCCGCGCCGCCGCCGGCCCGTCGCCGGTGACCAGCCACGGCGTGAGCCCGAGCCGCCGCAGCGCGGCCACGGCGGATGCGCTGGACCGGCGCGGTGCGTCCGCCGTTTCGAGCAGCGCCCAGGTCGACCCGTCGACCACGACCGCCACCGTCGTCGCGCCGCGCGCGTCGGCCGCGGTCTGCGCCGCGACCAGTTCGGCCGGCAGCGCAGCACCGGTCGGGCGCCCCACGTGGACGTCGTGGCCGTCCACGGTTCCGCCGGCGCCGTGACCGGGGACGGCGGTGAAGCCGGTGACCGGCGGCGGGGAATCGACGGCGGCACTGATCGCGGCGGCGATCGGGTGCTCGGACGCGTGTTCCACGGCCGCGGCCAGGCGCAGGGCCTCCTCGGCGACGATTCCCTCGGCCGGGTGCACGGCCGTCAGCGTCATCACGCCGGTCGTCACGGTGCCGGTCTTGTCGAGGACGATCGTGTCGACCCGGCGCGTGGACTCGAGCACCTCCGGACCCCGGATCACGATGCCCAGCTGCGCGCCCCGCCCGGTGCCGACCAGCAGTGCCGTCGGCGTGGCCAGCCCCAGCGCGCACGGGCACGCGATGATCAGCACCGCCACCGCGGCCGTGAACGCGGCCGTGGGCCCCGCGCCGGACGCGAGCCACCCGGCCAGCGTCGCCACCGACAGCACCAGTACCACCGGCACGAAGATCGCCGAGACCTCGTCCGCGAGCCGTTGCACCGGCGCCTTGCCGTTCTGGGCCTCGGCCACCAGCCGCGCCATCCGGGCCAGCTGGGTCTGGGCGCCGACCCGGGTCGCCCGTACGGTCAGCCGCCCGGACGCGTTCACGCAGCCGCCGGTCACCGTGTCGCCCGGACCGACCTCGGCCGGCACCGACTCGCCGGTCATCCGCGAGACGTCCACCGCCGAGCGGCCGTCCACGACCACTCCGTCGGACGCGATCGTCTCGCCCGGACGGACCCGGAAGAGCTCTCCGGCCGCGAGCGACGAGACCGGCACCCGTTCCTCGCGCCCGTCCCGCAGCACCGCGACGTCCTTGGCCCCGAGGGCGAGCAGCGTCCGCAGCGCGGAGCCGGCGGTGCGCTTCGCCCGTGCCTCGGCGTACCGCCCGGCCAGCAGGAACGCGGTCACGGCGGCGGTGGTCTCGAGATAGATCGTGTCTCCGGCCGCACCCCGGAACGAGAACGGGTGCGTCATCCCGAGCTCACCGGCCGACCCGAAGACCAGCGCCCAGACCGACCACAGGTACGCGGCCAGCGTCCCGAGGGAGACCAGCGTGTCCATCGTCGTCGCGCCGTGCCGCAGGTTCCTGGCCGCCGCGACGTGGAACGGCCCGCCCGCGTAGGCGACGACCGGCGTGGTCAGCGCCAGCGACAGCCACTGCCACCCGTCGAACTGCCAGCCCGGCACCATGGCCAGCAGCACCACCGGCAACCCGAGCACGACCGCGACGATCAGCCGCCACGGCACCGGCTGCGTGAGCTCCGCCGGCGTGGGCAGCCGGGCCGTGTACCCGGCCGACTCCACCTGCGCGACCAGGTCAGCGGTCGTCAACGCGGACGGGTACGACACCGCCGCGGTCTCGGTGGCGTAGTTGACCGTCGCGACGACCCCGTCGAGCTTGTTGAGCTTCCGTTCCACCCGGGCGGCACACGACCCGCAGGTCATGTCGCCGATTTCCAGCGTGACGTCAGGCAAGTACGTACCCGGCCTCGTCCACGGCCGCGCGCAGGGCGTCGAACGCGACCGGGACCGCGCTGGTGACGGTCACCGCGCCCGCGGTCAGGTCGACGTCGACCCCGGTGACGCCGGAAACCTCGCTCACCTCGGCCCGCACCGCGTCGACGCAGTGCTGGCAGGTCATCCCGGTCACCGAATACGTCTGCGAAACCACCAGATCTCCCTTCACGACCGCACCAGGCGCGCGATGGCCTCGGAGGCCTCCCGCACCTTGGTCTGGGCTTCCGGGCCGCCCTCGCGGGCGGCGTCGACCACGCAGTGCGCGAGGTGCTCGTCGAGCAGCCCGAGCGCGACCGACTGCAACGCCTTCGTCGCGGCCGAGACCTGGGTGAGGATGTCGATGCAGTACTCCTCCTGCTCGACCATCCGCTGCAATCCGCGGATCTGCCCCTCGATGCGACGCAGTCGCTTGAGGTACGCGTCCTTGTCGCCGATGTAGGCGTGCGCCACGGTTGCCTCCCCGGATCGGCCTGCTCCGGAGATACTGTACCCCCCTAGGGTAGGGTGCTGCCGCTCGCCGCCCGGGGCACGCCCAGGAGGTCGACGCCCAGGTTGATCGCCCCGATCCGGGCATCGCCGAACGTCCGCAGCGTGAGCTGGGCGGCTTCGGTGTACAGGGCGTCGGAGGCGTTCCGGGTGCCGAGCGCCCGCCGCGGCCGGTAGGGCGCCGCCGCGTAGATCCGGTCGGAGACCGCGTCGTCGAAGAACACCTGGGTCGCCAGAGCGGTCCGCCGGTTCAGGTGCACCTTCACGTGCACGTGGGGTGCGCGTCCGACGTACCAGCCCGGGTAGATCGTCGCGAACCGCACGATGCCCTGCGGGTCCGCGATCTGCGCGCCGCGCAGGAACGTCCCGTCGTCGGCCGGCTGCGCCTCCGCGTCCCCGCGGGCGTACGAGCCGTCGGACGTCCGGGAGGAGTAGCCCATCGGGTCACCGGTGGGGTCCGCGGCCGGCGGCTCGCCCCCGCGGTCGTTCGGCCAGCCCGGGGGAGGGGTCGGCCCGACCGGCCCGCCGGGGGTCTCGAACCCCGAGTACCGCCCGGTGGCGTCGCAGTGCCACACCTCGACCACGGCGTCCGGCACCGGGCGGTTCGCGCAGCCGGCCCCGTCCACCACCCGGAACACCAGCCGCAACGGCACTCCGGGCCGGTTCTCCCGGATGTCGCCGCGCAGCCGGTCGACGTCGAACCAGTACGGGCCCTGCGCCGCCTGAGCGATCGGACGGCAGACCCGGGACTCGGCGAGCAGGGCCAGCGCGGCGGCGTCGATCGAGCGCGGTGGTTCGGCTCCGGCGCCGCCCGGTGCGATCCGCGGCCGGGCGTTCAGCCCGGCCAGCGCGACGCCGGCCGCGCTCAGCCCCAGCGGAGCGCCGAGTGCCAGTGCCCGGCGTCTGCTCCACGAGCGCGCCCGATGCCTCTCCACGCTGATCCCCCACCCGGCGCGTCTCCGGCAAACGGCCTCAATCAGGCCGATATCGCGCCGAACGGAGTCTGGCCCATGAACGGCGCTCGGCGCCGCCCCGAGTCGCTTCCGGCCGGCTCTAGTCGCCCTCGTAGCGCTGCTCACGCCAGGGATCGCCGTAGTCGTGGTACCCGACCCGCTCCCAGAAGCCCTTCTTCTCGGCCGTGAGCAGCTCCAGCCTCCGGACCCACTTCGCCGACTTCCAGAAGTACAGATGGGGGACGAGCAACCGCGCCGGGCCGCCGTGCTCCGGCCGCAGCGGCTCGCCGTCGAAGTCGAAAACGATCCACGCCCGGCCGCCCCGCAGATCGGCCAGCGGGACGTTCGTCGTGTAGCCGCCGTAGGAGTGCACGAGCACGTACGCCGCCGTGGTCTCGACACCCTCCAGCAGCGTGTCCAGCGAGATGCCTTCCCAGCTGGTGCCGAACTTCGACCACTTGGTCACGCAGTGGATGTCGACGGTCGGCCGCGCGTGCGGCAGCGCGCGCATCTCGTCCCACGACCAGGTCCGGTGGGTGCCGTCCTCGGTCGTCAGCGAGAGCTCCCACGTCTCCGTCGGAACGCGTGGAGTCGGGCCGGTGGAGAGGACCGGGAAGTCGTCGGTCGGGTACTGGCCGGGCGGCAGCAGGCCGGTCGCGACCGGACGCCGGCGGCCCTGGAATCCGGGGGAGATCGCCACCCCGACAGTGTGACCTCTCAAGTCGCCCGGCGTCCCGCCGATCGGACCCGGGAAAATCCGGAGAGGCGGTTGCATGACCACCAACGCCACGCTGATCGCCGGACTCGCGCGGCCCGATCTCACCGAGGCGCGCCGCGCCGTGCAGCGGATCTACGGGCCGCAGAGCGAAGGGGTCTGGGCCGACCTCCTGGCCAGCGCCGGTCTCGACGGCTCGGAGACCCGGCCGGAGGCGATCGAACGCCTGCTCGACGCGATGCGGGCCGGAGCTCCGGTCACCGCGCTTTGCGGCGAGGCGCTGGCCATCCGGGTCGCCAGCCACGACCGGCTGGCCCAGGCGCAGGCGCCTCTGCCGGACAGCGCCGCCTCGTGAAACAGTTCACCGAAACCGACCGCGACGTACCGTTCGTCGCCGAGCCGGGCGTCCGCAGCTACGCGGGGGCGCCGCTGTCGGCCGGGTCGTCGGCGTGCTGGAGCGGTACCGGCTCGACTGACCGCGCTCACTCGCGTCCAGAAAGTGGTTTTTAGGAGGTTTTGCGGGTTAACTCACGGCGGTGAGACGCGGAACGCGGACGGGGGTCTGGACCGGCGTGCGGGATCTCCTGCTCCCGGCCGGGATCTGGCTCGTCCTCTGCGTCGTCGGGGCCGGTGCGCTCTCCTGGGCGCAGCAGTCCAGCCGTGACGACCTGCGCGAGCGGTTCGACGCCCGGGTGTCGCTAGGTGGCCAGTTCGTGGCCGGCTACGTCCAGGACGTGCTGGAGCGGGAGCGCACCCAGGCCGAGCGGTTCCTTTCCGGCCGGACCGTCTCCGACGAGGACTTCCGCCGGTCGGTGACGACGTTCGGCTACCCGGCGGCGGTGCTCGTCGACTCCGGCGGCCGGGTTCTGCACGTCGAACCGCCCAACTCCGCGCTGATCGGCACGAACATCACCGCGAAGTACGCGCACCTGCGGACCGCCGTGGTCAACGGGGTACCCGCGGTGTCGGCGGTGGTTCCGTCGGCGAGCCGTCACGTCCCGGTGACCGCGTTCGCGATGCCCTACGAGACGCCCTACGGGCGGCGCGTGTTCTCCGGGGCGGTCGAGGTGGCCCGCAGCCCGCTCTCGGCCTACCTGACCAAGGCGCTCTCGATCCCCGGCAACCGGGTCTACCTGCTCGACGGCGCGGGCCGGGTGGTCGCCGCGAATCGTCAGGTGATCGGCCGGAACGGCGCGATCGCGACCGCCGATCCGTCGCTCGCGGGTGATCTGCGCACCAGGGGCTTCATCGCCGGCCGCTACACGTCCGGCGGAGCCGGGTGGACGTACAGCGCCTACCCGGTGAGTGGTACCGGCTGGCGTCTGCTCGCGACCGTGCCCGACGACACGCTCTACGCGCCGCTGACCGGCGCGGTGACGGCCGGCCGGGTCGGGCTGGGGGCCGCCGCCGGGGTAGGCCTGATCGCGGTGGTCGTCGCGGCGCGCGGTGCTCGGAGCCGGCGCGAGCTGCGCCTCTCCGAGCAGCGGTTCCGCACGGTCTTCGACCGGTCGCTGGTCGGGATGGCGATCGCCGACCTCACCGGCCGGTTCCGCCAGGCCAATCAGGCGTTCTGCGCGATGCTCGCTCGTCCGCCGGACGAGTTGCTGGGCCTCACGTTCCTCGACGTCACCCATCCGGACGATCGCTCGATCACGGATGCGGCGATCCGCGAGACGCTGGCCGGGGTGTCGCCCGGATTCACCGTGGAGAAGCGCTACCTGCGGGCCGACGGCCGGGTCGTCCACGGCGCGACCACCGTGACGCTGCTGCGCGACCTGGAGAACCAGCCCGCCCGCTTCACGGTCCAGGTCGTCGACGTGACCGAGCGCAAACGGCTGGAGGCCGAGGAGGCGGCGGCCCAGGCGCAACTCGCCGAACACGCCGACGAGCTGGAACGCACCAACGACAACCTGACCGACGCCCGCGACCGGATGGCCGACTTCGTCGCGATGCTCTCCCACGACGTCCGGCAGCCGATCACCGGAATCCTCGGGTACGCCGAGACGCTGGCGGACGACTGGGACGAGCTCCCGGACCCGCGCAAGAAGCAGTACCTGCTGGGCATCGCAGGCGCCGGGCACCGGCTGAACGGGCTGGTCGAGGACATCCTCACGGTGGCCCAGCTGGACGCCGGCGTCCTCACACCGAAGCCCGCGCCGGTCGACCTGCTGGCCGCCCTGCACGAGGCGGTGCTGACGCTGCCGCCGGACGAGGCACTGGACGTGACGACCACGGTGCCGGACGGCACCCACGTGCTGGCCGACCCCGGTCACCTCCAGCAGATCGTCACGAACCTGCTGGGCAACGCGGTGAAGTACGGCGCTCCACCGTTCGACCTGGTCGCCCGGCCCCGCGGGACGACGGTCGAGCTGGCGGTGTGCGACCACGGCGAGGGCGTGCCGCCGAATTTCGTCCCGCAGCTGTTCGAGCGGTTCAGCCGGGCCGAGACCGGCGTCGCGACGACGAAGCGCGGCACCGGGCTGGGGCTCTACATCGTGCGGACGCTCGCCGAGGCCGGGCACATCGGGCTCGGCTACCGGCCCAACCGCCCGACCGGGGCGTGCTTCCTCGTGCGGTTGCCGATGGCGTCGCTGGTCAGTCACGCACCCCGGTCCGGCGTGCGAGCACCCGGAACGTGAGGCCGGCGGAGTCGAGGCGGTCGATCAGCCGATCGCCCATCGCGGCGGCGGTGGTGACCTGCCCGGCGGTGTCGGGCAGGTCGTCCAGCGCCAGGCAGAGCGTCGCCTCGCCGAGCACGATCGCGGTCGTCGTGTAGCCCGGGTCGCGGTCGCTGTAGACCTCGGTGAGGACGCCCTGACCGCCGCCGACGCCGGTGCAGCGCAGCGACAGCCAGCCTTGCTCGCGCTGCTCCTCGCTCGGGCCGCTGCCCGACGTCCAGCGGCTCGGGATCCGTTCGCGCAGGGGCTCGAGCTGCACGGCGGCGGCCAGGGCACCGGCGCCCGCGACGACCCCCGCGGCCGCGAGGAGCGACGGGAGCGCGAAGTACTGCCCGTACCGGAAGTCGGGCCCGTAGCGATCGAGCGCGGCGGCCGAGCGGGCGACGATCTGCGGGTCGAGCGTCGGCATCGGGACCGGCCAGGCCCGCAGCGGGTGGGTGCGGGGGAGCGGGCCTCCGGCGCGGATCCGGCGGCCGGGGGCCGTGCCCTCGCGGCGGCGGCGTTCGCGGTGGGCGCGACGGGCGGGTGCGGCGTCGGCGACGGCGCCGACCAGCGAGTGCACGGTGCCGGCCGACGGGCGTCCGTTGGCCCGCAGGAACGCCTCGACCCGCAACGGGACGCCCTCGGGCAGCTGTTTGACGGTGAAGTACGCGCCGAGGTCGGCCGGGATCGAGTCGAACCCGCAGGCGTGGACGATCCGGGCGCCGGTGCGGGTGGCGGTGTCGTGGTGGCGCAGGTACATCTCGTCGACGAAGCGGGGCTCGCCGGTGAGGTCGGTGTAGTGCGTGCCCGCGGCGGCGCAGGCGGCCACCAGGGGCTCGCCGTAGCGCACGTAGGGGCCGACGGTGCTGGCCACCACGCGGGTGGCCTCGGCGACCTCGCGCAGGGACGCGGCATCGGTGGCGTCGGCCCGGAGCAGTCCGACGTCGTTGCGGCCCAGCCGGTCGCGGACCGCGGCGAGTTTGGCCGCGTCGCGTCCGGCCAGGGCCCAGCGGACCCCGGCCGGGGCGTGCGCGGCGAGGTACTCGGCGGTGAGGCCGCCGGTGAAGCCGGTGGCACCGAACAGGACCAGGTCGTACGAGCGCGCCATTGCGCGAGGGTACCGAAAGGCCGGCCCCGGAGGGCCGGCCTTTGTTAACGCGGATTCACGCCAGGTCGTGCTCGGCTTTGCGTCGCGCACCGCGGCGGGTGGCCTCGTGCCGCCCGGCCTCGTGCCGTCCGGTGTGGTGCCGGCCCGGCCGAGGCTCGGCCCCGGCCGGGACGACCTCGCGGGTGTCCTCGGGGGTGTCCTCGTCGACGGGGACGACGGCGGCGCCGTCGACGGTCGCGAGGGCCGCACCGTTGTCGACGGCCCGGTCGATCGGATCACCGGCGGCCGCCGGTGCCGCCGGGTCGCCGATCGTCGAGCGGAGGGCGACCTCCCGGATGAAGAGCACCGCGACGAAGGCCAGCAGGGCGAACGGAGCCGCGGTCAGGAAGACGTCGCCGGAGCCGTGGCCGTAGGCGTCCATCACGACGGTCCGGACCGGCGCGGGAAGCGTGTCGAGGTCCGGCAGGTTTCCGCTGCTGCCCGACTGCGACGCCGGGATCCCGAGCTTCGCCAGGCCGTCGGCCAGGTAATCCGTGACCCGGTGCCCGAGCACCGCGCCCAGCGCCGAGACTCCGACCGCGCCACCCAGGCTGCGGAAGAACGCGACCGTCGACGACGACGTGCCCAGCTCGCTGGTCTTGACCGTGTTCTGCACCGCCAGCACCAGGTTCTGCATCGTCATACCGATGCCGATCCCGATCAGTGCCATGAAGATCGCGAGCCGCCAGTACGGCGTCTCGGAGCGCGCGGTACCCATCAGCGCGAAGCCCGCGGTGGTCAGGAACGCGCCGGCGACCAGGAACCGCTTCCACCGGCCGGTCGTGGTGATGATCCGCCCGGAGATCGTGGACGAGAGGAACAGCCCACCGATCATCGGCAGCGTCATCAGGCCGGACACCGTCGGCGACTCGCCCCGCGCGATCTGGAAGTACTGGCTCAGGAACACCGTCGCGCCGAACATCGCGACACCGACGAACAGCGACGCGACCGTGGCCAGCGCGACCGTGCGATTGCGGAACAGGCTCAGCGGGATGATCGGCTCGGCCGCCCGCGTCTCGGCCCAGAGGAACAGCGCGCCCAGGGCCAGCGCGCCCGGCACCATCACCGCGGTGGGCCACGACAGCCACTCGAACTGGTTGCCGCCGAGCGAGACCCAGACCAGCAGCAGCGACACCGCGGCCGTGATCAGCGTGGCGCCGACGTAGTCGATCTTGACCTTGCGCCTGAGCACCGGCAGGTGCAGCGTCCGCTGCAGGACGACCAGCGCGAGCGCGGCGATCGGGACGCCG
This sequence comes from Cryptosporangium sp. NPDC051539, assembly GCF_044454545.1. Lineage (NCBI taxonomy): Bacteria > Bacillati > Actinomycetota > Actinomycetes > Cryptosporangiales > Cryptosporangiaceae > Cryptosporangium > Cryptosporangium sp. NPDC051539. The sequence goes on along the minus strand of NZ_JBITDV010000003.1, from coordinate 503,220 downwards.
ACGTAGAAGCACCAGCGCCAGCCCAGCCAGGACGTGTCGACGATGACGCCACCGATCAGCGGTCCGCTGACGGTCGCGACCGCGAACACCGCACCGAGGTAGCCGGAGTACCGGCCGCGCTCGCGGGGCGAGATCATCGCGGCCATGATCACCTGCGTGAGCGCGGTGAGGCCGCCGACGCCGATGCCCTGGAACGTGCGGGCCGCGATCAGCTCGCCCATGTTCTGCGAGAGCCCGGCGACCGCCGAGCCGGTCACGTAGATGACGATCGCGATCTGGACCAGCATCTTCTTGCTGGTCAGGTCCGCGAGCTTGCCCCAGATCGGGGTGGTGGCGGTCGTGGCCAGCAGCGTGCTGGTGACCACCCAGGTGTAGGCCGACTCGCCGCCCTTGAGGTCGGCCAGGATCGTCGGCAGCGCGTTGGACACGATCGTGGACGACAGGATCGCCACGAACATGCCGAGCAGGAGACCGGTCAGGGCCTCCAGGATCTGACGGTGCGACATCGGCTCCGCGGTCGGTGGCGCCCCAACGGCGGGTCTCGCCTCGGTAGCAGTCGTCATTCCGGTGTTCTCCCCAGTCGCTGGCGGCCCAGCGTCATGTCCTTGTCTGACGCAACTGTATCTCGGCAGTTGCTTGATGCAACTTTATAAGTTGTGACGCGCCCGACGTATTCCGTACCGACAAGACGGGTATATCGGGCGTATGACCCGGGCGCAGATGAACCTTGTGTTCACCACGATCCTGCTCGGGATGTTGCTCGCCGCGCTCGACCAGACGATCGTCTCGTCGGCGCTGCCGACGATCGTGGCCGACCTCGGCGGCGCCGGGCACATGGCCTGGGTAGTCACCGCCTACATGCTCACCGAGGCGGTCTCGGCGGTGCTGGTCGGCAAGTTCGGCGACCTGTTCGGCCGGAAAGTGGTCTTCCAGCTCTCGGCGATCCTGTTCGTCGCCGGATCGGCGGTGGCCGGCGTCGCGGGCAGCATGACGCTGCTGATCGTCGGCCGGGGGATCCAGGGCATCGGCGGCGGTGGCCTGATGGTGACCGCGCAGGCCCTGATCGCCGACGTGATCCCGCTCCGGGAGCGCGGGCGCTACCAGGGCGCGCTGGGGGCAGTGTTCGGCCTGACCACGGTGCTCGGCCCCACGCTCGGCGGACTCTTCACCGACCACCTGTCCTGGCGGTGGTGCTTCTACGTCAACGTGCCGGTCGCGATCGTGATGGTGGTGATGGCGGCGCGGACGATCCCGTCCGTCGTGCAGAAGACGAAGCCGCTGATCGACTACCTCGGCATCGTGCTGGTGACGCTCGGCGTGGTCTCGCTGATCCTCGCGCTCGAATGGGGCGGTGACGAGTACGCCTGGACGTCGGCGGTCATCCTCGGCATGTTCGGTTGCTCGGCCGGGTTCTTCGCGTTGTTCGTGCTGGCCGAACGGCGGGCGGCCGAGCCGATGCTGCCGTTGCGGCTGTTCGCCAACCCGGTTTTCGGCGTGTGCTCGCTGCTGAGCTTCGTGGTGGGTTTCGCGATGCTCGGGGCCATGACGTTCCTGCCCTCGTACCTGCAGTACGTCGACGGGGTGTCCGCCACCGGTAGCGGGTATCGGACGCTGCCGCTGATGGCCGGGCTGCTCGTCATGTCGATGTTCAGCGGGTCGGTCATCTCCCGGACCGGGTCGTACAAGGCGTTCCCGATCGTCGGGACCGCGGTGATGGCGTTCGGTCTCCACCTGATGTCGACGATGGGCCCGGAGACCGGCGTCGCGCTCGAGTCGCTGTACATGTTCGTGCTGGGTGCGGGCCTCGGGCTGGCGATGCAGGTGCTCACGATCGCGGTCCAGAACACCGTCGCCTACTCCGACCTCGGCACCGCCACGGCGGGCGTCACGTTCTTCCGGACGGTCGGCAGCGCGGTCGGTACGGCGGTGTTCGGGACGCTGTACTCGAACCAGCTGTCGTCGGAGCTGTCGTCGGCGTTCTCGGCGGAGCCCTCGGTGGCGGCCGGGGCCGTCACCGACCCGTCGGCGCTGCACGCGTTGCCGGGTGCCGAGTCGGCGCCGTTCATCGCCGCCTACGCGTCCGCGATCAACCACGTGTTCCAGTGGGTCGTGCCGATCGCCGCGCTCGGGTTCGTCGTCTCGCTGTTCCTCAAGCAGGTGCCGCTGCGCGACACCGCGCGGGCCGGCGCCACCGACGTCGGCGAGGGCTTCGGCACACCCGACACCGCGGACGCCGACCGGCAGCTCGAGCGCACGGTCGCGCAGCTGATCCGGCGGCGCGCGCCGGCCGTGGCGTCCGCCGTGCTGGCCGGATCGGGGACGTCGCTCTCGTCGGGTCAGGCCTGGGTGGTCGGTCAGGTCCAGCTCCGCGGACGCCGGGGCAGCGCGCCCACGCTGGACGAGATCGCGGTCGCGCACCGGGTGCCGCCGGACGTCCTCGCACCGGTGTTCCTGCAAGCCGTCGAGGACGGGCACGTCCGGGCCGAGGGGGACGGGCTGGCGCTGACCGACCGCGGCAACGAGGCGTTCGGGCAGATCACGGCCGCGTGGCGGCACTGGCTCGGCGGCCAGCTGGAGGACTGGGACACCACCGACCCGGTCGACCGCGCCCGCCTCGACCGTGCCATCGACGCCCTGGCCGACCGCCTCCTGAACGAGGAGGCGAGCCTCTCGGAACGGCGCTGAGAGCGCCCTGGCCGTTACCGGCGCGCCGCGTGCGCGTCACGGCCAGGCATCTGGGCTGGTAACGAGTCCGCAACAACGCTATGCGTAGCGCCCGCGCCCTCGATATGTTCCCGCCCACAACAATCATCGTGTGTCCGCTACGGACACCGGTCCCTTCAACGGGGAAGGCGGGAAGACCATGCGCATGCGTGCGCTCGGGATGGTCGCCCTTACTGCCGTTACGGCACTGACCCTTGCCGCGTGTGGCAGCTCCGACTCGTCGGACGACACCGCAAGCTCGGGCTCGTCGTCGTCGGCGACCAAGGGCAAGGTCGGCGTGATCCTGCCGGACACGCAGTCGTCCGCCCGGTGGGAGAGCTTCGACAAGCCGCTGCTCACCAAGGCGTTCAAGGAAGCCGGCGTGGACGCCGACATCCAGAACGCGCTGGGCGACAAGAGCAAGTTCGTCTCGATCGCCGACGGCATGATCCAGGAGGGCGTGTCGGTTCTGGCGATCGTCAACCTGGACTCCGCCACCGGCGCGCAGGTCGAGTCGAAGGCGAAGCAGGCCGGCGTCAAGACGATCGACTACGACCGGCTGACGCTCGGCGGCCAGGCCGACTACTACGTGTCGTTCGACAACGTGAAGGTCGGCGAGCTGCAGGGCCAGGGCCTGGTCGACGGCCTCACCGCCGCCAAGAAGACCAACCCCACGGTCATCGAGCTCAACGGCTCGCCGACGGACAACAACGCCACGCTGTTCAAGCAGGGCTACGACTCCGTCCTGGACCCGAAGTACAAGTCGGGCTGGAAGAAGACCGGCGACCAGAGCGTCCCGGACTGGGACAACGCGAAGGCCGTCACGATCTTCGAGCAGCTGCTCACCGCGGCCGGCGGCAAGGTTGACGGCGTTCTCGCCGCCAACGACGGCCTCGGCAACTCGGCGATCACCGTGCTGAAGAAGAACGGTCTGAAGGTGCCGGTCACCGGCCAGGACGCGACCGTCGGCGGTCTGCAGAACATCCTGTCGGGCGACCAGTACATGACCGTCTACAAGCCGATCGCCGACGAGGCCAACGGCCTGGTCAAGCTCGCGGTCGCGCTGCTCAAGGGCGAGAAGGCGGAGACCACCGGCACGGTCAAGGACACCCAGGGCAACCGGGAGGTTCCGTCGCTGCTGCTCGCACCGAAGGCCATCACCAAGGACACGGTCAAGGACGTCGTCGCTGACGGCTTCGTGACCAAGGCCGACCTCTGCAAGGACAAGTACGCGGCGCTCTGCACCGCGGCCGGCATCTCCTGACGCAGTTTTTCCCGCGCCGGTGGACGGCCCGCTCCGGCGGCCGTCCACCGGCGTTCCGCTTAGTCCGTTTGGGAGCACGGAATGGCTGACAAGCCTCTCCTGGAACTGCGCAAGATCAACAAGAGCTTCGGCCCGGTCCAGGTACTGCACGACATCGACTTCTCGGTCTACCCCGGTGAGGTCACCGCACTGGTCGGCGACAACGGCGCCGGCAAGTCGACGATGATCAAATGCATCGCCGGCATCCACCACACCGACTCGGGTGAGTTCCTCTTCGACGGCCAGCCCGTCTCGCTGAACAGCCCCCGGGACGCGGCCGCGCTGGGCATCGAGATCGTGTATCAGGACCTCGCGCTCGCCGACAATCTCGACATCGTCGAGAACATGTTTCTCGGACGCGAGGCCAAGAACAAACTCCGCTGGCTCGACGAGGGCGAGATGGAGCGCAAGGCCCGCGAGACGCTCGCCAGCCTCTCGGTGCGCACCGTGAAGTCGGTCCGCCAGCCGGTCAGCAGCCTCTCCGGTGGCCAGCGCCAGACGGTCGCGATCGCGAAGGCCGTGCTCTGGAACTCCCGGATCGTCATCCTCGACGAGCCGACCGCCGCGCTGGGCGTCGCCCAGACCCGGCAGGTGCTCGACCTGGTCCGCCGCCTGGCCGACCGCGGGCTCGGCGTCGTCCTGATCTCGCACAACATGAACGACGTGATCGAGGTCGCCGACCGGATCGACGCTCTCTACCTCGGCCGGATCGCCGCCGAGGTGCGGGCCAAGGACAGCAGCGTGGCCCAGGTCGTGGAGCTGATCACCACCGGCCGCTCGGGTGACCTCGGGCTCTCCCGCGCCACCGCGGACGCGAACCTCTGAGGGACTGAAGATGACATCTGACAAGGGATACAGCGTCGCGACCGACGACGCCGCGCTGGGCACGACCTCCGAGGCCGATGCGGCCGCGTTCGCGTCCGACGCCGGACCGAAGAACCTGGTCGACGCGTTCAAGCGCTACGTCCAGAAGGTGCGCGGCGGTGAGGGCGGCGCACTACCGGCCGTCCTCGGCGCCGTGGTGCTGGTCATCATCTTCGCCAACGCCAGCGACTTCTTCCTGAGCAAGGGCAACTTCGCGAACCTGCTCCAGCAGGCCGCGCAGATCTCCGTTCTCGGCATGGGCATGGTCTTCGTCCTCCTGATCGGGGAGATCGACCTGTCCGCCGGTACCGCGGGCGGCGTGTGCGCGGCGGGCATGGCGCTCGCGCTGAACAACGGCGGCGACCTGCAGAAGTCGCTCGGCACCGGGGTGTTCGTCGTCCTGATGCTGGTCATGGCCGTCACGGTCGTGCTGGCCGCGCTGTCCAAGCTCTGGATCCCGGCCGCGATCATCGCGGTCGGCATCCTGATCGCGGTCACGCAGCTGGGCTCCAACCAGCTGCTCGCGATGTTCCTGTCGGTGGCGGTCGGTACCGCGATCGGCACCCTGATCGGGTTCCTGGTCGCCCGGATCGGCATCCCGTCGTTCATCGTGACGCTGGCGCTGTTCCTGGCCTGGCAGGGCGCGCTGCTGAAGTTCATCGGCACCGGTGCGGCGATCCCGACGCGCGAGTTCAACGTGATCGACAAGATCGACAACGGCTACATGCCGGTCGTCGTCGCCTGGGTACTGTGGGCGGTCGCGATCCTGGCCTACGCGGGGACGAGCCTGTACAAGTCGTTCACGCGCCGGCGCGAGAGCCTGTCGGCCGAGCCGCTCGACCTGGTGCTCGTCCGGACCGGGGCGATCGCGCTGGTCACCGGCATCGCGGTCTACGTGCTCAACCAGGACCGCTCGCGGACGGTGTTCGCGAAGATCCAGGGTGTGCCGTGGGCGGTGCTGGTCGTCGCGGTGGTGTTCGTGTTCTGGACGCTGGTCCTCACCCGCACCCAGTACGGGCGGTTCCTGTACGCGGTCGGTGGCAACCGCGAGGCGGCCAAGCGAGCCGGTGTCGACACCAAGCGCATCCGGATGTCGGCATTCATCATCTGCTCGGGCATGGCGGGACTGGCCGGCATCATCGGCACCTCGTACCTCGGAGGCGTCCCGTCCGACTTCGGCAAGAACACCGACGTCCTGTACGCCGTGGGTGCCGCCGTCATCGGCGGAACCTCACTGTTCGGCGGGCGCGGCAAGGTTCGTGACGCGATCATCGGCGCGATCGTGATCGCGATGATCCCCAACGGCCTGAACCTGATCAAGAACATCAGCTCGGCGTACGTCTTCCTCGTCACCGGGCTGGTGCTGCTGGTCGCCGCCGGCGCCGACGCGCTTTCCCGCAGGGCTCCCGCGGAAGACTGACCCTCCGGTGCCGCGTTCCACGGTCGTGCGCCCGGAGGAGATCCGGCGACACAACCTCAGCCAGGTCCTCCATCAGATCCACGTGCACGGTGCGATGAGCCGGGCGGAGCTCACCGCTTCGCTCGGGCTCAACCGCAGCACGATCGGCGATCTGGTGGCGGACCTGGTGCGTCGCGGCATGGTCGACGAGCACGTTCCGGCCGCCGGTGTCGACCGGGCCGGGGGCGACAAGGCCGGGCGCCCGTCGCACATGGTCGCCCCCCGCCGGGACGGCCCGTACGTGCTCGCCGTCGAGGTCGAGGTCGAGCGGATGGTCTCCGCGGCGGTCGGCCTCGGCGGCCGGATCCACGTACGACGGGAGACTCCGTTAGCCTCCCCGTCGTCGCCGTCCGGTGCGCTCACCCAGATCGCGCGGGACGCGCGGTGGCTCGCCGCCCGCATGCCGGTGGACGCCCGGCTGGTCGGCGTCGGAGTGTCGGTGCCGGGCACGGTGAGACGCACGGACGGGATGGTCGTGCACGCGCCGAACCTCGGCTGGCGCAACGTGCCGTTCGGGGCGCGGCTGCGGCGGCGGCTGGGCGACAGCGTCTCGGTGCGGATCGGCAACAACGCGAACCTCGGCGCGCTGGCCGAACACCAGCGCGGTGCCGCCCGCCAACTGCGGGACGTCGTCTACGTGACCGGGGGCGTCGGCGTCGGCGGCGGGGTGATCGTGGACGGAGCCGAGGTCCTCGGTGCCGGGGGGTACGCGGGGGAGATCGGGCACATCATGCTCGATCCGAACGGCCCGCCGTGTCACTGCGGCAGCAACGGCTGCGTCGAGACGTCCCTCGGGGAGCACGCGATGCTGCGGGCGGCCGGGCACACCGGCCCGCCCGGGTCGGCCGCGGTGGCCGCGGTGCTGGCGTCCGCGGCCGAGGGGTGCGAACCGGCCGCCGCCGCGGTCGCGGCGCAGGGCGTGGTGCTCGCACGGCTGCTCGGGATCCTCGTCAACGTGTTCAACCCCGAGGCGATCATCGTCGGGGACACGATGGAGCAGATCCTGCGGATCGAGCGGACGGCGGTCGAGGCCGAGATCGGACGCCGCTCCAAGGCGGAGTCGCGCGCCGCGCTGCTGCTCCTCACCCCCGGCCTGGGCCGCGATTCCGCTCTCATCGGCGCCAGCGAGCTGGCGTTCCAGCACGTGGTGGCCGGCATCGCGACCGGCGACTGACACCCGAGGCGGTCCGAGCGCCGCTCGGACCGCGATCCCGGTGCTCGTCCGGTCGAAGGGCTACGGTCGCCGCGCTCGAGGGTGCGGGCCTGATCGACGAGGTCGCTGCCGTGTCCTGACGGCAACTGGATCGTTTCGCTTCCACGGGAGCGCGGTACCCATGGGAGAGATGAGGAGGGGTCGTGCGAACGATGGAGGTGGTCCGTCCGATGACTGTCACGTGTGATCCGGCCGTCCAGCTCGACGGAGCCCACGATCCGACCCCCGCGGCCACCGCGGAGATCCGTCGTGCGGTGAGGGCCCTGCTCGCCCAGTGGAAGATCGTGGGCACGGCCGCCGAAGACGTCCTGCTCGTGGTGCACGAACTCGTCGCGAACGTCGTCGACCACGCGAAGACCCCGTTCCGGCTCGCGATCAGGCGACGCGGGTCGTTCGTCCAGGTGTCGGTGCAGGACGAGAGCCGGCGGCCGATCGTCGTCCGGCCGCTCGACCCGGAGTCGACCCGCGGGCGCGGCCTGCCGATGATCGACGCGATCGCGGCCCGCTGGGGCTGCCGGCAGGGCTCCGGCGGCAAGACCGTGTGGGCGGCCATACCGGTCTAGAAACTCTTCAGCGCGTCGGTTCCTCGCCGATGATCCCGTCGGGTGCAGTACGGGAGCAGAGGAAGTGGGAGCGCTGGCGGGCACGGAGGGGCCACCGCCCGGACCACGGAACCCCGTGTTCCGGGCCCGCCTCACCGTGGGCCGGTTGCTGGCCATCGGGTATCTGCTGGCCCTCGTCGGGCTGGTCGTGATCGGGCTCAGCGCCTATCTCCGGATCGGGATCATGCTCGCCGACCGGGCCCCGGTCGACCATTCGTACGACGTCCTGTACCGGATCGAGACCGTGCGCGAGCGGTTCCTGGACGCCGAGCGCGGCCAGCGGGGCTACGTCATCACCGGCAAGGCCAGCTACCTCTACCCGTACCAGGTCGCGATCGATCGGGTCGGCGGCGACCTCGCCGGGCTGCGCGCCGCGACCGAGGACAACCCGCGCCAGCGGGCCCTGCTCGACGGCCTGGATCCGCCGGCCCAGGTCAAGCTCGCGGTGATGGCCGAGACCGTGTCGCTGCGCGAGTCCAGCGGATTCGCCGCGGCGCAGAACTTCACGCTGACCGGCCAGGGATCGGCCGCGATGATCCAGATCGCCGGCGGCCTGGACGAGATGCGGACCGAGGAGCTACGCCTGCTCGACCAGCGTCAGGCCGCCAGCAAGGCCAGCGCGCTGCACACCAGGACGCTGATCGTCTGGGGCTCGATCGCCGTGGTACTCGTCGTCGGCCTCGGGGCGTGGTGGCTGACCCGGCGGATCACCCGGCCGATAAAGGAGGTCACCGCGGCCGCGAACCGCATCACGGCCGGTGATCTGACCCACTCGGCGTCGGTCTCCGGGCCGGTCGAACTCGAGCGGATGGGCCACGCGGTCAACACGTCGATCGAGGTCATCTCGACCGCGCGCGACAGCGCGGTGGCGGCGGCCGCGGCCAAGTCGGCGTTCCTCGCGACGATGAGCCACGAGATCCGGACGCCGATGAACGCGGTGATCGGCATGACCGGGCTGCTGATGGACACCGAGCTCGACGCCGACCAGCGGGAGTTCGTGAAGACCGTCCGCGACTCGGGCGAGGCGCTGCTCGGCATCATCAACGACATCCTCGACTTCTCCAAGATCGAGTCCGGCGAGCTCGAGCTCGACGACGAGTCGTTCGACCTGCGCGAGTGCATGGACAGTGCGCTCGCGCTGGTGGCTCTGGACGCCGAGCGCAAAGGCCTCGAACTCGTCGGCAGCTTGGCCGCGGGCACCCCGGCGATGCTGCGCGGTGACGTCACCCGGCTGCGCCAGATCATGGTGAACCTGCTCTCCAACGCGGTGAAGTTCACCGCGGTCGGCGAGGTCGTGCTGACCGTCCGGGGGCGCCGGCTCGATCCGGAGCCCGACGGGCCGGTCGAGCTGTCGGCCGAGGTCCGCGACACCGGGCCCGGTATTCCGGCCGACCGGATGGACCGGGTCTTCCGCTCGTTCGCGCAGGTCGACTCGTCGACGACCCGTGTGTACGGCGGCACCGGCCTCGGCCTGGCGATCAGCCGCCGGCTGGCGAACGCGATGGGTGGCGACATCGCGGTGCAGAGCGAGGTCGGGGTCGGGTCGACGTTCACGCTCACGGCTCGCCTGCGGGGCTGCGCCGAGAGCGAGCTCCGGGCGCCCGCGTCGGTGGCTCTGGCCGGGGCGCGGGCGCTGATCGTCGACGACAACGCGACCAACCGCCGGGTCCTGAGCCTCCAGCTCGACGGGTGGGGCATGGAGTGCCTCGTCGCCCGTTCGGGCGCCGAGGCACTCGACCTCGCCCGGGCCGAGGACACGCTCGACATCGCGATCCTCGACATGCACATGCCCGAGATGGACGGCGCCCAGCTCGCCGCCCGGCTACGGGCGATGCCGCAGACCGCGGACCTCCCGATGATCCTGCTGACCAGCGTCGCCTGGCGTCCGGGGCCGGACCAGCAGCGGCTGTTCGACGCGATCCTCACCAAGCCCGCCCGGGGCGGCGCCCTGCAGTCGGCCGTCGCCCGCATGGTGGCGCGCATGCAACCGGTACCGGAGGAGATCGCATCCGGGCTGCCCGGACCGGCCGTCGCCCCGCTCCGGATCCTGCTCGCCGAGGACAACCCGGTGAACCAGAAAGTCGCCCAGCTGATGCTGGCCAAGCAGGGCCACCGGGTCGACACCGCCGCCGACGGCGCCGAGGCCGTCGCCGCCGTCCACCGCGCTCCCTACGACGTGGTGCTGATGGACGTCCAGATGCCGAACATGGACGGTCTGGAGGCCACCAGGCGCATCCGGGCCGAGCTCCCGCCGGATCGGCAGCCGCACATCATCGCGATGACCGCGAGCGTCCTCGTGGAGGACAAGGCCGCCTGCCGGGCCGCCGGCATGGACAGCTACCTGCCCAAACCGGTGCGGGCCGACGACCTCCGCGCAGCCCTGGACGCGGTCGCTCCCGCCCCGTCCGACGACGATCCCGCGGTGGACGACCAGGAGGCGGGCATCCGGCGGCGATTCGCGGACATCGCCGGGCCGGGGCCGACCGACGACGAGAAGGAATTGCTGGCCGAGCTCGTCGGCTCGTTCGTCCGTAACGCCCCGGAGACCCTCGCCGCGCTGGGCGACGCCGTGCACGCGGGAAACGCGGTGGCCGTGGCCGAGAAAGCCCACAAGCTCAAGGGGTCGGCCGCCAACATCGGCGCGATGGCGCTGGCCGACGTGTGCGAGAGCTTCGAGGAGATGGCCCGCCTGGGCGCGCTGCGCGCGTCGACCGAGCACGACCCCGAGCTGGCCCGGGCGGCGGCCGAACTCGACCTGGCCCAGCGGGTGCTCACCGATCTGGTCGCCGAGTTGTCCTCGGCGTCCGAGCCGTCCTGACCGGTCAGAACGCGAACGCGGCTTCCGGGGTGTGCTGGCGGAAGACCAGGGCCCACGCACCGCCCTCCCAGGTGTACATCGACGTGATGTGAGCCCGGTAGCCGGGCAGCCAGGAGCCGTCGGCGACCACCCGGTAGTGCACCAGCACGTTGCCGTCGACGAGCAGGAGACGGGGCTCGGACAGCTCGTAGGTGAGCGGCTCGTGCTGCTGCCACCGAGCGATCAGGTCGTCGCGCTCGACGACCCCGCTGGGCAGTACCACGTACCCGTCGGACGTCATGTGACGTGCGTAGAACCCGGCGGCCCGACCCTCGCTCAGCTCCTCCCAGAAGTGCTGTTCGAGCTTCCAAGCCTGATCCATGGTGCGAGTCTAAGCCTCACCAGGAGTCGATGTGGAGAACCTCGTCGAGGGGCTGGCGGGAGGCCGGTTTGAAGGTGTCGCCGGTGTAGTAGGCGGTCGGGATCAGCGCTGCCTGGGCGAAGCCGCCCGGTATCCCCAGCAGGTCGGAGATCGCCCGTTCGTGACGCAGGTGCAGCGTCGTCCAGGCCGTGCCCAGGCCGCGAGCGCGGGCGGCGAGCATGTAGCTCCACACCGCGGGCAGGATCGAGCCCCACAGCCCGGCCTGGTTGCCCGCGCTCAGCGACCCGGCCCGGATGCACGGGATCAGCAGCACGGGCACCTCGGCCAGGTGGTCGGCCAGGTGCTGGCCCGAATCTCCGATCCGCTGCTGCACGGCCGATCGAGCCGGGTCGTCCGCGTACAGCTCGCCGGCCGAGCGCCCGGACGCGATGTAGCGCTCCCACGAATCGGAGTAGAAGTCCGCGACGGCCTTCCGCTTGGCCGCGTCGGTGACCACGACCCAGTGCCAGTCCTGCCGATTCGATCCGGACGGCGCCTGCAACGCGATCTCCAGGCACTCGCGTACCAGTGAGAGGGGCACCGGCCGGGTCAGGTCCAGACGCTTGCGGACACTGCGGGTCGTGGTCAGGAGCTCATCCGGCGTCAGCATGGGCTCAATTCTCGCCCCGCAGCGCGGCGGCCGCCCGCTCGGGGGCGATGTCGTTGATCCAGACCGCGGCACCGGACTCCGACCCCGCGAGGTACTTGAGTTTCCCGGGCGCACGCCGGATCGAGAACACCTGCAGCGCGAGGTGCCAGAGATCCCGGTCGAACCGCACCGGCGCCTGCTGCCAGCCCGCGATGTAAGGCGCCGGCCCGTCGAACAGCGCGTCGAACCGCCGCAGCACGGCCGGGTACAGCTCGGCCAGTTCGGCCAGTTCGGCCTCGTCGAGCGCGGGCAGGTCGGGCACGTGCCGGTGCGGCACGATCAGCACTTCGTAGGGCCAGCGGGCCGCGAACGGCACGTACGCGGTGAAGTGCGAGCCCTTCTCGACGATCCGGACGCCGTCGGCCTGCTCGGACTGCAGCAACGCGCACTGCAGGCACTCCCCGGTCGCCTCGTGGTGCTCGCGCAGCGACTGCCGGGTCCGCTCCATCCGCGGCGGGACGAACGGGTACGCGTAGATCTGACCGTGCGGATGCGAGAGCGTGACGCCGATCTCCTCGCCCCGGTTTTCGAAGCAGAACACGTACTCGACGCCGTTGATGCGTCCGAGCTCGACGGTCCGGTTGATCAGCGCGTCGAGGACGGTCCGGACGCGTTCCGCGGGCAACGAGGCGAACGACCCGGCGTGGTCGCTGGTGAAACAGACGACCTCGCACCGTCCGTTGCCCGGCTCGACGTGCGACAGCCCGTGCAGCGACGACTCCACCGGGGTCGACGTCGACAGCGACGGGAACCGGTTCTCGAACACGACGACGTCGTAGTCGTGCGCCGGGATCTCGGTGCGGTGGTCTTCGTCGCGGGTGGGGTCGAGCGGGCACTGGTCCGCGGGCGGCAGGAACGTCCGGGACTGACGGTGCCCGGCGATGACGACCCATTCGCCGGCCAGCGAGTCCCAGCGCCGCTCGGACACGCTCAGCACGTGCGGCAGGCCGCGTTCGTCCACGGCCGAACGGTCCTTGCCGGGCAGGTCGTCGAAGTAGAACAGCTCCCGTCCGTCGCTGAGGTGGATCTGCTGCCGGGCGGTCATGAGCCGATCTCCGAAGTGAGCATCGTAGGGAGCCCTGGCGACCGAGGAGCGGAGCGGAGGACGTCGGCGGGCAATGGAGTCATGTGCGGTCTCCGACAGAAGGCGCAGAGGGAATACCGGTGTCGGCGGCGTCCACGACGATGAGTTCGCCTACGGCCTCGGCCAGGATGTCGTGCGCGGCCGGTGGCAGGCCGTTGTCGGTGATCAGAACGTCCGCCGTGGACAGCGGGCCGAAGTCCGCGAGCCCGACGATGCCCCACTTGGTGGAGTCGGCGAGCACGACGACCTCCTTCGCGCTGTTGATCAGCGCCCGGTTCGTCTGCGCCTCGGCGAGATTCGGTGTCGTCAGCCCGGCGGCGGCGTCCATGCCGTGCATACCGATGAACAGCTGATCGACGTGGAGCGACGCGATCGACTGGTCGGCGACCGGCCCCACCAGCGCGGCGCTGGGCGTCCGTACCCCGCCGGTGAGTATCACGGTGAACCCGGCCCGGGGCGCCTGGGCCTCGAGGATGTCGGCCACCGTCGTCGAGTTCGTCACCACGGTGAGTTCGGGGATCGCGGTGATGTGCCGGGCCAGCGTCCACGTCGTGGTGCCGGCCGACAGCGCGATCGCGGTGCCCGGCGTGATCAGCTCCGCGGCGCGCGCCGCGATCGCCTCCTTCGCGGGTTGCTGCAGCGCGCTCTTCGCCGCGAACCCGGGCTCGTCGGTGCGGCGGGACGTCGCCAGCACCGCGCCGCCGTGCACCTTGTGCAGGACGCCGGCCCTGGCCAGCACCTCCAGGTCACGTCGGACCGTCATGTCGGAAACACCGAGGAGCTCGGTGAGGTCACTGACCCGCACCCCGCCGCCGTGGCGGATCTCCTCGACGATGCGGGCCTGCCGCTGGCTAGCCAGCATCGGGGCCGTCCAGTGCGTGCGCACCGGCCGCCGGGGACGTGACGAACGCGCGCGGGGCGGTGAACCCACGGGCCGCGGCCGCGTTCGCCGCGGCCTGCGTCGCGGCCGGGACGGCGTCGGCGTCGAGAAGGGCGATCACGCAGCCGCCGAACCCGCCGCCGGTCATCCGGGCGCCGTAGGCGCCCGCCGAGAGCAGTGACTCGACCAGCACGTCGACCTCGGGAACCGTGATCTCGAAGTCGTCGCGCATCGACGCGTGCGAGGCCGTCAGCAGCGGACCGATCTCGCGGACGCGACCGGATTCGAGCAGCGCGACGACATCGTTGACCCGGGCGTTCTCGGTGACGATGTGCCTCGCCCGCTTGACCAGCTCCTCGCCCTCGGAGTCTCTCGCGAGCTTCTCGAGTGCCTCGTCGAGGCCGGACAGCGACACGTCCCGCAGCGCCCGCACACCGAGCACGTGCGCGGCCCGCTCGCACGAGCGCCGCCGGGCCGCGTACTCGCCGTCCGCGTGCTGGTGCGGGGCTCTGGAGTCCACCACGAGCAGCGCGAGCTCATCGGCGTCCAGATCGAACCGGACGGGACGCACCTCGAGCGAGCGCATGTCGCAGAACAGCACCGAGCCGGCCTCGCCGAGCATGGAGATCAGCTGGTCCATCCCGCCGGTCGGCGCGCCGACGAAGCCGTTCTCGGCCTTGCGGGCCACCGCGACCAGTTCGCGCGGTGACAGGCCCAGCTCCAGCAGGTCGTTCGCGGCCCCGGCGACCGAGCAGGTCAGCGCGGCGGACGAGGACAGGCCCGCGCCCAGCGGCACGTCGGAATCGACGGTCACGGTCAGACCGGGCAGGTCGGGTCCGAGTGCCCAGAGCACGCCGGCGGGGTAAGCGGCCCAGCCGGTCATCCGCTCCGGCTGCAGGGCCGGGATGCGGATCTCGACCGGGTCGGACTCCTGCGCGGAGACGAACCGCAGCAGGCCGTCCGGACCCGGGGAGACCGTCGCTCTGCAGCCGTACTCGATGGCCAGCGGCAGCACGAAGCCGTCGTTGTAGTCGGTGTGCTCGCCGATCAGGTTCACCCGACCCGGCGCCAGCCAACTGGCTGCTTCGCGCATACCCATCGTCCCTCCTAGGCTCGGATGACGGCGACGTCGCCGGGGCCGACCTGGTCGTCCTCCGCCCATTCCGCACCCGTGAGCAGGTTGTGCCCACGAACCGGCAGGGCTACCGCCGCGTCACCGTTGTTCACCGCGAACACGTAACGAGCGTCGGTGCCGACCCGCTCCACCACATCCAAGCCGACCGGCCACTCGTCGATCGGCAGAACCGGCCGGACTCCGGCCGTCCGTAGCAGACGCCCGACGACCGCCGGGTGGCTGACCGCGTCGAGCCGGGTGCCCAGGTACCAGGCCTCGCCGTCACCGACCGCGTTGCGGGTGAGGACCGGCCGGCCCGCGAGCGGCCCCTCGCCGTAGGTGGCGAGCGTCTCCGCGGTGGTCGCGGTCGCCGCCTCGGTCCAGAGGGTTCCGGTCGCGGTCGCGTCCAGACCGTCGATCCGGACGCTCTGCCCTTCGAGCAGCGGCGCGAACTCTTCCACGCGGACGCCGAGCAGATCGCGGAATGCGCCCGGGTAGCCACCCAGCCGGACGTGGTCGTTGTGGTCCACGATCCCGGAGAAGTAGGTGACCAGCGCGGTGCCGCCGGCTTCGACGAACTCGGTCAGGTTGGGGCCCGCCTCGCCGCCGGTGAGGTACAGCGTCGGCACGATGACCAGCCGGTACGCCGACAGGTCGTGGTCGGGGTGGACGAAGTCGCACGACACCCCGCGTTCCCAGAGCGCGCGGTGGAACCGGCGCAGCTCACCCAGGCCGGTGACGTCGGCGGTGGGGTGCGAGTCGAGCTCGATCGCCCACCAGGACTCCCAGTCGACGGTGATCGCCACCTCGGCCCGCACCGTGGAGCCGGCGACCTCCCGAAGGTTCTCCAGATCGGTGCCGAGCTGCGTGACGTCGTGCCACAGCCGGCTGTCGGTGCCCGCGTGGGGGACCAGGGCGGAGTGGAACTTCTCCGCGCCGGCCTTGGACTGGCGCCACTGGAAGAACAGCGCGCCGTCGGCGCCGCGGGCGGTGTGGGTGAGGCTGTCCCGGCGCATCTGGCCGGGGAGTTTGGCCGGGTTGCGGTGCTGCCAGTTGACCGCTGAGCTCGAGTGCTCCATCAGCAGCCAGGGCTGGCCGCCCGCCAGCGACCGGACGAGGTCGCCGGACATCGCGAGGTCGTGCGTCGCGCCGCCTTCGCCCAGACCCTCGACGATGCGGTAGTGGTCGTTGCTGATCAGGTCCTGCTCGGCCGCCCAGGCCCAGTAGTCCAGCGGCTTGAAGAACGTCATGAAGTTGGTCGTGACGGGAAGATCCGACACCTCGCGGAGGATCTCCGCCTCGGCGCGGAAGCAGTCCAGCAGCTCGTCGGAGGAGAACCGCCAGAAGTCCAGTTGCTGGGTCGGGTTGGCGAACGAGTTGTACGCCGGGGTCCGGGGCGGGATGACCTCGGCCCAGTCGTAGTAGCGCTGGCTCCAGAACGCGGTGCCCCAGGCCTCGTTGAGCGTGGCGATGTTCTCGTAGCGGTCGCGCAGCCAGGTGCGGAAGGCCTCGGCCGAGGTGTCGCAGTAGCAGTGCCAGTTGTGGCAGCCGTACTCGTTGTGGACGTGCCACATGCTCACCGCGGGATGGCCGGTGTAGCGCTCGCCGATCGTGCGGGTCAGCCGCGCGGCCGCGGTCCGGTAGTCCGGCGACGACGGGCAGAACGCCTGCCGGGCCCCGTACCAGCGACGCCGGCCGTCGACGTCCACCGGGAGCGAGTCCGGGTAGCGCCGGGAGAACCACGGCGGCGGGGTGGCCGACGCGTTGGCCAGGTCGACCGCGATCCCGTTGTCGTGCAGCAGGTCGAGGACCCGGTCGAGCCAGCCGAAGTCGTACTCCTTTTCGGCCGGTTCGAGCAGGGCCCAGGAGAAGATGCCCACCGAGACCAGGTTGACCTTGGCCTCTTTCATCAGTGCGACGTCCTCGAGCCAGACCGACTCCGGCCACTGCTCGGGGTTGTAGTCGCCGCCGAAGGCCAGACGGCCGCCGAGGCGTTCGGTGACTGCCCTCATCCCTTGCTACCGCCGAGCGTGAGACCGGCGACGAACTGACGCTGCAGCGCGACGTAGATGGCCAGTACCGGGATCGCGGTCATGATGGCGCCGGCCGCGATCAGGTTGTCGTTCTGCGCGTACTGCCCGAACAGGTTGTTGATACCGGTCGTGATCGGCAGCCGGTCGCCGGACTGGATGAACAGCAACGCCCAGAAGAAGTCGTTGTAGATCCAGATGACTTCCAGCGTTCCGAGCGCGGCCAGGGCCGGGCGGCACAGCGGAAGGATGATCTTCCAGTACTGCGTCCACACGCCGGCACCGTCGACCATCGCGGCCTCGGTGAGCTCGCCCGGCAGCGCCTTCATGTAGTTGGACAGCACGAACGTGCAGAACCCGACCTGGAACGCGATGTTGGCCGCGATCACGCCGTAGTACGTGTTGAGCAGCGAGCCGGAGTCACTGACCGAGTACGGCAGTTCGAAGTGCTTGTACAGCTGGAACAGCGGCGCTGCGAGGATCTGCTGGGGGAGCAGGTTGCCTGCGGTGAACAGGATGAGCAGCGTGACGTTGAACTTCCACTTGAAGCGCGACACCGCGAACGCCACCATCGACGCCATCACGAGCGTCAGGATGACGGCCGGAATGGTGATGATCGCGGAGTTGACGAAGTACTTGGAAAAGCCACCCTGGTTCCAGGCGTTTGTGTAGTTGTCGAAGTTGAACGACCCACCGAAGCTCAGGTACCCGTACTGCTGGGTGTCTTTTTCTGGCCTTAATGACGTGTAGATCGCCCAGACCAGAGGCACCAGCCAGACCAGCGCCGTGACCGTCAGGAACGAGTAGCTGAAGATCCGGCCGCCGCGGCTGAGCTTCGGCCCGCCCTCGGCGGTCTTGGCCGGTGCCAGCGGCGCGGTGGTCTCACCACCGGTCTCGGTGAGGACCGTCATGACTTCTCCTCGCTCCGGAAGGTCTGCCAGAGGTACGTGACGATCGGAACCAGCGAGATCACCAGCAGCACGGTCGCGATGGCCGCGCCGACGCCGATCTGGGTCCCTTCACCGACCAGGTTCTGGACGACGAGCGCCGACAGGAGCTCGAGGCCATTGGTCCCGCGGTTGATCACGTAGACGATGTCGAACGCGCGGAGCGCCTCGATGACCGTGATGACGACGACCACGATGTTGATCGGGCGCATCGCCGGGAACACGACCCGGAAGAACGTCTGCACCGCGTTCGCGCCGTCGATCGCCGCGGCTTCACGCAACGACGGGTCGACGCCCTTCAGGCCGGCCAGGTACAGGACCATGATGTAGCCGACGTGCTTCCAGGACGCCGCGACCAGCGCCGCCCAGAGGTTGATGTTGGAGTCGCCGAACCAGTCGATCTGGTCCTTGGTGCCCGCCGTGCCGAGCACGCTGTTCAGCAGACCGGCGTCCGGGCTGTAGATCAGGTGCCAGATGATGCCGACCAGGGCCAGCGAGAGCATCACCGGGATGAAGAAGATGCTCTGGTAGATCCGCGAGCCCTTGAGGTTCTGGTCGAGCAGCACCGCGATGAACAGGCCGGCCGGGGTGGCGATGACCGCCAGGAAGACCAGCCAGATGATGTTGTGCTCGACGGCCGGCCAGAACGGCGGGTAGTCGCTGGTGATGAACTTGTAGTTGTCGAGCCCGGCGAAGTGGGTGCCGCCCGGCTGGTCGATGTCCGTGCGCGCGTCGGTGAACCCGAGCAGTACCGAGAACAGCGCCGGCCCCCAGACCAGCAGCAGCTCGATCAGCGTGGGGATACCGACCATGATCCCGAGGACGATCTTGTCCGTGCCGGTCAGGCGGCGGAGTTTGCCTCGGCGGTGGGCCGGCTTGCTGTGCGTGGCCACTGTGGCCTGGGGGGTCGTCATCGTCTCGGGTCAGCTGCCGTAGATCTGCTTGGCCTGGGCCTCGAGGTTCTTCGTCACCGCGGCGACGTCGCCATCCTTGATGAACTGCTGGAAGGCGGGGAGCGCGGCGTTGTTCGCGAACGCGGGCTCGGCGTCCCGGTCGAGGAACTGCGAAATGTTCTTCGCGGATCCGATGACCTCGGCGGCCTTCTTCTGCAGCGCGTTGTACTTGGCGGTGCTGGCGTCCTTGGCGGCCGCGACGTCGTTGGTGTCGGTGGCCAGGTAGACGTCCTCGGCCTTGCCGGTGGCCAGGTACTCCATCAGCTTCCGGGCGCTCTTGTTCTGGCCGCCCTTCTTGCTCATCATGAAGCCGTCGATCGGGGCCTCGATCGCGTCCGCACCGACCGCGGAGTCGATCTCCGGGAACGTGAAGAAGTCGATGTCGGTGTCGCCGGTCGGCCACTGCTGGCCGACGAACGAGCCGAGCAGGTACATGCCGGACGTCTTCTTGACGATCGTCTGGGCGGCTTCCTGCCAGGTACGGCCCAGGGAGTCGGCCGACTGGTACGGGAAGATCTCTTTCCAGGCCGAGAAGACCTTCTGGACCTTCGCGTCCGCCCAGCTCTCCTTGTGCGCCATCAGGTCGACGTGGAACTGGTAGCCGTTGATGCGCATGTTCAGGTAGTCGAACGTGCCGAACGCCGGCCAGCCGTCCTTGTCGGCGAACGCGATCGGGTTCAGGCCGTCCGTCTTCATCTTCTTGGCCAGGGTGATGAACTCGTCCCAGGTCTTCGGGGCCGTGTAGCCCTTCTCTTTCCACACGCTCGGGCGGTAGAACCAGCCCCAGGGGTAGTTGTAGATCGGGATGAAGTACTTCTTGCCGTCGTCACCGGTGGACGCGGTCTTGAACGCGTCGGAGAAGTTGCTGCCGACCTTGTCCCAGACGTCGTCGATGTCGGCGACCAGGCCCTGCTTCGCGTACGACTTCATGCGGTAGCCGGCGAACCACGTGAAGACGTCGTCCGGGCTGCCCTTGAGGTAGTTGTTGATGTTGTTCTGGAAGTCGTTGTGGGCGACCGTGTTGATCTTGACGGTGAGGTTCTCCGCCGTCTTGGCCGAAGCCATCAGGTCCGCGTACGCCTTCTTCGGGACCTCGTCGGATCCGTTCGAGCCGAACGTGACCGTGCCGGTGCCGCTACTGCCGGAATCGCTGTCGCTGGAGCCGGTGCAGGCGGCCAGGAGCGGAGCGGCCGCGAACACACCGGCTCCGAGGCCGGCGGCGCGGAGCACCGTCCGGCGGCTCATGCCGCTGTTGCTCAGCAGTGAGTCAAGCGAAGGGGTGGGCATCAGTGCGCCTCCTTGCTGTGTGGATCACGACCGGATCCAACATTAGTGCGCACACTTCACCAGAACCGATCGGGCATTGCAACGGGCCGCGGTAACAGTTACGCAACACGTCGTTGCTGACAGTAAACCCGCGGTGACCAGCCGATTGCATCGAGGGTGAACTGCCTCACTGGAACGCGCAATGTCTGTAATGCCCGTTGTCGTTTTTTGGGTGATAGCTGGGGTGGTCGCGGTGGTGTGCGCGTGCGTGCGCGTGTGCGCTTGTGGGAGCCAGCGTGGTGCGGCTCGGGTGCAATCCGGGGGCAGTTCCGGGTGCGGCACGGTTGCAGCCGGATAACCTTTCTGCACCTGAACGACCTGCGGCGGAGGTGGCCGGATGTTCTATCCCCTCAACGTGAAGGATTTTCTCGATCGGGCGGAGACGGTCTATCCCGATCGCATCGGCGTGACCGATGAGCCTTCGCAGCCGGCTCCGTCGCTGGGAGCGGTCTCGTACGGCCGGCTGGCCGCGGCGGCGCGGCACCAGGCGGCGTGGCTGGACTCGCTGGGCGTCCCGGTCGGTGGCCGGGTGGCGATGGTGTCGCACAACGCGGCGCGGATGCTGACGTCGTTCTTCGGCGTGTCGGGCTGGGGGCGGATCTTCGTCCCGATCAACTTCCGGCTGAGCGCGTCGGAAATCGAATACATCGTCGAGCACTGCGCGGCGGACGTGTTGCTGGTGGACCCGGAGTTGTCGGGGTTGCTGTCCTCGGTCTCGGCCAAGCACACGTACGTGCTCGGCGAGTCCTCCGACGAGGAGATCTTCGGGTCGTTCTCGTCGTCCTCCGCCGCTCCGGCCGCGTGGAGCGGTGACGAGGCCGCCACCTGCACGTTGAACTACACGTCCGGGACGACCGCCCGCCCGAAGGGCGTCCAGCTGACGCACCGGGCCAACTGGCTGAACGCGACGGTGTTCGCGCTGCACGCCGGCGTGTCCGATCGGGACGTCTACCTGCACACGCTGCCGATGTTCCACGCCAACGGGTGGGGCATGCCGTACGCGATGACCGGGCTCGGCGTCCACCAGGTGGTGCTGCGGAAGGTGGACGGAGCCGAGATCCTGCGGCGGGTCGCGTCCCACGGGGTGACGATCATGTGCGCCGCCCCGGCCGTACTGAACGCCGTCCTGTCGGCTCTGGACGACTGGGAGGGCGAGGTCCCCGGGCGCGACCGGGTGCGGGTCATCCTGGCCGGAGCGCCGCCGCCGACCCGGACGATCGAGCGGATCCGGTCGGACCTCGGGTGGGAGTTCATCCAGATCTACGGCCTCACCGAGACCGCGCCGATCTTGACCGTGAACCGCATGCGGGCCGAGTGGGACGCGGAGCCGCCGTCGGAGCAGGCCCGGTTGCTGGGGCGCGCCGGTGCACCGGCGTTGGGCGTCCGGATCGGAGTGGATCCGTCCGGCGAGGTCCTGGCCCAGTCCAACCACAATTTGGACGCGTACTGGGAGAACCCCGACGCGACGGCGGAGGCGCAGGCCGGGAACTGGTTCCACACCGGAGACGGCGGCGCGTTCGAGGACGGCTATCTCGCGATCACCGATCGGAAGAAGGACGTGATCATCTCGGGCGGCGAGAACGTGTCGTCGATCGAGGTGGAAGACGCGTTGAATTCGTTCGAGGCCGTGCGCGAAGTGGCCGTGATCGGGATTCCGGACGAGAAGTGGGGTGAGCTCGTCACGGCCCTGATCGTCACCGACGGCTCGGACGTGACGGCGGAGGAAGTCATCGCGTTCTGCCGGACGCGGTTGGCGGGGTACAAGTGCCCGAAGCGCGTGGAGTTCGTGGACGCTTTGCCTCGGACGGCGACCGGGAAGCTGCAGAAGTTCAAGCTGCGGGCGCCGTACTGGGAGGGACACACCCGCCAGGTGCACTGAGCCGTCGCGGCGCGCGCCGTTTCCGGGGGTCGCCGGAAGCGGCGCGCGCTGTTTCCGGGGGGCCGCCGGAAGCGGCGGACGCTATTTCCGGCGCATCCCCGGAACGGGCGGGGCGCGGCGGTGGGGTCCTGGGGTGGGGGTGCCGGGGCCGGTGTGCGGGGCGGGGTCCTGGGGCGGGGGTGCCGGGGCAGGGGTGCGCGGCGCTGGTGGGCGGGGGGCTGCGTGCACGCCGCCGGGTGAGCGGCCCCCGGTGGCGGGGGCC
>NZ_JBITDV010000003.1:479707-480636 GCF_044454545.1 Cryptosporangium sp. NPDC051539 | reverse complement strand
CCCGGTGGTGGCGGGGGCCCGGTGGTGGCGGGGGCCCGGTGGTGGCGGGGGCCCGGTGGTGGCGGGGGCCCGGTGGTGGCGGGGGCCCGGTGGTGGCGGGGGCCCGGTGGTGGCAGGGGCCCGAGGGACGGGGCCCGGTGGAGGGTGGCGGGTGCCCGGTGGCGGGTTGTCCGGTGGCGGGTTGTCCGGTGGCGGGGGCCAGTGGTGGGTGAGCGGAAGCGCGCAGGCTCGGGTCTACGGCGCGCAGGGTGTGGGTTGTCCGGCTGGCGGGCGCGGTGCGGCGGGTGGCCGGGGTGGGTGGGCAGGAGCGTGCAGGCACGGGCCGACTGCGCGCCGGGTGCGGGCTGTCCAGGTGGTGGGCGCGGTGCGGCGGGTGGCCGGTGGTGGGTGGCCGGGGTGCGTGGCCGGGGTGGATGAGCGGGAGCGTGCAGGCACGGGCCGGCTGTGCGCCGGGTGCGGGTTGTCCGGGTCGCGGGCGCGGTGCGGCGATAGACGGGATGGGCGCGAGTACGGAGGCCGGAGGGGCTGAGGTATTGATGGTGGGTGCGAGCGGTGAGGGGGGCCCGCGGACTGGGGGGAAGCCTCGGCGTGGTCCGCAGCCGGTCCACCGGGAGGGTCGGCGGGGCGCGTGCCTCGCCGTACGGGTTCGGTGAGGCTCGACCGGAGGCTTCTGCGACGCGGGCAGCGACGGCCGGCGCGAGGTTCGGCGCGGCGCGCAACACGGGCCCGACGGATCAGCCCGGCGGCCTGGCTCCGCTCCGACCTCAGCCCGCCTCCGACCTCGGTCACGCTCCGACCTCGGCCCCGCTCCGACGGGGCGGGGGTGGCAGCCCCGGCCCGACCCCAGCGCAGCACGGCGCGGCCCCAGCCTCGGCCTCAGCGCGGTCCCGGTCCCCGGCCCGGCTCCGGCTCCGGCCTCAGCTCCGGTC
>NZ_JBITDV010000003.1:303737-479611 GCF_044454545.1 Cryptosporangium sp. NPDC051539 | reverse complement strand
GGTCTGGCTCCGGCCTCAGCTCCGGTCTGGCTCCGGCCTCAGCTCCGGTCTGGCTCCGGCCTCAGCTCCGGTCTGGCTCCGGCCTCAGCTCCGGTCTGGCTCCGGCCTCAGCTCCGGTCTGGCTCCGGCCTCAGCTCCGGTCCGGCTCCGGCCTCAGCTCCGGTCTGGCTCCGGCCTCAGCTCCGGTCCGGCTCCGGCCTGGCCCCGGCGCGGCCCCGGCCCGCCCCGGCCCGCCCCGCCCCGCCCCGGCTGGGCGGGCGGCGGGATTGGGGTTAGGCGACGTCGAAGGGGCGGAACTGGACGCTGACGCGGGGGCCGGCCGCCCGGGTGGTTTTCGGCACGGCATGTTCCCAGGTGCGCTGGCACGAGCCACCCATCACGATCAGGTCGCCGTGGCCGACCGGGAAGCGCAGGCTCGAGCCGCCGCCCCGGGGGCGCAGCAGCAGGGGCCGGGGTGCGCCGAACGAGACGATCGCGACCATCGTGTCGTGGCGCGCGGACCGGCCCAGCGTGTCGCCGTGCCAGGCCACGCTGTCGCGCCCGTCGCGGTACAGACACATGCCCGCGGTGACGAACGGCTCGCCCAGTTCGGGAGCGTAATGGCTGGTCAGCGCATCCCGGGCCGCCGCCAGCAACGGGTGGGGCAGAGCCTCGTGACGGTCGTACCAGCGCAGCAGGCGGGGGACCTCGACCTCGCGGTCGTACATCTCGCGACGTTCGGCGCGCCACTCGACGTCGGACAGCAGGGTCTGGAAGACCGCGTCGGAGCCGCGGACCCAGCCGGGCAGGTGATCGACCCAGGCTCCGGCCGAGAGCTCGTGCCGCCGGACCCGCCCGGCGAGCGGACCGAGCCGCGCGTCGGTGTCTGCGAGTTCCAGAATCGACGGCTGGTACGCGATCGTGGTCATACCTTGACCCTACCCGATTCTTCGAACACAGGTGCGAAAGAATAACTCCGCACGTTCAGCTCTCGAAGAACGTCCGGAGCCACGGGGGCCACGTCAGCCCCGCTCCGTCGAACGCCAGGCGGAAGGTCTGCTCCGCCCCGTCCGGCCAGCTGATCGCGTGATCGGCCAGCACGTCGCTCCAGGTCGCGATCAGGTTCTTGGCGGTGCCGGCGCCGGACGGATCGGCGCACGAGGCCGCGATGATCCGCGCGAGAAGGGGGAGGTCTTCGGCGAACGTGCCAGGGTGCAGGATGCCGAGGTAGTCGCGGAACCCGGATCCGCGGAGCGTGGCCGGCTCGTCGGCCAGCGCGTGCAGCACGGCCCGCCGGTATCGTCCGTGACCGGTCATCAGGGCTTTCTGCACGAGGTGCCGGCGGATCTCGTGGTCGAACCGCTCCGGCGGCACCAGAACGACCTGCTGAACGATGCCGGCCGAGTCGAGCAGCACCGGAGCGTCGGGGGAGAAGTTCATCCGGGACGAGCCGGCGAGCGGCCAGGCGGGCATGACGCCGTAGACGGTCTCACGCATGTCCACAGTGGTCTGCACGAAAGCCGCGCGGCGGAGCATCTCTCCTGGCTCGCTGTCGGCCGGCACGCGGACGTCGGGGATCACCCACTCACTACCGCCCACCAGGCGGCCGTCCGTCGGCCACGGGAGCGACTCGTACACGCTCACGTCGCTCCCGTCTTCCAGGCGCACCTCCAGCCAAGCCGGATCGTCCTCGAAGTGCCACGCGACGCGGAACACCCGCCACAGCCGCCCCCGATCGACCAGATCGAGCTGACTGCGCCAGAGCAGTGAAAGCTGCCGCCACGCGACCGGCGACGAGCCACCGGCCAGTTCGTCGGCCCGCACCGGCCCCTCGGCCAGCAGCACCGCGAAGCACACCAGGTTCGCCGAGAACGCGGCGTGCCGGGCCGCGAACGGCTCGCGGCGGGGCTCGTAGTCGGCGACCGACCAGGTCCGGGGCGGGAACCCGGCCTCGGGTAACAGCTCCAGCACCAGCTCCCGGCACGACCGCCGTACCTCCGGCGCCAGCGCCGCGATCCGCCCGCGCACGAAGTCCCACAGCGGCGCCCGCCGGGCCACGGTGACGAACGACGTGGCCGCGAACAGGAATCCGCCGTCGAGCTCGGCCCGGAATCGCCGCCGCTGGTATGCCCTCGCGTCCGCGAGATCCACCAGTGCGTCCACGATCAGGCGGGCCGCGAGGAAGTCGCCGAACGTCGCGTGCAGGAACTCGAAGCTGCGCTCCGGTGCGCCGGTGTCTCGCGTCGCCGTCGCCTCGTGCACGAAGAAGAACCGGCCGACGAGCAGCTGGCTCGCGGTGAGCGCGTGGCCGCGGGGATCCGAGTTCCCCGCGGTCAGGTCGTCGCCACCGAGGAGCTGGGGCAGGTCGCGGTCGAGTTCCGCGTCCAGAATGACGTCGCCCCGGCGGTTGAGGACGGCCAGCGCGACGGCGCCGAGCCGTCGCCACTCGCGGGCGATCTCGGCCTGGCGGTCCTCGGCCGACCGGCCGTCGCGTCGCTTGTCGACCTCGCGATCGACGAAGTCGGCGAAGAGCCGTTCGTACAGCTCGACCTGACCGAGGTCGCCGCCGGCGGCCTGGAGCGCGTTGGCGCCCGCGTCGTACAGCGCGAGCAGCAGCAGGAGCAGTGGCTGGCGCGCGAGCTCGCCGTGGGTGAGGGCCACCTCGACCGGGAGCGGCCGCAGGCCGCGCTCGGCCAGGCTCGCGCGGTTGACCGTGTTCCAGGTGTCGAGCCAGCGGCCGACCCGGAACGAATCGAACGGCGCGAGCCGCACGACGACCGACCCGAGCGGGAACCGGACCCGGTCGGCGACGACGGTCCGGCTGGTCACCAATACCGCGACCGGACGGCCGAGCTCGGCCTCCCGCTCCTGGAAGGCCTGGGCCTGCTCCAGGTAATCGGACCGGTTGAGGCCGGTGGCCTGCAACAGCTCGTCGAAACCGTCCAGGACGACGACCGGCAGCGCGGGTTCGGCGCGACGGGCGACGTCGGGCCAGGACACGGACTCGCCGAGCGACTGCAGCAGCGCCTGCTCGATCTGGGTCTGGATCGACGCGTCGCCCGGCACCGTCCGCAGCTGGACCCGGATCGCCAGGAAACCGTTGCCGGTCAGACGCGCGGCCAGCACCTTCGCCAGTGCGGACTTGCCCGAACCGGGGTGGCCGAGCACCACCGTCGGTGCGGACGACGCGGCGAGCGTGGTCAGGTGGGCGGCGAGGAAGTCCGGGACGTCGTCGACCGGGTGCGCGCCGTGCCACCAGGTCTCGGTGGCCGGCCGATCGTCCGGTCCGGCCTCCGCGACCGCGCCGCCCGGATCGACGTAACTCTGGTGCAGCCGTGGCAGCGTGACGTGTTCCGGGACCCGGTCGGTCGCCAGGATGGGCCGGTCGAGCTGGGCCCGGTGGAGCCGCTCGAGGCCGGTGCGGACCGCGTCGGCGGCGGTGGGCCGGGTGACCAGCGCACGCAGTTCGGCCAGGTCGGCCCGGAGCACGTCGCCGCTGCTGCGCACGGCTTCGCGGGTGGCACTGGCGTCGACGCCGGCGGCCCAGACCCGGAACTCGGGCGCCTCGGCGGCGAGCGCCCGGTACGCCGCCGTGTACCGGGCGACCGCGCGGTCCACGAGTCCGGTTTCGAGAGTGAGATCGAGAGCCTGCTGACGTCCCTCGAACGCGGCCAACCGGAGCAGGAACCGGATCAGGTCGTCGGCGAGGCCGCGGTAGTAGGCGGCGAGTTCCTCGGCGACCGCCTCGGCGGGGTGGGCCGGAGAAGGAATCGGCAGCGGCGTCTCGAGAAAGCTGACGATCAACCCGGCGTAGTTCCGGGCCGGGCCGTCGCCGGTGGCGAGCGCTACCTGCTCGGCGGCAGTCAGTTCCGCGGCCTCGAGGTCGACGCCGAGGTTGCTCAACCCCTCGTCGAGCGCTTCGAAGAACGACGTGACGACGAGGACGCCGTGGGCGGCGACCAGGCGCTCGGTGCGATCGAACCGGGAGAGACCGCCGAGTTTCTCGCGAAGGCCCGCGACCGCGGTGTGACCCCAGCGGACCAGCTCGTCACGGAGCGCGAAGAAGTCGATCGTGCCGACGCTGACCGCGGTCACCACACCGGCCCCGGCGCCGCCCAGCCGGCCGAGCGTCGTGATCGCCGGGCTCTCCGGGTCGCCGATGAGGCGGACGGCGTCGGCGTAGGTCAGCGAGCGGCGGCTCATGTGGCGGACCGTACCGAAGGTGTCACACATTTCTGGCGACGAAGGTACCGACGAATAAACGCTGTGACCGGTATGACATTTTCGTAACGTGACAGCGAACGGCGATACCGAGGACTACCGCACACTCAACCGGGCGAGCTGGGACGATCGGGCGGCTGCGCACGCGGCCTCCTCCGACTACTCCGTCGACCGGTTCCGGGTCGACCCGACGTTCCTGAGTAACGTCGTGCAGTTCGATCTGCCCCGGCTGGGCGACATCTCCGGTCTGGACGGGCTGCATCTGCAGTGCCATATCGGGACCGACACGCTGTCGCTGGCCCGTCTGGGTGCCCGGATGACCGGTCTCGACTTCTCCGGGGAATCGCTCGGGCAGGCGCGTGAGCTCGCCGCCGAAACCGGGGCCGGGGTCGAGTTCGTGCAGTCCGATGTGTACGACGCGGTCTCCGCGCTCGGCGCCGGCCGGTTCGACTTCGTCTTCACCGGCGTCGGGGCCCTCTGCTGGCTGCCGGACGTCCGGCGGTGGGCCGCCGTCGTCGCCGAACTGCTACGACCCGGTGGACGGCTGTTCATGCGGGAGGGCCACCCGGTCCTCTGGGCTCTGGACGACGCCAGGCAGGACGGCCTGCTGGTGCTGGACTACCCGTACTTCGAGCGGGACGAGCCGCTGGTGTGGCACGACGACGACACCTACGTCCAGACCGATGCGACGTTCACGCACAACACCGTGCACAACTGGAACCACGGGCTGGGAGAGGTCGTCACCGCCCTGCTCGACCAGGGGCTGACGCTGACGCAACTGGTCGAGCACGACTCGGTGCCGTGGGAACCGTTCCCCGGAAAGATGGAGCGGCTCGACGGCGACGAGCGGCGGATGGCCGACCGGCCGTGGCGGGCACCGCTCACCTACACGTTGCAGGCCCGCAAGCCCGAATGACGGAGACCGGGGCCGCCGCGGGGGCGGCTACGGGTTCCGGGCCGGCTTCGGGTTCCGGGGCGGCCGACGCGTCGGCCGGGCGGGTGGTGCGGCTGGCCGGGTCGGCGTTCGTGGTGCTGGCCGCGGAACCGCTGTTCCTGCTGGTCGACACCGCGGTCGTCGGCCACCTGGGACGCGTCGCGCTGGCCGGTCTCGGTGCCGGCGGGACGCTGATGGGCCTGCTGGCGATCGTCGGCACGACGCTGGCCTACGGCACCACCGGACGCGCGGCCCGCTGGTTCGGCGCCGGGCAGCGGGACGCGGCGGTCGGCGAGGGCGTCCAGGCGTCGTGGCTGGCGTTGCTGCTCGGCGGGGCCGGCGTCCTGGCCGGTCAGCTGCTCGCGCCCTGGGCGACCCGGGTGATCGCCGGGGAGGGTGCCGTCGCGACCGCGGCCGAGGGCTGGTTGCGGATCGCGGTGCTCGGCCTGCCGGGCATCCTGCTCGTGTTCGCGGGCAACGGCTGGCTGCGCGGGGTGCAGAACACCCGGACGCCGGTCGTGATCGTGGTGGTCGCGAACATCGTGTCGGCGGCGGCGTCGCCCGTGCTCGTGTATCCGCTCGGGCTCGGGCTGGCCGGATCGGCCTGGGCGAACGTGCTGGCGCAGTGGCTCGGCGGGGGAGTGTGCCTCTGGGCGCTGGTGCGTGAGCGGGTGCCGCTCGGGCCGCGCTGGTCGGTGATGCGGCGTCAGCTGCGGGTGAGCCGGGACCTCATCGTGCGGGCAGCGGCGTTCCAGGCGGCGTTCCTCACCGCGGCGGCGGTGGCCGGACGCGCGGGTGCGGCGCAGCTCGCCGCGCACCAGGTGGGGCTGCAGCTCTGGAACCTGGCCGCGCTGCTGCTGGACTCGTTCGCGATCGCGGCCCAGTCGCTGGTGGGCGCGGCGCTGGGCGGCGGGGACGTCGACGCGGCGAAGAGCACGGCCTGGCGGGTGAGCCGGTTCGGGATCGCCGCCGGGCTTCTGTTCGCGGTGGTGTTCGCGCTGGGTTGGTTCGTGGTGCCGGGCGTGTTCACCGACGACCCGGCGGTGCGGTCGCAGCTGGGCGTGCTGTGGCCGTTCCTGGTCGGCATGGTGCCGGTCGGAGGCGTGGTGTTCGCGCTGGACGGGGTACTGCTGGGCGCGGGGGACAACGCGTACATCCGGAACGTGACCGTGGGGTCGGCGCTGCTGGGGTTCGTGCCGGTGACGCTGGCCGCCGCCTACTACGGGTGGGGGCTGACGGGGGTGTGGGCCGGGCTCGCGGTGTTCGTCGCGGTGCGGTTCGTCGGGATGGTGTGGCGGACGTGGTCGGGGCGGTGGCTGAAGATCGGCGCGTCACTCTGACCGGTTCTCGCAGCGGGGCGTGGTGGGCCCGGCCGGTCGTCGTTCAGAGCGGCCAGAGGCGGGCGGTGCCGTCGTGGCCGGCGGTCAGCAGGGCGCGGCCGTCGGGAGCGAACGCGACCGCGGTGAGACCGGCCGTGTGACCGGTGAGCGGCGCGGCGGTCGCCCGTCCGGTGGCCGGGTTCCAGAGGCGGGCGGTGCCGTCGACGCCCGCGGTCGCGAGCAGGCGTCCGTCCGGGCTGAACGCGACCGCGGTGACCGCACCGGCGTGTCCGGCCAGCCGCTCGGCCGCCGGGCGTCCGTTGTCGGCGTGCCAGAGGCGGGCGGTGCCGTCGACGCCCGCGGTCGCGAGGAGGCGACCGTCCGGGCTGAACGCGACCGCGTGCACGAGTCCGTGGCCGGTGAGGTTGCCGAGCTGCCGCTCGGTGTCCACGTCCCAGATGCGGATCGTCTGGTCGAAGCTGCCGGTCGCGAGGCGGCGCCCGTCCGGGTGGAACGCCACGGCGCGCACGACGTCCGTGTGGCCGGTCAGTTTCCCGATCGAATCGCCCGAGGTCAGATCCCAGATCCGGACGGTGTGGTCGAAGCTGCCGGTGGCGATGCGACGGCCGTCGGGGTGCGGGGCCACGGCGCGGATCATGTCGTCGTGGCCGGTGAGGGTGGCTCGTTCCTTGCCGGTGGCCGGGTCCCAGACGCGGGCGGTGTGGTCGTCGGCGACGCTGATCAGGCGGGAGCCGTCGGGGCTCGAGACGATGCCGTTGATCCGGCCGGTGTGGCCGGTCAGGCGGACGATCTGGCGCCCGGTGGGCACCTCCCAGATGCGGACGGTTCGGTCGGCGCCGGCCGTGGCCAGGCGGGAGCCGTCCGGGCTGAGGGTCAGCGAGGACACCGCTTCTTCGTGCCCCCGGAACTCCACCGCCTCCCGCGCCCCGCCGATCGGCGCCGCGCTGACCGGGACGGCGCTGACCGGCGCCGCGCTGACCGGGGCGGCGCTGACCGGTGCGCCGCTGACCGGGGCGGCGCTGAGGGGGACCGCGCTGAGGGGGACCGCGCTGACCGGGGCGCTGCCGCTGACCCGGACCGCGGCTGACGGCACCGAGGCTCGCCCGGAAGGCGCGCCCACCGGAGCCGCGGGGGCCGGAGTCGTGGAGGCCGGAGCCGCGCCGGACGAGGGCGGGGCCGGGGCCGGTTCGGCGGCGCGGACGTCGCGGTCGGTGCGGATCACGCCGGTGGCGGCGTGTGTCTCCGGAGGCGGGAACGACGGCTGCCGCCGCCGCCCGATCAACCCACCCCCCGGCTGGGGCCGGAGCCCGCTGGGCTGCGCCTGGAGCCCGCTGGGCTGCGGGTACCCGTACGGCACCGGTCGGTCGCCGCCGTGCTGAGCGGCCTGCGGCGGCCGCGCCTGCTGGTGAGGAACCGGCCCCGACCGAGGCACCGGCGGCCGGTACTCCTGGGGCCGGTACTCCTGAGGCCGATGCTCCTGAGGGACGCCCGGCCCTGGGACGCCCGGCCCTGGGACGCCGGGCCCTGGGACGCCGGGCCCTGGGACGCCCGGCCCCGGCACGCCCCGTGCGCCGTCGAACGTCCGCACCCGCAGAGCGCCCTCGGCCACGATCAGTTCCGGCTGCTCCAGCACCGTCGCCGGCACACCCAGCGCCCGGTGCAACATCGTCGCCACCAGCGGGATCCGCGTCGATCCCCCGACCAGGAACACCGCCGACAGGTCCCCCGGCGTCAGCCCGGCCTCCCGCAGCACCCCCTGCGCCGACCCGATCGTCCGCTCCAGCAACGGCCGCGTCAGCTGATCGAGCTCCGTCCGCGTCAACGGCACCTCGTCGTCGATCGACGGCACCGGGATCAGCGTCGCCACCGCCGACGACAACATCTCCTTCGCGGCCCGCACGTCGTCCTGCAGCAGCCACCGCCCCCGCCGCTCCGCCGCCGTCGACGGCGACGTGAGCGCCTGCCACGCCGACGGATCCCGCCGCGACACCACCGCCCCGACGAACGTCAGCACCGCGTGGTCGATGTCCAGCCCGCCCGCGTCGGGCAGCCCGTCGGTCGCCCGCACGTCGTAGCCGGACGGCCCCCGCCGGAGCACGGTCGCGTCGAACGTCCCGCCGCCCAGGTCGTACACCAGCGCGTTGCCGCCTACCGGCAGCCGCGCTCCGTGCACCTCCGCGAACGCGGCCGCCGCCGCGACCGGCTCCGGTACCAGCCCCACCACGGACGAAGGCCACCCCGCCGCCACCGCCGACCGGCGCAGCACTTCCCGCCGTGCGCTGCCCCACACCGCCGGGTGCGTGATGCGGACCTCGTCCGGATAGGCCGCGCCGGTCACCCGCCGCGTCTCCTCCGCCACCCGCCGCAACACCGCCGCGAACACGTCCACGACCGGGAACTCGGTCGTGCCCAGCAGTACCTCGCCGTCGTCGATGCGGCGTTTCGGGTTCGGCTCGAACGCCTCCGGGTGCAGGCGGGCGGTGTGCAGCGCGGCTTTTCCGGCCAGCAGCTCGGCCCCGGACGCACAGACCGCGGAGGGGAGCTGCGGCTGTCCGTCGACCAGAACCGGGTTGATCCGTCCGTCGGGCCGGGCGAGTACCGCCACGGTGTTCGAGGTACCGAAATCCACGCCGAGTCGAGAGCCTGCTGCCACGCGGCCACCCTAGGCCGAGCGCTCGGGAGGCGGGTCCCGCACCCGCTGTCCGGTTAATGACGGAAGTCGGCCGACAACGCGGTTGGCCGGCGCCCCCGGGAAACCTACAGTCCTCCCGTGACTCGGCGCGGCTGGCTGCTCTTCGTCGTCATGAGCGTGGTCTGGGGCATTCCGTACCTGCTGATCAAGGTCGCGGTCGACGGCGTCTCGGTTCCGTTCCTGGTGTTCGCCCGGACCGCCGTCGGTGGTCTGCTCCTGCTCCCGTTCGCGTTCCGCGCCGGTGCGATCCGCACCGTGCTCCGGCACTGGCGTCCGCTGCTCGTGTTCACGGTCTGCGAGATGGTCGGCCCCTGGTTTCTTCTCACGGACGCCGAGCGGACGCTGCCGAGCTCACTGGCGGGCCTGATCATCGCGACGGTCCCGGTGATCGGTGCGATCGTCGTGCGGCTGACCGGTGGCGCCGAGCGGCTGACCTGGAAGCGCCGGGCCGGCCTGATCGTGGGGCTGGCCGGCGTCGCGGTGCTGGTCTCGCCGAAACTCGGCGGGGGAGACGCCTGGCCGATCGTCGAGGTGCTGCTGACCTCGCTCGGGTACGCGATCGCGCCGCTGATCATGGCCCGATACCTCAACGACGTGCCCGGTCTGCCGATGACTGCAGTATCGCTGAGCACAGTCGCGCTGATCTACACCCCGGCGGCGATCGCCACCTGGCCCGAGCACCGTCCGGACGCGGACGTCCTCTGGGCGATCGCCGGTCTGGGGCTGATCTGCACCGCGCTCGCGTTCCTGGTGTTCTTCGCGCTGATTCGGGAGGTGGGTCCGGCCCGGGCGACGGTCTTCACGTACGTCAACCCGGCGGTGGCGGTGCTGGCGGGCGTTCTGGTGCTCGGCGAGCCGCTGGACGCATTGATCCTGTCCGCGTTCGCGCTGATCCTCGTCGGGTCGGTACTCGCGACGTCACGGGACGTAAGGCCCGCAGAGACGCACAGGGGTGGGAACCCAGTCGAAACCGGCGTGAGGTAGCGTCATTATTTGTGTGATGCAAGGAATGTTCGGCGGGGGAATGGGCGGCGAGCCGGCCCGGTTGGTTGATGCCGTGGTCGCCTGTCGGGCAGATCGCGACCGTAATTCTATTTCCGTTGAGTGCACCGATGCAGTAAGAATTAAACGAACGTAAAATTCCTAGGCTGCCCGGGACCGGCGCGACGAGGGAAAGAGCTCATGGCAGACGTAGCCACCGCCAACGACGACAAAATTACCCCCGACATACTCAAGGTCGCCGGGGTTGTCGTCCTCGGCGCGATTATGTCGATTCTCGACATCACGGTCGTCAACGTCGCACTTCCGACGTTCCAGACCGAATTCGGCACGGTGGACGCGCCGCTCGATTACGCGCGCGTCGCCTGGACGGTCACCGGCTACACGCTGGCGCTGGCAACCGTCATTCCACTGACCGGCTGGGCCGCTGACCGGTTCGGCACCAAGCGGCTCTACATGACCGCGATCGCGCTGTTCACGATCGGCTCCGCGCTCTGCGCCGCCGCGTGGAACATCGAGGCGCTGATCGGCTTCCGGGTGCTGCAGGGCCTCGGCGGCGGCATGCTGATGCCGCTCGGTATGACGATCATGACGAGGGCGGCCGGCCCGAAGCGGATGGGTCGTCTGATGGCGATCCTCGGTGTGCCGATGCTGCTCGGCCCGATCGGTGGCCCGATCCTCGGCGGCTGGCTGATCGACGCCGCCAGCTGGCACTGGATCTTCCTGATCAACGTCCCGATCGGTATCGGCGCGTTGATCTACTCCTACGTGGTGCTGCCGGCCGACGCCGCGCAGCCGTCCGAGTCGTTCGACTTCATCGGCATGCTGATGATGTCTCCGGGCCTCGCGCTGTTCCTCTACGGCGTCTCGTCGATCCCGGGCGAGGGTTCGGTCACCGCGAACAAGGTGTGGATCCCGGCGCTCATCGGCATCCTGCTGATCGTCTCGTTCGTCATCTACTCGTTCAAGCCGAAGCACCCGCTGCTGGACCTGCGGCTGTTCCGCAACCGGAACCTCGCGGTCAGCATCACCACGATGTTCCTGTTCGCGGTCGCGTTCTTCGGCGGCCTGCTGCTGGTGCCGACGTACTTCCAGCAGATCCGCGGTGAGTCCGTCCTGATGGCCGGTCTGCTCGTGGCTCCGCAGGGCCTCGGTGCGATGGTGACGATGCCGATCGCCGGCACGCTGTCCGACAAGATTCCGGTCGGCCGGATCGTTCCGTTCGGCCTGGTCGCGATCGTCATCGCCATGTTCGGCCTGACCCAGATCACCGCGACGACCTCGTACGGCGTGCTGATCCTGTGGCTGTTCATCATGGGTCTCGGTATGGGCATGACGATGATGCCGATCATGACGTCGGCCCTGAAGACGCTGACCAACCACGAGGTGGCCCGCGGGTCGACGCTGCTGAACATCACGCAGCAGATCGCGAGCTCGGTCGGTGTGGCGCTGATGTCGGTGCTGCTCACCAATGGTCTGAAGGACGGGAAGCTCGCGCTGCCGGCGATCGCCGCGCAGCGGGACCCGCGGGTCGCGGAGCAGATCGGCGGCCCGGGGGCCGTCGCGAAGGGCCTCTCCGAGGCGGCGGACGCGTTCGCGCACGTCTACTGGGTCGCGGCCGGGCTCACCGTGCTGACGCTCGTGGCGGCGTTCTTCCTGCCCCGCAAGCGCGAGGAAGCCCACCTCCTCGACGACCAGGATGCCGAAGAGGCCCCGCCCCTAATGATCCACTAGGTGGGCGGCCCACCCAGCACGACGCCGACTGTTGGGTGGGCGGCCCGCCCAGGACGGGTTTCGGGTGGCGGCGCTCGGAGGTTGGGTGCGGCTTCTTTGTGGCGGAGTGACCGAGGCCGCGGCGGCGGCATCGTGAGGCGTCGGGCGCTGGTTGGGTGAACGGGAGTGGCTTCGCGCGGGTCGCGCGGGGCCACTTTTGTTTAGGTAGACGCGAAACGTCTGTTAACTTCGGCGTTTACGGGTATGTGCCCGGAACCGGGAGAGGAGACGTTGATGTCCCCCGAGGAACTCACCGCCGCCATCGACGCCTTACTGCGCGACCATCCCCCCTCCACCACCGATCCGCACGACTTCTTCGCCGCCCGGTTCGACGCCGGCCTGGCCTGGGTCTGGGTCGACCGGCCCGACGGCGGATCGAACGCCGAGCCGGCCTTGCAGGGGCTGATCGAGCAGCGGCTCGCCGAGGCCGGTGCGCCGATCCCGGGCGCGTACAACCCGATCGGCATCGGGATGTGCGGCCCGACCCTGCTCACCCACGGCACCGACGAGCAGCGCGCGAAATACCTCCGGCCGCTCTACACCGGCGAAGAGGTCTGGTGCCAGCTGTTCAGCGAGCCCTCGGCCGGCTCCGACGTCGCGGGCCTGGCCGCCCGGGCCCGTCGCGACGGTGACGAGTGGATCCTCGACGGCCAGAAGGTCTGGACGTCGTTCGCCCACCTCTCGCGCCGAGGCCTGATTCTGGCCCGGACCGACCCGGACGTCCCCAAGCACAACGGCATCACCGCGTTCGTCGTCGACATGCACGCGCCCGGCGTCGACGTCCGTCCGCTGCGGCAGATGACCGGTGACGCCGAGTTCAACGAGGTGTTCTTCGACGGCGTCCGGATCCCGGACAGCGACCGTCTCGGCGACGTGGGGGCGGGCTGGCGGGTCGGCACCACGACGCTGATGAACGAGCGGGTCTCGCTCGGCGGCGCCATCGCCACCCGCGAGGAGCCCGGCGCCGGTCTCCTCGAGAGCTACCGCGTCGCCGCGGCTCGCGGCGAGGGCAACGGGCTCCGGCGTGACCAGGCGATCCAGCTCTGGATCGAGGCCAACGTCAATTACCTCACCGCGGTCAGGGCCGCGGCCGGCGGCAACCGCGGCAAACCGGGCCCGGAGGGCTCCGTCCTCAAGCTCGTCAGCGCCGAGTACAACCGGCGCGCGGCCGAGTTCGAGAACGACCTGCTCGGTCCGGGCGGCGCGCTGCTGCCCCGGCACGAGATGCGCAGGCCGACGCTGCCCTACGGCAGCATGGGCGCCCCGTCCACGCAGGCGACGTTCCTGCGCTCGCGCGCGAACACGATCGAGGGCGGCACGTCCGAGATCCTGCGCAACATCCTCGGAGAACGAGTGCTCGGCCTGCCCGGCGACGTCCGGGTCGACAAGGGTGTCGCCTGGAAGGACGTGCCGCGATGACGTTTTCGCCGGAGCAGGAGGAACTGCGGGCCACCGTGAAGACGTTCCTCGACCGGAACTCCGCCGAGGACGCGGTCCGGCGCCTGATGGAGACCGACGACGGCTACGACCCGGCCGTCTGGCACCAGATGGGCAACCAGCTCGGCCTGCAGGGCCTGCACATTCCCGAGGAGTACGGCGGCTCCGGGTTCAGCTTCGTCGAGCTGTGCCTGGTGCTCGAGGAGATGGGCGCCCACCTGCTGTGCGCGCCGTTCTTCGCGTCGGCGGTGCTCGCGGCCGGCGCACTGCTCGAGTCCGACGACCTGGAAGCCAAGAAGGACCTGCTGCCGGGCATCGCGAGCGGCGAGACGATCGCCACGCTGGCCTACGCCAACGACACCGGCAAGCTCGACGGCGCGGTCGAGGCGACCAGCACCCCGGCCGGCTACACGCTCAGCGGCAGCAGGCACTTCGTGCTCGACGGAGCGCTGGCCGACCTGATCCTGGTCGTGGCCTCCGCCGACGCGGGCCCGTCGCTGTTCGCGGTGCCCAAGGACGCCGAGGGTGTGACGGTCTCCCGGCTCTCCACGATGGACCTCACCCGCAAACAGGCCGACCTCACGTTCGACGGCACCCCGGCCCGGCTGATCGGCGCCGACGGCTCGGCCGACGTGATCCTCGAGCGCGTCCTCCAGCTGGCTTGCGTCGCGCTCGCGAACGAGAGCGTCGGCGGCGCCCGGGCGGTGCTGGAGCAGGCCACCACGTACGCCAAGGAGCGCCTGCAGTTCGGGCGTCCGATCGGCTCGTTCCAGGCGATCAAGCACCGCTGCGCGGACATGCTGGTCGCGGTCGAGGGCTCCCGCTCGGCGGCCTACCACGCCGCCGACGTCGCGGCGACCGGCGACGGGGGCGTGCTGCCGGTCGTCGCGTCGATGACCAAGTCGTACGTCGGGGAGGCGTACTTCGGGGTCGCGGCCGAGAACATCCAGGTCCACGGCGGGATCGGGTTCACCTGGGAGCACCCGGCGCACCTGTACTTCAAGCGGGCGAAGTCGTCGGAGCTGCTGTTCGGCGACCCGGTGTCCCACCGGGAGCTGCTGGCGCAGCGCTTCGGCCTGTAGCCGGCAGCGCTTCGGCCGAGAGGCGCATGGCCCCGCCCAGGCAGACGAACCCCGCGGCGGCGGCGAGGGCTTCCTCGCCGTCGCCGTGCGCGCGTTCCTGGGCGGACGCCAGAGCCGCGGCCGCCGTGTCACCGGCCACCAGCCGGGTGTGCAGCGCGGTCATCAGTGGCCAGGTCTGGGCGTCCGCGACCGGCACGACCGACGCGACGACCTGCTGCGCGCCGCGTCCGAGCAGGGTCGCGGTGAGCCCGAGCAGTTCGTCGCCGGCCCGGACCACGTGCCGTCCGGTGTCGCAGGCGGCCAGCACGACCAGTCGCGGGACCGGCCGGAGCCGTTCCAGGTCGTAGCCGGTCAGCGGGCCGTCGGCGAGCAGCAGCGAGGAGAACAGCGGGTGCTCGTGGTGCACCCGCCCGTGCGCCGCGAGATGCGCGACGTCCGCACCGGCCAGGGCGCCCAGGACGGCTTCCGCGGTGGCGGCCGGCCCGCCCAGCGCCGTCGTTTCCCGTGCCGCCGTGCGGTGGATCGCGGCCACCGCGTCCGCCTCGGCATGGGCACCCGGCAGTCCCGGTCCGGCCGCGACGACGGCGCGGTAGCCGGCCGGCCCGGCCGGCCCGCCCGCAGCGGCGTGCCCGGTGGCGGCGGCGTGCCCGGTGGCGGCGGCGCGCCAGGTGGTGGCGGAGGGAGCGACGGTGACCGGGCGGCCCACGCAGGAGGGCAGCAGCGCCCAGGGGAGGGATTGCAGACGTCCGATCGGGACCACGACCAGCGGACGGTCGCCGATCCGGGCGGCCAGCGGAGCCAGGAGCGCGGCGTCCAAGCGGCGGCAGGCGTCGTCGAGCAGCCGGCGGGCGGCGGCCGTGGTCCGGCCGGTGGTGAGCCGGTGCAGCGCGAACGGGAGGCGGTCGACCAGGTCCCGCACCGGGGCCGCCGGTCCGAGCCGGACGAACCCCGCCGTCGTGGCGGTGACCCACAGCGCGTGCAGCGCGCCGTCGACCGCCACGTACTCCACCAGTGCCGCATCGGCGAGCGTCGCGCCCAGCGCGTCCAGTGCGACCGGCTGCGCCGCCGCGCCCCCGACGTGGCCGGGTTGCCGCCGGGTGCGGTCCCGGATCCGCCGCTCGGCCGCGACCTGCTGCCTCAGCGCCGCTCCGGGGTCGCCGCCCGCCGTTCGAACCGCCGCGGCTTCGGACGCCGCGGCGCGCCAGGCCGCCAGATCGGTCGCGTAGTCGTCGTCGTCCGGAGGGCGGAGCGGCGGGAGCAGCAGGTGGCTCGCGCGGTTGTGCTCGGCCCAGGTCAGGATGCGGGCGGGGCGTCCGCTCGCGACCGCGATCCGCAGGCCCAGCCCGGCCAGGGCGAGCCGGTGCTGGCCGGCGCCGACCCGGAGATCAGCGGCGCCGAGCCCGGCCCGGTGCCCGTCCAGCACCCGCAGCCCGGCCGCGGCCGCCCGCAGCGCAGTGGCCGGCCGCCCGGTCCGCTCCCGCCGGAGCGCCTCCGCGTACCAGCCCCGGGCCCGCAGCGCCGCCGGCCCCGCGTCCCGAGCCCGTGCCGCCTGCGCCAGCGCGACGATCGCGGCCCGCTCCCCGGCTCCGCGTTCGGCGATCAGGGCGGCGGCGAGCAGCCTGGCCTCGACCGCCGCGTCGGTCCACCCCGCCGCGGCCAAGTGGTCGGCGGCCGCGGCCGGTGTCCGCGGCGGGATGCGGGACCGGCCGGGTCCGGCCGCGCGGCACGCGGTGGCGACGAACCGGGCCAGTACCCCCCACTCCGGACGCTTCTGCCGGGACAACTCCCGCACCGCCCGCTCGGCCTGCCGCAGCCCGCCGTCCGGATCCCCGTCGAGCACCGACAACCGGGCCAGCAGCAACCGGACCTCCGGCAGCGCGATCCGCTGCCGCTCGGCCTCGAGCGCGGCCACCGCCTCCTGGGCGACCTCCCGCGCCTCCGCCACCAGCCCGACCGAGAACAGCAACTCGGCCCGGTCCTGCAGCAGGAACCCGATCTGCGCGTTCAGCTTGCGGAGCGTCTCCTCGGCCCGGTCGAGGTGCCCCAGCGCGCGCGGGACCTCGCCGCGCAGGGACTCGAGCCACCCCAGGTTCTGCTCGACGAACGCCACCGACAGGTCGATGCCCAGCTCGACGTTGATCCGTAGCGCCTCACGCAGGTCGGCCTCGGCGTCGTCGAACCGGAACCGGCGCCCGTGCGCCAGGCCGCGGTTGCTCAGCGCGCGCTTGAGCCACTGCAGGTCGTCGGCCGCCCGCAGCGCCGGGATGGCCAGCCCGAGCGTCTGAGAGGCGGCCTCGTTCATGCCGAGCTGAACCAGCATCGCGCCTTTCTGGGCCAGCGCCCGCGCGTGGTCCACTCCGGACGCCTCGGCGAGCGCCGCGTCCATCTCGCGCAGCGCGGCGGCCGGGCGTCCGCGGTTGGTCAGTACGGCCACCAGCCGCAGGCGCGCCTGGATGACGAGCGTCGGGTCCTCGGCGCGACGTCCGAGGGCGGCGGCAGTACGCAGGTGGCGGGCGGCGACGTCGGTGTCTTGCAGGTGCAGCGCCGCGATGCCGAGGGCCCGCTCGGCGAGCGACGCCGCGGCGAAATCGCCGGCCCGGCGGGCCTGGCGCGCCAATGCGGCGGCGACCGAGGCCGAACGTGCCGGGTCGACCTCGGCCAGATGAACGGCCTCGACGGCCCGGTCGAATGTTGTCGTCATCATCGCCGACGTCCAGAGTGACGGTAACGAGCAAGCATTCCAAGACTCATCGGCTTCGGGGTGTATCACGCGGGCCCACGTCGCCTCTGAAGGACACACTGGCGCAGGCACTCCGTCGGCGCTGCCTGGGGTTGGGGGAGACCGTTCGATGACTGTTCCGCACACGCTGTACGTCGACATCGTGAATCGTGCCGTGGCCGAGAGTCTGATCGACGCCGTCGCGAAGGACCTCACGGATTCCGCCGTGTCGCCCGTGGACGGGACGTTCGGAGTCGCGGCCACGGAGTCCAGCCCGGAGCTGGGACTGACCAAACTGGAGCTCTCCGGAGTACTCACCGCGGCGTCCACCGTTCCGGGACCTGCCCAGGGGCTGACCAAGGCCCTGGGGCTCCTCGAGGCCAAGTCGCGCGCTCTCTACCAGGGCTGGACGCCCGAGTTCCACCTCGAGGACGACGAGGGCGTCTACACCAGCCCGCACGTCAAGGCGATCTTCGACCGCGTCCCCGAGCCGCTCGGCGCGCTGAACGTCGCCCCCGACATCGGGACGGGCGGCTGGAACCCGCCCGGCCACCCCCGGGTCGGGATCGCCGACACGCTAGTCTACCGGCATCCGGTCCTCGCCGGTCACGTCGTGGGCGACTCGACGGCGACGTTCACCGACGCCTCGCCCGGCCACGCGACGTTCGTCGCGGGCATCATCCGCAGGCAGGCTCCGGACGCGCTGCTGGTCTGTCACCCGGTGCTCGGGCCGGGCCGGCACGACGCCTGGAGCGTCGCCAAGAGCCTGCTGGCGTTCCTGGACGACGACATCGACATCCTCAACATGTCGTTCGGCCAGATCACGGAGAACTCGGCCACGCCGTTGCGGCGGGCGCTGGATCGGATCGGCAAGCGCGCCGTGCTGGTCGCGTCCGGCGGCAACTTCGGGGGAGTCCAGGCCACGCTGTACCCGGCCAAGTTCCC
This sequence comes from Cryptosporangium sp. NPDC051539, assembly GCF_044454545.1. Taxonomy (NCBI): domain Bacteria; kingdom Bacillati; phylum Actinomycetota; class Actinomycetes; order Cryptosporangiales; family Cryptosporangiaceae; genus Cryptosporangium; species Cryptosporangium sp. NPDC051539. The sequence goes on along the minus strand of NZ_JBITDV010000003.1, from coordinate 461,490 downwards.
TGACGTCGTGGCCGTCGGCTCCGGCACGGTCACCGGCGACACGTTCGAGCTCGCCACGTCCACTCCGAACGCGTCCTGGCTCGACCTGGTCACCCAGGGCGAGAACGTGGTCGGGCCGTTCCTCCCCGGCGAGGTCCATTTCACCGAGCCCGAGCGGGCCACCAAGATCTACGACGCGCTCCAGCCCTACGCCCGGTGGTCGGGCAGCTCGTTCGCGGCCGCCTACGTCTCGGGGGAGCTCGCCCGGCGGATGGCCGAGCACCAGATCAGCGCGTTCGACGCACTGGACCAGTTGCTCAACGGCCAGGCGGCCGACATCGCACCGTACCGGCGGTTGCGCTGACCGCATCGGTTGAGGAGCTCGTTCGAGCCGCGGTGGCCGGAGACGAGCGCGCCTGGGGCGCGCTCGTCGACCGGTACGCACCCCTGCTCTGGTCGGTCTGCCGCCGTTACGAGCTCACCTCCGCCGACGCCGACGACGTCGCCCAGGTGGTCTGGCTCCGGCTGCTGGAGCACCTGCCGACGCTGCGCAGTCCCGCCGCTCTACCGGGCTGGCTGCTGACCACCACGCGCCGGGAGTGCGTCCGCCTGGCCCGGATCGCGCAGGGCCGAGCCACGGCCGAGCGACCCCTGCTCGTCGACGTCGTGCCGGACGGACGCGGCCCCGCCGCCGACGAGGCGTTGCTGCGCGCCGAACGGAACGACGCTCTGCGCGCGGCCTTCGCCCAGCTGGGCGAGCGGTGCCGGGAACTGCTCGCGCTGTTGCTGCGAGATCCCCGGCCGCCGTACGCGCAAATCAGTAAAGATCTGGGTATTCCGATTGGGAGTATCGGTCCGCACCGCGTCCGCTGTCTGGCCGCGTTGCGCCGGACCCCCGAGGTGGCCGGGCTGATGGCCGCCGAGCAGCGCCCGTCCGGAGGGAGTCGCGATGTCGACCGCGTGGAGCGATGACGACGCGCTCTTCCGTGCTCTCGGCGAAGCGCTCGCCGAGGAGTCCGTGGTGCCCGACAGCGTCACCCGCTCCGGGCGGGCGGTGTTCACCTGGCGGACGGTGGACGCCGAACTGAGCGCCCTGCGGTACGACTCCGCCGACGAGAGCGCGCCGGCGCCGGGAGCCCGCCCGCCGGTGCTGGTCCGGGCCGACGGTCCGCCCCGCCGCAGCCTCACGTTCGAGACGTCCACGCTGACGATGGAGCTCGACCTCGAGTACGACCCGGACGCGCTGCGGGGCCAGCTCGTCCCGACCGCCGACGACGACGTGCCCGCGTACGTCGTCGTCGAGCGTCCGGACACCGACGCCTCGACTGTGGACGTCGACGAGGTCGGCTATTTCGCGGTCGAGCCGTTCCCGCTCGACCGCCCGTTCCGCCTCCGGTGCGCGGGCACCGTGACCCCGTGGATCAGCTGAGCGGCTGAGGTCGCGGTCGGCGATCCGGTCCTACCGCGGATTGGGTGTATCAGGCGGGCACCGGCTCCCTCTGAAGGGCGACCGATTTCACCGGCCCGGTACTCCGGGCCGCGGCCCGGGGGATGCCGATGAGAGCCGCCACGACCCTGTCCTATCCGAACAACCCCTCCCGCGAGGGGACCGTGACCCCGCTGACCCGCCGTTCGTCCGTTCCGGGCGGCGACCGCCGTAACCGGGTCGTCCTCGCCGACGACCCGACGTTCCTCCGCGCCGCGCTCGCGGAGCTGCTCACCCGCGACGGGTTCGACGTCGTCGCCCAGGTCAGCGACCCCGAAGAACTCCGCTCCGCGGTGTCCCGATTCCGCCCCGCCGTCGTGGTGCTCGACGCGCGGTCCGCCATACATCTGAAGTCCGGCCGCCTCGAAGCGGTGGCCGAAGCTCGTACGAACGATCCCGACGTCGGGCTCCTCGTCCTGGCCCACACCGTGGTGGACGCCGTGCTGGACCGGTTGGTGCGGGCCGGCACCCGGGGGATCGGTTACCTGCTCGCCGACAGCATCGGGGGGGTGGACGCGTTCCGCGGTGCCGTCCGCCGCGTCGCCGACGGGGGCTGCGTCTTCGCTCCGGGCGTGGCCACCGCGCTCGCCCGGCACCGCAGGGCCGCGCCGAGCACCGAACCGGTCGGCGCGCTCAGCGACCGCGAGCGGGAGGTGCTCTCGCTGATGGCGGAGGGGCGCTCGAACGAGGCGATCAGCGAGCACCTCTTCCTCGCACCGCGGACGGTCGAGGCCCACGTCCGCAGCATCTTCATCCGGCTCGGTCTGCCGCCCCGCTCCGACGACCACCGCCGGGTCCTCGCCGTGCTCTCGTACCTGCGCGCCACCGGGGACCTGGCCGCCACCGCCCATCTCCGACCGTCGGCGCTCGCCGCGGCCGCCCGCTGAAGGGACCATCCATGACCCGCGGTGTTCTGTTCGAACTGCACATCTGGCCGAAGGACGGCCCGGACCTCAGCCTGCTCGTCCCGGACGCCACCGATGAGGAGATCCCGGCGCTCCTCGGCCAGTTGGAGAGCCTGGCCGACGAGTTCGTCGCTTACCTGCGCGACGAGATCGTGCCCGGGCTGGAGACCACGCCGACCCGGTTCGGTCACATCGACCGGGTGACGCTGCTCCGCGGCGACGTGACCACGACCGTGACCGACTTCCTGCTGTTCCTGGACGGTCTGGTCGACGGCGACGGCGGGCACGGGAACACGCCGGGCGTGATCGACCGGATCGCCGGGAAGTTCTCGGTGCGGGCCACGCCGCGCCACGTGTTCAACGAGGCCGGCTCGTGGGACGCGCCAGGCGCCTCCTACGCCGGATAGACGCTCTCGGCGACCGTGACCCCGTCGAATCCCAAGTGGATGCCGAGGTCGCGGGCGATCACCGGCAGCTGCGGCGCGTCGCGGGGGACCTCGTCGGCGGCGCGTCGCAGCAGGGCCCCGGCGGCGCGAAGGGCGCCGACGCGGCCCTCGATCTCGTCCAGCCGCCGCCCGGCGACGCGCCGGCCGACCCGGGCCGCGAGCAGCGACGTGCGGGCCTCCCACAGGATCCGGGCGGCGCTCCGCGGCCCCGCGCGGGCGACCAGCGCGGCCGGGTCGGTGCCGGGTGGCAGCACGATCGCGTCGACCGGGCCGTCCCACTCGCGGAGCAGCTCGTAGGCCCGGTCGGCGGCCCGCTGCCCGGCGGCGTCCGGATCGAAGCAGACGGCGATCGGGGTGCCGGGCGGAACCATCGCCGCGAGCAGCGCGATCTGACCGGCCGCGACCGCGGTGCCGCAGGTCGACACCGCGGCCAGCCGCCCGTCGGGGCCGGGCGGGAGCCGGGACAGCGCGACCGCGTCGGCCGGTCCTTCGACCAGCAGCAGCCCGGCCAGCCGCCCGCGGTGCCCGCCCGCCGGGCGTCCGTAAAGGGACAGCACCTCGGCGGACGCGTAGACGAACGCGCTCTTGCAGTAGATCGGCGTCGTCGCCGTGTTGCGGTAGCGCGGGACGCGCGGAGCGCCCGAGACGTCGCGGCCGACGAACGCGTGGACCCGGCCGTCGGGGCCGCGGATGGGGAACACGACCCGGTCGCGGAACGTGTCGGCGGGCCGGCCGCGGAGGACGACCGTGAGGCCGGCCGCGATCAGCTCGTCGGTCGTGAAGCCGGCGCGGCGCAGGTGGTCGGTCAGCCCGACGCGGGCGGACGGTGCGTAACCGAGCCGCCAGGGAGCGGCGCGGGCCAGTGAGCGGGGGATGCCCCGGCTGCGCAGGTAGTCGAGCGCCGGGCCGCCGGACAGCCCGGCGAGCCGGCCGGCGTAGTACGCGGCCGCGCGCTGGTGGGCCGCGACGAGGCGGTTCATGATCCCAATTCTACGTACACCTGTTCGAATAATAGTGTTGTCCGGTGGCGACCATCCATGAAGTTCTCGAGATAGAGCGCATCGAGAACGACATCTTCCGTGGCAGCACTCCCGATTCGTTCCTCCAGCGGACGTTCGGTGGGCAGGTCGCTGCGCAGGCACTGGTCGCCGCGGTGCGGACGGTGGACGACGATCACGCCGTGCACTCGCTGCACGGGTACTTCATCCGGCCGGGGAGGCCCGAGATCCCGACCGTGTACCTGGTCGACCGGATCCGGGACGGCCGGTCGTTCGCGACCCGGCGGGTGACCGGGGTGCAAGACGGCAAGGCGATCTTCTTCATGTCGGCGTCGTTCCACGTGGAGGACGACGGCCCCGAGCACCAGGACGAGATGCCCGCGGTGCCGTACCCGGAGGATCTGCCCGACCCGACCGGGCTGCAGGGCCAGATCGCGGCCTGGCACTCGCGGGAGTGGCCGGACTGGGATCTGCGTCAGGTGCCGGCCGCGTCCGTCGACAAGCGACCCGGGGTGGCGGCGCAGCAGCAGGTGTGGATCCGGTACCGGCACACGCTGCCGGCCGACCCGGTGTTCCACGTGTGCGTGCTGACGTACCTGAGCGACATGACGTTGCTGGGGTCGTCACGGGTGCCGCACGCCGAGGGGCCCGAGACCCAGGGGGCGTCGCTGGATCACGCACTCTGGTTCCTGCGGCCGTTCCGGGCCGACGAATGGTTGCTGTACGACCAGACGTCACCGTCGGCGGGGTTCGGCCGGGCGTTCACCCAGGGGCGGATTTTCGACCGGTCGGGGCGGCTGGTAGCTGCGGTGACGCAGGAAGGGCTGATGCGCTACGAGCGTCCGCCGGCCGAGCGACGGTAGATATCGCGCAGCCGTGGGTAACCCGTATCCGACCGATTCGATACGGATACGGAGGACGCCATGTCGACCGGGCTAACCATCGCTCTCGTCGTGGTTGTGCTCTTAGCTCTCGTGGTGGCCGCTGTGCTGGTGACGCGTCAGCGTGCGGCACGGCGTCACGAGAGGGCGGAGCAGCGCCGGTTGCAGGCGCAGGAACACCTCGAGGAGTCCAAGGCGCGGGCCGCACGGGCCGAGGCCGAGCGGGCCGCCGCCGAGCAGCAGGCGGCGCAGGCGCGGGCTCGTCGCGCCGAGGTCGAGCAGGAAGTGGCGCGCGAGGAGCGGGCCGCGGCCGAGCGTCGTCAGAAGGCCGAGGCCGAGCACGCCGAGGCCGAGCGGCTGGCGCAGCGGGCGCGCGAGCTCTCGCCCGACATCGATCTTGACGGCGCACCCGGTGACCAGCGGATCCAAGACGTGGACGAGGCTCACGCGTCGGCGCTCCGGGAGGCCCCGGTACACGCCGACCGCACCCGCCGCCGCGAGCGGCTGGCCGGCACCGACGAGCGAGTCCCCGTCGCCGACCGGGTCCCCGCCGACCGGGTCCCCGCCGACCGGGTGGACGCCGACCGGCACGACCCGGTCGAGCGGGTGGAGCGCGAGCGCGCCGCCGAGCAGGTCGACGCCGACCGCACCGAGCGGGTCGAGGCCGAGCGGCTCGAAACCGACCGGACCGGGGCCGACCGGACCGGGGCCGACCGGACCGGGGCCGATCGCACCGAGGCCGAGCGCGTCGGCGCCGACAAGCCCGAGCGCCACGGGTTGTTCGACCGGTTCCGCCGGGACCACGCCCACCACTGACCGAGCGCACGTCTCGCACCGCCCCGGGGAGCTCAGCTCCCCGGGGCGGCCTCACTCCACCGACCGCTCCAGCAGCGGACGCATCCGCCGGGAGATCAGCTCCCGCGCCGCGAGGCTCGTACTCGTCCGCATCACCCCGTACGACCCGACGATCAACCGGGTGACCCGGTGCAGATCCTCCGGATCCCGCGCCACCACCCGCGCGATCAGATCCGCGTCCCCGGTCACCGCGTGCAGCTCCAGCACCTCCGGAACCGCCGACAGCGCCTCGACCGTCGGATCCAGCTCTCCCTGACTGATCTGGATTGACACGAACGCCAGCAGCGTGAACCCCATCGCCTCGGGCCGCACCCGGGCCGTCGGCGGCACCAGCACCCCGTCGGCCTCCAGCCGCCGCTGCCGGGCCTGCACCGTGTTCCGCGCGAACCCCAGCTCCTCGGAGAGCGCTGTCACCGTGGCGAGCGGCTCCTCGTCCAGTGCAATCAGAATTGACGCATCGGTTCGATCGACAATGCGCGTTTCGCTCAAGCGTGACCCCCGAACGGCCCTCAGATAAAGCATTTTGCTTAGCAAGAACCGTACAACTTGTCGATCCGTCACAACGACGGCAGGTTGAAGCACATGGGCGTTACTCGCGAGGTCACCGTTGCGGAATATCTGGCCGAGCGGTTACGCCAGCACGGCGTCGCGCACCTCTTCGGAGTTCCGGGCGACTTCAACCTCGAACTCCTCGACCGGATGCTCCGCGGCGGCCAGCAGCGCTGGGTCGGTTCGCCGAACGAGCTCAACGCCGGGTACGCCGCCGACGCCTACGCCCGCCGCCGCGGCCTCGCCGCCGTCGTCACCACCTTCGGCGTCGGTGAGCTGAGCTGCCTCAACGCGATCGCCGGCGCCTACGCCGAGCAGGTACCGGTCGTCCAGATCACCGGCGCACCGGCCACCGGCAGCAGCGGGAAGCTCCTCCACCACACGCTCGCCGACGGCGACCAGGGCCACTTCGCCCGCGCCTATCGCGAGGTCACCGCCGCGACCGAGGTGCTGACCCACGAGAGCGCCGCGTCCCAGATCGACCACGCGCTCGCGACCGCGCTCGCCCTCTCCCGGCCGGTTTACCTCAGCGTGCCGGTCGACGTCGCGTCCGCCCCGGCCGACGCCCATCGCCTGGCCACCCCGGTCTGGACCGAGCCGGTCGACGCCCCGGCCCTGGCGGCGTTCGCGAACGCCGCGCGGGCACTGCTGCGGGCCAAGGACGGTCAGGTCACGGTCATCGCCGGGCACGGTGTCGAGCGCCGGGCCGCGACCCGGGAGCTCCGTGCGCTGGTCGAGGCCGGCCCGCTGCCCTTCGTCACGCTGGTCTCGAGCAAGGGAGTCCTCAACGAGGACCACCCGTGCTTCGCCGGGGTCTACTGGGGTGACCTGGGGGTCAAGTCGGCCCGGAGGGCCGTCGACCAGGCCGCGGTGCTGATCACGGTCGGCACGCTGATGACCGACGCGGTCGCGGGCATGTTCACCGCCCGGGAGGACCCGGCGCACACGATCGACGTCCGCGGCACCACCGCGGTCGTGGCGGGCGAGGCGTTCGAGGGTGTCCCGATGCGCGCCGCGCTGGCCACGCTCACCGGGATGGCCGGCGATTACGCGACCCTGCCGGCCGCCGGACTGCCCGCGTCCTCGATCCTCGGCCGCCGCGCCGAGGACGAGCACGGCCCGGTCACCGACGCGCTGACCCAGATCTCGCTCTGGGAGAGCCTGGAGGAGTGGCTGCCGGCCGGTTCGGCGCTGCTGACCGAGATCGGGACGTCGTTCTGGGGTGCGGTGGGCATCACGTTCCCGCCCAACACCGCGTTCGTCGCGCAGCCGGTCTGGAGCTCGATCGGGTACACGCTGCCCGCGACGCTCGGTGCCGGCCTGGCCGAGCCGCACCGGCGTCCGGTGCTCGTGATCGGCGACGGCGCGGCCCAGATGACCGCGCAGGAGCTCGGCACGATCGCCGCGAGCGGTCTGGCCCCGGTCGTGCTCGTCGTCAACAACGCCGGTTACACGATCGAGCGGGTCCTGCGCAGCCCGGAGGCGCCGTTCCACGACGTCGCGCCGTGGAACTGGAGCGGTCTCGTCCGGTCGGTGGCCCCGCACGCCCACACCTACCGCGCGACCAGCCGCCGGGAGCTGCGCCAGGCGCTGGCCGCGGCGACCGCGGCGCCCGACAGGCTGGTGTTCATCGAGGCCGTGCTGCCGGCCGCCGACACCCCGCCGATGCTGAAGCGCCTGGCCGCGGCGACGTAACACCGGTCGGGGTAGCTTGTGGCCGTGGCGGGAGCAGAGACGACGCGGGTGCAGATCTGGACCGACGGAGCGTGCAGCGGAAACCCGGGGCCGGGCGGCTGGGGCGCGCTGCTGCGCTACGGCGAGACCGAGAAAGAGCTGTGCGGCGGTGAAGCCACCCCCACGACGAACAACCGGATGGAACTCACCGCCCCCATCCGGGCGCTGAACGCGCTCACCCGTGTGTCCGTGGTCGACCTGCATACCGACAGCACGTACGTCCGCAACGGGATCATGTCGTGGGTGGCGAACTGGAAGCGCAACGGGTGGCGGACGAAGGACCGCCAGCCGGTCAAGAACGAGGACCTGTGGCGCGAACTCGACGTCGCGGTCGGGCGGCACGACGAGGTCGTCTGGCACTGGGTGAAGGGTCACGCCGGCCACGTCGAGAACGAACGCGCCGACCGGCTCGCCGCTCGCGGCCAGCGCGAAGCCCTGGTGACCGCGGGCGTTCCGGTGGCGCCGTTGCCGTCGCCGCGAGTGGCACGGGCTCCCCGGGCGGCGGTGAACGTCGACGGGGCCCGGTGCGCAGCTACGACGAAGGTCGGCAAGCCGTGCCCGATCACCGCCCGCCCGTCGGGGTTCTGTCACGTGCACGACCCCGCGGTGCTCTGCGGCGCACCGACCAGACGGGGCGCCCCGTGCGGTGTCGCCACCGGCGGCGGTCGCTGCCCGGCGCACGACTCGGCCGGCTCGGTCAACGGATGAGGACAAAACCCGCTCCGGCGTTCGGCCCGGCCGAACGCGGTCGGGACCGCCACCGGGGTGCGGCCGCGGTCGGGTGGCTCAGCCGAGGGCCCGGCCCAGCATGGTTCTGAGGCGGGAGTAGCGTCGCTCGACCAGGCCTCGTGCGGGTCTCCGGGCCAGGCGTAGATCGGGTGGCCCTCGCGGACCATGTCCAGCACTTCCGGATGGCCGAGGTCACGTGACGCGTGTTCGTACAGACGCTGGGCCCTGGGCAGGATCACGCCGTAGTCGATCAGATGGCCCAGCCGGTTCTCCCGAGCCAGGAACCAGCCGACTTTCTCGTCCGGGAGGGGATACGTCCCCGGCAGGATGTTGTGCAGGGACAGGAAGACGCCCGTCCATTTGCGCCGCGGATCCCCGAGCCACGGGGCCAGCCGCGCGAACCGGCCGGCCGCGAGACGCGGGTCGGACAACAGCGAATCGGCGTAGAGCACCCGGATCATCGCCACGTCCATGAAGAACCGTTCGGCGGGCTTCTCGGCCTCGGCGAGTTCCCGGTGCTCGACGTATCCCGCGATGATGCTCGAGTTGTGTGCGCGGTACCACGTCCGCGGTGACGGGCCGCGGAGGAACTCGATCCATCGGCGCACGGGCAGACGCACGTCGGTCTCCCGGCCGGTGCGGTGCCGGCACTCGCCCTCGATCGCGTCGCGGAGGAGGCTCTCGTTGACCGCGCGCCACCACGGGCTGCCGGTGTCCGGAGCGAGCACGCCCCGTCGGAGCTGCCAGTGCATGAACGCGAGTTCAGCCCGCCGGTAGGACCGGATCGAGGCCTTCTCGTAGTACCGCGCGGCCAGCGCCAACCGGGCGTGCGGGTCGTCACGCACCGCCGCGGTCAGCGCGGCGGCCTCGTCCGCTTCGGATCCCGGCACGCGGCTCACCTTAGGCCGCGCTTCACCGGACGGCCGCCGGCGGGCCCGAACGTTGGGACGCGGCCCGGGGGCGGGTGGGTAGGAGCACCGCCGAGCGGTAAGAATCGGGGTGTGACGACAGTTGACGCGGACGCCGTCGAGGCGGCCTCGGTCCGGTTGGGTGCGGTCGTGTCGCGGACGCCGCTCGAGCGCAACGCCCGGCTCTCCGCGCGGGTCGGCGCCTCGGTGTGGCTGAAGCGCGAAGACCTGCAGGTGGTGCGCTCGTACAAGGTGCGCGGCGCCTACAACCTGATCGCCCAGCTCGACGAGCGCAGCCGGGCGCGCGGTGTGGTCTGTGCCAGCGCCGGTAACCACGGCCAGGGCCTCGCCTACGCGTGCGCCGCGCTCGGCGTCCGCGGGAAAGTGTTCGTGCCCCGGCCGACCCCGCGGCAGAAGCGGGACCGGATCGCCGCGCTCGGCGGCGACGCCGTCGAACTGGTCGTGTGCGGTGACAGTTACGACGAGGCCGCCGCCGCGGCCGCCGCGGACGCCGAGCGGACCGGCGCGACGCTGGCGCCGGCGTTCGACGACCCGCGGACGATCGCCGGGCAGGGGACCGTCCTCAAAGAGGCGTTCGAGCAGCTCGACGAGGTGCCGGACGTGGTCGTGATCCCGGTCGGCGGCGGGGGCCTGCTGGCCGGGTCGCTGGCCTGGCTGCGGGAGCGGTATCCGGCCGTCCGGGTGATCGGCGTGGAGCCGGCCGGGGCGGCCGGCATGGCGGCGGCGTTCGCGGCGGGCGGGCCGGTGCCGCTGGCCGACCTGGACGGCTTCGTCGACGGAGCGGCCGTACGGCGGGTCGGCGATCTGACGTATCCGCTGGTGTCGCGGCTGGGCGCGGAGCTGGTGCAGGTGGCGGAGGGACAGGTCTGCATCGAGATGCTGGCGCTGTACCAGTCGGACGGCATCATCGCGGAGCCGGCCGGTGCGCTGGCGCCGAGCGTGCTCGGGACGGTCGTCGACATCGAGCCGGACTCGACCGTGCTGTGCGTGCTGTCGGGGGGGAACAACGACGTGAGCCGGTACGCCGAGGTCGTCGAGCGGGCGCTGGTGCACGAGGGCCGCAAGCACTACTTTCTCGTGGAGTTCCCGCAGGAGCCGGGTGCGCTGCGCCGGTTCCTGGACGAGGTGCTCGGCGCGGACGACGACATCACGCTGTTCGAGTACGTGAAGCGGAACAACCGCGAGACCGGGCCGGCCCTGGTGGGGATCGAGCTGGGGCGGGCCGAAGATCTGGAGCCGCTGCTCAAGCGGATGTCCGAGGCCCCGCCGCGGATCGAGCGGGTCGAGACCGACAGCCCGCTGTTCGGATTCCTGGTCTAGCTCGCGTCGGCGCCGCGCAAGGAATGGATCATGCTCCGCAGGATCCCGAACGCGGCTGACTGTTCGGGCTCGCTCAGACCGGCCAGCATTTTGACCTCGACGGACCGGACCGCTACCGTCGCCTTTTTCAACCTCCGCCTGCCGCCGGGCGTGAGACGGGTGGGGAGAACCTTGCCGACGGGTGCCTCCGCCGGCCTGGTCACGTAGCCCTCTCGTTCGAGGTTCTGGAGCAGCACGTTCATCGACTGCCGGGACACGAACGCGCCCCGTGCGAGGTCGGAGTTCGAGAGGCCCGGCCGCTGAGCCAGCAGTTCGAGGCAGGAGTACTGGGTCACGGTCAGCCCGAGCGGCCGGAGCACCTCCTCCATGGCGGCGCGCAGTGCGCTCGACGCCTCTTTCAGCAGGTAGCCCAGTGACGTCTCCAGGTTGACGCCGACATCGTCTTGACGCATGTCAGTATCTTGACATACGTTGGGTCGTGTCAGGCAAGTTGACATACAAGAAGGAGCTCGATCATGCCGGTCACCGGCCCCGACTTCATCTCACTCCAGGCACGCGACCTCGGCGCTTCGCAGGCGTTCTACGAGCAATACCTCGGGCTCGTCCGTTCGCAGGCCGGGCCTGCGCACGCGGTCGTCTTCGAGACGAAGCCGATCGCGTTCGCGCTGCGGGACATCGTTCCCGGCACGGATCTCGCGTCGGAGGCGCAGCCCGGTATCGGGGCGGCCATCTGGCTGCACGCCACCGACGTCCAGGGGATTCACGATGCTCTCGCCGCCGACGGGCACACGATCGTGTCCGCGCCGATCGACGGGCCGTTCGGCCGGACGTTCACGTTCGCCGACCCCGACGGCTACCAGATCACCCTGCACGACCGCGCCTGATCACCGACGCCGGAGGCGGCTACCCGACCGCCGACGCGGCCGCGCGGCCGGCCGTGCGGCCGCTGAACAGGCAGCCGCCCAGGAACGTGCCCTCCAGGCTGCGGTAGCCGTGCATGCCCCCTCCGCCGAACCCGGCGACCTCGCCGGCGGCGTACAGCCCCGGCACCGGCGTACCGTCCGCGCCGAGGACCCGGGCCGACAGGTCGGTCTGCAACCCGCCGAGCGTCTTCCTGGTCAGGATGTGCAGCTTGACGGCGATCAGCGGCCCGGCCCCCGGGTCGAGCAGGCGGTGCGGTGACGCCACCCGGATCAGCCGGTCGCCCCGGTACGCGCGGGCGCCCCGGAGCGCGGTGATCTGCAGGTCCTTCGTGAACGGGTTCGCCATCTCGCGGTCACGGGCCATCACCTGGCGCTCGATGTCGCCGGCGTCCAGAAGAGGGGAGTCGGTGAGCTTGTTCATGCCCGCGACCAGGTCCGGCAGAGCGTCCGCCACGACGAAGTCGACGCCGTTGCGTTTGAAGGCCTCCACCGGACCGGGGGCGCCCGCCCGGACGCGCTGCAGGAGCAGCCGGACGTCCTTGCCGGTCAGGTCGGGGTTCTGCTCGGAGCCCGACAGGGCGAACTCCTTCTCGATGATCTTCTGCGTGAGCACGAACCAGGTGTGGTCGTGCCCGGACCGGGCGATGTGCTCCAGCGTGCCGAGCGTGTCGAAGCCGGGGAACAGCGGCACCGGCAGCCGCTTGCCGGTCGCGTCGAGCCAGAGTGACGACGGCCCGGGCAGCACCCGGATGCCGTGGCCGGGCCAGATCGGGTCCCAGTTCGTGATGCCCTCGGTGTAGTGCCACATCCGGTCGCGGTTGACGACCCGGGCGCCCGCGGACTCGCTGATGCCGATCATCCGTCCGTCCACGTGCGCCGGGACGCCGGTCAGCATGCTCTTCGGCGGCGCACCGAGCCGCTTCGGCCAGTTCTGCCGCACCAGGTCCTGGTTGCCGCCGATGCCGCCCGCGGTGACGATCACGGCCTGCGCCCGCAGCGTGAAGTCGCCGACGACGTCCCGGTTGCTCGGCTCGCCCCGGTTGGTGTCGCCCGGCGCGAGGATGCTGCCGGAGACGCCGGTGACCGTGCCGTCTTCGGTGAGCACCGTGTCGACGCGGTGCCGGAAACGCAGGTCCACCGCGTTCGAGGCGCGGACCCGGCGGATGAACGGCGCGATGAGGCCGGGCCCGGTGCCCCAGGTGAGGTGGAAGCGCGGCACCGAGTTGCCCGGGCCGGTGGCGTCGTAGCCGCCGCGCTCGGCCCAGTTGACCAGCGGGAAGATCCCGATGCCCTGCTCCTTGAGCCAGGATCGTTTCTCGCCGGCGGCGAAGTCCACGTAGGCCTCGGCCCAGCGCCGGGCCCAGACGTCCTCGTCGTCGAGGCGGTCGAAGCCCGCGGTGCCGAGCCAGTCCTGCCAGGCGAGCTCGTGCGAGTCGCGGATGCCCATCCGGCGCTGCTCCGGAGAGTTCACGAGGAACAGGCCGCCGAACGACCAGAACGCCTGGCCGCCGAGCGAGGCGGCCGGTTCCTGGTCGAGCAGGATCACCGACTTGCCGGCGTCGACGAGTTCGGCCGTGGCCACCAGCCCGGCGAGCCCGCCGCCGACGACGATGACGTCCGCATCCGTAGTCATGGGCCAACCCTGTGGGGTCGGCCGGTCGGCGTCAACGACCTGCGAAGCGTGGTTGTCAGCGGGTGATGAATCTGGGGGTTTCGTGCCCTCGGCCCACGGCGATCAGCACAATCGGCTCGTGGCGAACCGGATCGTGGTGTTGGGCGCGGGCCTGATCGGGCTCTACGTCGGCGGGTTGTTGCATGCGGCGGGTGCTCCGGTGAGCCTGATCGGGCGGAGCCGGATGCGTGCGCTCGCGGAAGGCCCGCTGGTGTTCAGTGGGATCGACGGGCGCCGGGTGGAGCTTCCGGCCGGGGCGCTCGACTACTCGGAAGACCCGGTGGCGCTGGCCGACGCCGGGCTCGTGCTGGTCACCGTGAAGAGCGCCGATACCGGCGACGCCGGGGACCTGATCGGTTCGATCGCACCGCAGCGTCCGGCCGTGCTGAGCCTGCAGAACGGCATCGGCAACACCGACGTGCTGCAGACGCGGCTGCCGGACTACGACGTGGCGCCCGGGATGGTGGCGTTCAACGTCGCGGTGCCGGAGCCGGGGCGGCTGCACCGGGCGACCGATGGCGGGCTGATGAGCGCGCGGATGCCGGCTCTCCTGCCCTGGCTCCCGGCATTCGAAGCGGCCGGGTTGCCGCTGGTGATGCGGAACGATTTCGCGCCGGTGCAGTGGGGGAAGCTGATGCTGAACCTCAACAACGCGGTGAACGCGCTGTCCGGGGTGCCGCTGGCGGCCGAGCTCGCGCAGCGTCCGTACCGGCGGGTGTTCGCGCTGCTGGTCGCCGAGGCGCTGAAGACGCTGCGCGCCTCGGGGATCGTGCCGGCCCGGGTCACGCGGGTGCCTCCGCAGGCGTTGCCGATGCTGCTGCGGGTGCCGGACGCGGTCTACCGCCGGATCGCAGGATCGGCGTTCGCGATGGACGCGGAGGCCCGGTCGTCGATGTGGGAGGACCTGAACGCGGGCCGGCGCACCGAGGTCGACTACCTCAACGGAGCGGTCGTGCGCCTGGCCGACCGCGCGGGCCGCACCGCGCCGTACAACGCGGCGATCGTCGAGCTGATCCACGCCGCCGAGTCGGGCACGCTGCCCGCCTACACCGCTGACGAGCTCTACGCCCACCTGGCTAGTAGCGGCCCGGAACGGCCTCGGTGAGCAGCTCCAGCTGGGCTCGTTGGGTTTCGAAGTCCAGAGCGGCGATCCGGATCACCAGGTGCCTCGCACCCGCGGTCACGAACTCTCCCAATACCGACCGCACGTGCCCCGCCGGACCCGCCACCAGCAGCTGGATCGTCGAGACCACCGACAGCGGCATCCCGTACGCGGCCCGCACGTAGGCGTCCAGCGCGGCCGAGCCGTCCGGTGTGATCAGCACGGTCACGAACAGCGCCGGCGTCACGTCGCGGCCCCCGGCCCGCACCGCCTGCAGGCCGGACGCGTACGTCGACGCCGACGGTGGATACGGCAGCCACCCGTCGTAGAGCCGCCCGGCCCGCTCCAACGCCGACGGCGACGCCCCGCCGAGCCACACCGCGGGGCCCGCCGGACGGAACGGAGGCAGCACCGGAGGCACCTGCTCCGGAGGAGAACCGAACTCCACCCGTCGCCCGGCCCAGAGCGACCGCCACAGCCCCACGGTCTCGTCCAGCCGCGCGAACCGTCGCTCCCACGGCACCTCGGAGATCGCGTACTCCCGTTCCGACCGACGCGGGAACCCGGCCCCGACCGCCACCGTCAGCCGTCCTCCGGACAGCCGATCGAGCGACGCCAGCGCCGACGCGGTCTGCACCGGACGCCGCAGCGACGGCAACAGCGTCGCGGTACCGAGCCCGACGCGCCGGGTCACCGCCGCCACCGCCGACAGCACGGTCAGCGGTTCGACGACCGGGCGCAGCAGCGTGTCCCCGACCCATACCGACGAGAACCCCAGCGACTCGGCCGTCACCGCCAGATCGAGCAGCGCGCGCACGTCCTGCCCGTCGGACCAGGAGGGCAACGTCGTCGGTAGCACCACGCCGAGAGAGACAGTCATGCGTCCAGCCTGCGCACGCCGACAATTCCCTCGGGGGAATCGACGCTCCTGATAGACACCGGGGCATGGACTTCCCGACGGCGCTCCGGACCCGCCGGCGCACCCGCCGGATCAGCCAGCTCGACCTCGCGATCCGCGCCGGTACCACCCAGCGTCACCTGAGCTTCCTGGAGAGCGGGCGGTCGGCACCCGGCCGCACGCTCGTCGTCCGGCTGGCCGAGTCACTCGAACTCCCGCTGCGCGAGCGCAACGAGCTCCTCACGGCCGCGGGCTACGCCCCCGTCTACCCGCAGACCCCGCTCGACGAACTGACCGCCGTGCGGACGGCTCTGCGTCACGTCCTGGCCGGCCACGAGCCGTACCCCGCCGTCGTCGTCGACCGCTACGGCACCCTGGTGGACGCGAATCGAGCACTGGGAATCCTCACCGAGGACGTGGCCACCGAACTGCTCACCCCGCCGGTGAACGTGTACCGGCTGGCCCTGCACCCGCACGGAATGGCCCCGAGGATCCGCAACTTCGCGCAGTGGGCCCAGCACGTCGTCGACAACGCCCGGCACGAGTTCGAGCGGCATCCCTCGTCACGGCTCGAGGCGCTGCTCGAGGAACTCGGCGGCTACCTGCCCGATCACACGCCGGGCCGGGACCACGTCGGATTCGCGGTGCCGCTCCACCTGGCGTCGAGCCGCGGCGAACTGCACCTGACGACGACCGTCACCACGTTCGCCACCGCGCTCGACGTCACGGTCGCCGAGCTGAAGCTGGAAGCGTTCCTGCCCGCCGACGAGCCGACCGCCGAGTTGCTCAGGCACGCCGTACTGTGACCGGGTGAAGCCGTTCCTGCTGCTGGCCACCCGAGCCGAGGACGCCGCCGCCGACGAGGAGTACGAGGCGTTCCTGCGCTTCTCCGGCCTCGACGAGCGCGACCTGCGCCGCCACCGCCTGGAGCGCACCCCGCTCGGCGACGTCGACCTCGGCGACTGGTCCGGGGTCCTGCTCGGCGGCGGCCCGTTCAACGTCTCCGACCCTCCCGCGGTCAAGTCGCCGGTGCAGCACCGGGTCGAGAGCGAGTTGCACGACCTCATCGGCCGGATCGTCGAGACCGACTTCCCGTTCCTCGGCGCCTGCTACGGCATCGGGACGCTCGGCGGCCACCAGGGCGGGGTGATCGACCGCACGTACAGCGAGCCGGTCGGCGCGGTCGACGTCACGGTCGTGGCGCCCGACCCGATCTTCGCCGGCGTCCCGGAGACGTTCGAGGCGTTCGTCGGCCACAAGGAGGCGATCCGCGTCCTGCCCGACCACGCCGTGCTGCTGGCGAGGTCCGAGACCTGCCCGGTGCAGGCGTTCCGGATCGGACGGAACGTCTACGCGACCCAGTTCCACCCCGAGCTCGACGCCGACGGGCTGGCCACCCGGGTCGACGTCTACAAGTACGCCGGGTACTTCGCTCCCGAGGAAGCCGACGAGGTCAAGGCGCTCGCGTACGCCTCCGACGTGAAGTACCCGCCCGCGGTGCTGCAGGGCTTCATCGCGAAGGCGCAGAGCGTCAGCCGAGCGCGGAGTAGTGCACCACGGTCGGCGTCACGCGGATGATCAGCCGGGTCTCGTCGTCGGATTCCCCCGGCGGCTCGATCCCGAGGTATTTCCGCGAGAGCGCGCTCGGCAGCGACTTCCCCGGGTCGGGTAGCAGCTCCGCGGTCCCGCGGACCTCCGCGCCGACATAGGGGTTCCCCTCGTCGTGGACCGCGATGCTCACCCGCGGGTCCCCGGCGACGTTGCGTGCTTTCTTGCGGTGGTCGAGCACCGAGAACAGCAGCGCGTCGGCGTCCCTCAACACCCAGAGGACGCTCGTCTGCGGTGATCCGTCGGGGTTGAGCGTCGCCAGCGTCGCGAAGTTGCGCCCATCGAACAGTGCCCGTACGTCCGGGCTCAGAGTCACCGTCACCCGACCGATCCTCGACCGCGGGCCGGGGCCCGCGGAAGAGGGCACATTCATGTCACCGCTCCAGGCGCGCCCGGTACGACGCCGGGATCAGCTCCCGCAGTTCCTCCGGCAGCAGCGGCAGGTCGAGCAGGCTGAGCTTCACGTAGCTGCGCTGCCGGTGGGTCTCGGAGTCGAGCCGGACGACCAGCCCGGCGCGGGGTTCGAGCCGCACCTGCACGCTCCCGCCGCGGGTGACGTGGGCCAGCGCCCGGCCGTCCACCTCGAGCGCGACGTCACCGGAGTCCGGCATCATGTCGAGGCGCACCGGTTCGCCGGCGGAGAGCACCAGCGACCGGGCGATCCCCGACAGCGGTGCGGTCGGCGTGAGGATCAGGCACTCGGTGGCGGGTGAGATCACCGGGCCGCCGGCCGCGTAGTTGTACGCGGTGGACCCGGCCGCGGTGGCCAGCACCAGCGAGTCGCAGCGGTAGTAGCCGTACCGCTGGCCGTCCACGGCCAGCGATGCCGCCGCCACCCCGGACCCCGGCTGCCGGACGAGCGCCAGGTCGTTGAACGCGACGAACTCCTTGCCGTCGACCGTGATCCGCAGGCAGCTGTGCGGCTCGACCGTGAAGTCCCCGGCCGTGAGGCGGTCCAGCGCCGTCCCGAGCTGGATCGGATCCACCTCGATCAGGAACCCGAGCTTGCCGATGTTGACACCCAGCACCGGACGCGGATCGTCGGCGACCAGCCGCAACGCGCCGAGCATCGTGCCGTCGCCGCCGATGCTGACCAACGCGTCGCAGCGGGTGACGAATTCCTCCGGCGGCAGCGGGCGGACTCCTTCGGGAGCGCGATCGCGGTCGGCTTCGAGGACGTACACGCCGAACTCGTTCCGCGTCGCCCACTCGACCACGGTCGAGGCCACCGGCGTCACGTCCTTGGTCGGATGAAACACCAGGCCGAGCGAGATCTTCTTCATGGCCCCCACCTCATCATGTCCGGGGAAGCCAACGCGGAAGCCGGAGCGCGAGCGCGACCACGGGCAACATCGCGAGCGCGCACAGTACCGGCAGCGAGACCGAACCGGACGCCGCACCGAACGCCGTATAGACGATCAGCGCGACGATTTCGTCCCCGACGGCCGACACCGAGGTCACGGTGGCGCGCGGCCCGGTGAGCGTGTCCTGGAGCCGGGCGCCGGCGATCACGATCCCGGCACCGATCGCGCCGAACCCGACGCTGAGCAGCACGAACCCGGCCGGATGCCGGATCAGCGCGCCGGCCGCGAGCGCCGCTGCCCCGGCGCCGACGAGCACGGCCAGCCGCCGGGGCGCGACCCCGGCGATCCGGCCGCCGAGCTCGGCGCCGACCGCGTAGCCGAGGGCGGGCACCAGCAGCAGGTACGGCAGCACCGACGGGGCCGTGAGATCGACCGCGAGCAGCGCGAAGTACTCCTCGACCGCGGTCGCGCCGCTCAAGATCACCACCGCGAGCACCGCGCGGCCCACGACACGGTCCCGGAGCGCGATCCGGACGCCGGTCCGCAGCGTCGCGAGGTACCCGCTGCCGCTCGCGGCGCCGGCTGCCGGGGCATCCGCGTGACCGGCCTCGTCCTCACCGGCGGTGGTCGGCGGCAGAGCGTCGGCCGGAACAGGTGCACCGTTGGGCAGGCGGGACGCGAGGCAGGCACTGGCGGCGCAGACGGCGACGGACGCCCAGCCGACGGTCGCGTAGCCACCGAACGGGAACAGCGGGCCGGCCAGCGCGGTGCCGGCCAGCGCGCCGGTCGCGGTGAGCGCCTCGGCGCGGCCGAGGATCCGGGCGTAGCGGTCGCTGGCGCCGTGCCGGTCGAGTTCGTCGTAGAGGAGCGCCTCCCAGGTGCCGGAGGAGGCCGCGCCGCTGACGCCCCACAGCACGAAGCCGAGCGCGAAGCCGGAGAACGTCGGCCAGAGGACCCAGGACGCGAACCCCGCCGCGCGGATCGCGTGCGAGGCCACGAGCAGGTGACGCCGGGGAATCCGGTCGGCGAGCGCGCCGGAGGGCACCTCGAGCACGAACCCGGTGAGCGACCAGAGGCCGAAGAGCACGCTGATCTGGCCACCGGACATCCCGGAGTCCACGAACAGCAGCGCGTAGACCGGGTAGAAGGGGATCAGCTCGCTGACGAAGCAGAGGAGCTGTACCTGCCGGGCCAGCCGGCCCGGCGCGTCAGTAGATCAACGTCGTCGTCGTCGCATGCCCCGATCCTCGCACGCCCCGCGATCCATTTACGGCTGGCGGGCGCGAAGGGAATAGCCGGGGTGCAGCCGCGGCCGATCCGTCACGGCCGGTCCTCCTCCGCGTCCTCGAACGCGTTGGGCCAGGTCCGGATCCCGTGGTCGTCGGGGAAGTCGCCCGCGTGCAGGCGGACATCGCGCAGCAGGTCGTACAGCGACTTCATCTGGTCGGGATCCAGCGCGTCCAGCGCGAACCGGACCTCGACCAGCGCCTGCGTCGCCCGCTCGGTGACCGCCCGCCCCGACTCCGTGATCGCCACCAGCGTGGTACGCCGGTCGGTGGGGTGCGGCTCGCGGCGGATGAACTCCTGCGCCTGCAACCGGTCGACGATGTTCGTGATGCTCGTCGGATGGACCATCAACCGCTGGCCCATCTTGCTCATCGGCAGGCTGCCGTTCCGGCTGAAGCACAGCAGCACGAGCGCCTCGTAGCGCGCGAACGTGAGGTTCAGGGGACGCAACGCCGCCTCGATGCGCCCGAGCAGCAGCTGCTGTACCCGCATGATCGAGGTGGCGACGGCCATCGAGTCGGCGTCGTCCCAGCGGGCGCTCCACTTGCGGGCGGCCTCCTCGACCGGATCGAACGGCAGGGAGCTGGGCGCGGCCATGGCTTGCAGGGTAACCGGCCTATCGTCGGGGCATGGCGACGGTGGTGGATGACCTCGGAACGGCGATAACTCTGCGCAACGAGGTCACCCGGGTGGTCAGCCTCGTCCCCTCGCTCACCGAGACCGTGGCGGCGGCGAGGCGGGACCTCCTGGTCGGCGTCACCGACTGGTGCTCGCACCCGGCCGACCTCGACGTCGCGCGGATCAAGGGCACGAAGAACCCCGACGTGCAAGCGATCATCGCGCTGCGCCCGGACGTCGTGCTGGCCAACCAGGAGGAGAACCGCGGGCCGGATCTGGATGCGCTGCGTGCGGCCGGTCTGCCGGTGTACGTCACCGACATCCGGACGGTCCCGGACGCGGTCAGCTCGCTGGATCGGCTGCATGCGGCGCTCGGAATGCCGCGACCGGACTGGCTCGCGGAGGCGTCCGACGAGTGGTCCGCACCCGCGCCGTCGAACAGACCCACGGTGATCGTTCCGATCTGGCGGCGCCCGTGGATGGCCCTCGGGTCCGATACGTTCTCGGGCGACGTCGTGGAGCGGCTCGGGTACCGGAACGTGCTCGGCGACAGCCCGGAGCGCTACCCGAAGTTCGACCCCGGCGCGCGGCCGGACGTCGATCTGGTGCTGTTGCCCGACGAGCCGTACGAGTTCACGCCCGACGACGGCCCCGACGCGTTCCCGGGCACGCCGTTCGCCTGCGTCGACGGGCGGTCGCTGACCTGGTACGGCCCGAGCCTGGCCGGGGCCCGCGCCCGGCTGCTCGCCCGGATCGCTACGTCAGCCGGGTGAACTCCTGGGCGTAGGTCGTCCCGCCTCCGATGATCGCCGCCCGCCCGCGCGCCACGACCGGCCGGACCACCCACCGGTGCCGACGCGCCCGCCGGCCGCGGCCGCCCCACCCCGGTGGGGGATTCCGGCGTCGGCGGGGGTGGCACCCTCCGCCGGGGGCGGGGCTTCGACGCTGCCTTCCGCGACCGCCAGTTCGGGCTGGTCGACGATCGTCGGGGCGACGCCGAACCGCTGGTGAAGTGCGGTGGCCACGGCCGGGATCCGGCTCGATCCGCCGGTCAGGTAGATCGCGGCAGGCGCGACGTCCGCCGAGCGCAGCGCGGCCGGGCCCACAGGGGCCCGCCGACCACCGAACCGAAGTACGCGACGACCGCCGCGTCGACGTCGAGCCCGCCGCAGTCGGGGAGACCTTCCGCGGCGAGTACCTCGAACCCCGAGGAGGTCCTGCGCACCACCGACGCGTCGAACGTCCCGGCGCCGAAGTCGTAGACCAGCGCGGCCTGGCCGACCGCGAGATCGTCGGTGACCGTCGTGAAGTGGTGCGCCGCCGCGACCGGCTCGGGCATCAGACGGACGTTGCCGCCGGCCGCGGCGATCAGCGTCGCCCGGCGGGTCGCGCCCCAGGCCGCCGGGTACGTGAGCACGGTCTCGTCCGGTTCTGCGCGCAGCGTCGCGGCCGCCTCGGAGCGGACCCGTCGCAGCACCGCGCCGATCAGATCGGTCACCGCGAACTCGTTCTCGTCGAGCAGCACGGTCCGGTCGTCGACGCAACGCTTCGGGTTGGGTTCGAACGCGCCGGGGGCGGCTAAACCCGCATGGAGCGCGTCTCGTCCGACCAGCAGGCGTCCGTCCGGCTCGGCGCAGACGGCGGACGGCAGCAGCGGCGAGCCGTCGAAGAGCAGCAGGCGCGGTTCCGGGTGAGGACGATGCAGCACCGCCACGGTGTGCGCGGTGCCGAAATCGATCCCCAGCCGGACCCCGGGTGTCATGGCGCACAGGACAGGGCGCGCCGGAAACTGGACATTGTTGCTCGGTAGTCAGATAGTAGGAAGTCCAAGCATTCTGCTCCGGACGGGACGGATACATGGCGAGGGCTCTGCACACACCGGTCAATCCGGTCCGCTTCGTGACCGCCTCCAGCCTGTTCGACGGGCACGACGCAGCGATCAACATCATGCGGCGGATCCTGCAGGCGCAGGGGGCCGAGGTGATCCACCTCGGGCACAACCGGTCGGTGCGGGAGGTCGTGGACGCCGCGATCCAGGAGGACGTCCAGGGGGTGGCGATCTCCGCCTACCAGGGCGGGCACGTGGAGTACTTCACGTACCTGGTCGAGCTGCTCACCGAGCGGGGCGCGGGTCACGTGAAGGTGTTCGGCGGGGGCGGCGGCGTCATCGTCCCCGAGGAGATCGCGCTCCTGCACTCGCGGGGCGTGGCCCGCATCTACTCGCCGGCCGACGGCCAGAAGATGGGCCTCGCCGCGATGATCAACACGATGATCCGCGCCTGCGACTACGACCTCGCCGCCCCGAAACCGCCGATCCCCGCCACCGCCGACGCCATCGCCGGAACTACCGCCGAGCACGCCCCCGCCGCCGCCTCCCCGCGCCCGCCCGCGCTCGGCATCGACCAGGGTGTCGCGCTGGACGGGCTGTACACCGGGGCGCCGCACGCGATCGCGCGGGCGATCACGATGGCCGAGGCCGGCGAGTTGCCGGAGGCGGTGAGCGCCGAGATCCGGTCCCGCGCCGCGGCGCGTACCGTGCCGGTGCTCGGCATCACCGGTACCGGCGGCTCCGGGAAGTCGTCGCTCACCGACGAGATCGTGCGCCGCTTCCGCCTCGACCAGCGTGACAAGCTCCGCATCGCGGTGCTCGCGGTCGACCCCACCCGCCGTCGCGGCGGCGGCGCGCTGCTGGGCGACCGCATCCGCATGAACGGCCTCGACGGCGACGTCGTGTTCTTCCGCTCGCTCGCCACCCGCGGCGCCGGCCGCGAGCTGCCGGCGGGCCTCGACCAGGCGATCGACGTCTGCAAGGCGTCCGGCTTCGACCTGGTGATCGTCGAGACACCCGGCATCGGCCAGGGCGACGCCGCGATCGTCCCGTTCGTCGACTTCTCCCTCTACGTGATGACGCCCGAGTTCGGCGCCGCCTCCCAGCTCGAGAAGATCGACATGCTCGACTTCGCCGACGCGGTGGCGATCAACAAGTTCGAGCGTCGCGGCGCCGAGGACGCCCGCCGGGACGTGGCCCGCCAACTCGTCCGCAACCGCGAGGCGTTCGGGTCCCAGTGGGCCGACATGCCGGTCTACGGCACCAGCGCCGCCACGTTCAACGACGACGGCGTCACCGCGCTCTACCAGTACCTCCGCGACCAGCTGACCGGCCTCCCGCTCACCGACGGCACGCTCCCGGCCGCGACGAGCAAGACCTCCACGTCCGCCGCGACGATCGTCCCGCCCACCCGGGTCCGCTACCTCGCCGACATCGCGGACGACGTCCGTGAGTATCACGGCGAGACCGACACCCAGGTTGCCGCCGTCCGGCAGCGGGCCCACCTCGCGGCGGCCAAGGCCGCACTCGAAGCCGTCGGTGCACCCACCGCCGACCTCGACCGGCTGCTCGACGCGCAGAGCGAGAACGCGCTCCTGGCGACCTGGGAGCAGACGAAGAGCGACTACTCCGGCGACGAACTCGTCACGCACGTCCGCGACCGCGAAATCCGTACCGCGCTGCGGAAGGAGACGCTCTCCGGCACCAAGGTCCCCCGGGTGGCGCTGCCCAGGGACCCCGACGACGGCGCGCTGCTCCGCTTCCTGCGGGAGGAGAACCTGCCCGGCCGGTTCCCGTTCACCGCGGGTGTGTTCCCGTTCAAGCGCGAGGGCGAGGACCCGGCGCGGATGTTCGCCGGTGAGGGCGACGCGTTCCGCACCAACCGCCGCTTCAAGTACCTGTCGCAGGACTCCGAAGCCACCCGGCTCTCCACCGCGTTCGACTCGGTGACGCTCTACGGCCGCGATCCCGACACCCCGCCCGACGTCTACGGCAAGATCGGCACGTCCGGCGTCTCGATCGCCACGCTCGACGACATGAAGGCGCTCTACGCGGGCTTCGACCTGACGTCGCCCAGCACGTCGGTGAGCATGACGATCAACGGGCCCGCGCCGACGATCCTGGCGTTCTTCCTCAACACGGTCATCGACCAGGAGCGGGAGAAAGGCGGCACCGCCGCCGACGCGCTGCGCAAGGTCCGCGGAACGGTCCAGGCCGACATCCTCAAGGAGGACCAGGGCCAGAACACCTGTCTGTTCTCGACCGAGTTCAGCCTGCGGATGATGGCCGACATCCAGGAGTACTTCATCCGGCACCAGGTCCGGAACTTCTACTCGGTGAGCATCTCCGGCTACCACATCGCCGAGGCCGGGGCGAACCCGATCAGCCAGCTCGCGTTCACGCTCGCGAACGGCTTCACCTACGTGGAGTCCTATCTGGCCCGGGGCATGGACATCGACGACTTCGCGCCGAACCTGTCGTTCTTCTTCTCCAACGGCATGGACGCCGAGTACACGGTCCTCGGCCGGGTGGCGAGAAGGATCTGGGCGATCGCGATGCGCGACCGCTACGGCGCCAACGAGCGCTCGCAGAAGCTCAAGTACCACGTCCAGACGTCGGGCCGGTCGCTGCACGCGCAGGAGATGCAGTTCAACGACATCCGGACGACGCTGCAGGCGCTCACCGCGATCTACGACAACTGCAACAGCCTGCACACCAACGCCTACGACGAGGCGGTCACCACCCCGACCGAGGCCTCGGTGCGGCGGGCACTGGCGATCCAGCTGATCATCAACCGCGAGTGGGGCCTCGCGATGAACGAGAACCCGTTGCAGGGCTCGTACGTCGTCGACGAGCTGACCGACCTGGTCGAGGAAGCGGTGCTGGCCGAATTCGACCGGATCTCCGAGCGCGGCGGCGTCCTCGGCGCGATGGAGACCGGCTACCAACGCGGCCGGATCCAGGACGAGTCGATGCTCTACGAGCAGAAGAAGCACGACGGCTCGCTTCCGCTGATCGGCGTCAACACGTTTCTGCCGCCCGACGGCGGGGACGACACCGGTCCGATCGAGCTGGCCCGGGCGACCGAGGACGAGAAACGCTCCCAGGTGGAGCGCGTCCGGACCTTCCAGGCCGAGCACTCCGCGGAGGCGCGCGAAGCACTGGCGCGCCTCAAGGACGCGGCGATGGCCGGCGACAACGTGTTCGCGGTGCTGATGGACGCGGCGCGGGTGTGCAGCCTGGGACAGATCACGGCGGCGTTCTTCGAGGTGGGAGGGGAGTACCGACGGAACGTGTGAGTCGGTGCGGCAAAACGGGCAAAAGCCCCTAGAATTGGCGGACCTCTTCGTCGATCCCCGTGGGAGTCAAAACGATGGCCGCCCCGCCGCGCGGACCCCTCAACGTCCGAGGCGATGAGCCGGACCGGAGCATCTACGACGAGACGCCGAGATTCGGCCGGTCCGCGACCGTGTACGGCCGCACGGTCACCGACTACCGGCCGGACGAGGACGACAGCGACGACCTGTTCGGTTTCGCCGGAGTCAGCGACGTGCCGGCCGGGCGGCACTCGGCGGCCCAGGGGCGCCTGTCCGGAACGCTGACCGCCGCCGGGCTGCCGGTCGTCGCGCTCGGCATCGCGGTCGTCGCGCTGCTGATCGCCGGGATCGCGACGGTCACCGGGATCATCGCGGTGGGGCGGGCGACGACCGCGGCCGGCCAGGCCGAACGGGCGGCCAGCGCGGCCGCGTCCGACGCCCGGGGGCCGGCTCCGGCGGCCTCGGTGAAAGCCGCCGCACCCGTGCCCGTGCCCTCCTCGGCGCCCCCGAGCCCGTCGCCGACGTCGACCGATCCGGACCGGCTCGATCCGGGCGCGAACTACGAACTGGCCTACGCCGACCAGCTCGTCCGGGTGCAGCCGAGCACGTGCGAGGGCACCGACGTCGACCTCGACCAGCCCCGGGTGCAACCGGCGTCCGGTGCCGACGCGTCCTACCGGAACTGCGCGGACGGCCTGCACCTGGACTTCGACGACGCGTCCCGGTTCGCGGTGACCGGCAACCGTGACCCGTCGGCGCGGGACTGCGTCGAGGCGGTGCGCGCCGACCCCGGTGTCGGGTGGGTGTCGCCGGTGCCGGGCACGACCGTCTGCGTGCTGACGTCACGGATGGCGGCGGAGTCGGCGCAGCTCTCGACGAAGCTCGTGCGGATGAACGTGGAGAGCGTCGAGGCCGACGGGACGCTGCTCGCCGAGCTCACCGCGTGGGTGGTTCCGTAAGGATCCGCCCGGCCCTGCCGATCGGGCGGGTGTGATGAATCGAACGTCGGCAACTGCTCAGAGCGTGATCGACCGGTCGGGGGTGGAGCTGCTGGTCGAAGTCGGGACGCTGCTGTCCGCTCCGACGGTCACGGCGCTCGACACCGGGCTCGACCTGTCGGTGGTCGCGGTCACGGCGTTCGTCGGAGGGCGGCGGGGCGAGCTGGTGATCCGGCCCACCGACCGGCCCGGCCCGACCGACCCGTTCCCGCTATCGCGCACCGAGGAGGAGCCGAGCCTGGCCGACGCTCCCGGCCTCATGCCCGGATTGCCCCCGGTGCCCGAGCCGGGCGGGCGCGCGGCCACAGTTCCGCCGGCGCTGCGTCCGCAGGCCGGTCCGGCGCCGCTGCCGGACCTGCCCGCCGGCGCGCCCGGCATCGGCGCCGCTCCGGGATTGAGCGACAACCAGTGGCAGCGCCTGGACGAGGGGCGGCCGGTCGTCGACGACACCAGCCTGGGCGGCCCGGCCGTGCTGTTCCCGGTGTCGTCGGCGGGCCTGGTGATCGGCGCGCTCCGGATCGGCGGCCTGGTCAACGAGCGCGCGGTGGCCGACACCCTCACCGGCAGCGAGCGGGGTGAGGTGGTCAGCGGCGCCGGTGCGCTGCTGGGCGCCGCGATAGCCCGCCGGGCCGCGCTACTCGACGCCCCGGCGGACACCACCTTCCTGGCCCGGATGAGCCACGAGCTCCGGACCCCGCTGAACGCGATCCTGGGCTTCGGCCAGCTCCTCGAGCCCGCCGACCTGAGCCCCGAGGAGGCCGAGAACCTCACCCGGATCGCGCGCGCCGGACGGCACATGCTGGCGCTGATCAACGACGCGCTCGACGTCGCCGCGGTCGACTCCGGCGGCCTGACGCTCTCGCTCGAGGACTTCGACGTCGAACCGGTCATCGGGGAGTGCCTCGACCTGCTCGGCCCCGCCGCCGAAGCCGCCGGCCTCGCGATCGAGCGCCCCGGTCGCGAAGGCCCGGGCCTGCGCGTGCGCGCCGACCGTCAGCGACTCCGCCAGGTCCTGCTGAACCTGCTCTCGAACGCGGTCAAGTACAACCACCCCGGCGGCCGGATCCGCGTCGAGGTCCACCCGGTCGACGGGCAGGGCAACCGCGTCGAGTCCGCCGACCACCGGCACGTCCAGATCGCGATCGCCGACTCCGGCCGCGGTATCGCCGCCGACCGTCTCGCCGACGCGTTCGCCCCGTTCGAGCGTCTGGGCGCCGAACGGACCGGCATCGAGGGCACCGGCCTCGGATTGTCACTGGTCAAGAGCCTGACCACGGCCATGGGTGGATGCGTGGCGGTGACCAGCTCCGAGGGCGTCGGGAGCACGTTCACCGTCGACCTGCCGAACGGGAGCCTCAGCTGACGGTCAGGTGTGGGGGAGTGGCAGCGGCCGGCGCGTCGCCGTGGGCCTCGTACCAGTTGATCAGGCCGCGGATGTCGACGCCGTGCGGTGGGAGATCGGTGTAGGGAGCGAGACGGCCGATCCCCCGGGCGAGCAGCCGGGCCGAGCCGGCGGCGTTACCCCGCTGGGCGTGGGTGATCCCGACGCAGATCTGCGCCAGCCCCTGCCAGAGCTCCCGCTCCGGCTCCGGAGCGGCCTTCCAGGCCGCCTCCAGCACCTCGTGGGCCGAGAACGCACGCCCACCGTCGAGTAGTCGCTGGGCCTCCGCGAGCGCCTGCACCGGCGGCAGGGGCTTCTCGTCGATCGGATCTACGCCGCCCGGCGAACCGTGGGGCAGCGGCCGGCCCAGCGCGTCACGCGGACGAGCCTGGCGCGGGCGTCCGTCCGGGTCGCGATCACGGCTACTCATGAATCCAGTGTCCCGCGGTCGCGCCGGATCCGGTGCGGCGCGCTCGAGGCGGGGACGTCACTCACGTCTGGCGGGAGAGGGGTCCGCCGCACGCGCTCTGGGACCGAGATCGTGCGGCGGACATCCGGAATGTCAGGCTTCGGTGTCGGCCGGCTTCTCGACCGCGGGCGAGGCCGGCTGGGTGGGGACGTGGGCCAGGCCCGACATGACCGACGCGGAGTCGGACCGGACCTTCTCGTAGCCCTCGGCCACGCGGGTCGGGTCGAACTCGATCACGGTGTAGTCGGCCAGGCACTTCTCCGCGTAGGGGTCGAGCGAGAGGCGCCGGTTCAGCTCCTCGCGGTCGACACCCTGAGCGAGGATCACACCACCGTGGCGCGGGACCCGCGGACCGGAGGCGACGAACACCCCATCGGTGAACTGGCTCTCGAGCCAGGCCATGTGGCCGTCGAGTTCGGCGTCCACTTCGGAAATATCGGCGACGTACGTCAATGTCACAACGAACATCCGCGCACTTTATCGGCACGGTGCCAACGAGTTGCCAGGTTCCCGGCAAACGGCTGGTGATATGTCCGTGATCAGCATGAATGCTGGTCCCGGATCCGAGCTGCCCCGGTCCGAGCTGCGGGGTGCGGCCCGCCGCTCGGACTTATCGGGTGAGCTCCCGGATGCCGAGCAGCAGGCGTTCCACGTGCTCCTCGGTGGAGCCGAGGCCCACGCTGGCGCGGACGGCGCTCAGGCCGAGATCCGCACCGACCCGGGCGGACGCGTCTTCCAGCAGCCGCCGCGAGAGCGGGTGCGCGCAGAACAACCCGTCCCGCACGCCGATGCCGTGCCGCGTCGCCAGGTGCGCCGACACCTCCGACGCCGGCACCCCCGCCACCGCGAAGCTCACGATGCCGACCCGATCGTGCCCGGCCGGGAACGTCCGCAGTTCCCCGACGCCCGGCAGCGCCTCCAGCCCCTCCCGGAGCCGCCGCACGAGCTTCTCCTCCTCAGCCGCGAGCCCGGGCCGGTCGGCCGTGCTCAGCGCGTCGCACACCGCCGCCATCGACACCGCGCCGACCAGGTTCGGCGTCCCGGCCTCGTGCCGCGCCGGGCCGCTGTTCCAGTCGACCGCGAACGACACCCGCTCGTCGGACGCGTGCGCGGCCACGAACGCGGTCGCACCGCCGCCGACCAGGTACGGGTCGGCCGCGTCGAGCCAGTCGGCCCGTCCGGCGAGGATGCCGGCCCCGAACGGCGCGTACAGCTTGTGCCCGGACAGCGCCAGGTAGTCGACGTCCGAGCCGGAGAGCGAAACCGGCCGATGCGGCGCGAGCTGGGCAGCGTCCACCGCGATACGCGCGCCGTGACGGTGGGCCACCTCGGTGAGCTCGGCGATCGGCCAGACCTCGCCGGTCACGTTCGACGCGCCGGTCACCGTCACCAGGATCTGGCCGCGGAGCCGCGTCAGTGCGGCGTCAAGACCGTCGACGGCCTCGCCCGCGGTCCGCGGGACCGGCAGCGAGATCGCGGCGGAACCCCACGGCAGCAGGTTGGCGTGGTGCTCGCCGGCCCAGCCCACCACGGTCGTACCGGCCGGAAGGGCCCGGGCCAGCAGGTTCAGCGCGTCGGTGGTGTTGCGGGTGAAGACGACGTAGTCGTCGGCGCGGGCACCGACGAAGTCGCCGATCGTCTGACGCGCACGCTCGTAGGCCAGCGTGCTGCGCTGCGAGGCGGCCCCGGCGCCGCGGTGCACGCTCGCGTACCAGGGCAGCGCCTCGTTGACCGCGGCCGCGGCGGCACCCAGGCAGGGCGCGGTGGCGGCGTAGTCGAGGTTGATGTGGTCGGTCGTGGTGCCGTCGGGCAGCGTCACGGTGAGGTCGCTGCCGAGGACGGTGAGGTCGGCGGTGCCCGGGGGGCGTGTGGGGTCGGTCACCAACGCCACGTTAGGCCGTTCCGGCCCGCGAAGGGGACCGCCGATCAGCCCTCGTCCGTTGACAGTCGGGTTAACGATACGTACAACGTACGTAAGGCGTACGCAGTACGTAGCGAGGAGCCCAGATGACGCTGACCAGCGAACCGTCGGTGATCCGCCGCCCCGGGCGCATCCAGACCGAACTGCTGGCCGCGGGTGCGTGGTCGGCCCGGCACGGCATCGCCCGGGTCGCGATGGGCCGGGCCCGCCGCCGCGGAGACCTGCAGGCGATCGTGTTCTCCGACCCGGCGGCGCGGGAGGACCCCTACCCGCTCTACCGGCGGATCCGTGAGCGCGGCCCGGTGGTGCGGGGCGAGTTCATGGCCTGCACCGCCTCGCACGCGATCGCCGACGGCGCGCTGCGCAGCGACGCGTTCGGTGTCGCGGCCGACGCGAGCGCGTTACCGCCGCTGGCGCGATGGCTGCTCTCGCGCCCGGGCCGGACGGTGGGACCGGTGACGCCGCCGTCGCTGCTGGCGGTGAACGCGCCCGACCACACCCGCTACCGCAGGCTCGTCGCGAAGGTCTTCACCGCCCGGGCGATGGAGGCGCTCCGCGGCCGGGTCGCTTCGCTCGCCGACGAGCTGCTCGACCGGGCCGCCCGCCGGGGCGAGATCGACCTGGTGAGCGACTACGCGACGCTGTTGCCGGTGACGGTCATCGCCGAGATCCTCGGCGTTCCGGCCGACATGCGCGCGCAGTTCGTCGCCTGGGGCGCTCAGGCCGCGCCGGTCCTCGACATCGGGCTCTCCTATCCGGAGTTCCGCCGGGTCGACCGCGCGATCCGGCAGCTGAACGGCTGGATGTCGGGCCACTTCGAGCGGCTGCGCCGCGATCCGGGCGACGATCTGCTGAGCCGGCTGGTCGCGCAAGATCTGGACGAGAACGAGCTGCTCGCGATCGCCGGCCTGCTGCTCGCGGCGGGCTTCGAGACGACCGTGAACCTGATCGGGAACGGCGTGTCGCTGCAGCTCGCGCATCCGGCCGAGCTCGAGGTGCTGCGGGCCGACGGCGGCTGGGCCAACGCGGTGGACGAGATCCTGCGCTACGAGTCGCCGGTGCAGAACACCGCCCGGCGGGCGCTGCGCGACACGTCGGTGGAAGGGGTGCCCGTGCGTGCGGGCACGTTCCTGGCGATCCTGCTCGGGGGCGCGAACCGCGACCCCGAGGTGTTCGACGACCCCGAGCGGTTCGACGTGCGCCGGCACAACGCGCGCGAGCACCTCGCGTTCTCGAGTGGCGTCCACTACTGCCTGGGCGCGTCGCTGGCCCGGATCGAGGGGGAGGAGGCGCTGCGCCGCCTGTTCGAGCGCTACCCCGACCTGGCCGCGGCCGGGCGTCCGCGGCGGCGCCCGACCCGGACGCTGCGCGGCTTCGATCGGTTCCCGGTGCGTCTGGGGCGACCGTAGGGTCTGACCATGGTTCGGAAACCTCCTGAGCCGGTGATGCGTCCGGTGCTCTCCCGCACGCGGATCGTGCACGCCGCGGTGGACCTGCTCGAGCGGCACGGCCCCGAGGCGCTCTCGATGCGTGCGGTGGCGGCCGAGCTCGGCGTCGCGGTGATGTCGCTGTACAACCACGTCCCGAACAAGGCCTCGCTGATGGAGGGCGTCGCCGAGTACGTGGTGGCCGGTCTCGACGAGGTGCCGGCCGGCTCCGGTGACTGGCGGGAGGAGACGCGCGCGCTGGTCCGGGCGTTCCGGGCCGCGGCGCACGAGTACCCGCACGCGATGCGGGTGGTGCTGAGCCACTCGATCGACAGCACGGCGGCGTCGCGGCTGGCCGAGAGGTCGCTGGCGCTGGCGGCACGGGCCGGGTTCCGCGGTGCGGTCGCGGTCCGGATCGTGCACGCGCTGATGGCGTACGCGGTGGGGTCCCAGATGCAGGCGCTCTGGCTCGGCCAGCTGATCGACCGGGTGTCGGAGGGGCACGCGATCGTGGTCGATCCGGAGGCGTTCCCGCACGTCGTGGCGTCGGCGGCGACGCTGCTGGCGCACGATCCGGAGGCGGATTTCGAGTTCGGGCTCGAGCTGTTCATCGGCGCGATCGACGGATTGCCGCGCTCGACTGGTTGAACCAGTGGACCAGATGGCGTTACGGTCGGGGACATGCTGGAGTACGTCCTCGTCTTCGCCGTGCCGGTCTTCGTGCTGTTCGTGGCGCTCGAGATCGCGTCGTACCGATTCCTGAGTGATGCGTCCGAACTGGGCTACACGGCCTGGGACACGGCCACCAGCCTCTCGATGGGGCTCGGTTTCCTGGTCGTGGAGGCGTTCTGGAAGTTCGTGACCCTGGCGGCACTGGCCGGGGTCTACGCGCTCTCGCCGCTGCGGTTGCCCGCCGACGCGGTCTGGGTGTGGGTGCTGCTCTTCTTCGCGGACGACTTCGCGTACTACTGGTACCACCGCACGCACCACGAGATCCGGATCCTCTGGGCGTCGCACGTCGTGCACCACTCGAGCGAGCGCTACAACCTGTCGACCGCTCTGCGTCAGCCCTGGACGCCGTTCACCGCGTTGCCGTTCTGGCTGCCGCTCGCCGCGATCGGCATTCCTCCGTGGATGATCTTCTTCCAGCAGTCGGTCAACCTGATCTACCAGTTCTTCCTGCACACCGAGCGGGTCGATCGCATGCCGCGCTGGTTCGAGGCGGTGATGAACACCCCGTCGCACCATCGCGTGCACCACGGCACCCAGGCGATGTACCTGGACCGGAACTACGGCGGCATCCTGATCCTGTGGGACCGGTTGTTCCGCACGTTCGAACCGGAAGGCGTGCGGGTCGTCTACGGGCTGACCAAGAACGTCGGGACGTACAACCCGGTGAAGGTCGCGTTCGGCGAGTACGCGGCGATCGGCCGGGCGGTCCGGGCGGCGACGTGCTGGCGGCATCGTCTCGGGCACCTGCTCCGCGGACCGGGATGGGCGCCGCCCGTAGAGTCGGCGGTGTGGCAGACCCGGTGAGTTTCGGTCCGATCGCCCGCAGCGGCGTGTCGGACGCGGTCTACCGGCAGTTGCGCGACGCGATCCTGACCGGCGCGATCGGGGCCGGCGAGGCGCTGCCGGGTGAGCGGGCGCTCGCCGAGCAGTTCGGGGTGGCGCGGCACGGGCTGCGCGAGGCGATCCGGCGGCTGCAGCAGGCGCGGCTGGTCGAGGTGAGCCACGGCGGCGCGACCCGGGTGCTGGACTGGCGGGTGTCGGCCGGGCTCGAGGTGCTGAGCGAGTTGGCGTCGGCGTCGCTGGTGGCGGGCGGCGCGATCCTGCGGTCGGCGCTGGAGATGCGGCTGGCGATCGGAGTGGACGCGGCGCGGCTGGCGGCGGTGCGCGCGTCCGCGACGGCAGCGGCCGAGATCGAGGCGTTCGTCGCCGGGTCGGCGGGGGTGGCGGATCCGGTGGAGCAGGCGGAGCGGTACGAACGGTTCTGGCGGCTGATCATCGTCGCCGGCGACAACCTCGCCTACCAGCTCGCGTACAACAGCCTGGTCGTCGCGATGAACGCGAACGTCGAGGTGACCGGCCCGCTGAGCGCCCCCGAGGCCGCGGATCTCCGGTCGCAGCGGTCGTTGGCGGCCGCGATCGCGTCCGGAGACGCCGAGGCCGCCGCGTCCGCGGCCCGGGGCCTCACGTCCGTGATGCTCGGCGGTCTGAGCGCCACCGTCGACTGAAGACGGCGGGCTACCGGGCCCGGTTCGGGTCGGCCAGGGGCACCAGGCGCTTCTCGCCGATCCGGGTGAAGAAGACCAGCGGGGCCGTGGCGGCGCGGATCACCCGGGCCAGGCCGGGGCGGCCCTGGCGGCGGACCAGGAGGGGGCCGATGTCGCTCATCACGGCCGTCAGCGCGGGCAACGGCCGCCCGAACAGCGTGACCTCGGTGATGCGTCCCTCGGCGTCGAACCGCAGGAGCTGCGCCTCCTCGAACGACTCCGGCCCGCACCGCCCGGTCATCACCAGCGCGCGGGTCGATTCGTCCCCCACCTCGGTGTGGAAGCGGACGTCCGAGAAGATCTGGAACGCGGCGACGAGCATCTCGCGGACCTGGTCCCGGCCGCGGAACGTGAACGCCGCGGTCAGCGGCGAGATCACCTCGACGTCCTCGGCCAGGCAGGCGGTCGCGGCCTCGATGTCGCCGTTCTCGCCGGCGGCGCGCCACGCGGCGGCCGTGGTCGCGGTGGGTGTAGGAGCGAGGGTCATGGCTGCCTCCGCGGGCCGTCGGTTGCTCCACGGTAGCGGAAGCGTCTACAGCGTGTCGACGACTCAGGAGTGGGGAATCTCCGCCGATGGCGGGGAGTTGCGAGCTTATGATCGACGTTAATCGGACGTCCGTTCAATTCGAGTGAGGGTACGCGTGGCCGACACCGACACTGCCGAGGGAATCGCCGAGGCCGCGCCCGCTCCGTCCCCCGAGCGCGGCCGGCGCCCGGGCGTGTTCGTGGCCATCCTGATCCTGATCACGCTGCTGTTGTTCGGCGTGCCCTGGTGGACCCTGCTCGGACCCTCGAACGACTGGCCGCCGGCCGTCGTCGCGGTCGGCACGGTCCTGATCCTCGCCGCCGCGATCGCGCTGCCGGTCGCGATGCTCACCGGCCACGGCCGCCACAGCGACCGGGCCGCCCGCCTCGGCGACACGCTGCTCGGCGTCGTCTGGGTGCTGTTCGTCTGGTCGGTCCTCGGCAACGTGCTGGGGCTCGCGCTCGCACTGGGCGGCGTGGACGACCCCGACCGGTCGCGGATCGTCGCGGTCGCCGTCGTGGTCGTCGGTGCCGCGCTGCTGATCTGGGGCAACTACGAGGCGATGCGGGTGCCGCGGGTGCGGTCGCTGGACGTGGTGCTGCCGCGCTTGGGTGCCGGCCTGGACGGCACCCGGGTCGTGCTCATCGCCGACACCCACTACGGCCCGATCGACCGGGCCCCGTGGTCGCGCAAGGTCGCCGCGGTGATCAACGACCTGGACGCGGACGTGATCGCCCACGCCGGCGACATTGCCGACGGAACGCCCGACCAGCGCGAGGAGCAGGCCGCGCCGCTGGGGACGCTCGACGCGCGGCTGGCCAAGGTCTACGTGACCGGCAACCACGAGTACTTCAACGAGGCCCAGGGCTGGCTCGACCGGATGACCGACCTGGGCTGGAACTCGCTGCACAACCGGCACGTCGTCGTCGAGCGCGGCGGCGACCGTCTGGTGGTCGCCGGAGTGGACGACGTCACCGCGAAGGGGTCGGGGCTGCCGGGGCACCGGACCGACCTGCCGGGAGCACTCGAGGGCGCCGATCCGGAGCTGCCGGTGCTGCTGCTGGCCCACCAGCCGAAGTTCGTGAAGCACGCGGCCGAGGCCGGGATCGACCTGGTCGTGTCGGGACACACGCACGGCGGCCAGATGTGGCCGTTCAACTTCCTCGTGCGGCTCGACCAGCCCGTGGTGCGGGGCTTGTCGGCGCACGGGGAGCGGACGCAGCTCTACACCAGCGGGGGCACCGGCTTCTGGGGTCCGCCGTTCCGGGTCTTCGCCCCGAGCGAGATCACCGTGCTCACCTTGCGGGCTCGTCGCTGACGTTGTCCAAGAGGAGATGGACGGTGAGCTCCAGCCGGGAGGCCACGTCGCTCACCGACGCGCGCCGGGTGACCCAGGCGACCAGGTTCGACAACCAGACGTCGCCGATCACCCGGGCGATCGCGCGGTCTTGAGCGTTCGGCTCGGCGTGCATCGCCCGGCCGAACATGTCTTCCATCAGGCGTCCGACCGTGTCGACCTCGGCCGCCACGCTGGCGTCCGCGAACATGAACGCGCGGGTCATCGCCTCGGTGAGCTGCGGGTACCGCTGCAGTTTGCGGGTCACCCGGCCGAGGACGAAGAGCACGCGCTCGCCCGGGGTGTCTCCGGGGATCTCCATCCGGTCGAGCTTCTCCAGGGACTGCTCGAATTCCCGGGCCAGCCCGGTGACCAGCAGGTGGTTCTTCGAGGGGAAGTAGCGGTAGAGCGTGCCGAGCGCGACGTCGGCGTTCTCGGCGACCGCGCGCATCTGCACCGCGTCGTAGCCACCCTTGGTGGCGAGCGCGATCGTGGCGTCGAGCATCCGCTTGCGCCGGTCGCGCTGGGCCGCGGAGCCCAGGTCGTCTTCCGTGAGGGCATTCAGCGTGTTCAGCACGCCCTGGCCGCCGCCGCGGGCGCGAGACGGGCTCGCCATTGGGTCTACCCCCTGGGAAAGGTCTGTCAGTGCTCATCAGAGTACCCCGGGTGCGGAGTCACACGTTCTAGTGCCGACGTGAGTTGACGCGGACGTAACGGACGATCGACGACTGCTAACGGTACAGAAACGATCACAGGTCACGCGCGAGAAGGCCGTGGCCTGATAGAACGTGTTCTAGTATCGACACGGCGGCCGGAGCGAGGCCGATCTGGGAGGCCAGTGTGGATTTCACTCTCGATCCGTCACTGCAGGAGGCGGCCGACCTCGCCGCGCTGGTGATCGGCCGGGCGCGGGCCCCCGAACTCTGGACCGCGCTGGTCGACGCCGGCCTCGTGGAGATCGCGCTCCCGGCCGACGTCCAGGGTGACGACCTGGGTCCGGCCGGGGCGGCCGTGGTGCTGACCGAACTGGGCCGCGCCGCCGCTGTCACCCCGACGCTCGCGACGCTGATGCTGGGCGCGTTACCGCTGGTGAGGGCCGGTACGCCGGCGAAAGAGCTGCTGAGTCGGGTAGTGGACGAGCACGCGGTGCTCACCGGCGCGCTGCACGAGCCGTCGGTGGCCTTCCCGGCCACGCCGCGGGTGACCGCCGAGCCGGGCCCGGACGGCTTCACCGTCGACGGGGTGAAGGTCGGCGTCCCCGACGCCGAGGCGGCCGAGCGCATCCTGGTTCCGGTGACCCGCAGGCCGGGCGGGCCGGGGTTGCTCGCGGTCGACCCGCGCACGCCCGGCGTCTCGATTCTGCGGACGCCCGGCGCCGGGCCGCTCGCGCCGTACCGGGTGTCGTTCGACCAGGTGTCCGTGCCGGCGTCCGCACTGGTCGGCGACGCGGCGGCGGTGAACGACCTGTACCGGCTGGCAGCGGCAGGCGCGGCCAGCTACGCCGACGGGCTGCTGGCGGGTGCGCTCGCGCTGACCGTCACGCACGTCGGGTCGCGCGAACAGTTCGGGCGGCCGCTGGCCACGTTCCAGGCCGTGGCCCAGGAGATCGCCGACGTGTACCTGGCGTCGCGGACGCTGCACCTGCTGGCCACGTCCGCGATCTGGCGGCTGCAGACCGGGGCCGACCCGGGGACGGACGCCGAGGTCGCGGCATTCTGGGTGGCCAGTTCGCTGCCCGAGGCGATCGGAGTGTGCCACCACCTGCACGGCGGCCTCGGCCTCGACCGCGACTACCCGCTGCACCGGTACTCGGCCGCCGCGAGCGACCTGGCGCGGCTGGTCGGCGGGCCCGAGAACACGCTCGACCGGTTGGGAGCGAGGTACGTATGTTCATCGACCTGACCGACTCGCAGCGGGCGCTGCGCGACGAGCTCCGGGCCTATTTCGCCGGGGTGCTCCCGGCCGCCGACCGGGAGGCGATGCTCGTCGACCGGCACGGCCCCGAGTACCGGGCGCTGGTGCGGCGTCTCGGCGCCGACGGGTGGCTGGGGCTGGGCTGGCCGGTCGGGTACGGCGGGCGCGGCCTGGGGCCGGTCGAGCAGCAACTGTTCGTCAACGAGGCGGCGCGAGCCGACGTCCAGCTGCCGTCAGTGACGCTGGAGACCGTCGGCCCGACGCTGCAGAAGTACGGGACTTCGCTGCAGAAGGAGCGGTTCCTTCCGGCGATCCTGCGCGGGGAGGTGCATTTCGCGATCGGCTACACCGAGCCCGAGGCCGGTACCGACCTCGCCTCGCTGCGGACGCGAGCCGTGCTCGACGGCGACACGTATGTGGTCAACGGGCAGAAGATCTTCACGACCGGCGGTCACGACGCCGATTTCGTCTGGCTGGCCTGCCGCACCGATCCGGACGTGCCGAAGCACCGCGGCATTTCGATCCTGATCGTCGACACCACGGATCCCGGGTACTCGTGGACGCCGATCGTCACGTCGGACGGCGCCCACCACGTCAACGCCACGTACTACCGCGACGTCCGGGTGCCGGTGGCGATGCGGGTCGGCGAGGAGAACCGGGGCTGGCGTCTGATCACGACCCAGCTCAACCACGAGCGGGTGATGCTCGGTCCGGCGGGTCGCCTCGGCGGACTGCTGGACCGGGTCCGTTCGTGGGCCGCCGACCGGGCCGATCCTTCCGGGACGCCGTTGCTCTCGCTCCCGGACGTGCGGCGCTCGCTGGCGCGGGCACATGCGTTCCAGCGGGCCAACGAGCTGCTGAACTGGCAGGTGGCCGCCTCCGCCGGTCGCGAACTCGGCCCGGCCGAGATCGCGGACGCCTCGGCTACCAAGGTGTTCGGTTCGCAGGCGGCCCAATGGATGGGGCCGCTGCTCGAGGACGTCGTGTCGCGGCACGGCGACCCGGCCGATCCGGACACGGCGGCGCTGCTGCGCTGGCTCGACGTCCAGCGCAAACGGAACACGGTCCTGACGTTCGGCGGCGGGGTGGACGAGATCCAGCGCGAGCTGATCGCCACCGCGGGCCTCGGACTGGAAAGGGTTCCCCGATGACCGACGTTCTCGCGGCCGCCGAGGAGATCCGCGCCCGCGGTGAGAGCGAGCCGTTCGTCGCCCGCGACCCGGTGAACATCCCGACGATGAACGCCTGGCTCGACGCGCTGGGCGACGAGAACCCGGTCTACCGGGATGCCGGAGCGGCCCGGGCCGCCGGGCACCCGGACCGCGTCGTGCCCCCGGCGATGATCCAGGTCTGGACGATGCCGGGGCTCGGCCGCGTGCGCGACGCCGACGACCCGCTCTGGCTGATGATCACGACGCTCACCGACGCCGGGTACCCGTCGATCGTCGCGACCGACTGCGACCAGACGTACCACCGGTACCTCCGGCCGGGCGAGCTCGTGACCGTGCGGTCCCGGCTCGGGGAAGTGACCGGTCCGAAGCGGACGGCGCTCGGCGAGGGCTGGTTCGTGACCACCCACAACACCTGGTACGTCGACGACGAGCCGGTGGCCGAGATGGCGTGGCGCGTCCTGAAGTTCCGGCCGGAGCCGAAGCCGACGGGCGTCATCCGGCCGGTGATCAGCCGCGACACGGCGTTCTTCTGGGAGGGCGCGGCCGCGCGCGAGTTGCGCGTGCAGAAGTGCGGGGCGTGCGGGGTGCTGAGGCATCCGCCCGGACCGTTCTGTATCGCCTGCGGCTCGGACGACGTCGGGTTCGTGATCGCCTCGGGGCGGGGGACCGTCTTCAGCTACGTCGTCCACCACCACCCGCCGGTACCCGGGCGGACCGCTCCGTACGTGGTGGCGCTCGTCGAGTTGGAGGAGGGCGTCCGGATCCTCGGTGAGGTGACGGACGTGGACCCGGAGGTGGTGCGCATCGGCACGCCGGTCTCCGTGACTTGGCAACAGATCGACGACTCGCTGACGCTGCCCGCCTGGAGGGTGCGATGACGGACCTGCCGGAGTTGAGTATCGACGTCACGCCGACGTTCGTCGTGAGCACCGCGATCGCCACCCGCGATTTCCAGGAGGTGCACCACGACCGCGACCTGGCGGTGGCCCGCGGCTCGCAGGACATCTTCGTCAACATCCTGACGACGACCGGGCTGGTCCAGCGGTACGTCACCGACTGGGCGGGCCCGGCGGCGCGGGTGGGCCGGGTGAAGATCCGGCTCGGCGTCCCCTGCTACGCCCACGACCGGCTGACGTTCTCGGGGTCGGTGTCGTCGGTGGACGGATCAACCGTGACGGTGGCGGTGGTCGGCCGGGTGAGCCGGGGCGACCACGTCCGGGGAACCGTGGAGGTGACGATATGAGTTCCGCCGCGCTGGTCGGTATCGGCGCCACCGACTTCTCGAAGGACTCCGGGCGCAGCGAACTGAAGCTCGCCGTCCAAGCCGTCCGGGCCGCGCTCGACGACGCCGGGCTCACCGCCGCCGACGTCGACGGGCTGGTGACGTTCACGCAGGACAACAACACCGAGGTCGCGGTCGCCCGGGAGCTGGGCATCCCCGAGCTGACGTTCTTCAGCCGCATCCACTACGGCGGCGGCGCGGCCTGCGCGACCGTTCAGCAGGCCGCGATGGCGGTGGCGACCGGGGCGGCGTCAGTCGTGGTTTGCTACCGGGCCTTCAACGAGCGGTCCGGTCACCGGTTCGGCCAGGTCCAGCCGGGCCTGGCGATCGCGCCGACGTCGTCAGGGGTGGACGCGGGGTGGTCGTACCCGTTCGGGCTCGCCACACCGGCCGGCTGGGTGGCGATGTTCGCGCAGCGCTACCTGCACACGTACGGGGCCTCGACCGAAGACCTCGGCCGGGTCGCGGTGACGATGCGCGCGCACGCCGCGACGAACCCGGCGGCCTGGTTCTACCAGCGGCCGATCACGCTGGAGGAGCACCAGGCCTCGCGCTGGATCTGCGACCCGCTGCGGTTGTTCGACTGCTGCCAGGAAAGCGACGGCGGCGTGGCGCTGGTGGTGACGTCGGCATCACGGGCGCGGGATCTCCGGCAGGCGCCGGTGGCGATCCAGGGCGCCGCGCAGGGGAGCGGCACCGACGAGTACCTGATGACGAGCTACTACCGCGACGATCTCACCGGCCTGCCGGAACTCGGCGTGGTGGGGCGTCAGCTCTGGGCGCAAGCCGGCCTGACTCCGTCGGACGTGGACGTGGCGGTCTTGTACGACCACTTCACGCCGTTCGTGCTGATGCAGCTGGAGGAGCTCGGCTTCTGCGGCCGGGGCGAGGCACCGGAGTTCGTCGCTTCGGGGGCGCTGGGGCTGGGCGGATCGCTGCCGACCAACCCGCACGGCGGCCAGCTCGGTGAGGCGTACATCCACGGCATGAACGGAATCGCCGAGGCGGTACGTCAGCTCCGCGGAAGCGCCGTCAACCAGGTCCCGGGCGCCGAGTGCGTGCTGGTGACGGCCGGAACCGGAGTTCCGACCAGCGGTCTGATCCTCACCCACCCGTAGCCGCCTCAGGCCTCGCCGGTCACCAGCGCGGTCACCTCCGCCACCGCCCGGTGGACGGCCGCGCGGGATTCGTCGGTGTCGTCCAGCACGTCGAAGCTGTGGTGCCCGTTCGGGACGTCGACGATCTGCAGGGCCGGGCCGGCCGCCTCCACGAACGCGGCGACTCCCTCGGCGACCACCGGCTGCTCCAGCCCGGCCCGCGTCAGCACGATCGGCAGTGAGCCGGCCGAGGTCACGGCGTCCACCGGCGCGAACGCGGGATCCACCGGCCATCCCGGGGGCGCCGCCAGCACCGGGTACGTCAACGCCACGCACCGCAGCCACGACGGCGGCTTCCGGAGCCACTCGGCCGAGATCAGGCCACCACCGGAGAAGAACCAGAGCGCGATCCGGTCCGCGTCCACCCGCGGATCGGCGCGCACCGTGTCGACCGCCGCGGCGACGTCGGCGGCCGCGCCCGGATAGCGCGTCGGATCGGTGAGGCCGTGCTCGGCCACTACCCCGACCAGCCCCTGCGCGGCGACCAGCGAGCCGTACCCCTGGAAGAGCGGCCAGTCGCGCGGCCGTGGCGTCACCGAGAGCGGCAGCGGCCCGCCGTGCACGAACACGACCGCGGGGCGCTGGCCGTCGGAGGATTCCGGGTGGTAGAAGTCCAGAGTGCCCAGGCGCGCAGCCTGCGCCACCGCGGTCTTCACGACGAACGGTTTCAGATGATCCGGCGTTGTCACCCCGCCGACGGTACGCAGAAGCCCGCCGCCGGAACACGCATTTTTACTCAGTCACGGCGGAACACGTACACCGCCGAATCGAGCTCCGGCGGCAGTACCAGCCCGCTCAACGCCGGGTCGAGAACCCACGAAAAGCCCCGCTGTTTCCGGTACGCTGCCCAGTCGCCCGCGGCGTGCTCGTGTTTGCTGCTGATCACGACGTACAGCTGCACGCTCTCAGTGGTGAACACCGCTCGCTCGAACGGGTTCCCGGCCGGCGGCCACGAGCACAGCACCACCGAAGGCTGGTACCGCCGCAACGCCCGGGCCGCGTCCAGCCGCTCGACCGAATCCCCGAACGAGACCTGCGACCAGCTGTGGTCGTCGGTGGCGGTCACCGGTACACCCGCCGAACGCAACAGTCGCGAGAGCGTCCCGTCCCCGGCGGCGATCTCCAGGCACGGCCGTCCGTCGATCAGGTCCGCGAGCCCGGAGATCAGCTCGCGCGAGTAGAAGCAGTAGATGCCCTTCTTCTGCACCAGCGGCATCAGCAGCCGCTTCTGCCACACCAGCGGCCACACCAGCCGGAACAGCGGGAGCGACACCGGCTTCCGCGTGAGCCCCGAGGAGAACAGCAGCTTCTGCGCCACCCACCCGTTGAGCAGGTTGAACCGCACCCGGCCCGACGTCACCCCGGTGGCCGCCGACATGGCGAGCTGACGCAAGAGGCCCACCGCCATCTGCCGCCGTACCTCGAGCCGCGCGTCCCGGGACCGACGGCGTAGCGCCGCCGCGTACGAGGTCAGTTCGCCGTCGGCGGCGGCCTCACCCACCTCCCGCGCGACCGCCTCCCACTCGGACGGGTATTCCGCGCGCAACTCGTCCAGGGAGGGCAGTCCCGCCAGCCAGGCCTGGACGTCCGCCGGAGCTCGATACACCACCGTGGCCCCATCGGCATCCGACGAACGGACCTGAGACTGTCCGGCCCCCGATTGCCGCCGGAGCCGATCGGCGTCATCGTGGTACACGTGCCAGCGTTCGCTCGTGATCCCGGGACCGCGGCGTACTACGACCAACGCGCCGCGGAATACGACGAATGGTACGAGAGTCTCGGTCGATTCTCGGCCCGGAGC
The DNA here is from genome assembly GCF_044454545.1 of Cryptosporangium sp. NPDC051539. NCBI lineage: Bacteria > Bacillati > Actinomycetota > Actinomycetes > Cryptosporangiales > Cryptosporangiaceae > Cryptosporangium > Cryptosporangium sp. NPDC051539. Next base: position 418,462 of record NZ_JBITDV010000003.1, on the reverse strand, counting down.
CGCCCGGGCTGGGCCGACGAGGTCGACGACCTGTGCCGGTTCGTGCACGCGCTGCCGCCGGTGCGGACGCTCGACGTCGGCTGCGGCAGCGGGTTCCTCACCCGGCACCTGCAGGGTTACGTCGTCGCGCTCGACCAGAGCCCCTCGATGGTGAGCCTGGCCCAGCGGCGCCTTCCGAACGGCGTAGCCATGCGCGGCGACGCGCTCGACCTGCCGTTCGCCGACCGGAGCTTCGACCGGGTCTTCACCGGCCACTTCTACGGTCACCTACCGCCCGGAGAGCGCACCACGTTCCTGGCCGAGGCCCGCCGGGTCGCGAACGAACTCGTCGTCGTCGACACCGCGCTCCAGGACGGCCACCCGAACGAACAGCAGCAGGAGCGCATCCTCAACGACGGCTCCCGCCACCACGTCTTCAAGCGGTTCCTCACCGCCGACCAGCTGGCCGACGAGATCGGCGGTCAGCCCGTGCTCACCGGAGACTGGTTCGTCGCCGCGGTCTGCTCCCGCTGAATTTCCAGCGCGATGTCGATCAGCTGGTCTTCCTGGCCGCCGACGAGTTTGCGGGCTCCGGCCCGCACCAGGATCTCCGCGCCGGACACGCCGTACCGCTCGGCCTGCCGGAACGCGTGCTTCAGGAAGCTCGAGTACACCCCGGCGTACCCCATGATCAGCGCCATCCGGTCGAGCTTGCACTCCTCCGGCATCGTCGGCAGCACCACGTCTTCGGCGGCGTCGACGATCTTGAAGAAGTTGATGCCGGTCTCGATGCCGAGCTTGTCGCACACCCCGACGAAGGCCTCGACCGGCGTGTTGCCCGCCCCGGCCCCGAACCGCCGGGTCGAGCCGTCGATCTGCGCCGCCCCCGCCCGCACCGCCAGCACCGAGTTCGCCACGCCCAGCCCGAGGTTCTCGTGCCCGTGGAAGCCCACGGTCGCCGCGTTCCCCAGCTCCGAAACCAGAGCGGAAACCCGGTCGCCGACCTGGTCCAGCACCAACGCGCCTGCCGAGTCCACGACGTAGACGCACTGGCAACCGGCATCAGCCATGATCCGGGCCTGCTTGGCCAGCGCCTCCGGCGGCCGGGAGTGCGCCATCATCAGGAACCCGACGGTCTCCAGCCCCAGCTCGCGGGCGAGCCCGAAGTGCTGGATCGAGACGTCGGCCTCGGTGCAGTGGGTCGCGACCCGGCAGATCGAGGCGCCGTTGTCAGCCGCCGCCCGGATGTCGTCCTTCACACCGACGCCCGGCAGCATCAGGAACGCGATCTTCGCCCGCTTCGCCGTCGCCACGGCCGTCGAGATCAGCTCCTGCTCGGGCGTGTGGCTGAACCCGTAGGTGAACGACGAGCCGCCCAGCCCGTCGCCGTGCGTCACCTCGATCACCGGTACTCCGGCGTCGTCCAGCGCCGCCACGACCGCAGCCACTTCGGACGACGTGAACTGGTGCCGTTTCGCGTGCGAGCCGTCCCGCAGCGACGTGTCCGTGATCCGGATCATGCCGGCACCTCCCGAGCAGCCAGCTCAGCGCCGACCCGGGCGGCCGCCGCGGTCATGATGTCGAGGTTCCCGGCGTACGGCGGCAGGAAGTCGCCCGCGCCCTCCACCTCGATGAACACGCTCACCCGGGTCTGCCCGTCGACCTCGTCGAACTGCACGTCGTTCAAGAGCCGATACCCGGGCACGTAGGCAGCGACATCCGCCACCATCGCGGTCACCGACGCGGCGATCGCGTCGGTGTCCGACGACGAGGGCACCGCGCAGAAGATCGTGTCGCGCATGATCATCGGTGGCTCGGCCGGGTTGAGCACGATGATCGCCTTGCCGCGCTCGGCTCCGCCGATCGTCTCCAGCCCGCGGCTGGTCACCCGGGTGAACTCGTCGATGTTGGCCCGCGTGCCGGGCCCGGCCGAGCGCGACGCGACCGTCGCGACGATCTCGGCGTAGTGCACGGTCGCCGCCCGCGAGACCGCGGCCACGATCGGAATCGTCGCCTGCCCCCCGCAGGTGATCAGGTTGACGTTCGTCGCGCCCAGCTCGTCGCCCAGGTTGACCGGGGGGATCACCTGCGGACCGACGGCCGCCGGCGTGAGGTCGATCGCGACGATGCCGGCCTGGGCGTACCGCGGTGCGTTCGCCCGGTGCACGGAGGCCGACGTCGCTTCGAAAACCAGATCCGGACGCTCGTCCTGGGCCAGCAGCCAGTCGACGCCACCCGCGCTGACCTCGAGCCCGGCGTCGGCCGCGCGCTTGAGCCCCTCGCTGTCCGGGTCGATGCCGATCATCCAGCGCGGCTCGATGTTCTCGGCGCGCAGGAGTTTGTACATGAGATCGGTTCCGATGTTCCCGGACCCGACGATGGCGGCGGTGCTCACGACTCACCTCGCTGAGTGGGTAGGCGACCGGCGGCGCTCAGCCGCGTAGCGTCCGAAGGAGGATCGAAGGTGAGGTGGACCGCACCGAGCGGGCCGAACTCGGCACGGAACGTGTCGCCGGGGCGGGCGTCGACCGCACGCGTGCAGGAACCGGGCAGCACCACGTGACCGGCGCGCAGCCGGACGCCGAACCGCGCCACGGTGCGGGCCAGCCAGGCGACCGCGACCAGCGGGTTGCCGAGCACGGCGGCCGACGTCCCGGCGCCGACCTGGTCGTGGTTGCGGTGCAGCACCACCGGCAGCGTGGTGAGGTCGACGCGGCGGGGGTCGAGACGGGTCTTTCCGAGGACGAACCCGGCCGAGGACGCATTGTCGGCGATCGTGTCGGGCAGGGCGATCTTCCAGTCGACGATGCGGCTGTCGATCAGCTCGAGTGCGGGCGCGATCGCCTCGGTGGAGGCCAGGGCCTGCGCTTCGGTGCAGTCTTCGGGCAGGTCGTCGCCGAGGATGAAGCCGACCTCGGGCTCGACCCGGGGGAGCAGGTAGCGGCCGGCGTCGACCGGCTGGCCCTCCGTGCAGCGCATGTCCGCGAGCAGGTGGCCGTAGTCGGGCTCGTCGACGCCCATCATCTGCTGCATCGCCTCGGACGAGAGGCCGACCTTGTGGCCGACGACCGGGGCTTCCCGGCGCTCGATGTTGAACAGCTGGATGCGGTACGCGTCGTGGACGTCGATACCGGGGTACGTGCTGATCAGCGGTGGGATGGCCACCCGGTCGCGCTCGGCGTCGCGCAGCGCGTCGGCGGCCGCCGCGAGGTGTTCGGCGTCGAGCACCGGTTTTCCTTCCCGTGACCTAGAACGCGTTCTTTTTCGGGCCTGGCTCTCACCATAGCGGTGCGGTCGGTCCAAACTATAACGTGTTGCAGAAATGGGAGGAGCGTCGATGTCGGAGAGCTACGACCTGGTCGTCGTCGGTGCCGGTGGGGCCGGGATGGCCGCGGCGCTGACCGCCGCGTCGGCCGGCCTGCGCGCGATCGTGGTGGAGAAGGCGCCGCACTTCGGCGGGTCGACCGCCCGGTCGGGCGGAGGCGTCTGGATCCCGAACAACCACGTGCTGGCCCGGGACGGCGTCGAGGACTCCCCCGAGGCCGCACGCGCCTACCTGGACCACATCGTCGGCGTGGCCTCCCGGCCGGACGACGAGGACTTCGCCTCGCTGCGCGAGGCCTACCTGCGGCACGGCCCGGACATGCTCGCGCTCGTGGAACGCGAGACCCCGCTCCGGCTGGGGTGGGTCCGCGGCTACTCCGACTACTACCCGGAAGCACCGGGCGGACGTCCGGCCGGACGGTCGATCGAGCCCAAGCCGCTGCCGTCCTCGGTGCTGGGCGGGTTGCGGGCGGGGCTGGAGCCGCCGTACCTGTCCGCGAAATCGGGGCTGGCGATCACCCAGGCGGAGTTCCGCTGGCTGAACCTGGTGCTGCGGCACCCGCGGGGGCTGACGACCGCCGGACGGGTGGGCGCCCGGGCCTGGGCGAGCCGGTTGCGGCGGCGCGAACTGCTGACGATGGGCCAGGCCCTGGCCGCCGGGCTGCGTGCCGGTCTGGCCGTTCGTGACGTGCCGGTCTGGCTGTCGACGCCGCTGACCGAGCTGGTCGTGGACGGCGGACGGGTCACCGGCGTGCGGGTGGCGGTACGCGGGGCCGAGCCGGAGGTGCTGTTGGCGTCGCGAGGCGTCCTGCTGACCTCCGGCGGGTTCGAGCGCGACGACGCGATGCGCAAGCGGTACCAGAAGGAACCGATTGGCACCGAGTGGACGGTGGGCGCGGAAGCGAACACCGGCGACGGGATCCGGGTCGCGCAGGACCTGGGCGCGGACGTCCGGCTGATGGACGACGCCTGGTGGGGCCCGTCGGTGCCGCTACCGCGCGGGCCGTACTTCCTGCTGGCCGAGCGGACGCTGCCGGGATGCCTGCTGGTCGACCTCGACGGCCGCCGGTTCGTGAACGAGGCCGCGCCGTACGTGGACGCGGTCCACGCGATGTACGAGGCGCGGGAGCCGAAGGTGCCGTCCTGGCTGGTGTTCGACCAGCGGTATCGCGACCGTTACCTGTTCGCCGCGCGCGGGCCGCGGCAGCCGTTGCCGTCCTCGTGGTACCGGGCCGGGGTCGCGGCGAAGTCGTCGACGCTGGCCGGGCTGGCGGAGAAGATCGGCGTGCCGGCGTCCGCGCTGGACGCGACCGTGGAACGGTTCAACGGGTTCGCGGTCTCGGGGAAGGACCTGGACTTCGGGCGCGGTGACTCGGCCTACGACCGGTACTACGGGGATCCGCGGGTGCGCCCGAACCCGTGCCTGGCGACGCTGTCGAAGGCGCCCTTCCACGCGGTGAAGATCGTCCCGGGTGACCTGGGGACGAAGGGCGGGCTGGTCACCGACGCGCGGGCGCGGGTGATGCGGGCCGACGGCTCGGTGATCCCGGGGCTGTACGCGGCCGGCAACTCCAGCGCGCTGGTGATGGGCCGGACGTACGCCGGCCCGGGCGCGACGCTGGGCCCGGCGATGACGTTCGGGTACCTCGCTGCTCTGGATGCCGCCGGTGCCCTATAAAAAGGCGCTGTGACTTCCGAGGACCAGGGGCCGGCAGGGATCGACACGTCGGTGGCGCATCCGGCGCGGCGGTACGACTACTGGCTCGGCGGGACCGTGAACTTCGCGGCCGACCGGGCGTCGGGTGACGCGATCGCGGCGGCGTTCCCACGGACGCGGACGGCCGCGGTGGAGAACCGGAAGTTCCTGCGGCGGGCCGTGTCGTGGCTGCACGCGGCCGGGATCCGGCAGTTCCTCGACGTCGGCACCGGGATTCCGGGTGCCGGGAACGTGCACGAGGTCGCGCCGGACTCCGCCGTCGTCTACGTCGACAACGATCCGATCGTGCTCCGGTACGCGTCGCCGCTGATGACGCGGCGGACGACGTACCTCGAGGGAGACCTGCGGTCGCCGTCGTCGATCCTGTCGCGGGCGCCGCTGGACTTCGACCGGCCGGTCGGGCTGCTGCTGCTGTCGGTGCTGCACTTCGTGGAGGACCGTGATTCGCCGTACGCGCACGTGGCGGAACTCGTCGACGCGCTGGCGCCGGGGAGTTACCTCGCCCTGACGCACGGGACCGTCGACCACCAGACGCCGGCGGAACTGGAGGCGATGGCGCCGATCATGGCGTCGACGCCGGGGCAGTTCCGGTCGCACGCGGAGGTGTCGCGGTTCTTCGACGGGTTGTCGCTGGTGCCGCCGGGGCTGGTGTCGATCTCGGACTGGCAGCCGTCCGAGCCGTCCGAGCCGGCGGGGTCGTCTGAGCCGGCGGGGCCGCCTGAGGCGCTACGGCCGACGCCGGCCGAGGTGGCGATGTGGGGCGGGATCGGAGCCAAGCCGTGACCGCTCGCTGCGGGCCGGTGGTTCGTACGCCCTAGGGTCTGCGTGTGCCGGAGAAACGTGTCAGCTGGGCGGAACTGTTCTTCGATCTGGTCTTCATCTACGCGGTGACGCGGATCTCGTTGCTGCTCGGCGTCGACCACACCGCGCTCGGGCTGCTCCAGGCGCTGGTCGCGTTCGTGCCGGTGTACTGGCTCTGGGTGGGCGCGGCGATCCAGACCAACCATCGGGACGTGACCCGGCCGCTCATGCGGCTCGCGCTGTTCGCAGTGGCGCTGGTCGCACTGTTCATGGCGCTGGCGCTGCCGGAGGTGTTCGCCTCCTCGTCCGAGCGCGCGCTGCTGTTCGCCGGTGCCTACTGGGTGGGGCGGCTCGTGCTGGCCGCCGTGTCGTTCAGCGGGCCGGAGCATCCGATCGTCAGCCCGTACCTCGTCAGCCTGGTGGTGACCGCGCCGCTGCTCGTGGTGGGTGCGGTCCTGCCGCCGGACGGCCGCACGGCGCTGTGGGCCGTGGCCGCAGTGGCCGACCTGGCCGCGCCGCGGCTGCTGCGCTCCCGGCTGGCCTCCAACCACTTCGTCGCGGCTCACCTGGCCGAGCGGTTCGGGCTGTTCGTGCTCATCGCGCTCGGCGAGTCCGTGGTCGTGATCGGCGAGTCCGCCGAGGAGCACCGGCTCGACCTCGCCACCGGTGCGGCCGTGGCCGGGGCGTTCGTGCTGGCCTGCGCCTTGTGGTGGGTGTACTTCCACTTCGCCGCGGACGCCGTGCGGCACGCGCTGGCGACCGCGGAGGCGCAGCTCGACATCGCCCGGACCGTGCTCTCGTACGGGCACCTCTCGTTCATCGCGGCGATCATCCTGGTAGCGGTGGGTCTGCACGAGGCGGTCGCGCATCCCACCGAAGAGCTGAGCCCCGGGTATGCGTACCTGCTCGGCGGCGGGGTGGCCCTGTACCTGCTCTCGTTCGGGTACACCCGCTGGCGGATGTTCCGGCTGCTCTCCACGACCCGGGTGACCGCGGGCGTGGTGGCGCTGGCCGCGACGCCGGTGTTGCCGCTGATACCGGCGCTGGCAGGCCTGGCGCTGCTGGCGGTGGTGGTGATCGTGTTGAACGTGTACGAGTGGCTCAGCAACGACCGGATCGGCTGGCGCTTCCGTCTGGGTCGCCGGGCGTCCTGACCTTCCCAGGAGAAGCCGGGAATCCAGCTGCGCCGGCCGGGACGGGGCGTCCCTCAGTCGTACGACACCCGGAACGGCCCCGCCTTCGGCAGCGACTGGCACGCCAGCACGTAGCCCTCCGACAGATCGGTCGCGTCCAGGACCTCGTTGTTCACCATCTCGACCTCGCCGTCCTCCAGACGGCACGTGCAGGCACCGCAGCGCCCCTCGCGGCACGACGACGGCGCCGACAGGCCGTGCTCGACCAGCACGTCGAGCATCCGACGCTCGGGCGGCCACACCAGCGAGTGCGTCGTCCCGTCGATCTGGACGTCGAGCGGAAAACCGTCGGCGACCGACGGGGGAGCCGACGCGACCGAGGCGAACGGGTCCTCCGACAGCGACTGGAACCGCTCGACGTGCACGCGCGCCACTTCCGACGACCGCAGCGCCTCCTCGACCGCGGCCATGAACGGCGCCGGCCCGCACAGGAACGCCTCCACCGAGGGCCCGGTGAACGGCGAGAGCAGCGGCCCGATACCGGCCACTGACGGCAGCCCGCTCACCGACTCCAGCCAGTGCACCACCCGCAGCCGGTCCGGGTATTCCGCGGCCAGTGCGCGCAGCACCCCGGCGAAGATCACCGACCGCTCGTCCCGGTTCGCGTAGAACAACGTCACCCGGCCGGTCCCGGCGGTCAGCACCGTGCGCAGGATCCCCAGCACCGGCGTGATGCCGCTCCCGGCGGCCACCAGCAAGAACTCACCGTCCAACGACCGCGGCGAGAACCGGCCGGCCGGCGGCAACACCTCGAGCAGGTCACCTTCCGAGACCGACGAGCACATCCACACCGACCCGAACCCGTCGACGGTCCGCTTCACGGTGATCGTCAGCGGCGAGCCGGGCGCGTTGCACAGCGAATAGCACCGGGCCACCGACGCCGCCCGCACGGTCAGGAACTGCCCCGGCTCGTGCGCGAACACGTCGGCCAGCTCCGGTGGGACGTCCAGCACGAACGAGCGCGCGTCCGCGGTCTCCGGGATCACCGAAGCGACCCGCAGCGAGTACGACGTCACGAACGCTCCGGCGGAAGCTCGCCCCGGTTCGCCGCGGCACCGATGGCGCCCATCAGCGCCGCGCACCGCACCACCGGGGCCCCGTGGGCGTCCCGGTCGAGCAGCGACGGGCAGGCCGCCGACGCCGGCCACTGGATCGACGTCTGCTGCTCCGACGACCGCCTCACCAGCACGGTCGTCGTGCAGGCGGCGCACGCCACCGGCCGGAACCCGCTGTGCAGTTGCTCCTCGCGGTGAGTGTCGAGCACGCGCGTCATGACTCCCCGGCGGAACGGGCCAGGTTCTCCGCCACCTCGGCCTCCCACGTCTCGACCGCCCGCGTGGTGTCGACCTCGAACTCGAACCGGGCCACCATGTCGCCGGTGACGTCGGCGGCGTCGACGTAGAACTGCTCGTACCAGCGGCGCAGCTGGTAGACCGGCCCGTCCTCCTCGCAGAGCAGCGGGTTGTCCATCGCCGACTTGTTCCGCCAGATCTCGACGTCCTGGAGGAAACCGACACCGTAGCTCTTCGTGAGCTTCCGGGCGATCTTGTTCGACGTCACCTCGTCCACGCCGGGGATGTTCTTGACCATCAGGCCCCACTGCAGCCGGAACGATGTCGGCGAGACCGGGTAGTGGCAGTTGATGAGGATCGTGTCGAGCGTGAAGCCGTTGGCCATCTCGTTCTTCAGGTAGTCGATCATGTACGACGGCCCGTAGTACGACGCCTCGGACTTGAGCAGGTCGCCGGGGTCGCTCCCGGCGCCGAGACCGGTGTCGGCCCGCGCCCGCGAGTGCAGGTACTGGCTCGCGATGTGGCCCTCGAACACGTTCTTGAAGAACACCGGGAACGCGTGGTGGACGTAGAAGAAGTGCGCCATGTCGACGACGTTGTCGATGATCTCCCGGCAGTTGGCCCCCTCGACCAGGATCGAATCCCAGGTCCAGGCGCTCCACTGGGCCCGCTCGGACGCGGGGAGAATCGCGGGGATGTCGACCCCCGGCGGCGGGGGATTGCCCTCCGGGTCGTGGTAGACGAACAGCTGCTCGTTGCGCTCGAGCGTCAGCCAGGTGCGTGTGCGCGCTCGCGGCGGCACCCGGCGGGCATAGGGAATGCTGACGCACCGGCCGTTGCCGCCCCAGCGCCAGTCGTGGAACGGGCAGGCCACCTCGTCGCCCTTGATCGTGCCCTGGGTGAGGTCGCCGCCCATGTGCCGGCAGTACCCGTCGAGGACGTGCAACGCCCCCGCGCTGTCGGCGAAGACGACGAGCTTGGTGCCGAACACGTGCACCGCGTGCGGTGCGCCGTCGCGGAACGTCTCCGCCAACCCCAGGCAGTGCCATCCCCGTGCGTAGCGTGCGGGCGGCTTCCCGGTGTCGATCGTCCGGACGTCACCGTCGGAGCTCGTCAGCGTCATGCCGAACCTCCCGGTCTGTCGGGCCTTAGTGTAGAACACGTTATAGTTTAGAACCTGTTCTAGACTAGGCCGCACCCGACGGACGGAGAACGCAGCGATGGTCCAACCGACCGAGCAGAGCAGCGTCGGCGAGAAGGTGCTGGACGCGGTCCGCGACATCCTGCCCGCGCTGAACGAGCGTGCCTCGGAGGCGGAGACGCAGCGCCGGGTACCGGCCGAGTCGATCCAGGCGATGCAGGAGAGCGGCGTACTGCGCCTGCTGCAGCCGGCCCGCTACGGCGGTCACGAGACGCACCCGCTGTACTTCTACCGCGCGGTCCGCCTGATCGCGAGCGCCTGCGGGTCGACCGGCTGGGTCGCGTCCGTGCTCGGCGTCCACCCCTGGCACGTCGGGCTCTTCGCCGACGAGGCGCAGCGCGAGGTCTGGGCCGAAGACCTCGACACCCGGATCTCGAGCTCGTACGCCCCGCAGGGCCGGGCCACCGCGGTCGACGGCGGCTACCGCTTCACCGGCCGCTGGAGCTTCTCCTCCGGTTCCGACCACGCCACCTGGGTGCTGGTCGGAGGACTGGTGATGGGCGCCGACGGCGCCCCGACCGACTTCCGTACGTTCCTGGTTCCCCGCGCCGACTACGTGGTGGACGACGTCTGGCACACCGTCGGCCTGAGCGGCACCGGCAGCAACGACGTGGTGATCGAGAACGCGTTCGTGCCCGAGCACCGCACGCTGTCGTTCCGGAGCACGATGAAGGTCAAGTGCCCGGGCCAGGAGGTCAACGACGGGCCGCTGTTCCGGATGCCGTACGGCACGATCCACCCGTTCGCGATCACCGCGCCACTGATCGGCATGGCCGACGGCGCCTACGAGGCCTACGTCGGCTACACCCGTAACCGCGTCCGGGCCTCGTACCTGGGGGAGAAAGCCAAGGACGACCCGTTCGCGCAGGTCCGGGTCGCGAAGGCCGCGGCCGCGATCGACGCCGCCTGGCTCCAGCTCGAGCGCGACGTCAACGAGGAGTACGCGCTGGCCGTCAGCAAGACCCGGATCCCGGTCGACGTCCGGTTGCGGGCCCGGCGTGACCAGGTGCTCGGCAGCGCGGCGGCGATCGAGGCCACCGACAGCCTGTTCGAGAGTGCGGGCGGCAAGGCGATCAACACGGTCGCGCCGATCCAGCGGTACTGGCGCGATGCCCACGCGGCACGGGTGCACGCCGCCAACGACGTCGAGAAGGCACTGCTGATGTACGGGCGGGTCGAGCTGGGGCTCCCGGTCACCGACGGGATGTTCTGAACGATGGCCAGCCCCACTGAGCTCCCGGCGTCCCCCACGTTCGAGAACACCAGCCACACGGTGACGGTCGCCTCCGGGCTGGAGGTGCATTACCACGACGCCGGTGAGGCCGGAGACCGGCCGCCGGTCGTGCTGCTGCACGGCGGCGGGCCGGGCGCGACCGCCTGGAGCAACTTCGGGCGCAACCTCGCGGTCCTGTGCCGGTCGGCACGGGTCCTCGCCGTCGACATGCCTGGTTTCGGACGCTCGGCGAAACTCGCCGAGCATCCTCAGTACTTCACGTTCGCCGCTTCCGTACTGACCGAGCTGCTGGACGCCCTCGGGCTGGACGAAGTCGACCTGGTGGGCAACTCGCTCGGCGGCGGGGTCTCGACCAGGTTCGCGCTCGACCATCCCGGGCGGGCGCGGCGGCTCGTGCTGATGGCGCCGGGCGGCCTCGGGCTCAACGTGTTCTCGGCCGACCCGACCGCGGGCGTGCAGCGGCTCGGTGCGTTCGGCGCGCCGCCGGGGCCGACACCGGAGAAGCTCAAGGCGTTCCTGCGCACGCTGGTGTTCGACCAGAAGCTGATCACCGACGAGCTGGTCGCCGAGCGGTTCGCGGTGGCGAGCGACCCGGCGTCGCTGGCCGCGATGACCGCGCTGGGCATGTCGTTCTTCCGGCACCCCGAGGAGGGGCAGCTCTGGCGCGACGCCCACCGGGTCACCCAGCCGACGCTGATGATCTGGGGCCGCGAGGACCGGGTCAATCCGCTGGACGGCGCGCTGGTGGCACTCAAGCAGCTGCCGGACGTCCAACTGCATGTCTTCAGCCGGTGCGGTCACTGGGTGCAGGTGGAAAAGTTCGACGAATTCAACCGGCTGACGGAGGCGTTCCTAGAATGATCAAGTCGCTCGGGTACCTGCGGATCGAGTGCACGGACCTGGAGGCCTGGCGGACGTACGGCCTGAAGGTGCTGGGCATGGTCGAGGGGCGCGACGCGCCCGACGGTGAGTTGCACCTCCGGATGGACGACTTCCCGGCCCGGCTGGTGATCGTGGCCGGCGAGGCCGATCGGCTGGTGGTGACCGGGTGGGAGACCGCGAACGAGGAGGGCCTGCGGGAGATCGAGGCCCGGCTCGACGCGGCCGGGGTGCCGTGGAAGTCGGGCACGCCCGAGCAGATGGCATCGCGGAAGGTGACCGGGCTGATCCTGTTCGAGGATCCCTCCGGGAACATCCAGGAGGTCTTCAGCGGGGTCGCACTACAGCACCGGCGGGTGGTTTCGCCGTACGGGCACCGGTTCGTCACCGGTGAGCAGGGCCTCGGCCACGTCGTACTGTCCACCCGCGACGACGCCGAGGCGCTGCACTTCTACCGGGACGTGCTGGGCTTCAAGCTGCGCGACTCGATGCGGCTACCCGCGGTGGCGGTCGGCCGCCCCGCCGACGGGCCACCGGCCTGGCTGCGGTTCTTCGGCTGCAACCCGCGGCACCACAGCCTGGCGTTCCTGCCGATGCCGACGCCGTCCGGCATCGTGCACCTGATGGTCGAGGTGGAAGATACCGACGACGTGGGGCTCGCGCTCGACCGGGCCCGGCGGCAGAAGGTACCGATGTCGGCCACGCTCGGGCGGCACGTCAACGACCTGATGCTGTCGTTCTACATGAAGACGCCGGGTGGCTTCGACGTGGAGTTCGGCACCGGCGGGCGCGAGGTGGACGACACGGACTGGGTGGCTCGGGAGAGCACCGCGGTGAGCCTCTGGGGGCACGACTTCAGTGTCGGATTCACGAATTGACCCGGGCACGTTCCGGTCGGTGCTCGGCCAGTTCTGCACCGGTGTGACCGTGGTGACGGCGTGTCTCGGCGGCGAGCCGGCCGGGTTCGCGTGCCAGTCGTTCGCGGCGCTGTCGCTGGACCCGCCACTGGTCGTGTTCTGCCCGGGAGCCTCGTCGCGGACCTGGCCGGTGATCGCGCGGGCCGGGACGTTCTGCGTCAACGTGCTGGCGGCCGACCAGGCCGAGGTGAGCGCGGTGTTCGGCGCCCGGCGCGAAGACAAGTTCGACGTCGTGAAGTGGAGTGCGGCCCCGTCCGGTGCGCCGGTACTCGACGGCGTGCTGGCCTGGGTCGACTGCACTGTGGACGCGGTGTACCCGGGCGGCGATCACCACGTGGTCGTCGGGCGGGTCGACACGTTGCAGGCGCCCGGCGCCGGGCGGGCACCGCTGCTGTTCCACCGGGGCCGGTACACGGCGACGTCCGATCCGGAGCCCTGGTACGGCTGGCCGGAACCCGACGACTGGATCTGACGCCGTACGATCGCTTTCCGTGACCGGTCTGGTGCTGCAGAACGTCTCCGTGCGGTTCGGGCGGCGCGGTCCGTGGGTGCTGTCCGGGGTCAACGGCATGCTTCCCGGGGGCACCGTGACCGCGGTGACCGGCCGTAACGGCGCCGGGAAGACGACGCTGCTGCGTGTGCTGGCCGGGGTGCTGCCCGCGAGCCGGGGCGAGGTCGTCGGCCGGCCGGCGGTGGTGGGCTGGGTCCCGGAACGGTTCCCGGCCGAGCAGGCCTGGACGGTGCGGCAGTACCTGAACACCGCGGGCCGGATCCGGGGTGTCGTGGTCGGCGCCGCGGCGATCGAGGCCTGGGCCGAACGCCTGTACCTGACGCCGTTCCTCGACACCCGGCTCTCCGAGCTCTCCAAGGGCACCGCGCAGAAGGTCGGTCTGGTGCAGGCGCTGCTGGTGCGGCCAGGGCTGCTCGTGCTGGACGAGCCCTGGGAGGGGCTGGACGCGGCCACCCGCTCCGAGTTGCCCGCGCTGGTGCACGAGGTGATCGACGCCGGTGGCGTGTGCGTGGTGTCCGATCACCGCGGTGAGCTCGCCGGGTTGCGTCCGGACGCCGAGTGGCGGATCACCGACGGGCGGCTGACGGTGCTGGCCGTCGCGGCCGAGCCCCAGGTGATCGAGGTCGTGGTGGACGCGGGGGAGGTCGCGGCGGTGGTGGCGTCGTTGCGGGCGGAGGGCCATACGGTGCGATCGGTGCGCCCGGCCGAGGCGGTCGGGTGAGTACGGATGTGGCGTCGCCGGCCCGGCGGGTCGGGCGGCTGGCCTGGAGCCGGGTCAACGGATTCGCGCGGACGCGGCGGGCGCTGGCACCCTGGATCGCGTTGTTCGCATTGCTGGCGATCCTCCACGCGGGCGGCGCCGCACCGAGCATCGAGGCGTACGGCACGTCGGCGCTGGTGCTGCTGCCGGTGTTCGCCTGGCAGGTGAAACTAGTGCTGGACGCGGAGCCCGACGGGCAACGGCTGCTGGCCGGTGTGGCGGTCGGCGGGCTGTTCCGCGAGGTGCTGGCCGGGCTGCTGGCCGCGCTCACCCCGGCCGTGCTGACGATCGTCGTCGCGCTGGCGTTGCCACAGGTCATCGGCGCGATCAAGAACCCCGGGTCGGTCGTGGGCCTGGTGTTCGGGCTGTGGATCCACGGGCTGAGCGCGCTCGTCGGGCTGGCGATCGGGGCCTGGGCGTCCCGGGCGACCGCGCCCGACCTCGGCCGGGCTACGCTGACGCTGGTCGTCGGCGTCGTGCTGGTGCTGGCACTGGGGTCGGGTTCGGTGGATCCGCTCGGCTGGCTGGTGCCCCGGCTGACCGCGACGGTCCGGGCCGCGAACGACGGCTCGGTCCTCGGCGTGGTGCTGCTGAGCGTCCATGCGCTGGCGTGGATCGCGCTGGTGCTGGCGGGGTACGTGCGCACCCGGCTGACGGTCCGTCCATAACCCGGATTCACCGGTGTCTGACCAGCCATAATCGGCACCGTGCACTTCGGACGCGGGTGGGTGGGCCGCGCGGTCCTGCTGGTGGGGGCAGGCGTCGGCTCCGGGTTTTCGCTCTGGTTGTTCCGGCGGTCGGGGCTGACCGGGCTCGACCAGGTGGCGAACGTCGTCGGCGCGGCGCTGAGTGCGGCCGCGTTGCTCGTCGCGCTGCGTTCCGACCGCCGCCGAGCGGACCCCGAGGTCACCGTCGTACCCGGGGACGACCTGGCGCGTTCGGTCGCGGACCTGTGGACGCGGGAGATCGACGACCGGCTGCTCGACACGCCCGAAGCGATCCCGGTGGAGCTCGCGCTGGTCGGGCAGCCGGTGAGCGACCACTGGCGGAACATCCGGTCCGACGGGCTGGACGAACCACCCGACGTCTTCCCCGACCGGGACGCGACCGAGGCCGTCCGGACGTTCCTCGAGGGCCCGGACGTGCGGGGACGGCTGGTGATCCTCGGTGAGCCGGGGTCGGGCAAGACCGCGCTGCTGATCCGCGTCGCGGTCCGGATGCTGCGCGAACGGGCGCGGGGTGGCCCGATCGCGGTGGTGCTGCGCCTGACCTCGTGGACGCCCGCCGACGAGAGCTTCGACGAGTGGACGCTCCGGATGCTGCGCGAGGACTACGGCTGGATCCCGCGCGGCGCCGCCGGCCTGCCCGCGGAGGGTCTGATCTACTTGCTCGACGCACTCGACGAGATGCCGGACCAGGACCGCGCCGAGGCCGTGACCGTGATCAACCACTCGCACGCCCGGATCGTCGTCACCAGCCGGATGGACGAGTACCTCGAGACGTTCGCGGACGGCCGCCGGGGCGTGCTGGCGAGCGCGCTGGTGCTGAGCATCCCGGCGCTGGCCGGCGGCGTCGTCGAGAAGCATCTCGCGCGGGCGCTGCCGCCGGGTCGCGCGGCCGACTGGTCGGCCGCGCTGGAGGAGAACCCGGGCATCGCGCTGGCACTCGACCGTCCGCTCTGGATCTCGCTGGCCCGGGACGCGTACTCGAGCCTGAACTCCGACGCCAGCCCGCTCGAACTCGTGCCGGTCACCGAGCCCGACGGCATGCGGCTGCTCCTGCTCGACCGCTTCGTGGACGTCACCTACCGCAGCGGATCGGGCCGGGACGGGGCACGGCGGTGGTTACGCCGCCTGGCCCGGAAACTCGTCCGCGACGACGCCCACGACATCGCCTGGTGGGGCTTCGCCGACCTGTGCCCGTCGGCGTTCTTCGGCCTGGTGGCGGCGGCGGTGTTCGCCGGCCTCGCCGGGCTGCTGCAGGCGCAGACCGGTGCGGCGGTCCCGAGCTTCCTGGTCGCCGCGGTCGGCGTCGGGACGATCTTCGTGGTGACCGCGCACGGCTTCAATCCCGGGCCCGCGGGCCCGAAGGTGCAGATCAAATGGCAGTCCCCCGACTCGGCCGGCACCCGGATCCGGCGCGCGCTCTCGGTGGCCGGCCGGAGCCGGCGTCCGGTCCGGCTGGCCCAGTTGCTCGGGTACGCCACCGTCTCGGTGGCGGTCTGCTGGGCCTACGCGGACGCTCCGCTGGCCGGCCTGTTCCCGCCGTCGGTGGGTGTGGTGCTGACCGGCGTGGCGGCCGAGTTCACCACGTTCTGGGATTCGGACGCGAAGATCCGGGACACGACGCCCCGGCGGACGCTGGTCGAGGGACGCCAGGCGGCGTTCACCCGCGTCACGGTCGTCGGCATCGCGATCGCGGGCCTGATCTCGGCGGTACTGCTCGGGTACCTGCCGGCGTCGCGCGTCCTGCCGGTGGCGGTCGAGATCTGTCTGGCGACGGTGCTGATCGGCCTGCTGCAGGTCGCCTGGGGCCGGTACCAGCTGGCGCGGGTGTGGCTGGTGGTCACCGGCCGGCTGCCGTTCCGGATCATGGAGTTCCTCGAGGACGCCCACCGGCGCAGCGTCCTGCGCCGCGCCGGTGGCGTCTACCAGTTCCGGCACGCGTTGCTGCGCGACCGGATGGCCGGGGCCGTCACACGCGGGTGAGGATCGTCGCGGTGGCCAGTGCACCGCCGGCGCACATGGTGACCAGGGCGGTTTCGGCGTCCCGGCGTTCGAGCTCGTGCAGTGCGGTCGTCAGCAGGCGGGCGCCGGTGGAGCCGACCGGGTGGCCCAGGGCGATCGCTCCGCCGTTGACGTTCACCCGGTCGACGTCGGGCGAGTGGACGGACATCCACGACAGGGGTACCGACGCGAAGGCCTCGTTCACCTCGAACACGTCGATGTCGCCAATCTTCATACCGGCGTTGGCCAGCACTTTCGCGGTGGCCTGCACCGGGCCGTCGAGGTGGTAGAACGTCTCGGCGCCGACCAGGCACTGGGCGACGATGCGGGCCCGGGGGGTCAGGCCCCGGTCGGCCGCCGCGGACGCGTCCATCAGCAGCAGTGCGGCCGCGCCGTCGGAGATCTGCGACGACGTGCCCGCGGTGTGCACCCCACCGTCGAGCACCGGCTTGAGCGCGCCGAGCCCCTCCAGCGTGGTCGCCCGCAGGCCCTCGTCGCGACGGACGACCGTGCCGTCGGGCAGTTCCACCGGCACGACCTCGCGGTCGAACCGGCCGTCGGCCCAGGCCGCGGCCGCGAGCGTCTGCGACCGGACGCCGAACGCGTCGGTGTCGTCCCTGGTCAGACCACGGCGGGTCGCGATGCGCTCGGCGGCGCCGTACTGGTTCGGCAGGTCGATGTTCCACGTCGACGGTTTCGGCGTGTGGCCCTCGGAGACGTTGCTGCCCAGCGGCTGCCGGGTCATGCCCTCCACCCCGCACCCGATGCCCGCGGTGATCACGTCCGCGGCGATCAGCGCGGCGATCAGGTGCGTCGCCTGCTGGGCCGAGCCGCACTGCGCGTCGATCGTCGTGCAGCCGGCCTGCTCCGGCAGCCCGGCGTGCAGCCAGGCCACCCGGGTGACGTTGCCGGCCTGCTCGCCGGCCTGGGTGACGCATCCACCGATCACCTGCTCGACGTCGGCGGCCGGCACGCCCGCCCGCTCGACGGCGGCCCGCTGGGCGACCCCGAGCAGTTCGGCCGGGTAGAGGCCGGACAGTTGCCCGCGACGACGCCCGATCGGCGTCCGCACGGCCGAGACGATGACCGGACTTCCCATGCGCACTCCTCGAGTTCGGGTGTACCGTCCCGTAATTAGAACAGGTTCCATTTGTCTCTGGCCACCCGTCTCGGAGGTCGCCGCAATGACTGCACCCGACATCCCCGTCGGCATCGATTACACCGACCCCGACACCTACGCGGACGGCGTCCCGCTGGACGACTTCGCGGAGCTGCGCCGGGTGGCGCCGGTCTGGTGGAACTCGACGGAATTCCACGCGGCGGGCTTCGACGACGACGGGTACTGGGTGGTCACCCGCCACGCCGACATCGTCGACATCTCGCGCAACCCGTCGGTGTTCTCCAGCACCACGAACACCGCGATCGTCCGGTTCGGCCCGGACATGACGCGCGACGCCATCGACATGCAGTCGTTGATCCTGCTGAACATGGACCCGCCCAAGCACACCGCGCAGCGCTCGATCGTGTCCCGGATGTTCACGCCGCGGGCGGTGAACAGCCTGCGCGACGAGCTGACCCGGCGGGCCAGGCAGATCGTCGACGAGGCCGTCGAGAAGGGCGACGGCGACTTCGTCAGCGACGTGGCGGTCGAACTGCCGTTGCAGGCGATCGCCAGCCTGCTCGGCGTCCCCCAGGAAGACCGGCACAAGGTCTTCGAGTGGTCGAACCAGATGATCGGGTCCGACGACGACGAGCTCGCGACGGAGGCGTCCAACCTGGCGTCGGCCAACATGCTCGGGTACGCGATGGGGATGGCCGAGGAACGGCGGAAGTGCCCGGCCGACGACCTGGTGACGACGCTGCTCAACGCCCAGGAGGGCGAGAGCGGCCTCTCCGACGACGAGTTCGGGTTCTTCGTCCTCATTCTGGCCGTGGCCGGGAACGAGACGACGCGCAACGCGATCACCCACGGGATGAACGCGTTCCTCGATCACCCCGATCAGTGGGAGCTGTACAAGCAGCAACGGCCGAAGACCGCACCGGACGAGATCGTGCGGTGGGCGACGCCGATCATCGCGTTCCAGCGCACCGCGACGCAGGACACCGAGCTCGGTGGCCAGGCGATCAAGGCGGGTCAGCGGGTCGTGATGTTCTACAGTTCGGCGAACCAGGACACGGCGGTGTTCCAGGAGCCGGAGAAGTTCGACATCCTGCGCAGCCCGAATCCGCATCTCGGGTTCGGGGGCAGCGGCACGCACTACTGCATCGGCGCGAACCTGGCTCGACTGGAGATCGACCTGATCTTCAACGCGATCGCCGACGCGATGCCCGACATCCAGAAAGTCGGCGAACCCGCCCGCCTGCGCTCGGGCTGGATCAACGGAATCAAGCACCTGCCCGTCCGCTACGCGTAAGTGGGCTCCAGGTCAGAACCAAAGGCGCTGCCGCGCGCTGCACGGGAGGTTCAGCATGCAACTCGGGCTTCAACTCGGGTATTGGGGGGCGGGGCCGCCGGCTGATGCGCCGGAGCTGGTGGCGGCGGCTGAGGCGGTGGGGTTCGACGCGGTGTTCACGGCGGAGGCGTGGGGGTCGGACGCGTTCACGCCGTTGGCGTGGTGGGGTGCGGCGACGCAGCGGCTCCGGCTGGGCACGTCGGTCGTGCAGCTCTCGGCCCGGACCCCGGCCGCGTGCGCGATGCACGCGCTCACGCTCGACCACCTCTCCGGCGGCCGCTTCCTGCTCGGCCTGGGCGTGTCGGGCCCGCAGGTCGTCGAGGGCTGGTACGGCCGGCCGTTCGGCAAGCCGCTGGCCCGCACCCGCGAGTACGTGCAAATCGTCCGCGACATCCTGGCCCGCGAAGCCCCGGTCACCAACGACGGCCCGCACTACCCGCTGCCCTACACCGGCCCCGGCGCGCTCGGCCTCGGCAAGCCGCTCCGCCCGATCACCCACCCGCTCCGCGCCGACCTGCCGATCATGCTCGGCGCGGAGGGCCCGAAGAACGTGGCGCTCACCGCCGAGATCGCCGACGGGTGGCTGCCGATCTTCTACTCGCCCCGCCTGGCCCCGCTCTACGACGAGTGGCTCGCCGAGGGCTTCGCCCGCCCCGGCGCCCGCCGCCGGAAGGACGACTTCGAGATCATCTCGACCTGCCAGGTGACGGTCACCGACGACCGCCGGTCGGCTCTCGACGCCCAGAAACCCGTGCTCGCGCATTAC
Organism: Cryptosporangium sp. NPDC051539; assembly: GCF_044454545.1. Lineage (NCBI taxonomy): Bacteria > Bacillati > Actinomycetota > Actinomycetes > Cryptosporangiales > Cryptosporangiaceae > Cryptosporangium > Cryptosporangium sp. NPDC051539. Next base: position 398,709 of record NZ_JBITDV010000003.1, on the reverse strand, counting down.
ATCGGGGGCATGGGCGCGCCCGGGATGAACTTCCACGCCGACCTGATCGCGCGGGCCGGCTTCGAGGAGGCCGTCGCCGAGATCACGGCGCTCTTCCAGGCCGGAAAGCGCGCCGAGGCCGTCGCCGCGGTGCCGGACGAGCTCGTCGACGAGCTGTCGATCGTCGGTGACGCCGAGCACGTCCGCGCCGGGATCGCCCGCCGCGAGGCGGCCGGCGTCACGATGCTGCTCGTCGGCTGCCGCACGGTGGCCGAGGTCCGTGCTCTCGGTTCCCTGGTCGAGGCCGACGTGGGGGCAGCGCGGTAGCGGGGGAGTGCGACGCTGGTCCCGGGAGGGGATCAACGATGAAACTGCTCTTCGAGGCTTCAGAAACGGTGGCCGCGCCGATCACCCGGGTGCAGCCGCTCCTCGACCAGGGGTGGGCGCTCGACGCGTTCCTCGGCAAGGGCGGCCGGGAGGTCGCCACCGCCTACCAGTACATCGACGTCGACCACCGGGACGGCGTCGTCGGGTTCCAGGGCCACTGGTGGTACCGGGGTGAGCTGTCTGCCACCCCGGAGAACGGCACCACGCTGCTGACCTACCGGGTCTACAACATCGCGTCCCGGATGGCCTGGGCCGTGCCGCTGGCCAACAAGATGTTCATCGGCTACGACAAGGAGGTCCGGGCCGGCGCGGTCGGCCTGGCCAGGGCCATCGAAGAGCACCTCGCCTAGCGGTGGGTCGCGCCCTTCCGGTACTCGGCGCGCAGTTCCCGCTTCAACACCTTGCCGGTCGGGCCGAGCGGTAGCGCCTCCACGAAGTCCACGTACTTCGGCAGTTTGTACCCGGCCAGTCGCGGCCGGGCGAACCCGATCAGGTCGTCGGCGGTCAGCGCGCTCCCGGGCCGGGGTACGACGACCGCCGTCACCGCCTCGCCCCACCGCGGGTCCGCACGCCCGACCACGGCGACCCCGGCGACGTCCGGATGGTCGGCGAGTACGGCCTCGACCTCGACCGGGTACACGTTCTCGCCGCCGGTGATGATCATGTCCTTGAGCCGGTCGCTGATCGTCAGGTAGCCCTCGCCGTCCAGGCGGCCGATGTCGCCGGTGTGCAGCCAGCCGTCGTCGTCGAGCAGGGCCGAGGTGGCATCGGGCTGGTTGTGGTAGCCGGGCGTGTTCACCACGCTGCGGACGAGGATCTCGCCCGCCTCGCCGGTGGACGCCTCGGCGCCGGTCGCCGGGTCGACGATCCGCAGTTCGACCCACGGATACGGCTTGCCGGCGGCCCGCATCAGGTGGGCCCGCGGCCCGTCCGGGTCGTGGTCTTCGGCGTCGAGCTGGACGATCGCCCCCTGCGTCTCGGTGAGCCCGTAGAGCTGGAACAGCGGGCGGCCGAACGTCGCCAAGGCTCGTCGTAGCTGGGCCGGCGTGATCGGGGAGGCGCCGTAGGCGATCGAGCGGAGCGCCGAGTAGTCGCGTCCGGCCGCGCCGGGCAGGTCGCAGAGCATGCCGATGACCGACGGCACCAGGAACGTGTTCGTCACCCGGCGCTCGACGACGAGGTCGAGCAGGGCGGCCGGGACCAGTTCGCGAACGATCACCACCTGGGCGCCGAACGAGAGACCGACCAGCAGGAAGCCCAGGCCTCCGATGTGGAACAGCGGCATCGCGGCCAGCGCCACCGAGTCGGCGTCGATACCCCAGGAGGGCGCCGCGCCGTCCTCGAGGACGCTGAGCGTGCGGTTCGTCGTGAGGACGCCCTTCGGCCGCCCGGTGGTGCCGGACGTGTAGAGCTGGAACACGACCGTGTCGGGGTCGCCCCGGTAGCCGTCGTCCTCGCCCGAGGCGGCGGCGAGCCACTCCTCGTAATCCTTGCCCAGGCGGACGGTCTTGGTCACCGTGCCCGCGGCCACCGCCACCCGATCGGCCGTCGGAGCGAACTCCTCGCCGGCGAACAGCATCGTCGCGCCGGCGTCGTCGAGCACCGCGGTGAGCTCGGGTTCGGCCAGCCGCCAGTTGAGCGGGATCAGGACCGCACCGGCCTTCACTGCGCCGAACAGCAACTCCCCGATCTCGATCGAGCCCTTGTCGAGCACCGCGATCCGGTCGCCGGGCCGGACGCCGTCCGTGCGCAGCGCGTTCGCGATGCGGGTCGTCCGCTCGTCGAGCGTCCGGTAGGTGATCGTGGTGTCGTCGAGGGTGAGCGCGGGATGGTCACCCCGCTCGCGGGCGTGTTGCCGGGGGACATCGGCCAGACGGAAATCGTCGTTCGCCACGGGCCACCTCGCTGTCGCCGCGAATGTTCGTTCACATTATGAGCGGCGTGTGCCGTTGATCAAGGAAACGGCCGTTGTCAGGAACAATAACCTGTTCTAATTTGGTGCCATGGTCCTCACCGTGGCAGACCTCGTCGAACATGCCGTCGACCTTGTTCCCGACCGCGTCGCCCTGGTCTTCGGGAGCCGTCGCCTGACCTACGCCGAATACGAGGGGCGGGCCAACCAACTAGCCCACCACCTGGCCCGACAGGGTGTGGGGCCGGGTGACCACGTGGCGCTCTACACGTCCAACACGGTCGAGGCCACCGAGGTGATGCTCGCGGTGTGCAAGCTCCGCGCCGTGGTCATCAACGTCAACTTCCGCTCGACCGAGAACGAGTTGCGATATGTGCTCCGCGACTCGGACGCGGTCGCGCTCGTCTACCAGCGCGGGCTGGCCGGGAACGTGGCCGCGGTTCGGGCCGACTGCCCCGATCTGCGGCACGTCGTCGAGTTCGAGGGTGCACCGCCGGGCATCGAGGCGCCGGGCACCGTCGACGGCGCGGCCGACTACGAGGAGGCGCTGGCGGCCGAGTCGCCGGAGCGCGACTTCGCCGAGCGCGATCCGCACGACCTCTTCATCATCTACACCGGCGGGACGACCGGCCGCCCCAAGGGCGTGATGTGGCACCACGAGGACATCTGGCGGGTGCTCGGGGGCGGCGTCGACTTCATGACCGGGGTGCCGATCGAGGACGAGTGGGAGCAGGCCCGCAGCGGCGTCGGGGGCGCGGTGGTGCGGCTCGTCTCCGCACCGCTCATCCACGGCGCCGCCCAGTGGACGCTCTACGGCGCCCTGTTCACCGGCGGCACGATCGTGCTGATGCCGAAGTTCGACGCGCACGACATCTGGCGCGCGATCACCGACGAGGGCATCAACGTCCTGGCGATCGTCGGTGACGCGATGGCCCGGCCGTTATTGGAGGCCTACCGCGAGGGCCCGCCGGACGGCGGCAAGTACGACCCGTCGTCGCTGCTCGCGATCTCGACGACGGCGGCGCTGATGTCGCCGGGGGTCAAACGCGAGTACCTCGACACGTTCCCGAACGTGTTCCTGACCGAAGCGGTCGGGTCGTCCGAGACCGGGTTCAGCGGGATCGGCGCGATCAGCAAGGACAACATCGAACCGCGCGGCCCCCGGGTGAACTCGAGCCGGGAGACGATCGTCATCGACGAGTACAACCGGAAGATCGAGCCCGGCTCCGGACAGGTCGGCCGGCTGGCCCGGGGCGGGTATCTCCCGCAGGGCTACTACAAGGACCCGGAGAAGACCGCGGCGCTGTTCGCGGTGGTCGACGGCAAGCGCTACACCGTGCCCGGCGACTTCGCGATCCCCGAGGCCGACGGCACGTTCCTGCTGCTCGGCCGGGGCAACACGTGCATCAACACCGGCGGCGAGAAGGTCTATCCGGAAGAGGTCGAGGGCGCGCTGAAGTCGCATCCGGGCGTCTACGACGCGCTGGTCGTCGGTGTGCCCGACGAGCGGCTCGGCTGGAAGGTCGGCGCGATCGTGCAGTGGCGCGAGAACGCGGAGCCCGACGTGGCCACGCTCGACGCGGCCGGGCGGATCGAGCTGGCCGGCTACAAGATGCCCCGCGCGTACTGGTGGGTGGACCAGATGCCGCGGCTGGCGACCGGGAAAGCCGACTACACCGGGGCCCGGCGCCACACCGAGGACAACCCGCCGTCCCAGGAACTCCCCGTGACGGCAGGCCACTAAGGAGCGGAAGCTTGCGTACTGACCTCTGCGACCGGCTCGGCATCGAGCACCCGATCGTCGGATTCACGCCGTCCGAGCACGTGGCGGCGGCGATCAGCCGGGCCGGTGGCCTGGGTGTCCTCGGTGCCGTCCGGTTCAACGACCCGGCCGATCTGGCTGCCGCGCTGGACTGGATGGACAAGAACACCGACGGCCGCCCGTACGGCGTCGACGTCGTGATGCCGATGAAGGCGCCGACCGAGGGCTCGTTCGGTGATCTGAAGTCGCTGGTCCCGGCCGGGCACCGCGACTTCGTCGAGAAGACGCTCCACGAACTGGGGGTGCCGCCGCTCCCGGCGTCCGACGATCCGGATCAGGACGGCGTGCTCGGGTGGCTGCACTCGGTGGCGCGGGCGCACGTCGAGGTCGCGTTGGAGCACCGCCCGGCGCTGATCGCGAACGCACTCGGGTCCCCGCCCGCCGACGTCATCGCGCAGGCGCACGAGCGCGGGATCCTGGTCGCCGCGCTGGCCGGGCGGGTCGACCACGCGAAGCGGCAGGTCGCCGACGGCGTCGACATCGTGGTCGCGCAAGGGTCGGAGGCCGGCGGACACACCGGTGAGATCGGCAGCATGGTGCTGCTGCCGGAGATCGTGGACGCGGTCGGCTCGTCCGTCCCCGTACTCGGCGCGGGGGGTATCGGGTCGGGGCGTCAGCTGATGGCGGCGCTGTCGCTGGGAGCGTCCGGGGTCTGGATGGGCTCGACCTGGCTGCTCACCGAGGAGTACGCGCTCGGGCTGCCGAACCAGACCGCGGTGCGGCGGGCGCTGCTCGCGGCGTCGTCGTCGGACACCGTGCGGGCCCGGATCTACTCCGGGAAGATGGCCCGGCTGGTGAAGAGCAAGTGGACCGAGGCCTGGGCCGCCGCCGACGCGCCCGATCCGCTGCCGATGCCGCTGCAGAACCTGCTGGTGGGGGAGGCTCACCGCCGGATCGCCGCCGCCGACGACCCGGAGGTCGTCGCGATGCCGGCCGGACAGGTCATCGGCCGGATCTCGGAGATCCGTCCGGTCGCGGACGTGATCGCCGAGATGGTCGCGGAGGCCGACGCCACGCTGGCGCGCCTCGACCGGCTGCGCTGACCAGAAATCGTTGCTACCGCACCGGGCGGTAGCAACGATTTGCCGCCGCGTTCAGATCAACGCCGCGGGGGTGTCGCGCACGAAGCGGAGCAGCGCTTCGCGGTCGCGGCGCACCCTCCCCGGGGGACTCACGATGAGACGGTCGACGCCGGCTTCGGCGTAGCCGGCCACCAGCGAGGCGTCCAGGGGCGTGCGGGCGTCCGGGGTCACCGAGATCTCCAGCCGGCCCAGGCCGGGCGGCCGGTCGAGGTTGTCGGCCAGCTCGGCCAGCTGGGTGACGATCGCCGCGGTCTGCTCCGGCCCGACCCCCCAGCCGTACCAGCCGTGCGCCCGGAGCACGGTCCGCCGCAGCGCCGCCGGGGCTGCCCCGCCGACGTGCAGCGGCGGCCCGCCCGGCCGGACCGGCCGGGGCTCCGCGGTCACTCCGCTGATCGCGACGCGCGGCCCGACGACGTGCACCGCCGACGTCGTCCAGAGCGCGGCCAGTGCGTCGAGGTACTCGTCGGTGCGGGCGCCCCGGTCGGAGATCGGGACGCCGAGCGCACGGAACTCCGGCTCGAGGTAACCGACGCCGACCCCGAACAGGAACCGGCCGTTGCTGATGCGGTCGACGCTGGCGACCTGCTTGGCCAGCATCACCGGCTGGTGCACCGGCACGACCGTGACACCGGTGCCCAGCAGCAGCGTGCTCGTGACCCCGGCGAGGTGGCCGAGCGCGACGAACGGGTCGAGGATCGGAGTGTCGGGCCGCGCCGGTGACGCGGGCACCGGCGGGTCGGGCAGCGCGTAGTGCTCCCCGGTCCAGGCGCTCTCCCAGCCGGACTGCTCGGCGGCCACCGCGACCTCCGCGGCGACCCGCGGATCCAGCGCGCAGAGGTCGGTGTTGACGCCGAACAGCCCCAGCCGCATGTGGAGAGAATACTCAGTCCGAGCTGAGCACCGTACCCAGCTCCAGGAGCTGTGTCGTCGCGCCTCCGCCCTCGAACTCGCTGCGCTTCGCCGCCAGGAAATACCGGTGGGCCGGGTGTGACACGTCGATGCCGGTACCGCCGTGGACGTGCACCAGCGTGTGCGCGACCCGGTGCCCGGCCTCCGCGGCCCAGAATTTCGCCGTCGCCACCGCGGCCCGCGGGTCGTCGTCCGACTCCAGCGCGTCGATCGCCGCCCAGAGCGTCAGCTCGGCCGCCCGTACGTCGACGTAGGCGTTGGCGAGCCGCTGGCTGACGGCCTGGAACGCGCCGATCGGGCGGCCGAACTGCTGACGGGTCCTGGCGTGCTCGGCGGTCATCTCCAGGGCCGCCTCCAGCACCCCCAGCTGCCACGCCGACCGCGCCACCGCGGCCCGCAACCGCAGCCACTCGGCCACGTCGTCCCCGTCCAGGCGGCGGTCGTCGGGCAACGCCACCTCGTTCAGCACCAGGAGCCCGGCGTCGTCCAGGTCGGTGCTGGGCTGCCGCTCGATCGTCACGCCGGGGTCGCCGGGCGTCACGACGAACACGCCGCCGACGGTCTCTACCAGCAGTGCGTCGGCGATCGGGCCGGCCGGGACCGCGATCACTTCACCGGAGAGCCGCCAGCCGCCGCCCGGCTGTCCGGCGACGGCGGGCTGCCGGACGTCCGGATGGGAAAGCGCGAACGTGAGGACGGCCGCGTCGGTCAGCCACCGCTCCCGTTGTCCGGCGGAGCCGAACCGGGCCAGCGCGGGCCTGGCGACGGCCACCGTCGGGAGGTAGGGGACCGGGGCGAGGCCGCGGCCGAGCTCGGTGAGGACCGAGCACTGTTCTGCGAGCCCGTCGACGTCGAGGAGGCCGGTCTCGGCGAGCACCGCCCAGAGCGCGCGGTCGTAGCGGGAACCGGACTCCTCGGCGGCCTGCAGGGACGCGGTCGTGACCCGGTCGCCGACGATCCGGCGGGTGAGCTCGGTGAGCTCGGTCTGCGCCTCGGTGAGGGTGAAGTCCATCGTCTACCGCCGTCCGACCGGCAGCCGGAGACCACCGGCCGCGATGATGTCCCGCTGGATCTCGTTCGTGCCGCCACCGAACGTGAGGATGAGCGCGGCCCGGTGGGCGCGCTCGATCCGGCCGTGGATCGCCGCGCCCGGCGAGCCGGTGCGAAGGGTCGCGGACGGGCCGAGTACCTCCATGAGCAGGCGGTACGCCTCGGTGGAGAGCTCGGTGCCGTAGACCTTGGTGGCGCTCGCGGCGGCCGCGGTCAGATCTTTCTCCCAGGCCGCGCGCAGGTTCATCAGGCGCAGCACCTCGGCGTGCGCGTGGACGCGGGCCAGGTGGGTCTGCACCCACTCGGAGTCGAGCAGCCGTTTGCCGTTGCGCCCGGGGGTGGCGGCGGCCCAGGCCCGCACGTCGGCCAGCGCCCGGCGGAGCGGCGCCGCCGAGGTGAGCGCGATCCGCTCGTGGTTGAGCTGGTTCGTGATCAGCGCCCAGCCCTCGTTCTCGCCCCCGATCCGCGCCTCGACCGGAACGCGGACGTCCTGGTAGTAGGTGGCGCTGGTGGTGATGCCGGCCATCGTGCGCACCGGCGTCCACGAGAAGCCTTTCGCGTCCGTCGGGACGACGAGGACCGACAGCCCGCGGTGGCGTACCGCCTCCGGATCGGTGCGGCAGGCCAGCCAGACGTAATCGGCGTAGCCGACCAGGCTCGTCCACATTTTCTGACCGTTGACGACGTAGTCGTCGCCGTCGCGGACCGCTTTCGTGCGCAGCGACGCGAGGTCGGTACCGGCGCCGGGTTCGGAGTAGCCGATCGCGAAGTGCAGCTCCCCGCCGGCGATGCGCGGCAGGTACTCGCGCTTCTGCTCCTCGGTGCCGTGCCGCATGATCGTCGGCCCGACCGTGTTGAGCGTCAGGAACGGGATCGGGACGCCGGCCAGCGCGGCCTCGTCGAGGAAGATCAGCTGGTCGAGCTGGGAACGGCCCTGACCGCCGTACCCGGTCGGCCAGCCGAGCACCAGCCAGCCGTCCTTGCCGAGCTGGCGGACGATCTCGCGGTAGGCGCTGCCGTCGCTCTCGTCGTCGAGGGATTCCAGGGCTTCGCGGCGCTCGGGAGTCATCAGCGTGTCGAAGTAGGCGCGTAACTCGGCCGCCAGGGCTCGCTGCTCCCGCGTGTAACGCAGCTGCATCCGCGTCTCCTTGTTCCGGTTCTTTCCGTTGAGCCGTCGCCTCCGCTAGCGTAGAACACGTTCTAGATATGCGGCGAGTTCGCGGCTCAGGTGGACCGTAACGGGTTTCAGGATGGGGTGCCGGTCTGTGGATGATCTCGACCTCTCCGGCCGGGTGGCGATCGTGACCGGCGCCGGGTCCGGTCTCGGCCGGGCCGAAGCCGCGGCCCTGGCGGCTGCCGGGGCGTCCGTCGTCGTCAACGACGTCGCTCCGTCGGACGTTCTGGACGAACTTCCCTCCGGCTGTGCTTTCGTCCAGGGTGACGTGTCCGACGCGGCGGTGGCCCGATCGCTGGTGACGACGGCGGTGGAGCGCTTCGGGCGGCTGGACGTCGTGGTGAACAACGCCGGGGTCGTGCGCGACCGGATGTTGTTCACGATGTCCGACGACGAGTGGGACCTGGTGATCCGGGTGCACCTCCGGGGGCATTTCCTGCTGTCGCGCAACGCCGGGGCGTACTGGCGTGCGCAGTCGAAGGACATCGGCTCGCCGGTCTACGGGCGGCTGATCAACACGACGTCGGAGGCGTGGTTCCTGGGCGCGGTGGCGCAGCCGAACTACGCGGCGGCGAAGGCCGGGATCGTGTCGCTGACGGTGGCGGCGGCGCGGGGCCTGTCCCGGTACGGGGTGCGCGCCAACGCGATCTGCCCGCGGGCCCGGACGGCGATGACCGAGCCGGTGTACGGCCCGGCGCCGTCCTCCGGGATCGACCCGCTGGGCGTGTCGCAGGTGACGCCGTTGGTGGTGTACCTGGCGTCACCCTCGTCGGAGCAGGTGAACGGACAGGTGTTCTTCGTGCACGGCGGGATGGTAGCGGTGCTCGCACCCCCGACCGTGGCGGCGCAGTTCGACGCGGCCGGGCCGGAGTGGACGGCCTCCGAACTGGCGGATTCGCTCGGGGAGTACTTCGCCGACCGCGGTCCGGACGACGTGTTCAGCGGACGGGCGATTTCGGCGGTGCAGCGCAGGGCTGCGCCGGGCCGAGCCTCGGTTACGGGAGGTTGACGTGGGACGTTTAGCGGGCAAAGTCGCGCTGATCACGGGTGCGGCCCGGGGGCAGGGAGCGGCGGCGGCCAGGCGGTTCGTGGCCGAGGGCGCTTCGGTGGTGCTGACCGACGTGCTCGACGAAGACGGCGCGAAGCTGGCAGCGTCGCTGGACTCGGTCTACGTCCCGCTGGACGTGTCCTCGGAGGAAGACTGGGCGCGGGCGGCCGGCGTCGTGCGCGAGCGGTTCGGGCGGCTCGACGTGCTCGTGAACAACGCCGGGATGCTGCACTTCTCGGCGTTGGCCGACACCACGCTCGCGGACTACGAGCGGGTGATCCGGGTGAACCAGTTCGGGACGTTCCTGGGCATGCGGACCGCGGTGCCGCTGATGCGCGAACACGGCGGGTCGATCGTCAACGTCTCGTCGATCGAGGGGCTGGGCGGGATGCCGCTGCTGGTCGCGTACGCGTCCAGCAAGTTCGCGATCCGGGGCATGACGAAGGTCGCGGCGATGGAGCTCGGGGAGCACGGAATCCGGGTGAACTCCGTGCACCCCGGAGCGGTGGACACACCGATGGTGTCGAACGCGCTGGGCGGGATGCCGGTGCCGGTCGAGCCGATCGGCAAGAAGGTGGCGCTCGGGCGGGTCGCCAGCGCGGACGACATCGCGAACATGGTGCTGTTCCTGGCGTCGGACGAGAGCTCCTACTGCACCGGTTCGGAGTTCGTGATCGACGGCGGGGCCACCGCGTCGCACGCCCTCGCGAACATCCTGCGGTGAGTCAGGCGGCGCCGCCGCCGTCCACGTCGAGGGTGGCGCCGGTGACGTAGCGGGCGGCCGGGCCGGCGAGGAACGGCGCGCGGATGTTCACCGCGATCGTCTGCTCCGAGTCGTCCGGGGTGAGCTGCTCGATCGGGCGCGGGCGCGGCGGCTGTGGGCGCGGATCTGCCCGGCGACGGGGTCGGCGTGGTCGTCGCTCGGCGGACGGCTCAGCCGGCGATCCGGGAGGGGAGGGTGTCGACGAGCAGGTCCACGAGTTCGGTGGGGCTGTTGGTGGCGCCCTGCGCTCCGCGGTGGTTCGCCTCGCGCCGGTGCTCCGGGGAACGGGAGGACGAGTAGACGAAGAAGGGCGTCTGCTTGTCGTGGGCGCGGAGTGCGTCGAGCAGTACGTAGCCTTCGTCGGGCCCTTCCCGGCGGCCCATGTCGGAGATCACGGCCCCGAAGCGGCGGTCGGCGAGTTGGGCCAGCGCTTCCCGGGTGGACGTCACGGTCGTGATCGTGAGCCCGAGTGCTTCCAGGGCGGCTCGTTCGTAGGAATTGTTCTGCGGGACATCGTCGACCCAGAGAATGGTGCGCCGCCAGTCGGAACTCTCGTCGATGCGCAATTGGCTCGTCAGGTCGATGCCCCGGAGCAATCGGACGGCAGCGTCTTTGGTGGCAGTTCCGTCCGGCGCGAGGGGATCGTCTTTATGGGTGGCATTGGCCAGCGCGACCGCACCCACGACCAGGCTTTCGAGCTGTTTGACGGTGAGGTTGCCGATTCGGGCGGAGTCGGGAACCGGAGTGCCGGGGTCGCTCTCCGGACCACGGTCGAGTTCGTGGGCCCGGCCGGCGATCTTGACCAGGCTGCGCTCCCAGAGCAGCCCGTGGACGATGGGCGGGAGATCGGTCTCGGGCAGCGACGAATCCGCGAGATAGACGAGAACCGGGCGCCCGGCACCCCAGAACGCGCCGAGCTCGGTGGCGCACCAGGACGAATGCACCGACTTGTGGGTCGCGACGAAAATGCAGGCGCTGCACTGGCCAATCGCGTCCCGGAGCCGGTCGCGGAGTGACTCTCCGACGCTGATGTCGCCCGGTTCCCAATAGGGGACGGATTCGCTGTCGAGGAAGTGCGTGACGTTCTCGAACTCCGGGCCGTCTCCGAAGTCGTGGCTGATGAATACCGTCACGTCTTTCCTTCGGGTTCGACGACGTCGGTTCACCTTTCCATATCGGGGGAGCTTTCGTGGGGAGTGGACTTGGTTTCCCGGCGGTGGGCCAGGCCGGAAGCGATTCTGATCGACCTGTTGGCGTCCGTCGCTGGTCCGCGTCCTGGCGTCGACCGCGCCTCCTTCCGACCGCGGGGTCGACAGCACGGCACCCTGCTCCTGGGCGCGCTCGGTTACGCCGGGCGGTCCGGCTCGGGAGACCGAGGCCGGTCGCCGGCACGCAGCGCGTAGACGGCGGCAGCCAGGGTGCCGACGCAGAGCGCGGCGGCGCTCAGGCCCAGCGACCAGTGGACGCCGACGACGGCGCCGAAGAGGCCGACGGTGACGCCGCTGCCGAACCGGCCGCCCATCGCGGCGGTGCCGTAGACCCCGAGGACCCGGCCCCGGTGCTCCGCCGACGCACGCAACTGGACGATCGTCTGGCCGATCGACATCGCGGCCAGGTTCGCCACACCCCCGACGACGAGCATGAGCAGCGCCAGCGGATAGTTGCCGGTCGCCGCGAAGATCACTGTCGTGACGCCGTAGACCAGCGTGCTCGCCACCGCCGCCCGGACGCTCGGGTTGAGCCAGCCGGTCGCCTCCAGCAGGAACCCGCCGAGCACCCCGCCGGCCCCGTTCGCGAACAGCAGCACCCCGTAGGCGGTGCCGGCGCTGCCCGCGCCGAGGTCACCGGCGAAGATCGGCATCGCCGACTGCAGCGACGCGCCGATGAAAAACGATCCCAGCCCGCCCAGCACGATCATGCTCACCAGCGTGTGATCGCTCCGGACGTCCCGCAGCACCCGGACCGAGTCCATCAGCCCGACCCGGGGCCGCTTCACCCGCTCGCCGTCGCGGGAATGGCCGGTGAATTTCGTCCGCAGGAGAAAGACGGTCAGCGGAACATAGATCAGCGCGTTCGCGAAGATGCCGGTGGTCGGCCCGAGGCCGAGCAGCAGGGCCGAGCCCACCACCGGGCCGAACAGGATCCCCAGGCTGCGGAACGTGGCGTTGAGCCGGACCGCGCTGGGCAGGTCGCGGTCACCGACGAAGTCGTGCAGCATGAGCTGCTCGCCGGGTCCCCACAGCGCACCGGCCATCCCGTGCAGGACGAGGAGCACGCAGGCTTCCCAGATCCGCAGCGAGTCGGTCAGGAACAACAGGCCCCAGGTGATCGAGACGACCATGAAGAGGACCTGGGCCGCCTGGATGACGCGGCGGCAGTCGTACCGGTCGGCCAGACCGCCGAAGTAGACCGAGAACAGCAGGAACGGCACCCAGTGGCTGATCACCTGGAACCCGGCGAGCGCGGGCGAGTGGAACTTCTCCCAGAGCACCCAGTACGTGATGACGTGCTCGATGTTGTCGGCCATCATCGCGAGGGCCGCGCCGAGGAGGTAGATCCGGCAGTCGCGGTTCTTCAGGGCGGCGAACCGGGCCGGAGCTTCTGTCACGGGTACTCAGACTAGGCTCTCCGGAATGGCCCGGTTCATCGACATCCATCCGGTCAACCCGCAGCCGCGCGCGATCAGCCAAGTGGTGGCGATGATCCGTGACGGCGCGCTGATCGCCTACCCGACCGACTCGTGCTACGCGCTCGGCTGCCAGCTCGGCAACCGCGACGGGCTCGACCGGATCAAGACGATCCGCAAGCTCGACGACCGGCACCACTTCACGCTGATCTGCAGCGACTTCGCGCAGCTCGGCCAGTTCGTGCAGGTCGACAACGCGGTGTTCCGGCAGATCAAGGCGTCGACGCCGGGGCCGTACACGTTCATCCTGCCGGCGACTCGCGAGGTGCCGAAGCGGCTGCTGCACGCGAAGAAGAAGACGGTCGGGGTACGGATCCCGGAGCACGCGGTGACGCAGGCGATCCTGGCCGAGCTCGGTGAGCCACTGCTGTCGACAACGCTGACGCTGCCGGGTGACGAGGAGCCGCTGACCCAGGCCTGGGAGATCCAGGAGCGGCTCGAGCACCAGATCGACGCGATCGTCGACGCCGGTGAGTGCGGCATGGAGCCGACGACGGTCGTCGACCTCTCCGGGGACGAGCCGGAGATTCTGCGCCGGGGGGCGGGCGATCCGTCTCGCTTCGAGTGAGTGCGCAGGTCAGCGCGCTTGATGGTAGGCCCGTAGCCGCCCGAGCAGGCTGACGAGTTCGGCGCGTTCGGCCGGGTCTAGCGGCGCGAGGATCTCCTCCTGGACCGCGGTGACGCGCGCGTCCAGTTCGGCCAGGCGTTCGCGGCCGTCGGCGGTGAGCGTGATGACGTTGCGACGTTTGTCGGCCGGGTGGGGGTCTCGTTCGACGGCAGCGTCTGGACGCCACCCGCTGGACCGGCGAGCTGCCCGACGCCGGCCGCGACTACGGGTTTCCGCTGGCCGACGCGTTGCCGCTGCTGCTCACCCACGGCTGGCCCGGATCGATCGTCGAGTTCCTCGACGTGATCGAGCCGCTGTCGGCGGACTTCCACCTGGTCGTCCCGTCCCTGCCCGGGTTCGGGTTCGGGTTCTCCGGTCCGACGCACGAGCGCGGCTGGGACGGCCACCGCGTCGGCGCCGCCTGGGTCGAGCTGATGGAGCGGCTCGGCTACGACCGGTTCGGTGCCCACGGGGGCGACTGGGGGTCCGCGGTCTCCCGGGTGGTCGGCAACTCGGCATCGCGCCGGTGGCCAGCTTCAGCGGGGTCCGTTCCCACCAGCGGACGGTGGACCCGGCGCAGGTGAGCAGCGTCAGGCCGACGTTGCCGTCGAACGCGACCGCGCTGCTCCAGCGCCATCAACGCCGCCGCGACCCGCTCCCGCTCACCCACCGCGGACCACCTTCTCACCCGCGACGTCCATCCTCTCCGGACACGAAACCACGCCGGGTCCACCCCCGACGAATGCTTCCCGAACTAGAAAGTCCGGAGTTCGAGAAGGTCACCCGCTGGCTCCGGTACGCGATCAGCCAATGCAGCGCCCGCCCCTTCGTCCCGACGCACAAGTCAGCGCGTTCCTCCCGGTGCGCCACCGAACTCGGCGCGTTCCGGGGCGACGGCCGCCCGGTCCCCGTCCCCCCGCGGATGCCTCGATGAGGCCGTTCTCGATCCGCAGCGTGTCGGTGCCGTAGAACTGGATGTCGCGCCCGGCCGGGTCTGCCGGGGAGCACGCCGGTGTACGTGCCCCGGGCGTACCAGCGGAGGACGAGGTGGTCCTCTCCGTTTCGACGCCACACCGGAACGGCGGGCGGCGCACCGGCGAGCGCGACGGCACTGCATGGCAGGTGGCCAGGGTCGACACGCGTCGGACGGATCGGGAACGGTTTTCGAGGGAGAATCACCGGGGCTATCACCCGGACGTTCTTCCATCGATTTCTGCGCGCCCGTGACGCGTTCGGTCGTCGCCGGCCAAATCGGTCGGGAAGATGGCGGGAACAGGACGGGCGTCCCAGCCCATGGGACGATTCCCGGATCGTGGCCGCGAGCCGATCAGGGACACGACCAGTGCCGGGCGGGCAGCGGGACACGGTCAATTGACGGAGAGCCACCGGCCCCGTCCGGGCGGCGGCGTCGGGCGGCCCGGCCAGGTTGGTGCTCGACCGGTCCGCCGAGGATCAACCGCCGGTCGTCGGTGTGCCCGGCCGCGGCAGCGGGGTCAGTCTTTCGTGGGGAGTTCGATCCGGTAGTGCGCGATCTTGCGGTACAGGGTGGCCCGGCCGATGCCGAGTTCCTCGGCCGCGCGGGTCATCGTCTGGTTCGGCTCGACCAGGCACCGCACGATCTCGTCCCGCTCGAGCCTCTCCAGCCGGGTCAACGGCCTGGACCCCCGATCGAGCACCTCCGGCGCCAGGTGGTGCAGGTCGACGACGGTCGCGCGCAGTACCGCGTCCCGGACGACGCGGCGGAGCTGGGTGGCGTTGCCCGGCCAGTGGTACGCGGTCAGCGCGGCCGCCGCGCGCGGCGTGAACGTCACCTCGCGACGCCGGATCGAGCCGGCCACGTACCGGGCCAGCGGCAGGACGTCGTCCGGGCGCAGGCGCAGCGGCGGGACCTCCACCAGCGCGTCGACCAGCATCGCGATCTCGTCCGGAAGCGACGTGAAGCCGGGCGCGGTGAGCACGAACGGCACCGGGCCGGCCGGGCGGGCGTCGGCGAACAGGCGCGCGAGCTCGCCGGCGGCCCAGGCCGGCAGCGTGTGCAGCCCGGACACGATGATGAACGTGTCGGGTTTGCGCAGCTCCGGCGTCCAGAGCTCGAGCCAGGCCGGCACGTCGGCGGCCTCCGGGGCGCGAGCGTGCAGGATCCGCGACCGGGGCACCAGCGACCGCCGGGCCTGCGCGGCCAGCGCCGCTTTTCCGGCACCGGCTTCCCCGACGACGGCGGTCACCCGACCGGCGGCCAGTGCTCCCAGCGCGTCCGCGTGGGCGGTGCGCCAGCCCGGAGACGGGCACGGCGCACCGTCGGACGCCCCACCGGTGACCGAGAAGACCTCGCCGCGGGGAGCGGGGCGCACCGTGCGGCCGGTCGCGCGGACCAGCATCATCGCGCTGGTGGCGCCCGCCGCGGCCTGGGCCAGCGCGAGCAGCAGTTCGGACGACGACTCCGACCACGTGGTCAGGTTGATGCTGCCGGCCAGGTCGCCGCCGACCGGATCGAGGACCGGCACCGCCGCGCAGGTGTAGTGGCGTAACTCGGTGCAGTAGTGCTCGCTCGCGCGAACCAGCGTGGGCACCCGGTCGGCCAGCGACAGGCCGAGGCCGTTCGTCCCGGCGTTGCGCTCGGCGTAGGAGAAGCCGGGCGCGAGATGGACGCGGTCGAGCGACCGGAGGATCGACGGGTCGTTGCACAGGCGGGCGAGCACGAGCCCGTTGCGGTCGGCGACCATCAGCCCGACCGGCTCGTTGGCGATCGTCGACTGCAGACCGGTCAGCACCTCGAACGCGCAGTCGTAGAGCAGGGAACCGGTGTCGACGGACTCGGTGAACACCGGGCTGACCTCGTCGGGCGACACGCCGTAGCGCTCGCTGCGGCGCCACGATGCGCGCAGCCGACCTTCCACGAGGCACCTCCGAGCCGGGGACCAGGTGTCGTGTATTGCGCAGAAACCAAGCCTACGCGGGGATGCTCCGACCGGCTGGATGTTCGGCGAGGTCAACTGCCGTTTCAAAGTGAGACAGCCGGTGCCTTGTCGGTCCGGTAGGCCATTCATAGCGTCGTCGGTCAAGAGCGTGACCGCTGACACACGACCGCTCGGAGGGCTGACATGTACAGCAAGAACGGCGAGGACTACTACATCGTCGACGCGCACATCGCGCTCTGGGATGCGCGCGCGGAGAACCTGCGCAACATTCACGGCAAGCAGTTCATCGACTGCTTCTACGACTACCACCGCAACCTCAGCCCGGAGTCCGAGGTCTGGCCCTACGAGGAGTACCTCTACCAGGGCGGCGAGCGGCTGATGCGGGACCTGTTCGAGCTCGGGTACGTCGACCACGCGATCTTCCAGCCCGCGTTGCTGGGCGAGTTCTACCACCGCGGGTTCGGGCAGACCGAGGAAGCGTTCGCGCTGACCCAGGCCAACCCCGGGAAACTCACCTACAACCACTGCTTCGACCCGCGGTTCGGTGAGGAGGGCCTCAAGCAGCTGCGCGAGGACGCGGCGCGGTTCGGGCTGAAGGGCGTGAAGCTCTACACGGCCGAGTGGCAGGGTGAGTCGCGCGGCTACAAGCTGACCGACCCGTGGGCCTACCGGTACTTCGAGGCCTGCCAGGAACTGGGCATCACGAACATCCACGTGCACAAGGGCCCGACGATCCGGCCGCTGGACCGGGACGCGTTCGACGTCGCCGACATCGACCACGCCGCCACCGACTTCACCGACCTGAACTTCATCGTGGAGCACTGCGGGCTGCCCCGGCTCGAGGACTTCTGCTGGATCGCCACCCAGGAGCCGAACGTGTACGCGGGCCTCGCGGTCGCGATGCCGTTCATCCACACCCGGCCGCGGTACTTCGCGCAGATCATCGGCGAGCTGAACTACTGGCTCGGCGAGGACCGGATCCTGTTCTCCAGCGACTACGCGCTGTGGACGCCGAAGTGGCTGGTCGAGCGGTACGTGGACTTCCAGATCCCGGAGGACATGACCGAGTACGGCCCGCTGACGACCGAGCAGAAGAAGAAGGTGCTGGGTCTCAACGCGGCCCGGCTCTACGACCTCGACGTGCCGAAGGAGCTGCAGTTGCCGGTCGCGGACGAGACCGCCACCGGCCCCCGCGAGCCGGAATCGGCCGACCTGGCCGGCGCCGCCTCGTGACGGCTGAGGCTGAGGCCGCGGTCGGTCGCGGCCCGGCCGGCCCGGACGGCGGCCTCGCCGCCGTCCGGGCCGCGCTCGGTGCGGTGGTGGATCCGGAACTCGACGAACCGATCACCGATCTGGGGTTCGTCCGGTCGATCGTGATCGACGACGGCGTGGCCGAGGTCCACCTCCGGCTGCCGACGTCGTTCTGCGCGCCGAACTTCGCGTACCTGATGGCGTCGGACGCCTACGAAGCGGTCGAACGGGTGCCCGGTATCAGCCGGGTCGTGATCGAGCTCGACGACCATCACGACTCCGACCTGATCAACCGGGGGCTCGCCGACCGCGCCGGTTACCGGGGCACGTTCAAGCACGAGGCCGACGAGTCGCTGGACGAACTGCGGGCGACGTTCCTGCGCAAGGGGCACACGGCGGCGATGGAGCGGGCGATCACCGCGCTGCTGCGAACCGCGCCCGACACCGACGTCTGGGCGTTGACGCTCGCGGACCTGCCGGACGCGGACGCTCTTCGGCGGCGCCGGGCGGCGCTCGGGTACTCCACCGACCCGGACGATCCGGTGCTGCTCAACGACGACGGCACCCGCCCGACGCGCGAGGGAGCCGAGATGCGGCTGCGGCGCGCCCGGTCGGTTCGTATCTCCGTCGACGGGAATGCTCACTTCTGCCGGGGCCTGCTCGCCACCAGGTACCCCGGTGCGGAGAACGATCAGGCGCCCCGCGCCGACGACCGACCCCTACTTCCGCTGATCTTCGAGGAGGCCGCCCGATGAAAGCCGTGCGTGTCGTCGGTTATCACCAGCCGCTGCGGGCCGACGACGTCCCCAAGCCCGAGATCACCGGCCCGCACGACGTCATCGTCAAGATCGGCGGAGCCGGGGTGTGCCGGACCGACCTGCACATCCTCGAAGGCCAGTGGGCCGAGAAATCAGGCGTGGGCCTGCCGTACACGATCGGCCACGAGAACGCCGGCTGGGTCGAGGCGGTCGGCAGCGCGGTGACCAACGTCGCCGAAGGCGACAAGGTGATCCTGCACCCACTGGTGACGTGCGGGCTGTGCCGGGCGTGCCGCGACGGTGACGACGTGCACTGCGAGAACTCGGCGTTCCCGGGCATCGACACCGACGGCGGGTACGCCGAGTACCTCAAGACGTCGGCCCGCAGCTGCGTGAAGATCGACGACCGGCTCGAGCCCTCCGACATCGCGGCGCTGGCCGACGCCGGTCTGACCGCGTACCACGCGGTCGCGAAGGCCGCGCGGAAGCTGCGGGCCGGGGATCGCACCGTGCTCATCGGCGCGGGCGGTCTCGGGCACATCGGCATCCAGGTCATGGCGGCGCTGTCTCCGGCCGAGCTGATCGTCGTCGACCGGAACCCCGACGCCCTCAAACTCGCTCTCGAGGTCGGTGCCCAGCACGGCGTCGTGGCGGGCGGCAGCCACGTCGACGAGGTGCTGGAGCTCACCGGCGGGAACGGCGCCGAGGTGGTGATCGACTTCGTCGGCGAGGGCGGATCCACCGCCGAGGGTCTCCGGATGACCCGCCGGGCCGGGGACTACCACGTCGTGGGGTACGGCGAGAACATCGACGTGCCGACGATCGACCTGATCTCGACCGAGATCAACATCATCGGCAACCTGGTCGGGTCGTACAACGACCTGGCCGCGCTGATGGCGCTCGCGGCGGCGGGCAAGGTGACGTTGCACACGGCGAAGTACCCGCTGGACCGATTCCAGGACGCGATCGACGATCTCGACAACGGCCGCGTCCGGGGCCGGGCCATCCTGATTCCGTAGGGCCATCCCGATTTCGTAGGGCCATCCCGATTTCGTAGGGGGAGTCTTGATCTTCATCACCGCGAAGTTCCCGGTGAAGCCGGAGTACGCCGATTCCTGGCCCGAGTTGTCCAAGGCGTTCACCGAGGCGACGCGGGCCGAGCCCGGGTGCCTGTGGTTCCAGTGGTCGCGCAGCCTGGACGACGCGTGCGAGTACGTGATCGTCGAGGCGTTCCGCGACCAGGACGCCGGGGTCGCGCACGTGACCGGCGAGCACTTCAAGACCGCGCAGCGCGAGTTGCCCCAGTACCTGTCGGCGACCCCGCGCATCGTGAACACGACGGTTCCCGGGACCGAGTGGTCGCTGCTCGGGGAGTTCGCCGTCGAGGGCTGAGGCGATCCGAAGGAAATCGGGGTCTGCGGCGCGTCGCAGACCCCGATTTCCGTCAGTTCCCGCGGAGCTCGCGGCGGAGGATCTTCCCGGTGGTGGTCTTGGGAAGGTCCTCCACCAGCGTGACCGTGCGGGGGTACTTGTACGCGGCCATGTTCGCCCGGCAGAACGCGATCAGTTCCTCCGGAGTGACGCGCGCTCCGGGCAGGAGTGACACGAACGCGGCGACGGTCTCGCCCCGGTACTCGTCCGGGACGCCGACGACGGCGGCCTCGCGCACCGCCGGATGCGTGTACAGCACGTCCTCGACCTCGCGCGGCCACACCTTGTAACCGGCCGCGTTGATCATGTCCTTCTTGCGATCGACCAGGTAGAACCAGCCGTCGGTGTCCATGAAACCGACGTCGCCGGTGCAGAGCTCACCGCCGGGCAGCGACTCGGCCGTCGCGTCGGGCTTGTTCCAGTAGCCGGGCACGACCTGCGGGCCGGTGATCGCGATCTCCCCGATCTCGCCGACCGGCAGGTCCTCGCCGTCCTCGCCGGCGATGCGGGCCACCGTGTTGAACACCGGCACGCCGATCGAGAGCGCCCCGGACGCCGGGTCCACCGGTGCTTCCGCGCCGAGCGGCACGCCGTGCGACGGAGAGTTCGTCTCGGTCAGCCCGTAGATGTTGTGGATGTTCAGGCCGCTCCGGTCGCGGAGCCGGTCTCGCACGGCCGGGGCGATCGGCGCACCGCCCGAGTACACGACCCGCAGCGACGCGAAATCGCGTTGCTCCGCGTCCGTGAGATCGGCGAGCGCGATGAAGACCGTGATCGCCCCGATCACGAACGTCGGCCGGTGCTCGCGGATCGCGTCGAGCACCACCGCGGGGTGGAAGCGGTGCGTGAGCACGAGCGGGGCCGGGAGCAGCAGCGCGAGCCCGACGTGCCCGATCAGCCCGGTGATGTGGAACAGCGGCGCGACCCCGAGGACGGTGTCGGCCGGGGTCAGCGCCATCCAGTCGCGGTAGGTCTGGCAGTTGAACGCCATCGTGCGGTGGGTGTTCATCGCCCCCTTCGGCACGCCGGTCGTCCCCGAGGTGTAGGTGAGGACCGCGATGCCGTCGGGGGACGGGTGCACCTCCGGCGGCCGGCTGGTGGCGTACTCCTCCAGCAGTCCGACGAGATCGAGCGCGTCCTCCACGACCGGCTTGAGCACCGTGCCGAACAGGCGCGGGTCGAGGCGCTGCTGGAAGTCCAGCGCCGACGCGGTGATCACCAGCCGCACGACGGTCTGCCCGGACACGATCACCGATCGGGCCACGTCCGCGTAGAGCTCGTCGAGGCAGAGCAGCGCGGTCGCTCCGGAATCGTGGAGCAGGTAGGCGAGTTCCCGGTGCTTGTTCATCGGGTTGACGGCGACCGCGCTGCCACCGGCCTTCCAGGCCGCGATCATCCCGATCACGAACGCCGGATCGTTCTGCAGGTAGAGCGCGAGCCGGTCACCGCGGCGGAAGCCGCGTTCGAGCAACGCGGCCGCCAGGGCGTCCGACGCGCGGTCCACGTCCGCCATCGTGAGGACGCCGTCGAAGTACTTGATCGCGGACGTCGCCGGGGCCCGTTCCGCCGACGCGCGGAACAGGTCGAGCATCGTGGTGAAGTCGGGGGTGATGTCCGCCGGTCTCCCGGCGCCGTAGCGCGCGAGCCACGGCCGATCGCCGTAGCTGTTCACGTCACGGCCACCGCGTCGGCCATCGACGGGACGTCGGACATGAAGCACCCTCCGGTCTCGACGGCGAGACGGCGAACTCCACCCAAGGTCACACGGCCGAATCAGGGTGTCAACGAACCGGGCAAACGGGCATCGGCGTGACCGGGGCCGGGTTCACGGACGCGCTACCGCGTCCACCAGGAATCTCTCCAGGACGCGGACGCCGAACCGGAGGGCGTCGATCGGGACGCGTTCGTCGACGCCGTGGAACAGGGAGAGGAAGTCGAGGTCGGCGGGCAGACGCAGCGGCGCGAAGCCGTAGGTACGCAGGCCGAGGCGCGCGAACGCCTTGCCGTCGGTGGCGGCCGGGAGCAGGTACGGCAGGAGGCGGGCGTCCGGGTCCTCGGCGGTGATCGCCCTGGCCATCGCGTCGACGAGCGGACTGTCGAACGGGGTCTCCCAGGCCGGGAGATGGTCCCACTCGGCCTCGACGCCGGGCCCCAGAACGTCGGCCAGCTCGTGTTCGAAGGCCCGCAGGCGGCCCGGCAGCACCCGGCAGTCGACCTCGGCCCGCGCGACCGACGGGACGACGTTCGACTTGTAGCCGGCCGAGAACATCGTGACGTTGGCGGTGTCCCGGAGGGACGCGCCGATGAGCCGCTCCAGCGGGCCGAGCCGGGCGAGGACGCGCTCGGGATCGGCGTCTTCGCCGAGCATCTCGGCCGCGCCCTCGACGAAGGCCCGGACCGGGTCGGTCAGCACGACCGGGAAGCGGTGCGCGTCGAGGCGGGCGACCGCGGCGGCGAGGCGGGCGACGGGGTTGTCGTCGTGCAGCAGGGCGCCGTGACCGGCCTGGCCGTGCGCGGCCAGCCGGAGCCAGAACGAGGTCTTCTCGGCGACCTGGATCAGATAGGCCCGGCGGTCGCCGATCGCCACCGAGTAGCCGCCGACCTCGCCGATCGCCTCGGTGGCCCCGTCGAACAGGTCGGGCCGGTGATCGACGAGCCACTGCGCGCCGATCCGGCCGCCGGCCTCCTCGTCGGCGAGGAACGCGAAGATCAGGTCGCGCGGCGGGACCGTGCCGTCGCGCCGGAACTGCCGGGCCAGCGCGAGCGCGATCGCGACCGTCCCCTTCATGTCGACCGCGCCGCGTCCCCAGACGTAGCCGTCGCGGACCTCGCCCGAGAACGGGTGCACCGACCATTCGGACGGATCGGCGGGTACGACGTCGAGGTGGCCGTGGACGAGCAGTGCCTCCGGACTGCGGCCCGGTAACCGCACCACGACGTTGCCGCGGCCGGGAGCACCGGACTCGACGTAAATCGGGCGGTACCCTACGTCGGTGAGCTGTTCGGCGACGAATTCCGCGGCTGCCCGCTCGGTACCGGGCGAGTGCGGATCACCGCTGTTCGTGGTGTCGAACGCGATCAGCGCGCTGGTGAGCGCGACGACCTCGTCGACCGCGCGCGTCCCGGTCATAGGCGTCACGCTAACTCAGCGTCTTGCGTCGACCGCGAATCGCTGCGTGAATAGTGGTGTGAGGGACAACCACCTCGAATCTCTTCCGTGGCCCGAGTAGGCCGGGAGAGATGCGGCGCTACATCGTGACCGGGGCTCCCGGCAGCAGCAAGACGGCGATCGTCGCTGCCTTGCTGGGCCGCGGCTATGCCGTCGTGGCGGAAGCCGCCTCCGACGTCGTCACCCGTGAGCGGGCGGCCGGGGTCGAGACGCCGTGGCGGGAGCCCGGTTTCCTCGACGCGGTGGTCCGGCTGCAGCAGGACCGGCAGCAGCGGCTCCCGGCCGGCGACGCGACGATGCAGGTGTTCGACCAGTCGCCGATCTGCACGCTGACGCTGGCGCGGTACTGCGGTCTGCCGATCACCCGGGAGTTACGCACCGAGGTGAACCGGGTCGTGACGAATTCGATCTACCAGCCCGTCGTGTTCTTCGTGCACCACGACGGCGACGTCGAGTCGGCCGCGGGCTGGTGCGCGACGGCCGAAGACGCCAAGCGATTCGAGGAACAGCACCGCGCGGTCTACGAGAGCATGCGCGTGTACGAGTTGGTCGACGTGCCGCCGATGGCGCTGGAAGACCGGGTCGACCTGATCGACGAGGCGCTCCAGGCGGACGAGGTCCGCTTCGCGGAAGAAGCCTGGAACTACTGAATACTCGCTCGGATTACGGGCACCGGGGTCGGCGGGGGCGCTCCCGATTCGAGTGTGAGTGGTGATCGTCGGATGGACGAGACAATCGGAACCGAGATCGACGGCTACGCGGTCGTGGCCGGGCACTGGCCGTTGGTGGGTCCGTTCAGTCCGGTGCGGACCGGATACGCGTCCCAGGCGCTGACGTCGCTGGTCTCGTATCTGGGGTGCGCGGTGCACGCCGAGGACGGTCTGGCCGACGGCGAGGACGTGGACCGGCTGCTGGCCGCGGCGCGGGAGGCGCTGGCGGCGCTCCCCGCGGTGATGGAGTCGGCGCAGGAGCGTCGCCGCGCCTGGCCGCAGTGACCGCCGGGTGCGCGGCGCCGGCCGGCGCCGCGCACCCGGCCGGCCGGATCGGGCTTCGATCGGCGGGGCCGCGGCCCACCGTCGGGCCGGCGTCACCCTCGTTCGGTGGGGATCTTCTCGCCGGCCTCGATGGCGATCGGGAGGCGGTTCTCGGCCGGGGGGAGCGGGCAGGTCGCCAGGTCGGTGTACGCGCAGGGCAGGTTGGCGGCCCGGTTGAAGTCGATCGTCACCGTGCCGTCCTCGTCCGGGGCGTCCACCTGCAGTGAGCGGTTGGCCGCGTACGTCGTCACGCCGGACGTGGCGTCGGTGAACAGCACCGAGAGCGTGCCCGGCCGGTAGCCGTTGAACGCGGTCAGCGTGTACTCGTTGCCGTCGAGCGTGAAGCGGAGCTCGCCCGGGGCGTCGTACACGTGCTGCAGGCCCTCGACGGCGGCGCCGACCGTCGTCGGGCGGGGCTCGTCGAACGCCGTGTACCGGCCGGTGGCGACCCAGCGCGGGTCGGGGTCGTACGCCGGGGTGCCCTCGAATGCGACCCGCAGCGGGTTCTCCGGGTGGCGCGGCCGGATGATGTCGTGCCCGCCGCGCTTCGCGACCTCGATCACCGCGTCTCCGGCCTCGGGGTACAGGCTGCCGCGTTCGGGGATCACGCCGAACGAATGCCGGCCGGTGACGGTGTTGCCGCCGACGACCAGCTCCTCGCCGGGCGCCAGGTCGACGACGACGCCCTCCGGGCCGGTGGACCACTCGCCGGGGGCGTCGTCGAATCGCTGCGGGTTCTCGTCGAGCCAGTTGAGGCTGGTGATCGCCAGGAAACCGTGGGGGTCGCCGAGCACGCGCTGGTGCTCGGCGTACCAGGAATCCCAGTCCTGCCGGAACGTGGTGGTGTGGACGGCGGTCATCGCTGCTCCCTCTCCGACGCCGGATACCACCTTCGACACTACGTCGGCCACACGTAATTGCCTATCGAACGGATAGGGATTACTTCGGGGCGGTGTCCGCCTCCGGGTGCCCGGCCCGTTCGCCGAGTCGTGTCGTCCCCGGTCCGTACACACACGACACGCCGACCCGATGGTGCCGGTTGCGGCGAAGTGTCCGGTGCTTACTCTCATCGGGTGCGGCTCGCGGGGAAAGCTCTGGCGTCTCTGCTCGTCGTCGTGCTCGCGGCAGGCTGCCAGGGGCCGGAGAAACCACCCCGCGAGCCCGCGCCGAAGGCCTCACCGAGCGCCGCGCCCCCGGCCCTGGAGCACCTCGGCACGACCACGATCTCGCGATCGTCGGACTTCCGGGGCACGGTCGTCGGCGGCTTCTCCGGGATCAGCTACGACCGCAAGAACGACCGGTACTTCATCGTCAGCGACGACCGCTCCGAGCGGAGCCCTGCCCGCTTCTACACCGCGGCGGTCACGATCGCCGGTCAGTCGGTGCAGGCCCGGCTCACCGGCACGAAACCGCTGCTGCGCGGCGACGGCTCCGTGTTTCCGTCGCTCCGCACTGGCGTTCCTCCCGATCCCGAGGGAATCGCGGTCGACCCCCGTTCGGGCAACCTCTACTGGGTGGACGAGGGGGAGCGATCCGACGTTCTGGAGAACCCGTCGGTGCGGGTTGCCACCCCGAGCGGTCGGTACGTGCGGGAGCTACCGATTCCGGCAGCGTTGAAGATCTCGTCCGGTAAGGGCCCGCGGCGCAACCAGGCCCTGGAGGGCGTGACGTTCACCCCGGACGGGCGTCAGCTCTTCACCGGCATGGAGGACCCGCTGCGGCAGGACGGGCCGAACCCGACGACCGCGCACGGTGCGCTCACCCGGATCACGCGGTATCAGGACGACGAGCCCGTCGCCCAGTACGCGTACCCGCTGGAACCGCTGTTCCTGGAGCCCCGCGAGGCCGGCCGGGCCGACACCAACGGGCTGTCGGACCTGGTCGCACTCGGCAACGGACGATTCCTCGCGATCGAGCGCGCCGCGGTCGTCGACCGCTACCGGATCAAGGTCCGGATCTTCCTGGCCGAGGCCGCGAAGGCGACGAACGTGCTGTCCCGCGCATCGCTGACCGGCGCGACCCCGATGCGCAAGACGCTGCTGATCGACCTCGACGACGTACCTGGGCGCGTCGACAACGTCGAGGGCGCGACGCTCGGCCCGGAGCTCCCGGATGGCCGGAAGACGCTGGTGCTGGTCACCGACGACAACTTCAACTGGCTCCAGCAGACGCAGATCCTGGTCTTCGCGCTGACCGGACTCTAGTTCCCGCAGGTGTCGTTGGGCTCGCCGATCTTCACGACCGTGAGCAGCACCCGCGTCGACCGGACCGGGCGGCTGCCCGCGGCCACCGACTGCGACGTGACCACCCAGTTCCGGTCGACGAGTTGCCTTCGCCCTTGACCGGTGCCGTCGGTCGAGTCCAGGACGAAGAACCCGGCGGCCTGCATCGCGTCCTGGGCCGCCTGCAGGTCGCGGCACACGACGTTCGGGATCACCCCGTCGACCGGCGCACTCGTGGACGCCACGTCGGTGGGCTTGCTGACCCGGAGCGTGACCTTCGTCGACGGCGCGACCTTGCGCCCGGCCGGTGGGTCCTGCGACCGCACGATCCAGTTGTCGCGCGAGACCACGACCCGGTTGCGGCCCGTGGCGTCCACCAGGTGACCGTCCAGACCGAGGGACTTCAGCTGCCGGTCGGCGTCCGGAAGGCGCTTGCCGACGAGGTTCGGGACGGCCACCGCGCCACGCGCCGCCGACCCCGACGGCGCGGCGGCCGTTGAGGACGATGTGGACGGATTGCCCTTACCGACGCGCTGCACGGTCGCCACCAGCAGACCGATGAAGCAGCAGAGCGCGAGCACGATGAGCACGGCGACGAAAAACATCCACGGCCCGCGTCGCTGCGGACGAGGTCCTCGGGTGTATGTCATCGCGCCCCCACCGTGAGTCAGCGTGCACCTCCAGTGTGTACGGCTCGCGCGAGCCGCGGGACCCCTACGCGAGGCCGGACCGGTTCGTGGCCGCGAGACGCGTCGGCCGGGTCGTCCGCACCGGCCCGGAGTGGCAGGCTGCCGGGTAGGTCCGGGTGGGAGCTCACGAGGAGAGGTGCCGGCGTGGTGGGTCACGGAGTGGTGATCGTCGGGGCGAGCCTGGCCGGCGGTAGCGCCGCGCTCGCGCTGCGGGAGAACGGGTACGACGGGCCGATCACGCTGGTGGGCGAGGAGAAGGTGGCGCCCTACGAGCGGCCGCCTCTCTCGAAGCAGATCATGCAGGGCGAGCGAGACCAGCCCGACTGGGTGCTCGCGGAAGGCGACGCGAACGCGTGGGCCGGGAAGGACGTGACGTTCCGTGCCGGTCGGCGCGCGGTCGCTCTCGACGCCGCCACCCGGACCGTGACGCTCGACGACGGCGACACCCTCGGCTACGAGTCGCTCGTGCTGGCGACCGGCTCGGAACCGTGACGCTCGGAGCGGACGTGACCAGCATCACCGACCGGGGCGTCACGCTGGCGGACCGGACCGTCGAGGCGCCGGTCGTCGTCCAGGCCGTGGGCGTGACGCCGCGGCTCGAGCTCGCCCGGTTGGCCGGCCTGGCCGAGGGGGCGGGCGGAGTCGCGGTGTCGTCGACGCTGCAGACGTCGGACCCGCACGTCTGGGCGGCCGGCGACATCGCGGCGGTCGACCATCCGCTCTACCGGACCCGGGTGCGCGTGGAGCACTGGGACGTGGCCCAGAAGCACGGGCAGTACCTCGGCCGGGCGCTGACGTCCGCGGCCGAGCCGTACAGCCGGGCGCCGTACTTCTTCTCCGACCAGTTCGAACTGGGGTTCGAGTACCGCGGGTGGGTCGACCCCTCGGCCTCGGCCGAGATCGTCGTGCGCGGGGACGACCCGGCCGGCTCGTGGTACGCGTTCTGGCTGGTCGGCGGCGCGGTGCAGGCGGTGCTGAACGCGAACGCGTGGGACGACGGCGACGCGATCCGGACGCTCGTGAACGGCCGCGTGACGGTCGCGCCGGCCCGGCTCAGCGATCCGTCGGTGCCGCTGACGGAGCTCGCGTAACAGGTCGGTGTGCAGAACCTTATGCCTGACTGAGCCCGGATGACGGTGGTAGACGCGGTACCGGAGAATAGCCGTGTGCCACCCTCTCATCGGCGTCCGGGACGCCCCAAGGTTCTGATCCTCGTGGTGTGCGCCGTGATCGCGGTGGCCGCCCTCAGCATCGGGGGGTGGATCGTCGCGTCCGGCTCTGACGGGGACAAATCCGGGTCGGAACCCGGTGCGAACTCGTCGCCGGGTGCGACGAAAGGCCCGGCGCGGCTGACGACGAAGAAGGGCGCCGCGCTCAACCCGTTCGCGCCGGTGACGTCGGCGCTGGCCGACTCCGGCGTGAGCTGGTACTACGACTGGGACGGGTCCCCCCAGGGGATCAAGTCGCCGCCCGGCGTGCAGTACGTGCCGATGATCTGGGGCGACAAGGCCGCGAACGACGGAAAGACGCTCGCCGCGGTGAAGAAGGAAGGCGACACGCTGCTCGGCTTCAACGAGCCGGACTTCGAGAGCCAGTCGAACATGTCGCCGGACGAGGCCCTGAAGCTGTGGCCGAAGCTGGAGGCGACCGGCATGCGGCTGGGCAGCCCGGCGCCGGCCAACGGCGGGGCCGAGGACGGCAGCTGGTTCGACGAGTTCATGAAGGGCGCCGAGGAGCGCGGATACCGGATCGACTTCATCGCGCTGCACTGGTACGGCGGCAACTTCGAGACCGAGGAAGCGGTCGAGGGGCTCAAGGAGTACCTGCAGGCGGTCTACGACAAATACCACAAGCCGATCTGGCTCACCGAGTACGCGCTGATCAACTTCGCGAACGGCGGGGCGGACGTGGCGTCGGAGGACCAGCAGGTGGCGTTCGTGAAGGCGTCGACTCAGATGCTGGACGGGTTGTCGTTCGTCGAGCGGTACTCGTGGTTCAAGTTCTCGCCGCCCAAGGAGGGTGGCCAGGCCGGGACGACGTTGTACAACGCCGACGGCTCCACCACGCCGATGGGGGACGCCTACCGCGAGGCGGGATAGCGTCTTGGCTCGTCGGACGAGGGGTGGCCGCGACCGCGACCGGCGGTTGCCGGACACTGGTCGCGTGTCGCCCTCACACAGACGCCCCCGGCGTCATTCGCGCCTGATCCTCGCCGTGTGCGCCGGGTTCGCGCTCGTGGCTCTCAGCGTCGGCGGATGGCTCGTCGGGTCGGGCCCGGACGGGGACCTGGCGGCGGTCGCGGACGCTCGCCCGGCGCCCTCGTCCGGTACGGCGTCGGCGCGGCCGCGGGTCTCGCTCGGGCCGAAGCAGGCGGGCGCCGGAGCGAGCCGGTCGCCGCACGCCTCGGCGACGCACGGCGCCACGCATTCGGTCTCCAGCAAGAAGGGTGCCGCGCTGAACCCGTTCGGGGCGATCCGCTCGTCGCTCGCCGACTCCGGGGTGAGCTGGTACTACGACTGGGACGCGTCCCCGCAGGGGATCTCGGCGCCGCCCGGCGTGCATTTCGTGCCGATGATCTGGGGCACGAAGTCGATGAACGACGAGACGCTGGCCGCGGTCAAGCAGCGCGGAGACACGTTGCTCGGGTTCAACGAACCGGACTTCGAGAGCCAGTCGAACATGTCGCCGTCGGAGGCACTCGACCTGTGGCCGCGGCTGGAGGCGACCGGAATGCGGCTGGGCAGCCCGGCTCCGGCGTTCGGCGCGGCCGACGACGGGAGCTGGTTCGACCAGTTCATGAAGGGGGCGAAGAGCCGCGGGTACCGGGTCGATTTCATCGCGCTGCACTGGTACGGCGGTGATTTCGAGACCGAGAACGCGGTCGAGCAGCTGCAGCGGTACCTGCAGCGGACCTGGGATCGCTGGCACAAGCCGATCTGGCTCACCGAGTACGCGCTGATCAACTTCGGCAACGGCGCGGAGGTGGCGTCACCGGAGCAGCAGTCGGCGTTCGTGACCGCGTCGACGAAGATGATGGACGGGTTGTCGTTCGTCGAGCGGTACTCGTGGTTCAAGTTCTCGCCGCCGAAGGAAGGCGGCCAGGCCGGGACGACGCTCTACAACGAAGACGGCTCCCGGACGACGATGGGGGACGCGTACCGCGCCGCCGGCTAACGCCGGAACGTGTGGGTGACCAGGACGACCGCCTCCCCGGGCCCGGCGCCGCGCCAGCGGTGCGGCACGCCGCCGTCCCACTGCGAGACCTCCCGGGCGTGCAGCGTGTGCCGGCCGGACGGCAACTCCACCTCCACCGTGCCCGAGGCCACGTAGAGCATTTCCGCGTGCTCGTGCACGAAGAACTGACCGAACCCTCGTGGGGGCAGCCGGAACTCGGTCAGCGCGAACTGTCCCGGTACCTCGGTGAGCAACCGCGCCGCGCCGCCGTCGTCCACCGGCACCTCGGCGTCCGGTGCCGCCTCGGCGAGGATCGCCTGCTGGGTGGTCCGGAGCGCCTCGGCGACGAGGAAGAGCGAACGCATGCTGCCCCGGGTCCGCCCGCGTTCGAGCTGACTGAGGAACGGGTGGGACAGCCCGGTCGCCTCCGCCACCTGGACCAGCGTCAGTCCCAGCGTGCGCCGTCGGCGGCGGATCACGTCACCGACCGCCGTTGCCTGCGGACCCGGCTGCCGCACTTGCCCCCCTGAAATCTCGCGGTGCGCGCGACGAAACATTCGGAGCCTAGCCTCGCCGATGTTCACCCGGTCAACATTGTGCCGCAGGGAGTCGCCGTGCCCGATCCGTTCGCGCTCCGGCCGGGTGAGACCGTCGCGGTGCTCCGCAACGTCCGGCGGCTGGACGGTGAGACGGTCGATCTCCGGCTCGGCGACGAGCGGCTCGGCGACGAGCGAATCGTCGACGCCACCGGCTGGCTCGCGTTGCCCGCGCTCGGCGAGCCGCACGCGCACCTCGACAAGGCGCTGACCGTCGACCGTGCCTCCACCCGCCCGAACAGCCTCGTGCAGGCCGTCGAGCAGTGGCACGGGATGCTTCCGGACATCACCGGGCCGGACGTCCGCGACCGGGCGGAGCGGGCGCTCGCGCAGTACGCGGCCGCCGGCGTCACCGCGATCCGGACCCATGTGGACGTTCCGCCGGACGGTGACGCGCTCCGCTGCCTGCGGGCGGTCCTCGAGCTCCGGGACGCGGTCGCCGACCGGATGACGGTTCAGGTCGTTCCGTTGATCTCTCCGGCGACGCCGCTGCCGGTGATCGAGGCCGCGGTCCGTGAGGGTGCCGATCTGCTCGGCGGCGTCCCGCACCTGGCCGACGACCCGGCGGCGGAGACCACGCGGCTGCTCGACGTCGCCGAGCGGACCGGGCTGCCGCTCGACCTGCACACCGACGAGGCCCTCAACCTGCACGGCCTCGATCTCGCCGACCTGGCCGCCCAGGTGCTGGCCCGGGGGCTCCAGCAGCGGGTCACGGCCAGCCACTGCGTCCGGCTGTCGCTGCTGCCGCCCGAGCGGCTGGCCGCCACGCTCGCGAAGGTCGCCGAGGCGCGGATCAGCGTGGTGGTGCTGCCGCAGACCAACCTGTTCCTGCAGGGCCGCGACCACCGGCACTCGGTGCCGCGGGCGATCGCGCCGGTCCGGATGATGCTCGACGCCGGCATCACGGTGGCGGCCGGTGGCGACAACCTGCGGGACCCGTTCAACGCGGTCGGGAGGGGCGATCCGCTGGAGACGGCGTCGCTGCTGGTCGCGGCCGCGCACACGGATCCGCGGGAGGCACTGGACGCGGTCACGACCGGGGTGCGCGAGGTGCTCGGTCTCCCACCTGCCGAGGACGTCGCCGACCTGCTGCTCGTGCCCGACCAGAGCCTCACCGCGGTGGTGGCCGGCCCGGGTGACGCCCGGGTCGTGCTGCGGGCCGGCACGGTTCTCGCCCGCACCCGCGTCGATCGGGTGACCGGCCTCACCCTGCAGGAGGTGCCATGACGGCGCTCGACTTCCGTGGCGTCAGCAAGGTCTTCGACACCGGCACCACCGCCCTCGAGAACGTCGACCTGAGCGTCCGGCCGGGGGAGTTCGTCGCGGTCGTCGGGCCGTCCGGGTGCGGCAAGAGCACGCTGCTGCGGCTCGCCGCCGGGCTCGACCACGCCACCGGCGGCACGGTCGGGGTCACGGCGACGACCACGAGCTACGTGTTCCAAGACCCGACGCTGCTGCCCTGGCGGTCGGCGCTCGGCAACGTCGCGCTGGTCGGCCGGCTCCGACACGTCCCCAAGAAGGAACGAACGGAACGGGCCGCGGAGGCGCTGGCCCTGGTCGGCCTGGCCGACTTCGCGAAGAGCCTCCCTCGGCAGCTGTCCGGCGGGATGCGGATGCGGGTTTCGCTGGCCCGCGCGCTGGTCGCGGACCCGCAGCTCGCGCTGTTCGACGAGCCGTTCGGCGCGCTGGACGAGATCACCCGGCTGGGGATGCAGACCGAGCTGCAGCGGCTGTTCGAGCTGCGCGGCTTCGCCGGTCTGTTCATCACGCACTCGGTGAGCGAGGCCGTCTACCTCTCGACCCGGGTCGTCGTGATGACCGGCCGGCCGGGACGGATCGCGGCCGAGATCCCGGTGCCGTTCGGGCACCCGCGCTCTCCGGAACTGCGGTATTCGCCGGAGTTCGCGGCGCTGACCGGCGAGGTCTCGCACGTCCTGGAGGGCCATCACTCATGACTACGGCCACGATCGTCGAGGCACCGGCGACCCCTGCCCCGAGGAAGAAGAAGCCCCGCCGCGTCCTGCCGGTGCTGTGCGCGCTCGCAGCCGGTATCGGGCTCTGGTACGCGATCACGTACCTGGTGCTCAGCGACGCTCGCCGGTTCCTGTTGCCACCACCGCACGAGGTCGTCACGGTCGCGTTCGGCGACCCGGCCCACCTGGAGCCGAAGCTCGTCGCCCTCGCGCTGACCACCAAAGTGGCGCTCACCGGGCTCGCGATCGCCGTGGCGATCGGCATCGTCACCGCGATCCTGATGAGCCAGGCGGCCTTCCTCGAGCGTGCGATCTACCCCTATGCCGTCATCATCCAGACCGTGCCGATCCTCGCGATCGTGCCGCTGATCGGGCTCTGGTTCCAGTTCGGGTTCACCAGCCGGGTGATCGTCTGCGTGATCATCTCGCTGTTCCCGATGATCTCGAACACGCTGTTCGGCATCCACTCGGCCGACCGGGACGCGCACGACCTGTTCACGCTGAACAAGGCGAGCCGCTGGCAGCGGCTGGTGCTGCTCCAACTCCCGGCCGCGGTGCCGTCGATCTTCACCGGTCTGCGGACGTCGGCCGGGCTGTCGGTGATCGGCGCGGTGGTCGGCGACATGTTCTTCCGCCAAGGCGAACCCGGCATCGGCGGCCTGCTCGACACGTACCGGTCGCGGCTGCAGTCCGAGGACCTGATCGGTGCGATCTTCCTCGCCTCGTTCCTGGGCGTGGCGATCTTCGCCGTGTTCACCGCGCTCGACCGCGCGGTGGTCGGCCGCTGGTACGGCACCAACCGCTCCTAGGAGACCCCGTGAAAAGACTGACCCTGGCCGTACTCGTCCTGACGCTGGCCGCCGCCTGCTCGTCCGGTGGCGACACCGCCACCAGCGGCGAGAACACCGCGACGGCCGCCGCGACCGGCTCCGCGCAGGACCTGTCCGGCGTCTGCCCGGCCACCGTCGTCGTCCAGATGGACTGGGAGCCGGAGGCCGAGCACAGCGCGGCCTACGCGCTGATCGGCGGCGGCTACACCGTCGACGCCAAGAAGAAGCGGGTCAAGGGACCGCTGGTGTCCGGTGGCGTCGACACCGGCGTCGACATCGAGGTCCGGGCCGGCGGCTCGGCGATCGGCTTCCAGTCGGTGTCGTCACAGATGTACATCGACCAGGACATCCTGCTCGGCGCGATCACCACCGACGGCGCGATCGCCGCGTCGGCGAAGCAGCCGGTGACCGCGGTCGTCGCGCCGCTGAACAAGAGCCCGCAGATGCTGATGTGGGACCCGGAGAGCCACCCCGACGTGAAGTCGGTGAAGGACCTCGGCGCGAAGAACGTCACCGTCGTCGTGTCCGAGGGGACGCTCTACGCCGAGCTGCTGGTGAAGAACGGCCTGATCAAGAAGTCGCAGATCGACACGAGCTACGACGGCGCTCCGGCCCGCTTCGTCGGCGACCCGAAGATCGCGCAGCAGGGCTTCGCGACCGCCGAGCCGTACATCTACGAGAAGGAGGTCCCGGCCTGGGGCAAGCCGGTCTCGTACCAGCTGCTGGCCGACGTCGGTTACAACGTCTACCCGGAGCCGCTGTCGGTCCGGTCCGGCGAGCTGGCCAAGCAGGCGCCGTGCCTCAAGAAGCTGGTCCCGATCCTGCAGAAGGCCCAGGCGTCCTACCTCAAGGACCCCTCGGAGACGAACGCGCTCCTCACCGACGTCGTCACGAAGTACAACGACGGCTGGACCTACTCGAAGGGTGTGGCCGACTACGCGGCCAAGGAGATGGCCGAACTGAAGATCGTGGCGAACGACGCCAGCGGTCCCCTCGGTGGGATGGACCCGGCCCGGGTGCAGCAGTCGATCGACACGTTCGCGCCGCTGCTGCAGACCAGCGGGGCCACGCCGAAGGCCGGTCTGAAGGCGGCCGACATCATCGACACCCAGTTCCTCGATCCCTCGGTGAAGCTGTGATCACGCTGCCGCCGACTCCCACCTCTTTGCAGGTGGACGACTTCGTCCGGCTGGTCGGTCCGGAGGTCGTCCGTACCGACCACAAGGAGCTGGTGAAACTCTCGTCCGACTGGTCGAAGATGTCGCCGGTGCTGCAGGAGAAGCTGCCGCCGGGCCGGTTCACGGCGCAGCTGGTGGTGACGCCCCTGTCCGCCGAGGAGATCCCCCGTATCCTCACCGCCGCGTTCGAGACCGGAGTTCCGATCACCCCCCGCGGCGCCGGTACCGGCAACTACGGCCAGGCCACGCCGTTCGCCGGCGGCGCCGTCCTCGACCTGCGGCGCTGCAACCGGGTGCTCGAGGTCGGCGACGGGTTCGTGCGGGTCGAGCCGGGCGCGAAGCTCACCGACGTGGACACGGCGGTGCGCGAGACCGGCCAGGACCTCTGGATGTTCCCGTCGACCAAGGGCTCCACCGCCGGAGGTTTCGTCGGGGGCGGCAGCGCCGGGACCGGCACGATCGAGCACGGCACGACGTTCGACGGGTTCGTCCGATCCGTGACCGTGGCGCCGTGCGACGGCAGCGGGTCGTCCGTGACCGCGTCCGGCACCGACGCTCTGCCGTACGTGCACGCGTACGGCGTGACCGGGGTTCTCAGCGAACTGACGCTGGCCACCGAACCCGCGCGGGACTGGCGCGCGGTCTATCTCGCGGCCGACGACTACGACACCGGCACGGCGATCCTGCGCGGGCTGCGGGAGTTCGGGCCGCGGCTCGCGTCGATGGACGAGGTGCCGCTGGCCGCGCATCTGCCGTCGTCGTACGTGGACAAGACGCGGATCAGCGTCCGGGCGATCCTTCCGGCGGCGTCGGTGACCGGCGTCCGGGACCTGGTGTACGACCTCGGCGGCGACGTCTCGGCGGTGGTCGACGGCGTCGAGGCGACCGATCTGCTCTCCGGGATGTCGTACAACCACCCGGTGTACTTCCTGCAGCAGTCCGGCTACCGCTGCTTCCACCTGGAGAGCGCCGGTGACCCGCTCTGGCAGGCCCCGGACGCGATCCGCGCGCTGCTGCCGAACGTCCTGTTCCACCTGGAGCTGGGACATCGCGGGATGCAGGCGATGATCGTCGCGG
Source organism: Cryptosporangium sp. NPDC051539 (assembly GCF_044454545.1). NCBI lineage: Bacteria > Bacillati > Actinomycetota > Actinomycetes > Cryptosporangiales > Cryptosporangiaceae > Cryptosporangium > Cryptosporangium sp. NPDC051539. The sequence continues at coordinate 362,990 of NZ_JBITDV010000003.1, read as the reverse complement.
ACTACGTCGACGAAGAGCAGGTGCTCGGCGGGATCGCCGGGCTGGAGGCGCTCGGCGTGGCCGTGCACAGCCCGCACCAGTGGTACGTCGACCGGCAGCTGCCGATGATCCGGGCCGTGGCGCCGCGGGTCGACCCGCGCGGGCTGCTCAACCCGGGGAAGCTGGCATGAACTTCATCGACCGGACCGGGCCCGAACTCGGTGCGCTCGACCCGGACACCGTGATCGTGCTCCCGCTCGGCTCGATCGAGCAGCACGGGCCGCACCTGCCGGTGTCGACCGACCTGACCGTGGCATCGTCGGTGGCGTCGGCCGCGGTGCCGCTGGCTCGGTCGAACGGGGTGGACACGCTGCTGCTCCCCGCGCTCTCCTACACGAAGTCGGACGAGCACGCCTGGTCACCGGGGACGATCTGGGTCTCCTGGGACACGCTGATGCGCACGCTGATCGACATCGGACGGTCGGTGGCGACGACCCCGGCCCGGCGCCTGCTGCTGCTGAACGCCCACGGCGGCAACTCGGCGCTGGGCCAGGTCGCGTGCCGGGAGCTGCGGCGGGAGTTCGGGCTGCACACGTTCCTGGCCCATCCCGGGTTCGGCGGCGGTCCGCCGTCGGAGCTCGGGCTCGGGATCCACGGCGGGCATTCCGAGACGTCGGTCATGCTGCACCTGCGTCCGGACCTGGTGCGGACGGAACATGCCCGCCGCTGGGTGCCGGAACCGCTCGCCGGGTACGAGCACATCGGGTTCGGCAAGCCGGTCAGCTTCGGCTGGCTCTCGTCCGACTTCGACACCGACGGCGTGCTCGGGGACGCGTCCACCGCTACCGCGGAGTACGGAAAACAGGTCTTCGAAACCGCGGTCGCGACGATCGCGTCCGCGCTGGGTGAGGCCCAGCGGTTCCGTCCGTCGTGAGGGTCGTCGGCGCGCTGCGCCTCTGGGACGCGTTCTCCGAGCGCGAGGGTGAGCTGACCTGCGATCCGGTCTCCGGTCTTTTCCGCGACGCCGACCCGGTGGACGACGTGGTGCTGGACGCCGGTGGATGCGTGGTCACCCCGGGGCTGGTGAACGCGCACCACCACCTGGTGCAGACCGCGTTCCGGTCCCTGCCCGGCACCCGCGGAGTGCCGATGCGGGACTGGCTCGGCGTGATGGGCGCGGCCTACCGCCGGGTCGGCGTGGACGCGGAACTGGCCGCGTCGGCCGCGTCGGCCGGCCTGGCGGAGTCGCTGCTGCGCGGGGTGACCACGGTCGCCGACCACCACCTGACCTGGCTCGGGCCGTCGGTCGCGGACGACGTCGCGCTGGCGACGGCGGTGGCCGCGTCGGCCCGGCGCCTCGGGATCCGGCTGGCCTTCGTGCGGGGGAGCGCCGGGGACGATCCGCTCCGCGCGGCCGCGTCGGCCGTGGAGATCGTGTCGGCGTTGCGGGCGTTCCCCGAGGTGCAGGTGGCGGTCGGGCCGGCCGGGGTGCACAGCGACTCGAAGGAGACGTTCGCGCTGCTGGGCGAGGTGGCCGCCGGCCACGGGCTGCGGCGCCGGACCCAGGCGAACGAGCAGGTGGACGTGGCCGTCGCGGCGCAGAAGTACGGACGCCGGCCGCTGGACCTGCTGGAGGACTGGGGCTGGCTGGCGCCGGACGTCACGCTGGCGCATCTGTGCGGAGTCACCCCGGACGAGGTGCGGCGGGTGGCTTCCGCCGGGGTGAGCGTGACGCACGCGCCGGGCTGCGACCTGCCGATGGGGTGGGGAGTGGCACCGATGGCGGCCCTGTCCGACGCCGGCGTGACGGTGGGCCTGGGAACCAGCGGCGGCGGGTCCAACGACGCCGGTCACCTGCTGGCCGACGCCCGGCTGGCGATGCAGGTGGCGCCCCTGACCGGTCGCCCGGTCACCGCACGGGAGGCGCTGGCGTGGGCCACCGCGGGCGGCGCCGCCGGCCTGGGCCACCCGGAGCGGGGATCACTCGCGGTGGGGGCGGCGGCCGACTTCGTCTGCTGGGACGTCAGCGGCGTGGCCGACGCCGGGGTTGCCGACCCGGTAGGCGGCCTGCTCTGGGCCGACCCCGGCCGCCGGCCCCGGCACGTCGTCGTGGGCGGCCGGGTCGTGGTGCGCGACCACGCGCTGGTGACCGGCGACGAGGACGCGATCGCCCGGGACCTGCGCGCGCTCCTGGGGCGGCCCGGGGTCACGCCTGGGTGAAGGTCGAGGTGTCTACCGCGCCGTGCGAGCCGGCCGCGGCGGACGGGTGCCGCGTCCGTCCAGTAACGGCCGGGCCGGGTTCCACGTGTCGCCCCGGCGGCGCGCGGCCATTCCCGACAGCGCCTCGAGCACGATCCGGTTCCCGAGGAACGCGGTCACCTCGGCGTGGTCGTACGGCGGCGACACCTCGACCACCTCGAGCCCGGCGATCGGCAACTCCAGGCTGAGCCGGCGCACCGCGTCCAGGAGCTGCCGGGACGTCAGGCCGCCCGGCTCGGGTGTGCCGGTGCCGGGCGCCATCCCGGGATCCACCACGTCCACGTCGACCGACAGGAACACCGCGTCGCACTCGTCCAGCGCTAACCGGGACGCTTCGGTCAGCACCGTGTCGAGGCCCCGCGCGACGATCTCGCTCATCTCGTACGAGCGCATGTACTGGTCGGCCATCCAGTCGAGCGTCTCCGGCCCGGGCCAGTACCCGCGCAGCCCGATCTGGATGAACCGGTCACCCCGCACCGCGCCGGACTCGATCAGCCTGCGCATCGGCTGCCCGTGCCCGTGCAGGTGCCCGAACTCGACGTCACCGGTGTCGGCGTGGGCGTCGAAGTGCAGTACGGCGACCTTCCCGAACCCGTGGTGATGGGCCACCCCGGTGACGTCCGGCAGCGCGATCGTGTGGTCGCCGCCGAGGACGACCGGTACCGCGCCGCTGGTCGCGATCGTCGCCACGGCGTTCTCGATCGCTTTCAGGCTGCCGTCGATGTCACCGGCGTACGTCTCGACGTCTCCGGCGTCCAGAACCCGGAGATCGCGGAGCGGATCGACCCGGAGGGCCAGCGACGGGCGGGAACCGTCGTGGGGGTTGTAGTCGGTCGTGCGGATGGCCTGCGGTCCGAAGCGGGCGCCGGGGCGGTGGCTGACACCACCGTCGAACGGCGCGCCGAGCACGACGACGTCGGCGTCCGCATAGGTCTCGGGGTCGTCGAGCGTGCATTTCTCGATCCCGAGGAACGTGACGTCGGGTCCGAACATCGATCCGTAGCGGGGCACTGGCGTTTCCTTCCGCAAGTAACGCGGCGGGGTTCTGACTTTAAAATCAGTACGACTCGACCGAGACTACGACGCGGAGGCCGCCGGAGGGAAGAGGGGAAACCGCAGGTTTACGTGCGTGAGAAGCTCGACTCGTGAGCACGAGTGACGCGCGGGAGCGGATTCTCCAGTCTTCGCTGGAGCTCATCGCCCGTGACGGGTTCGACGGCGTACGGCTGGCCGACATCGCGAAACACGCGGGCGTCTCGACCGCGTTGCTGCACTACCACTTCGCGTCCCGCGCGCTGCTCCTCACCGAGGCGCTGGCCCACTCGCTGAGCGCCGCGGAACGCCGTCTGGAGCACCGCACCGCCGATGCCCGCCGGACCGGCGCCGATCAGCGGTTCGCCGACCTGATCGACTTCGGACTGCCGCTGAGAACCGAGGACGTGCTCGAGTGGCGCCTCTGGGCGGAACTCGAGCACCGGGCGTCCGGCTCGCCGGAACTGGCCCGGAGCCTCGCCACGCTCAACGACCGTCTACTGCGGCCGCTCGTCGCCGTCGTCGTCGCGGGTCTCGAGGACGGCACGTTCACCGACGGCGATCCGGACGACGTGGCGACGGTCGCGCTCGCGCTGCTGGGCGGGCTCGCGACCAGGCTGTCGGCGGGCGATCCGGGGCTCACCGTCGTCCGGGCCCGTGAGCTCGCCGGGCGCCAGCTCGCGCTGGCCGTGGGGTACCGCGGCGAACTCCCGTTCCAGCCGCTGCCCCCGGCCGGGCCCGCGCTGCCCCCGGCCGCGGCGCCGATCGTCCGCCGCCGCCGGGCGCCCAAGCCGTCCGCCCGGCCGTAAGCAGCCCGGCCCCAGCAACCCGGCCGCGAACACGGCCGGCCCCGTGCCGAACGGCGCCCGGCGGCGCCACACCGGCGGCACCACGGTCCCGGCGTTCAGCCCGCACCGGAGCCTCGCTCCCGCGGGGGATCCCCGCTCCTCACCCCCGCGAGCGAGAACCGTACGCTCCCCCGCTATGAGCGATATTCCGGACCGAGCGTGCCGTTCGTTCTCCTCGACGGCCGGTCACGTGCCGTCCGCCCGGCGAACCGCTCCGGAATAAGCGTCATGGGGCTGGTCGCGAAGATCCTGGTCGGCGTGGTCGCCGCCGTCCACGTCTACATCGTGGTGCTCGAGATGTTCCTCTGGCGCGGACCACGCGGGCAGCGCACGTTCGGCACGACGCCGGAGTTCGCGGCCGAGAGCGCGACGCTGGCCGCGAACCAGGGCCTCTACAACGGCTTCCTGGCCGCCGGGCTGGTCTGGAGCCTGATCGCCGACGACTTCTCGTTCGCGGTGTTCTTCCTGCTCTGCGTCATCGTCGCCGGAATCTACGGCGCGGCCACCGTGAGCCGCCGCATCCTCTACGTGCAGGCGCTCCCGGCGGCCGCGGCCCTGATCGTCACGCTCCTGGCGCGGTAGCCGGCGTCAGGCTAGGGCCGGCCCAGGTGGCCGTAGCGGCTGCGGAGCTCCCGCTTCAGGATCTTGCCGCTCGGGTTCTTCGGCAGCGCGTCGACCACCACGACGTACTTCGGGGTCTTGAACCCGGCCAGCACGGTCCGGCCGAACGCGATGATCTCGTCCGGGTCGAGGCCCGGTTCCTTCGGAACCACCACCGCGGTCACCGCCTCCACCCAGTACGGGTGGTCGATCCCGAACACCGCGACCTCGGCGATCGCCGCGTGCTGGTACAGCGCTTCCTCGACCTCACGACTGGCGACGTTCTCGCCGCCGGTCTTGATCATGTCCTTCTTCCGGTCGACGACGCTCAGGTAGCCGTTCTCGTCGAACACCCCGAGGTCGCCGGAGTGGAACCAGCCGTTGCGGAACGCGTCGGCGGTCTTCTCCTCGTCCCGGTAGTAACCGAGCGTGGCGTGCGGGCTGCGGTGCACGATCTCGCCGACCGTGCCCGCCGGTACGGGCTGATCCAGGTCGTCCACCACGATCGTCTCGACGTTGATCGCCGGACGCCCGGCCGAACCGGCGTGCGGGAGCTGCTCGTCCGGCCGGAGGATCGTCGCCAGCGGGGCCATCTCGGTCTGGCCGTAGAAGTTCCAGAACCGGACGTCCGGCAGCCTCCGGGACAGCTCCTGCAGGATCTCGACCGGCATCGGCGAGGCGCCGTAGTAGCCCTTGCGCAGCGTCGACAGGTCGGTCGAGTCGAATTCGGGGCAGCGCAGCAGCGCGATCCACACCGTCGGCGGTGCGAAGAACTTGGTCGCGCCGTGCTCCTCGATCGCCCGCAGGATCGCGGCCGGCGCGGGCGCGGGCAGGAGGACGCTCGTCGCGCCGGTGTAGACGTCGACGTTGAGGAAGCAGTCGAGCTGGGCGCAGTGGTAGAGCGGCAGCGAGTGCACCTCGACGTCGTCGAACGTCATCTCGCCGTCGATCGCGCAGGACGCGTACTGCCAGAGCAGCGCGCGGCTGGTGAGGATCGCACCCTTGGGGCGGGACTCGGTGCCGCTGGTGTACATCAGCCGGGTCGGGTCGTCGTCCGCGACCAGCACGTCAGCCGGTAGGGGCCCGTCGAACGACGTCAGCTCGGTGAAATCGCGCCAGCCCGGCTGGGCCTCGCCGGTACCGAGCGGGATGGAGAAGCGCAGGAGGTCGGCTCCGGCGATGGCCTTGTGCGCCGTCACGGTCAGGCCGTCTTCGGCGACGAACGCGGTCGCGCCGCTGTGGTCGAGCACGTACGCGATCTCGTCCGGATTGAGCATGAAGTTGATCGGCACCAGGACGACGCCCCGCCGGGCGGTCGCGTACTGCAGCACGGCGAACTGCCAGCAGTTGTGGGAGAGCAGCGCCACCCGGTCGCCCTTCGTCAGCCCGGCGGCGTCGAGAGCGGCGGCGGTGCGGTCGACGACGGCGTCGAGCTCGGCGAACGTCAGGCGGGTGTCGCCGTCGATGATCGCGGTCTTGCTCCCGAACCGGCGCGCGGAGCGGCGGGGGAGATCGCCGAGCGTGTGCTGACGAGCCTGGGCGACGATGTGCGGCGTACTCATCGGTGAGCGTCCTCCCCTGGGCGGTGCGGTGCCTGGCGATTCTCACCCGCCGGCAGGACCGCTGACCAGCGCGGTCTCAGCCGAGGAGGGCGACGGTCCGCTCGTCGGGCCGGCCGCCGAAGTATCTGTCCAGAATCGTCGGGAATGCGGGATCGGTCGGAGCGGCGCTCGCGAACAGCGTCATCGACGAGCGGAGCTTCATCGCGTCGATCGGGCCGAGGATCGTCGTGATGCTGCGGCCTTCGACGCCGAGCAGGGCATCGATCGCGGCGTCGAGCCGCTCCCGCAGCACGGGATGGGCGAGGTAGGCGCGGGCCTCGTCGAGCGAGCCGATCGCGTACTGGCGGGCCATCGCGCTGCTGCCCAGGCCGTCGATCTGCGGGAACACGAACCACATCCAGTGGCCCACCTTCTGGCCCGCGCGCAACTCGCGCAACACCGGCGCGTAGCCGTCGCCGCTGTCCTGGGCGCTGACGAATCGCGCGAGCCGGTAGGGATCGTCCATGCCCGCTAGCGTACGTAGCCGTGCAGGTACGCGCGGTGAGGCCGGAGGACCTGCCGGGGATCCGGGCGATCTCCCTCGCCACCGACCAGCCGGAGACCGAGTCCGGCGCGGAAGCGGCGTACGTCGAGTTGGTCCGGGAGACCGGCCGGGCGGTCGTGGCCGTCGACGGCGCCGAGGTACTGGGGTGGGCCGGTGAGGTGCCGACGCCGTCCGGCACGCTGCTCAGCGACCTGTTCGTCGACCCGGCCGTGCACGCCCGCGGAGTGGGCACCGCACTCCTGAAGGGGCTCTGGCCCCACGCCGCGGGTGGCCGGTACACGTTCAGCTCGAAGCATCCCGCCGCGCTGCCGCTCTACGCCCGCGCCGGACTCGTCCCATCCTGGCCACTGCTGTACCTGAGCGGCCCGATCGGACGGCTACCGCTCGGCGTCCTGCGCGTCGAGAAGGTGGACGCCCGCACCGCGGCCGCGGCGGCGGCCCGCCTCACCGGGTGGAGCCGGCCGCGGACCGCGCTCTTCGACTACTGGGCCCGCGATGCCTCGGCGCTGATCGTCCGGGACGGGACCCGGCTGGTGGCGGCCGGAGCCGGGTCGCCCACCGTGCTAACGCACCTGACCTGCCCCGACCGCGGCTTCGCGGCCGGCGCGCTGTTCGCGGCCGTCGCCGCGCTCGGCGGCGACTGGCTCGCGTGCTGCCTCCCGGGCCCGCATCCCGCCGTGCGCACGCTGCTCGCCGCCGGCTTCCGCATCGACGACTTCGACCTGCACGTGCGGACGCCGGACGTGACGGTCCCGGTGAGCTGGGCCTACGCCCCGGGCCTGGGCTAGAGCTTCTCGGGGGTCGGGTCGCCGTCGGAGGATCCGGCCGGCACCGCGGCGGGCTCGTCGGCCACGGCCTTCTCCGGCGCCGCCGTGGTCGCCGGTACGGGTTCGACCGCGGTGGCCGGTGCCGTGGTGGCTGCTGGTGCCGCGGGCGTGGCTGCTGGTGCCGCGGGGTCGTCCGCGGTGGCCTTGCGGTCGCGGTCCAGGCGCTCGACCTCGTCCACCGCCTCCTTGAGGCCGGCTCCGGTCTGTTCGCGGTAGGCCTTGATCGCGGCGACCTTCTCACCCCGGTCGAGCTTGGCTTCGACCTCCGGGTACTCCGGATCCGGTACTTCGAGCCCGAGATGGTCGATCAGCGCGTCGAGCTTGCGTTCCACGACCGCGATCTGCCGCGCGATGCGGAGTTCACGACGGTCTCGTCCGGCCGAGGACACGGTGATCAAGCCGATGCCGACGACCGCGATGCCTAAAGCGACGAGCAGGGCGTAGTCCATGGTGTCATTCAACCCGGTCGAGGCGAACAACGAACCAGGTCAGCCCCCGGTGACCGAGATCTCGTTGCCGTAAGACATACAGTATGTTCCGGTGGATCAGTGACGGACACAACCACTTCGGCCACCGACACGTTCACGGTGACCGGAACCGTGCAGAAACAGGCCTGGGCCGACCGGGTGCTACCGCCGGTCGAACAGGTACGCCCCGGTCTCTGGTCGGTGCCGACGCCGTTCCCCGACAACCCGCTGCGGTACGTCCTCGCGTACCTGATCGAGACGAACGCCGGCCTGGCGCTGATCGACACCGGCTGGCACAGCGACCAGGCCTGGAACGGCCTGGTCGAGGGCATCCGGCAGACCGGTCACGAGCTCGCCGACATCGACGCGGTCCTGATCACGCACTTCCACGGTGACCACTTCGGGCTCGCGTCCCGCGTCCGGGAGGCTTCCGGCGCCCGGGTGGCGATGCACACGCTGGACGCCAAGGCGATCCAGGAGTTCGGCTCGATCCGTTCGTTCCTGAGCCAGGACCGCGAGTGGCTGCTCCGCCGCGGGGTCCCGGACGACCAGCTCGCCGAGATGTTGCTGCCGCCCTCCGACGGCGGCGACGAACCCGGCTGGGACTTCGGCTCGGTCGACGTGCTGCTCGAGGACGGCGACCTGCCGCTGGGCCCCGGCTCCCCGCTCCGCGTTCTCTGGACGCCCGGCCACACGCCGGGACACATCTGTTTCGTCCACACCGACCACGACGTGCTGCTCACCGGCGACCACGTGCTGCCCCGGATCAGCCCGAACATCAGCCCGTCCCCGCTGAGCGACGCCGACACGCTCGGCGAGTTCCTCGGCTCGCTGGAGAGGGTCGGAAAGCTCGACGTCGCCGAGGTGCTGCCCGCGCACGAGTACCGGTTCGCCGGGCTGCCGGCCCGGGTGCGTCAGCTGCTGCGCCACCACGAGCTGCGGCTGGCCGAGATCCTGGACGCGCTGGCCGCGGCCGACGGGCTCTCCACCGCGCAGGTCGCCGAGCAGTTGACCTGGTCCCGGCCGTGGGAGCAGAACCGCGGGTTCATCCGCCGCTCGGCGGTCGGCGAGACCTACGCCCACCTGCTGCACCTCGAGCGACGTGGGGCCCTCACCCGGGGCACCGGCACGACCGACTCCTGGCGTTCGGTCGCGACCCGCTAGGACGGCAGTTGGATGGGCGTCCACGTCTCGCCGTCGAGGCTGTAGTAGAAGCGCCCGTCCTGCATCCCGGTGCCGATCAGGCGGTTACCGGCGGCCTCGAGCTTCCAGAGCGCCGGTGCCTCCTCGACGGCGTACGGCGCGACCGGCTCCCGGCCGCGGGTCGCGGCCGCGTCGAACACCCGGACACCACCGTTGGAGTCGACGATCACCAGCCGGTTGCCGATCGCGGCGGCGTCCCGGCTGCCGCGCAGCGTCGAGCCGCGCAGCGACACCAGCCGCCAGGACGTGCCGCCGTCGGTGGTCAGCGAGATCGCGGTCGGGCGCAGCAGGCTGTCGTCGTCGACGCCGAACACCAGCAGGTACGCGGTGCGCCGGTCGACGGCGGCGACCTGGATGAACGTCCGTGGCGGCGGGGGCATCGCCGGCCGCAGCGTCCGCCAGCCGCCGTCCTCCCAGACCCGTAGCTGCGCGTTGCCGCCGACCACCCAGACCGAGCCGTCGCGCGCCGGAGACCACGAGATCGGCTGCCAGTCGAGCTGCTTCGCGAACGCGGTGGGCTGACCGGTCCGCGGGGCGTACCAGCCCATCGTGCGGGGCGTCGCCGCCGCGGTCTGACCCGACACCCGGGTGCCCGCGGTGATCCGGAGCGGGACGCCGACCGGCGGCTCCGCCGGCTCGGCCAGCACGTCCACGGCGAGCCCGCGGTGCCAGCTGCGGCCGCCGTCGGTGCTCAGCCAGCGCTGCCGCCCGGCCTCGACGACGACCGTTTCCGGCCCGGCCGGGATCAGCTGGACGCCGGTGCCGCGCCCGAGCTGCTCGTCCGGCACCGGCCCTTCCTGCCAGGTCTGCCCGCCGTCGGTCGTCCGCCAGAATTTGGGGTGGCAGTCGGCACCCTCGCACCGCGGGGTGAGGGCCCAGCCGTTGCGGTCGTCGGCGAACGTGACCAGGTTGGACGTCGAGCTCCACGGGATCGCCTGCGGCCGGGGATCGTCCGGGGGACGTTCCCGCTCCGGGCCGAACAGCGCGGCCGCGGCCGTCACGGCCGCCGCGGCGACGGCGATCCCGGCCACCAGCGCCCAGCGACGGCGGGGCGGGGGCGGCGGTTCCGGCGCGGCGGGCTCCACGTATCGATTGTCACCCGCCCGGCCGGACGTGGTCCGTCGTCAGTCGTTCAAGTAGTTGTAGATCGTGTAACGGCTCACTCCGAGGGCGCGGGCCGCGATCTCGACGGATTCCTTGATCAGGAAGAACCCACGGCTCTCCAGGTCCTTGACGACCCGGGTCTTGTCCGCCTTGGACATCTGTGCGACGTCGGCCCCGGCGATCGCCCGGCCGAGCAGGTCGTTCGTCAGGCCTTCGACGCTCTCGTAGAACGTCTCCGTCTTGTCGTGGCCGCTGGTGAACGGGGTGTCGACCAGCTCCGCCAGTACGTCGATCGCCGCGGACAGGCGGCTGATGTCCCGGTTCAGGCAGAGCGCGGCGACCGGCCGGTCGGCGTCCCCCCGCAGGAAGATCGTGGACGACCGGCAGACGATGCCGCCGGGCAGCTCGGTGCGGTAGCCCACGATGCTCTCCGGAGGATCGTCCTGCATCAGCAGCCGGAGACCGAGGTCGGTCGCGGGCGCGCCGACCGAGCGGCCGGAGAGGCCACCGGCGATCACCACGACCGAGTTCGGCAGCTTCGACAGGTCGTGGAGCACGATTTCCACCCCGGGCCCGACCGCCGCCGCCAGCGGCTCGACGAGGGGCCGGTAGGCCTCGACGACCCGGGCCGCCTCGGCGGCGAACGCGTCCGTCGCCCACGACGCCGCCGGCTCAGACAATTCCGACGCCGAACCGGTCGGCCCAGCTCAGGACGTCGGCGACGGACGCGTTGCCGCCGCACACGACCAGACCCAGGCGGCACTCGGGCCCGACCCGATGGATCACCCGCCGCGCGGCCGGCAGCAGGCATCCCGCGGCCGGTTCGGTCCACACCTTGGCGGCGTCCGCGAGCTCGAACACCCCCCGCACGGCCTCCGCGTCGCTGACCACGAGGACGTCGTCCACCAGCGCCTTCACGTGGGCGTAGGTGAGCGGCGCCACCGACGGCGGTGACAGCGTCGAGACGATCGACGTCGGCACCATCGGCACCGGGCCACCGGCCGCGAGCGCCTGCGCCATCGTGTCCGACCCCGCGGTCTCGACGCCCCAGATCCGGACCCCGGGCCACAGCGCTTTCAGCGCGACCGCGATGCCGCTGATCAGCCCGCCGCCACCGATGCTCACCACCACGTCGGTGAGCGGATCGGAGTCCTGGGCCAGCTCGAGCCCGACCGTGCCCTGGCCGGCCACCACGATCGGGTCGTCGAACGGGTGGAGCAGCGTGCGGCCCTCGGCCTGCAGCCGGGCGCTGAGCGCGAACGCCTCGGTGACGTCGTTGGTGAGCTGCACGGTCGCGCCGTGCCGCTCGGCCAGCTCCACCGCCCGGCGGGGAGCGGTCCGCGGCATCACGACCGTCGCCTTGACGCCGAGCGCATCGGCCATCGTCGCGACCGCGATGCCGTGGTTGCCGCCGCTGACCGCGACCACCCCGGCGTCCCGCTCGGGGCCGGTGAGCGAGCGAAGTTTCGCGGTGGCGCCCCGGGACTTGAACGAGCCGGTCCGCTGCAGCAGTTCGAGCTTGGCGGTCACCGGGACGCCCAGCAGCTCGGACAGGCCCGGGCTGGGCACGGTGGGTGTGCGGACGACATCGGTGGCGATCCGGCGGGCGGCGTCTTCCACCGCGGCGAGATCGAGTAACGGAGTCACATCAACAAACTGTAGAGCATGTTCAACAGGATGTAGAAGCAGCGACTCTCACCTGCCGACACGGTGCGCCGCTTTCTCGGCGTACATCCGGGCGTCGGCCTCGGCGGCCAGCGCGTCGACGTCCCACGGCCCGGACGTCCGGGCCATGCCGACGCTCGCCCCGACCCGTAGCGGGCCGGCGCCGGTCTGCACCGGCAGCCCGATCGCCGCCCGGATCCGCTCCGCGACCACGTCCGGATCACTGGTCGCGGCCAGAGCGATCACGAACTCGTCGCCGCCCATCCGGACGACCAGGTCGTCCGGCCCGGCGCAGGCCCGCAGCCGGTCGGCGACCGCGCGCAGGACCGCGTCACCGGCCGCGTGCCCGTGGGTGTCGTTGACCGCCTTGAAGCCGTCCAGGTCGATCGCGAGCAGCGCGCCGGGCTGCCGCTGGGCGATCGCCGGGCCGTAGAGCACGCTCCGGTTGGCCAGCCCGGTCAGCGCGTCGTGCGTGGCCTGGTGCTGGAGCGCGGCGTGGGCGGCGTCCAGTGCCGCGAGGTGCCGGTCGACCGCCAGGGCCTGGCTCCCGACCGTCCAGGCGGCCAGCCCGCCGATGATCACCGCGAACAGCAGCCCGGTCAGCGCGGCCTGACTCGCCGGGGCGGCTACCCCGGCCGGCTCGTGGCGCACCAGCGCCAGCGCGATCGCGCCGAACCCGGTCAGACCGCCCGCCCAGGTGAGCAGCGCGCCGATCCGCGCGAACCGCACACCGGTCATCAGGACCGGCAGCACCAGCAGGCAGTAGGCGGCCGCCCGGCTGGGCACCGGGACCACCAGGACGGCGGCCAGGCAGGTCAGGACCTCCACCGCGAGCCGGGCCCCGGCCGCCGCGCGGTACCAGGAGGTCCCGACGCCCCGGAAGGCCAGCAGCCCCAGCACGAGGGTCACCAGCGTGAGCGGTCCGAAGATCGCCAGCGTCGCCGAGGCGTTCTCGAGCCACACCGGCGGCAGGTACGGCCGGAGCGGCCAGACCAGCATCGTCGCGACGAGGCTGACCCCGGCGACCGCGATCCCGGTGATCTCGGTCGCCCGACGGCGCCGGCGCAGTGCGGAGGCCGCGCTGACGGGCACGGTCATGCCCTGTACGTCGGCAGGGGAGGCGTCCACCTGCGTGATGCGCCCGGACGGCGGCTGACGAGCAACCGCGGGAGACGACGGATGAGTGAGCCGGCAGCTCGGTCCGGGCGATCGAGGAGCCGGAAGGCCGAGTGGGCCGGAAGGCCGAGAGGGACGGTAGGGCCGGCCACACTTCGATCGGGTGGAGCGCCGCAGTGACCACAGGGCGTCCGGGCGGGACCGTGGTCCCATGCGTCGTCTCGGAATTGTTGTTGCCGCGCTGCTGGCTGCGTTCGTGCTGTTGCCGGGGCCGCTGGCGGGTCTCGCGTCGGGCCGTGGTTACGGCGAAGCCGACCTCGCTCGCGGTTTCCGGGCGGCGTTCGCGCCCTGGTACGCGTCGGGTGGGCGGGCGTTGTCACCGTCGCTGGAGCCGCTCGTGGAGTTCTGGCGCTGGTACCACGTGGCGAAGTTCGCGTTCGCTTTGTTGCTACTGGTGGTGCTCGTCGTACTGGGCGTGCGGTTGTGGGGCGCGGTCGTGCGGCGGGGCTCCGGCCTTCTCGCCGCAGCGGGCGTCGGGGTGACCGGGCTCGGGATGCTCGCGCTGGCGGCGGTGATGGCGAACCTGCAGGGGATCGTCGCGCCGTTCGGATCGCTCTTCCCGCTGCTGGTCGACGGTGCTCCCGCTCCGGAACTGGCCGGGGCCCTGGGGCAGATCCGGGAGCGGCTGGCGGCCGGGGAGCGGACGCCGGCGTCACTCGGCCGGCTGATCGACGACTACGTGCTGTACCACGTGGCGATGATCGTGGTCGCGTCCGTCGTCACGCTGGTGCTGCTCGCCGCCGGCCTCGTGCTGCTGCGCCGCGCCCGGGCCGAGGCTGGGGCTGGGGCCCGAGCCGGGGCTGGGGACGGGGCTGGGGACGGGGCTGGGGACGGGGCTGGGGCCGGGGCTGGGGCCGGGGCTGGGGCCGGAGCTGGGGCCGGAGCCGGAGCCGGAGCCGGGGCTGGGGCCGGGGACGGGGCCGGGCGGCGGGCTCGGTGGGTGTTCGGGGGTTTCGCCGTGCTCGCGGTGGTGCTCGCGCTCGGAGCGGGCCTGGTCGTGGTGGCCAACACCACGACGGTGCTGGACCCGCTGCCGAAGTTCCTGGCGTTGTTCGAGGGCGGCTGGTGAGGGCTTACGGGGCGTCGGCCGGGGCCTTGGTCCGATGGGGACGCCAGGTGGCGGCCAGCAGCAGCGCGGTGCCGCCGAGTCCGACGAAGACCGCGATCAGCAGCCCGGGGAGCTCGTTGATCTCGATGTCGAGCGCGTGGTCGAGCGAGGCCTTGCCCGGCCCGATCGTGGCCAGCGCGACCGAGATGATCGCGATCATCACCACGTACTCGTAGCCGTCACGGAACACGAAGAACCCGTTGGGCCGGTGGGCGACGATCGCGGCGACGGCCATCACGCCGATCACGGCCGCGCAGGCCAGCGGCGTCAACAGGCCGACGATGAGGCCGACGCCGGCGGCGAGTTCGGTCACGACGCTCGCCCAGGCCTGCATGACGCCGGGCCGCAGGCCGAGCCCCTCGAACCAGCCCGCGGTGCCGGCGATCTTGCCGCCTCCACGCCAGTGGTTCCAGCCGTGCATGAGCAGGGTGACGCCGAGGCTGAGCCGGATGAGCAGCAATCCGACGTCGATCCACTCCATGGTGCCCCTTATTCGCTCGTGAGAAATATTGATTATCATCAGTCAGCTGGGTGCCGGAACCTCCGGCGGAAACTGCGCTGTGCGTCACCCGACCGGCACGTGCACGCGGTGGCCGTTCTGCACCTGGTAGACAGCGCGCCGGCCGGGTGTGCGGAACCGCTGGAGGGCCGCGGCGGAGCCGAGCGCGCCTGTTGCCCGGGCAGTGCGCTGCCGACCCTTCCCGCGAGCCTTCCGGTAGGCTTTTCCGGTCGGAGCGAGGAGGTCCGGAATGCCGTCCGCAGCGGGCAAGGCGGAGAAGGCGGCGCGTCCACGCCGGCCCCGCGGCTCGATCAACCCGTCCGACATCGTCGCGGGAGCGTTCGACTTCTTCCGGGGCGTTCCGGCGGAGCAGTGGAGCATCCCGCAGCTCGCCGCGCACCTCGACGTCGGGGTCACCAGCATCTACTGGTACTTCCGCACGAAACGTGAGCTGATCGCGGCGATGACCGAGGCCGCGCTGTCGTCGTTCCACGAGCGGATGCCGCCGCTGCACGGAGACGACGGGGAACAGCAGCTCAAGAACTTCTTCCTCGACTTCCACCGGCTGCTCGCCGGCGACGACCTGGCCTGCGATCTGATCGTCCGCCAGATCGGGGTGCCGGACGGGACGTCCACGGCGTCCTGGCCGCGGGCGCAGGAACTGCTCGCCGCCCTGGGCCGGGCCGGGGTGCCGGAGCCGCTCGCGCAGCACGCGCTCTTCACGCTGACGGTCTACACCCAGGGCTTCCTGCTGATGGAGCGCAAGGGTGCCGCCCCGGGCGATCCGTCCACCGAAGTCGAGTTCGGAATCACCACCATCCTCCGAGGTCTCCGCCCGCTCCTGGCCCCGGCCGAAGACCGCGGCGTCGCCTGAAACACAGCGAGTACCGGGTCATCCCTCCGCGTCGTCGGCCTCGGGTTCGACCACGAATCCGTCGGGCAGCCGAAATCCCAGGCTGACGAGACGGGCCGCGACAGACCCCGGGCGCGTACCCGTCGCGGTGGCCACCCGCAGGATGTGCCACGCGGCCACCGGCGTACTCGGATCCAGCCAGGGCCCGTGGTCGCCGTTGGACAGACTGACCAGTTGGACGTCACTCTCGGCGACCTTGCGCCAGGGTCCGGGTGAGACGCGGAATCCCAGCTCGGACAAGCGGCGGGCAACCGTGACCGGCGAGCGGTGCAGGTATCGGCCGGCTGCGTACACGTGCCACTCGGGCACCGGACGCCGGGGATCGAGCCACGGCTGCTCGGCGTCGAAATCACGCGACATCATGCTGATGTCGTCGGCGTCCACCGACGCCGGCCACGCACGGTCGTCCACCGCGAACCCCAGACGCCGGAGCCGCCGGGCGAGTTGCTCCGGCTGATCTCCCGACAATTGAGCCGCGACGAAAACGCCGAGAGCGGCGAATTCGAGACTGCGGTACTGCCCCTGCTCGTCCAGGCCGACCTCGTCGTCGGGTAGTGCGGGGAGCGGCCGGTATCCGAGGCGGAACGACCGCTCGGCCACCTCCGCCGGCGAACGATCGAGTTTGGCGGCCACGTCGCACACGTCCATGAGCCTGAGCTCGTCGGCCCCGCCCGGCCGGAGCCTCGTCTGCTCGCGCAACGCGCGGAGCAGCGCGATGTCGCCGGGCACCATCGATTCGGGAACGTCCGGGAGCGGGACGTCGTACCCCAGGCCGGCCAGCCGGGCGGCCAGCTCGAGCGGTGGCCGGCCGATTCGGTCGGCGGCGCTCAGCAGGTGGAGAACCGATACCGGTTCGCCCGGATCGAGCCACGGCGCGCGACCGTCCAGGTTCCGGCTGATGGTTCGGACGTCGTTCCCGGTGACCGCGGCCAGCTCCGCCGGATCGGGAACCCGATGCCCGAGCGTGGACAGCCGGGACGCGAGGTCGTGGGCCGAACGCCCACACTCGCCGGCGATCGCGACGAGGTGCGGTGCGGGGACCCGACGGTCCGGATCGAGCCACCTCTCCTCGGGCTCGGAACCCCGGGTCTGGAACATCGTCAGGTCGTCGGTGTCGATCGCCGGCCACGGTCCCGCGCCGACCTCACCACCGAGTTGGGTGAGCCGCTCCGCTATCTCTTCGCCGGTCCGGCCGGTCGTGTGGGCGACCGCGAGGACGTGCCAGTGGGGCACGCGCTTCGTGAAGTCGATGAACGGCCGACGGCCGTCGCGGCGGACCGAGAGCAGTGGCAGATCGTCGCGCCGCACCGCGGAAGGCCACCGGTGGCTCGGCGGATCCCGTTCCAGTTCGACGAGCCGACGAACCACTTCGTCGGGAGCACGCCCCAGCGTGCCGGCCACGGCGAGCACGTGCGCGATCGAGATCGGCGCGTGGCGGGTCGCCGAGAGGGACTCCGCGTCGTGGCCCAGCGTCAGCAGGAAGAGATCGTCTTCGGTGCTCGAGTGCGACCAGATGTCGGTCGCGGCGGAGTAGCCCAGTTCCCGGTAGCGGGCCGCCACCGAGGCGGTGCTGCGATTCTGGGTGGCGGCAGCGTGAACGACCTTCCACGGGGGAACCGGGGTGTCCGGTGAGAGCCAGCGGGGCAGGCTCTCCGAGAGGACGAGCGTGATGTCCTGGTCGTCGACCGTCCGAGGCCACGAACCGGGCGGGACGCGCAGCCCGATCGCTTCCAGGCGGCGAGCCACCACCTCCGGATCACGGCGGAGCCGCGCCGCCATGTAGACGACGTAGCCGCGCGGAACCGAACCGGTGTCGGAGATGCCGCCGTCGAGGCCCATCAGCTCCGAACGGGACGGCGTCAGCAGCCCGTCCGACGGGCGGGCGGGCAACTCCTCGGCCGGCCTCCCGCTGATCCGCAGCGGATGGGCCGCCCCGGCGTCGGCCAACGTCCGCAGGCGCCACAGCGCGACCGCTTCCGGTAGCTCGTTCGGCGACACGGACTGCAGGACCGTTCGGTTGTATCCGTAGGGCGCGCTCAGCTTCTCGTACTCGTGGTCCGCGTCGTACACGTCGACGTCCGGCGGGAAACAGCCGGTCAGGCGCACGTCGACGGTGTGCCCCCAGACGCGCCAGCCCGGCCGTCCCCCGGCCGTCACGCTCCGTGCGATGTCGTCGGCCACGCGGGGTCGTTCCTGCACCAGCCGGGCGAGCCACCCGAGCGTGCAGAGGCCGGTCGAATCGTCGACCAGCGGCGCGAGGTTTTCGGAGAGGAGTTCGGTCACTCGATCGTGAGCCGATTCGGCGATCCTGGCGCGGTCGACGGTCAAGCGTGGGGCATCCGGTCCCCGCAGGTCCACGGCGGCTCCGAAGATCGGCGTACCGGCCCACAGCCCGTCGGCGAGGACGCCTCCGAGCCCGTTGATCCACCAGACCCGGTGGTCGCCGGTCGCGACGACGTGGCGGGCTTCCTCGATCGAGCCGTCCCTCAGCGGATCAGGATTTCCCAGCGGCGCGACCTCCGACAGCCGGCCGGGCTGCCAGGTGTGCCGGGTAGCACCGTCGGTGACCGTCACGTCGAATTCGGAGATCCAGAGGATTCGGCGCATGAGGTCGGTGCAGGAGACCTTGGGCCCGTCTTCCCGCAGATGCAGGCGGATCCGGGTGCCGGGCTCGCGGCCCTCGCCGTTGTCGTGGATCCGGGCGATCGCCCCCGGGCCGGCGATGGCCACCCGCAGCTCGTGCGCCGGTGATCCGTCGGGGTTCATCCGGGTCGTGTGGACGGTCATCTCGTCCGCGAGCATGAAGTAGCTCAGCACACCGATTCCGAAGCGGCTGTTCGGGAACAGGTCAATGCCGTGGGCCTTCCACCGCGCCTGCTCCTCGATGAAGCTCGGCAACTCGGTGAACCGCGCTCCGGCGTAGGAGAACACCTGGGTGAGCTCGAGCTCGCCCATGCCGACACCGTTGTCGATGCAGTCGACGTACGGCCTGCCCGCCTCGTCCACGCCCTGCTCGATGCGGATCTCGCCGGCCCACGACGAGGTGCGCCCGCCGGCCTTCCGGAGGTACTCGAGCCGGGCACGCCGGTAGCGGCACGCGTCGAGGGCGTTCTGGTACAGCTCGCGGACGGCGAGAGAACGGTCGCCGTAGAGCTGCTCGCCCATCAGGAGCTCCTGGACGCGGTCCGGGGCGAGCCGGAACTGGAAGCCACGGGCGTCGTACCGCGGAACGCCGTCCGGATCGTGGCCCGCGCGGACGCCGTCGGCGGCCGTGGCGACGGGCAGGTCGACCAGCGGCAGCAGTGCCGCCCGGTCGACGCTGTCGATGTCGATCCGGGCCAGCAGCGCGGCCGTGTGCGCGGTGTGTTCGCGCAGAGCCTGGTCCACGGCCTGGTGACCGCAGGACGCGTGCAGGACCCGGGTCCGGCCCTGCCCGCCGCGCCAGTCGGCCGCGCGGAGCGTCGTCAGTAGCTCGGGCAGGTCGACGGCGTCGCTGATGCCCAGGTGATCGACGACGACCTCCGGCAGCGACATCGGGTCGATCGCGAACCGGTGTGCGGTGATCAGCAGCAGCGTGAGCAGCTCGCCGCGGAGCGTCTGCTCCTGCGGCGACGAGTTGCACACGGTCTCGGTGCCGGTGCGGCCCACCAGCTCGCGGACGTCGAGCCGGTGCGCCAGGATCGTGGCCGCGAGTCGCTCGGGCGCGAACACCTCGTCGAAGAGCGTTCCGCCCGGTGGCGGGACGAGTGGTTTCACCCGCGCCGCGGCATAGCTGTCGTCCTGCCGGATCAGCCAGCGATGGAAGTACCACCAGCGGATCCCGTCGGCGGCTCGCGCGTCCGACACCCGGCCGAGCCGCCGGAGGAGCCGGGGGTAGGCGGCCGCGAAATCGTGCAGCCCGACGGCGTCCGCCTCGAGAGGACGGTCGTCGCTCAGACCGGTGAGCGCTGCCCGTCGCCGGACCGCCTCGGTCGTCCAATGGGTCTGGTGCAGGAAGGGAAACCCGACCAGGAACGCCGCTTCGGCGACCGAGAGCGGCCGACCGGCCGGAGCCTCGCGGGACGGGCGGCCGTTCGCGAGCTTGTCGGGGCTGAGGACCTGCCTGAGAAGCCAGCTGAGGCGGGTCGCGGTGCGGGTCGCGAGCTGCTCGTCGAGCCAGGGATCGGGACCGAGGGCCGCCCGGCCTTTCTCGTGGAGCTCCGCCCACCGGCCGGCCCAGTCTTCGGTGGCGGTGCGCACGGCCTGCGTGAACTCGTCGGGTTCGGTGAGCGACCAGACTTCGTGGGTCCGGACCGCGGTGACCCACGGATGCTCGGAGCGGGGCGCGTCGCTGCGGCCGGGTGGCGCGAACAGCAGCACGTCGGCCGCGCGCCGCAGGTCGCCCCGGATCTGTACCCGCTGGCTCCCGCCGTGGACGCCGTTCAGCTCGTCGACGTGCTCCTGGACGCGGTCGAAGAAGTCCGGCAGCTCCGGCGCCGCGTGGCCGCTGAGCAGCGCGGTCGCCATCGCGCGGGTGAAGACGCTGAACGCCTCGAGATCGTTCTGGACGAAGCGGGCGCGTTCGCCGCTGCCGCACGCGTAGACGTACGTGACGGTCCGGTCGCGCGTCTGCCGGACGTGCTGCTCGGACCAGGCGACGCTCGCCGCAGCCGGCGTCTTCTCGCGCAGGTGGAAGCCCTCCCGGCAGGCGTCGACGACGATGACGACGTCACCGCAGCTGCTGGCCTCGATCTCGGCGTCGAAGTTCAGCTCGAGGCACTGGGCGGCGAAGTCCCTGGCACTGAGCCGGGCGCTCGACGGGACGAGGTAGTCCTTGCCGTTGCGGTGCACACCGTGACCGCTCAGGACGATCAGCAACTGCTGCCGGGGGCGAGCCGCCTCGCAGAACTCCTCGACGGCGTCGCGGATCCGCGCCGGGTCGGTGTGCG
The DNA here is from genome assembly GCF_044454545.1 of Cryptosporangium sp. NPDC051539. Taxonomy (NCBI): domain Bacteria; kingdom Bacillati; phylum Actinomycetota; class Actinomycetes; order Cryptosporangiales; family Cryptosporangiaceae; genus Cryptosporangium; species Cryptosporangium sp. NPDC051539. Next base: position 342,276 of record NZ_JBITDV010000003.1, on the reverse strand, counting down.
CCGGGTCGTGCGGCGGGCGGACCTCGTAGCCGACTCGCGTCAGCGCCGCCCGTAGCTGGTCGAGGTCTTGCGTGATGAACGGGAGCGGCGTGATCTCGTCGGGCCGGTCGTAGGTCGGAACACCGATCAGCAGCGCGGCCCGATCGGCGGGCCGATCGGCGGGCCGATCGGCGGGCCGATCAGCGGGCATTGCCGGGTGGGCGGGCGAAGGTGAGGGTGATCGCGCCTTTCACGGCGGTTTCGGCACCGGTGCCGACGAGCGCGATCTTGCCGCTCGCGGTGATCTCGAACTGGAGCTGGACCTGCTGCAACGGCAGGTCCGGGTTCATCGACGGGAGATCGGAGAAGATCTTCTTCAGCCCGTCGATCGCCGTGGTGAAGCTCTCGTGCAGCGCGGCGACCGGAACAGCGGCCACGACCGGTGCGGCCGCGCGGCTGAACAGGCCCTTGTCTCCGCCCGACGCCGGAGTGTCGTCCATCGTGACGAGGACGTCGATGGTCTCGCCTGACTCGGTTTCCCCCTGGAACATGCGGCGAGCATAGGCCAGTCGGGATCGGCCGGGCAGGGGTCGCGGACGGGCCGGGTGCGGCCGGCCCGAGTGTCCGATGTGCCTCTTGGCCGCGGCGTGCGGCCAAGCGTGTGGGCAGCGTCTATCGTGGACAAGCCGAGGGCGACCGACCCAAGCGCCGGATGGGCCGGCCGCCCTCGTCCTGGTGAGTGCTAGAGGTCGAACTCGCCGGCCTTGCAGCCGTCGAGGAACGCCGTCCAGGCCGGGCGGGTGAACGCGAGCACCGGCCCGCGTCCCCCGTCCTTGGTGTCTCTCACGCCGATCGCCGCTCTCGCGGTGCCGACCTCCACGCAGTTGCCGTTGGTGCCGCTGCGGGTGGACTTCCGCCAGCGGGATCGATGAACGTCCAGTTCAGGGCTTTGCTGAGTCATCCCTTTCCTCCTTGAGTGCTGGTTCCTTCATCGCACCGGCGATCATCGCCGCTGACGCCTCCGGGCTCAGTGCTTGCCTGAGCAAAAGGTCGACAACGGCCTGGTACCGGTCCGTCTCATCTTTTGTCTCCATGTAGAGGGCGTTCGCGGGATTCTCGCCATAAGCGATCTCGCCCGGTGCGTCCCCGAGATGGTCGAACGACAAAAGGACGAAGGGGCCGGTCGCCGCTGCTGCGTGCGGTCCGGCCGAAAATGGGATGACCTGGATCGTGACGTTCGGCCATTCTGCCGCCGTGAGCAGGTGCGCCAGTTGTGCGCGCATCGCGTCCGCATCGGCGATCGGGCGGCGGATGACCGCCTCGTCCAGAATGGCCAGCAGCTCCGCCGGGCGCTCCCGGCGCAGGACTTTCTGACGGTCCATGCGTAACTGGACCCGCTCCCGGACGTCGGCCTCGCCCAGTTCGGCGGCCGGAGCCCCGGCGAGGATGACTTCCCGGGCGTAACCCTCGGTCTGCAGGAGACCGGGCACCACGGTGGACTCGTACGTGACGACCCGGTGCGCGTCCCGCTCGAGGTCGAGGAACATGCCGAACTGGTAGGTCGCGAACCACGACAGACGCTGGGTGACGCCCCGGCTGCCGGCGTCCTGGGCCAGCCGGACGAGCTGGTTCTTCGTATCGTCGTCGACGCGGTAGACCTCGCAGAGTCCGCGGATCTCGTGCGCGCGGAGCTTGCGTTTTCCGCCGGCCAGCCAGCGGGCGACCGTCGATCCGTCGACTCCGACCTCGGCCCCGATCAGGTCGGTGGAACGCCCGTCGGCCTTGTGGAGGCGCTGCAACGTCGAGAGGAGCATGCGCCGCGCAAGCGTGGGGCTGACTTCGTCCACGTGAGACGTCCCTTCGATTCGGGCGACCCAGCAATTCAGCGTCCCGGTGCAGTCTTGCATTTTGGGTCTCTGTATTGAGTAAGAGAACTGGTATTGCGTTGGGGCAGTTTGAATCTTGCCCATTCTGCGATCGCAGTTCATTCTCAGGAAACCGACCCATGATGCGATCACCCGAACGGTGGTCGAGAGGTGGCGGTCCGGGTCTCTCGCGTCGAGCGTTCCGCACGGTGCCGGTCGTGCGTCCCGCCGCGGCGACGAGATACGACGCGACACGAAGCGACGGGAGCGAGCGGCATGGCGGGACGGCGGGGCGAACCGGCTGAGCACACGACGTGGACGAGCTCGACGGCCGGCGGGTGGCACCGTGACTACGTGAGCGACGACGTCGAGACGGCACGGCTCTTGATCGCCGAGCACGTGGCCGACCCGGCCGACCCGGGTTACTGCGGCTCGGCCACGCACGTCTACCCGGTCGAGTGGGCGTGTTACCGCCGCAGCTGGGCGGAGCTCGTTCTGATGGCCGACGCGCGCGGTGAGATCGAGCCCGGCGACGAGGAGCCGACGGAACTACGCGAGCCGGCCTGACGCCGGCCGGTCAGCGTCCGAGGGAAGCGCAGCCGGACTCGTCGGGGAGCAGCGGGCGGAACGTGACCGACCACTTCTGGCCGCCGCTCGTCCACGGGGTCTCGGTGTTCGCTTCCGTGGCGTCCGCCAGAATGCGCTCGGCGACCGCGCCGGTGCTGGTCAGACAATGCAGGTCGGCGGGGCCGACCACCGGGCCGGGCAGGGCCGCGCCGCGCCAGGCGCGCTCGGCCTGCTTCGGGCCTTCGCCGCCCGGGGTGTAGGCGCGGACGATCGTCGCGACCGCCTCCGGCCGGTACGGCCGGTCCTCGCCCGTGCCGGGGACGTCGGTGAGCGTGCTGAACAGGGTTCGCATCCGGGCGCGCGCGGCGCGCTGAGGAGAGCTCAGTTGTTTGTCCCACTCGTCGTTCTGCCCGAGCGCGTAGACCTCGGACGTGACGCGCTTCCCGCCGTCGACCAGCGTGAATCGCGTGGAGGGGACGTCGGCGACGCCGGGGGTCCCGTAGTCGAACGGTTTGCCGACGCCGGCCCGGCGCGTGTCCGTGACCAGCTTCTCGAGCTGGTCGTGGCTGATCGTGCGGACCAGCACGTTGGGCAGCGCGGGGCCGGGGTAGATCGCGATCTGCGGGCCCTCGGTGATCACCCGGCCGTCGGCGTAGATGCTGACGGTGGGGAGCCGGCTGTACGTGTACTGAGGCGGGACGAACCCGCCGGTGTACTCGGCGCGGAGCACGAGTTCGTCGGACGACACGGATACCTCCGGAGATGTCGACGCTTCGACGTCGGCGGTGGCCACCGTGCCGCATCCCGACGCGAGGAGCGCCAGGCCGAGAACTGCTGTCCGAATGCTCCGCATTGTGCTCATGATGCTTGGACGGTAGCGCGGTCCGATCGGTTCCCGGCCGAGGCGCGGCGGCTCAGTCGACTGCCACTATCCGCCACGGCGGCACGAACCCGGCGCCGATCAGGCCGTCCCAGGCCCGGAAAATCTCACCGACTCCGTCCCCGGCCGTCGCCGTCAGCCGGTTCTGCGGGCCGGAGGCGAGCGCGAGCAGCCCGTAGTGGAAGAGCGAGCGGGTCTGGTCCTCGGCCGAGTCCCGGTGGACTTCGAGCTCGCCGACCGCGGCACCGAGGAACCGGTTGACGAGATGCTGCACGCCGGCACGCCCCTGGCCGGCGAACGCGTGGGCGCCGTCCGAGATCGCGTCCCGGGCGGCGGTGATCCCGGGCGTCGGGGTGGGCCACGTCTCCGGGATGGGCCGAGACTCCGGGGTGAGGTCTGTCTCCGGGGTGAGCAGCGCCGAGTTGGCGGCGGCCCGGAGCAGGAAACCGGCGATCACGGTGCCGTGCTCGATCGTGTACGGCGGCGCGGGGCGGTCGGGCCCCATCAGGTGGGCGGCGAGCGAGTCCAGGAAGAGCAGCTCCGTCGCCGGTACCTGGAGCGTCCGGAGTCCTTCTACCGCCTGCTGTTGCCAATCCATCGCATGCGTCCTTTCAGACGAGTCCGGCGACCGTCGCCGTGGTGAAGGTGGCCAGCACGCCCAGCCCCAGGGGCAGCAGCGTCGACGTCGCGGTCCAGCGGACGCTCCTGGTCTCTTTCCAGATCGTGAGGATCGTGGTGCTGCACGGGTTGTGCAGCAGCGACAGCAGCATCAGGTTGATCGCGGTCAGCACGGTCCACCCGCCGACGCCGGCCAGCAACGCGTGCGCCTGGGTGTCCGAGGCGTTGATCAGGAGTCCGGCCGGCCCGGTACCGCTCGACGCGAGGGTCAGCATCAGGATCGCCGGCACCACGATCTCGTTCGCGGGGACGGCCACGAGGTAGGCGACGAGCACGGCGCCGTTGAGCCCCAGCAGGAACCCGAGCGGGTCGAGCCCGTGGACCAGATGGACCGCCACGCTCGCCCCGCCGACGTCGACGTTGCCGATGATCCAGATCACGGCGCCGGCCGGTGCCGCCATCACCACGGCCCGCTTCAGCACCTTCAGCGTCCGGTCGATCAGGCTGACGTAGATCGTGCGCCAGACCTGCGGGCGCCGGTACGGCGGTAGCTCGAGCGAGTAGACCGAGACCTCGCCCCGCAGCACGGTCCGCGACAGCCCCCACGACACGGCCAGTGTCGTCAGCACGCCCAGGACCGCGACCGCGACGACGGTCGCCGCGGCGACGGCGGCAGCCCAGACCGGCGGCGCTGCCGAGCCGATGAAGACCGTGCCCATCAGGATCAACGTCGGCCAGCGGCCGTTGCAGATGCTGAAGTTGTTCGTGACGATCGCGATCAGGCGTTCGCGGGGGCTGTCGATGATCCGGGTCGCGGTGACGCCGGCCGCGTTGCAGCCGTAGCCCATCATCATCGTCAGCGCCTGCTTGCCGTGCGCGCCGGAGCCCTGGAACGGCTTGTCGAGGTTGAAGGCCACCCGCGGCAGGTAGCCGAAGTCTTCGAGCAGCGTGAACAGCGGGAAGAAGATCGCCATCGGCGGGAGCATCACCGCGATCACCCAGGCGGTGCCCAGGTAGACGCCGTCGGCGGTCAGCCCGACCAGCCAGCCGGGCAGGCCGAGGCCGGCCAGCAGACCGTGCACCAGCGGATGGCCGTGCTCGACCAGCAGGGAGAAGAGCAGGTCGGAGGGAACGGCCGCGCCCGCGATCGTCAGCCAGAACACGCCGAAGAACAGCGCGCCCATCGCGGCAAAGCCCCCGACGCGGTGGGTGAGGATCCGGTCGAGCCGCTGGTCGAACGTGCGCAGGGGGGCACGTCCGGACGACCCGGTGGCGGCGCCGGCGATCCGCTCGGCGTCGGCGAAAGTCGCGGCGACCTCCCCGTCCGACAAGTCCTCGGGTGTTGCCGTGCGTCGGTTCTCGGGGTCGCGGGCCACCCGTGCGATGGCGCCGAGCAGTTCGTCGGCTCCCCGGGACGTTCGCGCGACCACCGGGACGACCGGCACGCCCAGTTCACGGACCAGGTGCCGCACGTCGATCACGAGTCCGGCGCGCTCGGCCTCGTCGATCATGTTCACGGCGACGACGACCCGGCCGGTGATCCGGAGGAGTTGCAGTACCAGGTAGAGGTGACGCTCGAGCCGGGTCGCGTCGACGACGACGACCGTGACGTCGGGGGCGGCGTCGAGCAGGAATTCGCGGGCCACCTGCTCCTCGGCGCCCGTGGCCCGGAGCGACGCGACACCGGGCAGGTCGACCACCCGGTACGTGGTCCCGTCGAGCCGGTAGGTGCCCTCGGCCCGGCTCACCGTCGTGCCCGACCAGTTCCCGACCCGCTGGCGGAGCCCGGTCAGACGGTTGAACAGCGTGCTCTTGCCGGAGTTCGGGTTGCCGGCCAGCGCGACGACGACGTCGGCGTGCAGCGGGATCACGTTCAACGCGCAGGAGTCGCAGTCGTGGCTCATGTCGCGCGGACCTGGATGTGCCGGGCCTGCGACCGGCGCAGCGCGATCAGACAGCCACGCACCAGGTACGCGGTCGGGTCGCCGAACGGGCTGTGGAGCTGGGCCGTCACCTCGACGCCGGGCAGCAGACCCAGGTCCATGACCCGGCGCCGATCGGGCCCGGTGCCCTCGACGCTCACGACGACCGCGCGGGACCGGTGGGGCAGCTCGTCGAGAGTCATGCGAACTCCCCTCGGATCGCGTGGACGAGCGGTGCGGTCAATACCAGGTCCCGGTCGCCGGCCCGGACGCGACGGCCCTCCGGGGTCGTCGCGGTGAGGACCTCGAGTTCGGCCCCGAGGCCGACGTGCATCGCGGCCAGTGCCCGCAGGGCGCCCGGGTCCCGGTCGTTGACCCGCAGGACCCGGAACCGGTCACCCGGGCCGGCCGCCGCCAGCGGCAGTTCGGCACCCTCGTCGTGCGTGCCGTACTTCGGCGGGATCGGGTCGCCGTGCGGGTCGTGCCGGGGGTAGCCGAGCTGGGCGTCGATCAGGTCCTCGAGCCGTTCGCTCAGCCCGAACTCGAGCTTCTCGGCCTCGACGTGCACTTCGTCCCACCGCACCCCGAGGACGTCGTGCAGGAACGTCTCCAGGAGCCGGTGACGCCGCACGGCGCCGTGGGCGTGCCGGAGTCCGTGCGGGGTGAGGCGCACGGACTCCGGCTCCACCAGACCGGCGTCCCGGAGCCGGTGCATCATCGCGGTGACCGACGGTGGAGCGACCCCGAGACTCCGCGCCAGATCGGAAACTCCGCCACGATTCTGAAACAACGTCTTGAGATAGCGGTCGACGGTTTTCGTGTGCTCGATCGTGCAGCAGTCGAGTGTCGCCATGAATTCGACGTTAGAGTGCTCTAATACCGGTGCCGGTCTCAATTTGCGACGAAGAATTCCGGACCGGCCAGTGGCCGTCCGGAAATCCTCAGAGCAGCATTCCGGCGACGACCAGAGCGACCGACAGCGCGGCGGCCACCGGCGTCAGGCGGGTGGTCGCGTCGACCCGGCGACGGATCGCCACCGGCATCAGTTCCAGGTCGGCGACCCGCAGACACCCCAGCCGAAGGACGACGACGGCCAGGACGAGGGCACCCTCCCAGATCAGGAAGGTGCCCACGCCCATGGATCCGTTCATCTCAGTAGATGTTCGAGGGCCGAATCATGCCCTCGGCCAGGTCACCGAATCCGGGCGCCACAATGGCTCCCGGGTTGACCAGGATCTCCTCGACGACCGCGGTTTCCGTGGTAATCAGCAGAGCGGCGATCGACGCCGCGCTTTCCAGTGCCGCCCGGGTCACTTTCAGCGGGTCGATGATTCCGGCGGCCAGCAGTTCCTCGAATTCACCGGTGAGCGCGTTGAATCCCTGTCCGGCCGGGAGCAGGGCCACCTCGGCCACCGTCTTGTCGCCGTCGTAGCCGGCGTTGATCGCGATCCAGCGCAGCGGCTCGGGCAGCGCCCGGAAGACGACGTCACGGCCCACGGCGTCGTCACCGGTCAGTTCGAGCCGTGACACCGCGTGCTGGGCCTGGACCAGCGAGGCGCCACCGCCGGGGAGAATGCCCTCCTCCAGCGCGGCCATCGTCGCGGCGAGCGCGTCCTCGACCCGGAGCATCCGCTCCTTCTGCTCCACGCTGGTGGCGCCGCCGACGCTGATCAGCGCGACGTGGCCGGTCAGCCGGGCCAGCCGTTCCTGCAGGCTGTCGCGGTCGCCGTCGATCCGCGCGCGCTCGAGCTGGGTCTTGAGCTGGCCGACCCGGGCCTCGATGAGGTTGGCCTGCCCGTGGCCGCCGACGAGCGTGGTCTCGTTCTCGGTGACCGTGATCCGGTCGCAGCTGCCGAGGTGCTCCCGGGCGACCTCGAACAGCTCGACGCCGGTGTCCTTGGCGATGACGTGCCCGCCCAGGGCGACCGCGAGGTCCTCGAGCTCGGCGACCCGGCGGTGCCCGAAGCCGGGCGCGCGCACGACGACCGACCGCATCGTGTTGTGCATGTTGCCGCCGACCAGCAGCTGCAGCGCAGGCCCGTCGACGTCCTCGGCCAGTACCACCAGCGGCCGGTCGGCGCGCTTGGCGACCTCGATCGTCGGCATGATGTCCTGGACCTGGCTGATCTTCTTGTTCGTCAGCAGGACGAGCGGGTTGTCGAGGACCGCTTCCATCCGCTCGCGGTCGGTGACCATGTAGGCCGAGACGTAGCCGTGGCTGAACTCGATCCCGTCGACGAGCGACAGCGACACGCCGGGGGCGTCCGACTCCTCGGTCGTGATGACGCCCTCCCGCCCGACGCGGGAGACCGCCTCGGCGATCACCGAGCCGATCGCCTCGTCGTCGCTGGCCGCCAGCGTGGCGATGTGCTGCAGCTCCCGCTGTCCCTCGACCGTGGTCGCGAACTGCCGGAGCGCCTCGACGACCACGGGCACGGTCTGTTCGATCCCGCGCCGAACCCGCATCGGGTTCGCGCCCTCGTCCACCGCCTTCAGACCCTCGCGGACCATCGCCTGGGCCAGGACCGTCGCGGTGGTCGTGCCGTCGCCGACGACGCCGTTGGTCTTCATCGCGACTTCCTTGACCAGCTGCGCGCCCATGTTGGCGAACGGGTCCCGGAGTTGGATCTCGCGGGCGATCGTGACGCCGTCGTTGGTGATCGTGGGTGGGCCGGTCAGCTTCTCCAGCACCGCGTTGCGGCCTTTCGGCCCGAGAGTGACCTTGACCGCGTCCGCCAGGGCGTTCACCCCGGCTTCGAGTCGCCGTCGCGCGTCGGTGTTGAACCGCAGTTCTTTCGCCATGTCGGGCTCCTTCGACTCAGGGAACGAGAATTGCCCGGCCGCGGAAGCGGCCGGAATCGAGATCGACGCGTTGCGGCTCGGTGGGGTGGCCGACGACACGGACTGCCTTCATCACGCACTCCTGTCTCGGGCCGGACGGTCCGGCCGGGCGGCCAGCAGCCCCCGGCAGAAGTGCGCGTTGCCTTCGGACGAGATCCGGGCCGCTTTCGCGAACCGCAGCCGCATCGGCACGTCCGCGGCCGGGATCGGCCGGCCCTCCGCGTCGACGACCACCGAGGCGTCCGGCGCGGTGCTCAGGCCGATCGCCTCGCGTCGGCGGAGCAGCGCGGTCTTGTACGGTCCGGCCGGCAACCCGCCGAGCCGGACCAGGTGGACGTCGGCGACCGCGAGGTCGGAGTCGCGCAGCAACGCCGCGACCGCCCGCTCCATCGCCGCGGTGTGGGCCCGCCGCCGGAACGTGCGCCGGAGTTCCTCCCGGTGGTCCTGGGTTTCGACGCCGATCGCGGCCCGGTACCCGCCGTCGGCGGCCAGGCCCGCGTTGATCGTGTCGGAGTCGTGGTGGTCGTCGAGCAGCATCAACACCGTGCCGACGCCCGGGACCCCCCGCACGGCGTCGGCCGCGTCCGACGCCATCAGGTACGCGGAGCCGGGGGAGCAGCACGAGGTCGGCAGCCGCAGGTGAACGGTGACGCCGGCCGGGTCGACGGCCACCGAGCGCACGAAGCCGAGCGTGGTGATCGGCTCGTCCAGCTCCGGGTCGGCCACGGTCGCCAGCGCGGCCATGATCAGCCGCTCCATCTCTCGCCGTCCCTGGAAGACATGCCGATTCCTCACGTCGGGGCCCGGGCCTCGCGGCCCGGGCCGGCGATTCACGCGACGGTCAGGTCGAAACCGATGTACTCGGCGGCGTCCTCGGGGCTGGCGAAGAGCAGCGTCTTGTCGTCGAGGTGCACCATCCGCCCGTAGTGGGTGGAGCTGATCTCCTCGAAGATCGAGCCGTCGAACTCGGTGCCCAGTGCCTCGGTGAGCTCGTCGTAGTTGAACTCGAGCAGCCGCGTGCCGTCGACCCGGATCATCGACGGGTACTGGGTGAGCTCGACGCCCTCCTTGGTGGCCATGACGTTGGCGACCACCCGGCCGACCGGCGTGTTCATCAGCGTCACGCCGCACTTGTTGGAGAACTCGGTCTGCGATCCGAACTGCATGGAGGTCACTGGTCCAGCTCCTTGGGGGCGTCGATCTCGAGGTCGGCGAGCAGAGAGCGGAACTTGCTGGTGGCCGCTTCCAGGCTGTGCGCGAACGTGACGGCCTTGTCCGAGGGCTGCGACCAGATCGGCTGCAGCGCCTTGGCCGCGTCGAGCGCGCGCGGCACCCAGACCGACATCCACTGCCCGAACAGCTCCTTGTTGCTGTCTCCGAACTTCTCGTCCCTGGTCAGCAGCCGGAACAGGTTCCGGGTGTAGGACAGGTCCCGGTCGTAGTCGTGCTCGCCGGTACCGACGATCGTCGGCGTGATGTAGTCACCGTTGCGGGCCGAGATCTGCATGATCAGCTCGGACCGGAACAGCGACCCGACGAGCTGCTCGAACACGATGTTCGAGGCGAAGAGCAGCTGGCACCAGTCCTCGACCGCGGTGAGGCGCTCGACGACCTCCCGGGTCGGCTGCCACTCGGCGGCGTTCTTCCAGACCTCGATGTGCGCCTCGCCGTCGAAGCCGACCCCGGCCTCGGACAGGTCGAGGTTGTAGAGCGCCAGGTCCTGGGCGAACCGCAGCTTGTGGGCGGCGTTCACGGCGACCGCGGTGTTGATCATGTTGGTCGGTCCCGACCGTTGGATCGCGGTATAGACGTGGAGACCCAGCCCGTTCTCCACGTGCATCCAGGCGCCGAGGTTGCGCTGCACGAACGTGATCCAGCTCGGGTTCCATGCCTCGTAGGCCCGGGCCCGCTTCGCGTTCTGCAGGCACAGCTCGACCTGGTGGACGACCGCGGAGTTGTTCCGGTAGATCGTCTGGTTCCACTCCTCGTTGGGGTCGCGGAACACGTGCCAGTTCGACGACTTCGCCGCGGTCCACTCGTGCGGGTAGCCGCCCGGCCCGTTGGCGAATCCGTAGATCCAGCCCTGCGTCAGGTGGCGGTCGGGGTCCGGCTGGACGTCGACGGTCACGTCCTCGTAGATCGACGCCCGGCGCCGCGCCGGCTGGTAGTAGTTGTAGGTCCGGCTCGTGGAACTCGGGAATTCCAAGGCGCCGGCCTCGGAATCCGTGAATTCGATCCCCGGGAAACTGCGTACCTTGGCCTCAGTACTCGCCATGGTTCACTCCCTCTACGGTTGTGCGGGACTCGTGAACTTGTCGTAGAAGATCTGGTCCAGCGGCACCTCGCCGGCCTGGAGGAACAACAGGGCCGCGTCCACCATCGGCGGCGGGCCGCAGAGGTAGGTCTCGCATTTGGCGATGCGGGGCTCCCGCCGGCCGACGACGTCGGTCACCATGCCGAAGTCCAGCTCGACGCCGGGCAGGTGCTCGGCTTCGGTGACCTCCGAGAGGCACGCCACGAACTCGAAGTCGGCCAGCGTGCGTCCCAGCGCCGCGATCTCGTCCAGGTAGAACAGGTCGGCGGCCGTACGGGCGCCGTAGTAGAAGCGCACCGGCCGCCGGCTGCCGGTCTGGCTCAGGTGCCGCAACAGCGACAGGATCGGCGCCATCCCGGCGCCGCCCCCGATGCAGACGACCGGCAGCACGTGGCCGTCCTTCAGCGTGAACGAGCCGTAGGGGCCGGTGAGCTCGACCTCGTCGCCCACCGACAGGCCCTCGTCGAGCAGGGCGGAGAACTTCCCGCCCGGGTACTTCTTGATCAGGAACTCGACCTCTCCGGGCGTCGACATGGTCGTCGCCATCGAGAACGAGCGGTGCTCGTCGGTGCCCGGGATGTGCAGGTCGGCGTATTGACCGGGTTTGAACTCGAAGCCCGGCGCCGAGAGCCGGAGCGACACGATGTCCCTGGTCACCGCCTCGATCGCGGTGATCGTGGTGGTGACGTCCTGGATCGCGATGCCGTTGAGGAGCTCGTCCTCGTCGAAATTGAGCAGTTCGATTTCGCAGTCGCTGTAGGCGTGCGACCGGCACAGCAGCACGTAGCCCTCGGCCGCCTCCGCGTCGTTCAGAGCGAACGTCGAGTACCGGTCCATGTCGATCTCGCCGTCGAGCACGTAGGACTTGCACGCCGAGCACTGCCCTTCGCGACACCCGTGCATCAGGTGGACGCCCTGGCGGAATGCTGCGTCGAGAATGGTCTCGTCCTCGTTGACGTCCATTTCGATGTCGACCGGTTCGAAGCGGATGCGGTGCTTGTCGGCCACTGAGGCTCCTTCGGGAGCGTCGGTGGCGCCGCTGTCGCGGCGCCACCGATGCGGATCAGGACGCTTTGGTGCCGTTGGCCCGGTACGCCGCGACGTGTTCCTCGCGCTCGGCGTCCGACATCTGGTTCAGCAGCACGTTCGGGCTCATGAACTGGTTGCCCCGGACGCTGTCGAGCGTCCAAAACTTGGACGGGTCGTCGAGACGCAGGTGCGGCTGACCGATGAGGGTCTTGCCGTCGTCACGCACGTAGCCGAGGTCCTTCACGATGTCCGCGAGGTCCTTGTCGTGGTGCAGCGTCTCCCACTCCCGGAAGCCGGTCAGCCGGCCCATGTTCGGGGTGTCCCGTCCCTCGTACTCGCCCCGGAAGGCCACCGCGTCGGTCCAGTGGCAGGTCTCCGAGCAGTAGGTCCGCCACTGGCCGTCGACCTTGTCCACGACCATGTCCTCGCGGATCAGCGCGGGAACCATGCACGTCCAGCACCGGTGCGGGTACTGGTAGCCGACCTCTTCGAACGCGATCGGCTTGTTGCGGCCCGGGTAGGCGAGCCGGTTGTAGTTCTCCCACCACTTGCCGTACTTCGAGTACCAGCCGGGGTACTTCTCCTCGAACCAGGCGAAGTCCGTGTCGGTCATGGTGTCGATGCGCCAGTAGTTGACCGGCCAGCCGGTGGCGAAGAAGCGCGCCACCTCGTGCACGTAGCCCTTGTTCACGATCCGGTTCCAGGCCTCTTCGACCAGGTCGTGGGGGATCGTCAGGCCGTACTTCTCCAGCGGGATGAGGTAGCTGCGGTAGTAGTCGTCGTAGATCCACCGACGCCACATCTCCGCGTAGCTCTCCCGGTCCTTGCGCCGATCCTTCGTGCCGTACTCGATGAACGTGCCGATCGCGGCGTCCACCACGCAGTGGTTGTTCCACCAGGCGTAGCGCATGTCGCGCTCGAGCAGCGGGCGGTTGCGCTCGTCGGCCAGCGCCATCAGCAGGATCGAGTACCCGTTGCTGATGTGCCGCGACTCGTCGGACTGCACCGAGTGGAACACCGTCGGCAGGAGGTAGTCGCCGTTGGCGGCCGCCTCGTCCGGCATCGCCACGAACAGGGTGTTCGTGAACGCGGTCTCGGCCACCACCGTCAGGTAGATGTTCGCGGCCGTGATCGCGTCGCCGGTGATGAAGCCCTCGCCGAACTGCCGGCCGATGGTGCCGGCGTAGTTGTTCGCGAACGCCTTCTCGGTCATGTCGAACCCGGCCGGGTCGATGTAGTTGCCCATGTAGAGCTTCTTGAGGTTCATCTGAATCGTCGAGTGACGGACCTCGTCGATCATCTGCACGGCCAGGCCGTTGTGAATCTCCGGGTTCGGGACCGCCTCGATGGCCATCGGCATCGCGCGGGCCGCGGAGATCTCCGGGAACGGGATGATCGACAGGAACAGCTTCTGCCACTCCATCCAGCGTTCCTGGACCTGGCGGAACATGTTGCCGCGGATCGCGCCGTCCATGGCGCCGAAGACGCGGTTGTCCTTTTCCTCCTCCATCGGGAAGTAGGACCGCATGATCTGCTTCAGCGGGTCCTTCTTCGGGGCGTGCTCGAACGTGTAGTCGGTGCCGAACCGGGTCGCCGGAGTGGCGAAGGTCGGCTCCCACGTCAGTTCGCTGATCTTGGCGTGGGCCTTGCTGAGACTCTGTCTGCTCACGGACGCCTCCAGGGCTGTCAGTCGGCCGTTTGCCGACGCGCCGGCCCTCGGCGCGGCGACAGCCCTGATGGAACCGGCAGGTCGCAGGCACCCTTGTCTCAATGTGAGACTTGGCTCACAGACCAGGCACGTTAAGTTCAGATACGCAGCGGGTTAAATCCGGAGCCCGGAAGGACGTGCCGCATGGGCCCAGAGGATCGGGAACTCTTTCTTGCCACGGCGTCCGGCGCGACGACGTCCGTGCGGAATGCGATTCGGGTGTCGTGGGAGCGCTCCCGGGCCGCGTCGGTGGACCTGGATCGGCCCGCACCGGCGTTCTCGCCGCCGGTGAACCGGCCGACGCTGCTGACGCGGGCCGCGGCGCCGGTACTCGACGCGCTGGCGGCCGAACTGAGCAACGAGCCGGTCTGCCTGATCCTGACCGACGCCAAGGGGCTCGTCCTGTGGCGCAGCGAAGGAGACGCGTCGCTGCTGCGGTCGCTCGATTCGGTCAGCCTCGCGCCCGGCTTCACCTACTCCGAGGCCGAGGTGGGTACGAACGGCATCGGCACCGCGCTCGAGGTGGGCGAGGCGATCCTCGTCGACGGGGCGGAGCACTACACCGGCGATCTGACCCGGTTCTCCTGCGCCGGTGCGCTGATCACCCACCCGGTCACCGGCGGGCTGCTCGGCGTCGTCGACATCACGACCCAGTCGGAGCTGTCCAATCAACTGCTGCTGTCGTTCGCCAAGCTGGCGGCGGCGCGCATCCAGGAGCGGATTCTCGACGAGGCCAGCATGCTCGACCGCGCCTTACTGGGGGATTATCACCTGGCTTGTCAGCATTCTGGCGGCGCGGTGATCGCCCTCGGCGAGAAGGTGTTCATGATGAACTCCGTCATGCAGCAGCATTTCGACGCGAGCGATCAGGCGGCGATCATCGACCAGACCCGCGACGCCCGCGGACGGAGACGGCCCTACACGGCACTGGCCGAGCTGCCCAGCGGGTTGACCGCGCGGCTGTCCTACCAGCCCACGTTCGTCGACGAATTGCTCGCGGGCGGCATCGTCCAGATCCGGCAGCACCGCGTACGGTCGGCGCCGCCGTCCCACAAGCGTCAGATCGCGTTCCCCGGTCTCGCCGGGGACAACCCGGTCTGGCGGCGCACCGCGCACCAGGTTCTCGACGCCTGCGCGAGACGCGAGTGGGTGATCGTCGAGGGCGAGGCCGGGGTCGGCAAGCGGGTCATCGTCCGCGCCGCGCACGCCGAGGGGGCCGACGGCAGACGGCTGGTGACGCTCGACGCGAGCGACTCCGTGCCCGGTGACGGCATCGCGGACCAGGCCGCGGCGGTGCTGGACGCGGGGTCCGACCTGGTCATCCTGCATGCGAACCGGCTGTCGGCCGACTCCGTCGCCGAGCTCGCGGAACTGCTCCAGGCCGTGCACGACGACGCCGACCCGCGGCGTCCCTGGCTCGCGCTGACGACCGTCGAGGGTGCGTCGGCCGAGCGCTGGGGGGTGCAGTTGCTGGGGTTCTTCCCCCGTACCGTGCGGGTGCCCCCGCTCCGCCATCACCTCACCGACGTCCCGGCGCTGGTCCGGGCACTGCTGGACCAGACCGGCGCCGGTGACCTGACGCTGTCACCGGCGGCGCTCAACCAGCTCATGCGGCTGCCGTGGGCGGGCAACGTCACCCAGTTGCGTGCGGTGCTCAGCGCCGTGAGCCGGCGCCGCCGATCGGGTGAGGCCGGCCTCGAGGACCTGCCTCCGGTGTGCCGCTCCACCGTCCGCAGACAGTTGACGCCGATCGAGGCGATGGAACGGGACGCGATCGTCGACGCGCTGGCTCTGCACAACGGAGACAAACTGGCTGCTGCGTCCGCTCTGGGGATGTCTCGTGCAACGATCTACCGGAAGATTCGGAACTTCGAACTGTCGGGTTGAGCACATGATGGTCGCGGCCGGCGTGGTGGTCACCCGCTACGACGGGATGGGGCAGGACGCCGACGGGATCTGGACCGCCCCCGGCGGCGCCCGGATCGCGTGGTTCCCCGACCCGGACGGCACCAATTTGTCGCTTCAGCAGTTCTGAGCCGACGGTCTAATCTGGCCTGCGTGACCGTGGAGCTGACCCTGCTGGTGCGGGTCGCGTTCCGCGGCCGGGAGGTCTCCGGGCCGCGCGTGCGCGAACTGCTCGCCGCGCTCGCCGCCGACCTGCCCGCGGGATGCGGCACCGACCGGCTGATCGAGGCGCTCTGGCCCGAAGGCCCGCCCGAGCACCCGGCCAAGGCCCTGCAGGCCCTGGTTTTCCGGGCCCGCGCCCAGGTCGGCCCGGACGTGCTCGTCAGCACCCCCCGCGGCTACCGCCTCGCCCTCACCAACGACCAGGTGGACGCCACGGCAGCGCGGTCGTCGGCCGCGCGGGCCACGCGCGCGGCCGAAGCGGGCAACCCCGCCGCCGCGCTGGCGGAGGCGGAGGCGGGCCGGGCGCTCTGGGCGGCGGAACCGCCGCCGCCGGCGCCGCCGGGGGCGGCGGAGGGCAGTGGCGCGCCCGGCGACTTGTGGGCGGCAGCGGAGGGCGGTGGCGCGCCCGGCGAGGTGCGGGCCGCGGCGGAGGGCGGTGGCGCGCTCGGCGAGGTGCGGGCGGCGGCGGTGCCGGCCTATCGAGCGCTCACGCGGGTACGAGCGTTGTCGCTGGCCCGGCTCGGGCGGCACGCCGACGCCGAGCCGGCGCTGGCCGCGCTGGCCCGAGCGCACCCGCGCGACGAGGAGGTGCTGGCGGAACTGCTGCGCTGCGAGGCGGTCGGGCGCGGCCCGGCGGCGGCGCTGGCCCGGTACGAGTCCTACCGGCGGCACCTGCGCGACGAGCTCGGCGCCGACCCGGGGCTGGCGCTGCAGCGCGTCCAGCGCGAGCTCCTGGCGTCCGGCACCCCGCCGTCGCGGCGCGGCGTCCCGCACGACCCGAACCCGCTGCTCGGCCGGGACGAGGACGTCGCCGCGGTCACCGACCTGATCCACGTGGCCCGGGTGACGTCGATCATCGGGCCCGGAGGGCTCGGCAAGACCCGGCTCGCCCAGGCCGTGGCCCGCCTCGCTCCCCAGCGCGCGGTGCTCTTCGTCCCGCTGGCCGGTCTCACCGCCGACCACGAGGTGGTCGGCGAGGTCGCGTCCGCCCTCGGCCTGGGCGACCGCGGTCCCGGCGGCGACGCACCCTCCGGGGCCGGTGACCTGTTCGGCGGTCTCGTCGACGCGCTCGGATCGACCTCGACCCTGCTCGTCCTCGACAACTGCGAACACGTGGTGACCGGCGTCGCCGACCTGGTCGCGTCGCTGCTCGCCCGCAGCGGCGACGTCCGCGTCCTCACCACCAGCCGTACCCCGCTCGGCCTCTCCGCCGAGACCGTCTACCTCCTGCCCGAGCTCACCCCGGCCGCCAGCGCCGCGCTGTTCCGCCGGCGCGCGCTGGCCGTGCGGCCCGGCGCCGACCTCCCGGACAGCGCGGTGAACGAGGTGTGTCGTCACCTCGACGGCCTCCCGCTCGCGGTCGAGCTCGCCGCGGCCCGGATCCGCGTGCTCTCGGCCGGCGAGATCGCCCGCCGCCTCGACACCCGGCTCGGCCTGCGCAGCGGCGCCCGCGACACCCCCGAGCGGCACCGGACGCTGGGCGCGGTCATCGACTGGAGCTGGCACCTGCTGGAACCGGACGGCCGGACCGCGATGCGCACGCTCTCGGTTTTTCCCGACGGCTTCACCGCCGACGCGGCCGAACACGTCCTCGACGTGGACGACGCGCTCCCGATCCTCGAGCATCTCGTCGACCAGTCGCTGCTCAAGGTCTCCGACACCCCGGCCGGCGTCCGGTTCCGGATGCTGGAGACGGTCCGCGAGTTCGCCGCGCTGCGCAGCGCCGGGGCCGGAGAGACCGGCCGTGCCACCGAGCGCTTCCTGTCCTGGGCCCGGACGGTCGGACGGCGGGAGTTCGGCGAGGTCTTCGGCCCGGACTTCGTCGAGTGCGTGCTGCGGGTCCGCGCCGATCACGACAATCTCGCCGTGGCGCTCCGGCTGGCCGTGGAACGCGAGGACGCCCAGACCGTGGCACTGTGCGTCGCGGTGCTGGGCGGCCTGTGGACGATCGAGTCGAACTTCGCCCGCCTCACCTGGCTGAACGGCGAACCGGCCCGGATCCTCTCGCACTACCGGCCGGAGCCGGAGCTGGTCGAGGCCGTCCGCACCGGTGCACTGATCATCACGCTGACCGCCTTCATCCTGGCCGGCGTCCGGGTCTCGCGCGCGCTCCTCGTGGTGCTCCGGCTCCGACCGGCGGCGCTCGACGGGGAGGTCGGGCTCGTCGCCGCGGCCGACGCGGTCCTGCGCGCCCCCGACCTCGACGCGGTCCGCGCAATCGGCGAATCCGGCCCGCCGATGCTGGCCGCGGTCGCGCACAGCGTCCTCAGCTACGCGGCCGAGGCGGCCGGCGACCCGGACACGGCGTTCGCCGCCGCCCACCGGACGCTCGACGTGCTGGGGGAGACCGGCAACCGCTGGCTGCGGATGGTCGTGCACTCGCGGGTCGGGGAGCTCGAGCTCGCGGCGGGCAACGTCGAGGCCGCCCGCAGGCACATGAGCGCGGTGCTGCCGGTGCTCGACGACCTCGGTGCCTACGCGACCGCGGGCCGGGTGCGCTGGTCGCTGGTGTTCATCGCGGTCCGGGAAGGCGCGCTCGACGACGCCGAGCGGTGGCTGGAGCAGCTCGGGGATTCCGGGACCGACGATCCGGGCGGCCTGCAGATGTTCGACGTCCTGGTGCGGGCGGAGATCCTGCGCGGGCGCGGGCGGACCGAAGACGGGCTGCGGCTCTGGCGGGAGGCCGGGCAACGGCTGCGGCGCGACGAGTCGCAACTCCTGCCGGTCGAGCGGCCCTGGATCGCCGAAGTGGTGGCGGGCACGGTGATCGCCCATGCGATCGACGACCGGCTCGACCTGGTTGCGGACCTGGTCGCCGACCTCCCGCGCCGTCTGTTGCCGATGCTGACCGGCATCGACCCGACGCCGGGCCTGTCGTACTGCGGCGCGCTGCTGCTGGCGATCGCGCTGGCGGATCTGCGCACACCCGGTGCGGACGCGCAGACCGCGGCCCGGATGGTCGCGCTGGCCGAGCGGTTCCGGATCACGACCGGGTTCACCTCGCCGGCGACGCTCGCCCGGGCCCGCGAACTGGCTGGGCCGGTGTACGACCCGGCGAGCGAGTCGTACACCGGCCTCGATCAGGACGCGCTGATCGCCGCCGCGTCGGCGCTGGTCACGGCACGGGCGTTGATTACTTCACCGGTATCCGCCGGAACGCGGCCCGCGACCACAGGAAGCCGGCCAGCATGAGCCCGGCGCACCAGGCCACCGCGACGATCCCGTCCGACCCGGCCGGCGTCCCGAGCAGGAACGCGCGGATGGCGTCGATGATCGGCGAGAACGGCTGATTCGCGGCGAACCACCGGACCCCGCCCGACATCGTGTCGGTCGGCACGAACGCGCTCGACACGAACGGCAGCAGCTGCACCAGGAGCGTGAAACCGGCCGTCCCCTCCGGCGTCGGCGCGGTGAGGCCCACCGCGACCGCCAGCCAGGTGAGCGCGAGCACCAGCAGGACGAGCAGTCCGATCGCCGCGAGCCAGCCGAACACGCCGGCGTCCGGACGGAACCCGAGCGCCACCGAGACCCCGAGCACCAGCCCCAGGCTCACCAGCGTCCGGGCCACCGCGGCCACCACGTGACCGGTGAGCACTGCCGCGCCCGGGACGGCCATCGTCCGGAACCGCAGGATGATCCCCTCGGTCATGTCCTGGTTGACGCTCATCGTCGTCGACTGACAGCCGTAGGCGACCGTCATCAGGAGCACACCGGGGACGATGTAGTCGATGTAGTCGAGGGAGTCAGCACCGGTCGCCAGGCTCTGACCGAGTGCCCGGAAGACGCCGACGAACAACAACAGCATCAGCACCGGGACGCCCACCGAGATCACCACGGTGATCGGGTAGCGCAGGACGTGCCGGAGGCTGCGGCGCACCATCGTGGCCGAGTCGCTCACGGCGTAGGTCAGCGTGCTCACGAGACGGCCTCCTTCTCGGCGGCGGGGTGCCCGGTCAGCGCGAAGAACACGTCGTCCAGATCGGGTGTGTGCAGTGCGAGTTCGCTGACCTCGACCGACGCCCGGTCGAGCCGGTCCAGCAGCGCGCGCAGCGCGGCGACGCTGCCGTCGTTCGGGACGTCGAGCGTGAAGGTGTCCTCGTGGATCGTGGCGCCCGGCAGGCTCGCCGCGGCCACCGCCAGCGAGTCGCGGTCGGCGAACACCAGCCGCACGTGGCCGCCGGGGACGCGGTGCTTGAGCTCGCCGGCGGTGCCGGCCGCGACGATCGTGCCCCGGTCGAGCACGGCGATCCGGTCGGCGAGCTCGTCGGCCTCGTCCAGGTACTGGGTGGTGAGCAGGATCGTGACGCCGCCGGCCACCAGCCGGCGGATGATGTCCCACATCGTGCGCCGGCTGCGGGGGTCGAGGCCGGTGGTCGGCTCGTCGAGGAAGATCACGCGGGGCTCGCCGACCAGCGTCATCGCCAGGTCGAGGCGGCGGCGCATGCCGCCGGAGTACGTGGAGACGGGTTTGCGGGCGGCTTCGGTGAGGTCGAACTCGTCGAGCAGGCTCCTGGCCCTGGCCGGGCCGGTGGTGCGGCCGAGGTGGTGCAGGTCCGCCATCAGCCGGAGGTTCTCCTCGCCGGTGAGCAGGCCGTCGACGGCGGAGAACTGTCCGGTGACGCCGATCGCCCTCCGGACCTGACCGGGCTCCCGGACGACGTCGTGGCCGGCTACCCGGGCGGTGCCGCCGTCGGGCGCGAGCAGCGTGGACAGGATGTGGACGATCGTGGTCTTGCCCGCGCCGTTCGGTCCGAGCAGCGCGAACGTGGTGCCTTGGGTCACCTCCAGGTCGACGCCGTCGAGGACGACGTGGTCCCCGAACGACTTCCGCAGCCCAGCCGTGACGATCGCCGGCGCGCGTGTCATGTCCTTCTCCTTCGTCGTGACCGGGCCGTCCGGCCCGACGAGGAGAGACTGCGCGCTCCTGGTTCCGCCGCGGTTCCGCGCGGGTTCCGGGCGGTTCCGTCGGCTCCGCGTCCACGGAACCGCGCGTCGTTCGTGAGAAAACTCTGGGGAACGTTGCGCCGGGTCGGACGGTGAAACGATCATCGCGTTGAGTGGTCTCGCAGTGGCGCGACTCCACGGGCACGCGGGGGCGGCTCAGGGGTCCGGGCGAGGGGGGCCGCAGGTGAGAAAAACGTGGCGTGCGCCCGCGTCCCGGGCGAACCGCGCGCTCGCGGCGGGCCGGACCGCGGAGGCCGTCGAGCTCTACCGGCACGCCATCGAGCGTGGCCCGGGCCCGGAGGCCTCGACCCGCGAGGTCGCGGCCTTCGCGACGGTCCTGCACGACTTCGGGCGTGCGCTCGACTACCTCGGCGAGACCTCGGCCGCGCTCGACGCACTCCATCAGGCTCACGACCTTCTGGCGGACGCGACGCCGGGCGCGCCGGAGCTGGTCGGGATCCTGCGCCGGCTGGGCGCGATCTCGCTGGAGGCGGGAGACCGCGACGGCGCGCTGTCGGCGTTGGAGCGGGCGGTGGCGCTGGCGCGGGAGGATCCGGGGCTGGCCGCGGCGGCGGAGCTGGAGCTCGGATTCGCGTTGCGGGACGCCGGGCGGCTCACCGAGGCACTGGGCCACCTGGAGAGCGCGCTACGGCTCGACGACAGCGCAGCGGTGCGGGCGCACGGGCTGGTGGGGATCGGGCTCGTGTTCGAGGCGGCGCGGCGGCCGCGGGCGGCGGCCTCGCGGTACCGGGCGGCGTTGCCTCTGTACCAGCGGATGGGGGATCGGCACAACGAGGCGACCGTGCGGTACCGGCTGGCGATCGTGCGCGGGTCCCAGGGTGATCCGGCGGCGGCGCTGGCTTCGCTCGACGCGGCCCTCGATCTGGACCGGGGATTGCGGAGCCCTCGGGCGTCGGCCGACCAGGCGGTGGCACGGGCGGCGCTGGCCGCGTCGCAGGGTGATCGCGGGCAGGCCGTGACGTACCTGCGGTACGCACTCGACCTGTACCGCACCGAGCACCTGCCGTTCCAGGTGGCCCGGACGCTGATCGGGCTGGCCCGGCTGGTCGCACCGGCGGAGTCGGCCGGTTGGGCGGAGCGGGCGAACGACGAGCGGTCGGCGGCCTGGCGCGCGGAGGCGGAGGTCGTGGCGGCGGAGTTGTCGTCGCCGGGAGAGGTGTACGACGTGCGGCTCGGGCTCGGCGACCTGTACCGGGCCGCGGGCGACCGGGAGGCGGCCCGGGCGGCCTGGCTGGCGGCGGCGTCGGTGGCCGGTGCGGTTCCGGTGCTGCGGGGCCCGGGGGATTCGGCGGGTTCGTGGGGGTCGGCAGGCTCGGTGGGGTCGGCGGATTCGGCGGAGGAGCATTCGGCGGTGGGAGTGCGGGCGGCGTTCGAGCGGCTGGCGACGCTGGCCGCCGAGGAAGGGGACGAGTCCGGGAGCGCGGCCTGGCGCTCCCGGGCCGAGGGGGTGGCACCTCCCTGATCAGATCAGCAGCAGCTCGGCGAGTGCGCCGGCGGCCGCCGGGTACCGCGCGAGGAGGGCGGCGGCCTCCGGGGCCGTGGCTCCGGTTGCCGCTGTCTCCCAGGTCCCGTCGACGCCGAGCAGTGCGGCGATCGCGTCGGTCGGCCCGGGATGGGCGGCGAGCAGTTCCGCGACCGGGCCGTGGGCGGTCGGGGTCGTCGTCGCGGCCGGGCGGACGGACTCCCAGGGCGGCGTGAACGTGTCCAGCGCCGGGAGGGTGCCGGGGAACGTGCGGGCGGCTTCGCGGACCAGGGCCGGCACCAGCTCGCCGGCCTGCTCGCGCAGCGTCGTCAGCAGGGTGGGCAGCCAGGGCAGCAGGACCGGATCGGGGAGCTGCCCGAACGCCTTCGACATCAGCTCGACGACGAACGGCGCCAGGTTCGGCACCGGCTCCAGCGCCTGGACGAAACCGCTCAGGTAGTGCGGGAACGCCGGTAGCACGAGCGGGTTCGCGAGCAGCTCGTCGCACCGTTCGCGCAGCTCGGACCGAGTGAGCAGGCCGAGCTGGGTGTGCGCGGCCCAGACGAGCGCCCGCTTGCCCGGCGCCTCCGGGTGCGACTGCTTCACGGCCAGTTCGAGCTGGGCCCGATCGCAGCCGAGCGTCAGCGCCAGGCTTTCCATGCTGAACAGGAAACCGAGCATCGCGGCCACTTGCCGCACGCCGGTCTGCTCGTCGGCGAACGCGGTCGGCAGCAGCGTGCAGTAGTGCGCGTACCCGATCGTCACGAACCGCTCGCACCAGCCGGGGAGCTCCGGCTCGGTCGCGCGGTAGTGCGCGAGCAGCCGCCGGATGCGTCGCAGCACCGCCGGGGCCTCGTCGACCGTGCGCTCGGACGCGAGCAGCTCGACCGCGCGCGCCCCCAGTTCACCGACGAATGCCGGGCTGTCGAGGTAGAGGATCGCGTCCTCCACCGCGGCCAGTGCGGTCGCCGCGGTGGCCTCGGGCGTCCGGACGCCGCGCCGCAGGCGCTGTTCGAGTACCTGCTCGATCGCGACGCCCTCGTAGCCCAGCTCGATCAGCTCGCGCTGGTGGCGCCCGATCGCGAGATCCCAGCTCTCTGACGCGGACGCTTTCCCGCCGAGCCGTCGCTCGCCCATGATCGGCCGCACGGCCTCGCGCGGCAGCAGGTAACGCAGCCGCCAGAGCAGCTTCGAGGCCGGGATCTTCCCCGGCTCGCCGGACAGGTCGAGCAGGGCCCGCTGGACCTGCCGTTTCTCCAGATCGAGGCCGAGCGGACCGAGCCGGTCGTAGACGTCCCTGGCCAGCGGCGGGAGGGCGTCGTACCCCACGCTGCCGATCCGGTCGCCGCCGAGCAGGATCTCGCACAGCTTCCGGACGTCGCGGCGACCGGGTACGGCGTCCTTCTCGATGCAGGTGACCGCGGCGTCCTGGAAGTCGTACGGCGTCGGCCGGGCCCGCCCACGCAGGCCGGCGAGCAGGATCGACGTCTCGAAGATCGCGATCGCGTCCGCGGTGCTCGACAGATACCCGTTCCGGCGGGCCAGCCGGACGATGTCGACGCACCAGCCGAGCAGCTCGGCCTCGTCGCGGTCGTCGAGTCGCGGCGGTCGGGACAGGAAGCCGGAGAGCTTGTCGGCGGGAGCCGGAACCGTCTCCGTGCGCAGGGCGATCTCGGACCGGCCGATCGGCGTCTTCGCCGGGCGGGCGCCCTTGCCGCCCAGCGCATAGGGTCTGACGTCGGTTTTCGCCACGGCCTTCTGCCAGGTCGCGGCCGCGATCGAGACCGAACCCGGCGCCAGGCCGAACTGGGCCTCGATCGCCGAGTGGCTCGACGGGATCATCCCGTAGAGCCATTTCGTCGGCGTGCGCTCGCTGATCGTGAAGCCGGTCGGGGGCGCGTCGACGCCGAACTCCTCGACGCGGCTGGCCGCGTGGAACGCGCCGCAGACGTAGAGCGCCCGTGCCGGGTCGGTGCCGGTGCGGGCGAGGTGCTCGCGCATCCGCGTCCACATGTACCGCTCGCGGTCTTCGTCGCGGTCGCGCTTCGTGTCGTCGGACGGGCGCAGACGGCGGAACAGGCTGCCGACCAGGACCATGACCTGGCGGTAGGTGTCGTAGTCGGCGTCTGCCAGCGGCTGCTCGACGTACTGGTCCCACCATTCCGACCAGTGGCGGACCTTGCCGTGGTGCAGCAGGTGTTCCTCCAGTTCGGCGAAGCCGGGGCGGAGGTCGCCGATCTCCAGGCCGATGGCGTCGCCGTGCAGCCCTTCGTCATCGGCCGGTGCGTTGTGGTTCTGCTTCGGGAGCCACTGGAAGACGTGGTCGGTCGAGCGGTCGACGAGTACGAGCTCGACCCCGGGGCTTCCCAGCGCGTAGGAGATCGCCTGGTACTCGGCGGACGCCGCGGTGAGCGGCGCGACGACGCTCAGCGGCGCCCAGGCCTCGGGATGACCGTGCACCTCGGAGGCGAACGCCTGGAGGGCGACCGGCAGCGTGCAGTTGCGGAGCTCGTCGAGGAGCGGGCGGAGGTCTTCGCAGAGCTCGAGGTAGAGGACCGACGGCTGCTTCTGCCGTAGCCGCCGGGCCATCGCGAGCGCGGACGCGGGGGAGTGGTGGCAGACCGGGAACACCTCGAGCGGCTCCCGGAGTGCCCGGTCGACGTCGTCCACCAGGCCGGTGAGGATGTCGCGCAGGCCGCGCGAGTCGCCCGCGAACTCCTCGGCCGCGCCGGTGAGCTGATCCCGCAGCGGCGCGAACACCGCGCCGGCCTCGTTGCGTGCGCCGTGCGGTTCGGGGAGCGCGGTCACGAGAGGGTGGCGATCGCTTCGCGGCCGCCTTCGAGGAAGCCGGTCCAGTCGCCCGGCTTCTCCTTGCTGCGCTGCTCGACCGTGCCGTGCCAGTACCTGTTCAGGATCGCCAGGTCTTCCGGCGTGCGCCGGGCCAGCGATCCGACCAGCGATCCGGCCAGCGTCTCGGCCCGCAGGGACCGGTCGCCGAAGAACTGGCTGTGCAGGATCGCGTCTTCGAGCACGCCGATCTGCTCCGCGGTCGACAGCGACGATTCCAGCTTCTCGTCGTCGCTGGTCGCGGACGCCGCGGCCGCGCGCAGGTCGGCGAAGCTCTGCAGCAGGATGTCGAGCAGCGTCGGCGGGACGTCCAGCTCGATCTCGTGCCGCCGCAGCAGCTCGACCGTGCGGAACCGGACGATCTCGGCCTCGCTCTTCTTGTTCGTCACGACCGGGATCCGGACGAAGTTGAACCGCCTCTTCAGCGCCGACGACAGGTCGTTGACGCCCCGGTCGCGACTGTTCGCGGTCGCGATGATCGAGAAACCCGGCTGTGCGAAGACCGTCTCGTCCTTCAGCTCCGGAATCGACACGTACTTCTCGGACAGGATCGAGATCAACGCGTCCTGCACGTCGCTCGTCGTCCGGGTGAGCTCCTCGAACCGCCCGACGACCCCGCGCTGCATGGCGGTCATGATCGGCGACGGAATCAACGACTCCGGCGATTGCCCCTTGGCGATCACCATCGACACGTTCCACGAGTACTTGATGTGGTCTTCGGTGGTGCCCGCGGTGCCTTGCACGACGAGCGTCGAGTTGCGGCTGATCGCGGCGGACAGCAGTTCGGCGAGCCAGCTCTTGCCGGTGCCCGGGTCGCCGATCAGCAGCAGCCCGCGGTCGGACGCCAGCGTCACGATGCTGCGCTCGACGAAGCTCCGGTCGCCGAACCACTTCTGCGCCACCGGCCGGTCGAGCCCGTCGGCCCGCTCGGAGCCGAGCACGAACAGCCGCACCATCTTCGGCGACAGCCGCCACGAGAACGGCTTCGGGCCGGTGTCGATCGATTCCAGCCAGTCGAGCTCTTCCGCGTACTTGACCTCGGCGGGCGCGCGGAGCATGTCGTTCATCGGTTCGTGCCTCTCAGGTCAGGAAGTTCTTGAGCTCGAGCACGAGCTTGTCGATCCGGCCGGACAGCACCGGGGTGCCGAGTGCCTTCAGACGATCGCGGAACCAGGGATTCACCGATTGGCTGCCGGAACTGGTCACCGAGCCCACCGGGATGAACTTCACCCCCGAGCGGTGCACCGCCTCGATGCCCTCGAACAGCGGCTGGGACTGGTTGAACTCGTAGAAGTCGGAGATCCACACCATCGCGGTGTTCTGCGGGTCGGCGATCTTCGGCCGGGCCATCGCCATCGCGACCGGCCCGTCGTTGCCGCCGCCGAGGTTCGTCCGCAGCAGCACCTCGAACGGGTCGTGCACCCAGGGCGTCAGGTCGAGCGCCCGGGTGTCGAACGCGATCAGGTGCACGTCGACCTTCGGGAGTCCGGCGAAGATCGACGCCAGGATCGTGCAGTTCACCATCGAGTCGACCATCGAGCCGGATTGGTCGACGACGACGATCAGGCGTGCGGGCGTGGTGCGGCGGGCGGTCTGCCGGTAATACAGCCGCTCGACGTAGAGCCGCTCGTCGTCCGGGTTCCAGTTGGTGAGGTTCTTCCAGATCGTGCGATTGACGTCGAGGTTGCGGAAGACGCGCTTCGGCGGGATCGAACGGTCGATCGCGCCGACGGTCGTTTGCTCGACCTGGGTGCGCAGGACCTCGGCGACCTGGTCGACGTACCGGCGGATCAGCGACTTCGCATTCGCCAGCGCGACGCCGGAGAGGTTGGACTTGTCGCGGAGAAGCTGTTCGATCAGCGACATGCTCGGGGAGAGCTTCGCCGCGAGTTTCGGGTCGGCGAGGACCTCGCGCAGGGCCATCCGCTTGACCAGATCGCCTTCCAGACCGGCCAGCACCGGCCCGAGGCCGTTCTCGTCCTGGCCGCCCTTGAGCCGGCCGGGCTCGAAGCCGAGCGAGCGCTCGAACCAGCCGGCGTCCTGCTGCCAGGCGGAGAGCTGCCCGGCGGTGACGTTGCCGGACCCGGTGGCGAAGACGTTGAGCAGCACCTTGGACACGAGCGCCGCCCGCCGGACCTCGGCCGAGGTGTCGCGGGCGTCGTCGCCGGACGGGATCATCAATCCGTCGAACTCGGCGCCCAGCTCCGGAAACCGCTGGACCACGGTGTCCATCGAGACCCCGGGATCGAGCAGCGCGGCCGGTAGCCCGATGTCGTCGACCACGGCGACGGAGGCCGACTCCAGCGTCGGCTGTTCCGAAGGGTCGAACAGGCGGGCCAGCAGGCGCCAGTACAACACCTGCCGCCGGGCCGCGTCGCCGCCGCCGGCCTGTGGCGTGGTCATTTGCGGAGCAGGCGGCTCGCCCGTTCGCGGAGTACCGCGACGGTGTCGCCGGCTGCTTTCACCGCCTTGGCCACCTTCGGGTCGGTGGGCCCCGAGGCCCACTCGCCGCTGAGCACCGGCACCGGTTTCCGCTTCACGGTCGCCTGCACGGCCAGCGGCTGCAGCGTCCACTCCCCGGCGTCCCAGCGGAGCAGGCCGAGGCACGCGGTGGAGCCGGTCACCAGCGCGGGGGTCAACGGCCCGAGCGCCGGGAGCCGGTCGAGGTCGAACGCCAGCCGGGTCCCGCCCAGATCGAGCGACGAGTCGTCGGTGCCGTACCCCTCCACGAGTACCGGTTCGGCGATCGCCACCGGATGACGATCGAGCGGCGGCGCCGGCGCGGCCACCGCGTCGGCCAGCCCGAGCCGGGCCGAGACGAACGGATCGGCCGGCTCACCGGCGTGGGCTCGATCGTCGGCCCAGAGAAGGTCGCCGTTCTCCCGGAGCACCAGGTCGGTGACGGTGACCGCCCGCGACTCGGTGAGCGCCGCGATCAACACCGGACAGCCCTCGAACAGCCGCCAGACCGCGGGCCCGACGATCGTGTCGACCTTCGCGGCGGCCACGCCCGTGCGCACCAGCCGCGGCGCCGCCTCACCCCGCACCTCCAGCAGCGCATGCACCCGGAGCTGCACCGCGGTCGCGTGCTCGTGGATCTCGACGCCCAGCGGCAGGAGCCGGCCGGACACCGGCGAGCCCTCGCCGGCCGCCCATCCGGCCGAGCACAGCAGCACGGCCCGGCTCCACAAATCGGCCCACCGTCGTTCGGGCAGATCTTCCACGGTCGCGATCGGGGCCGACGCGCGCAACTCAGCGGTCAGCCCGTCGATCAGCACGGCGAGCCGGCGCAGCCGCGGCTCGGCCAGGATCGCCTCGAGCATCTGCCCGCCGGACGAGATCACGTCGTGGTCGACGCCCCGCCAGCCGGTGATCGCCAGCTCCCGCAGCCAGGACCGGCAGCCGTCGAGCAGGTTGCGGGGTGCGCTCGCGCCCGGGCTGCCGCCGGCCGGCGCCGGGGCGGGCGCGGAGGCGGGCCGGGCGCGGCCGAGCGCGGTGTCGGCGCGATCGAGCAGTGCGTCGTGCACCGCACCGAGGATCGCGCTGCGCGCGCCGGCGAGCGTCGCCAGATCGTCGTCCGACACCGAGCCGGCCGTCACCTTGGCCGCGGCCTCCGCGGCCGGCCCACCGAGCGGCGTGGACGCGACGCCCACCGCCAGCGCGGTCACCGCGTCGGCGGCATCCTCGGAGAGCCGCCCGAGACCCGACACCAGACACGCGTCGAACCCGGCCACCAGATCGAGCGCCTCCGGCGTGCCAGCCGGGGGAGGCCCGGTGAGCACGGCCAGTTGCGCCGGAAGCATCAGCGCACCGCCCCGTAGGCCGGGAACCACGCCAGCTCGGGCAGCGGCTCGGCCGTGCCGGGCAGCTCGAGGTACGCGAGGTGGCGCAGGAACCGGCTGAACACCCCGGCCCCGGCCGACGGCTCGTGGTGGCTGAGCGACCGCCCGAGCTCGAGCGGCCCCGGCACGTCGAGCGGATCGACCCCCAGGTAGCGGGCGATGCGCTCGTACCCGTACTGGACCGTGGCCTCGTCGATGAGCAGGCGCAGGTGGTTGCAGGGCGAGCCACGCAGCCCCCCGCACGGCCGGTTGTTGTTCGTGCTGCAGTGATACGTCAGCGTGCCCGCGACGATCGACGACACGTACACCCGCTCGACGTCCGAACCGCTGGACACGACGCCCTGGAGGCGACCGTCGGCCGGTTCGACGAACGGGACCTTGGCCAGCTTCCGGGACCGGACCGGTGGCACGACACGCGCCGTGCTCCGACCCGCGCGAGGGGGTGGGTTCATGCCGCCGTTCCTATCAACCCGGTGCGACAGTTCGCGGAGCGGCTGGGTTCCGGATAAGTCAAAGAACTCTTTGACTTCTGGGCAATCTCCAAAGTAAGCTTTGGCATATGGAGCTCAGCGACCCGACCGCCATCCGGGCCCTCTCGCACCCCCTCCGGCTCGACCTGCTCGACGTGCTCGCGACCCGGGGTCCGGTCACCGCCGCACAGTGCGGCCGGATCCTCGGCGTCCCGCAGGCAAACTGCTCGTTCCACTTGCGACAGCTGGCGAAGTACGGCTTCGCCGAGGACGCCGGCCCGGGCGCCGACAAGCGCGCCCGTCAGTGGCGGCTGTCCGACCCGAAGACGACGATCCGCGTCGACGCCGACCGTGACCCGGTGGTCCGGCAGGAGCTCGAATCACTGGTCATCGAGCGGGAGGCCCGTGCCGCACTCGATTTCGCCCGCCGCACCGATCCGGAGAGCGCATCCTGGCGGAAGCACGCCGGTCCGGTCAGCGCGATCGCCGCCGTCACCCCCGGCGAAGCGGCGGAACTACGACGCCAGTGGCTGGAGCTGCTCCAGCCGTACCTCGGCCGGGCCCCGCAGGCCTCCGACACCCAGCACACCCGATTCTTCTTCGCAGCGACCCCGATGGGCGGTACTGATGACTGACATCGACTTCGTGCAGGGATCTCCGGTCGCCGGCTCCCTCGACGTCGAGTGGGCCCACGGCGGCACCACGGAGGCGCCGATCCAGGTGCACGCGTACGACGAGCACACGTTCGTGCTGCGGCAGAGCAAGACCGTGCACTACGAGGCGCCGTTCCTGTTCCTGCTGTTCGGCAACGAACGGGCGTTACTGCTCGACACCGGTGCCACCGCCGACCCGGAGCTCTTTCCGCTCCGCGCGACCGTCGACGGTCTGATCGACAGCTGGCTCGCCGCGAACCCGCGGGCGAACTACGGCCTCGTCGTCGCCCACACCCACGGGCACGGCGACCACGTCGCCGCCGACGACCAGTTCCGCGACCGTCCCGGTACGACGGTCGTCTCGGCCGACCTCGACGAGGTCCGCTCGTACTTCGGCTTCGCCGACTGGCCCGAGCCGGCGGTTCCGTTCGACCTCGGCGGTCGCGTGCTCACGCTGCTCGGCTCACCCGGTCACCACCGGGCCTCGGTCACGGTCCACGACCCGTGGACCGGCATCCTGTTCACCGGTGACACCGTGCTGCCGGGCCGCCTCTACATCGAAGACACGGACGCCTACCTCGCCACCGTCGAACGTCTGGTCCTGTTCGCGGACGCCACGCGAGTCACGCACGTCGTCGGCTGCCACATCGAGATGACGCGACGCCCCGGCCGCGACTTCCCGCTCGGCGCCACCTACCAGCCCGGCGAACGCCCGCTGGCCCTCACTCCCGCCGACCTGATCGCGATCCGCGACGCGGTAGCGGCCCACGCCACCCGCCGAGGCGTCTTCCCGTATCCGAGCTTCATCGTCTACAACCGCCCCGCCGCCCCCCGAATGCTCCGCCTGGTAGCCCGGGGCCTGCTTCACAAGGCCGCCCGGACGCTCCGGCGGCGGTTCCAGAAGGGTGCTTCCGGCCAGCGGGCTTCGGCGGCGTAGAAGTCCAGCCGGCGGCGCAGGTAGTGGGTGCACTCCCGATCGAGCGCGGCCTCGTACGCCGCGAGCGGGCCGGCGTCGCCGTCCAGCAGGGCGAGGACGGCGCCGGCGGCCGTCTCGGCGCCGCGAAGAGCCTTGGCGACGCCGTCGCCGGTGATCGGGTCCACCGCGAACGCCGCGTCCCCGACCGCGATCCACGGCGCCGCCACCTCTCGCCGATGCAGCCGCTGACTACGAGCCGGCACCACCCGCAGGGTGCCCACCTCGGCCGTCAGGCGGGCCGCGGTGCGGGAGCCGAGGCGCGCCAGCCAGCGGTCGCGCACGGTGAGCCGCCGGTCGCGTGACAGGTCCGCGTCCGTCAGCAGCATCGTCACCAGCCGGGACGCGCCGGCCGGGGCCGAATACCACCAGCCTTCCGGCACGGTCTCGACCAGGCCGAATCCCCCCGGCGCCGGGTCGGGCGCGAAACCGGTCACCGCGACCAGGCGGTCGAACGCGATCCGCTCCGCGTCCCGGCGGCGCCCCAGCCTCGCGGCCCGCCCGGTCGCGTCGACGAGGACCCGCGCCGACACCGGCTCCCCGGTCGAGAGCCGCACCACCCACCCCGGTTCGACCTCCCGGCACACGACCCCGAGCCGCAGCGACGCCCCCGCCGCCGCGGCCGCCGCCGCCAGCATGCGGTCGAACGCGGCTCGGTCCACGTACCACCCCGGCCCGTGCGGATCGACCATCGTCGAACTCGACGACTCGCCGCGCCCGCCCCACGAGCTCCGCACCCCGTACGACTCCTGCGGCGCCAGATTCGCGAACGACTCCCGCACGCCCAGCGCCGCCAGCAGCGGCGTCACCGACGGCGAGAGCGACTCACCGACCCGGGGCGTCCCGAACCGCGACCGCTCGACCAGCACGACCCGGCACCCGGCGAGCGCCAGCCGCCGCGCGGTCGCCGACCCGGCCGGCCCGGCCCCGACGATCGCGACGTCGAACTCGCTCACCCCAGCTCCCGCCAGACCGCCGCGGTCAGCGTCTTCTCGCGCACGATGTCCTCGCCGCCCGGCGTGACTCCCCGGCCCCTGATCCGGACCCGGTACGCGCCGACCTGGTCCGCCGCGAACTCCCCGGTGAACCGCCCGCCGTCCTGCTCGGCCAGCGCGACCCGGAACGACTCGGTGTCGGGCCGGGTCACCTCCGCCCACACCGACCCCCAGCCGGCCAGCGGGATCCCGGCCCGGGCGAGCGTCGCGTCGAGGTCGACCCGCGAGCCCGGACCGAATTCCTTCTGCGCCGCGTGCGCGCTGAACGTCAGGTTCGAGTAGGCGTGCACGATGAGGCTGAACGGCACCGACCGGAACTCCTCCGCGGCCAGCGGTACCGCGTCCACCGCACCCTTCGCGTCCACCATCCCCTCCGCGGCCAGGACGGCCCGGCGCGCGAGCCAGGGATACCGGGAGTCCGGCACCGCCGGAGCCCGGCGCGGCGACGGACCCGCGTACCGCAGCGACTGATCCGTCCCGTCCGGGGTGTCGCTCCGCGCATCGCGCGGCGAACCGAGCCGCAGCACCACGTTCCAGGTGCCCGCGTGGTCGAACCGGCTGTCCTCCCACTCGAACGGCAGCGCGATCCGGTAGTAGCTCAGCCCGTCCGCCCGCACGTACCGCATGCCCGGCTCCGCCTCCGCGCGCCACGGCTCGATGAGCTGCCCGCTCGGCGTCTCCAGCCGGAAGTCCACCGCGTCCGGCTCCGGCGTCAGCAGCACGACGTCCAGACCGGAGTCTTCCGACACCACCGGGAACGGGAACCGTTCGATCTCGCCTTCCGGAAGCTTCGCATCCGGGTCGAGGACCACCTCGGCGCTGCTGATCCCCGCGAGGACCTGCAGGAAGTACTTGTGCAACAGGAACCGGTTGTCGGCCGCGATCGCCCCGGTGATCAGCGCGTACGCCCCGGTGTTGCCGGAGAGCGTCTGCAGCGCGGCCACGTCGACGTTCTGCGGCTGACCGAACCCGATCGCGTACGTCGACGCGGTCAGCCCGCCGACGACGTCGCGGAGGAACCGTTCCTCGTTCTCCTTCCCGTCGGTCAGCACGACCAGCGCCGTCCGGTCGAACGGCACCCCGGCGAGCAGCGCTCTGGCCTCGGCGATCCCGTCGCCGATCGAGGTGTTCCCGTCCGGGTCGAAGTCCCCGCCGTTGATCAGATCCTTCACCCGGCCACGGTCGACGTCGGACAGCCCGCCGGTTCCGACCGGCACCACCGGGCCGACGACCTGGGCGTCCTCGTTGAACCGCACCAGCCCGACGCCGTCGTTCTCCATCATCACGTCGACGAAGGCGGACGCGGCCTGGCGCAGCGAGACGTGCTTCGGCACACCGTCGCCGCGGTCCTCGGACATGCTGCCGCTGCGGTCGAGCACCAGCGCGGTCGCGGTCGTGCGACGGGCCACGGTGTCGCCGGTGACCGTCACCGTCCAGCTCTGTGACGTCCCCGCCTGACGAAGGGTGAGCCGCTGGGGCGGGAGCACATCGCCCGGCAGGCTCGTGCGGTAGATGACCCAGAGGCGAGCCGTCGCGACGCCGGACGGGCCGGTCGGGCCGACCGTCACCGACGGGGTGAACGCCACCAGCTGCGGATGGGTGGGCGCGCCGCCGGGCGCGTACTCCAGGGTCACCGGCGCGGTCGGGGCCGTCACCTCGAACGTGATCGCGAGCGCGGCTTCCCGCGCCATGCCCATCAGGCCCTGCGGAACGTGCTCGAAGTCCAGCAGCGGGGTGAGGAGGTTGACCGACGTGAGGTCACACCGGTCGACCTCGACGTGCTGATTGCCCTGCCGGACGATGAAGCCGAGTTTGTTCCAGTTGTCGACCATCTCCTTCATGCTGGTCACGACGCCGGACGTGAACGACTGGCCGAGCAGGCCGCCGCGGATCACCGAGTTCGGGCGGGGCACCGGCCACCACTCGGTGCCGCAGGCGTAGAAGTCGGACTGCCACGGCAGCGCCATCACGTGGGTCAGGCCGCCGGGCTTCAGCCTGGTGTGGTCGAGGCGGTACGGCTCGGCGTAGTTGGTCGCGTCGACGATCGCCCGCGGGTCCTGGGGGCGGCCACCGGCCTCGATGCCGGGGAAGAACGAGCCGCCGACGCAGGCGTCGAGCGCGGCCCGGTCGAGGCCGTCCGGGGTGAGGTCGGCCTGCGGCGCGGGGACGCCGGTCCAGTCGTTCGTGTAGTCGCCGTTCTTCCAGCGCTCCAGGTGCGCGTACTGGACGCTGGTGAGCCGGCCGTCGTTGGTGGTGCTCTCGTTGAGGTCGGGCATGTTGCCGCCGCCGCCACCCGGCCTCTTCAGCCGGTTGAAGATCCGGGTGCGCAGCGCGTCCGCGGTGACCAGGTCGGGCCAGGAATGCGCGCCCGGAACGTCCTCGACCCAGCGGGTGTCGCGGGCGCGCTGCAGTACCGGGTACACGTCACGTGCGTACGAAGTGGACGTCGGCGCGGGTAACCGTCCGGCGTCGACGAGCGCGCCGGTGATCCGGTCCCACAGCGTGACGACGCTGTCCTGGTGCGGAGCGAACTTCGGCGGTGCGACCAGCACCCACGCCCCGGCCACCGGCGGCGTCGAGTTGTCGGCGCGGAGCGTGATCTCGGCCGTCACCGGGCCGTCGGCCGCGTCGTCGTACCAGTCGTCGCTGGCCCAGAAGTTGCCGTCGAGCGCGGTACCGGCCGGGGACGCCGAGTGCCCGGAGCCGCCGAGCACGACCAGGTGGTTCTCGGGGGTGCTGCGGGCCTCACCGAGCGGGACCGTGGTGACCGGAGCTCCGGCGAACCTGATCACGCCGGTGTCGAAGAGCGCGCGCTGGTTCGGGCCGGTGAGCGTGCGTGGCCCGGGGTCGATCGTCAGGTCCTGGGCCGGCTCGGAGTTGCCGCGCCCGGGGTGGGCAGCCTTGGTGTTGGCGACGTGGACCGTCCAGCGGATCGTGGCTTCGGCCTCGGTGATCTCGGTGGCGGTGCCGTCGTCGTGGTGCGCGAAGATGCGGAACCGCGCACCCTGGCGCTTGACCCGGCACTGGTCGTCCTTGAACCCGCCGGGCGGCTCGGGGTACTCGCCGATCCGCTCGGGGCCCAGGAAGAACTCGTCCGGGCTGTTGCCGAGACGTGCGATTCCGATGGCCGGGTGGATCTTGTAGACGGTCGTCACTGGTTGCCCCCTGGAAGTCCGTCGCGTCCTGAGGGATTGTGACGGACCCTGGTCAGACCGTGATCAGTGCGCGCCCGGTAAGTCCGAGGCCGACCAGGAGCACCATTCCGGCGGTCGCCAGCGGTGCGGCGGCCGACCAGCGGGCGGTGAGGGCCGGGAGGAACTTCGGGGTGAGGCGCCAGCGGATCCAGCGGTCCTGCAGGACGATGAGCGCGAGGCCGGCGGCGGTGAGGGCGCCGGCCATGCCGATGCCGTAGCCGAGCACCAGCAGGACGCCGAACGCGGTGCGGCCGAGGCCGATCGCGCCGAGCAGGATCACCAGGGCGGACGGGCTGGGGACCAGTCCACCGGCGATTCCGATGCCGACGAGACCGAGCTTGCTCGACCGGGTCGGCGCGTGCGAGTGCGTGTGCCCGAAGATCCCGTGCGAGTGCCCGTGTCCGTGCTCGTGGTGCTCGTGGTGCTCGTGATCGTGCTGGTCGTGTCCGTGGTCGTGGGCCGTTCCTGCTCCCGGGGCGGCGGCGTGGACGAGTTCGCGGTCTTCGGCGTGAGCGTGGTGGTGCTCGTGGGCTTTCCCGGCCCGGCGGGCGCGGGCCTCCAGCAGCATCATCAGGCCGACCCCGGCGACCAGCACACCGCTCACCACCCCGAGGTAGGCCAGCACCGTCTCGCCGACCAGCCCGGCGACCGTCGTCAGCAGCAGACCGAGCACCAGCACCCCACCGGTGTGCGTGAGCGTCACGGTCCCGCCCACGACCAGCGCGTCCCGCCGACGTCCGCGGCGTCCGGCCAGGTACGCCGCCATCACGGTCTTCCCGTGGCCCGGCAGCGCCGCGTGCCCGGCCCCCAGCGCCAACGCCAGCAGCACCGCCAGCACCCCGACCGCGGGGGTCAGCTCGTGCCGCCCGGCCAGCGACCGCAGCGTCTCGTCCGCGGCCGCGGTCCAGCGCGCGAACACCGACCCGTCGCTCACGACCGGCGCCGCCACCGACGACGAGTCCGACGCACCGGGCCGTACCCGGAACGACGCCGACCGCACGTCCAAGGGCGAGCTCAGCAAGTCCTTCGGGTAGTTGCGCAGCCCGTCGCTCACGTCGTCGGCCGGCAGCGACGACCCGGTCAGCCCGACGCCGTGCCCCACCGCCGTGAGTTCACGCCAGCCCACCCGGTCGGTCCGGTACGAGTTCGACACGTCCACCGACGTCGACGAGCCGAGCGACGCCGGCCCGGTCAACGCGCAGGTCAGACGACTCGTCTGCAACCCCGCCGAGCCCGGCACGTACGCGTACGCCGCCGACGAGACCGTCCACGCGACCCGGGTACCGCCCACCTTCACCGCGAACGCCGATCCCAGCGCGTCGCAGGAGGTCCGCGCGTAGGCCGCCTGCTCGGCCGCCGACTGCGTCCCGTCGTGATCGCGGTCCACCACCGTGCGGTCCTGCAGCGTCGGAAGCTCGGCCGCGTCCACGGTGGCTGCCACGTCGACCCGCTCCGGATAGAGCGCGATCTTCTCGAGCTGGTTCACCGAGAAGTTCCCGAGCGGGTGCGCGTCTGCCGGGTCGGCCGACCACACGACGATCAGGCCGAGGGCGATCACCACGATCGACAGCCTGCTGATCAGCGTCGTCACGATGGCCTTTCAGAGGTAGGCGAGGGCACGACGTGCGGCGGGCGCGTCGACCGGTGAGAAGTGAGGGTTGAGCTTCAGCGCGGCCGTCAGGTCGCGCCGCGCTTCGGCCGGTCGGCCGAGCGCGGCTTCGATGACTCCCCTGTGGTACAGAAAACGCGCACTCTGGACGCCGAGCGCGACGGCGCGATCGGCGTAGCGGAGGGCCTCGGCGTCGCGTCCGTTGGCGTGCAGGGTCTCCGCCATCGCGTCGGCGACGTCGGAGAACTGGCGGCGTTTCCACTCGCGCTGAGCGGCGGCCAGAGCGTCGGCGGGCTGGTTGCGGGCGAGCGCGAGCGCGACCGTGGACAGGTCGTCGGTGCCACCGTTCGCGGCGAAAAGCCGGCTGGCGGCCTCGGCGAGCGAGAGCTGCTGGGCGGCGTCGGCGGTGCGTCCGGCGGCGGTGAGGTACTCGGCGTACTCGATCAGGTAGGTGGGGGTGGGGGAGCGCTCGGTCAGCGTCTTGTACTCGGCGATCGCCTCGTTCAGGTTGCCGTTGGCGGCGGCGACCTTGGCCTGTCCCTGGTGGAGTGCGAGGTAGTCGGGGTCGGCCTCGAGGCCGGACCGGTATTCGCGGGTGGCGGCCGCGAGGTTGCCGTACTTCCAGGCGAGTTCGCCGAGCTGGTAGCGGCAGAACGCGACGTCGGCCGGGTCGACCGCGCTGTGCAGGGCCTGACGCATGAGCTTCTCGGCCTCTTGGTCCTGGCCGTGCTGCTCGAGGTCGTACGACCCGCGGGTGAGTGCGGCCAGCGCCGGGCGGAGGTCCAGCATGCCCTGGATCGCGTCGGTGGCCGCGTCGGAGTGGCCGAGCTGGGTCTCCGCGTCGGCCAGCACACCGAAGGCGTCGGCCGAGTACGGATTCTGGGCCAGGGCCTCGCGGGCCCGCGTGCGGGCGGTCGCGAAGTCGTGCCGCGCGTTGGCGAGGGCGCCCAGCCCGGTGAGCGCGGCGGCGTTCGGGCTGGGGCGGACCGCGAGGGACTGCTTCAGCGCGCCCTCGGCCTTGGGGTACCAGCTGGGGTCGGCGGTGATGCGGGCCTTCTCGATGTAGGCGCCGCCCAGCGAGGCCCAGGTGACGTAGTCCTTCGGAAGCCGCCGCAGCCGCTCCTGAGCCTTGCCGATCGACGCGTCGAGCGCGGCGGCGGCGTCGGGCCGCGCGGGGACGGCGACCTCCGGCTCGGCGGGGGTGGTCGGCTGCCCGAAGGCGCCGCCGACGACGAGCACCGCGATGGCGAGCACCACGACGATCGCCGAGGCGACCGCCCACCGCCGGAACCCGGCCCTGGGCCGCGACGCGGCGCTGGGGCCGAACGGCTGCGAAGCCACCGGGTCGTCCGCGTAGTTGGCGTGGATCGCATGATCGGCGTGGTTCGTGTCGTCCGTGTGGGTCTCGTGGGTCGCGTGGTCCGCCACCGATCTGCCGCGCACCCCGAGCGAGTCCGCCGGGGAGGGAGCCGCCGCATTCGCGCGGTCCGGGTCCACCGCGTCCGGTTGCGCGGGGAGCGTCTCGTCCACCGCGTCTGTGCGTGCCGCGTGCGGCTGCGCCGCGTCCACCGCGTCCGGGTCTGCCGCGTCCGGGTCTGCCGCGTCCGGGTCTGCCGCGTCCGGGTCTGCCGCGTCCGGGTCTGCCGCGTCCGGGTCTGCCGCGTCCGGGTCTGCCGCGG
>NZ_JBITDV010000003.1:156189-303639 GCF_044454545.1 Cryptosporangium sp. NPDC051539 | reverse complement strand
GTCCGGGTCTGCCGTGTCCAGCGCGTGCGGCTGTGCCGCGTCCACCCCGTCGGTTCGTACCTCGGCCGCATCCGGCTTCGGCGGCTGCGCCGCGGCTGCGTGCGCGGGCTGCGCGGGGGCCACCGCCTCCCTGCGTGCCGCGTCCACCGCGTCCGGGTGCGCAGGGAGGGCCGCGTCCGGGTGGGCCGGGTCGGGCACGGCTGCGGGGGGCTGCGGCGGGGCGGGGGGCGGGGGGGACGCCTCCGCTGGACGGGCGGGGGCCTCTTCCGCGGTGTGGGGCATCGGGTCTCCTCAATTGCGCGTGTGCCGCCCGCGCTCAACGGAGCGCGGGCGGCGGGAGCCGGTCGGGCGTGCCGGGGCCCGACCGGCCGAGCGGGTGCCTACCGGCGGTGACCGCCCGCGCGGGCAGGCAGCGTCGCGCTGGTCGGACGACGCCGGAACCAGGCCACGAAGCCGGCGATCGCGCACAGGATCGCGGTCGTCGACGCCGCGGTGATCGCCGACACCCCGGTCGCGCCGAGCGTGGTGGCCGCCGCGCGGTTGACGGTCGTGGTGTGACCGCTACCGACGTTCACGCCGTCTTCGTTCGGCAGCGCGACGAACGGGAACTGCCGCTCGAACCGCGCGTCGTTCGCGTTGACCTTGTCGCCGGTCGCGAGTGCGTCGACGAGCTTGCCGTCCTGCGCCGCACCCTCCATCGCCTGGATCGCGATGTCGACGACGTCGTCACCGAGGCGCCGGCCGTTCGGGAAGCCCTCGGTGTCACCGGCGAGCACGCCCAGCCGGTTCGGCTTGGTGTTGTGCTTGTTCGCGAGGTTGAGCCGCAGCATCTCCGACGCCCGGAACTTCTTCGGGTTGACGTCCTTGTTGAGCACCTGCGAGTTCAGGTCGACCTTGATCGGGCCGCCGAGCTTCTTGTTGATACCGGTCAGGAAGATCTCGGCCAGGTCGTCGCGGGGCGCGTCCGGAGCCGGAATCTTGTAGATCTGCTCGATCAGCTTCGGC
Organism: Cryptosporangium sp. NPDC051539; assembly: GCF_044454545.1. NCBI lineage: Bacteria > Bacillati > Actinomycetota > Actinomycetes > Cryptosporangiales > Cryptosporangiaceae > Cryptosporangium > Cryptosporangium sp. NPDC051539. The sequence goes on along the minus strand of NZ_JBITDV010000003.1, from coordinate 302,634 downwards.
AGCTCCGGATCCGTGACCCGGTCGACCGCTTCCTTCACGTCCGCGTCCTGGTCCGGACGGAGACCGTTGAACGCATCCTTCAGGCCGGCCGGCAGCACGACCTCGTTGACCAGCGGGTTACCCAGCCGGGAGACCTGCACGGTGTCGTTGCCGAGCCGCGCCTTGCTGTTGCCCGAGATCCGGACCTTGTTGCGCTCGGTGGTCGACCAGAGACCCGCCACCGGGTTGCGCTTCACGTTGCCGCGGAGGGCCAGCGCCTCGGCCGGCACCTGCAGCGCGATCGAGTTGACGTTGTAGCCGCCGAGCGTGTCCTGGCCGACCTCGCTCAGGTCGCCGCCGTAGAGCAGGTCGAACACCCGCAGGTCGGCGAAGAACGGGTCGTCGGCCTGGCCGGCGAACGCCTTGACCTTGCCCTTCTTCACGATCGCCTGGTCGCGCAGCTTCTTGTAGTCGGGCATCGACGCCTTGCCGACGAACGACGGCGCGACCGGCGCGTTCCGCACGATCGTCTGGCTGTAGCGCCGGCCGCCGTCCTGCGACACCTCGAGCGTGTAGGTCTGCTTGAACAGCAGGTTCTCGTCGTTCAGCGACGTGACCGGGCCGTTGTTGTAGAGGAACGTGTCGTTCCCGCGCTTGTCCTGGTTCTTGAACGTCCACCGGAACACGACGTCGGGCTTGGCGTCGCCGTCGTTGTCGATGTTGATCTTGTACGCGGCGTCGGTCGCGAACGGGTAGAAGTTCGGGCCGCCGTTGGGCTCCTCGAACGGCTGGAAGTTCGCGACCAGCAGGATGGAGCCGGGGGTGTCCGGGCTGGCCATCGCATAGAAGTCGGTGTTGTCGACCGCGGGGTCGGCCGCGATCAGCGGCGCCTCGCGGTGGCTGGAGCCCTGCGCGTTCATCGGTCCGAAGCCGGTCAGTGCGGTCACCAGCGCGAGACCACCGACGGCCAGGCCGGCCGCGGTCCGGCGCGGAAGGCCGAGCCGCCGCTCGGTTGGCGGAGCCCCTGAGGGGGTACTCGTCGGCAGCGGCGTCGTCGTCATCCGGGATCCTCCACGATGGAAATAACCGTGAGCGTGGTCAACCCGGGGACGTGCGCCGATCGCCTAAGGCTCAGCTGTGTGACGTGGGCCACATTCTCCAATTGCGAGCAACCCCTGCATCGGTGCTGCTCAGTGCCACTGTGGTCCGCTGTGTCCAGTTTCCCGATGGGGGCTTTGGGTCGTCGAGCGACTCATGTCCGCGCCGATCGGCGAGCGCCTGCGCCGATCAGCTGAGCGCGAAGCGCTCGAGGCCGGCCAGAACGTCGGCGAGTGAGGGCATGGCCGCGATCTCGCTGCGGAGCGCCTCCGCGGTCGCGCGGTGCACGGGCTCTCCCAACAGGGCCAGCGCGCAGGCGGCGACCGCGTCCGGGCTCAGGTCGTCACCGACCAGCGACAGGGCCGAGCCCTGTGCCGACAGCGCCTCGGCGTTCACGAACTGGTCCGCGCCCTGCGGCAGGATCAGCTGCGGCAGCCCCAGCGCGGCCGCGCCCAGCGTCGTCCCGCTGCCGCCGTGGTGCACGACGAGCGCCGCGTCCCGCAGCACCTGTGCCTGCGGCACGAAACCTTCCACGTGGACGTTACCGGGCACCGGTCCGAGGGCCGCGGGATCGCCGGGGCCGGTGGCGACGACGACCTGGACGGGAAGCGACGCGAGCCCGTCGATCGCCGCCCGGAACACGTGGGTCGCGCCGAACGAGACCGTGCCGAGCGTCAGGTAGACCAGCGGCGTGCCCGGGGACGTCCACGGGCCGGGCGGGCTCCACGGATCCGGCCGCAACGGGAACCGGGTCGGCACCGCCCGCGCGCCCCGGTCGGCGATCGCGTCCGGCCACAGGTCGACGACCGCGTCACCGAGCATCGGGTCGGCCGGGCGGTGGGAGTTCCAGATCCAGTCGAGGTGCGGCGCCGCCGCGGCCAGGATGTCGGCCGGCATCGAGCGCCCGATCGTCACCGACACGCACGGGACGCCGGCCCGGCGGGCGGCGCCCGCGGCCCCGACGTCGCTCATCTCGTAGACGACCAGGTCGGGCTTCACCTGGGAGATCAGGTAGTGGACGTCGGGCAGCGTCCGGCGGGGGAGCAGGTCGGCGAACATCGTCACGAGCACGTCGACGACCGGGCCGTTGGGGTGGCGCCGCACGGCCTCGGCCTCGGCGACTCCGACGCTGACCCCGGCCTCCCGGGTGTCGAGCCCGAGGGCGCTGATTCTCGGGACGAAGTCGGCTCCGGTCGCGAAGACCACCCCGTGCCCGGCCGCCCGCGCCGCGAACGCGAGCGGGAGCAACGGATAGAGGTGTCCGTACGCAGGCCGCCCGCTGAACAGGATCCGCACGGTGTCGACAGTAGAGAGTGGCGACGACGTTTGACGAGTGTGTTATGTTCTTCTCGGATCGAGAATTACTCAAACTGAGAAGAACGGCGAGCGACGATGGACGAGCACGCGTTCCTGGAGGCGTACGACCCCCGCGAGTATCCCGCGGTCGGCGTCACGGTCGACGTCGTCGCGCTGACGATCCGCGACGGTGTGCTCTCGGTGCTGCTGGTCGAGCGGGGGCAAGCCCCGTTCAAGGGGCGGCTCGCGCTCCCGGGTGGCTTCGTGGGCGACGAGACGCTCGACGACGCCGCGCTCCGGGAGCTCGCCGAAGAGACCGGTCTCGACGCCACGAACGGCCGGCTGGCCCGCGTCCACCTGGAGCAGTTGAAGAGCTACGGAGATCCGGGGCGCGATCCGCGGATGCGGGTCGTGTCGGTGGCCTATCTGGCGTTCGCCCCGAGCCTGCCCGACCCCCGCCCGGGGGGCGACGCCGCCGGGGCGGCCTGGGTGCCGGTCGCGACCGTCAGCGAGGCGAGGCTGGCGTTCGACCACAGCCGGATCCTGGGCGACGGCCTGGAGCGGGCCCGGGCCAAGCTCGAGTACTCGCCGCTGGCGACGGCGTTCGTCGGGCCCGAATTCACGATCGCCGAGCTGCGTGCGGTCTACGCGGCGGTCTGGGGCGAGGACCTGCACGCGGGCAACTTCCACCGGAAGGTGCTGTCGGTGCCGGGGTTCGTCGAGGGAACCGGCACGACGACCGCGCGTGGCGGAGACCGCGGGGGTCCGCGGGCGAAGCTCTACCGGGCCGGTGACGCCCGCGTGCTGCACCCGCCGCTGCTGCGCCCGACCTCGGAAGAGGACGTCCGATGAGCTGTTTCGACGACGTCGTGCACCGGATCTTCGCGGCGGACACCGCGGCAGACCTGTTCGACGGCGACGAACCCGACCGCGCCTTCCGGCGGCTACGCCGAGCGGTGCACCCGGACGCGGCGCCGACCGGCAGCGAGGGCATCGCGACCTCGGCGTTCACCCGGCTGACCGAGCTGTGGGAACACCGGGTCGGGCCGTACACGCTCCTCGGTGAACCGGTCAGCGGAGACCTGGCCGACCTGTACCGCGTGCGGTCGGCGAAGGGCACCGCGCTGCTCAAGGTCGCGCGCGAGGCGGCCGACAACGACCTCCTCGCCACCGAAGCCGAGGCGCTGCGGCGCCCGAAGCGCCGGCGGCCGTACTTCCCGCGGCTCTTCGAGACGCTCGTCGTCGACGACGGTGGCGACCGGCGCGCGGCCAACGTGATCGAGCTCTGCGACGGTTTCGTGAGCCTCGCCGAGGTCGAGCACGCCTACCCGGACGGGCTCGATCCGCGGGACGCGGCCTGGATGTGGCGGCGCCTGCTCGTCGCACTCGGAGCCGCGCACCGGGCCGGAGTGGTGCACGGAGCGGTGCTGCCCGAGCATGTGCTGATCCATCCGGGCGAGCACGGGCTGGTGCTGGTCGACTGGTGCTACGCGGTGATCGGGAGCGGGTCCGTTCCCGCGCTGGTCGCGAGGTACCGGGACGCGTACCCGCCCGAGGTGCCGGCCCGGGAGGCCGCCGGGCCCGCCACCGATCTGTACCTGAGCGCCGGGCTGATGCTCCGGCTGATGGGCTCCCGCGTGCATCCCGCGCTGCGCCGGTTCGCCGAGGGCTGTCGCCTGGCCCGCCCGCGGATGCGTCCCCAGGACGCCTGGCGCCTCCTGGCCGAGCTCGACGACGTCCTGCAGCGCCTCTACGGCCCGCGCAGGTTCCGAGAATTTTCCGTCCCCGCGTAAGGAGAAAGACCATGGGAAGCGGACGCTGGTCCACCGACGTCTACACCGCCGCCGAGAACTTCCGCGCGGCCACCGGCCGGAGCGCCTTCGCCTACAGCGACAGCGGTGCCCGGACCGTCCACTCCGGCCTCGACCCGAAGGGCGTCGAGTTCCGGGAGAGCCGAGACGGCGACGAGCACCCGAACAGCACCCCGATCGCGGTGTTGTTCGACGTCACCGGCTCGATGGGCGGTGTGCCCCGGGTGCTGCAGACCAAGTTGCCGCAGCTGCTCGGCCTGCTGCTGCGCAAGGGTTACTGCGCCGACCCGCAGATCCTGTTCGGCGCGGTCGGCGACGCGACCTGCGACCGGGTACCGCTGCAGATCGGTCAGTTCGAGTCCGACAACCGGATGGACGACGACCTGGCGAACATCGTCCTGGAGGGCGGTGGCGGCGGCCAGATGTCGGAATCGTACGAGCTCGCGATGTACTTCCTGGCCCGGCACACCGACACCGACGCGAAGCGGCACGGACGCAAGGGCTACGTGTTCCTGATCGGCGACGAGCTCCCGTACGACACGGTGAAGGCCGGCGAGGTCCGGAACCTGATCGGCGACCGGATCAGCGAAGACCTCACCACCGAGGCCATCGTCGCCGAGTTGCGGCGCGCCTACCACGTGTTCTACCTGCTGCCCGCCGGCGCGGCCTACGCCGGCAACTGGACCGTGCTGCGCCGCTGGCGAGACCTGCTCGGCGAGAACGTGCTGGAGCTGGACGACCTCGACGCGGTCTGCGAAACGATCGCGCTCACGATCGGGCTGAACGAGGACGCGACCGACCTCGACGCCGGCCTCGCCGACCTGAGCGACCTCGGCTCGTCGGCCGGGAAGACCGTCGGCAAGGCGCTGACCCCGTACAGCCGGGCCGTGCGCCGTCGCGGGCGTCCGGTGCGGGCGGCGCTGCCCCGCTCCCGCGGCACGGGCGACTCGGTGCGGCTGTGAGGCACACGATCGTCGTCGACCTCGGTTACGGGGACGCAGGCAAGGGGCGCGTCGTCGACGCGCTCTGCGCCGAGAGCCCGGTCGCGGCGGTCGTGCGCTTCAACGGCGGTGCCCAGGCCGCGCACAACGTCGTGCTTCCGGACGGCCGGCACCACACGTTCGCGCAGTTCGGCGCGGGTACGTTCCGCGGTGTCCGGACCCACCTCTCGCGCTTCGTCGTCGTCGACCCGCTGGCCCTCGCGGCCGAGGCCGCACACCTGGTGTTCCTCGGCGTCCGCGACCCGTTCTCCTCACTGACGATCGAGGCGGACGCGCTGCTCGCGACGCCGTGGCACCGGGCCGCGAACCAGGCCCGGGAGCGGCGCCGGGGCGCGGGGCGGCACGGCAGCTGCGGGCTCGGCGTCGGGGAGACCGTCGCGTACGGGCTGGCGCATCCGTCCGAGGCGCCCCGGGTCGGTGACGTCCTCGACCCGGTGCGGCTCCGGTCGCGGCTGGCCGCGGTCCGCGACCGGCTGACCGCTTCGGTGGGCCCTCTTCAGGCGCCTTCGGTGGACGAGGTGGCAGCGGTCTTCGCGGCGTTCCGGGACGCCGTCCGGATCGTGGACGGCTCGTTCCTCGGCGGGTTGCTGCGGTCGGGCCGGTGCGTGTTCGAGGGGGCGCAGGGCGTCCTGCTCGACGAGTGGTTCGGCTGGCACCCGCACACGACCTGGTCGACCACGACGTTCGCGAACGCCGAGACGCTGCTGGCGGGCGCACCGGCCGAGCGGCTGGGCGTGGTCCGGACGTACACGACGCGGCACGGTGCCGGGCCGCACGTCACCGCGGATCCGGCGCTCGACCGGGCCGTCCCCGAGCCGCACAACGACACCGGCCCCTGGCAGGGCGGGTTCCGGCGCGGCCACTTCGACGCGGTCGCTCATCGGTACGCGGCCGAGGTGTGCGGGGGAGTGGACGCCCTGGCCGTGACGCACCTCGACACCCCCGAACGGGTGCCTACCCTGGGTATCTGTGCGGAGTACTCGGACCTCGACCGGATACCGGTCGGAGTCCGCGGCGACCTGGCCGGTCAGGAACGGCTCACCACCACCCTGGCCGCGACCACCGCCCGGGGGGTGTACCGCCCCTCCGACTGGGCGGCCGAGATCGGGGCCCTGCTGGGAGCACCGGTCGTCCTCGGCACCGACGCCCCCACCGGCCCGCCCGTGATCCGGCGAACCCTGGCTGCCGCACCCTGAGCACCCGCACCGGAGAATGCCGCCGTGCGTAACCACCCGTTCCGGACGCTCTGGGCCGCGGTCGGCATCTCGAATCTCGCCGACGGCGTCAACGTGGCGGCCGCGCCGCTGCTCGCCGCGTCCCTCACGTCCGACCCGGTCTCGATCGCCGGGCTCACCGTCGCCCAGCGTCTGCCCTGGCTGTTCTCGCTGGTCTCGGGCGCGATCGTCGACCGGGTCGCCCGCCGCACGGTCGTCCGCGCGGCCACCGCGGTCCGGGCGCTGACGCTCGGCCTGCTGGCGGTCGCGGTCGGTCTCGGGTACGCGTCGATGCCCCTGCTGTACGCGGTGTTCATCGTCCTGGGCACGTGCGAGACGCTCTTCGACAACGCGTCCGGCGCGCTGGTGCCTGCTCTCGTGCCCTCGGCGGGGCTGGAGAAGGCCAACTCCCGGATCCAGACAACGTTCGTCGTGGCGAACGAGTTCGCCGGGCCGCCGATCGGCGGGTTCCTGCTCGCGATCGCGCTCGCGCTGCCGTTCGCGGTGGGGTCGCTCGGACTGGTCGCGAGTTCGGCCGTGCTGACGCTCCTGCCCCGCGCGGACCCGGCCGCCGAACCGTCGGAAAAGGTGTCGCTCTGGGCCGACATCCGCACCGGAGCCCGGTGGTACTGGCACTCACCGGTCGTCCGGAGCCTGAGCATCGTGTCGGGCGTCGGGAACATGATGACCGGCGCGAGTTACGGCTTGCTGGTGCTGGTGGGCAGTCAACGGCTCGGGCTCAGCCCGCGCGGCTACGGGGTGCTGCTGGCGGTGGGCGCGGTCGGCGCCGTCCTCGGCGGGCTGGTCGCCGACCGGATCGCGAAGCGGGTGGCCGCGGTGCCGCTGGTCGTCGCCACGTGCGTGATCTCGGCCGGCGCGGTGGCCGCGCTCGGGCTCGTGCGCGACCCGGTGCTGGCCGCGGTCGCGCTGGCGACGGACGGTTTCGTGGTGCTGGTGCTCAGCGTCGTGATCGTCTCGACGCGGCAACGGCTGGTGCCGTCCGACCTGCTGGGCCGCGTCAACGCGGTGTACTTCACGGTCGCGCTGGGCGGCCTGGCGGTCGGCGCCCTGGGCGGCGGCGCGATCGCCAGAGCCTTCGGCCTGACGGCCCCGTTCCTGGTCACCGCCGTCCTGATGCTCGTCGCCACGGTCGCCGTCGTCCCGGCCCTCCGTCGGGTGTGACCAACCTCGGCGTGTTCGATTCAGCCGGCGTCTGGCAGCCTAGGCGCCGTGACCAGTTCTTTGCCGATTCCGGCTCGGCCGGGGCCGGCTCCTCGGATCGGGTTGCCGTACCTGTCGCCCGCGGTCAAGGAGTTCCTCTCCCGGGAGGCGGGCAGCGCCGCCGTACTGGTGATCGCGACCGTGGCCGCGCTCGTCTGGGCGAACCTGCCCGGGGGCACCTACGAGAGCTTCTGGCACGTCGAGTCGTCGGTGCGCGTCGGCACCTGGGCGCTGGAACTGGACCTGCAGCACTTCGTCAACGACGCGGCGATGTCGGTCTTCTTCCTCGTCGTCGGGCTGGAGATCAGCCGTGAGGTGACCGTCGGTGAGCTGCGCGACCGCCGGACCGTGATCGTGCCCGCACTGGGCGCGATCGGCGGGCTCGCGTTCCCGGCGCTGATCTACTTCCTCATCCAGCCCAGCGGCCCGGCCGCGGCCGGATGGGGCATCCCGATCTCGACCGACACCGCGTTCCTGGTCGGCGTGCTGGCCTTGTTCGGGCCGCGGTGCCCTGACCAGCTCCGGCTGTTCCTGCTCACGCTGGCGATCGTCGACGACATCGGCGCGATCAGCGTGATGGCGGTGTTCTACAGCGATCACGTCTCGATGCGGGCGCTCGCGATGTCGGCGGTGCTCGTCGTGGTGCTGTTCGGGCTGCGGTTCGCCGGCGTCTGGCAGCTGGCGCCGTACCTGCTGGTCGGGGGAGTGCTCTGGGTCTCGGTGTACGAGTCCGGGGTGCACCCGACGCTGGCCGGCGCGCTGCTCGGCCTGATCGTCCCGGCCGCGGCGGTCGATCCGTCCCAGCGTCAGCGGCTGGCCTACTACGGCCGGGCGGTGATCGAGGCGGCGACCCCGGCGCGGGTCCGGCTCGCGAACACCGCGGCGCGGGCGACGCTCTCGTCGAACGAGCGGCTCCAGGACGCGCTGCACCCGGTGAGCGCGCTGGTCGTGCTGCCGCTGTTCGGTCTGGCCAACGCGGGCGTGCCGCTCAACTGGGAGACGCTCGAGGCCGCCTCGACGTCCGGGGTGACGATCGGGGTCGCGGTCGCGCTGGTGGCCGGCAACGCGATCGGGGTTTCGCTGTTCGCCGGGGTCGCGCTGCGCACCGGGCTGGGCGCGCTGCCCGGGCGGGTCCGGTACGGGCACCTGATCGGCGGGGCCGTGCTGTGCGGCATCGGGTTCACGATCTCGCTCTTCATCACGGATCTGGCGTTCGAGGACGAGGCCCTGCGTCAGGACGCGAAGATCGGCGTGCTGGCCGGATCGTTGCTGGCCGCGGTGATCGGCTCGGTACTGCTGCGCTACCTGGGCGAGCGGTTGCCGCTGTGCACGGTCGACACCGAGGGCGGCCCGCCGCCGCTGCCGACCGGGCCGTGGATCGACCCGACGGTCGCCCGGATCGCCGAAGCCCGTGAAGTCAGACGCGAGTGAGGCCGAGAGCCGACCGCAGGGCCCGGAGCTCCACCCGGCCGGTGTAGAGGCGGTTGTCGATGCAGAGCGTCGGCGTGCCGCGGACACCGAGCGCGACGCCGGAGGCGTAATCGGCGGCGATGTACGGCTGGTACGCCTGCGCGACCTCGCCGGTGACCTCGCCCGCGCCGACCTTCGACGCCCAGGCCTGCAGGTCGGGGTCGGAGAGCTTGCTCTGGTGCTTGAACAGCACCCAGGCCAGATCCCAGAACTTGTCGCCGGACGCCTCCGCCGCCAGCGCCGCGGTCAGCGCGAACGGGTGCAGCTCGAACAGCGGGAAGTGCCGGTAGACCAGGCGGACGCCGCCGCGCGAGCTGTCGATCAGCTCCTTCAGCACCGGCGCCGCGGCACCGCAGTACGGGCACTCGAAGTCGCCGAACTCGACGACGGTGATCGCCGCGTCGGGATTGCCGTAGACGTGGCGGTTCAAGTCGATGGCTGGGGCCTCGGTCACGCTCTGAACGGTAGCTCGTCCGGGACTACGATGAGCGGGTGCTCCGGCCCGGTGTGCAGCGCGCGCTGATCGCGCTGGTCCAGGTGCTGGGGCTGTCGGTGTGGTTCTCGGCGTCCGCGGTGATGCCCGCGCTGCGCGAGGCCTGGCACGTCAGCGCGACCGCGTCGGTGTGGCTCACCGCGTCCGTCCAGCTGGGGTTCGTGGCCGGTGCGGTCACCTCGGCCGTGCTGAACCTGGCCGACCGGGTGCGGGCCCCGCTGCTGATGGCGGTGTGCGCGGTGCTGGCCGCGGCCTGCACCGGCTCGTTCGCGCTGTTCGTGGACGGTCTGGCCGGCGCGGTTCCGCTGCGGTTCCTGACCGGGTTGTTCCTGGCCGGGGTGTACCCGGTGGGGATGAAGCTGACCGGGTCGTGGGCCCCACCGGCGCGCCGGGGGCTGGCGTTCGGGGTCATGATCGGGGCGCTGACGCTCGGCTCGGCGCTGCCGCACCTGATCGGCGGGCTGGGCTCGCTGCCGTGGCGGGGAGTGATGTCGGCCGCGGCCGGGTGCGCGGTGGTGGGCGCGCTGGTGGCCGCGGCGGCCGTTCGGGAGGGTCCGCTGTTCGGGGCGGGTGCTCCCCGGCCCGACCCGCGTTATGCGGTGGCGATGTTCCGGCAGCGCGCACCCCGGCTGGTGAACCTCGGGTACTTCGGGCACATGTGGGAGCTGTACGCACTGTGGACGTGGCTGCCGAGTTTCCTGCTCGCCGGGCGGACCGGGGGGAACGTGAGCCTGGTGGCGTTCCTGGCCATCGGGATCGCCGGGGTCGCGGGCTGTCTGGCCGGCGGCTGGGCGGCGGACCGGTACGGGCGGTCGCGGGCCGCGGTGACCGCGCTCGTCGTCAGCGGGGCGTGCTGCCTGGCCTCGCCGCTGTTCTTCGGGGCGCCGACCGGGTTCGTCGTAGGGCTCGGGGTGGTGTGGGGAGCGGCGGTGATCGCCGACTCGGGGGTGTTCTCCACGTCGCTGAGCGAGGTCGCCGACCCGAGGTACGTGGGTACCGCGTTGACCGCGCAGACCGCGATCGGGTTCGCGCTCACCGTGGTGACCATTCAGCTCGTTCCGGTGCTGGCCGGCGCGGTCGGCTGGCGCTGGGCGTTCTGGCTGCTCGTCCCCGGTCCGCTGGTCGGTGCGCTGGCCATGCGCGCGTTCGGCAGGCGGCCCGGGTAGGCATACTCGGGACGTCACCGACGAGGGAAGGGGCGCCATGCGGGGGTTCGTGTACGCCGCGCGTCCGGTGCGGGTGCGGTTCGGGGCCGGTGCGCTGGCCGAGCTGCGGGCCGAGATCGAGCGGCTCGGGCGGCGGCGCGTCCTGCTGGTGTCGGGGTCGTCGCAGCCCGACGTCGTCTCGCGGGCCGCGGACGTGCTCGGCGAGCTCGTCGCGGCACGGTTCGGCGGGGCCGCGATGCACACGCCGGTCGAGGTGACCGACCGGGCACTGGAAGCGGCCGGCGACGTCGACTGCGTGGTCTCGGTCGGTGGTGGTTCGGCGACCGGGCTCGGGAAAGCGGTGGCCGTCCGGCGGGGGATTCCGCAGGTCGTGGTGGCCACCACGTACGCCGGGTCGGAGGTGACGCCGACGCTCGGCGAGACGTCCGACGGTGTCAAGACGACCCGCAGCGCGCCGGAGATCCTCCCCGCCACCGTGCTCTACGACGTCGACCTGACGCTCGGGCTGCCGGTCGGGTTGTCGGTGACCAGCGGGGTCAACGCGATGGCGCACGCGGTCGAGGCGCTGTACTCGGCCGACGCGAACCCGGCCGTCAGCGCGATGGCCGTGCAGTCGATCGGGCTGCTGGCGTCGGGGCTGCGGCGGATCGTCGTGTCGCCGGCGGACCCCGACGCACGGGCGGACGCGCTGGCCGGGGCCTGGCTCGCGGGGACCTGCCTGGGCGCGGTCGGGATGGGGCTGCACCACAAGCTGTGCCACACGCTGGGCGGGTCGTTCGGGCTGCCGCACGCGGAGACGCACACGGTCGTGCTGCCGCACGCGATGGCGTACAACGCGTCCGCGGCGCCGGAGGCGATGGCCGAGGTCGCCGCCGCGCTGGCCACGGGGGGCGGCCGGCGCCGCCGCGGCGCGGACGCGGCGGCGGCGATGTACGACTTCGTGGTGGAGCTGGGCGGGCCGACTTCGCTCGCCCAGCTCGGGCTGACCGCCGCCGACGTTCCCGCGGCGGCCGAGCTCGCCACCGCCCGCCCTTACCCGAATCCGCGGGAGGTGACCGAAGACGGCATCACCGGGCTACTGACCGACGCGCTGCACGGGGTCCGTCCGGCCGGCGCCCGGGACTACTCCTGGCTCACCGATCAGGTGGTCGCCAGCTTCGACGCCACACCCGACCCCCGGGTCAGAGAGCTGGTCACCGGCCTGGTCCGGCACCTGCACGCCTTTGCCGAAGAACACGACGTCACCCAGGACGAATGGCAGTACGCGATCGACTTCCTCACCCGGACCGGCGACGTCACCAGCCCGGCCCGCCAGGAGTTCGTGCTGCTCTCCGACACGCTCGGCGTCTCCAGCATGGTCGACCTGCTGACGAACTCCCGCACGCCCGACACCACGCCGTCCGCGGTCCTCGGCCCGTTCTACGTGCCCGGCCCGCCCGCCGTCGCGGCGGGCGCCGACATCTCCGGTGACCTGCCGGGAACGCCGCTCTGGGTCGACGTCCGGATCGAAGGCGTGGACGGAGATCCGGTCGCCGGCGCGACCGTCGACGTCTGGCAGAGCAACGAGGACGGGTTCTACGACCTGCAGCTCCCCGACCTGGACGGACCGGTCCTCCGCGGCCGGCTCTCCAGCGACGCCGACGGACGCGTGCGGTTCTGGACGATCCTGCCGTCGGAGTACCCGGTGCCGGTCGACGGGCCGGTGGGCGAGCTGCTCACCGGCACCGGACGCCATCCGTACCGGGCGCCCCACCTGCACTTCCTCATCGACGCACCCGGTCGTCGGCGACTGATCACCCAACTGTTCGTCCGGGGCGGCGCCTACCTCGACTCCGACACGGTGTTCGGCGTCAAGGACGACCTGATCGTCGACTTCGCCCCGGGTGAGGGGACCCCGCCGGACGGCCGCGCCGTCGACGGCGAGTGGCGCCTGCTCACCTACACGTTCCGTCTCGCCTGAGCTCCCGGCACCGGCCCGCGCTGTACCGGGGTACTGCGGCGGGCTGTCGACCGACGACCCGGGGACCGCGTGCGGTCGCGGCCGGACGACCCGCACGCCGCCTTATGCCAGATCCTCGCCCGGTGAGGTCGGGCCCCCGGCCTCCGGCGAGGCCTGCGGCGGCGATTCCGGTGAGGCGGCGGGCTTGGCTGAGGCGGCGGGCTTGGCTGAGGCGGGGTGCTCCGGCGAGGCCGGGGGCTGGGGCGACGGGGCCGGGCGGGGGCTGGGGAAGAGGCGGCCGAGCGTGGGGAGGCCGGGCGCGGGACGGCTCGGCGCGGACTGGGCCCGGACGTCGGCGATCTGGCGGCGGAGGTCGTCCTGGCTGATCGCCGACGCCCGGGTGCCGGTGCGGGCCTCCCGCATGGCCTTCGAGAGCTGCGCCCGCCGGAGCACTTCGGCGAGGTCCGCGCCGGTCAGGCCCTGGCTCAGCGTGGCGCACGCGGCGACGTCGACGTCGTCGGCGAACATCCGGAACCCCGGCACCTCGTGCGACACGATCAGCTGCCGGATCATCTTGGCCAGGATCTGCGCCCGGCCGGTCGCGTCCGGGGCCGGGATCGCGAGCTTGATGTCGAACCGTCCCGACCGGATCAGTGACGGGTCGATGCGCTCCGGGAAGTTCGTCGTGGCGACGACGAAGACGTTCGGGTTCGCGTCGACCAGCGTGTTCATCTCCTGCTTGAAGATGCCGGCCACCGAGTTGATCGCCTGGCTCGCGGCGTCGCCACCTTCGCTCGCGTAGCCGATGATCGTGTCGAACTCGTCGAACAGCATCACGGTCGGTTCGGAGTAGCGCCGGGCATCGCGGAAGATCTGCTTGATGTTGCGCTCGGAGGAGCCGAGCCACTTGTCGAGGATCTCGGTCGTCCGGATCTCGCGGAACCGGGCGCCGATCTCGTTCGCGAGTGCGCGGGCGAGCATCGTCTTGCCGGTGCCGGGCGGACCGTAGAACAGCGCGCCCTGCGGCCGCTTGGCCCCCCACCGCGCGAGCGCCTGCGGGTGCCGGAACGAGGCCGCGATCTCGCGCAGCTGCCCGACGATGTCGTCGAGCCCGCCGACCTGGTCGAGCGTGACGCGCTCCGGTCCGCCGGACGTGGCCGAGACCGTGATCACCTGGCCGACGAGTGCGTCCGGGCCGGTGGCCTCACCGACGGCGTCGACGACCAGGCGGCAGAAGCCCTCGAGGTGGGCCACGCTCATCTCGGCGGCCGGCACCGTGGAGCGGAGCACGATCGTCCGCTCGTCGACCCGGGAGCTGGCGACCACGCCGCTGGCCGCGTCCGCGACCTCGGCCTCCCCGTCGATGACGTCCGCACCCGCGTCCGCGGTCGGCCCGGCATCCGCCGTCGCGGCGAGCCCGGCATCCGCCGTCGCGGCGCCTCCGGCATCCGCCGGCCCGGCAGCGGCGGCGGCCGGAGGGGCGTCCGTCTCGCCCGTGCCACGCCCGCCGGCGTCGGCCGCGTCCGCCGTCGGCGCTGCTCCGACCTCGGCCGGTCCGGCCGGGTGGGGGTCGGCCTCGGCCGGTCCGGCCGTCGTGGCGTCGGAGGGGGCGGTGGTGGGCGCCGCGGTGTCGGGCCGGGCCACAGGCGGACGGGGGTCCGAGGGGCGGCCGCGGTCCGGGTCCAGGCGGCGCGAGACGCCCGCGAGCACCGACGACACCCCGTCGACCAGACGGGTGGCCCACGGGTCACCCGACTCCACCCGCCGCGACAGGAAGACCCCGATCGGGTCGTTCCCGAGCACGGTGAGCCCGGCCCGGTGCTCCGGCTCGGCGCCGGTACGAATGCTCGCGTCGAGGAAGAACTCCGCGTCCTCGCGGGTCAGCGACAGCGACACCGACCGGACCGGAGGAGGAAAGGCGACGCCGGACAGCAACTCCACCCGCGGCCCGTCGGCGGCGGCCAGGATACGTTCGGCGTCCACGATCGTGAGCGTGCAGCCGCCGTGCGAGAACGTCCGCAGGTCGGGCCGTAGTGCGAAGGGCGTAGTCGGCTTCACCCTTCGTTGCTACCCCGCCACCGCAAGGCCTATCCGGTCCGGCCCGGCCGGGCCGGACCCCGCTGAGGTGGACGGCGACCTCGGCCTCGGCGAAGAGCACAATGACCGCGACGGCCTCCCGGCGCACCCGGTGCGGATCGATCGTCGTGCGGCGCGCCGGTTGTCCGGCGTCGATACCCTGCCGGAGTTGGTCGAAGATCGGGGTCGGGCATGTTTGGTAGGGAGCGTCGGCGCCCTGACGTCACCTCCGAATCCGTGCTGCGCGACCACATCGTCCGCGGACACACGCTGCTCGAGCAGGGGCGCACGGCGGAGGCGGAACGCGTGCTGGCCGGCGCGTTGCCACTGGTCGCCGCGGTCGGCCCGCACACCAACGGGTTCCTCGCCTACCGGATGCTGGGCCAGTGCGCCCGCACGGCCGGCCGGCTGGACGTGGCCCGCAACTACTACAGCCGCGCGCTCGACGTCGCCGAGGCGCTCGGCGACCCCCACCTGGCCGGGGCCGCGGTCAGCGGCATGGCGTTCGTCGAGGTCGCGGCTTCCGACCTCGAGCGTGCCGACGGGTACTTCCGGCAGGCGGTCCAGCTGGTCCGGACCGTGCCGCCCGGCCCGGGCCGGGTGACCGTGCTGCGCAACTACGCCGACCTGCTCGCCCGCACCGACGACCCGCGGGCCGCCGGGTACTACGAGGAGGCGCTCGAGCAGCCCGGCGTCGCTCCGGCCGACCGGGCCGCGATGCTCCTCCTGCTCGGGCGTGACCTGTGCCGCCGGGGGCGGAGCGCACCCGGCGTCGAGCGGCTGCGGGCCGCGGCGGCGCTGCTGCGCGAGGCGGAGACCCCGTCGGAGGAGTACCCGGCGGTGGTGGCGCTCGCCGGCGCGGCGCGGGACTGCGACCCGCCGACCGCGACCGAGGCGTTCGTCCGGGCGCACGAGCTGGCCGGGGCGCTGTACCAGCCGCCGGACCCGAAGCACTACACCGAGGGGTACGCGGCGCGGGTCCGGGCCGTCGAGGCCGAGACCCAGCGGCGCGCGGCCGCGGGCCAGCTCCCGACGACCGCGCACCCGGCGTTCCGGGCCGCGGCGGAGGCCGCCATGCAGGGGCTGCGTCCGGAGCTCGCGTCGGTGGTCGCGGTGGGTGCACCGGCGACGGTCGGGACGCGGTCGCTGGAGGAGGCCGAAGTGCTGCTGGCCGAGCACCGGCTCGGCGAGGCGCAGACGAAGCTGCAGCTCGCCGAAGTGATGTGGTCGTCGCTGGGCGCGGCGCACGTGATGCCGAGGGTGTGGGCGGGGCAGGGGCGGCTCGCGCTGCAGCGCGGCGACGACGCGGCCGGCTGGGGGCTGCTCGAACGCGCCCGGATCCAGGCCGCGGCGCTGGGCGACGCCCGCACCGAGCTGGTCGCGGTCGTCGCGCAGAGCCGGCTGCTCGGCGGCTCGGCGGAGCTGCAGGTGCTCGAACTCCTCCCGCGGGCGCGGGCGCTCGCCGAGATCGGTGGCCCCGACGGCGCGGTGCTCTCCGAACTGGCCGGGGTCGCGGCCGAGCTCTGCACCCGCTACGGCGCGGACACGCTGGCCGAGGCCTACCACCGGGAAGCGGCTGCCCTCGCCGAGGGCGCGGGCGACGCGGCTCTGGCCCAGGCGCTGTCCGGGCTCGTGCGGTTCCTCCTCGACCAGGGGTCCGGCGGCCTCGACGAGCTGCGCGCGCGCCTGGAGGCGCTCGGATCGAGCAGCGACCCGGTGGTGCGCCTGGCCGCCGGTGGCACGCTCGGACGGCTCGACCTCGTCGACGGTACGGTCACCGAGTCGACGGCCGCGCTGCTCACCGAGGCGTGTGCCGCCGCCGACGAACTCCGGGACCGCGCCGGTGGCACGTTCCCGTCCGAGGGGCTTCCCGAACCCCCTCATGCGGACGCCGCCGAGGTCGCGCTGTGCCTGGGCCGGCCGGACGAAGCCCTCGCCCTGCTGGAGCGCGCCGACGCCGACGGCGACAGCCCGGGCGCGACGGTCGGTGCGACGGTCGTGGTCGCGTTCACGGGCGTCCGGGGCGTGTACGCGCTCACCGCCGCCGCCGACGCCCCGGTCGTGGCCGAGGTCGTGGCCGACGGTCCGCCCGAGCCGTGGGCGCCCGGCACCCCGGTCGACCGCGGGCTCCGGACGGTCGTGGAGGCCGCCGTGCGGAGCGGCACGCCGGTCGTCGCCGTGGCCCGGGGCGCGTTGCCCCCGCCCCACGACAGCGACGTCACGCTGCTGCCCGTGGTCCCGGCGGCGTTCCGGGCCGGCCCGGGCCCCACGGTCGCGGGTCCCGGAGCCCCGCGCCCCGTACTTCCGGGCTCCGGGTACGTGTTCGCCGACCCGCTGGGCGACCAGCCGTTCGCCCGGGCCGCGGCCGCCCACGGCGCGCGCACGCTCGGCACCGCACCGATCTGCGGGCCCGCGGTCACCGCCGACCGGCTGGCCGGGGCGCTGGCCCGAACGCCGTTCGTGCACCTCGCCTGCCCGGTCGTCGCCGACCCGCGGCGTCCGCGGCGCAGCGGACTGCTGCTCGCCGGTCCGGACGGCGGTCCCGACCGGCTGGCGCCGTTCCGGCTCGCCGGGCTGCCGTGGAGCGGCACCGCCGTGCTGCTCGCACCGGGCGAGGCCGGTGCGGCACCGGCCCCGCTGATCGCCGCGCTGCTGCGCTCGGGCGCGACCGCCGTCGTGGCCAGTGGCCGCCCGGTCGACGCCCTGACCGGCGCGGTGCTCACGACCTGGTTCTCCGACGCGCTGGCCGAGGGCGCCGGCCCGTACGCGGCCGTCCGCGCCGCGCAGGGCCGGGCCCGCACCGTGACCGGCGACGACCTCCTCGCCTGGGCGGCCGACCGCCCGGAGATCGACGCCGCCGCGCTGGCCGTGGTCGCCGAGCGCGCCGAGCAGCCGGCTCCGTTCGCCGACCCCGCCCACTGGGCCTGGTTCGCCGCTTACGGCCCTCGCTGACCGAGCGCCGGGGCGGCCACCCGGAGGAACTCGATCTTCTCGGCGTCGGGGGAGCCGGCCGGGGCCGTGTACGTGACGATGCGCACGTCGGCGCCCGGCACGGTCAGGACGTCGCAATCGACGAGCACCGGGCCGACGACCGGGTGCTCGATCGTCTTGCGGTCGGCGATGTGCCGTCCCACCGTCCCGGACGCCCACATCGCCGCGAACCGCGCGCTCCCGGCCAGGGCCTCCGCGATCAGGCCGGTCACCCGGGGATCGTCCGGGTACCGGGCCTCCGCCGCGCGCAGGTCGGACACGACCGCGTGCTCGAGCACCTCCGGTCCCAGCTCCGACCGGACCGGCCACCGGGCCAGCACGTTCTCCCTCACCAGCCCGAACCGGCCCCGAACCAGGTTCCGGTCGGCCGGCGGCACCAAGGCGGGGTCACCGATCAGCGCGGCCCAGAGCGGGCTCCAGCGGATCAGCTGCCAGTCGGCCGCGAACACCCCGATCGGGATCTCTCCGAGCCGGGTGATCAGCCGCTGCACTCCCGGCGGCACGTGATCCGAGATCAGTCCGGTAACCGGCGGCTGCAACCCGGCGAGCAGGTACAGATGGTCCCGCTCGGACGTATCGAGCTGCAGCGCCCGCGCCAGCGCCGCCACGACCTGCCCGGACGGCGTCGTCGCGCGCCCCTGCTCGAGGCGCACCACGTAGTCGACCGACAGCCCGGCCAGGCTCGCCAGCTCCTCGCGGCGCAGCCCGGCGGCCCGGCGATTGGCGGCGACCGGCAGCCCCGCGTCGGCCGGCGAGAGCCGGTCCCGCCAGGTCCGGAGCGTTTCGCCCAGGGCGTCCGATGCCATGCCCCCATGATTCCCCGCGGCGGCGCGGACCACCCTGGTACTGCTGGTCCTACCGTCGAGGCCTCTCTGGTGGCGCGCCGCGGGCAGGCGCACGGTCGAGTCATGACGATCACGTTCATCACCGGAGCCAACAAGAGCCTCGGCTACGAAACCGCCCGCCGCCTGTCCGCCCTCGGCCACACCGTCCTGGTCGGCGCCCGTGACCGGGAGCGCGGGCTCGCCGCCGCCGACAGCCTGGGCGCCCGTTTCGTCCAGATCGATGTCACCGACGACGTGTCGGTCGCGGCCGCCGTGGCCGACGTCGCGGCCCACGAGGGGCACATCGACGTGCTGATCAACAACGCCGGCATCCCCGGCCGCCACGCTCCGGCCGCCGACCTCACGGCCGCGGACGCGGCGCACGTCTACGACACGAACGTCGTCGGTGTCGTCCGCGTCACCCACGGGTTCCTGCCCCTGCTGAAGACGTCCGCCGCGCCGGTCATCGTCAACGTCAGCAGTGGCCTGGGCTCGTTCGGGGTGACGCACGACCCCGGCCGGATCGAATCGACGCTCCCGCTGCCGCTCTACACCTCCTCCAAGGCCGCGCTGACGATGCTGACCACGCAGTACGCCAAGGCGCTGCCGGAAATCCGGATCAACGCCGTCGACCCCGGCTGGACCGGGACCGATTTCAACAACCACAGCGGTCCGCAGACCGTCGAAGAGGGCACCGACGCGATCGTCGCCCTCGCGACCGTCACCCCCGACGGCCCCACCGGTACGTTCCAGGACCGTAACGGCACGGTTCCCTGGTAGCTCCCGGCCCGCGGGCCAACTTCCGCGGGCGGGCGTAGGTTTCTGGGTGAAGGTCCTCGATCCGAAGGAGTCCTGCCGCATGACTCAGCCCAATGCCGCTGCCGCCGGAACGATCGACGTGGGCGGCGACCTCACCGTCAACCGCCTCGGGTTCGGCGCGATGCGCATCACCGGCCAGGGCATCTGGGGCGACCCGCCGGACCGCGAGGTCGCCAAGGCCGTCCTGCGCCGCGCCGTCGAGCTGGGCGTCAACTTCATCGACACGGCCGACTCGTACGGGCCGCACGTCAGTGAAGAGCTGATCGCCGAGGCGCTGTACCCGTACGCCGACGATCTGGTCATCGCGACCAAGGGCGGCCTCGAGCGCACCGGGCCGGGCCAGTGGCCGGTGAACGGCACGCCCGAGCACCTGGTCAAGGCGCTCGACGGGAGCCTCAAGCGCCTCAAGCTCGAGCAGATCCCGCTGTACCAGTTCCACCGGCCCGACCCCAACGTCCCGATCGAGGAGTCGCTCGGCGTCCTCATCGAGGCGAAGAAGGCCGGCAAGATCCGGCACCTCGGAGTCTCGAACTTCGACGAGACGCAGATCGCGATCGCCCAGGGCCTGACCCCGATCGTGTCGGTGCAGAACCGCTACAACGTCGAAGACCGGTCGTCCGAGACCGTCGTCGACCTGTGCGAGCAGGAGGAGCTCGTCTTCCTGCCGTGGGCGCCGATCAGCGCCGACACCGGCGCCGTCAAGCAGGCGGCTGTCGACCACGGCGTCGCGCCGCGGCAGATCGTGCTGGCCTGGCTGCTCGCGCGCTCGCCGAAGATGCTGCCGATCCCCGGCACCGGTTCGGTCGAACACCTCGAGGAGAACCTGGCCGCGGCGAGCATCCAGCTGACCCAGGCCGAAGTGGCTGCCATCACCGGCTGATGTCCATCCAAGGGTTCCCGTTCCCGTTCCGCGCCGACACGTTCCGTTACGGCACGAACGTGGAACGGGCCCGGACGCCGGTCCGCACCGAGGCCGGTGAGTGGGGCGCGCGGATCCTCGACGTCGACGAGAACTACCGCTCCGACCTCGCCGAGCGCGCCCGGATCCTGCAGGCGGACCCGGGCCGTTCGTGCGTGCTGCCGCACGCCGTTCCGGCCTGCTGGGACGCGCTGCTGACGATGTTGCGCGAGCTCGCCTCCACGTACTCCGACGAGATGCGGCTGGACACCGTGGGCCGCGGCTACCGCTGGCGCAACGCCCGGTTGGACGCCGACTGCACGTTCGCGGTGGGTGACGACCTCCCGGGCGGGCCGCTCGGGTTCCTCGCCTCCCAGATCCAGGACGACGTCGTGGTGCTGGATCAGCGCGAAGGGGCGCTCTGGGCGGACGCCGGCGTGGTCACGTTCGCGGCCGGCTGGTCGCTCGGGTTCGACGTCGGGATGGCGTTCTCCGAGATCCACGGCCCGGTGCCGCGGATCCGGGCCGACGGCGTGGTGTCCCGGGCCGAACGGTTCCTGATGCGGCTGCGGCCGAACGAGGAGTACCGCCGCACGAACTGGTCGGCGACGCTCGACGGCCACCTCGACCAGTCGACCGAGGCCTACGAGACCTGGGGCCCGGCTCGGGCCGCGTCGGCCGGGTTCACCGGCGACGAGCTCGCCGGGCGCCTGTACCTGCGGGTCGAGGTGCAGCACCTGATCCGGCTCGGGTACTCCGGCGCGATCCTGTTCCTGATCCGGACGTACCTGTGCTCGCTCGAGGAGCTCGCCACGGTGCCGGAGTGGCGTACCCGCTTCGGGCGGGTGCTGCGGGAGCTCCCCGAGGACATGGCGTCGTACAAGGGCCTGTCGCCGTTCCGGGCTACCGCGGCGGACTGGCTGTTGTCCCCCGGACGACCAGGTGCGGCGGAATCACCAGCTCCCGCCGGCTGACCACGGTGCCCTCGATCCGGTCGATCGCCCGGCCGACGGCCAGCGTGGTCATCTCCGCGGTGTCCTGCGCGATCGTCGTGAGGTCGAGATAGGTCAGCCGGGCCAACCGGCTGTCGTCGAAGCCGATCACGCTCACGTCACCGGGCACGGTCAGTCCGGCCCGCCGCAGCGCGTCCAGCACGCCGGTCGCGGCGAGGTCGTTGAAAGCGGTGATCGCGGTCGGCGGGTCGGCCAGCAGCCCGGCGGTCGCGGCGGCACCGTCCTCGCCGGTCGGGCCGCCGGGGAGCACCCTCACCCCCGTGTCCAGCCCGTGGCGGCGCATCGCCTCCTGGTACCCGCGGCGCCGTTCGGCGGCACCCGGGATCCGGCCGCCGTCGATGTGGACGATCCGCCGGTGGCCCAGACCGACGAGGTGGTCGACGGCCAGGTGCAGTCCGAGCACGTCGTCGTTGCGGACGACGTCCAGCGCGTGGTGGCGCAGCCCGCGTCCGACGCCGACGACCGGGATCCGCGCGGCCAGCGCGGCGAGCTCGGCGGTCGAGGACTGCGGCCCCAGGATGATCAGGGCCTCGCACCGGTCGGAGAGCAGGCTGTTGATCGCCGTCCGCTCGTCCCTGCGGTCGGTCACCGCGCTGAGCGTCAGCTCGTACTTGAGGTCTTCGGCGGCTTCGTAGAGGCCGGTGACCAGATCTCCGTGGTACGCGTGCTGCACGCCGAACACGACGCCGAGCAGGCGGCTGCGCCCGCTGCGCAACAGCCGGGCCCGGCTGTCGGGGTGATAGCCGAGTTGCGCCGCGACCTCGAGGACCCGGCGGCGGGTCGCGGCGCTGGCCCCCGGCGCCTCGCGCATGACGATCGACGCCAGCGCGGTCGACACCCCGGCCCGCGCGGCCACGTCCGCGAGCGTCGGCCGTCCGGTACGCATCCCGGAAGAGTACTGACCTCCGCGAACCCGCTCAGCCCCGGTTGGCGGCGGCGGCGGGGATGCCGCCCACGGTGGCGCCCGGCTCGACGTCGAAAGAAGGACGAGAAGCCTGACGACGGTCGAGGCGGAAGCTGACGAGTGCGAGGCCGAGCCCGACGACGGCGAGCGCGGCGCCGACCCAGGCCGGGGACGTGTAGCCGAGGCCGCGGGCGATCACCACGCCGCCGAGCGCGGCGCCGAGGCTGTTGGCGATATTCGTCGCGGACTGGTTGATCGCCGCGCCCATCAGCTGCGCACCGGGGGCGACCGAGATCAGGCGCGCCTGCAGGGCCGGTGCGTTGACCAGGCAGGCGGCCCCGACCAGGAACGCGGCGACGAACAAGCCGACCGGGTGCGAGGCCAGCAGGCCGAAGAGCACGACCGAGACGATCACCGCGTTCATGCCGAGCAGCATGCTGCGCTTGATGTTCCGGTCGCCGATCACACCGCCGAGCAGGTTGCCGACGGTCATGCCGACGCCGATCGTGGCCAGCACCCAGGGGACCGCGGATTCCGGCAGCCCGGCGACGTGGGTCGTGATCGGGGCGATGTAGCTGTAGACCGAGAAGAACCCGGCGAATCCGATCGCGGCGACCGCGGCCGCCAGCCACACCTGGGGCCGGCCGAACGCCGCCAGCTCGGCCCGCGGTGAGCCGCCCGGTGCGGCCGCGATCGGCGGCACGGTCGCCAGCACCGCGACGAGCGTGAGCACGAACATCCCGGAGATCGCCAGATAGGCGACCCGCCAGCTGGTCGCCTGGCCGAGGCCGGTGATCAGCGGGACGCCGAAGACGTTCGCCGCGGTCAGCCCGGACAGCACGGCCGCGAAGCCCTTGGCCTGGCTGCCCGGTCCGATCAGCGTGGCGGCGACCATCCCGGCCGCGCCGAAGTACGCGCCGTGCGGCAGCGCCGCGAGGAAGCGGGCGATCAGCACGAGCGGGAAGTTCGGGGCGACCGCGGAGGCCACGGTGCCGATCACGAACAGCGCGAGCAGCAGGACGACGAGCTTCTTGCGCCCCATCCGGGCGGTCAGCGCCGCGAGCAGCGGAGCGCCGACCACCACGCCGAGCGCGTACGCGGTGATCGTCCAGCCGGTGTGCGCGACCGCGTCGGGCATCGAACGCACGTACTCGGACGGCAGCAGGCCCTGTGCCATCTCCGGCAGCAGGCCCATCGCGACGAACTCCGTCAGACCGACCGCGAAGCCACCGAGCGCCAGCGAGAGCACGGCGGCCAGACGGCGCGCCGGAGCAACCGGTTCCACAACCCCTCCCGGATAACGGTTCCGAAGGCGCCACGGTGCGCGGTCGAGAAACGCAGGTCAACGCACACCAGCGTAGCTCGGGTTCCCCTGGAACGTTCTAGTGCGGAAGGTCACAGGCTGCCCGCTGCCCGGGAGGGGTTTACCTAGAGGTCAGCGATCTTCCGGTGATCCCAGGAGGCGATCTTCGACGGGGTGAGCTTCACCCAGCCGTGCCGGCCGTCGTGGTGCATCGGGCCGTCGCCGGTGGCGCCGAAGTACTTCGCGGCGAACAGCTTCTCGGCCGCCTCGAGCTCGGTGATCGACTCCGCGCCGGTGCGCGGCGCCTCGCCGACCTGCTCGAGCGTGCCGCGCAGCTCGACACCGTGCAGCTCGAAGAACTCGTGCCCGGCGTCCACGACGACCGCCACCCGCGGGTCGCGGACGATGTCGGCCCAGCGCTGGCTCTTCACGATCGAGTAGAGCCAGAGCGACGTCCCGTCCCACACGTACCAGAGCGGGGAGACGTGCGGCGCGCCCGAGGACGTCAGCGTCGCGACGCGACAGGTGCGGCTGTCGGAGAGGAACGCATCGAGCTCCTCCTTCGACATCGCGATCCGGCGTCCACGCTTCTGTGTGCTGAGCACGTCACTGTCGACCACAGCGCCTCCTCGATCCAGGTCGCCTTCCGGTTTACCGGACAGTAGGCGTCCGCGTCAGGTGAAGTTACGGGTGAGGTGGCGTGGGTAAGCGTCCAACGCGGGCGGCGTCGCCTGTCCTCGGGTCCCGGGAGGCCTCATGCAGTTCGTGACTGTGCTGGCGGCGGACGCGCCGGAGCCGGCGAGTTCGGATCCGCGGCTGATCATCGCCGCGCTGATCGGTATCGCGGTGGTCGTGGTGCTGATCACCTGGATCAAGCTGCATCCGTTCATCGCGCTGACCGTCGGCGCGATCGGGCTCGGGCTCGGCGCCGGACTCGCGGCGGCCGATACCGCGACCAGCTTCAGCAAGGGGTTCGGCGACACGATGGCGTCGGTCGGCCTGCTGATCGGGCTCGGCGCGATGTTCGGCAAGCTGCTCGCCGACTCGGGTGGCGCCGATCAGATCGTCGACACGCTCGTCGGGCGGGCCGGACCGCGGTCGCTGCCGTGGCTGATGGCGCTGGTCGGGGCGATCATCGGGCTGCCGATGTTCTTCGAGATCGGTGTGGTGCTGCTGATCCCGGTCATCATCCTGGTGGCCCGCCGGTCGGGGCTGCCGCTGTTCCGGATCGCGATTCCGACGCTGGCCGGCCTGTCGGTGATGCACGGGCTGGTGCCGCCGCACCCGGGTCCGCTGGTGGCGGTGTCGGCGCTGAGCGCGAACCTCGGGCTGACGCTGGCGCTCGGCATTCTCGTCGCGATTCCCACCGTGATCATCGCCGGACCGCTGTTCAGCCGGTTCGCCGCGAAGTGGGTCGACATCCCGGTGCCCGATCTGTTCACCACCGGCGGAGACGCCGCCGGCACGGCGACCGGCACGGCCGAGGCCCGCGAGGCGGCGGCCGAGGACCCGGACGGCCCGGGCGCGCCGGCCCGCCGCCGCCCGTCGTTCGGCGTGACCCTCGCGTGCATCCTCCTGCCGGTCGTGTTGATGCTGGCCAAGGCGATCGCCGACGTCGTGGCGCCGGACGCCGAGAACACGCTGAAGGACGCCGTCGATTTCATCGGCACACCGCTGATCGCGCTCACGATCGCGGTGCTCGTCGGCATCGTCGGCCTGGGCCGCGGCGGCGGCATGGACCGCAGCGCGATCTCGAAGACGCTCAGCGACTCGCTCCCGCCGATCGCCGGGATCCTGCTCATCGTCGGCGCCGGTGGCGGCCTCAAGCAGGTCCTCATCGACACCGGCCTGGCCCAGATCATCGCGAACGCGGTCGAGGGCAGCGCGCTCCCGGTGCTGCTGCTCGCGTGGATCGTCGCGGTGCTCATCCGGGTCGCGACCGGCTCGGCGACCGTCGCGACCGTGACCGCGTCGGGCATCCTGGCCCCGGTGGCGGCCGACCTCTCGTCGCCGATGGTGTCGCTGATGGTGCTCGCGATCGGCTCCGGCTCGCTGTTCCTCTCCCACGTCAACGACGCCGGTTTCTGGCTGATCAAGGAGTACCTCGGGACCACGGTCGGCCAGAACCTGAAGACGTGGACGGTGATGGAGTGCCTCATCTCGGTCTGCGGCCTGATCGGCGTCCTCCTGCTCAGCGTGGTGGTCTGACGGCAGACGTTCCGGCCGGTCGCCGCCGGGCGTTCAGCCCCGGGCGGTGACCGTCAGGCGTAGGCGGGCGGCGGGGCCGAGGATCGGGCGCGCGACGGCCGGCAGCGGGACGCTCGCGACCCAGACGCCGGGCACCGGGTTCTCGTCGGCCAGGCGCTCCGCCTCACCCGGCTCGTAGTCGCGGAGCGCACCACCGATCTCGGAGTTCCACTTCGCCGCCGCGGTCAGCCCCGCCGCACCCGTGTCCATGTCGACGATCAGGATGTCGTCGAAGTCCGCGACCCGTTCCAGGTGATTGCCGAACCAGAGCGTGTGGTCGGACTGCTCGACCGAGAGCAGCCGCAGGTGCAGGCCGTAGCGCATGCCGGTGGCCTGGTCGGGCCGCGGGGCCCGGCTCGACAGGAACAGCGTGAGCAGCGGATACGGGGTGTCCGCGGTGTCCTGCCCGACCGGCAGCGAGAGCTGGATCGGGCACCAGTGCTCAGCGGTCTGCTCGTGCATGACGATCGCCAGCCCACGGATCGAGAGTCGCACCTCGGCCTGCCAGGACACGTCGTGCCGGGTGGCGACCGGCAGCGCACCGACCAGGTCGACCCGTACCTGCAGGTCGCCGAACAGGAACCGGCGCAGGTTCTGGTAACCCTCTTCGGAGTTGACCACCCCGTACGGCCCGCTGTGGCTGCGGTGCACGAACGCGTGCCGCGCGCCCGGCACGTACGCCTTCTCGATCTGCACCAGCCCGTCGCTCTTCGGCCCGACGGCCAGCGCCGACAGGCCGTGCGCGGTGTCGTAGTTCTCCGGGTTGGTGCCGATCAGGCAGAAGACCCGATCCAGCGGGAACGAGCCCGGCGGGATCTCCTCCGGCCGCCAGTCGTCCGGCGGCTTCCCGCCGCGCTGGGCGGCCGGGGTCAGGTACTGGTACATGCGTTCGCGCCCGAAGACGTCCGCACCGTAGATCCCGGTCAGGTCGCGGGCCCGCTCCAGCAGGCCGAACCCGATGTCGAACGCGATCCCGCCGTGCGGCGTGGCGTAGGTGAACAGCTTCTCGACGTGGTCGGCCGGGTTCTCGCCCCGGTCGGGCAGGACCTTCTGCAGCAGGCACCGGCAGATCAGCCCGCCCATCGAATGCGCCACCAGGTGGACACGCTTCCCGCCGGTCTTGTCGCGGAGCTTGCGGATCAGCGTGTACAGGTCGTCGGCGGCGCGTTCGAGGCTGTACTCCTGCGGCTTGTCGCCCCAGGTGGTGGCCGAGACGTCGTAGAAGCGGTGGATCCAGATGCTGTTCGGCGCGACCTCCCCGGCCTCGTCGAGCGACGCCGGTGGGCCGCCGATCTCGTACCCCTCGTCGAGGTGCAGCCGCAGCAGCGGGCTTTCGAACTGGTGGAACAGCGGTTCCCCGTCGCCGCCGACCCGGATGGCGGTCGAGCCTTCGTTGAACCCGTAGAACGGGTCGGTGACCACCCGGTTGATGCCGTCGGTGCCGCCGGCGAACCCCCGGACGTACACGATCGGCAGGTCCTCGACCATCGCGGCCCCCCTCCATCGGTGAGGCGAGTGTGGAGGCGAGCGGCGTGCCGGCGCTTCCGGGCAACCACGTAATCTCCGGGGAATGGTGGAGTTCGGGCTGGACACGTTCGGCGACCGCAGCGTCGACCTCGACGGGAACCCGGTTCCCTACGCGCAGGTGATCCGGGACGTCATCGAGGAGGGTGTGCTCGCCGAGGAGGTCGGCGTCGACAGCTTCGGGGTGGGGGAGCACCACCGCGACGACTTCGCGATCTCGGCGCCGGAGATCGTGCTCGCGGCGATCGCGGCCCGCACCTCTCGCATCCAGTTGCGCACCGCGGTGACCGTGCTCAGCTCCGACGACCCGGTGCGGGTGTACGAGCGCTTCGCGACGCTCGACGCGATCTCGCACGGCCGGGCCGAGATCACGCTCGGGCGGGGGTCGTTCACCGAGTCGTTCCCCCTGTTCGGGTTCGATCTGGCCGACTACGACGTGCTGTTCAGCGAGAAGCTCGACCTGATGGCCGCGCTGCTGGCCGGCGGCGGCCCGGTGACCTGGAGCGGAACGGTCCGCCCTCCGCTCGTCGACCAGCAGGTTTATCCGAAGACCGAGTCCGGGACGCTGCGGGCGTCGATCGGCGTCGGTGGAAGCCCGGAGTCGGTGGTGCGGGCCGCGAAGTACGGTCTGCCGCTCGCGCTGGCGATCATCGGGGGCGAGCCGGCCCGGTTCGCGCCGTTCGTCGACCTGTACCACCGCGCGCTCGCGGAGTTCGGGCACGACCCGAAGCCGGTCGGGGTGCACTCACCGGGGTTCGTCGCGGCCACCGACGAGGAGGCGGCCGAGATCGTCTGGCCGCACGCGCAGCAGATGCACAACCGGATCGGGGCCGAGCGGGGCTGGCCGAAGTACACCCGGGGACGGTTCGAGTCCGACATCAACCACGGCGCGTTGCATCTCGGGTCGCCGGAGACCGTCGCGCAGAAGGTCGCCCGCACGGTGCGGGCGCTGGGCGTGCAGCGGTTCGACCTGAAGTACACGAACGGCCCGATCCCGCACGTGCACATGAGGAAGGCGATCGAGCTCTACGGAACCGCCGTCATCCCGCGGGTGAAGGAGCTGCTCGCCGAGGAGCCGGCGCCGGCCGAGGCCGGCTGACGCGCCTCACCCCAGCGGGAGCGCCTCGACCGCGCCCACCGGGAGGCCGCCGCCGAGCAGCGGCGCCTCGGCGAGGCGGTCGAGCACCGGGGCGTCCACGCCGAGCGTCCGGAGTGCGGCGACCGCCACCGGCCAGATCGCGCGCTGGGCGCCGTCGTCGATCTTCACCGCGACCGCGCGGCCGTCCGGGAGCGCCATCGCGACCACCCCTTCCGCGCCGCCTTTCGCCAGCGCGCCCGGTACGCCCCGCATCAGCCAGGTGTCCGGCTTGCGCGTCCCGGCCACGTACTCCGGATACGCGCGCATCGCCGCCGCGACCCGTCCGCGCGCCGAAGCCGGCTCGGCCCGGACGAACGCGGCGAACGCGCGGGCGAGGCCGGTCAGGCTCATCGTCGCGGCCGGCGCGCCGCACCCGTCCACGCCCAGGTGGGAGACCGCCTCGCCGGAGGCGTCCGCCATCTCCGCGGTGGCGCGCGCCTGCATCGGGTGGGCCGGGTCGAGGTACGACTCCGTAGGCCATCCGGACGCCACGCAGGCCAGCAGAAATCCGGCGTGTTTGCCCGAACAGTTCATCCAGAGCCGCGGATCGGTCGGGTCGTTCGCCCGCAGCACCTCCTCCGCGACGACCGGGTCGAGCGGTGCGCCCGGCGGGCAGCCCAGTGCATCCGCACCGAGGCCGGCCCGCTCGAGGATGCGCCTCACACCGTCGACGTGGAACGGCTCGGCGGCGTGGCTCGCCGCGGCCAGCGCGAGCAGCGGCCCGTCCAGGTCGGCGCCGGCCTGGAGCATCGCGACGGCCTGCATCGGCTTGAGCGTCGAGCGGGGGTAGATCGGGGAGGTCACGTCGCCCCGGGCGGTGTTCACCCGGCCGGCGGTGTCCAGCACGACGAGGGAGCCGCGGTGGCGGCTCTCGACGAATCCGGAGCGCGTCACCTGGGCCAGCACGGGCAAGGAGAATTCAGCCACGATGCCCAGTATGCGGGCCGCTCCGCGCCGCGGCCCGAACCTTAAGAGCTTCCTGAGTTCCGAACCGATCGTTCGCAAGTGTCCGTACCTCGCTATCGAAGGGGCTAGCAGTAACGGACCAAGAGGGTGTTGACGTGGCGAAGCGGAAGTCGAGTTGGCGGCGAACAGCGGCGATCGGTGCGGGCATGGTGCTCGTGTTCGGCGGAGCCACCGCGGTGAGTATCGGGGTCAGTTCCGCGGGCGAGCGTCCGGCCGTGCAGTCCGCGGCGCCCAAGGAGGACTGCGGCGGCCTGGACCAGGCGTTGAAGAACAATCTGAACTTCATCGCCGATCAGCGTCGCAACCCGGATTCGCTCTCGGACGCGCGGATCGCCAACCGGCAGGCCGTCGTCGACCTGATCCAGCAGCGCCGGGTGGTGGCCGAGTGCACCGCGAACGTGGTGGCGGACGGGGATGCGGCGGACGGGGATGCTGCCGCAGCGCCCGCGGCGGATCCGACCACCGCGGCCCCGGCCGCTCCGGCCGCTCCGGCCGGGGGCTCCGGTGACGGCGAAGTCGTTTGTCAGGGCAGCACCGTGACGCTCTCCGGCGAGGACGGCGCGCCGGCCGCGTCGAGCAACCAGTTCCCGGTCGGCACGCAGCTGCGGGTCACCAACCTGGACAACGACAAGTCGATCACGGTCCAGGTCACCGGGGCTTCGGGTAGCTGTGCGCTGCTGAACGACGCGGCGTTCGAGCAGGTCCGCGAGCCCGGCAAGTTTCTCATCCGGCGCGCGGTGATCGAGCGCGTCGGCTGAGACCGAGATCCCCCTCCGCCAGGGGGGAACCAGTTCGCCTCGGGTCCGTGTCTCGCACCGGGCCCGAGGCGGACGTCATTCCGCCGCCACCGCGCTGTGCTCGCGGATCGGCGTGACGCGGAGGACCCGGTAGCCGATCGAGGCCAGCAACCAGGGAATCGTGCGCACCGCGTTGCGGTCGGCGTCCCGGCTGTCTTCCGAGAGGCTCGTCCAGTCGACGAGGTCGGGGTGCAGCTTGGCCGCGGCGTCACGGCGCGGCCCCCACTTCCAGCCCATCCCGAGCAGCCGGTCCATCCACCGCTTGTGCTCGTGCTGGGCCAGGCGCTTGATCTCCGCGTCGGTGAACGCGAACGGCTCGGCGTCACCGGTGATCGGGGTCATCTCGCAGTCGATCAGGCCCAGTTTGACCTCGATGTCCTGGGCCTGGGCCCGGTTGCTGTCTTGCAGATGTTCGGGCAGCTCGGCCCAGGGACGCAGGGACTTGTTCGTCTCGAGCGTGTCTCCGCGCTGTCTGGCGAGGTCGAGGTACTCGGCGTGGATCGCGCGGGCCAGCCGTTCGGTCATCTCGTCCCGGAGCTCTCGGATGTCGTAAACCCCCTTGATGACGTTGATCGTCGTCAGCCCGCTGAAGCTCAGCACGGACGCGGGCCCGTCGTTCCGGATCCGGCCCGGTCCGGTGGACCCGGCCCAGCGGGCGACCGCGACCACCACGTCCGGCTCCGGCCGGTCTGCGGCCCGCGACGCGTGCAGCAGGCGGTGCCCGGCCTTCAGCCCGTCCGCGTCGCGGTCGAGGCAGACGTAGACGTGCGGCGCCGTCGCGCCCGAGAGCGCCGTGACGTCGACGCCGCGTTCCAGCGGCCCGGCGGTCAGCCGGATCGACGACGGGTCGCAGCTGGGCTCGGGCTTGTGCGCATCCGGGTCGGGCAGGAGGAGCTGGACGTCCACCGGCGTGGCCCGGCTCCCGTCGGCGTGCTTCAGGCGCGCCACGGTACGCCAGCGCGCGAGCTCGATGAGCAGCGCCTCGGCGAGCGGGGTCTGCCCCACTACGACGACGTCGGGGTGCGGGACGTCGGGAGGCGGAGCGCTGGCCACGATGCGGCGCGCGGCCAGGTCGTGCCGGTTGAACAGCCAGAGCTCGACCCGCTCGGCGATGTTCAGGTGCTTCTTGTGATCGATCAGCGCGGACAGGAGGACCGAGTCGTCGATGTCCACGTGGCAGCGCAGCGCGTTGCCGGAACGCCGTGCGGAGTTCATCAGCGTCAGCACGCTCACCGCGACCTCGGCGTTGATCGCGCTGTCACGCGCGACCGCGAACACCTCACGCGCCGACGAGGTCCCGGCCCGGCGCAGGACCGGAATGTCGCGGGGATCGCCGGTCACCCGGTACACCCGCCGGTTCGGCAGCGGTGCGGTCGGTGCCTCGCTCAGCACGAGCACGACCCGGCCCTTGTCTTCGAGTACCTGCCGTACCAGCTCGGTGACCGCCGGGCCGTCCCCGATGATCACCGTGCGGCGCGGCGTCAGGCGGGCGCTGACCTGCTCGATCTGCCGGGCCAGCACGGCCTTGAACGTCAGGAAGACCGCGTACACCGTCGTCGCGGGGGCGAGGAACCGGGCGATCTGCAGCGTCCACGGCAGCGTGCTGCTGACCCCGACCGGATCCGAGTCCAGCACGAAGAGCTGGAAGTCGTAGTAGACGATGTCCCACGGCCGGGTGCCGAACTCGACCGTCGGCAGTGTGTTCAGCGCGTGCACCTGCTCGCTCAGCCCGAACCAGCCGAGCACCAGCGCGAGCGCCGCGGCCAGCAGCACGACGACGAGCGCCGCCGCGGTGAGCCGAACGGACTGCGACGAACCCTCTTCGGACGCCACTGGTCACCCCCGGCTGGACGGGCGCCGGGCCCCCTCCGGCGGAGGTTCAGTGTGGCAGAGGTCTTCAAGGGACGGCGACCGTGGTGGTGATCCGCACGAGCGACGGGGCCCGGGGCGTCGAGCCGAATCCGAACCGGACCGGCGGGTCGATCGGCGTCAGTCCACCGAGGTCAGTGCCGTCGAGCGTGCCGTCCGCGGCGACGATCGGAGCGAGATCGCGCGCGCCGTACCACTCGTAGCGCCCGTTGCCCGCGCTCCCGTGCGTCCGGACGCCGGGCAGCACCAGCCGGGCGGGCAGATCGATCAGCCGGACCCAGACGGGGGAGCGGGACAGGCCCGCAGGCACCGCCCGCAGCATCCACCCGAGCGGGCTGCGGCGCCCGGCCGTGAAACCGAACCGCAGCGGCCCGGCGTCGACGCTCCAGCGTGGCCCGGTGCGGGTGACGTCCACCGGGACCACCTGGACGGCGTCGAAGCGGTAGGTCGCCGCGACGAACTCGGCCAGTTGTGGCGTCGCCGCGAAGAGCGTCCGGCGTCCGGTCGCGTCCTCGGCCATGACGTCGGACACCGGTCCGAACGGCGAGCCGGGCCAGTGGCCCAGCACCAGCCGGGCGCCGGAGCCCAGGCCGAGTCCGGCAATCCACCCATCGAATCGCAACCATCGCATACCTAAGGGATAACACCCGGCGTCCGGGGTCGCCCGGCGACCGGGCCGGCGAGGGATCCGGCCCGGCCGGTGGACCTCAGCGCGGGGTGACGACGACGACCGGGAACTTGCGGTCGGTCTTCGTTTCGTAGCCGGCCGCGTCCGGCCAGTACGCGCGCCAGACGCCGTAGAGCGTCTCCCAGTCGGCGTCGCGCTCCGCACGCACGACCCGGTGGTCGGCCTGCACGGTGTCCGAGCCGATTTCGACCGTGAGCGGGCCGTCGACGGCCTCGACGTTGGCGACCCACTGCGGCGTCTCCGGCGCCCCGCCGCCGCTGCCGCACACGAGATACGAACCCTCGTACGGCGCCGCGACCAGCGGGTTCACGAAATCCTTGCCGGACTTGCGGCCCGGTACGTGCAACAGCAGAACGGTCTTGCCCTCGAAGTGCCCACCGAGCACACCGTCCTTCGCGCGGAAGTCGTCGATCACCGTGTCATTGAAGGAAGCCATGGGACGACGCTAGCTCAGCGGATTCGCCGACCGCGGCGCAGCAGCACCGGCGTCCCCAGGACCAGCACACCGGCCACCGCGATCGCGATCCGCGGGCCGGTGATCGCGGCCAGCACCCCGCCGAGTGCGCTGAGCGCCGCGATCGAGGCGCTGCTGCTGATCGACCAGGCCGTCAGCACGCGGGCCAGCCGATCCGTGGGCGTCTGCTCCAGCCGGTAGGTCGCCAGCACCGGCTGGTACAGGCTCATGCCGACGATGATCGCCAGTTCGACCACGATCACCGTGACCAGGCCGGTCACGCCCGGACGCACGAACGCGAGTCCGACCAGCGGCACCACCCGCAGCGTCCCGACCACGCGCAGCACCCACCGCCGCCCGAACCGGGCCACCACCGGCCGGGCCAGCCGCGATCCGATCAGCCCGCCCACGCACGGCGCGGCGAACGCCAGCCCGTACTGCCAGGGCGGAAACCCGAGCTCGCCGAGCAGCAACACCGCCAGCAGCGGCTCGGTCGCCATGATCAGCCCGTTGACCAGCAGGTTGTTCAGGAACAAGGCGCGTAGCGCGGGGTGCTCGAGGAGGAACCGCCAGCCGGCCCGCACGTCGTGCGTGCGTCGGCCGGTCCGCTCCGGCCGCTCCTCCGGGCCGCTGGCCCCGCCCAGGCACAGCGCCGACAGTCCGTAGCTGACCGCGTCCGCCACCACGGTGGTGACCGGCCCGAGCACCCCGATCGCGGCCCCGCCGAGCGGCGGCCCCACCGCGAGCGAACTCCACGTCGTCGACTCGAACCGCGCGTTGGCCGCCAGCAGGCCGTCCGGCCGGACGACCGCCTTCAGGTACGCGCCTGCCGCCGCGTTGAACGCGATCTTCCCCGCGGCCATCACGAGGGCGACGCCCACCAGGTGGACGTAACTGAGCACGCCCAGTGCGTAGGCGATCGGAATCGAGAGCAGCACCGCGAACCGGACCAGGTCGGTACCGATCATCACCGGACGCTTGCGCCGGAACTCCACCCACGGGCCCAGCGGAACCGCGATCAGCGCCCCCACGGCGGGCGCCACCGCCGACAACGCCGACACCGCGGCCGGCCCCTCGTGCAACACGAGCACGGCGATCAGGGGAAACGCGCCGAAGCCGAGGCCGGATCCGTACGCACTGACCGCGAACGCCGCCCAGAGCCAGTTGAACTGCCGTCCCAGTGACACCGGGCGATTTCATCGGCAGGCTGGTGCGCGAGCAAACAACGGTGGGCCTGGCGCGTCACAACCGCCGGTTGTATTGCTAGGTCCGTGGACCTTCACGCCGTGCGCACGTTCGTCACCGCGGCCGAGACCGGTCAGTTCCAGGACGCGGCCGCCGCGCTCACGATCACCCAGCAGGCGGTCTCCAAACGCGTCGCCGCGCTGGAACGCGACCTCGGTGTCCGGCTCTTCGCCCGCACGCCCCGCGGCGTCGTCCTGACGATCGACGGCCAGGCCTTCCTGCCGCACGCCCGCGAGCTGCTCCGCGTCGCCGACCGCGCCGACGCGTCGGTGCGTCCCGGCCGGCGCGCGTTCCGGGTCGACGTCCACAGCCGGCGCATCGCGCCCGCGGTGGTGCTGCAGGATTTCTACCGTCTGCACCCGGACCTCGATCTGGACGTCGTGACGATGCTGAACGCCGACGTCGACACCGCGATCGCCGAAGTCGCCGCCGGAACCGTCGATGCGACGTTCCACGCGGTGCGCGGACCGGTGCCGCCACCGGTGAGAGCCGTGCGGGTGATCGACGACCCGCATCACCTGCTGGTCGGGCCGGACCATCCGCTGGCGTCGCGCGCCGTCGTCACGCCGGCCGACCTGACCGGGCACCGTCTGTGGATGCCGGGCCTGGAGCCGGGCACGGAGTGGGCCGACTACTACGACGAGCTGGCCGAGGCGTTCGGCCTGACGATCGACGTCGGTGGGCCGGTGTTCGGGTACGAGGCCCAGCTGGAGGAGATCGCGGGCTCGGCCGAGCTGGCGACGCTGGTCGGCGAGGGGTCGCGGTACCTGTGGCCGGACCGCTACGACCTGCGGCGCATCCCGATCCGGCACCCGACGCCGGTTTACCCGACGTCGCTGATCTGGCGGGACGACAATCCGCACCCGGGGCTGGCCGCACTGATCGGCTTCTTCGACGACCGGCGAACCGGGCCGGGGAGCACGGACGTGTGGATACCGAGCTGGGTCGACCCGACCGGGTAGGAATGGACAGATGAAGAGCGTCGCGCGGGCGGTAGTGGCCGGTGGTCTGGTGTGCGCGTTGGCGGCGTGCTCGACCGGCGGGCGGGCCGACGACACCCGTCCGAAGGAGACCGTGCCCCCACCCGCGTCGGTCGCCGACGCCGACGTGCCCGCGCTGACCACCACCGTCGTGCGTCCGCTCCGTGGCACCGGTGACGAGCCGTTCGACGAGACCCGGCGGCTGAAGGCCCCGCCCGGCTGGACGGTGACGATCTGGGCCCGGGTGACCGGTGCGCGGCTACTGGCCTGGACCCCCGACGGCCGGCTGCTCGTGTCCCGGCCCGGCCCGGGCGACGTCGTCGAGCTGGTGCCGGGCGGCACGCCGACCCAGCGGACGCTCGTCCGCGGGTTGAACCAGCCGCACGGCCTGGCGTTCGCGGGCAACACCCTGTACGTCGCCGAGAGCGATCAGGTCGACGCGTTCACCTATCGGGCCGGAAGGGTCTCGGGAAAGCGCGTGGTCGTCGACGACCTGCCCGACGCGAAGAGCCCGGAACTCGGCGGGCACTACGCCCATGCGCTGAAGAGCGTCGCGATCGGGCCCGACGGCGCGCTCTACGTCTCGATCGGGTCGACCGGCAACATCTCGGCCGGAGACCGGGACGCCGACCCGGAGCGGGCCACGATCCTGCGGGTGCCCCCGGGCGGTGGCAAGCCCGAGGTGTTCGCGCGGGGCGTCCGCAACGGGACCGGCCTGGCGATCGCCCCCGACGGCGCGGTGTGGACCGCGGTGAACAACCGCGACAACATCGAGTATCCGCACCGGGGCTCCGACCGGGGCGAGGTGCTGCAGTCGTACGTGAACGACCACCCGCTCGAGCCGCTGGCCCGGCTGGTTCAGGGGCGCGATCTGGGCTGGCCGTACTGCAACCCGGATCCGGACCTGAAGCCCGGCGAGAAAGACTCGCCGCTGAGCTACACCCGCCGCCCGCTCGTGCGTGACGTCCAGACGAACGCCGACGGGTCGAAGCTCGACTGCGCGAAGCTGCCGCCGGTCGAGCAGGGGATGGGCGCGCACTCGGCGCCGCTCGGGCTGAGCTTCGCACCCGCCCTGGCCGGTGGGTACGGGCCGGGAGCCCTGGTGGGGATCCACGGCTCGTGGAACCGGCACCCGCCGCGCCCGCCCGAGGTCGCCTTCTTCGCGTGGCGCGGCAACACGCTCGGCCCTCAGCAGACGCTGCTCACCGGCTTCCAGAATCCGGACGGCAGCCGCTGGGGCCGCCCGGTGATGGCGGTACAGGGCCCCGACAAGGCTCTCTACGTCAGCGACGACAAGGCCGGCGCCATCTACCGCGTAGTGCCTCATTAGCAAGCCCCCATGTGGAGGGTGCCCCGCTACGGAGAGGGCCGCTACGGTGCTCCCATGGAGCCGGATCCTCCAGAGCCGTCGCCGGTTGAGCCACCTCCGCGAGAGTCGGTATGGGATCTTGCCAGGCGGGCGCTCCGAAGCCGCGAGGCGATGTCCGGGCTCGTGCATTGGCTGGTAGTCCGCGGCTCCATCATCTTCGCTCTGTTCGCAATAGTTTATGTGGCAAATGGCTTGCTGATCGGTTGGCAGTCCACGTACGACGTCACGTTGGGCATTCGCTCCCCGGGTGATACGTCGGTAGCCTGGGCTGCCTGGCCCCTGTCGTTAGCCGGCTGGCTGGCCATGCCGGCCGTGGCCGGAGCTGTGGCCGGGTACGTGCTCAGCGTTGCGATCACGAATCGGCGCCAGGACTCCATTGCTCAGAAGTTCGGCGGCCAGGATGTTTAGGCGCCGCCCGGCGATCATTCCGCGCCTGCGCGACCTCCGGAAAGAGGACTGCGGCTATGAGATCCCGTGGTACTTCGTCGATGACTTCGTGCGTATTCATCCAGACCAGTGGACGTCGGCCCAAAAGGACTGGGAACGACTAGTCATGCACGTGCTGGACACCGACGCGGTAAGCAGAAGAGCGTCCGGTCGCCGGGCGATGAAACAGGCCGTTGAGGCCGCCGTGATTTTCCTGGTCGCCACGCCGGCTGACGACAAGCCGGTCTGGCCGTGGTGTCCAATTTGCCGAGCGAAGTCGGATCGATCGGTAAGGAGGGTCACAAATGGCAACTGAGCGATCGACGCGTGCTGCGGGCAGCTTCGAAGCGCTGGGCAAGCGACTCGTGGCCGAGACCTTTACTGACAAAGACCTCGCCTGGGTGGACGGATACGTCGCCGCTGCCGTGCGGGAAATCAACGAGCCCCGAGCTCGGCTGAATGCGGATCGGCTGGCGCGCAGGGTCCCGGACGTTCCGTTTCGGTCGCGATCCGCAGGCGGGATGCGTCAGATGTCCATCGCGGTACTGGCTGGAACTGTCGTCTTCGGTCTCGGAGCTGTTTCCGGCTTCGGTGTCGGCGCATCTCCGCTGGTTTCACTCGCGATCGCGGTCGTGGTAGCCGGCTTCGCCCTTCTGTCGCAGATGGTGGCCGGTCTGACTACTGAATTACGCGCACTGACGGTTCAGCAAATCAGTCACGAGGATGGTATGCGGAGTTTGGTTGCGGGTGCGTTCGCCCAAATCAACGATTCGGCACGCCTGTTCGGCTTGCTGGAGCAGACGGCAGCGCGGACGGATCCGGTCACCCAGATGGTGCAGCATGCGATCCTCATCAAGCCGGGCGACTCCGATATCGTGTACGAATTCGCGCAGAACGAAATCAGCCGTACCTCGTCGTTTTTGAAGTCATTGGCAGCCGGGGAAACCACGTATGAGGGAGAGGATCAGGATTGGCTGATAGGCCTGACCGACGTCGCGCGGTCGAGCATCGACGCAACCACCTTCGCGACCATCGACGCCGGAGACGAAAGCTCCGATCGCGGTTTCTGGAAAAGTCCGCTCGGTCGTCGCTATCTGACTGCGCAGCAGGAAGCCATCAGTACGCGCGGTGTGACGATCCGTCGCGTCTTCGTGGTCGACGAGGCGGACTTGATCAACAGCAGGAGTCTGGTCGACATCGCTGCGGCTCAGACTCGGGCCGGCGTCCAGGTCCGAATCCTCGACTTCAACCGAATAAAACGCTTTTACACCGACTTCCGGGAATTCACCGTGTTTGATGGCAGCGTCAGCCGCGAAACAGTTGTTTCCGCCGGCGCCGGGGCGGAAGCGCCCGCGATCTTGAATACCAAGCTCGTGCTGGACATAGGGCAGATCCGGAAGAGGGTCGCCGATTTCGAATACCTGTGGTCCTTGGGAGAGGCGTTCGATCGCACGCCGGGCGGTTAGCGTGCCCTGTGGTGTTGGCGGGGCCCGTCCGTCGCCGGTGGGCTGACGCCGCCCGACCGGCGGTGCCTCGCGCACGAACGTCGACGGGTGATCCGTCCGCCGATACCGGACGTCCTACGAGCGTGGAGCTACGCGTGCGACGGCGATCGCCGGAAGAGCTGTACCAGGAGGGGCGTCGCCTCGATCTCCTGGGTCACGAGGCGCGGTCGGTGCCGTTCTACGAGGAGGCGGCGGAAGCCGGCCACGGCCCGGCCTGCAACGAGCTGGGCAAACAGCGGATCCGCTCGGGCCGGACGATCGAGGGCCTGCACCTGCTGCGGAAAGCCGTCGCCGCCGGAGTTCCGGAGGCCTGGCTCAACCTGGCCGCCGTCCACACCCGGCGCGGACAGACCGCCAAGGCCGACGAGTGCCGGGCCGGCGCCGAGCCGCTGCTGCGCGAACTGGCCGGCACCGGCGACCTGACCGCCGCACTGGGGCTCCGCCGCCTGTACCGCGATCGCGACGACCGCGCCGCCGCCGACGCCGTGGTCGTCACCGCCGCCGAGCACGTGCGGACCAGCACCGATCCCGACACCTGGTGCGGCTTCGGAGCCCTCCTCGACGACGCCGGTCGTGTCGCCGAGGCGGTCGAGTGGTGGCGCAAGGGCGCCGAACGGGGACACGTCGAATCGATGTACCTGCTCGGCCTCGGGCTCCACGACCTGCGGGACGAGTCCGCCGAGCACTGGATCGAGCGGGCCGCCCGCAAGGAGAACGCGTACGCGATGGGCTCGCTCGCGCAGCTGGCCCTCAGCCGGGGCGACGAGCGCACGGCCGAGCAGTGGCTGCGCCGGGCCGCGAAGGCCGGCTTCTCCGGCGCGATGAACAACCTGGCGGTCCTGTACAAGGAGCGCGGCGACGTCGTCGCGGCCGCCCGGTGGTACACCGAAGCCGGGAAGGCGGGCGACCCGAACGCGGAGTACAACCTCCAGGAGCTGGAGTCCGGCGACTGACGCGTAGGGTCGTCGGGGTGAACTTCGGGACACGGATCCCCGCTTCCACGGTGATACCGGACGAACAGGAGATCGAGGCCCTGCACCGGCGCTACGCGCCGAACGAGCACGCGTTCGACCTGGTCTTCACGCATTGCCTGATCGTCCGCGACCTGGCCACCCAACTGCTCACCACCACGGTGGACGCCGACCTGGTGCGCGCCGGAGCGCTGCTGCACGACGTCGGGGTGTACCGCTTGTACTCGCCGGACGGAGTTCTCGATCACGCCGGCTATCTGCGCCACGGCGTGCTCGGGGAGGAGCTCGTCCGCGACGTGGGCTGGCCCGATCGGCTCGGCCGGTTCTGCTCGCACCACACCGGCGTCGGCCTGACGCGCGCGGACGTCGTCAGCCAGGGCCTGCCGCTGCCGGTGGCCGACTACCTGGCCGAAACCCCGGAGGAAGAACTCGTCCTGTACGCGGACAAGTTCCACAGCAAGAAGACCCCGCCGGTGTTCGTGTCGGGCGACACCTACGCGCGGTCGGTGAGTCGGTTCGGCGCAGGCAAGGCCGAACGCTTCGACGCCCTGCGCAGTCGGTTCGGTGAGCCCGACCTGGCCGCTCTGGCGACCAGCTACGGCCACGCGGTGATCTAACGCGCCTCCGCGGGTGAGGGACGTGGCCCGGGGACAGAGTTTCCCGTTCGCGGTGGCCGGCGGCCGGTCCCCGCGGAACCGTCGAGATCATCCGGGACGGCGCCTGGGTGCTCTGAATTCGGTTCGCTCGGGAATTGCCGTCCGAACGTTCCGACTGTTCTTTCGCCGACATTGCGCGCGGGCGCCGACAGTAGCCTCGGAGCAATACAGCAAATCGCGAATTCGGAAAGCATTCGCGAAAGGGAGGCGTTTTGCGCAAACTAGTGACGTGGCCCGTGTCGCGCGGGTTGGCGATCCTGCTCTCGCTGATGGGCGTGGTGGCGTCCACAGTAGTCATGAGCGGCACCGCGGAGGCGGCCGTCCCTCTCTGGGAGATCCAGTCTCCTCCCGGTTTTCAATTCGGTTGCCTCGACATCAAGACCGAGGATCCGCCGAGCAACGCCCAGCTCCAGCTCTGGCATTGTTCCGGCGGGGACGAGCAGCGCTTCAGACTACTCAATGCGAGCGCACCGGGCATGGTGGAGATCGTCGACGCCCGGAACGAGAACTGTCTCGCGGTGCCGCCGCCGAACCAGTTCACGCTTCGAGCCGACCTCAAGATGATGCCGTGCACCGTGCAGCCCAATCAGCTCTGGACGCTGGAGACGAGCGGCGGATACACGACGATCCGACAGGTCGGGAGCCAGTTCTGCCTCGACCGGCGTGACGCCGGTGTGAGCGACGGTACGCACATTCAGCAGTGGACTTGTACGGGGAACCCCGCTCAGAAATGGCGATTCTTCTCGCACTCGTGACCGGGCGACCGGTAGCCGGTGCGGAGGCCGTCAGCGCCACCCTGCCCACCCGGGCCGGGTGGCGCGTGCCGGCCGTTGTCGAAGGCGGGATCGACCCCGGCATCGCGGGGCCGAGTCTTGACAGCGTCTCGCGGATCCGATTCGGTGCGATCCGGGGGAAGCACCATGAGGGGGGTGCGCGGTGCCGAAGGCTGGGGCGCGGTGGCGTGTCTTTTTGTCGCACACCTCGGAGTTCGCGGAGTACCCGGCTGACCGGTCGTTCGTGTCGGCCGCCCTCGAGGCAGTGGCGCACGCAGGCCATGTTCCGGTCGACATGCGTTTCTTCCCGGCCGCGGACCGCACCGCCGCGGTCGAGTCCTCGGGTCAGGTCGGCTCCTGCGACGTCTACATCGGAATTCTCGGGCGCCGGTACGGCAGCATCGACGAGAACGACGAGCAGCGGCGCTCCTACACCGAGGCCGAGTACGACACCGCGACCGCGCTCGGACTTCCCCGCCTGATTTTCACGCTGGCCGAGGACGCCGACGTCCCCGGCGACCTGTTCACCGCCGCGACGGGCGGCCCCCGGCAGGACGCCTTCCTGCAAAAGGCCCGGCAGAACAAGGTCGTGCAGGCGTTCGCCCAGCCGCAGGCCCTGGGCCACCAGATCTACGTCGCATTACGTGCCCTGGCCGACGGGATCCCCGGCCCGGACGGGGGCCGATCCCTGCCGAAGCTGCGGTCGGTGGACCGTCTGATGCGCGCCGTCCGGACGCTCGGACCGGAGCTGGCCGACGGGCTGGAGTGGACCGAGGAGTCGCTGCGGTCGCTCGTGACGGCCCTGCCCGCCGAGCCTCGGCCCGCGGCACGCCAGGCCGGGCTGCTTCTCGAGCGTCTCCTGCTGATCCTCCCCACCGTCGACCTCGTCGCCGACTTACGGCCGACCACGGTTCAGCTGCGCCGGGCGGTCGCGGCGCTGGGCCATTCCCCGGTGGCCCAGCAGGCCTTCAGCGGGCCGCTCACCGACGCCGACTACACCGCGCTGGTCGACGCGGTGGTGTTCGGGCCCGGTGCGGCCCGGGCGCCTCGCGCGGCGTTGGCCCGTTTCCTCGTTGAGCTGGCCGTCGCGATCGGCCGCGATCCGGCCTCACCGCGGCTGCAGGACTGGGCCACGAGGGTGGAGGCTTCGCGGCAGTACAGCGACGCACTCGCCGCCCAGGCGCGGCGGCACGGTGAACGCCGGCTGCGGCTGATCGTCAGCCTGCACAGCGGTCTTGCCGGCGACTGGCCCGACCAGCTCCACGCGTGGCTGCTGGACGGCCCCGAGCTGGCCCTGCGTGCGGATTTCTCCTGCCCGACGCTGGACCGGCTCGGCGCCGAACGCGCCTACGCCGAAGCGCTCCGGTGGGGGAAGGACTACGCACACGGACGCGGCGAGCGCCTGCGCCACATCGACGTCGCGCTCCCGGCGCGGCTGATGCTGACCTGGAAACCGGAGACCGTCCGCTACGGCGACCCCGCGACCGGTACCGGGCCACGCATCGGCGCATCCCACGACGTGATGGTTCGCTGGAGCGAGCGGCTTGCTCCGGCCCGTCACCACGCGTGGATCAACCAGCATGCCGCCGACTGTCTGCACGAGATGGCCCACCGCGCCGGAGATCCGGTCGAATGGCTCGGCCACACCCACGTCGCCGACCTCGGGCGGCTGCGGGAGCAGCTGGCCGACCGCCGACCCGGCCGGGCGCTGGGACTCTCGTCCCACCCCGGTGACCGCGTCGAGCTCCTCGAGTTGCTGCTGGCCTACCAGCCCGTCGTCTTGTGGCCGGAGGCGGGCGCCGATGTGGACGCCCGGCGCCGGCGCGCGGTCGACGGGTCGTGGTACGAGCTGCCCGACGGGCTCGTCGACGCTTACCGCTCGGGCTGGACGGGCGAAGCGCACCCGCTGGCCGGGGTGCGTGCGGCCTGGCACGACGACGTTTGGCTGGCGTTTTGCCGCAGCCATCAGCCGCGAACCTCCCGGGAGTTGTGATGAGCTGGGTCGGTCCTTACCTGGGCGACGGCGAACCCCGCCCGCTGGTCCTGCCTCCGGCTCCACCGTGGCGACAGTCTCCCCGTCCGGTGGCCAGGACCGTCTTCCAGCCTCCGGCCGGGCTCGTCGACGCGGTCAACGCCGCGCTGCGGCTCCGTCGTCCGCTGCTGGTCACCGGTGCACCGGGTTCCGGTAAGTCGACGCTGGTCGAAGCGGTCAGCGACGAACTGGGACTGGGCCGGGTCCTGCGGTGGCACATCACGTCTCGGACGGTCGTCACCGACGGTCTCTACCACTACGACGTCCTCGGCCGGATCCACGCGCAGCAGCTCCGCCGGGCGGCCCGGGGAGACGCCCGCGGGCGGGCGACGCGCGCGCTGCGGCAGCGTTCCGGTGACGGTATCGGCCCGTACCTGCGGCTGGGACCGCTCGGCACCGCGCTGCTCCCGGGCGATCAGCCCCGAGCCCTCCTGATCGACGAGATCGACAAGAGCGACCTCGACCTGCCCAGCGACCTGCTCGACGTCCTCGAACGCGGCAGCTTCGAGATTCCCGAGCTCGCGCGGTACGAGCAGGACACGGTCGACATCCGCGAGTGG
Organism: Cryptosporangium sp. NPDC051539; assembly: GCF_044454545.1. NCBI lineage: Bacteria > Bacillati > Actinomycetota > Actinomycetes > Cryptosporangiales > Cryptosporangiaceae > Cryptosporangium > Cryptosporangium sp. NPDC051539. The sequence goes on along the minus strand of NZ_JBITDV010000003.1, from coordinate 258,918 downwards.
GACGGCCCCCGCCGCCATTCGATCCGAGCCGGCCAGGTCCGGTGCGTCGAGTTCCCGTTCATCGTCATGACCAGCAACGGCGAACGCGACTTCCCGGCCCCGTTCCTGCGCCGGTGCATCCGCTATCAGATGCCGCGGCCGACCGCGGCGGAGGTGACCGCGATGGTGCGGGCCCACCTCGGCACCGAGAGCCTGGCCCCGGCGCCGGTCACGGACCTGATCGCGGCGTTCGTCGAGCGGCTCGACCAGGGCGAGTCGCTGGCCGTCGACCAGCTCCTCAACGCGGTGTTCCTCCTGACCGGGCCCGATGCGCCGGAGGGGATGCAGCGCGAGGGGCTGGTGACGATGCTGATGCGAGAGCTTTCGCGTGCCTGACCGGCTGGGCGTCCTCATCGACCAACTCGCCCGGCAGGGCGTCGACGGCGACGCGACGATGCTCGCCGAGGCGATCTGGCTGGCGGCCCTCGCGGTCGGCGAGGGCAGGCCAACGCCTGCGGACGTCCCCGGCCCGGAGACGTCCGCGTCTGCGACTCCGGGGGGCGGCGGCCCGGCGCCGGGCGAACGGTCGCCGGCACCACCACGCCCGGCCGAGCGTGCGGTTCCTCAGCTGTCCGACGAGAACGAGGCCGAGATCAGGCCCGTTTTCGCCACGTCGGCGACCGACGGGCAGCGGCTCGCCGCGGCCCCGGCGCAGCATCCCAGGACCACCAGGACGGCCGACGGGCTCCCTCGTCCGCTGGAGGTCGCACGGGCGCTGCGCCCGCTGCGCCGCCGATGGCGCCATGGCCGGCGCGCCGAGCTGGATCTGGACGACACCGTCACGGTGTACGCCCGGACCGGGGAGCTCATTCCGGTGTTCCGCCCGGCCCCGGAACGCTGGTTCGACGTCACGCTGCTCGTCGACACCGGACTGTCGATGACACTGTGGGAGCAGGCGACGGACGAGCTCCATCGGCTGCTCGGACAGGTCGGCGCGTTCCGGACCGTACGCCGGTGGACGGTCGCGCTAGATCGGAGCGAAGCGGAGATCCGGGACCAGCGTGGACGAGTCACCTCGCTGCGCCGGCTCCGGGCCCCGGACGACCGGCATCTGGTCGTGCTCCTCAGCGACGGCACGACGACCGCCAACCGCCCGGAGACCACCTGGTCGGTGCTGCGACAGCTGGCCTCGTCGGCGCCGACCGTGCTGGTCAACCCGCTGCCGATGACGATGTGGCGGCAGGTGGGCCTCGACCTGCCCGGTGCGCGCGTGGGCCCGGGCCGGGCCGGAGGTCGTAACGACCGACTCGTGTTCCGGGTTCCGCCGCTGGCCCGGCACGCCCGGCCCGACACCGGCTGGCTCCCGATTCCGGCGATGACGCTGGCGCCGGAACGCATCGCGCGGTGGGCTCGGACGCTGATGAGCGTCGACCCCGACGGGTGCGACGCCCTGCTGGTGCCGACCCGGCCCGCTCCGCCGGACCATGCCCCCGGCCCCACCCCGACCGCGGCCGCGCTGGTCGACGCTTTCACGTACGTCGCCTCACCGGACGCCGCGCGGCTGGCCGTGCTGGCTGCCGCGCATCCCCGGTTGAGCCTCGCTCTGCTGCAGTTCATTCGCCGTGAGTTGCTCCCGTCGGCCGCTCTGACCGCGGCCGCCGAGGTCGTCGCCGGGGGACTCTTCGAACGGCCGACGCTCGCCGACGGTCTCGTCATGCTGCGGTTCGAGCCGGGCGTACAGGAATTGCTCGCGAGCCGGCTCAGCGCCCACGACGCCTGGGACCTCTACGACCTGCTGACCGCGCGACTCGACAGCCCGACCGGCGATCCCGACGCGCTGACGGCCGAACTGCGTTCGTTCCGGACCGCCGAGCAGGAGCTGGAAGCGCTCCTCGGTCTGGACGACGACGGGGAGGCCGCTCCGGGCGGCGAGACCGAAGCGCCGGGGGTCGCGGACACCGACCGGCGGCCGACCGGGACCCGCCGCAGCCTGGGCCCGGCGATCACGCCCCAACAGCACATCCTCGACGTCTGGCAAGCGCTCGTGCGGCGGTCGGTGCGGAATCAGGAGTGGCAGTGGGGAGGCGCGGACGGCCGAGACTCTCTCAGCGACGCCGCACAACTACTCTGCCTGCTGTATCCGGCCACCGCCCTCAGCGAGCTGAAGGTGGACGGCCCCGACGAGACCACCGACGCGGTGCTCGATGCGCTACGCGGAATCGGCGACCGCCTCGAGATTCCGCGCTTCATCCTCCGGACGGCCCACGACTACCTGTCCAGCTACACCGACGAGTCCGATGCGCCGATCTTCAGCGGCGGCGTAGCCGACCCCTCGGATCCCGAGGGGATCGCACCCCCGGTCGTCGAGTCCTACGCGATCAGCCTCACGCTGACGCTCGCGATCGTCGGCTTCACCAAAATCTTCCGCAGGGTAGCCACCCGCACCGACCTGGCCCGAGAGATCGACGAGGTCACCGAGCTCGCGAGCCGGCGCCTGTCCGCAGCCATGATCGGGCTCCTGCGCAGCTTCACCGTCCGGGTCTTCGACCCCGAGTCGAGCCCCGGCACCGCCCTGCTACGTCCGATCCGGACGCCCGGCGAACCCACCGTCGAGGCGGTTCATCGCCTCCGGACGCAACTCCAGGAGGTACGGGCCGGGCTCCGCGACCTGTCCATCGGATCAGGCCAAGGCGAGGACCTCGACAACCCGGACACGCTGTTCACCTGCGGCTGGTCCTGGAGCGTTCTCCGGGAAGCACCCGGGATCGAGACCACGGAGTACGTCGGACCGCAGCCCGACGGCCTCGCGGATCCGGAGCCCTACCTGTACTTCACCGTCGACGCGATGACCGGCATCCTCGACTTGGCGAGTGAACGCACCCGGGTACTGCGTCTGCTCAACGAAGAGCAACAACGCCTGGCCCAGGCGCTGCAACTGCGCTACGACCTCACCCGGTCCTACTGGGCGTCCATCGCCACCGGGCCGGAGGGCCGCTGGCCGCTGGAGACCATCCCCTGGCAGACCACCGACGGCGAACAGTCCCTCTACTTCACGCTCCAGGTGGCCCGCCTGGTCCTCGCCGACCTCGAGCGGCGACGCTCGACCGATCTGCCGATCGACCGCCTCCTCACGGTCTACGCCGCGATCGCCGACCAGGGGGGCGTCACCCGCCCACCCATTCCGGGCGACCCCGCCGTGCACTTCCACGAACCAGGCCAGGCGCTGGCCTTGCGGGGCATCGACAACGCCTACTGGTTCACGTCCGACCTCGCCACGTCGCTCCTGCGTCAAGTGATCACCGCGAGCCTGCTCGCCCGCAACGTCGGCCTCCGCCGCGACCTTCTCGCCCTCAGCGATCAGATCTGGCACCACCTCGACCGGCGTCGCCACACCGCCGGCGCCGGCGAAGGCCTCTGGGACGCACCCGGCCAGGTCTTCCCGGAGGCGGAGCCCGCCGACGACGTGTCCTGGCGCCGGACGTTCCGTTCCGTCGAGACGCTCGTCCAGATGGCGTACGTCCGTGCCGCCACACCGACGCCGTCCGGTGAACTCACCGACTTGGCCGCCGACCTGCTGGCCGGCGCGGAAATCCTGCTCGAAGAGCACACCGCACGGGACGCCGACCCGAGCCACCTCCGCCAACTCGAAGCCCGCCTCCGGGAAGCCCGGTCCCTGCTCAGCACCCGGCCCGGGGCCGCCGCCGCACTAGCCGGCCAGGTGCTGGCCGACCTGGACCGCATCGCCCTCGGAGAGGGGCCTCAAGCCAGGCCGTAGGCGCTGCAGCTCGCCGGGAAGAAACGGTCCAATGGCCCGCCGGCCGAAGCCGGCGGACCATGGAGTCGCACTCGGGATCACGCGCTACTCACCATCGGAGGAGCGCAGTGGGCCGATTCAGCCGCACGCGTCGATGTTGCTGACCCATCGGTGGGACCGGAAATACTCGCCCCCACCGCCGATCTCGTAGTACGAGCCTCGCGGATCGTAGTCGGAGGGACTGGTGTAGTTGGCTCCCGTGTAGAGGCACACCCCTCCGTACGCCGTGCTGGTGCCGTGGTTGTAGACGTACCGCACCGGCCTGGTCGCCGCCCAGGAACAGACGACGGGTGCGGACCGCCAGTCGGCGTCAGCGTTGCTCCAACTGCAGCGGCTCGAGCTGTGGTCGGCCACCGGCCAGATGCAGAAGCTTCCCGACGGGCACGACGGCGCCGCCAGCGTCGAGACATCCGCTCTGGCAGTTGCCGTCTGGCCGGCGGCAGCCGGCTGCACCACCACGAGAAGCGACAGAACGACAGATAACGTCAACACAAGGACTTTACGAGCAACACCCATGAAAAGGCCTCCGGGCCGTCTGGAAGCGTTCGGCTCGCGAAGTGTTCGACATGGACCTTGCGCGAAGCTTGCTCCGAACCGGGGGCGAACTCGCGGTGCCGCCGCCACGGACATGCCGCCATTCTGCGCGTGGCGGAATCGGGTGCCGTTCGTCACTGAGCGTCTGCCGCAGGCGTCGGCAGGACGACACCGCTACGGGATCTTTGCGCACCGGCGAACTGGCCGTCCGTCGGATTGTTGTCGTATCCCCATCCGTACGCGCGGACGACAGCCGGGTCACCGGCACCCTCGACCGTGACATTCAGTTCGGCGACGGGCATCACCTGGTGCGGCGGCATCGACTTGTGCGGCAGCCAGAAGCCGATCTCACATTTGCACTCCGTAGGTCCGCTCGCTGCCTTTGCGCGTGAAGTGGTCGGCCTGCGGGAGGAACGCCCGGATGTCACTGTCGGTGAGGACTCGCAGGCTCGTGGCCAGGTGGCGGCCGTGGCAAGTTCGCCGGCGGGATACGCGAGCGGCAGCTTCGGGGGTGCCACCGACGGCGAGGCGAGCGCGACCACGGCTACCGGCGCCTTCTCGAAGTCCTCGGCCTCCTGGCGGCGGTCGTCGTCGCGCTGGGTGAAGCCGTACAACGACCGGACGACGCAGCCCAGCACCAGTACCGAGACAACAAGTAGCGCAAGGGAGATCAGACCTCGCGCGGACGCGCCCACCGCCACAGCGTTTCAGTACTCCCTTCCCCCATCACTGTCCACACAGGTCAGGTCATCAGGGCTTCCGGGCCACCCCGCCGTAGACGGGAGCACGCTCGCCCGGCTCCTCGGAGCTGATCCGATCGTTGGCGTCCGGACGCCACCGCTGCGTGAGGACCACACCCGGCTCGACCAGCTCCAGACCGTCGAAGAACTGTGCGATCTCGTCCCTGCTGCGAGGGCGGAGCACCATTCCCTGTGCCCGGTACATCGCCTCGGTCTTCGCGGTTTCCTCGGGCTGGAATTCGGCCGTGAGGTGCGACATCACCAAATACGAGCCCGAGGGCAGCGCCTCCACCAGCGTGCCGACCACTCCGTAGGGATCGTGTTCGTCGTCCAGGAAGTGACCGATCGCGAGCAGCAGCAGGGCGACCGGCCGGTCGAAGTCGAGCGTCTCCCGGGCGGCGGCCAGGATCGTCTCCGGGTTCCGGACGTCCGCGTCGACGTAGCTGGTCGAACCCTCGACCGAGCTGGTCAGCAGCGCCCGGGCGTGGACCAGCACGATCGGGTCGTTGCAAGTCAGGTTGTGGACACGGAGGCTGGGTCCCACTGTCCCTCAAGCAGACGAGACGTTACCGCTGTAAGCCGTTGGCGGCCCGCCGCCTAAGCCGCCATGATGCACGCTATGAGTCCGCTCTCCGTCCCAGAGGCGCCCAACGACAAGCTTCATTGGATGACCGAGCGAGCCGTAGTCGAGTTCGTCGAAAAGGCTGAAACGCTGCTTGAGTTGTCATCACAGGCGATCGACGATGAAGACGGCCGTTTCAGTCGCCTAATAGACTTGGCACTCTCCGATGGCGAATTTGACGATGAACAGAGCGACGAGTTTCACAAACTCCTCGGCGAAGCAGGGCAGTGGTATCGGGATTACGTTGCCGCGATGGAGAGAGGGGAGTACACGTTCCGGCCTGATCGACTGCCCGTGAAAGATCGGCACGTGGCGGAGGTCTTCAATAGGTTCCACTATCGTTCTATGCGCAAGGTAGTGGCGCCGAATAGAGCGAATCTAATCCGGTCATCACTCCTGACGGTACTCGTAAGCTCTTTCGAGCAGTTGATATCCGTGCTCGCGCGAGAACTCATGCTGCTCGAACCGTCCTTGATCAAGGGTGACGACTCATCAATCAGCTTTGGGCAGCTATCACGGTTTCGTTCGATCGAACAAGCTCGCGAACATATCGTTGATAAGAAAGTTGATGACCTACTGCGTGGTGAGTTCGCGCAGTGGTCTAGCTGGTTCTCTCGAAAAGAGATATCCCTTCAAATTGAAGACTTCATGGATAACCCGGAGCGGGTTCAGGAAGTCTTCGCTCGTCGGAATGTGATCGTCCACAATGATCGACGAATCAACAGGCAGTACCTGCTGAAAGTAGGTAGCCAGGATTTCGACCGGCTCGGGGACCGCCTGGAGGTCAGCCATGACTACCTGTCGGACGCGATTCAGGAGTTCGCAGCGGTAGGGCTCTTGCTCGTCTCTTCCATATGGATGAAGTTCACAAAAGTTGGACCAGAGCACACGGCCGCTTGGTTGGATGACCAGCTCGACGTGTTGAGAGACGTAAGTTTGCACCGCGCGGTCCTAAAAGTCGCGACGGTTGTGCTTGAAAAGAGTCGCGGCCGGTTGCCGCGAAACTACGAACTGTCTTTGAAGGTGAGTCGATGGGTTTCGCTGCGGCAACTGTCTCAAAATGAAGTAGCTCTTAAAGAAGTTAAAGCTTGGGATGTGACCGGCCTAGATTTGTACTTCTGTCATCTCAAAACAGTGCTCGAAGGTGACCTTACCTGTATGTTGAAGACCGGACGACAATTGATCCGGGAAGAACGATTGAGCATCTTCACGCTTCGCGCCGATCCGGCGTACGAGCCTCACCGAGAATCATCAGAGTATCGCGAGCTATTGCGGGCGGTGCGCTCTATCGCAGCGGCCAAAAGAGTGCTAGCTCAGCCTATTTCCCCTGAAGATCGCAAAAAAGCTGCTGCCATCGCTGCTGCTGCTGCGATGGAAGCCGCTGCCGCCATGGACGCCGGTGCCCCGCAAGCCGAGTAGCCCAGTCTCAGCTACCCACAGGCTCTCCGCGTCACTGCTACTCCTTCAATTACACTATGCAGATAGGGAGATATGAACTATGGATCCTGCACTTACTACATTGAGCGTGCAGCTGGGCCAGCTTGCCGCGCAGAATGGCGCAGCATCGGTGTTCGACCGAATTCGGACCAGAAAGGCGACCAAACAGCACCAAGAAACAATTGCGGAACTTGAGGAGATTGTAAACGACTTGCTCGACGACAAAGCACAGCTAGTGCGAATTGCTCAGGGTTTCGAGCAAGAGCTTGTTGCGCAGCGAATCGCGGACAGCGATGTCGAGTACATCATCCAGAATGTGATTCCTGTACTCGAAGAAGCCATGCGAGGTTCCGAGGGCGCGGCGGTTGCGCAAGCTCAAATCGATGTAATCAAATCGATCCTTTCGGTTGAGACCGTTAAAGTGATGCAACTAATTGGTTTCAACTTCCGGCAAGCCATTGGCGAGCCGCTGACGACGCTCGTTAGTCAACTCATCCTGTCCAGGGCTGCGCCGAGCACCGCGCAAGCCGCGGAATTGCAGCGAATGGCCCTTGAGTTGCAGCAGAAGCTTGCGGAGATTTCCACCGACGACGCCGCTTTCCAGCGCTATCGTCTTCTCGTCACCGGCTAGCTCCTACCGGGCCGTTCCAGTTTCATTCGAGGTCCGCCGGCCCTTCGGCGATCCGGCGGCCCAGAGCCGACCGGCGAACCGGGCCCCTGCTCACACCCCAATGAAGGCTGCACGACGATAGGAGTCGTCCCGGTACAAAAGCCGAGGTTGATCACATAGTAAAGCAGAGCGCACTTCTTATGGAGAGATCACGGCCGTCCCACTTCGATCCAGCTAGGAGGAGCCAGCGGCCCACGGATCGCCGTAAACGCGCCGCTACGGCAGACGGATCGTCCGCAGGATGTCTCCGCCCTTCTGTGCGACGCCGTGGCGGCGCATGCGGTGATCGGCTTAGCCTCCAGCGCATACCCCGGACGCGAAACGCCTGCGGCGTCAAGCGTGCGCGGATCGGCGCTTGCACCTAGTCAGCGCATCCGGTACTCCCTCTTGGGGGAGCGCCGAGCGTTTCCTCGCGTGCTGCACCATTTGCAATAGGAAAGCGCGATCTTATCCGGGCGTCCTGCGTGTCCGGTTCAAAATGATCAGTGCGTTCAAGGTCTCCGGCCGGGTAGGGTCAATAGGCTTCTTGTCGGCGCGTGAGGAGCGAAGTCCAGACTCGGGGTGGGGGATGGAAAAGGGCACACGAATCACGGCTAGGACGCTACTGCTGCATGCGCCCGTGCCACCCACGGCGCCAGAAGACTCGGCGATCGCGCGGATACTGGTAGGCGCCACAGTAGCCAGCATATTAGAGATAGCTTTCAGTTGTCTCGTCGGCCTAGGTTGGCTTTTTTCTGCGGCGCAGCTTCCCATATACGGCGCTTGTCTTTTTGCCGCTTATCGCTGCAACGCCCGAAAAATGGTTCAGGCTTGGCAAGAACTTCGCTCCGTGGGCCCAAACTTCCCCGCGTACACAAGCAGCCGCGGCACCGAGAGAAAGATGTTCGCGATTGAGCCGGGTAGATGGACCGCATCATTACGTGAACTTCGAAGCGAACAAAATGAGTACAGACGCGAACACGGGAGAAATGCGGACACCAGCCATATTAAGGCGGAGTACCGCCTAGTTATAGCCATCGTCGAACATAGTTTCAACAATAGGGACCTTGGCTATGCGGATGGGGAGTCATTGGGGGGCAAACGTTCTGATCACCCAATGTTGGTGCAAGAAAGATTGGTATTCAATTCCGAATTTGCCGATGAGGCTGACGAAGAGGCCGCGCGGATAGGCTCCGTACTACTGCTCGAACTGATGGAGTTTTTAGCGGAGAGAAGCCAGGAGGCCAATAGCGCCGAAGTTGTCCTTTCGAAGATTAGCGACGGCGTCGAATTTTCGACCTTCCTTGATGTGGTCCGAGCAGCTTCGGCGTGGGGCCTGATCAATATCAATCTCGGTCGACCGGAATGGTTAGCCGTGCTGGTTCAAGCGACGTTCGGCTCGACAACGCCCTTGGAAGGTATCTACCGATCCGCTTCTATTAGCGTCACTGATGCGGGCAAGATATGGAATGAAGCAGGTAAAGCGATGGAAGCGTCTGCTAGGAGGTCACGAGTGAATCAACCAAGCGGTCCGACATTTAACATCGACAACACAGGCGGGACAATCTTCGGGTCGACGTTCGGCGGGGGGCGAGTTGAGTTCGGCGGAGTCGAGTACTCCGCTGGTGCATCGGTCCCGCCCGACAAGGCTGCTCAGGCGCTCAAAGAGCTCTTGCGTGACCCCGAAATTCCGTGGAATCGGTCAGAGTTTGCGAAGTTACGACAGATAGTTACCGATGCGCCAGTTGAGCAAGCGAAAGAGTCAGGACTCCTGGCCACTTTCCTCACGCGGCTTGGAGAACTGGCATCTGGTATTGGTATCGGCATTGCGGGAAACGCCGCGTATCAACTATTACTAAACTTTGTTTCTATAAAGTGACTGTAATGCTCGTTAGTTACCCTCCGCCACCCGCCGGCAATGCCTGCACGTTGAGCACCTCGGGAGACTGAGTGATCCAGCCTCCACTGACGCGCGTGCCAGTAGCAATAGCACTGGCGTTCGTTGTTTTCGCCTTCTGGTTTGCCGCCGAGAAGTTGGGCGACTTTTCTGCCTTAGAGCGGTCTAATGCACGTGCACCGAGTAATGGCGACTCGCAGTCTGCCGCTGCGGGGCCAAGCGCTAGCAGACTGGGACGGGGGCCCGATTCGGCTCGGCCCAGCCCATCGATGATTCGAGTAGGAGGAGTTGCGCTTACGGTGCGATCGATAATCCCTTACCGCAATGGTGAGGTGGTAGTCCACATTGAGCTGCGCAACTCCGCCACTTCGTATGCATATCTTTTCGGCGAAGAGCAGGCCCTAGCTGATGTAAGTGGAGAAAGGGTTATCGGCGTTGCAGACGTTATTTCGGTCGGGCCGGGCGAGACTGCGAAGGCCGACCTACATTTTCCGACAACAGCTAGCTTTGTGCCTTCACGCATCGAATTCAACCTTGCTAGCGACAGCGCAAGTATGCAACTTCGCTAGCGGTCGGCGTCCCGAGCCCTGCATCACGAGCTGAGCCAATTCCACACCTCAACGCGGTAGCGACTGGTTATCTCTTCAATCGGTTCTCCAGTGCGGAGGCAGCGTACCTGACGCTCGGCGCGACCTCTGAGGTCTTCTGCATGAGGCGCACTGCGAGGTCGACGTCATCCACATGGCGAACCATATATCGAGTCTCGACAGCGGAGGGATGAATATCCGGATTCGTCTCCATTCGCACGATGGGTTCAAGCGCGAGAAGGAACTCATTGGAATCGAGGATCCGAGTATCCATTCTCTCTAGTTCCTTTAGTAGCAGTCCGACTTTGCTCAAGATATCGTCAGCTATAAGCGATTGTCGACCAACGGCTTCTCGAGCATGCGTGACAAAGAGTTCCCAGTTTAAGTGCGCAATTACAATCTGCTCGCCGAGTCGGTCAACGGGCGAGAAGTTTTCGGAGAGCTGGTCGCTAATCTCTTCAATGAGCGCTTGCGCGCTGAAGGGATCGGCAAGCTTGCCCGTCATTCTACAGCTGTTCACTTGTTCACGTAAGCGATAGAAGTCACCAAGAAGGGTGTCGGTCACGGCGGTTCCGCCCAGTCTCGACATGCCGGAAAGAGCTTCGGCCAGTCGTCGCATCGTTCGATAAGACAGTTGCGCCGCAGCCTGGCTATCCAATAGCGACGTACGCTGTTTAGCGAGCGTATCGAGTACGAGAACGGCGAGCGGAAGCCCGAAACTGGCACCTGCGGCTGAGGTAAGTAGATTAATTGTGAACGGAAGGTCGCCCCACCAATCGAGTATGTCCCCGGTGATACCTAAAGTAAGAAGTACCCCGCTCAGCATCCAGAGCGAAAGGGCTCCTAGTCGCATCGCGAGGCTGTAGGTCCGCCACCACGCCCGTATCCGTTGGTACATGTGTTCATTCAAGCGGACTACGGACACCGATTGCAGCGACTCGTTCGTTCGTACTCCTCCAGCAGTGAGACTAGGCCCGGGACTAGGTCAAGGAGACTAGTCGCCGGACCTGTTCAACCGATCCGGGATGCGGTCGGATGAACCTGCGTCAAAGACAGGCGGCCCGGGACGGTGCGGGAACACCGACCCGAGCCTTGATCCCACCCTTACGCGGAAGGGCACGGACCCAGTGACGAACTCTATCGACATGCCCGCAGGCGGGTTCCGGGTTGAGCTGGATGACGGTCAGGTCGTCGAGTCCGACGGCAGCATGGTCACAGACCCGCAGAGCGGAGACCAGATGCCGGCGCTCGTCCTTCGCATGACTGGCGCTCGGGCTCACGTCTTGGCCCATGTACTCGACGACTGGTCACGGGTGGCGTTCGTGTTCGCCTCCCTACGGTCGTCCGCCGTGACCGAACGGGCCTTGGCCCGGACCCTTGATGCTGGGGCGGCGCTGTCCGGCGATCCTAGGGCCGGACGCTGCGCACTGCGGATCTCGACCGCAGTCACGACTGAGCAGCGCTTCGCGGCGCTGGCTGTGCTCCGGCAGCGCGAACAAGGACTCTCCGAGCTACAACGGGTGGCTGTCGTCGATTCTGCCGCACGCTGGCTGGCTGAGGACGCGGGCGAGGAACTGGCTTGGGCGCTTTTGCAGGCGGTGTGCTCGGACAAGACGACGACGACGCATGTGTACCTGGCGCTGGTGGGCTCGCCCGACGGCGGTGAGCAGTGATGCACGGCGACCTTGGCCACCCAGCGCCTGCCTTCCGGCACGTAGCCGACGACTTACGAAGGCAGATTCGGAGCGGCAATTACGCGGCAGGAGATTGCCTGCCGGGAGATGCCGCCCTGGCCGAGCGATATGGCGTCTCGGAGACCACAGTTCGCGACGCAATGGAAGCGCTCGTCTTCGAAGACCTTCCCGCTCGTCCCGGCAACAAGCCTCGTACGGTGATGACCGAAGACGGGTACACCCTTATCGTCGGACGGACGATCACGCTCGCGCAGCGCAGGGATGCCGGCGACTTGGTGAGGCTCTGGAACCCGTGCCTGTCCGACTTGCAGCGGGTCGCGGTGGTCGACGCGCTGGCCTACTGGCTTGGTGAGGACGGGGACGAGGAACTGGCCGAAGCGCTGGCCCAACTGGTTCTGGCCGATTCTGGGAAAGTCCGCGAACTAGTCGCCGTCTTCACCGAGCAACCCTGACGCGGATGCCGCAGCCCTCGTGCTATGACTCGTTCCTGGTAAGGCGAGCGCAAAGGTCCGCTAGGTCGCTGACGGCCATGCTCGGCGTGATGCCCCGGAAGGCGTCAGGAGTCGCAGCGTCGCCGGGCGGCTGTACGAAGCCCCAGGGACCGCGTTGCACCCAAACCGTAAATAGGCCGGCTTTCGCCGCTGGGTGAACATCGTTGTCCAGCCGATCGCCGACGTAGGCGATCTCCTCCGGTTGGTGCCCGGAGACCTCGATGAGCTTGTGGAAGAAGGCCACGTCCGGCTTGGTCGCGCCCCAGTCGTCCGAGGTCGCGACCAAGTCGGATGGGAGGTTGAGTTCGCGGATGAACTGGCCCGCACGGGTGGTCTGGTTACCGGCGATGCCGACGAAGTAGCCGGCGTCTCGCAGGGCGGCCAGGCTCGGGCGCGCGTCCGGGTAGAGGTTGAGCGCGTTCAGGTACTCACCCATACCGGCGCTGATACGTGCGTGACGCTCCGCATCGAGGTCAAACCCTGGCTTGAAGTGCTCGAAGACTGTCCGGTAGTCCTCGCCTCGGGCCAGCACCGCGCCGAACATCGCGGAGAAGGTATGGCGGGGCACGCCGAGCCAGTCTGCCCATGTGCCGTACTCGTTGGACTCGTCAATCAGGGTTTCGCCCACGTCGAACCAGACAGCGCGGATCGGCACAGCGGTGCTTCCTTCCGTCAGAGAGCTTCAGGCGAGGGTGGTTAGCTGCTCGTCGAGCAGACGCACCGCTTCAGAAGTTTTCCACGGGGCGACTGCGGCTCGAAACTCGCGGATGCGGTCGGCCCCGGTGGCGTATCCGGCCTGGTGGAGTTGGTCGGCTGCGTCTCCGACGATCCGGCACGCCTCGTCGAGGTTGCCGCTGTGCAGTTCGACCGTGGCGCGGTCGACGAGGAACACCGCTCGCTGCTTGACGGCCGTGCGCGGCAGGTTGCCCAAGGCAACTCCGAGGGACGTCCCCGCCTCGCTGAATCGGCCGGCTCGCATCGTGGCGTACCCGGCGAAGCCTTCGAGGCGGGTCGAGTCGTAGTAGTCGAACCAAGCCAGCTCCTTGGCGCCTCGCGAGTTCGTCAGAGCTTCCCTGGCTCGGTCGATCGCGGTCAGCGCAGCCTTGGGGTTCCCGGCGTTGGTCTGCATCTCCGACTCCACGGCGGCCAGCCACGAAGCGACCGGGCCATGCGGGCGGTTGGCGACGTGGCGGTTCGCGGCTTGCAGGTAGTCCAGAGCTGCGACGAATCCGTGCTCGCTGGCAGGGATGAACGCCGTGTGCGCAAGTGCGGAGGCGGCTTGCAGGTGGTCTCCAGCCTCGCGAGCGGCTTCGTGGGCGAGGTTGTAGTACCCGCGAGCGCCCATCGGGTTGTGTAGGTCGAAGAACGCGAGCCGTCCGGCGAGGGTCGCGACCCGTGCGCGATTCTCCAGCAAGCGGATCCGCTCGGCAGGCGCCGGCCCTTGCCGAAGGAGGTCGCTAGCCGTGGCGAGGTGCGCGACGACCGGCGTCATCAACGCTGTTGGTGCGGTGGAGTGATACAGGGCCTGATAGCGGTCGGCCAGTTGATCCAGGTCCGCGACAACTCCAGGGGTGGGCCTCCCTGAGCGGGTGGTCTCAGACTCCGTCGGCGAGAACGCGCCGACGACCGGCGTCAACCCCATGAGTTTGAGTAGTGCGCGGCGGTGCATGAGCTCGTCCTTCCAGACGTCGAACATCCTCGGCTGAAGGATCGCCCCGGCTTCGCCGAGTTGATCCAGCACCGAGGCAGCACCGCCGAGCGCGTTGACCAGCGAATCCTCGTCCGACGGGGGTCCGGTCGGACTCGTCCGCCTGACGGCGGCCGGGCCGAGTCGGAGATAGTCCGCATCGACCTCGAAAAGCTGGCACAGCAGGTCCCGGTAGCGGTTGCTGACGCCCTTCGCGCCGCGTTCCCACTTGGCGACCATGTCGGCGTTGATTCCGACGCGTTCACGGTGACGAACCCAGGCCAGGCGCGCGATCTGTTCCGCGAGTTCCTGCTGGGTCCAGCCGCGCTCTTCGCGCAGCTCACGGATCCTCGGACGCCCGGTCTCCGTGGTCACTGCTGGCCTCCCGGCTGGGTGCTGCCTCGTGAATCCGACATTTCCTGGAAGTGCTCGCGCTCGGTAGGCGGGACTAGCCGGCGGACTAGTTCGGGACTAGTTCCGGGATGGGCCAGCCCGGCCTACCGGACGGTTCCATTGAGTATGCGAGCGAACACGTACCGGCACGGCCAACAAGTTCACTCGCTGGCTAAAAAGCCGAGAGATCAACGCCCCTAGCACCAACCGAGAGGAGACCGAATGAACCAACACCACAGTGGATTGACCGAACAGCGGTGTCTGTGCGGTGCGGCTGCCGACCGCATCGGCACCTGCCGGAAGTGCTGGGCGCGTAGCCGCTGGCTCCGCCGACGGACTCATCGGTGACCAGCCCTACCGGGGACGGAGCCAACATCGAGCGTCCCAACCCGGGTCGCGACCGCGAGCATCGGGGGTCTTATCTGGACTGTGCCGATTTCGCAGAACAGGTGGTGGCGCTGAGCGGGAGAGTGAAACGTGTTAGCGGTTGGACCACAGGTAGGTATGCGCCACCCGACTACCCAGTGCAAGCAGAGGGTGCGGTCGTGCAAACGCGTAGCCCGGCTCCGTCTCACCCGACTCCACCTCGCGCGCCCTTGTCGTCCTCGGCCCCGTCGTCCGGGCCGGGCATGGGGCGCGGTCGGCGGCGCCGCCGGCGTTTCACTGCGCTGCTCGTCGCGGCCGTGGTTCCGGTGTACTCCCTGCCGTACCTGTATTTCGGTCTCGGGGCGCGGCAATGGGTAGCGCAGGTCAACCGTCATCCGTCGGAGGTCGCGTTCGATTGGGGCCGCTATCTCGGGTCAACGGCGATCGGCTCGCCACACCAGGGCCTCGCCGACGCAAGGGCGGAGGAGTGCTCCGGTTCGCGTCCGTCCGCCGACGCGCTTTACGGCGAGTTGGAGAAGGCTGCCGACGCGTCGGATGCGCAGGGTGGCTGGCACCTGACGGTCATCCCTGGCGATGCGGATGTGAATCGTGCCGGGCCGGTCACCGCGACGGCGGATGTTCCGGCCATGGTTCGCGTGACGTTGTGGAACGTGAAAGTCACTGATGCCCACACAGGTGTGCTGATCAGCCACGACGGACAGATTCGCGCGAAGCACCAGTGGGTCGTTCACCTACGTCGGACCTGGACCTACCCGGTGTGGCAGGTCTGCGGAATAACCACCGATCAGCCTCTACTCGGCCCCAGCAACTAGCGCACGAACCAGACCTCCCGCCGATCGATCGGCGGGTGCCGTCCATGGTGCCGTGTGCGCTGACGATGCCTTGCCGACCTCGATCGTCGGCTTCCACACGGACGGTCGCCGGGCGGCTGGCCGCGCGGTGATCCCGTAGCCGTGCGGACGTCAACCCAGTTCCGCAACCACCCACGAAAGGGATGCACGCATGACGCGAACGACCTCATCGCCCCACACAGCCGGCGCTCGCCGGATCAACCCGCCGACGATAGGAGGCCCCCGCTGAATCAACCTGAGAGCACCCCGGACCCCACCCCCGACGGAGGAGCCCGACGACACACCCCCTGCTTCCCCCGCATCCCCAGCCCCGCGACACCGGACCCCGAGGCTCCTGGCCCCGCCGAGATCCCGGCGGAAACCAACCCAGCAACCGACCGCAATGACGCCGTGACCAACGCCGTTAGCGCGGAACACCTCGATCACGCGGTGGACCGGATCGAGGCGGAGACGGCGCGGCTTGAGGCCCGTCTCAACGAGTTGTCCCGCCAGTACGCCGACCTTGTTGCCGCCGCTCGCGCGGCCCTGCTCGCCGAAGTGGACGGCGAGACCGACCCGCTCTGTTACATCCGCGACCAACTCCCGCCCGCGCCGGCCGGACACCGCCTCGCCGAAGTCGAGCCCGGCCGATGCCTTGTCTGCCCGGAACCGGCGTACGTCGTGATTGCCGACCCGGCCGGACAACAGGCGCGTGTGTGCGCCACGCACTGGCAGGAAGCACTCCTGCACTCCAACGGCCGGATCCGCGCGGTTGGACTCGCCGCAACCCCCGAGTCCGCCGGGTCCGACACCGAACCCCACGGCCGACCTCGCACGGACCCGGATCCGGACCTGGACTCGGGTCCGGACGACCCGATCGGAGGTGGGGACCGATGACCGGACGCCACCGCGACCGCCACGGGTACGGAGTGGGGCTCGGCATCATCAGTCTCGCTCTCGGCCCCGTCGGCATCCTGCTCGGACTTCTCCTCTACGCCTGCATCCGACTCAGCGGTCTCCTCGGCCGGCTCGCTTGGCGCTACCGATCCGAGCTCGCCCCGATCGCTACCGCCAGCGCCCTCGCGGCATGTGGCTGGTACCTGCACTACACCCACCCACGGTGGGCGGTCTGGATCGCAACCGCGGCCTGGACGATCACTCTGGTTCTGGCACTGGTGCCCTCGCGGTGGGCGCCGGTATGGCGATGGCTACCACGCCGTATCGAACGCCTCTACGCCGCGCTGTGCGTGGCGCTGGCCGGATCTTGGCTCTCGGCCGTTATCACAGTCGGACCCGGTACCGGACCGCTCCCGGGACTCGGGTTGCTATTCACGCTCGGGTGCGCGATCCCCTGGTGGGCGCACCGCCGGCGGCGCGCCCGGATCCAGGTGGAACGGATGCTCGCGGCGTGGCCACAGCTATCCGAACGGCTCGGGCTGGGCGGATCCTCGGTGCAGTCCGCGACCGTCGACCGGAACGGCCTACGGATCCGGCTCCGTCTGCGGCAAGGCCAGACCGCCCGGCAGACGATGGCCGCGACCGAGGGCCTCACGTCCGGGCTGGGCGCGCGGCCCGGGTCGGTGCGGGTCGAAGCCGATCCACAACGCGCAGACCGAGTCGTGGTGAGGGTTGTGGAGCACGATCCGCTCGCGCACCCGATTCGCTACCCGCTGCCTGGATCGTTGTCCATCCGACGGCCGATCCCGCTCGGAGTCACCGAGGACGGCGACCCGCTCACGGTGCTCTTGCGCGGCCGTAACGCGCTGATCGGTGGAGTCACCGGGGCGGGTAAGTCCGGAGTCCTAAACGTCCTCCTGGGCGGGCTCACAGCGTGCCCAGACGTGGTGCTGTGGGGCATCGACCTCAAGGGCGGCATGGAACTCATGCCGTGGATGCGCTGCCTGCAATGGCTCGCCGTCGAGCCGCAACAGGTCCTCAAGATGCTCACCGACGCCGTGGTCGAACTGGACCGGCGTACGGCGCTGATGACCGCACGCGGACAACGCCTGTGGGAGCCCAGCCCGGACCATCCGGCGCTGCTGATCGTGGTTGATGAGTGGGCCGAACTCCCGCCGGCCGCAGCGTCCCTGGTCGACTCGATCGCTCGGCGTGGCCGGTCGGTCTGCGTGAACCTCCTCGCCGCGACCCAGCGACCGACCCAGCGGGCCATGCAAGGCGACGCCGTCCGGTCCCAAATGGACGTCCGAATCGGCCTACGGGTCCGCGAACCCCGCGACACCGACCTCATCCTCGGACAGGGCCACTACAGCGCCGGATGGCGCCTGGATGCTCTCGACGCCCCCGGCAAACTGCTCCTCTCCGACCCCGAACACCAGACCATGCGCATGGCGCGCGCCTACTGGATACCCGACGAAGCCGTGACGGCACTCGTTCGCGAACACACCCGCTACCGCCCACACGGAATACCGGAACGCGACGAACACACTCCATCGCAGCCGGACTCTTCCAGCGGTGGCAGCCCCTTTACGGGCCATACGGAGGTTTCTTCGCCCCCGCGTCGCACTAGTCCGGAGAATCAGCGATCGGCCGGCGAATCCAACATCCTCGATGCGCTCTCGGCCGCACCCGCCGAAGGCTTATCGATCGGGGAACTCGCTGAGGTAACCGGAATTCCTCGCCGAACTCTCTACCGGCACTTGCGAACACTTGAAGACCAAGGACAGGTCACCCAGCCTGAACGTGGCTACTGGGCGTTGCCCGATCGAGGGTGACTCACCGTCGCGACGCCATCGTGCCGTCGCGCCATCGTGCCACGTCCCGCACGCACGCCTGCGCGTACGGGGAGGCGTTCGGACTCTGGCACTGGCACAACGGCACGAGCACGCAGCGTCACTAACATTCAACCGAGACCCGGACGGGAGGATGCCTCACGACACACAATCCCGATGACCAATCCGACCCGGAAGAGGTGAATGCCGATAGGCCGGACGCGCCGGAAAAACCGGTGGTGATTCTCCAGCCCGGAGAATTCCGGCTCCCAGAAATCCTCCGGCACATTCGAGCCGGAAGAATTGTGCTCCTCGTACCCGCGCCCCGATCCGACCCGCCAGCCAACTCCTGACCGCCCGCAAATGACGAGAGGCTCGCCCGGCGCCATGCCGAGCGAGCCTCTCTATGCGTGGCCCTATTCCTGTGAGCGACCTTCTGAGCGGAAACAAAGTCCGTTGCCGAGATCAACGATGCGCTCGCGTCCGTCGCCATCGTCCAGACCGATCACGTCGTCGGCCGTTCCGAGAGCAACCACCCACTGCGCCTCGTGGCTAGTGAGGCTCAGCCCCCACGACGCCTTGACCGCGCGGACCATGCCGCGCCGCACGGCATCGTTACCGGCGTTCCACATCTGACCTACGGTCTGCCCGGTGGGTGCGTAGTCGTACCGGTCGGGCACCAGCGCGAACCCCTCCACGCGGGCCTTCATCGACCTGCGCTGAGCGACCAATTCGTCTAACTCGTCGTCGTCCTCGGTAGCCGACAGGCGCGCCTGTAGCTTCCGCAGGTCCGCGTGCAGCGCGTCAAGCTCATGCGCGTTCCCCGCCACCCGCTGAAACGCCAGGACCGGTGTGTCATCCTCCGCGAACCGATCAGCGATCACATCGACCACCGGTTGGGCGTCGATCCCCGGGAACGAACCACACGCCAGGCGCCGTTTCGCGTGACCGCCACACCGCAGCTTCGGAGTGCGTGGGTTACCTGCGGGAGTCAGTCCGGCATTCATGAAAATCTTCCCGCCGCACGCGGGGCAGTCCAGAATTCCGGAGATCCAGTTCGCCGGCCGCGCTACCGGTCGCCCACCCTTGTTCCCGCGACCGTCGGTCTTGTTCGCTGCGAGCACCTTGTTCGCGCGCCACCACAACGGCGAGCTGACCACCGGTGCTACCTCATGTGGCCACGTCTCGGTCACGCCGGCGTGGGTGTATGAGCACTCCTCGATGCCGGTGTGGTTTGCCTCGAACCGGATCACGTTCTTCACGCTCGCCGGATACAGGTCATACGCCCGTGCGACCGAAGCCAGCGACTCCCCGCCCGCTACCCGCTCGAAGATGTCCACGACGGCCATCGGGTCGGTGCACCACGCTTGCTTCGAGTACCGCTCGCCCCTGGTCTCCCAGAAAGCGGGCAGCGGACCGTGGTGCGCACGGTTGTCGCGGATCATCATGACGCCGCGATAGGTCGTGTTCTTGACCGTCTTCGACTTCTCCGCGTTCGCGTGCTGCGTAACGAGCGTCACGACGCGTCCGGCGAAGTCCGTGCGTCCGAACTGAGGCTCGCTGATCGCGCGAATGTCGCCACCGGCCGCCCGGATGGCAAGGAGGATCTCGGCCTGAGCATCTAAGTCCTCGCGACGGTCGAGACGACTCGACTCCGTGACGATCAAGACAGAGTAGTCGCCCCGGGCGATGTCGGCGATCGCCTCGCGTAACGCCGGCTCCTGCTCCCCGTGGCTGGCCGAGTAACCGTGAAGCCGGAACCACTTGACGATCGTTGCCCCACGCTCAGCTGCATCGGCGACGATAACCTTCTCCTGCGACGCAGCATCCTGGCTGCCCGTGCTGACCCGCACCATCGCTGCTTCGAGCGTCATGAGCTGGCCTCCCGGTGGAATTAGCGTGCGTGCACACTACCCGGAAGCTAATGGTCGTTGTCGACGTAGACGATCCGCGACGACGGCGTCACCGACTGCGCAACCTCGTGGACGTTCGGGTAGGTCGGCAAGCCGGTTCCGACGTCGAGGAATTGGTCGATGTCCGCCTCGGTGGCCAGAAACGTCACCGCTCGGCGGAGGAAGTCTCGGTTGGCCAGCGCACCGATCTCGCTGCCCGGGTTCGCGCGCATGGCATCGGCGACCCGGCGGTCGGCGGCAAAGTTGTCCTTACCGCCGAGGAGCGCGTCGTAGACCCGGGCCGGATGCGGGAGGCCGGTGTCGAGCTCGGAGGGCGTCCGGTTGTCGATGTTCGCGTCCACGGACGCAGAGTAGCGGACCGTCCGTCCAGGACGATCCCTCCCGCTCCCGCTCGGTTTCGAGCCGGGCGAGGGCGGCGTTGAACGCTGATGACCTCGAACCCGATCCGGGCGTAGTGCGTTGAAGAGGTAGCGGCCACACGATGGCGGATTCGTGCACCAGTGCTGTGACCGGAGGAATCGCTATGCCTACTCGACGAAAACTCGCAGGCGGTAGTCCGGTCACCGAGGTGGTCTTTGGTCTCGTGCAACTCGGCGCTGTCGTCACGCTCGGTGCGGGGATCGCTTTCGGGCTCGCCTATGCGGCCGGTGGTCGGCACGTCTCACCCGTGGCCCTCGTCGCCGGTGCCGCCGGTGCGGGCGTCCTCGCGGTAGCCACCCTCGCGGTGGCTGTTTTCCTGGTCGCGTCGACGGCGACCGTCGTCGGCGCCATTCGGACAGCAGGTCGGCGGCGTCTGGGCGCACTGGCGGTGCTGCTGCTGTTGACCGCGCTCTTGGTGGGATTGGCCTGGTTCCTGTTCGCCCAGGATCTGACCCGAGCCGACCAGCGGTCGAGCGTGATCGGACTGTTCGTCAGTATTGCTTCGGTGCTCGTGGGAGTCGCCTCGCTACTGCAGTCGATGTACGTCTCGGGCCAGATCTGCCGATCCGCCTCGTCCGGCGTCCGTGTGTTCGCGGGGCGGGAGAACGATGCTTGTCTTCCACCGGCCGCCGGGCAGGTGGCGCGACCGACTGCGCGCCTACGAACTGCAGATCGGCGGCGTCGTCGTCGGTGAACTCAGGCGCGGACCGGAAATCGAGATTCCGGTCGCGGCCGGTCGGCACGTGGTGCAGGCCGTGCTCGACTGGTCCGGGAGCATTGCGCTTCCGGTGGAGGTGCCTCCGGGAGCCGCCGGACGGGTCCGCGTCGCTCCGAACGGCAATTCGTTCATGGCGTGGCAGATGCTCAGCCGCGACGGATACCTCGAGATCAGCCTCGGCTGACCCCCGTCAGGCGTGCGAGCGCATCGGCGAGTGGAGGGCCCGCCGGACGGCGGGCCCTCCACTCTGCCGGCCTGCGATCAGGTACCGGTCTCGGCTCGCTGATCCGCGTCCTCATCGGACGAGTTGAGCTGCGAAGACCAGGCCGTCACGTATTCGCGCCAGTTCTCGCCGCCGGCACCGGCCACCGACCGCACCTCGCGTGCGGTCCAGCGGTAGTCGGGATCGGTGGTGTGCGCGATCATCGCCGCGACCCGCTCCTCGCCGGTCCGGAGCGGAACGATCCGGTGCGTGCCGGTGTCGTCTGCCACGGACTGCTTGGTGGCTTCACCGTCGCGCTGCTCGCCGCGCGTGCCGCGCCGGGAGCCACCGGACCGGTTGCCGGACAGGGCCGCACTGGTGAGCCGCTCGGCGGTCCGCTCGGCGGCCTCGCGAGCGGCGACCAGGTCGTCCTCGAGTTGCTTGGACCGTAGCTGGGCCGCCTCGCGCAGCGCGGACTCACGGGTCAGGATCGCCCGCAGTTGCTCGATCTCGGTGGTGAACTGGGCGCGCGCGTTGGCGGTCGCGGCGTTGAGTTCGACCACGCCCCGCTCCAGCTCGGAGGTCAGGTCGACGACCTGAGCCTCGGCCGCCTCGCGGGCGCTCCGCTCGGCCCCGACCCGCACGTCGGCGGCCTCGGCGGCCAGGCGCAGCGCCTCCGAGTGGGCCTCATCGGCCTGGAGCCGCTCGGAACGGACCCGGTACACCTCGCCCTCGCGGACGGCGAGCATGACGGCTGCGCGCTTCCGGCTGATCACCAGCCGCTTGCCGAGGCCTTGCTCGGTCCGGAGGGCGGCGACCGCCTGGGCGCGTTCCCACGGCAGGGCCGTGTCCGGGTAGAGCTGCCGGGCCCGCTCCAGCGCGACCTCGGGCTGGTCGATGCCCTCGTACGAGGCGACCAGGACCGCGCGCTTCACGAGGCTGCGGAAGCGGCGACGGAAGCGCATGGGGAAGCCGGGCTCCGGAGGGGCGAGCAGTCCCCGTGCGCGCAGCGCCTCCCGGCTGCCCTGGAAGATCTTCAGTTGCCAGAGGCCGACAGTGATCAACGACGCGGGGCCGTAGACCAGGGCCGAGCCCGGGTGGTCGCTGGCGAGCGCGTGCGCGATCTGGGTGGCGACGCTGATGAAGGTCAGCGTCCAGATCGCGGCCCACAGTGCTGCCGTGGGGTCACGGGCGAGACGAGCGCGGTAGGCGTGCCTGACCAGGAAGACGATGACGCATTCGAAGAGGCCGAAGAGCAGGTAGCCCTCGGGCCCGGCGATGCCGAGCCAGTCGTGGGCCACCGAGACCCATCCTTGCGCCACCCAGAACGAGGCGATCAAGGACAGTCCGACCAGGATGATGCTGCCGAAGCGGTCAGGCGGCGCAGATGAGTTTTGCGACGGGTGAGCATTCACGATGCTGATGGCTCCGTCTGTTTAAGAAGTGATCAGATCCCCGATGGCCCAGGAGTGTAGGCCCCCGGGGCGGCTGCTACCTACTGGGCTGCGTGATGCACCGAATATGCCCTGTGTCCACTATGGCTGGTGTGCGCCCGGCGCCCTGATTTGCGCTTGAGCTGGGACTTCGCGCTTCGAGCGCCCGCGGGCCTACGCCCGCCCACGCCCCGGCCGACCGTGCGGAAGAAGGTCATGCCGGGAGGAGGCCGTGCCGGTGCGCCACCGTCGTCGCCTCGGTGCGGCTGCCGGCGCCGAGCTTCGCGAGGATGTTCGAGACGTGCACGCTCGCGGTCTTCGGGCTGATGTAGAGCGTCCCGGCGATCTGGCCGTTGGACCGGCCTTCGGCCACCAACGCCAGCACCTCTCGCTCCCGGTCGGTCAGCTTGAACGCGTTCTCGGCGTCCGGGCCCGGGACGTCGGGCCGCGCCAGCCGGAGCCGCGCCCGCCGGACCAGTGCCCGGACGTCCTGGGCCGTGGCCGCGGCGAGATCGTCGGCGTAGGCGAGGCACTCCTCGGCGTCGGCCGCGGCACCGGTGTCGAGCGCGGTGGCAGCCCGCGCTTCGGCCAGCCGGAACAGGCAGTAGCACAGCGGGAACAGCTCCGACGCCTCTCGGCACGCGGTCACCGCCGCCAGCCACGCGCCCACCTCGCCGCGCCCGTCCCGGCGGGCGAACTCGGCCCGCGCCATCGCCGCGTTCGCGGCTGCCGATGGTGTGGTGGCCGGGAGCGTGTCGATCAGTTTCCGCAGGGCGTCGAGGTCACCGTCGGCACCTACCGCGGCCGGCCGGGCGTCGGCCTGGATCCGGGCACCCAGCCAGGCGAGCGGCCAGCAGTACCGGACCGCCATCGGGACGATCGGCGGTCGCATCGCCGGGCGGATGCGGTTCCAGGCCACCTCGAGGTGGCCCGCGGAGCGGGCCACCTCGCCGTCGAGGTAGGCGAGCGGGACGGTGTACTGGGGCTCGGAGCTGTCGGCGAGGTAGCGGGCGACCACCTCGCGGTCGGTCTCGGCCGCGTCGGTGTCGCCCTGCCAGAGCGACAGTTCGGCGCGCAGCAGCAACAGCGAGGCCGCGAAGAGGCTGGCCGGGTCGTCGGCGAGGGCCTCGGTGATCAGGTCCTGCGCCTCGCGCCATTGACCGAGCCGTAGCAGCGGTTCGACGAGGTTGCTGGTCAGCATCGCGCCCCAGGAGCGGGCCCAGCCGACCCGGCCGGTGAGGTTGATGCCGTCGCGGGCGGTCCGTGCTGCCTCCGCGTGCCGGCCGGCCATCTCCAGCACGTCGGCGAGGTTGATGTAGGCGCGCAGCGCCGTGCTGTCGAGTTGGTGCCGGCGGGCCAGGTCCAAGCCGTGGCGCAGCGAGGCCAGCCCGGCCGGGAGGTCACCCAGGTACGCGGAGAGCGAGCCGAGGGTGATCAGCGCTTCGGCCTCGTAGTCGGTTGCGCCGGCCTCCGCGGCGGCGTTGACGGCGCGACGTGCGGTTCCGATCGCCTGCTCGTCGGCCTCTCCGCGGCGGATCGCGCCCGCGAGTTCGGTCAGCACCGCCGCATGCGTGACGGTCACCGGCTGTTCCGGCAACAGCGCCAGGGCCTCACGAAGCTGTTCGATGACCTCCTGCCCGCGGCCGAGGCCGGCGAGCACGTGGGCGCGCCGCTCGACGACCCGCGCTCGGCGTACCGGGTCGGCGACGGCGACGGGATCGGCGAGTACCTCGTCTGCCAGCGCCAGGCCCCGCTGGGGCTCGCCGGCGTTGAAGGCCGCGTCGATCGCGGCGAGGTTGACGTCGGTCCAGTCGAGTCCCGCGCGCTCGGCGGCGTCGTCGACCCGGGGCCAGACCTCCAGTGCGCGCTCGAAATGCGCCAGCGCCTCGGCCGGGGTGGCCGCGTGCTGACCGGCGAGGACGGAGGCCGACAGCGCCCGCGGGAGATCGAGTGCCACGTACCAGTGATGGGCCAGCGTCGCGGCGATGTTTCCGCTGTCCTCGCCGAGCAGCGTGGCGTCCCGGCTCAGGGCCTCGCCGTAGGCGGCGTGCAGTCGCACCCGCTCGCCCGGCAGCATGTCGTCGTAGAGCGCGTCGCGGGTGAGCTCGTGGCGGAACTCGTAGCCGTGGCCGCTCGGATCGATCACCAGCAGGTGATGCTCGACCGCCTCGCGCAGCGCCCGGTGCAGGTCGGCCGAGCCGGTGTCGGCGACGGCGGCCAGCAGGCGTTCGGAGATTCGGGGACCGGCCGCCGCGGCGGTCCGCAGGACGGACTGCGCGGCCTCGGAGACGGTTTCGGTACGCGCCAGCAGGACGTCGCGCAGGGACGGTGGAAGCGCGGACGGGTCGGCGCCGCCCTCGACGGCCGCCAGGATCTCCTCGACCAGGAACGCGTTGCCCTGCGACCGTTCGAAGACGACGTCGAGGAACGCGGCGTTCGAGCGCCTCCCACGGATCGCGCGGAGCTGTTCGTCGACCTCACGGCGGCTGAACCGGCCGAGTTCGAGGCGTTCGATCGTCCGCATCCGCTCCCAGCCGGTGACGAGCGGGCGCAGCGGATGGCGTCGGTGCAGCTCGTCCGAGCGGTAGGTCATCAGCAGCAGGACGCCGAGTTCCTGCAGTGTCTGGGCCAGGAACGCCACCAGGTCGCGGGTGGACCGGTCGGCCCAGTGCAGGTCTTCGACGATCAGCAGGAGCGGCCGGCCGGCCGCGATCCGGGTGATCACGCTGAGGACGTGTTCGAGGAGCTGGCTGGTCGGACCCTCCGGCGTCGTGGCGGAGGCCGGCCCCAGCTCCGGAAGCAGCCGGGCGAGCTCGCGGCGGGCCGGGCCGAGCAGGCGGTCGAGCTCGTCGGGGGCCGTCGAGCGCGACAACGTGCGCAGGACGTCCACCAATGGAGCCAGTGGCAGGGCGGCCCCGCCCAGGTCGACGCAGCGCCCGCGCAGCACCCGGACGCCGGCGTCGGACGCCTCTCCCGCGATCTCGGCGACGAGGCGGGACTTGCCGACGCCGGCCTCACCGGAGAGGACCGCCACCGCGGGCTGTCCGGCGGTCACCCGTTCGAGGAGTGCCCGTAGCCGCGCCAGTTCCCGGCGACGGCCCACGAGTACCGAGCTCACCAGCCCTCGCTCCATCACTCCAGGTTGGACGCTCGGTGGCCGGTTCGGGTACCGGCCTAACGACTGATGGTCTCCGCGGCGCCGGAGCCGGCCTGCACGGCGGGCGAGCGCGCGCAACCGGTTCCGGTGTCGCGTTCGCGACTGCCGCAGACGCCCGGCCGTGGCGTCGAGAACGCGTCTGACCTGGGGTTTCGGCGGATCTAAGGTACCGATAGGAAGGTCGCCCGATGCGCCGGGAAACGCCTTAGCCCGACTCTGAATCGCATGGAGATGCTCACACTCGTACGGACGAATCGGACGCTGCGGCGGCTGCTGGCCGCTCTGGCGGTTTCCCAGGTCGGCGACTGGCTGTACAACCTCGCGCTGCTCGCCTTCGTGTACGACCGCACCCATTCGGTCGGGTGGACGGCGGCCACGACAGCGGCGCGAGTGGTGCCGATCGTCGTGCTGACCCCGCTGGGCGGCGTGCTGGCCGACCGGTACGACCGGCGAGCGCTGATGATCGCGTCCGACGTCGTGCGAATGGCGACGATGCTGTTGCTGGCCTTCGTGGCGCTGGCCGGGTTGCCGGTGGTGCTGGCGCCCCTGCTGGCGGCGATGTCGACGGTGGCGTCCACGGTGTATCCGCCGGCCGTGGCGGCGTCCCTGCCCACGATCGTGGACGACGCCGAGCTGGCCGGGGCCGGCGCCGCGCGGAGCGCGATCACGTCAGCATCGATCCTGGTCGGTCCGGCCGGTGGGGCGGTGTTGTTGCTCTTCGGGTCGCCGGTGGTCGCGTTCGTGATCAACGCCGGGACGTTCGGGCTGTCGGCGTTGTTGCTGCTGGGGCTGCCGGCGATGCGGGCGGCCGGGTCGGAGAGCTCGGGGCTCTTCGACGATCTGTCCGCGGGGTTCACGGCGTTGCGGGCCAACCGGGCCGCGGTGTGGCTGATCGGTGCCGACGTGATGTGCAGCCTGCTCTACGGGGCCCAGACCGTGTTGTTCCTGCTGCTCGGGCAGCAGCTCGGGAGGGGCGATTCCGGGTACGGGGTGCTGCTGGGCGCCGTCGGGGTCGGTGGGTTGATCGGCGCGGCGGTGACTGCGCGGCTGGGCGTCGCCCGGCAGACCCGGGGGGCGATCGCGATGGTGCTCCTGTTGGTGGCGGTGGCCACGGCGGGTCTGGCGGTGGCGCCGGGGTTGGCGGTCGCGGTCGTCCTGGCGGCGCTGGTCGGCTGCGGCTCGATGGTGGTGGAGATCGTGGTGGACACGGTCCTGGCCCGGACGCTGGACGAAGCGGTGCTGGCCCGGGCGTACGGGTTCTCGTATCCGGCGGCGATCGCCGGGATCGTGATCGGTTCGCTGGTGGCCGCGCCGCTGGCCGGGGCGCTCGGGACCGCGGGGGCGATGGTGGCTCTGGCGGTGCTGACGGGGGGGTATGCGCTGGTACTCGGCGTCGCGGCCCGGCGTCCGGCGGCGGCCGGATACGTCCACGCCGGGCCGGCGATCGGCCGTGCGGTGGTGCGGCCGGTCGGTGGGCCGGCGTCCGAGTGGTCCGGCGCGTGGCGTGCGCCGGCACCGCGTCCCGCGACGGGGCCCGCGAAAGGTCCCGCGCACGGACCCGGCCGGGCGGTGGGGCGGGCCTCGGTCCAGCCGATGGCGCCCGGTACGTCGCCCACTTGTGCGGCGGGCTAGTCGATCGACCTGGCTCAAAAGAAGAGAGATCGCTCCCTTTGGGGTCCGCCTAGCCGTTGATGGTCGCCATCAGTGCTGCGGTGAAGGGGGCAGGATCCAGGTCGCCGCGGATGGCCAGCTGCTGGTTGTAGCTCATGCAGAGGCCCACGAACGCTTCGGCGATCTGCTCGGCCTGAGGGCGCCTGGCGTCGGGGACCAGTTCGGCGATGGCGGCGCGCATGGCCGCGAGCTGCCGCCGCACCACGGCTGCCAGCGGCGGCGATACCGCGGCCTCGGCGTAGATCTGGGCCACCAGCTGGGCGTGACCGGTATCGCGCGCTCGGGCTCGCACGTGTTCGAGGAATCCCGCGACGGCCTCGCGCGTGAGTGCCCGCGGCAAGACTTCGGTGCCCTGCTCGCAGACGGCGATGACGATCTGTTCCTTGCTGGCGAAGTACCGGTAGATGGCCCCGTTGGAGAGTCCGGACTCGGTGATGATGTCGGCCATCGACGTGTGGGCGAAGCCGTGGCTGGCGAACCGGGCGCGGGCGGCGTCCACGATCTGCTGGCGCCGAGCTTCGAGATGAGCCTGGCTGACCTTCGGCATAAAAGAGTGACTCCTCTTTTTGCTGTTACTGTCAGGAGCGTACCGCTCCGCCCCGGGCTCCCAGGAGTTGCCTTGCGCTACCAGACCTTCGGCCGTCTGACCGGACTTCGCGTCTCGGAGTACGTGCTGGGAACGGCGAACTTCAGCACGACGGGCGTCGGTGCCGGCCCGGACGCCGCACGGCGGATCTTCGAGGCCTTCGTCGCCGCCGGCGGCACGACCTTCGACACGTCCAACATCTATCAAGATGGCCAGGCAGAGACCGTTCTCGGCGAGTTGCTCGGGCGTCAACGGGACGACTTCGTGGTCATCACCAAGTACAGCGGGACGAGGCAGGCGCAGCCACGCCCCGGCACGACCGGTAACGGCCGCAAGATCATGGTTCGATCCCTCGAGGCGAGTCTGCGCCGCCTCGACACCGACTACGTCGACGTCTTCATGCCGCACTTCCCGGACGGCATGACGCCCATCGAAGAGATCCTCGCCGGGTTCGACGACCTGATCCGCTCCGGCAAGATCCTGCACGGCGGCCTGTCCAACTTCCCGGCCTGGCGGGTCGCCGGTGCGGTCGTCCGGGCCGACCTGCGCGGACTGGCCCCACTGGTCGGCGTGCAGACGGAGTACAGCCTGGCCGAGCGATCCGCCGAGCGGGAAATGCTGCCGATGGCGCAGGCTCACGGTCTGGGAGCGGTGACGTACTCCCCGCTGGCCGGGGGACTGCTCACGGGCAAGTACCGGCGGGGTGAACAAGGCCGCCTGAGTGCCCGAGGCGACGCGATCGAGGGCACCACGCAGCGCGCCTCGGTCGTCGATGCCGTATTGGCCGTCGCCGACGAGGTCGGCGCCAGCGCGGCGCAGGTTTCCCTGGCCTGGCTGCGGCGCAGGGCGGCGCTGGCACCCACGGCCCTCGTCCCGATCGTCGGCCCGCGCACGCCGGCCCAACTCGAGGAATACCTGGGATCCCGGCACGTCGAACTCGGCGACCAGCACTACCGGCAACTGGACGAGATCAGCGCGGTCCGATTGGGAACCCCGCACGAGGACGTCGCCGCCGCCCTCGGCCACGGCGCCGACGGGGACCGCACACTGCTGAAACCTCCTCCCGTTCCGGTCGTCTGAGTGCTCCCCCGCGGGGACGTTCGGTCAGCTTCCGGCCAGTGACGAGCGCCGTTCCGACGCCATCACGAGGCTGTAGACCTCGCCCCGCAGTTCCCCGAAGAGCGCGGTCTGCTTGGTGGTGACCTGGTCGCGGGGGCGTTCGAGGCCGATCGGGATGTCGGCGACGACCGTCGACGGACCCTGGGAGAGCACGACGACCCGATCGGAGAGGTAGACGGCCTCGTCGATGTCGTGGGTCACGAACAAGACGGTGGTGCCGGTCTCGGTCCAGATCGTCAGCAGCAGGTCCTCGAGCGACGTGCGGGTCTGGGCGTCGACGGAGGCGAACGGTTCGTCCATGATGAGCACTTCGGGGTGGACGACGAGGCCGCGGGCGATCGCGACGCGCTGCTGCATACCGCCGGAGAGCTGCCAGGGATGCAGGTCGGCGGCGTGTCCGAGCCCGACCATCTCCAGGGCCTGGGCGACGCGGGTCTTGATCTCCGCTCGGGGAACCTTGCGGTCCTTGAGCGGTAAGGCGACGTTCTTCGCGACGGTGAGCCAGGGAAACAGGGAGCGGCTGTAGTCCTGGAAGACGACCGCGACGCCGTCGCGGGGCTTGTCCAGCGGTGTGCCGCGGAAGGTCACCGACCCCCGCGACAGCGGTAGCAGACCCGCGATGCACATCATCAGCGTCGTCTTTCCGCAGCCGGACGGGCCGACGACCGAGACGAATTCGTTGGGTTTCACGTCGAAGGTGATGCTGCGGACGGCGGGGACGTCTCCGGCGCGGGAGCGGTAGGACTTGCCGAGGCCGGCGACCTCGAGGACGGCGGTGGTCATTGGGACTCTCCCCGGGCGACGTGGTGCCAGCGCAGTGCCGACCGCTCGAGGGCGGCGAACGCGGCGTTGGCGAGGATTCCGATCAGGGCGATGAGCAGGATCGCCGACCAGAGCTGCGGGAACCGGAACAGCCGCTGCTGCTGGGTGAGGTAGTAGCCGAGGCCGGAGGTGGCGGCGTAGAGCTCGGAGACGACCATGAGCACCATCGCGGTGCCGACGCTGACCCGCATGCCGGCGACGATCGCGGGGCTGGCGCCGGGCAGCAGCACGCTGAGGAAGTAGCGGCGCCGCGACAGCTGCATGCTGCGGGCGGTGAGGGTCATCGTGCCGTCGATGCCGCGGGCGCCGTCGTAGGCATTGATCAGTATCGGCCAGAGGCAGCCGAGCGCGATCAGGAACACGTTCATGCTGTTGGTGATGCCGAAGACGACGATCGCCAGCGGCAGCAGCGCGGTGACCGGCACGGACATGCCGAGCCGGATCAGCGGGTTGAAGAACGCACCGGCCGGACGCCAGACGCCGAGCAAAATGCCGCCGCAGATCCCGACCACGGACGCGATCGTGTACCCGGCGGCGATCCGCCCGATACTCGGCAGCACGTTCGTCCGGAATTCCTCGCTCAGGAAGAGGGTTCCCGGCGAGCCGGCGAACCACGTCGTGCCGAACGTCCGCAAGATGTCCGACACCGGCGGGACGAACAACGACTGGGCCACCGTCCGGGTGAGCAGTTCCCACACGAGGAGCACGACGGCGAGCAACCAGACCCACTGCAGTGGGCGCAGGACCCTCCTCATCGGGAGCCTCCCCGCTGGGCGTTCGCCCACGGCAGTAGCGCGCGTTCAGCGAACGTGAACGCGTAGTAGACGACGACGCCGAGCAGGCCGGTGAGCAGAATCCCGGCGTAGACGAAGTCGGGGCGCTGCGCCTGCTGGTACGTGGTGATCACGGTGCCGATGCCGGTCGTGGCGCCGAGCAGCTCGGTGGAGAGCACCACGATCAGCGCGATCGAACTGGCGACGCGGATGCCGGTCGCGATCGACGGTGCCGCGGACGGCAGCACGATGCGGGTGAGGAGCCGGAAGCGGTTCCAGCCCATGCTGCGACCCGCGGTGAGCATCTGCGGCTCGGCGTCGCGGACGCCGTACATCGCATTGAGCAGGATCGGCCAGAAGATCGCGTAGATCGCCAGCGCGAGCTTCATCTGGAATCCGAGGCCGAACATCAGGATCGCGACCGGAAGGAACGCTGTCGACGGGATCGACCGGCCGGCGTGCACGACGGTCGACGCGGGCCGGTAGAGCGTCGCGAAGTAGCCCATCAGCAGGCCGAGCGGAATGGCGACGACGCTCGCCAACGCCAGCGAGGCGAACCAGGCCCACAGGGTGTGGCCGGTCTGGGTCAGGAACTCGGGGTCGACGAGCAGCTCGCCGGCGCGGGCCAGCATGTCGGCGGGGTAGGGGAGCGAGTCGTCGGAGACCGCGCCGGTGCGGACGGCCAGATCCCAGACGACGAGCATGGTGACCGCCCCGGCGACGCTCAGCACCCAGTCGGGGACCGGGCGCCGCCGGCGCACCGTCGAGGGTGCGCCGGCGGACAGGGCGGGGGGTGCGGCTTCCGTGGTCGTCATGCCGCCTCCTCTCGCGGTGCCGGTCGGTTCAGGACCGGGCGAATTCAGGGACGAAGGCATCGAGCTCGGGCTTCTTCGGCAGGATCTTCTGCTCGACCATCTGGGCCGCCATGGTGTTCAGCGCGGCCAGGTCGATCGAGGGTGAGAACGCGTTCTGCGGCTGGGCCTCGAGCACGTCGGCGGGTACCTTCTGGCAGGCCGAGAGCAGCTCGAACGACTCGACGGTGTTCTCCGGTTTGCCCAGTGCGTCCATGGTTTCGACCATCGCGTCGTGGAAGCGTTTCGCGGTGTCGCCCTTGGCGACGAAGGCCTTGGACGCCACGTAGGTGGCGATGTAGACCGTGCCGGCCGACGCGAACGGGTCGGCGAGGCTGCGCACCTTGCCGTTGTTGTCGCCGAGCAGCGAGTATCCGAGCTGGGCGGCGTCGACCTTGCCGGAGAGCAGGGCCGGAACCTGGTCGGAGAACGGCAGCGCCACGAACCGGACGCTGGAGACGTCGACGCCGTTCTGCTTGAGCCAGGTCGACGTGACGATCTGGTTGAGACCGTTGAGCTCGTTGACCGCGATCGTCTTCCCGGCCAGGTCCTTCGCGGACTGCAGCGGGGAATTCGTACCGACGAAGACACCCTGCGCGGGCTTCGCCGGGGGCGTCGCGTTCGTGTTCGCGCCGGCGACCATCTCGATCGGGAACCCGGTGTTGTACGCGTTGATCGCCGAGTACCCGTTGACGTACCCCAGGTCGGCGGCGCCGGAGAGCACCGCGGCGACGGCGGCGGAGCCGCCGGTGGACTTGACCAGTTCCACCTTGAGGTCGTGCTTGGCGAAGACGCCCTTGGCCTCGGCCCAGGTGTTCCAGATCTCGCAGCCGAACGAGGTGACCTTGATCGTGGCGGGGCCGCCGCCGGCGGTGTCGGTGCCGCCGTCGCCGCATGCGGTCACCGCGAGGGTGAGGGCGGTGAGGGTGGCGGCGATTCTGAATCGTCTGTTCATCAGGGGAGCTCCGAATCGGGGTGTGGGGGTTACTGGCCCCAGTCGTGGCGGGGCAGGACTGCGTCAGCGATGCGGAAGTTGCCTTTGCTGTCGTCCGCGGTGCGTGACTCCTCGCGGCCGACGACGACGTGCTTGCCGAAGCCGGGGACGAGCGGGCGCCCGACGTCGCGCTTGAGCCAGAGCCGGAGCAGATGGCGGCGCCGCTCGGGTTCCGGGTGGTCGACGAACGACGTCCGGGAGTGCAGGGCCGCGTAGTTGAGCAGCCATTGGACGTCACCCGGCCGGAAGTCCATGTCGAGCGCGATGCCTGGTTCGTGGGTGATCGCGTCGAGGAGGTCCAGGGCTTCGTTCTGTGTCGCGGTCAGCCGCGGGAGGCCGTCGTGGCGTTGCGCGGAGCGGATCATCGACGTGCCCGCGTACATGCTGAACACGCCGCCGGTCCAGCTGACGATCGGCGAGGTGTAGTAGTCGGCCGGCGCGTCCGGGTCCTGCTTGCGCCAGTCGAAGTACCAGGGCTCGAGCAGCAACGCCGCCAGGTCCGGGCGCCGGGAGAGCACCTCGTTGAACAGCGTCGCGCCGCTGACCAGGCTGCTCGCGCCGCCCTCTTTGGCCGCCCGCAGGCACATCAGCGCGACGACGTCGGAGGAGTCGGAGTGGAAGTCGAGCCGGTCGCGCACGCGGGACGGCAGGGCGTCGGCCTCCTCGAGGGTCTTGTCCGAGGTGGCGATGACGTGGTCGAGTAGGTCGCCGAGCTCGTTCTGCCGCATCGGGACGCCCAGGTGCAGGCCCATCACGTAGAAGATCGCGCCGGCCAGGGCGTCGTCGTAGGTGTGGGTCGGCAGGCCCCGGACCAGGACGAATCCGCGGCCCCGGTCGAGCGACTCGCCGAACGCGGCGATCGCCTCCGCGCTGCGGGGCAGCGGATAGTCGGTGGCGGTGACCGTGCGCAGGTCAGGGTCGTCCTCGACGAATCGCTCGCCGACGGTACGGAGTTCGTCGACCTGCTCGGAGGTCAGTTCGACGATCCAGCCGTGGTCGGTCGAGAGGTCCGCGCCGCGCCAGGCGAACGGGCCGACGATCGGTTGCATGAGTGTGCCTCCAGGTGTGCGGGAACGGCTGGGCGCACGCCATCGGGCGGAGACACGAAGCCCCGGCACGCATGGCGTGGTCGGGGCATTGGGATTCGTCCGTCAGCTGACGACGGACAGACTTCGGCCCCGAGACTCCGGAGCCAGCTACCAGCGGCAGGTGGTTTTGCCGGCCGCGGTGCCGAGGCGCATCGAACGATGACGCGGCTCGGGCGCGAGACGGACCGAGCGCTCGAACACGGCAGAAGCGCCGCAGGCGGCGTTCTCCGTGGTCATGAGGGCTCCTCAGGTCCGACGCAAGTCGTTTCGGCGAATCTAGGGAACTACGGGCGTCGCGTCAATAGAGATGGCGTTTCTCATACTGAAACGAGATTCCGATCCGCTGGCGTCGGCAGGTGGTCGGGCGGGGAGCCGGCGTGGGCTGCGGAAGTCGTCCGGGCCGAGGCGGGGGCCTTGACCTCGACGCAGACCACGCGGCTGGGCCGATCTTCGAAGGCGCCCGAATGCGCGGCCAGCGCTTCGCGGCAGACCGCGCTCCCGCGTGCCGCTACGGCCTGCTCGAAGCTGTCGAACTCGATCAGGACGGTGCGCCCGGCGATTCCGGCGTCATGCGCGACGACCCGACTGCCAGACGGCGCCGGTCCTCCCAGGGGCTCGTCTCTGTGTCTGAGCGCGGGCACGCCGGGCCGCCATCTTCGATCGAAAGCCGCTCCGGCGGACCTGCCGGAAGTGGCCGTCCGGATCGGGCATCCGGCAGTCGAATGCCGAACCACCGTGGCCGCTCGGCCGGCCGCGGACGAGGCCGCGCCCGTTTCGCCCCTCGTTGCAGGTGCAGGCCGAGCGCCGGGAGCGCCCCGCGGCCGGGAGAGCAAGGTCGGAGTTGACGCTCGCAACTGCCGATGACAGTGCGCCAAAGTATCCAGTTTGCCCGCCCTGTAAATGTTGTGAATAATTGAGGGATGGGGTCGAACAACGTCGAATCGGATCTTGCGCGAGACGCTTTCATTGCTGCGCACGGCCGCTTTCAGCATGACCATCAACGGCTAGAAGCGGCTCGCATTTACGCATCGTTCGGCGAGACGCTTTGGTGGATATTCGCGTTGGACGAACACTACCGACACGGTAGGTCGGATCCGAAAGATTACGAGCAACACCGGAACGAGGATCCGCACGGACGCGTCGTTGCCGGTCTACGTCTGGCACGTAACCGAGTGGGCCATCAGTTGACGCAGATGCTCGAGCATCCCATGGAGCGCCTCGCTGAGGAGCAGCGTCTTTCGGATCCCTTCGCCCATTTCGCACAATTAGTCTTCCGGCCATTTGAACACCTCCCGGATCCTGATCGAGGTTTCGAACGGGAGAATCAGGTAAAGGCATACAAGACTTTCCTAGTGGGCAGGCCTGCTCGCTACGTGCTTCGAGACGCGAATTACTTCTTTGTTCGCCAACGAGACAAGATCGACGTTTTCCTGGGCGCCGGTTGATGTCACCGCGTCGAGACCCTGCCCGGCGCGGCCCATACGCGTACTCAACTGCCGTGATTAGAGAGTCGTGCCCTGTGGTTTCAGGAGGTTTCGAACGTTGGCAGCCCAAGGGTGGTCAGTAGTTTGAGGAAGTGGTCTTCGGCGAAGGTCGCGCCGCCGTCCAGCACCGCCTCCACAGCTTCAACGCTCGGGGTGTATCCCGCCTCGGTCGCCCAAGCGACGGCGTGTGGCGCGGCGATGGCGGCGGGTGGGGCCAGCTCGTAGAGCGGGCGACATGCTTCGTGGTAGCGGTCGGACCAGAATTCATCGAGGTCTGCGGGTAGGTCCTCATGCTCACCCACGTCCAGGCAATCGGTGTACGGCGAGCCGAGATAGTCGACCAGTCGCTCCAGCATCAGCCAGCCGCTCCATCGGCCGGCCTGCGGGCTGTAGCCGATGACCTGAGCGCCGTCGCTGTGGAGCACGATGCCGGCCAGTACCGGCCGGCCGGTCTGCGCCAGCAGCGACACCAGCAGATCGTCCTGGTCGTCGGCACCAGTCATCGGTGGCCGCCAGTCCGCTGGGGCGTGGTGGAGCTGAACCAACTGCCAACCTTCTGCGCCGACGCCGTGCCATACGCTGTGGCCAGCGAGGTGTCGTGCGCCATCCAATTCAGGAAGCGGCCGGACGCTGGCGGCTACAAGGAACGTACCGGAAAAGCCCACGGCCACGAGTATGGCTAACGGCCCCACTGTGGACACGTCGATGGGTCGGCCGACGAGCTGATTCCGTCCGGTAGGCAGGCTATCTATGCGCTCATCTGCCGCGTGGAGTGGTCCTTCAGGGCTGCTCGAAGGGCACCTTGTCCGTTGCCGGATCGACCACACGCTTTACGTGGACCGTGGAGAAGATGTCGACGGGGCGCTCGGAACAGATGGGCTGACGTTCGTCGTGACGTGGGCGTACTCGTCGCCGACGTCGTACCCCCACGCGATGTCAGATCTCATCAATACTCGGGGACGGAGTCCGCTCCGCGTGCCGGAAACCTGATGCCCGGGATGGACCGCCGTATCGAGCAGTACGGCGGGCACGCCACTGTCCCCGATGGCCTGGTCGTCCCTCACGCACGCGGTAGCTCCGGGCCAGCGGGAACGACGCACTCAACGGCGGTGGGGACGGCTGCTCCCGGCCATGCGTGACCGTCATCGGTGAAAGTTCGCCGCCTGATCGACTTTGACTAGCTGCGGTGTGCAGCTGGCGCGACGCGCTTCGCCGGAGGTGGCCCGGTCCGGCTGGGTCCGCCCGGGCAGCATTCGGATCGATGCCGCAGCGCAACGCCTGGCGCCACGACGGGTTCGCGTTCTTCGCCGAGCACCGGGTGTTGCGCTGGCTGCCCGAGCCACGGGTCGCCGCGAAGCTCGACGCCACCGATCGCGTCGCGCTCGAACGGCTGTGTGTGGAGCTGCCGGATCTCCTGCCCGTCCGTCCCGCCTGCCTGACCCGCGGCGACTTCTGGACGCAGAACATCCTGGCCACCGCCGACGGGACACCGGCCGTCATCGACCCGGCCGTCTCGTACATGTGGGCCGACGTCGACCTGGCGCACGTGTGGGCGACGCCGCGTCCTCCGGAGGCCGAGCGTTTCTTCGCCGTCTACGGCGAGCTGACCGGCGCGGAGTCCGGCTGGGTCGACCGTCTCGCCTACGTCCAGCTGCGTCAGCATCTCGCGTTGATGGCGATGTTCGACGACGACTGGGGGTCGACCGACGCGGTGCGCACGCTGGTCGCGCCATTCCGCCCGCGGTGAGCGCGCGCTGCCCGAGGACCTCACCGGCCGGTTCGCTCGGCCGGCTGCGGAGGCCGGCACCCGGTGTGGACGGGACCGGATGGCCACGGACGTGCCGTCAGGGCGTGGATCCGGGTGTGAGCGCCGGGATGTCCCAGTGCTCCACGATCCGGCGATCGACCAGTCGGAAGATGTCGACACCGAGGCCGGTCACCTTTCCGACGCGGACATGCTCGAGGAACCACACCAGATCGCCTTCGGCGACAGTGACGACCACCGTGAAGCTCGGTCTGAACTCATCCGGAAGGCCGCCGATTTCCTCCAGGGAGCGGCGGATGGCCTCAGGACCGTCAGGGATGTTCTCGTTGTGCTGGAGGTAGACCTCGCCCCAGTGATCAGCCACGACGGTGTGGTCGAACTCGATGAATCGGGCGAAGGCCGCCGACGCGACCTCGCGGTTGATCTCCGTCATAGCGGCTTCCCCGTGCCCCGTACCGTGAGTGCGCTGGTAGGCATCGCTGAACACTGACCTTCCGCTGACCGTGCTCGACGGCACGGCGGCGTGGAGCTGCCAGTGCTCCGCGACCTGGTCGCCGGCGAAGCGGAAGAATTCACACCAGGACTCACCGCTGAACTCGTCACCCGGATCCGTTGAAGCCTGCCAGTGCACGGCCACGAACTCCTCATCAGAGACGGTTCGCTTCACCGTTGCGACAACTCCGGGAAGGCGAGTCTGCAGCTCCAGGTAGAGCTGACGCGCTCCGGCCGGCCCATCGCTGAGCGGCTGGGAGGAGCGGTGATGGCGGGCCTCTGGAGAGAAGATCGTCTCGAGGACATCGCCGCTCTCGACGTGGAGGCGTCCGGCCGTCAGGGCGTCATAGATGCGCAGTACCGACTGACGTCGGCGTTCGGACTCGGGCATGAGCTGTGATTCTCCGGTCGTAATCAGAGGTGCGGCACGAGGCGCAGCTGAGCGAACCGGCGCACGGCGCGTCCTTGATGACATCAAGCACCTGCGTCTGGACTGACACGTCGAGCGCGCCGGCCGGGTCGTCGCGGACGAAGAGGCTCGGATCGCTCACGCGGCCTTCGCCGTAGAACATTTGCTCTTGCCTCCCCTCTTCTGCCCGCCGGTCAACTTCGGGTGTCCCCGTCCGAAGCGGACGGGGACACCCGTGTCACTTCTCCGGACGCCAGGCCTCGTTCGCGATAGGGCTGAACGGGTTCATTTCGATGGTCCAGAAAGTCTTGCTCACGTTCTTGACCTTCGAGCTGATGGCTTGCAGGGTGGGAATGCTGGCGATCGGGACCGCGTAGACCAGCTCGTCGAGGCGCGCCGTGGCCGTCCTCATCTTCGCCTCCTGATCCTTGGTGTCTGCGGTAGTGGCAGCCGCGTGCATCAGAGTGACCAGCTGGGGATCGAGGGGGACGCTCAGCGGGTTCGCCAACCCCATCGGCCGGAACATGGTGTAGACCGCCTGCGAGAGGCCGTTCGCGCCGTTGGTCATGATCACCGCGTCGTACTTGCTGATCTGTTGGGCGACCACTCCCGGGGACGCGTCGCTGGGCACGAGATCGAGCGTCACGCCGACTTTTTGATACGCAGCCTTGAGCGCCTGACCAACGGCGCTCGAGGGATCGAAGAACGCGGGGTCGAAGACCTGGATCTTCAGTCCGTTGGCGTACCCCGCCTCGGCGAGCAGCTGCCGTGCCTTCTGCGGGTTGTACGCGTACCGGTTCACGTCGCCGGCGTTGTAGCCCTCCGCGCCGTTGGCTATGTAGGAACTGGTCGGGACCGCGTCGGTCCCGAAGATCGCCTTGGCGATGTCCTGGCGCGGAGTCGCGTAGGCGAGGGCCTGGCGAACCCGCTCGTCGGCCAAGGGGCCCTTTGTGCGCTTGACCAGCGCCATCGAGGCAAATGACCCGAGCGGACCGCGAGCAATCGCGGCGCCGCTCTGCTTGACGGCGGAGACATCCGTCGGGGCGATGTTGAGAGCCCAGTCCACCTCGCCCGACCTGATCGAGTTCAGCCGGGTCTGCGGGTTCATCACCTGCTTCAGGACGATCTTTTCGTACTTGATCGCGTCCTGGTTGTAGTACTCGCGATTCGGGACGTAGACGTACTGGACCGACTTGGTGGTCTGGGTGGGATCAAGCTTGTAAGGCCCGATGCCGTCCGTGTCCGCGAGCAAGAGTTTGCGGTCGGCGGCGCTCTTCGGACCCACCACATATCCGAGACCGTTTTGGCCGGAGAGCATGTAGAGGGCGTTGCGGGTGGAGACGGGCTCCGCGAACTGCACGTCGACCTTGTCCGATCCGGCGGCCTCAGCCTTCTTCAGCGGGTAGCTCAGCGCGGCGAACGGCCCCGGCGCCTGGAGGTACGAGTTCAGCGACGCGGCCGCGGCCTGACCATTCAGCGGCGTGCCGTCCCCGAACTTCGCCCCCTGACGAAGCGTCAGGCGGAGCGTGCGGTGCTCCTTGTCGACCCACGCCCAGGAGGCGGCCAGATTTGGCTTCAGCTCGCCAGTAGAGGGAGAGATGTGGATCAAGGAGTCGTACGCGACGCTGCAGAAGATCACCGGGACGCAGTTCGCCGTATCGAGATTGAGCGGATCGCCCGAGACCGAGATGGTCAGCGTCGCGTCCCCGGCTGAGGAGCCGCTCGAGCAGGCGGAGACGCCGGATGCCAACACCACGACGCCAGCGAGCACAGCCGCCGCCCGGCGTCGGGTAATTATGACGGACATAGACACCCCTGTCTAATGTTCGATGTTAGCGGCCATCAACCTAACCTTGACCACAATCTGCGTCAACGGTCCAGCGCGCACCAAGCTCAGGCCTAGTTTGTGCTGGCAGTCCGCCTGGGTTAAGTGTCAGACATTTAATTTTTCTTAATACCTGACAATTAGGTCAGGATTTCCGGTTCT
Source organism: Cryptosporangium sp. NPDC051539 (assembly GCF_044454545.1). NCBI lineage: Bacteria > Bacillati > Actinomycetota > Actinomycetes > Cryptosporangiales > Cryptosporangiaceae > Cryptosporangium > Cryptosporangium sp. NPDC051539. Next base: position 218,564 of record NZ_JBITDV010000003.1, on the reverse strand, counting down.
CGGGCCGAGGAGCGCTAGGACATTCCCTGCGTCAACCTCGGGCAGCGAGCGGATCGTTTTGTGTGGGTCGAGTGAGACGTGCGGCCGTGCCGAGTCGTAGGAGCACCGTCTGGCCCGCAGCGCCGGATGACGCCGATCCGTGCTCGGGCCCGTGCAGGACCGTCTCCCGGACGCGGGCGAGCGTTGGCCACAGCGACACTCGACCGCGCGATGCCTCGCCGCCCCGAACCTGGCTCCACGCAGAGCCGGCGGGTACTCCGGATTTCTGCCATCAAGCCCGCCGGACCTCGGATCGAACGCCACCCGGGAGAAGACTGGGAACTCCGCGGGGCTGTGAGTCGGCTTGATCAAGGGCACCAGCCACGACGTGCTCTTCCGCCGGTCGTTCGACGCGGTGTTCCCTCGGACGCTCCCCGCTCACCGGGGCCGGCCGTGCCCACCGGGGAGGGCGGTGAGCCGATGGATGCGGAGGACGAGCTGATCGGGTCTGTCGTCCGCGCCCTGCGCGGGGACGAGGGGGGTGTCGAGCACGCACTCGACGAGTCGATCAGCCGCTTCCGCGGGAGTCATGACGGCGGCCGATCGACCGGGCACCACGCCCAGCGCGTGCTCCGCCGGATCAACGTGCCGGACCTCTACCGTCGCTGCCTCGAGGCCGAGGCTGACGGTGGCGACTTCGACCCGCGGTGCCACCGCGTGTCATGCTGTCCGACATTCAGCGATTCTTGAATGTCCGCCATTACACCACATGCCCAGCTGGGCTGTGCCGACCATTGACCACCGACGTGATCGACGTTACGGTAACGTTGCTAACGTCCTACATTCGGCCGAGGTGCACGTTGTCCATGGGATACCTTCGGTGCCAGGCGGCGTACTTACTCGCCGACATCGTGGCGAAGTCCGCAGCCGTCTCCGAGGGCTTGAGTGCCACGGCGGATGGAACGCTGACCATCACGACCTCGGGCGACCCTCCGGACCGCGAAACGGCGAACGCTCCCGGCCCGTTCGCGACACTCGGCTACTGGGCCCTCTACACCGTATCCGCTGACATCTCCGCTGTTCAGCGCGCGGGATCCGAAGTCGCTCGCGGGCCGCTGGGATCCTCGGTGCGGATACCGTTGCGACCTCGTGCTCGCCGATGGCGGCCGTCCATGACGAGCTCGCTGGGGACGGCATCCAGGCGGTGACCCACCCGCGCGGTGTCGATCCCGGGCAGCCCTCGTCGTCGCGCTCGGCGCAGCCGAGCCGTTCGAATGATCCACGCGTCTGTGACCTGCGTCGTATCTTGTCGCTAATGTCCGACAGCAGACCGAGAACTCAGGAGGAGACGTGTCAACTCGAGCCACACTGTTGTGCCGAGCCTTGTCGATGGCGACCGCGCGAGGCTTCGCCACCACCTGCGTCGCCGGGATCGGCGCGTGCGTGAGCATGCAGCGGGACGGTTACGCAGGCAGACGTGTTCCGAGGGCGACGGGCGGCGACTCGGCGTGATCCTGCTGATCCTTCGCCGCCTCGCTCTGGCGGTGCCCCTGCTGCTCGTCGTCTCCGCCCTGACCTTCGTGCTCACCGCCGTCGCCCCCGGCGACCCGGCAGCCACGCTCCTCGGCAGCTCAGCCACCCCGGAGTCGGTCGCCGCGCTCAACGCGAAGCTCGGGCTCGACGACCCGATCGCCGTGCAGTATTGGCACTGGCTGGAGCATGCGATCCGAGGCGATCTCGGAACCTCCGCGGTGACCTCGCAGAATGTCGGCGAGGCGATCGGAGCGCGGCTCCCCACGACCCTTTCGTTGGTCTTACTCGGCACCCTCGTCGCAGCGGTCGTCGGCGTCTGTCTGGGAATGGTGAGCGCCCTGGGGGGACGCGCGCTCGGCCGGGTCACCGACGTGCTGGCGGTGGCCGGTTACGTCATTCCCAACTTCTGGCTCGGTCTCATGCTGGTCTATCTCTTCGCCGTGAAGCTCGGCTGGCTCCCGGCCACCGGGTACGTCGCCTTCGGCGACTCGCCCCCGGACTGGCTGCGCTCGCTCGTGCTTCCCGTCGTCGCGCTGGCGGTGATGGGGACCACCGCGGTGGCGAAGCAGACGCGTGATGCCCTGCGCGAGGTGATGGGCCGCGAGTTCATCACGGTCCTGCGTTCGGATGGCTTCTCGGAGCGCCAGATCGTGTTCCGGCACGCGCTTCGCAACGCGGCGATTCCCATCGTGACGGTGACCGGCGTCTTGTTCATCGGAATGTTCGGCGGGACGGTGCTGATCGAGTCCGTTTTCGTCCTGCCTGGCCTCGGTGGACTCGCCGTCAACTCCGCCCAGACCGGCGACATCACCATGCTCCAGGGCGTCGCGGTCGTCTTCTGTCTGGCCGTAGTCGCGACGAACCTCGTCGTCGACCTCGCTTACGGATGGCTCAACCCGAAGGTGCGTGTCCGGTGAACGACGCTGCAACAGGTCCCGTCGCAACCCCGCCGCCGAACCCCCTGCGGCTCGTCGCTCGCCAATACTTCCGCAACGGTCTGGCCACCGCGTCGCTGGTCCTCCTGGTCGTGATCGTCGCGGCGTGCATTCTCGCGCCTTTGCTCACCGGGTCCGGCCCGAACGAGACCGACCTGAGCAACAGCCTGACCGGTCCCAGCGCCAACCATCTCCTCGGTACGGATCAGCTCGGACGCGACCTGCTGACCCGCCTCCTCTACGGCGGTCGCAGCACGCTCTTCCACGCCGCACTCGTCAGTGTCGTCGCCGTCGCCATCGCTGTCCCGCTCGGGATGGTGGCGGCGTACCTCGGTGGCTGGGTCGACCGCGCGGCGATGAGCCTGACCGACATCGGGCTCTCGCTGCCCGCCATGGTGGTGATGCTCGTCGTGGTGTCGGTCTTCTCCGGCCACCCCGCCCTAGCCATGGTCGCTCTGGGGTTCCTGCTGGCGCCCCCCATCGTGCGCAATGTCCGAGGACCGGCGCTGGCGGTAAAGGGTGAGCTCTTCGTCGATGCGGCGGTCGTCGCCGGGCTGCCGGCACGGCGGATCATCTTCCGCGACGTCCTGCCGCGGGTGATCGGCCCGGTTCTGGTCCAGGGCGCCCTGGCTGCTGCCATCGCGCTCCAATTCACCGTCGGCCTCTCGTTCCTCGGCTTCGGGGCAGATCCGCCCGACCCTGACTGGGGCTCGATGATCGCCGAAGGGTCGCAGGTGCTCAACACCAGCCCGTGGCCACTGCTGGCGGGCGGCCTGGCGCTGGGACTGGTCTCGCTCGCCCTTGTCCTCGTCGGTGACGGCATCCGGGACGCGGCCGTCGAGGCATGGAGTGGTGCCCCGCCGTCACGTCGCAGGTCACGGAAGATCGAGACGAAGCGGCCCGGCCTGTGGGAGCCGTCCGCCGGGCAGGGCGACCAAGAGGTCGCGATCGATCATGGTGAGCCCGCACTACTCACCCTGCGTCACGTCTCCGTGGCCCATTCCGTCGACGGCGGATCCACGTGCGTCGCGAGCGACGTCAGTTTCGCGATCGCGCCCGGCGAGTCGGTCGGCATCGTGGGGGAGTCGGGCTGCGGCAAGAGCTCGATCTCGCGTGCCATCGCGCGCCTCCTTCCGCAGGGCGGCCAGATCACCGGGGGCGTCATCGAGTTCGAAGGCCGCGATGTAGCGGCGTTGTCCGGGCGTCCCCTCTACGACTACCGCCGCCGTGCGGTGAGCTACATCGCGCAGGATCCGATGACAGCGCTCGATCCGACGCTACGCGTCGGTGTCCTGCTCAGGCGGATCGTGCAGGCCAGCGACAATGTCTCGCGCAAGGCGGCGGAGGCGCGAGTACTGGAGCTGCTCGAGCAGGTCCAACTGCCGAACCCGGCGGCAGTGGCCAGACACTATCCGCACGAGCTCTCGGGCGGGATGGCACAGCGGATCGGGATTGCTCGTGCGATCGCGACGCGTCCGCGGCTCCTGATCGCCGATGAACCGACCACGGCCCTCGACGTCACCGTCCAGTCCGAGATCCTCTCACTGCTGCGCTCCCTCCAGGAAGAGCTCGGCATGGCGGTCCTTCTCGTCAGCCATGACTGGGGCGTGGTGGCACAGGTCTGTGACCGGGCCCTGGTCATGTACGCCGGGGAGCTGGTTGAGCACGGTCGGCTGGACCGGATCACGCACGAGCCGGCACACCCCTACACGTCGGCGCTTCTGGCGTGCCGGCCGTCCGACATCCTCGATGACGACCTCCCGCTTCCCACGATCCGCGGGTCGGTCTCGACGCCCGGCGAGTGGCCGGTGGGCTGCCGTTTCGCGTCTCGCTGTGACTACAGCACCGAGTCCTGCAGGACGGCGCCGGTCGGACTCACGGAGATGGCGGACGAGCACGCCGTCCGCTGTGTGAGACCGCTGCGCGCCGGCAGTGAACAGAAGGAGGTCTCGGCAAATGTCTGAGACGCCTGTCCTCGAGGTCTCCGACCTCACCATCACGTACCGCCGTGGGGCCCATCGTGTGACAGCGGTGTCCGGCGTGAGCCTCGCGATCCGCCCGGGCCAGACGCTCGGCCTGGTCGGGGAGTCGGGCTCCGGAAAGACGACGATCGGCCGGGCCATCCTCGGACTGGTGCCCATCAGCAGCGGCCGGATCCTCTTCGAGGGCCGCGACGTGACGGGCGACGAGCACCGCCACCAGCGCCGGGCTCCGGGTCAGATCCGGGCCGTGTTCCAGGATCCCTACAGCTCGCTCAACCCGTCTTTGCCGGTGGCGGTGAGCGTCGCCGGGGAGGTGCCGAGGGGCCGGCGGGTGCGGAGCGAGACGTTCGCCCGGCTCACCCACCTGTTTGACCAAGTGGGACTGCCGCGGACGGTCGCCGCGAGCTATCCGGGGCGCCTCTCGGGCGGACAGCGACAGCGGGTGGCCATCGCACGCGCGCTCATGAGCGATCCGCGGCTGATCATCTGCGACGAGCCGGTGAGTGCGCTCGATGTATCGGTCCAGGCGCAGGTTCTCAATGTGCTCAAAGAGGCTCAGCGCACCAGTGCCCTCAGCTACTGCTTCGTCGGGCACGACCTCGACGTCGTGCGCTACATGTCTGACTGGATCGTGGTTCTCTACCGCGGCCAGGTACTGGAGGACGGTCCGGCCCAGACGGTGGCGCGCCATCCGCGCCACCCCTACACCCAGGCTCTGGTAGCCGCCTCGCCAGGTATGAACCGGCCTGCCAAGGCCGAACCACGCCGTAGTCGCGACCCACGGCCTGAGCCGGCGCTGGGGGAGGGCTGCCCCTTCGCCCCCAGGTGCGTCTTCGCGGAGGAGCGGTGCTGGACGGAACGTCCGCCCGTACACGTGGCCAGTGACGGCGGGCGAGTGGCGTGTCATCTCTACGACCCTGCCGCTGATACCACTGCTGGCACACCGGTCGGCTCGGCGGTGGGCGTGCTGCCGCTGATCGCGCCCTCGGGGTCGTCGGCGTCGTCGGGGTCGTCGGCGTGACGGCTCACCAGACAGCGATCGTCGGGGCCGAGTAGAGGGAGGTCGGAATCCCGGGCAGGCGGGACATCCGCGTCTGTCGGCCGGGACACGCCGCCCGGATTCTTCTCCCTAACAGGCTCGGGTGGAGGAGAAGTCGATGTGGCGTAAACGTGAGGTCAGCACCGCCTTGGTGTGCCTGGCTGTCGGCTCGGTCGGTCAGCTGGTGCAGTTCCTGGTGTCCCCGGTGAGCAGCGCCGGAACGGCGGCGGACAACGTAGCGGCAGCGGCGGCCGCACCGGGCCGGATGGAGGCGGCCGCCTGGCTCGATCTGACGATCCTGTTCTTCGTGCCGGTGGTCGTCCTCCTCGGGTACTTCGCCGGGGCCCGCACGACGAAGCTGGGCTGGGTGGCCACGCTGATCGCGGTCGCCACGACGCTTCCCGGCGTGGCCTACGTCCTGGCGCCCGATCCGATGTACCTGGCAGGCATCCCTGCGTCGGGAATTCAGGCCTACACCGAGCAGGGCGTGGTCTCGGCGAGCACGCTGCTCTTTCTCGTCGGTCACGTCTTAGGACTGGTGCTGCTCGGCATCGCGCTCTGGCGGGCGGGCCGCTTGCCTCGCTGGGCGGGCGTCTGCCTGGCCCTGTATCCGTTCGCGGAGATCGGTGGCACCGCGGCCGGGGTCCGGCCAGTGACTGTCGTGGGGTACCTCTTGCTGACCGCGACCTGTGCGGCCGGTGCGGCGGCGCTGGTGCGGACCGCGGGTGACCGGACGGCCCAGGTCAGCGCGCCGGACGTCGCAGCGGTTCCGTCGTCCGGCCACTGACGTGACGGTGCCGCGGCGCGGAGAATCACCGGGTGTGAATCTCCGCGTCGCCACCGCCCGCGCCGCGGTGGCCGCCAGTGCCGTCCTCGGCGCGGGCGCGATGCTGGCCACGCTCGCGTGGCGACCCCATCCGCTCGACATCGTGTGCGCGCTCATCGCGGCGACCTTCCTGCCGGTGACGCTGGTCGGCGCGGCCGCCGTCCAGGCCCGCAGCGGCGGTCCGATCGGATGGATCCTGCTCGCCGCCGGCGTCAGTCTGCCGCTGGGCACGTGCGCCTACGCCTGCGCGACCGGTGGCTTCGCCAACGACGTGCCCGGCGCGTCCTGGGCCGGTTGGTTCGACGGCTGGCCGTGGGTGCCGGGCGTCGCACTGATCCCGACGGTCGGCATCTTGCTGTTCCCGACCGGGCGGCTCCCGTCCCGCCGCTGGTGGCCGGTGCTGATCGTCGACGTGCTCGTGCTCATCGCACTGCTGATCTGGACGGTCTTCGGCTCCGAGCTCATCGACTTCCCCGGGCGGCCCAATCCGCTGGCCCTGCCGGGATCGGGTGCCCAGATCGCCGACGCGTTGCTGCCGGCCATCGCACTCATCGCACCGCTCAGCACGCTGTCCGCGATCGCCGCCACCGGCCGTTTCCGGGCCCAGCGCGGGACGGCCGCCGGCAGCGCGCTCCGCTTGGTTCTCCCGGCGGCCTGGTCCTGCGCGGTGGCGTGGTGGAGTTGCGTCCTCTTCGTCAACCTGGGCGGAGACAGCGCCGACATCTACGCCGCGCCGCTCCAGGCGGCGGGCATGCTCGCGGTCGCGGTCACCTGCTGGGCCGCGATCCGCCGGTACGGTCTGCTCGACGTCCGCACCGTGGTCAGCAGAGCCGCCGTCTACACCGGGCTGACCATCGCGGTCGTGCTCGTCTACCTGCTCGTCGCGACCGTCGTCGGCGCCTTCGCCCGGCCCATCGCGGGTCCGCTCGCCGTCGGCATCGCGGTTCTGGCGGCGCTACCGGCCCGGCAGGTGCTGCAGCGCGGCGTCAACCGGCTGCTCTTCGGTTACCGCGACGACCCGGGCGGCGCGCTGCGCCACCTGGGGGAGCGCCTCGCCGACATCGCGGACGCCGCGGAGATGCTGTCCGGCGTCGCCCAAGTGGTCAAGGATGTGTTGCGGGTGCGGCGCGTCGTCGTGGAGGTGCAGGGCCGCGCCGTCGCGCAAGCCGGGCACGAGCCGCTGCCCCCGGAGGAGCCACCGCTCGACCTGCCGCTGGTGTTCGCCGGCGAGACCATCGGCCGCTTGGTGGTCGCGCCCGGGCCCGGGCGCAGGCTCACCCTGCCCGAACGAGAGCTGCTCGCCGAGATCGCGCAGCGCGTCGCGTCCGTCGCGCACGCCGTGTTCCTCAGCGAAGAACTCAGCCGGTCCCGCGAGCGGCTGGTGGCCGCGACCGAGGAGGAACGCCGCCGCCTGCGCCGCGACCTGCACGACGGGCTCGGCCCGGCGCTGGCCGGAGTGGCCCTCGGCCTGCACCGGGCCCGGGGCAAGGTCGCCGGTGACCCGGCCGCCGCGACGGCACAGCTCGACCAGCTCGCCGTGCAGGTCCAGGGCGCCGTGGCCGACGTGCGCCGGCTGGTCTACGGGCTGCGCCCGCCCGCGCTGGACGAGCTCGGCTTGGTCGCGGCTATCGATGAGCAAGCCCGCGCGCTCGGCGGTGTCCAGGTCGAAGGCGCTCTGGACGACGCTCTGCCGGCTGCCGTCGAGGTCGCCGCCTATCGCATCGCGCTGGAGGCGATGACCAACGCGGTCCGGCATTCCGGGTCGCGGAGTTGCTGGGTTTCGCTTGAGCTCAACGGGGCCCTGCACTTGATCGTGGAGGACGACGGAATCGGTCTGCCGGAGGGCTACCGTGCCGGGGTGGGGATCACCTCGATGCGTGAGCGCGCCACCGAGCTCGGCGGCACCTGCCTGCTGGAACGCCGGGAGCCGACCGGCACCCTCGTCCATGCGGTGCTGCCGGTACGCGGTACGGCGTGAGCGAGCACATCCGGGTGGCGGTGGCCGACGACCACCCGCTCTACCGGGCCGGTCTGCGGGGCATGATCGAGGACTGCGCCGGCCTGGAGTTCGCGGGTGAGGCCGACGATGGTGCCGCGGCCGTGGAGCTCTGCCGGAACGTGCGCCCCGACGTCCTGCTGATGGATCTGCGCATGCCCGGGATGACCGGCGTCGAAGCGACGCGGCTGATCACCGGCGAGACACCCGGGGTCGGCGTGCTCGTGCTGACCATGGTGGAAGACGACACGTCGTTGCTGGCCACCCTGCGCGCGGGTGCACGCGGCTACCTGTTGAAAGGCGCCGCGCCGGACGAGATCCTCACCGCAGTGCGGGCCGCGGCGTCCGGTCAGGTGCTGTTCGGCGCGGGCATCGCCGAACGCATCACCGATCTGCTGACCATGGACCGGGCGAAACCGCATCCGTTTCCTGACCTGAGCAGCCGCGAGCGCGACGTCCTGGAACTGCTCGCGCAGGGACGGCCCAACCACGACATCGCCCGGCGGCTCGGTTTGTCCGAAAAAACCGTGCGCAACAATGTCTCGATGATCTTCGCGAAGCTGCGCGTCGCCGACCGGGCCGCGGCGATCGTCCGGGCGCGCGACGCCGGCCTCGGCACGACGTCGACCTCCTGAGGTCGCGGGATCACCCGGGCCGCCGAGGACCAGGCCTGGGGGCGCGTCGGTCAGGCTTCGCCAGCAGCTCGAGAATCTCCCTTTCCCGGTTCGTGGGCTGCGGGAAGGCATCGCCCGACCGGGACGGTGCGGTCGGCTAGCGGCGGTGCCAGGCCCGAAGGCGGCATGAACGGCAGTCCAGTGGGGTCGCCGGCACCGTGATCTACGTCGTCGGCCACGTCGCCGGGCCGATCCTGCTCGGCGTCGCCGTGGCCACCCCCGTTCTCGACAGCAGCATCAGGTCTCGGTGTGCTTCCATTCGTGGGCGAAGCTGTGCCGCCGGCGGTGAGCGTGGACGTGTTCCACGCCGGCTGCCTCCCCGATCCGCCGGAGCCGGATTTTGATGCCGTTCGACTGCCGCGCCCGTCCGCCCCGCTCGGTCAGCCGGAGTGCCCACAGCGGTGCTCCGGGATGCCTGGCTCGCGCCCGGACCCGGTGCACGGGGGAGCGGTCGATCCAGGGGTCCCACAGCGGCCTGCTCGACCTCGACGAACTTCCACCGACACGAAAAAGGGTTCCCACAGGTCTACTGACCTGCGGAAACCCTCACCGCTGTCGGGATGACAGGATTTGAACCTGCGACCCCTTGACCCCCAGTCAAGTGCGCTACCAAGCTGCGCCACATCCCGATGCCCCCGCACCACGCCAACTACCCGCGCCGCGACGACGTGGCAACCTTACCGCACCCGCACGGGGCCGTTCGCACCAGTTGCCACCCCAGGTGCAACATAGTTGCGAAGTCCCCCAAACCGTCGCCCTTGAGCCGGACGAACCGCACTGTAGGTGACGTCCCCGTTCGAGGAGCCACACACCATGACGATCCCCCTTCCTGCCGGCACGCAGCTCATCTTGACCGGCCCGGTCCAGGCCGTCGAGTTACTCACGCTCGCCCCGGCCGAGGTCGGCGACCAGGAGCAGATCTCGGTGCTCGTCATGGGTTCGGACGCCCCACCGCAGCGCGGGATGATCAGCATCCCGACGCCGTTCGGCGTGATGCGCACGGTCGCCGCCCTCGACGCCGAGCTGGGCGTCGTCACGTTGAAGATGGCCAAGATCCCTCCGGCGTGGCAGCGCCGCGATGCCCATCGCATGTCGTTGGTGGTTCCGCTCCGCGGGACCACTGTCTCCCTGCCGGCGTTGGCCGGCGCCGGTCCGCGTACGAGTGGGAGGCCGGTCCGCTTCAACGGGACCACCGTCGACATCTCGCCCGGCGGCCTGAGCGCGGTGCTGACCGTGGAGTCCGACGCCCTCCGCTTGCCGTCGGGCGTCCGCGACGTGTTCCTCGAGCTCGACCCGTACAGCTCCCACCCGGTCGCCGCGACGCTGCGCGTCGTCGACGTCCGCTCCGACCAGCTCCGGGGCGAGTTCGAGTACCTGCAGCCCAGCGACTGGCTCCACCTCGCCGCCATGGCCCGCGACGCCGCGGAGCTGCCCCGTCTGGATTAGAGCTCGCGCTCCAACGCGTCGAGAACCTGTTGCACGAGGCCGCTGTCGCCGGGCTCCAGCGGTCCGTGCATCTCGACCGACGACCACGGCGACGCGACCCCGACCGTTCCCCGCATCCCGTCTTCCCAGGCCGGACCGTCACACAGCGCCCACCACCGGAAGTCCGGCAGCGTGCCGAGCGACTCCGACCGCTTCCGCGCGGCCTCGTCGCTCCGCACCCAGGTGTCGCCGAAGCGGTCCCGCCAGGCGGTGTTGTTCCCAGGTTCGTTCACGACCGCATCCCTTCTGTCGTGCGTCCCCCTCCGTCAAAGAATCAGGCTTCGGACGCCCGCCCGCGCGCCGTTCGCCGGTCGCTCACCATCGTTCACGCGGCCGGCGGCCGGGCGTCCGCCAGAAGGGACGGCTGCGCTGCGCCTACGGGGTGATGACCGACTGGGCGAGGTCGAAGACCTCCTGCATGCCCTGGTGTTTGGCGGTGGCGATCGCCTGGGCGAGCTGGGCGGCGGTGAGGCTGACGACCTGGGAGGGGTCCTGCTGCCACTGCTCGCGGCTGGCGTCGACGAGTGCGGCGCCGGTGCTCAGGTTGAGGCCGGTCGCGTTCATGCTCAGCTGGTGCTCGGCGATCGCCTCCCGGATCGCGTAGAGGATCTCCTGATCGGGCGTTTCCACGGCAGCCTCCTTCGGACCTTCGACGGTGGTCGTCATTCCCTGGCCGGCGTCCGGATAAGCGGTCGCCAACCGATACTACGATTTCGTACCATCCGATGTCGTGACAGTTCACCAATGGTCGGCGCTGCTCGCGCTGCAACGCGCGACCCATGCCACTCTGCAGGTTCTCGCGGCCGAGTTGGTCGATCTCGACCTCACCGCTTCCGAGATCAACGCGCTCGCCACGCTGGCTGACGACCGGCCCCGGACGGTGTCGCAGCTCGGCGTCGACGTGGGCTCCCGACCGACCACGCTGACGAGCGTCCTCGACCGTCTCGAACGGCGGGGACATCTCACCCGGGGCCACCGTCCGGGAGACCGGAGGGCGGTGCAGATCGAGCTGACCGGGTCGGGCCGGGCGACGGCCGCGGTGATCCGCGACGCGATCGCGGCGCTGGAGGCGCGCGCACTGGGCGGGTTGCCGCCGGAAGCGGTCGCGGGCCTGCGGGCCGGGCTGGAGGCGCTCGCCGATGACCTTTGACGAGCTGTTCGACGACGTGACGGCAGGCGGCCGGTTCGGGCACCGGGAGCACGTGCATCTGACCTGGCTGGCGGTGCGCGCGTACGGCGTCGAGGCCGCGATCGGGTTCGTGAGCGAAGGGATCCGGCGGACGGCGCGGTACGCGGGCGCGCCGCAGAAGTACCACGCGACGATGAGCCGGGCCTGGGTCGAGCTGGTCGGGTTCCACCTGGCGGACGAGGCCGACTTCGAGACGTTCCTCGCGCGGAATCCGGCGCTGCAGGACAAGCGCCTGCTGTCGCGTTTCTACCGTTCGGCCACCCTCGCCGGAGCAGAGGCCCGGGCCGGGTGGGTCGGCCCCGACCTGCAGCCGTTCCCCTGGACCGACGAGACTCGCTGACATGCGCGCAGCGGTGTTCGAGCAGTTCGGCGGGCCGATCGTGATCACGGAGGTGCCGGATCCGGAGCCCGCGCCCCACGGCGTGGTCGTCGCCGTCGACGCGACCGGCGTGTGCCGCAGCGACTGGCACGGCTGGCAGGGCCACGACGACGACGTCTCGGTGCCCCACGTGCCCGGTCACGAGCTGGCGGGCCGGATCGTCGCGGTCGGACCGGACGTGCGCGGCTGGCGGGTCGGTGACGCGGTCACGACGCCGTTCGTCACCGCCTGCGGGTCCTGTCCGGAATGTTCGTCCGGTGACCAGCAGGTCTGCCGCCGGCAGACCCAGCCCGGTTTCACCGGCCCGGGGTCGTTCGCCGAGTACGTCGCTCTGGATCAGGCCGACGTGAACCTGGTCGCCCTCGACGGTCTGGACCCGGCCCCGGCGGCCGCCCTGGGCTGCCGGGTCGCCACCGCGTTCCGGGCGGTGCTCGACGTCGGCGCGGTCCGCGCCGGGGAGTTCGTCGCCGTGCACGGGTGCGGCGGCGTCGGTCTGTCGGCCGTCGCGATCGCGGTGGCCGCGGGCGCGACCGTGATCGCCACCGACCCTTCGGCGGACGCCCGGCAGCTCGCGTCGGCGTTCGGCGCGGCGTACGTGCTGGATCCTTCGGACGCGAGCGCGAGCGCCACGGCCGGGACCGCGACGGTGGACGCGATCGTGGAGCTGACCGGCGGCGGGGCGCACGTCTCGCTCGACGCGGTCGGCCACGTGGCCGCGTGCGAGGCGTCGATCCGCTGCCTGCGGCGGCGGGGGCGCCACGTGCAGGTCGGGTTGCTGCCACCGGTGGCGGGCCGCCCGGCCGTGCCGATGGAGCGGGTGATCGCGTTCGAGTTGCAGGTGCTGGGGTCGCACGGGATGGCGGCTCACGAGTACCCGCGCCTGCTCGGCCTGGTGCGGGGGCCGTCGTTCCCGCTGGCCGGGCTGGTGACCCGGCGGTTGCCGCTGGAGGCGGCCCCGGAGGCGCTGGCCGAGGTGGCGGACGCGACCACCGCGGGCATCACGGTGCTGGAACCCTGACTCGAATCGCGGGGGAGCGGCGGCGCGGATATCTCATCCCGGGACGCGGGAGAGGGCCAGCGCGAGTGCGCCGACCAGCGGGGCGTCGTCCACGAAACGGGCCGGCACCAGGACCGGAGGGAACGGGACCGCGCGCCGCAGGACGGCGGAGACCCGGGGCAGGATCTGGTCGGCCGCGCCCATCATTCCGCCGCCCAGCACCACGGTCTCCGGGTCGAGCGTGACGCAGAGGTTGGCGATCGTCCGGGCCAGTGCCTCGACGGTGCGGTCCAGCAGCGTGGTCACCCCCGGCTCGGCCCGCAGCGTGAACAGCTCGGCGGCGGTGACCGGGCGGCCGAGCAGCGCGGAGCCGTGGCGGCTCAGGGCTGCCCCGGAGACGACGTCCTCCAGCGGCGCGTCGCCGTCGGCGAAGAACGCGTCCGAGTCGCGGTCGCGGAGGTAGGCGATCTCCCCGGCGGCGCCGTGCGCACCGGGGAGGACGCGGCCACCGGCCACGAGCGCCGCGGCCAGACCGGTGCCGAGGTTGACGTAGAGGCCGACGTCGACGCCGCGCAGCGCGCCCCAGCGCAGCTCGGCGGCGGCACCGGCGTTGACGTCGTTGTCGATCGCGACCGGGGCGTCGCCGAAGCGGTCGCGGAGCAGCGACGGCAGGGCCAGACCGTCCCACCCCGGCACGTTCGGCGCGAGCCGGATGTGGCCGTCGCGGAGGACGCCGAACGTGGCGACGCCGACGGCCGCCGGCGCGGCCACGAGACCCTGAGCCGCGTCGAGGGCGCGGTGGACGGCTTGGAGCGCTCCCGCCGAGCCGAGCGTCTCGAGGCGCACCGTGCGATCCGGGCGCCCGTCCGTCGATCCGGCGGCCGCGCTCGCGAGCGCGATCTTCGTCCCTCCGAAGTCGATCGCCAGCACCCGGCCACCGGTCGCGTCCGGGGCAGGCGTCACGTGGCCTGGCCCCGGCGGGCCACGGAGTCCACGGCGATGGCCAGCGCCAGTACTGCCGCCGTCACCATCAACCGCACCGACGAGTCGACGCTCAGCAGCAGCATCCCGTTGGTGATCGACTGGATCACCAGGATGCCCAGCAGCGCCGCGTAGGCCCGGCCCCGCCCACCGAACAGCGACGTCCCGCCGATGACCGCCGCGGCGATCGCCACCAGCAGCGTGTCGCTGCTGCCCGAACTCTGGTTCACCGCGGCGAGGCGGCTCGCCGCGAGGATCCCGCCGCACGCCGCCAGCGTCGACGCCGCGGCGAACGCGATCAGGCGGATCCGGGTGATGTTGATGCCGGCCCGCCTGGCCGCCTCGGCGTTGCCGCCCACCGCGTACATGTGCCGGCCGAACACCGTGTGCTGCAGGACCAGATCCAGGGACACCACCAGCGTCGCGAAGAGCACCAGCAGCAACGGCACACCGCGGTCCGCCGACAGCACCGCGACGACGACGGCCAGCGCGAGCGCCAGGCCGCCGAGCCGGACGGCCACCCCGAGGACCGAGCCCAACGGCAGCGACGCCGCCGTCCGGAGCCGGCGCACCACGACCGCGCTCGACGCGCGCACTCCGACGATCACGACCACGAGAAGCCAGGACACCCACGGAGGCAGCCAGGTGTCGCTCAGCGAGGCCAGGAACCCGTCGAACGGCAGGTTGATCGTGCCGCCGCGGCCGAGCAGGTAGAGCATCAGCCCCTGCCACCCGAGCAGCCCGGCCAGCGTGGCGACGAACGACGGCATACCGAGCCGGGTGAACATCAGCCCGTGGATCAGCCCGATCAGCGCTCCGCCGACCAGCGCCACCGCGATCGCCACCAGCGGCGGCCACCCGTGTTTGACCGACAGGATCGTCATGATCACCGCGCACAGCCCGCTGACCGACCCGGCCGAGAGGTCGATCTCGCCGAGCAGCACCACCATGATGATGCCGAGCGCGATCGTGCCGGTCGCGGCCATCTGCAGGGCCAGGTTGGTGAGGTTCTCGGGGGAGAGGAAGCGGTCGTTCAACGACCCGAACACGATCGCGATCACGACCAGCCCGGCCGCCACCGGCCACGCACCCAGATCGGCCCGACCGGCGAACCGCAACCTCTGTAGCCCGGGCAACGCACTCCAGGTGGTCATGAAACGAGGCTCCCGGTGATCGCGCCCACGATCGTCTCCGCCGACGTCTCCGCGGTGGCGAACGAACCCGCGTTCCGGCCCAGGCGCAGCACCACGATCCGGTCGCTGACCGCCCGGACGTCGGCGAGGTTGTGCGAGATCAACAGCACCGCGAGCCCCCGGTCGCGCAACCGGCGGATCAGGTCGAGCACCTGCGCGGTCTGTTCCACGCCGAGCGCGGCCGTCGGCTCGTCCAGAATCACCACCCGCGGCTCGCCGACCAGCGCCCGCGAGATCGCCACCGACTGGCGCTGGCCTCCCGAGAGCATCGCCACCGGCACCCTGATGTCCTTGATCCGCACGTCGAGCGAGGTCAGCAGGTCTCGCGCCGCGCGCTCCATCCGGATCGGACGCAGCACCGACCAGCGCTGCCGCTCGTCACCCAGGAACAGGTTCGCGACGACGTCCAGGTTCTCGCAGAGCGCGAGGTCCTGGTGCACGGTCGCGACGCCCAGCCGCTGAGCGTCGTGCGGGCTGCTGATCCGGACCGCGGCGCCGTCCTGCGAGAGCTCGCCCGCATCGGGCAGTACGACCCCGGACAACACCTTGACCAGCGTGGACTTCCCGGCGCCGTTGTCGCCGACCAGCGCGACGACCTCGCCCTCGGGCAACTCGAGGCTGACGTCGTCCAGCGCCTGGACGGCGCGGTACCGCTTGGAGACGCCCCGCGCCGCGAGCATTACTGGATGCCCTCTCGCGTGCACGCCGCCTTCACTTCCGCGGTGCAGATCTCGGCCGGCTTGTAGAACCCGTCCTTGACGATCGTGTCCTTCACCTTGTCGGCGGTCACCGCGATCGGGTCGAGCAGGAACGCCGGTACCTTGCCGGAGCCGTTGTCGGCCTGCGTCGGAGCGTCGGGCTTCTGACCGCGGACGAGCGCCACCGCGAGCTCGGCGGCCTTCTCGGCCTCGCTGCGAATGTCCAGGTAGATCGTCATGTACTGCTCACCGGTGAGGATCCGCTGCACGGCCGCGAGTTCGGCGTCCTGACCGGTGATCGGCGGCAGCGCGGAGTATCCGGCCCGCTTCATCGCCGCGATGGCCCCACCGGCCATGCCGTCGTTGGCCGAGAGCACGCCGACGATCTGGTCGCGCCCGAGCGCGGTGATCGACTGCTCCATCTCCTGCTGGGCCTTGTCGGGGCTCCAGTCGGGGGTGTCGAACTCACGCCCGACCTTCACCTTGCCGTCGAGCACGTTGTGGGCGCCCTTTTTGTAGTCGGCCGAACTCGGGTCGGTCGGTGCCCCGTTGATCATCACGATCTGGCCCTTGGCCGTGGTGCCGGCCTTGCCGAGCGCGTCGAGCAGGGCCTGGCCCTGCATCTCGCCCACCCGCACGTTGTTGAACGAGACGTAGTACTCGTAGGTGATGCCCGAGATCAGACGGTCGTACGCGACGACCGGCACGTCCTTCTGCTTGGCCTGGTTGACCAGCGGCGCCACCGCACTCGCGTCGACGGCGTCCAGGACCAGCGCGTCCGCGCCCTGGGTGAGCGCCGCTTCGACCTGCTGCTGCTGCTTGGCGGCGTCCTGATCGGCGTTGGAGTAGATGACCTTGCAGTCGCCGCAGAGCGACTTGACCTTGGCCTCGAACAACGGCCGGTCGAACGCCTCGTAGCGGGTGGTCTTCGACTCGGGCAGGAACAGCGCGATCGTCTTCTCGCCGGAGTCGCCCGACGACGACGATCCGTTGCTGCAGGCACTCACGAGTAGAAGGGCTAACACGGCGAAGACTCTGGCCCTCATGACGATGCCTCTCTCGCGGGGTGTGCAGCAGATCGTGGGGCATCGGCGGTCATTTGGCAATGACCTTTACAAAGTTGGTAAGTGACCTTTACGAATGCGTGTGGCAGCCTGGTGACGTGCAGAGCACTGCGACCGCGAGTACGACGACAGTTCTCCGGGTCATCAACGAGCGAGCCGTGTTCGCCGCGGTCTTCCGTCTCGGGACGGCGTCCCGGCCCGAGTTGGCGCAGGTGACCGGGCTGTCGAAACCGACGGTCGCGCTGGCGCTGAGCAACCTGGAGGGCGCGGGCCTGCTACGCCAGGTCGGCTTGCGTTCCGGACCGGCCGGTCGCTCCGCGCTGCTGTACGAGGTGCGGCCCGAGGCCGGTTACGTCCTCGCGGTCGACATCGGACGCGAGTACGTGCGCATGTCGCTGGCCGACCTGGTCGGCGACGTCCTGGCCCGCGCGGAGGACCCGTCCCGCGGTCCCGGCACCGACGACCTGGTCGCCCAGCTCACCCGGCTCGCCGACGAACTCACCGCCACCGCGGGCATCACCCGCGGCGACGTCACGCTCGCGGTCTTCGGCACGCCCGGCATCCACGACAAGGCCAACGGCTCCCTGCACCTGGCGCCCAACCTGCCGGGCTGGGAGCAGCCGAACAGCGTGGACCGGCTGGCCGACCTGGCCGGTCCGGCGTACCTGGTCGAGAACGACGTCGACCTCGCCGCGGTCGGCGAGGCCACCTACGGCCTGGGCCGCGACGTCCGGCACTTCGTCTACCTCTCCATCGGCACCGGCATGGGCATGGGCATCGTCATCGACGGCAAGCTCTACCGCGGTTTCCGCGGCGCGGCGGGCGAGATCGGTTACCTGCCGATCGGCGAGGGCGACCCACTGCTCCGGCAGCCGGGCGTCCACGGCCGGGGCATGTTCGAGTCGGTCGCCTCGGCCGCCGGTCTGGTCGCGACCGCGGAACGGTTCGGGCTGACGACCCCGGCCACCGCGAAGGACGTCCTCGACGCGGCCAGGGCCGGACACGAGGCCGCGCTGCGCGCGGTCGACCTGGAGGTCGATCACCTCAGCCGGGCCGTCGCCGGGATCGCCGCCGTGCTGGACCCGGAACTCGTCGTGCTGGGTGGCGGCGTCGGCAGCCACGCCGGCGACCTGCTGACCGGCCCGCTGCTCGACCGCCTCGGGCACCTCGTCGCGCTGGATCCGCCCCGGATCGAGGTTTCCACCCTCGGCGGCGACGCCGTCCTGCTCGGTGCTCTCGCGTCCGGGCTCTCCGCCGCGCGTGACCTGGTCCTCGACCGTTCGGCGGCGCCCCGTCCCAGTTAGCCGGACGCCTGCCCGCCGACCACGCGGGCAGCGGACAACGGCCGGGTTCCGTTTGCTTGACGCGGATACGAGCCGACCGAATAATTACCCGGAAGCTACGCTCCGATCAATCCGCGCTACACGTTTGTTGTCGGGGGTCAGCGTTGGCGATTCATCCGGCCTGCACAATCCTTTGCGCCGTCGGCGACCAACGCGTCGTGGGCTGGAATGGTCGCGTCTTCGTTTCCGATGCGATTTCACCCGACAACGGCTCGCACTTCACGCCATGTAGGCCGATGTCCGGTCCGCGAGGGAATCCGGGGATCGGATTCAGCGCTTCAGGAATTCCCGACACGTACGACGTCAGCGAAGTATGGCAACACATTCCGGGCTCGCCCGTCGTCTTCCGGGGCCAGGCCACGCCGGCGACCCGGCATGCGGATCCCGGCCCGGACGACACCCTCGGCAGTGCTTGGTTCATTCATACGCAGGACGCGATGGGCGTCTGGAGCGGGCCGGTCGGCAGCGGTACCGCACACAACGGCGGCGTCGAGCTCGATACGCCGGAGACCGCGGCGTTCTACGTCCCCCATCTGATGACGGTCGGCGACGCGAATCCGCAGGTGTTCGCCTGCGCGGGAGGCCGAACGCAAGACACCAGAGCGCGGACCACGTGGTTGCTGGAGGCGGCCGCGCCGAACGCCGCTCGTGGCACCGCCGGCTCCGCTACCCGCATTCAGGATCTTCTCTACGGAGACCGGTACTTCCGGCCGCCCCCGCCGTCTCCGCTGGGCGGGCCGCCGCCGCGAAACCCTCCGGCGCCTCCGGTCGCCGGAGCCGGTGACTCCACGCCGTGGGGCGACATCACGCATTGCGCCATGCGCCAGATCGGGGACGACCTGACCACTCGCCAATTACACCTGATCGTGGTGAGTAATGGTCATCTCTTCCACAGTGTGGCCAGTGATTGGGGCACGGCGCACGACGGCAACGGGGTGGCGTTCAGCCGTTTCCGGGCGGTATCTCCCTGGGTGGATGTCGAGCAGGCGACGGGTGTGAGATTCGGCCCGGTGAGTAGCGCGGCACTCGTTGCTCAGCCGAACGGAGTCAGCATCTTCTTCACCGCCGCCGCCGGGGGAAAGTACCGGATCTGGCGCCTGGTGCAGATGCTGCCGAGTGGGACTTGGCGGCCCCCGCAAGACGTGCTCGCGCTTTCCGGTGATGCCCCTGACGGAACCGTGTACGGATTCCAGGTCGCGGCCGGGCGCTGCCCCCGATACGGCGCTGCCGCCTGGGACGAGTCGGACCTGGAAACGGTGCTCGCATTGTGGGGAGGGCCGACGCAGAATCAGGTGCTCGTCATCCGCGTCGGCACCGACGGCAGGTTTTCCCGGTGGCAGAGCGTGCCTCCCGGTCAAATGAGCGGCGAGTTCTACCTCCGCCAGGTGAGCGTCACGACCCGGCCCTTCGGAGACGACGGTGCCGCCTTTCCTTGATCCGGCCGAGTGCGTGAGCTATTCGACGACGGCGAGGGCGTCGATCTCGACGAGCATCTCCTCACGAGGGAGGCCGGTCATGACCGTGGTGCGGGCCGGCAGCACGCCGGAGGTGACCCGCGACGACACGAACTCGCCGTAGGCCTCGTTCATCGTGGCGAAGTGGGCCCGGTCGGTGAGGTAGACGCGCAGCATGATCACGTCGTCGAAGCTCGCGCCGCCCGCCGTGAGGATCGCCTCGACGTTGCGCAGCGTCTGCTCGGTCTGTTTGGCGACGTCGCCGGGGTGGAGGTACTCGTTCGTGGCCGGGTCGACCGGCCCCTGGCCGGACACCTGCAGCATCGGTCCTTTCCGGACGCCCTGCGCGAACGTGTGCGCGGGGGCCGGGGCCCGGTCGGTGCTGATCGCGGTACGCATGCGTCTCCTCAGACTCGGTATCCACACTCGCGGGAAATGTCAGTCGTCGCTTCGAGCAGGGCGGGCACCAGATCGAGCACACCCTCGTACGGCAGAAGCACGTCCGGCACGGACACCGAGACCGCGGCCAGCGTCCGGCCGTCGGCGCCGCGGATCGGGGCGCCGACGCAGTTGATGAACGTCTCGTTCTCGGCGTGATCTTCGGCCCACCCGTGCTCGACGGCGTGTGCGACCTCGATGCGGAGTTCCTCGGGGCCGCCCGGCGTCCGGTCGGTGAACCGCTGATAGACCAGGTCGGCGATCACCTCGTCCCGCTCGGCCGGATCAAGACCCGCGAGCAGGACCTTTCCGACCGCGGTGCTGTGCAGCGCCGCGGTCTTCCCGATTCGGGACGCCATCCGGACCGGCATTTCGCGCGGCTCCAGCTTGTCGACGTAGATCGCGACCGCACCGTCGAGGACCGCGAGGTGCACGGTCTGCGCGATCTCGTCGCGGAGCGCCTTGAGCCGGGGCATCGCCACGACCCGGACGTCGAACGAGTCGAGCGCCTGCTGGGCCAGCCGGAACAGGTGCGGGCCGAGCACGTACCGGTGCTCGCCGTCGTGATGGACGAACCCCTCCTCCTCCAGGACGCGGAGCAGCCGCAGCACCGTGCTCTTGTGCACGCCCTCGGCGGCGGCCAGCTCGCCGAGCGTCGCGGTGCCGCCGGCCACGCGATCGAGCAGGGAGAGCGCCCTGGCAACTGACTGGCTCATCCGGCGAGATCCTCCCAGGCGGGCAGCGTCACCGGTCGATCCTGCCGGACCACCAGTGCGGCCGCCGCACAGCGGTGCCCCAGCACGACCGCCGACCGCACGTCGAGGTCGTGCCACCGCCCGGCGAGGTAGCCGGCCGCGAACGCGTCACCGGCGCCGACCGGCTCGACGACGTCGACGGTGAGGGCCGGTACGTGCTGTGATTCGGCGTCGATCACGCGCACCCCGTGCTGCTCCTGTTTGAGCAGGATGCGGCCGGCGTGGGGCAGCGCGCGGCGCAGCTCGCCGGGATCGGTGGTGCCGAAGACGGTGAGGGCCTCGTCGGCGCCGAGCAGGACCTCGTCGGCGGCGGCCAGCAGGCGGCGGAGGGCCGCGTCGTCGCGCTCGCGCCAGAGGGCAGGGCGGTAGTTCAGGTCGACGGTGAGCACCGCGTCCGGGCAGGCGGCAGGCAGCGCGTCGCAGAACGCCGCCGCGTCGTCGGAGAGGCCCGGCGTGATGCCGCTGACGTGGACGACCCCGGCCGCGGCCAGTGCGGACGCGACCGCCGGGCGGCTCAGGTACGCGGGGGAGAGCGCGGACGCCGCCGACCCGTCGCGGTAGTACAGCATCGCGGAGCGGCGCGAGCCGTCGACCGCGGTGCCCGGCGCCTTCACGTACAGGCCGGTCGGGCGGGTGCCGTCGCTCTCGACCGCACCCACGTCGACACCGGCGGCCGACGCGACCGCCAGCACGTGCTGGCCGAACCCGTCGTCGCCGAGCCGGGACAGCCAGGCCGCGGACACGCCCAGCCCGGCCAGCGTCAGCGCGACGTTGAGCTCGGCCCCGCCGATCGTCCGGACGAACTCCGACGCGTCGCGCAACGGAACGTCTCGCGCCGGGGTCAGGACCGCCATCGCTTCGCCGACACAGACGATCGGTTTGCCCCGACCCGTTGCCTTCCGCATGCGCCGATGCTAAAACGGTCCCACTCAATGTGCAACGCCCATTGCATGGAGCGCAACGCAGGGAGGCGCAGGGTGCGTTACGACGCGGAGAAGGTCGGGCTGCTGGGTCCGGAGCAGAAGGCGGTCCCGGCCAGCGCCTGGGGGCGCACCGGCGCCGATTTCGTCGCCGGCGAACCGGGGCTGGCCACGCTGCCGACCCCGCTGGTCACGCTGGACGCCGGGGCGCTGTCGAACAACCGCGCCGCGCTGGCGCAGTGGGCCGAGCGAACGGGCGTCGATCTCGCTCCGCACGGCAAGACCACGATGGCCCCGTCGCTCTGGCGCTCCCAGCTCGACGACGGCGCCTGGGGCATCACGGTCGCGACGCCCTGGCAGCTCGCGTTCGCGCTGTCCGAAGGCGTGCCGTGCGTGCTGGCCGCCTATCCGGTCCTCGTCCCGGACGTACTGCGCCTGCTGGGTGCCCCCCGCACGGCCCGGGTACTGGTCTGGGCCGACGGCGTCGACGTCGTCGAAGCGATGGCGCCGCACGTCGCCGACGCCGCCCAGCCGATCGACGTCCTCGTCGATCTCGGTGCGCCCGGCGGCCGCACCGGTGCCCGGTCGATCGAGGCGGCGCTCGACACCGCCCGTGCGGTGTCCACGACGAAGGGCCTCCGCCTGGCCGGTACCGCCGGATACGAAGGCGCGCTGGCCCACGACGCCTCGCCCGCGAGCCTGGAGACGGTCCGCGGTTACCTGTCCCAACTGGCCGCACTGCACACCGCCCTGCGTCGCGAGCACGACGGCGAGCTCATCCTCACCGCCGGCGGCAGCGCCTACTTCGACGTCGTCGCCGAGGTGCTCGCGCCCCTGCACGACCCGCCGCGCACCCGGGTCGTCGTCCGCTCCGGTGCGTACGTTGCCCACGACGACGGCTTCTACCGCGACATCACTCCGTCCAACCGGGCCGCCGGTCCGTCGTTCCGGGCCGCGCTCCACGGCTGGGTCCGGGTGATCTCCCGTCCCGAGCCCGGCCTCGCACTCGCCGACGGCGGCAAGCGCGACCTCCCGTTCGACGAGGGCCTCCCCGAGGTGCAGGCGATCCGCCGCAACGGCACCGCCCCCACCGAAGCGCTGGAGAACGTCGAGGTCACCGCCCTCGCCGACCAGCACACGTTCCTCCGCCTCACCGGCGACGCCGAGAACGTCCGGGTGGGTGACGTCCTCCGTCTCGGCCTCTCCCACCCCTGCACCACGTTCGACAAGTGGCGCCTGCTCCCGGTGATCGACGACGCCCACGCGCCGCAGCCGGTCGTCGTCGATCTGGTCCGCACGGTGTTCGGATGAGCACGGCCATCCGGGGCGCCACGATCATCGACGGCACCGGAGCCCCCGGCTACCGCGGCGACGCGCTCATCGAGAACGGCCGGATCACCGAGCTCGGCGAAGTCAGCTCGGCCACGTCCGAGCTGGCCGCCGACGGGCTCGTTCTCGCTCCCGGCTTCATCGACATGCACGCCCACTCCGACCTCGCGGTCGTCTTCGACCCCGAGCACCTGGCCAAGACCACCCAGGGCGTCACCACCGAGGTCGTCGGGCAAGACGGCCTGAGCTACGCCCCGATCGACGACACCACGCTGCCGATCCTCCGCGAGCAACTGGCCGGGTGGAACGGCGTCCCCGACGACATCCCCTGGCGCTCCGTCGGCGGCTATCTCGACGCGGTCGACGCCGGGGCGGCCGTCAACGTCGCCTACCTCGTGCCGCAGGGCAGCGTCCGCATGATGGTCGTCGGAACGGAAGACCGGCCGGCGACGCCGGACGAGCTCGGCCGGATGACCGCGCTCGTGCGCGAAGGGCTCGAAGAGGGCGCGGCCGGTCTGTCGAGCGGCCTCACCTACGTGCCGGGCATGTTCGCCGACACCGACGAGCTCGTGGCGCTCTGCCGTGTCGTCGCGGAGCACGGCGGCTTCTACGCGCCGCACCAGCGCTCCTACGGGAAGGGCGCGATCGAGGCGTACGCCGAGATGGTCGAGGTCGCCCGCCGGAGCGGCGTCGCCCTGCACCTCACGCACGCGACGATGAACTTCTCGGTCAACCGCGGCCGCGCCGGTGAGCTGCTCGCGCTGGTCGACGCGGCGCTGGCCGACGGCATCGACGTCACGCTCGACACCTACCCCTACCTGCCCGGCTCGACGACGCTGGCGGCGGTGCTGCCGAGCTGGTCCGCGACCGGTGGCCCGGAGGCGACCCTGGCCCGGCTGAGCGATCCGGCCGCGCTCGCGCGCATCCGCGAGCACCTCGAGGTCACCGGCTCCGACGGCTGCCACGGGGTGATCGCCGAGTGGGACACGCTGCAGATCTCCGGCGTCCGCAACCCGGAGCTGTCCGAGATCGTCGGCTCCACGATCGCCTCGCTGGCCACGCAGTCCGGCCGCGACCCGTTCGAGGTCTTCGCCGACGTGCTCCGCCGCGATCGCCTGGGCACCACGATCCTGCAGCACGTCGGCCACGAGCCGAACGTCCGCCGGATCATGCGGCACCCGAGGCACCTGGTCGGCAGCGACGGGCTGCTGGTCGGAGGGCGCCCGCATCCGCGGGCGTGGGGGACGTTCCCGCGGTACCTCGGCCACTACGCGCGGGAGGAGGGGGTCCTCGGGCTGGAAGAGTGCGTGGCCCGGATGACCGGGCGCCCCGCGGCCCGGCTCGGGCTCGCCGACCGCGGCGTGCTGAACGTGGGCGCGGTGGCCGACCTGGTGTTGTTCGATCCGGCGACGGTCGCGGCCGGCGCCACGTTCGACGATCCCCGCCGGCCCGCGGTCGGCATCCCGTACGTCTTCGTGGACGGTGTGCGAGTGATCGACGACGGGCGGCGGACCTCTGCGCTGCCGGGACGGTCGTTGCGATGACCGGGCTGTCGATGATGTTCGCCGACCGGGTCGTGTGCGTCGTGCGCGCGCCGGTACTCCCGGACGCGGTGGCGCTGTGCGGGGCGCTCGCCGCGGGTGGGATCCGGACGGTGGAGCTGACGTTCACGACCCCGGACGTGCTGCGGCACCTCGCGGTGGCGGCGTCGGTACCAGACGTGGTGGTGGGCGTGGGAACCGTGCTGACCGAGTCCGACGCCCGTTCCGCGATCGACGCGGGGGCGCGGTTCCTGGTCACGCCGGGGGTGGTGCCCGCGGTCGCTTCGGTGGCCCGCGAGGCACGGGTTCCGTTCCTGATGGGCGCGTTGACGCCGACCGAGGTGTACACGGCGTCGTCGCTCGGTGCGGCGGCGGTGAAGGTGTTCCCGGCCTCGGCGTTCGGGCCTCGCTATCTGCGTGATCTGCACGGGCCGTACCCCTCGGTGCGGCTCGTGCCCTCGGGGGGTGTGACCGCGGAGAACGCGGCCGAGTACCTGGCGGCGGGTGCGGCCGCCGTCACCGCCGGGACGGGTGTCGTCCCACCCGACGTGGTCAGCGCGGCTGACTGGCCCGGCATCACCCGACGCGCCACCGAGTTCACCGGAGGTCTGATGTGAGTTGGTTACAAGACTCCACCGGGGGTCTGCTGCTGTTATGCGCGGCCGCCATCGCTGTACTGCTCGCGCTGATCATCGTCGTGAAGCTCGAGCCGTTCATCTCGCTGCTGATCGCGGGGTTCCTGCTGGCGCTGGCGGCCGGGCTGCCGGTGTCGCAGATCGTCGGCACCGCGCTGAAAGCGTCGGATTCGGTGCTGGAGACCGGGTTCGGCGGGATCCTCGGGCACATCGCGGTCATCGTCGGGCTGGGCACGGTGCTCGGCGGCATCCTGGAGCGGTCCGGGGGCGCCGACGTGCTGGTCGAGAAGCTCACCGGGCGGTTCGGTGAGCGGGGTGCGCCGGTCGCGATGGGGCTGGCCGGGCTGATCTTCGGCATCCCGGTGTTCTTCGACATCGGCATCTTCGTGCTGGCGCCGCTGGTCTACATCGCCGCGCTCCGCGGCCGGCGTTCGCTGGTGCTGTACGCGCTGCCGATGGTGGCGGGCCTGTCGATGACGCACGCGTTCCTGCCGCCGCACCCGGGGCCGACGGCTGCGGCCGGGCTGCTCGGGGTGAGCCTGGGCTGGGTGATCCTGATGGGTCTGATCTGCGGGCTTCCGGCCTTCGCGGCGGCGGGCATCGCCTGGCCGATGTGGATCGGGCGCCGGATCATGATCACGGTGCCGGAAGAAATGGTCGAGGCCGAGACCACGGTCCGCGAGCCGGCCACGGTAGGCGCGGGCGGCGGCGGCGCGGGCAGCGGCGGTGCAGGTGGCGGCGTCGCGGGCAGCGGCGGCGGTGTGGGTTCCGAGGCCGGCGACGGTTCCGGGGCGGACGAGCCCGACGGTTCGGCGTCGACGGTGAGCGCGGCCGAGGGCCGCGGTACCGGTGGGTCGGCCGCGCCGATCAGCCCGGCGCCGGCCGGTGCCGCCGCTCCCGCGCCGGCCGGTACCGCCGGTCGCGCGCCGGTGGGGCTGGGCACGGTGCTGGGCATCATCCTGGTGCCGCTGGTGCTCATTCTCGGGGCGACGTTCGGGACGGTCTGGCTGGACCCGAGCCGGCTGCTGCAGGTGCTGACGTTCCTCGGCAACCCTGCCGTCGCGCTCACGATCGCCACACTGCTCGCGTTCTGGCTGCTCGGCGTGCGGCGCGGTAGCTCGGTCGCCGAGCTCTCCGAGGTCACGACCGCGGCGCTGCGCCCGGTCGGCATGATCCTGCTGGTCGTCGGGGCCGGCGCGTTTTTCGGCAAGGTCATCTCGGCAACCGGGGTCGGCGACGCGCTCGCCGGCACGCTCAAGGACGCCGGTCTGCCGATCATCGCGCTGGCGTACCTGATCTCGTGCGCGCTGAGGCTGGCCCAGGGCTCGGCGACGGTTGCGCTCGTCACCACCGGCGGCATCGTCGCGCCGCTGGTGCAGAACGAGAACTACTCGCCGGCGCAGCTCGCGGTGCTGGTCATCGCGATCAGTGCGGGCTCGATCATCGCGAGCCACGTCAACGACGGCGGGTTCTGGATCATCTCGCGCTACTTCAACATGACCGTGAAGCAGACCCTCGCCACCTGGACGGTCCTGGAGACCATCCTCTCGGTCGTCGGCTTCGCCATGACGGTCATCGTCTGGTCCCTGCTGTAGCGACGCCGGGCGGGTCTCCACGACCGGAGGCCCGCCCACTCCTCCGGGTCCGCTGCCACGCCGATCGTTCCGCGTTCGACGATCCGCCGGTAGGGCCGCGACCGTACGGCGGCTCGCCCTCGATGCACCGGCCGGTTGCGCCGCCCGCCGGGGGACGGCCCTGCGCCGCCAAGGGTTGGCCGGGGGATTATGCCGTCGGCCGGGGGCTGGAGTGTGCCGACTGGCGTCGGCTGGGGGCTGGGGTGCGCCGACTGGCGTCGGTTGGGGGCTGTGACATGTCGTCGAGTGTCGGCCAGGGGACTGCGCTGCGCGGTCAAGTGTCTGCTGGGGAGGGCCTGCGCCGTCAAGCATCGGCCGGGGACCAGCCCGTGCCGTCAAGCGTTGGCCGGGGACCGGTCCGCGTCGTCCCCTCGGCCGGGGAAGGTGCTGTGCCGTCCTCTCGGCCCCGGGACCGGTTTGCGTTGCCGAGGGTCGGTCGGGGACTGGCCTGTGCTGTCCGGCGTCGGCCGGGGACTGGCCTGTGTCGTCATGCGTCGGTCGGGGACCGGTTTGCGTTGCCGAGGGTCGGCCGGGGGCTGCGCTGTGCCATCCAGCGTCGGCCGGGGCCCGCCTATTGTCGTCAAGCGTCGGCCGGGGGACCGGCCTGCGCCGCCGACTGTTGGCCGGGGACCGGTCCGCGTCATCGAGCGTCGGCCAGGGCACCGGCGCGTGCCGTCAAGCTTAGTACTGCAGCAGCGTTTCGTTAGACAGCTGCCGTCTTCGCTGGTAGTGGGCGTTCTTCGCATGGGCTTGGTGGCGTCGGCGTAGTCGTGAGCAGGCCGGGACATGTGGGGTTGGGCGTGTCGGGGTGTGGATCAGGTGTGTCGTCCCAGTCGACGAGACGGAGTCCAGATCATGGGACCCCCGTCACACGACCCGGACGCCGGACCGGCCGGTCCCGTGCCGAATGCCGTTGCAGTATTAGGCCGGGAGACCGGCCCGTCCCGTGTCGGCCGGGGGCCGGCCTGTGCGTCAAGTGTCGGCCGGGGGACCGGCCCGCCGTCATGCGTCGGCCGGGAAGGCTCGTGCCGGCCAGGGTCGGCCGGGACGGCTCGTGCCGTCATGCGTCGGCCGGGACGGCTCGTGCCGGCCAGCGTCGGCCGGGATCGGCCCGCGCCGGCCGGCGTCGGCCGGAGGGCTGCGGGCTCGCGCCGGCGGCGATGGCGGCCGGACGTGAACCGACATCACGGCGCGGCTCGCCCGGCTGATCCCGGACTACGTCAAGGAGATCGCCGGCGGACGCGCGGACGACGAACCGCTCCGCATCTTGTTCAGCGTCCCGCCGGAGCTGAGTGCGGCGATCCGGCCGGTCAGCGCTCCGACGGCGGCCACCGTCCGTCTCGTCCAGCGTGTCGGACTGACGTTCCGGACGCCGACGGCGGTGCGGGACTCGCGCCGGAGCCGCGCGAAACCGGTCCGCGGCGGGTGGCCCTCTCGGTCGGCAACCCGGCCGCGAACCTCCTCGCGGCGCCGCCGGAGTCCGCGCGGGCCGCGACCCGGCCGGTGCCGATGAGCGCGGTGCCGATGAGCGCGGTGCTGCGCGAGCTCCGGCTCGAGTGCCTGGACGAGTGGCGCCGCGTCTCGCTCCGCGGCGGAAGCCGGATCTCGTCCAGCCCCCTTCCACTCATCTGGGCCTCCTACGGAGTGGTGCGGTGATCAGCGCGGGGTGAAGATCGGCCAGTCGGAGGCGTTCTCGAAGTTGCCCACCCGCTGGACGCTGGCGGTCGTCGACAGGCAGAGCTTCTTGAAGTCTTCGAGCGTGATCGTCGGATTCGGGGTGTAGTTGCAGGTGCCGGTCACCTTGAGGTCGCCGGCGGCCACGATCATCGTCGTGAAGGTGCCGTCGTTGATCGACGGTATCGACGAGATCCGGGCGGGCCGGTCTTCGTAGGTCGAGTCCGGCTTCCCGATGCCGGTGCCGAGCGGGTTCGTGTTGATGCTGATGAACCCCCGGCCCGGCCCGGCGAACGCCGTGGTCGCGGACGGCTCCCGGCCCCTTCCGCTGAGCTCGACGGTTGCCTGGAACTCGCTCAGCAGCCCGCCTTCCGGCGAGCGCACCGAGAACGGCAGCCGGGCGTGACCGGTGAAGTTGACCCGCACCGCCGCCGCGATCTTCGCCGCCAGTTGCTCCGGATCGGGGAAGCCGCGGATGGTGACCTGCGCCGGGGCGTCCGCGGCCCAGTTCCAGAGCAGCTGCCAGCCGAATTCGCCGTCCCATCGGTTCCACGTCGACGGGTGGCCGTTGATGCTCGGGCCCGGGACGGACTTGACGATCTTGTTGCCCACTTCGCGGTTCAGCTTCGCGTTGCGGGCTCCCATCGTGATCGAGACGTCCTTCGAGCTAGTGCTGCGTCCGATTGCGTAGAACCCGAGGGTGGTGAACCGTACCTGGGTGCCGCGCTCGCTCAGCTCGTCGGGCACGCCGCTGACCAGCAGCTCGCTGCGCAGCAGGTCGAACCGGGCCGGGACGGAGCTGGGCACCGGGATGTTGGCGTGCGGATTCTCCGCGGGCAGCTTCTGGATCGGCAGCTTCATCGGGCCGGCCGGCGGTGCGGCCCGGTCTGCGCTGTTGCCGAGCGTCAGGGCGGTCACCGCCAGGGTCACGACGACGGCCACGGCGGCGGCCGCCGCGATCACCCATCGGGCGCGATCGCGTTCGCGGGCCCGTGCGAGCTCGATGATGCGGTCGATGTCGACCGCGGCCGGCGGGGGTGCTTCGGACACCACCCTGGTCAGTAGCGCCCGAGTCCGGGACTCGTCCATGGTCAACTCCTCGTCCGGGTCGTAGTGGCGTCGCCCGGCTCGACTTCGGGGAGCGCACGGCGGAGGGTGGCCAGACCTTTCGCGGTCTGGCTCTTGACCGTGCCGGCCGAGCACCCCAGCGTCTCGCCGGTTTCCTCGACCGAGAGGTCGGAGTAGTAACGCAGCGCGATCACCGCGCGCTGGCGCGGTGGCAGCGCGACCAGCGCCCGGCGTACGGCGACGACCGACGCGCCATCGGGATCGTTCGCGGCGGGTTCGTCGGCGAACCGGTCGACCAGCACCACCCGGCGCGCCCAGTTGGTGCGGCGTTCGCTGAGGAACGTGCGCACCAGCGTGGTGCGCGCGTAGGCGTGCAGGTGGGTGGCGGTGCTGGCGCGGTCCCACTTCAGGTACAGCTTGACCAGCGCGTCCTGCACCAGGTCGTCAGCGTGGTGCCGATCACGGCAGAGCAGGTAAGCGAGGCGGTGGAGCGCGGGTAAGTGCTCCTCCACGTACTGCCTGAATGCCTCGTCCGGCCGGTCGTTCACAATGTGTCCTCCGGTTGCCGCCGCGGTGTCACCACTAAGAGGGCCGCGGCCCGGCCGGCGTTGCCTTCCTTCCCGAACAGTTTCTCAGCGAAGGCGAACGTGCTGGCCGACGTGGATGAGGTCGGGGTCGGCGATCGCCGGGTTGAGCCTCAGCAGCGCCTGCGTGGTCGTCGCGAACCGCCTCGCGATGCCGGAGAGGGTGTCGCCGCTCCGGACGACGTACTCCCGCACCGCCGGTCCGGCCGCCGCGTACCCCGGCCGGCAGTAGCCCTTGACGAACTTCGGCGACCGCACCATCCGGTACACACCGTCCTGGCCGTTGCCCGGGTTGGTGTTGCCCTCGATCGTCTGGATCCGCCCGTCCGGGAGCACTTTCTCGACGATCCCGATGTGGTTGTAGGCCCCGTCCCGCTCCCAGTCGAAGCAGGCCAGGTCGCCCGGGCGGGGCGTCTTCACGAACCGGCCCTCGGCGGCGTAGTGGCGGGCGAAGAGCGTCACCCGGGTCGACGCGTACGCCTTCGGGACCTTCGCCTGGTGCAGGCACCAGCTGACGAAGATCGCGCACCACTCGGTGACCGGAAAGCCCAGCGGGGCCGAGTACTTCTGCCGGTTGCCCTGCGATCCGCCGCCCACCTCCCGGACGCCGATCTCGGCGCGAGCGACCGTCAGGAGGTCCTGGGCGGTGCCGCTCATGTCTGCTCCTCGGTGAAGTCGAAGTCCTGCTCGCCGTCTTCGGCGCGCAGCGAGTTGTCGGAGGCCGGTGCTTCCTGGGCCGGGTCGTCGGACACGGACGGGTCGTCGACGTAGACCGCGAGGTCGTCGACGGCGGGCAGTTCGTCCGCGGCGGGGTTCGTCATCGGGGATCCCTTCTGGAGCGATGTCCGGGGAACGGTCCGGGTCGTGGCTTGCCGCTGCCTTGCCGCGGGCTTGCAAGTCAGTGCTCGCACGGAGGCGCACCGGCGGCCGGGAGCCGACACTGGAGCGGGGGGAGGTGCCGGATGTCCGAGGGGATACGCGTGTTCGGCACCGTGGAGATCACGCACGCGGGCCGTTCGGTCCCGGTCGCCCGCGGTCAGCAGGAACGCCTGCTCGGCGCACTCGTCCTGGCCGCGGGCAGGCCGGTCACCGTCGACACGCTGACCGAGGCCGTCCGGTCCGGCCGGCCGGACCGGACGGGCGACCAGCCGCTCTACCCGGTGGTGTCCCGGCTCCGCCGGGCGCTGGCCCCGATCGGTGCGACGATCCGCCCCGGCACCGGTACCTACACGCTCCACTGCCCGCCCGACCGCATCGACCTCTGCCGCTTCGACCGGCTGCTCGCCGACGGCCGCGCGGCCCTGCGGACCGACGCGCCCGCCGTGGCGGTCCCGATGCTCAGCGACGCGGTGGCGCTCGTCCGCGGACCGTTGCTCGGCGACCTGACCGGCACGCCGTTCGACGACGAGCGCCGCCGCCTCGACCTGCAGTGCCTGACCGCCCGCACGGAGCTCGCCGAGGCGCGGCTCACGCTGGGCCACCACCGGGAACTCCTCGCCGACCTGGAGCTCCTCGTCGCCCGGAACCCGCTGCACGAGCCGGCCACCGCGCTGCTCGTCCTCGCGCTGTACCGCTGCGGACGCCAGTCGCACGCGATGGACGTGTTCCACGACCTGCGGCGACGGCTGGCCGACGAGCTGGGTCAGCGGCCCAGCCCCGAGCTGGCCGCGCTCTACGAGCGCATCCTCGCGCAGGACGGACGGCTGGCCTGGACGTCCGCCCCGCGCCCGGAGATCTGGAACCTGCCGACGGCCGACGGGGAGTTCGTCGGCCGCGAGCAACTGCTCGGCCGCTTGCGTGCCCACCCCGCCGGGGTGATCGCACTGCACGGCCTGCCCGGCGTCGGCAAGACCCGGCTCGCGCTGGAGTACGCGCAGGCCAGCGACAGCGAGGTGGTCTGGTGGTGTCCGGCCGCGTCCGCCGACGCCTCGCTGTCGGCGCTGGCCGCGCGCCTGGGTGCGGCCGACGACGACGATCTGGACGCCACTCGGCTCGCGTTCCGGCGCACGCTGGCTCGCCGCCCGGGGTGGTTGCTGGTCGTCGACGACGTCGAGGACTTCGGCCCGATCGCCCGCTGGCTCCCACCCCGGACCTCCGGCCAGGTGCTGATCACGTCCCGGCGAGCCGACTGGCGCCGGCACGCGACGCCGGTGGTGGTACCCGTGCTCCGGCGGGCCGAGTCGGTCGCGCTGCTGCGGCGCCGGACCGGGCGCACCGGCCCGTCGCTGGAGCGTCTCGCCGAGCGGCTCGGCGATCTGCCGCTCGCGCTGGAGCGGGCCGCCGCGTTCTGCGACCGCACCGGCGAGAGCGTCGCCGGGTATCTGGGTCTGCTGGACCAGGGGGAGGACGACGAGCCGGCGGCCCCGTTGCGTCGCGCGCTCGATCGGGTGGTCGCCGACGAACCTCGCGCGGAGGCGGTGCTGCGGTACCTGGCCGCCCGGGGCCGCGTACCGACGACGGGCCTGCCCGGCCGGCCGGGCAGGCCCGGGCTGTCACGGGCGGCGCTGCTCGAGGTGATCGGCGCGCTCCGGCGGCACTCGCTGGTCGAACGGCACGGTGACCGGGTGTCGGTTCACCCCCTGGTGCGCGCGGCGGTGGCTTCGCGCTCGTGCTCGCGGACCGGTCGCTAGCGGTAGCAGTACGAGTCGGACGAGGCGTCGCCGCCCTGGAGGCGGATCTGGTGGACGCGCCGGCCGCGGAAGTCGTCGCCGTGCGGGAAGAACGATTCGTCGATGCTCAGGCCGCCGGCCGGGTCGGCGTCGAGCGTGACCATCCAGGCGCCGACACCGTCCGGACAGAACTGGTCGTCCCACGCGCCGTAGAGGGAATTGGTGAAGTAGACGCGGCGTCCGTCGCGGCTGACCTCGACCATCTGCGGGCCGCCGGAGAGCGGCAGATCGGGCCGGGCCGGGTGCGGCGTGCGCCGGACGATACCGCCGAGGTGGATCGAGCCGGTCTCGACCGGGTGCGCGGGGTCGCTGACGTTGAACTGCTTGAGCTCGCCGGTGGCCCAGCACGAGACGTAGAGAAACTTGTCGTCGACCGACAGGTCGATGTCGGTGACCAGCGGCGGAACGGCACCGAACGGCTTCAGCGCGGGCGGCAGCAGCTCCGCGTCGGCCGGTTCCGCGGGAATCGTGATGACCTTCTCGACCCTGAACTCGTCGCCGTCGCGGAACCAGCGCCAGACCGACGCCGACAGGTCGGCCGTGGACACCACGACCCCGACGAACCCCCAGGTCGCCTCCGGGTCGTGCGACGGCCGGACCTCCAGCACCATCTGCTGGTCCGCACCCAGGTCGACGCGCTGCAGGTGACGGCCTTCGGCGAGGTCCCAGAAGTGCAGGGCGTGCCCGTATCCGCCCCCGAGCAGCAGCTCCGGGACGACGCCGTCCTCGATCATCGACGGGCTGCCCCACTCGCTGGAGACGAGGACGTTCTGGTTGAGGTGCCACCAGGCGTCGTAGTGGAAGTGCTGCGGCCCGCGGTCGGTCTCCCACTTCCGGACGACGTCGAACGTGTTGTGGTCGAGCAGCGCGATGCCGCCGGGGCCGTCCGGATCGTCGGGGGACCACCCAGGCAGGTGAGGAACACGCCGTCCGGACCGCAGTGCAGGGTGTGCGGCCGGGAGTACCCGGCCTTCTCGGCCAGCTGCTGCGCGTCGACGGTCTTGACCAGCTCGGGCGCGCGGGGGTCGGCGGCGACGTCGAAGACGTACAGGTTCGACGACCGCAGGCCCGGCACCAGCAGGTTGCGGCGGGCCAGGCCGTGCATGTCGTGACCCTCGTGCTTCAGCGCGCTGGAGCAGGCGTTCCAGCCGAAGTGGTGCAGCTCGTCGCCGAGGTTCGGCACCTCGGACCAGCCCACGACCCGGCCGTACCCGGGTGACGAGGGATCGACGTCGACGACGGTCATCGCGTCGCGCTGCCGGGCGGCCCGGTCGAAGACCGCCACGTACGCGAGCTCTTCGACGGGAGCCGCCGCCGCGTCGGCCGCCGTGCGGTAGAACGTCGGATCGAGTGCGTGCGTCATGACAACACCGCCCAGCCCATGGATCCGGTAGGTGTGGCCAGCTTACGTAACTCAGGGCCCGATCGGCACCGGCGCTTCCGGAACACCGCTGTGCGACCCGCTCACCGTCGTCTGGCCCGAAGGCACCGCCACCCGCGTCGGGTCCGACGCCCTGGCCCAGTCGGCGAGTTCGTCGGGTGGCAGCGGACGGCTGAACGCGTAGCCCTGCAGCAGATCCGCGCCGAGCGTGTCGACGGCCGCGCACGTCGCCGCGTCCTCGACCCCCTCGACCACCACCTCGAGCCGCAGCGCGTGGCCCAGCTCGATCAGCGCGGCCACGATCGCCCGGCCGCGCTGGGCGTGCGGGATCTGCGCGGTGATCGTCCGGTCGATCTTCAGCTCGTCCAGCGGCATCGACTGCAGGTGCTCCATCGCCGAGATCCCGGCCCCGAAGTCGTCGATCGACAGCCGGACGCCCAGGCCGCGCAGATCGTCCAGCACCGCGGACGCCCGCGCCGCGTCCACCAGCACGCCGCTCTCGGTGATCTCCGCGGTGAGACGTCCCGGCGCCACCCGGTGCCGCTCGATCAGCGCGCGTACCCGGGACGGGAACTCCGGGTCCAGCAGGCAGGCCGCCCCGACGTTCACCGCCACCGGCAGGTCGAGCCCGTCGTCGGCCCAGGCCCGGTGCTGCGCCAGTGCCCGGTCGACCACCAGGTCGGTCAGCGCCGGGATCAGGTCGTTCTCCTCGACGATCGGCATGAACTCGGCCGGCAGCAGCAGTCCGCGCTGCGGGTGCGGCCACCGCACCAGCGCCTCCACCCCGTGCAACTCGTGCGTCGAGGAGCGGACGAGCGGCTGGTAGTGCACGGTCAGGTCGCCGCGCTCGATCGCCTCCCGCAGCTCCGCCACCGCCGACAACCGCTCGGACGAGTGGGTGTCGGCGTCCTGGCGGTAGAACGCGACGCCGTACCCGCCCCGCTTGGCCAGGTACATCGCGATGTCCGCGTGCTGCAGGAGTTCGACCGCGTTCGCGCTCGGCCGCGGGAAGCGCGAGATCCCGACGCTGCCCGACACGTCGACCATGACGCCCTCGACCACCATCGGGCCGCAGAGCGCCACGTGGAAGCGTTCGCCGATCTCGGTCGCGGTGCGGTTGTCGGGGACGCCGGGAATCAGCACGGCGAACTCGTCCCCGCCGAGGCGCGCCACCAGGTCGTGCCGGCGGGCCGCCTGCGACAGCCGGGCCGCGACCTCCTTGAGCAGCTCGTCGCCGGCGTGGTGCCCGAGCGTGTCGTTGACCTCCTTGAAGCGGTTGAGGTCGACCAGCAGCAGCGCGACCCCGTCGGTCGGCTCGCAGCGGGAGAGCACCGCGTCCATCCGTTCGTTGAGCAGCCCGCGGTTCGCGACGCCGGTCAGGCCGTCGTGGGAGGCGCGATACCGGCTCTCGTCGGCCTGCCGTTCGGTGCCGCGCTGGTAGGCGAGCAGCACCAGCGTGCAGAGCCCGACGAGCACGAGGTCGATCGCCGAGATCACCTCGACCGCGACCAGGGCCCGGTCGTTCGTGCGCTGCGCGTCCCGGAGCGACGTGCTCGCCTCCAGACCGTTGCGCGCGATGTTCACCGCCGCCTGTTTGCGCAGCGCCGACGCGCTCAGCGCGGCCTGCTCGGCGTCGAGCAGCACCTCGGCCCGGTCCCCGCGCCGGTCGGCGTCGACGAGCGTGCGCAGCGTGTAGCTGTAGCCGCCGTAGGTGTTCTGCAGCGCGCGCGCCTGGAGCACGTCGGCCTGGGCGCCGTTCGCGGTCAGCCAGCGCAGATTGGGTTCGGCCGAGCCGATCGACGAGATCAGCGGCTGTCGTCCGACCGCGCTGTCGGCACGCAGGAAATCGACCAGCTGTTCGTATTCGATACTGACTTTCAGGTAGACCTGGTTCCACTCCTGGCTGGTCTGCTCGTTCTCGGCGATCGCGGCCATCGCGCGCGCCGATCCGTGGGTGCTGAACACGGCGAGACCCGCGAGGAGAGCCAGGCCGATCGCCAACGCGGCCGCCGCGCCCCTCGCGACCGTCCGTCGTCGCATCCACGAGAACCCCATGGGCAGGCATCCCCTCCTCGGAGTCTCATCGGCCGGTGCCGCGGTGGACTGAGCCGCTAAGCCCTCGAATAGGGCGCGAACCCGCCGATGGTTCCGGTGTGAAGCGGCTGGCCGCGGTGGTGCTCCTGCTCGTCGCCTCGGCCGCCTGTACCCCGGTGCGACCGGCGACGCCGCTGGCCGCGCTCGTCGTCGTGGGCTCCGAGCTCAACTCGGTCAAGCAGACGGTCCTGGGCTTCGCGAGTGGGGTGGAGTCGGTCGGCGGCGTCCGGCACCGGGAGTTCGGCCCGGCGATCGCCGACACGTCCCAGCAGCTCAGGCAGTTCCAGTCCCAGCCCGAGCCGGCTCCGGACAGCTTCGCGGTCTTCACGTACAGCCCCGAGCTGTTCGCCGAGCCGCTCGCCGCGCTCGCCGAGGAGGGCATCCCGGTCGCGATGGTGCAGTGCCCGCCCGCGCCGGGCTCCAACGTCCCGCTGCTGATCGGCAACGACAACCGTCTGTTCGGCGAGATCCTCGCCCGGCAGGTGGCCCGGAGCGTGCCCGCCGGTGCGACCGGAACGATCATCATCGGCAACCCCGCGCCCGGCGTGCCGATCTACGACGACCGGGTGGCCGGGCTCCGGCAGACGTTCAACGTCCTGTTCCCGAAGGTCCGGGTGCTCGGCCCGTTCGACACCAAGCTCGACCGGGCGATCAACCGGGAGGCGTGGGAGGTGCTGACCGCGGCCAATCCGGACGCGCTCGCGTTCGTCGGAACCGGCGACATGGACAGCGTCAGCATCGCGTCGGTGCGGGCCGCGCGGCACGCGCGGTGGGCCGCCGGTGGGGCCGGCCTGGCGGTACCGGCGTTGCACGCGGTCGCGCGCGGCGACCTGGTACTGGTCTCCGGGGAGTCGTTCCTGCAGGGTGCGGTCGTCGGCCGGCTCCAGGCCCGGCACCTGCGCTACGGCACCGACGCGCCGACCGGCTGGGTCCAGATCTCGCCGCTGCCGATCACCACAGCGAACGTCACCGCGATCCTCGCGCGGCAGAAGGACCCCGCCGCCACCGCGGCCTGGTTCCGGAGGCAGGCCGACGCGATCGCCCTGCACCCGGCCCGGTACACGAAACCGCTCTCCGACGCCGGCCTCTAGGCCGCGTTTCAAGGGCAGGCAGCCCGCCGTGGCCGGCCTAGTTGACGCCGTTCTCGGCGGCCACTCGGCGGGCCCGCTTCACCGCGTCCGACCAGGCCTGCTCCGGCGCCTTGCCGTGGTATTCGAGGTTGCGCAACTCGTCGAGGTAGACGTCCTTGATCACCCCGTCGGCCGGGGCCTCGTACGCGCGCCGGGTCTTGCGGGCCGACGCACTGAAGATATCGATCGTCTGCTGGCCGCCGAAGTAGGGGTCGGGCTCGCGCAGCGCCGGCGTCGAGTAGGCGGCCGGCGTCGACGGGAACAGGCGCGCCTCGGTGTAGGCGCGGGCTTCGTTCTCCGGGCTGAGGAGCCACTCGATGATCTCGAACGCGGTCGCCTGGTCGCTGGTCGACGCCGGGATCGCCAGGAACGACCCGCCGATGTTCGCGCCGCCGGCCGGCCCGGCCGCCACCCGCCACTTCCCGGTCGCGCTGGGCGCGTCCTCCTCGATGTCCTGCGCGTGCCAGGCCGCCCCGAACGACACCGCGATCGCCCCGTCGGCCAGCGCCGGGCCCCACCGCTTGTCGTCGTTGTCGATCTGGGCGCAGAGCCCGTCGGTCGACGCCCGGACCGCGGCGTCCCACGCGGTCTTGACGTGCTCGCCGTCGCCGACGAAGTGGTTGAACTGGTCGACGAAACGTTTTCCCGACTGGGCCACCGCGATGTCGAACATCGTCAGCGTGTTGGCCATCAGGAACGTGCCCGGCAGCTTCGCCCGCAAGCGGCTGCCGAAGGCCAGGAACCGCGGCCAGGTCGACGTCTCGGCGTCCACGTCGCTCGGGTCGGTGGGCAGGCCGGCCCGCTCGAACACGTCCCGGCGGTAGAACATCGCGGTCGGCCCGATGTCGATCGGGATCCCTACCTGCCGCCCGTCGACGGCCGTCGCCTCCTGCCACTTCGAGGGCAGGTAGTCCGGTGCCAGGCGCGCCGCGCCGAGTGTCGTCAGGTCGGTGAACCGGTCGGCGCGGGGGAGGAACGAGGCGATGTCCTCGCCCTTGATCCCGGTGATCGACGGTGGCTTCGCGCCGTCGGCCAGTGCCGAGGTGAGCTTGTTCCGGAAGTTGCCCGAGTACTCGCTGTAGATCAGCGTCGTGTCGTTGCGGAACTTCTGTTTCGCGTCCGCGACGACTTTCGTGCTCAGGCCGCCGGGCCAGCACCAGAACGAGGTGTCGCCGGACTTTCCGGCGTTGCTCTTCGAGCCGCACCCGGCCGCGGCCGCGACGGGCGCCCACAGGCCCGCGGTAAGCAGCGCTCTCCGACCAATCGGCACTGGTACCCCCGCATAAGCAACCTAAACGACATTTCGCCCCGAGGCTACAGGCACGGGTCCTCTGCGGTGAGGACTACCTTGGCCCGGGCGTGGTCGGTTTCGAGGTAGCGGATCGCGTCGGCCGCGGCGGAGAGCGCGTACGTACGGTCGATCACCGACCGGAGCTTGCCCTCCTCGACCAGCCCGGCGAGCTCGAGCAGCGCCCGCGTGCTCGGTACCGCCTGGGGGATCTCGATCCGCTGTTTCACGAACCGGGACTGCAGTTGTGCGGCCACGATGAGCTTCATCGGCCCGAACAGCGTCCCGCCGGTGGAGACGCCCCCGCCGGAGAGCAACAGGGTGCCGTCGCGCGTCACCGACCGCTTGAGGTCGCCGAGCGAACGGTTACCGACCAGGTCGAACACCACGTCGTAGCGCTCGCCGCGCGTCCGGAAGTCGGTCGTGCGGTAGTCGACGACCTCGTGCGCGCCGAGCGATTCGACCAGCTCGACGTTGCGCGTGCTGCACACCGCGGTCACCCGAGCGCCGTAGGCGACGGCGAGCTGCACCGCGTACGTGCCGACGCCGCCGGACGCGCCGTTGATCAGCACGGTCTGGCCGGAAGTGACGCCGGCGATCTCGCGCAGGCCGAGCAGCGCCGTGTTGCCGGCCAACGGTAGCGCCGCGGCCTGCTCGAACGTCATGCTCGCGGGCTTGCGGGCGACGACGTTCTGCGGGGCGCGGACGTACTCCGCGAACGCGCCCGGTGCCTCGCCGAACACCGCGTCGCCCGGGACGAGGTGCGTGACCGTCGCACCGACCGACTCGACGACGCCGGCGAAGTCGGTGCCGCGGACGGGCTGTTTCGGCGCGCGCAGGCCGCCGATGTCGGGGGCCATCAGCCGGGCCACGTACGGGTCGCCGCGCAGGACGTGCCAGTCGCGGGCGTTGACGGAGGCGGCCCGGACGCGGACCACGACGTCGTCGGCGCGGGCTTCGGGCTCGGGCACCTCGGAGAACGAGAGGACGTCGGGCGATCCGTACCGGTCCTGGACAACGGCCTTCATGGCGGGCTCCCTCGGATCTTACGGTGTAAGGCATCCTTACGTCGTAAGGTAGCCTTACGCGGTAAGGCGAGTCAAGGGCACGTGGACGTTCGGGTCCGTCACGGATCGAGTTAGCGGACTACCAGCCGCTCGAGGCCGTCGAGCACGAGATCGAGGCCGAACTCGAATTCGACCTGGTCGTCGCACCAGCCCAGGCGCGAGTCCGGGTCCACGTGCGCTATCGCGTCCTGCAGCATCCCCACCAGGTGGGGGACCTGCTCGGCGAAGCTCCCCAGCAGGTCCGCGGGGTCGACGTCGGCGGGCATCGCGCCGCCCGGGTCGAACATTTCCTGGGTGAAGCCCAGCGACCGGCTGCCGAGCGCGTGCAGAGCCCGGTGCGCGAGGTCGTAGGAAAAGCCGCCGTCGCGCATCAGCCCGACGAGACGGTCGTGGTACACGATCGTCGCCGGGCTCATCGAGGTCCGTGACGCGAACACCCGCGGTGCCCACGGGTGCCGCAGCATGATCTCCCGGGCCGTGAGGATGCGCTTGCGCGCCGCGGCTTGCCAGGCCGCGCCTGCGGTCGGCCCGTCGATCGCCGCGACCGCGTCGTTGATCTCGACCGCGAGCAGGTCGACGACCCCTTCGAGGACGTCGTCCTTGTTGGCGACGTGGTGGTAGAGCGACATCGCCTCGACGCCGAGCGCGGTGGCGAGCCGGCGCATCGTCAGCGCCTCGACGCCGTGGGCGTCCGCGAGCGCGATCGCGGCCCGGAGCACCCGCTCCCTGGTGAGCGGCGTCCGAGCCTCAGGAGGTTGATCCGCCTGCGCGCTCACCGGCAAAGCCTATATAACCCGCTGCCTCCTCGAGGTGAGGCGGTTCGGTCGGCGGCCGGGTCAGGGTGGCCAGTCGCCGATCGTGCGGGAGCGCGGATCGGTGAGGTGGCCGTCGGCCGGTTCGGTGCCGGCCAGCAGCGGCACGGTCGCGCACCACGACCGGTCCGGCACCGCGTCGTTCGCGGCGAAGAACGCGGAGTAGGCGGTGGCGCGATCGGTCCAGGTCGCGAGGTCGTCGGGGCGTCGGCACGGCGGGGCCGGCGCGAGGGCCGAGTACCGCACCCGGACCTCGGTCCCGCCCGCTCGCGGCTCCGGCCGGGGCAGGCGTCCGGAGCTCAGGGCGACGGGTGCACCGGGGCCTCCCCACACCGTGACCGCCGGCCCGCACCCCGGCCGGGCCCGGATCGCGGTGGCCAGCCCGAGCAACTGGTCGGCGCGACCGGCGAAGAACGTCCGGGTCCCGGCCCGGCAGACCTGTCCGGCGGCCTGCCGGTACTCCGCCTCCGCGGCCCTCGGAGTCGCGTGTTCGTGCAGCGTCACCTTGTCGAGCGCGGTCGGGCTCCCGCCGATCGCCTGCACGATCGCCTCCTCCAGATCGACGCTGAAGTAGCGGTCGTCCGGATCGAACAAGACCACCGAGCGGGTCCACGGCAGCGGAAAGCGCCGCGCGTCGTCGACGAGATCCGCGGCCACGTAGGTGTCGCTCGGCGCCACCATCCGCAGCGTCGGCAGTTCCCCGATCGGATCGGCCGGCCGGCCGCGGCGCATCGTGCTGCCGTAGACGCTCGCGCCGATGATCCGGACGTCACCCAGTTCGCGGAGGGTGGCCCGGGTCACCCGCCGGCTCTGGGCGAGCCCGATGACCGCGTGGAGCCCGGGTCCGAACGCGTCGCGCACGGCCCGGGCGACCGAGATCCCGGCGGCGAACTGGTTGCCCACGTTGGCGACCACGAGCCGCACCGGGGCGGTCGTCGTCGGCAGGGCGTTGTAGTTCTCCTGGGCGAGCGCCGCACCACGCAGCTGCTCGGCCGCGTTGATCGTCTGCTCGTCCGGCCTCGACGGCGTGCGGGAGAGCGGGGCGAGGAACACGATCGTCCGGATCTCGGTGGCGTCCGGCCGGATGGCGGCGTTGGTCCGGCCGATCCGCCGCAGGATCGGGCCGAGCACGTCATGGGTGCGCCCGCGCTGGGCCCAGGACACCGTGAACCAGTTCGTGTCGTCGGTCGGCGTGGAGAAACCCACGCACTGGCCGGCCTCGAACCACACGTGCGGATCGATCGGGGCGCCCGACCGGGACGGGTGCACGCACAGCACCCGGGTGGTGACCACCGAGCCCAGGCCACTCAGCGTCGAGAACAGCACCGCGGTCGCGAGCGACAGCACGGCGGTCTTGAGCAGGTACGGGTAGCGGTGGGCCTTGGGCCTGCGCCGCGGCACCGACGCGGAGAGCTTCTTCGCGACCAGCAGGTGCCGGAACTGATGGCGGGTGCCGACGATGCGCCAGACCCCCGGCGGTGCGGGCTTTCCGTCCGTACCCGGCCGGAGTCCGAGCAGGACGGCCAGTTCGGGTCCACGTCCGTTCCGGTCGGTCACCTGCTCGAGCAGGTCCAGGCGCGCCGCGTAGCCGAGACCGAACTCCGGCGGCAGCAGGCTCGCGCAGCCCAGTCCGGCCCCGAGGCTCAGCCCGCGGGTCGCGCCGAGGGCGATGGCCGCCGCGGTGACGATCCACGACCCCTGAACGAGCGTGGGGACGCGCGGCCCGCTGGTGAGCCACCAGGTCAGCCCGGCCGCCAGCACGGTCATGACCGAGCCGGCGAGCAGCGCGACGGTCCGCGTCGAGGCCCGGTCGTCCTCGTAGAGCGCGCGGGGGGAGAACGTCCGGCCGGGCACGCTCCAGAAACCGACCAGGATCAGCACGATCGCGAGACCACCCGCCACCACGACGGCCGGCAGGGCGGCGTCCGCCAGCAGTCGGAGCGGCGCGGAAGCGCTGCCGGCCGCGGGTGACCGGACCTGCACCAGCGCAGCGACGGCCACCGCGATCGCGGGGACCGCCAGCACCACGGAGAGGGTCAGTGAGCGGGCCGAGACGAGACCGGGACGAATGCGCTGCGGCCGGCCACCGAGCCGGTGCTCCAGGTTGCCGCCTCCGGCGACGATCGTGAAGACGAGGACGCAGGCGACCAGGAGCAGCACCCCCGGCAGCAGGATCGGGTTGGTGAACAGCGACGCGACCGCGGCGCCCGTTCCGGCCCGGCCCGCCGTCCACGGCCAGGGCCAGGCCAGCACGTCGGCGAGCACCAGTCCCCGCGGCACGTCGATTCCGCCCTGGGCCCGCTCGAATCCGGTCAGCAGGCCCGCCCAGGCGGCGAAGAGCAGCACCGCGGTCAGCGCGAGGAACGTCGTCGCGGTGCTGCGGACGGCGAGCCGCCCGCGGTGCAGCGACGTCCGGCGCCGCAGGGCCTCGGACGCGTTCCGGGGGAGCTCCCACCATCCGAACGCGTCGGCCCTGGCGGTGCCCGCGAGCCAGGAGAGCCAGAACTGTTTGCCGGCGACCGCGCTGCGCAGCGCCGCGGCGTCCTCGTCCGGAGCGTCGCGGTGGTGGTAACGGACGCCGAGCAGGCCGCAGACGAGAAGGGTCAGCAGCGCGGAGCGCGGTGACGGGGTCCGGAGCGCCGCGAGCGCGTCGTGAGTGGTGACCGGGACCGGTTCCGGCTGGGTGGCGGCGGTCCGGCGGGCCAGCACCAGCCGGAGGAGCGAGAGCATCTGCGGGTCGGCCCAGATCTCCCGGGTGTGGTCCGGGCCGGCGCTGAACGCGGTGGTCAGCTCGCTCGCCGGCGCTTCCGCGTCCAGATAGGCGGCCGCGTCGGCGACCGTGTAGGAGGCCAGCCGGAGCTCGGCGGTCTCCGACCGCCACTCGGAATCCGCGCAGGTGGCCCGCGCGCTGCGGAGGGCCTGCCGGTACGTGTCGGCCCGGCCGGTGAGGACGACCGGCTGATGGGCGGTGCCGCGGTGGATCTCGGCCAGCACCTCGGCGCGGCGCTCGGCGCCGTCGCCGACCTCGTCCAGGCCGTCGAGGACGAGAAGCAGATCGCCGCCGGGCAGCGGGCCGGACTCCCACAACCGGTCCAGCGGCCGCGGGCCGAACCGCTGCGGGTCCTCGAGCAGCCGGGGGTAGTCCCGCCGGAGCGCGGCGGTCACCCACTCGCGCAGGGACTGGCCGCTTCCGTTCGCGGACGGTGGCTCCCAGCCGGCCAGCGACACCCATACCGCAACCGGCAACCGGTCGGCGTCGGGAGCCTCGGCCCGGCGCTGGAGGAGGGCCAGGAAGAGGACCGTGGCGGTGGCGGTCTTGCCCGACCCGTCCTCGCCGAGCACGGCGAGCAGCAGTCTTCGGCGCAGCACCGTCGTGATGACCCGCTCGACGTCGTCCGGCGTGAGGCGCCACTCCAGGTCGGGAAGCGCCGGGCCGCTCAACGTACCGCGCAGCGGGATCAGGCCGCCGTCACCGCGGAGGAGGTCGACGCTGTCGCGGGTGACGAGGCGATCGGCCGCCGCGCGGGAACGCCAGACCTGCCGCTGCTGCTCGGTCAGGTGCTGCAGCCGGCGGCGGCGCAGTGTCTCCTCGGAGTCGGGGGTGGGCCGGAGCGCGGCCAGAGCCGCCAGCGCGGCGAGGACCGCGACGGCGGTCGGGATGAACTCCCGCTGTTCCATCGGGCCGTCGAGCCTCGCGATGACGACCGACGCGACCACCATGGCTGCGACGAGCAGCCAGCCTCGCTTCTTACCCACCGGGTCCCCTCGCTCGGTCCGTTCGGTGCCCGGTAGGGACGAGTATCGGCGACCGGGGCCGGCTTCGGCCATCCCGGTCGGTGGACGTCAGGTGCCGAGGGCGGCCCGGCGTTCGGGGATCCAGATCACCAGTTGCAGCAGGATGATGCCCACGTGCACGGCGACGAGGATGCTCGCGGTGAGCGGGTCGAACGACGGCCAGAAGTAGCCGAAGAACGCGGCCGACGCGGCGG
Source organism: Cryptosporangium sp. NPDC051539 (assembly GCF_044454545.1). Lineage (NCBI taxonomy): Bacteria > Bacillati > Actinomycetota > Actinomycetes > Cryptosporangiales > Cryptosporangiaceae > Cryptosporangium > Cryptosporangium sp. NPDC051539. Next base: position 173,809 of record NZ_JBITDV010000003.1, on the reverse strand, counting down.
TCGCGAGCGTGATCGCCAGCATCCAGGCGTTCATCGGGCGTGCGGCGGAACCGCGGCCGGTGGAGCCGTAGAGGTAGATCGCCACCGTGATCGCCAGCACGCCGCCGAAGTACAGGAGCGTGAGTTGCGCCCAGCCGACGCCGGGCTTCTGGGCCGTGAGGGTGGCCCAGAGATCGAACGGGAGGAGACCGCCCGGCGGGACGTCGGCGCGGGAGGTGGCGGCGAGCGCGGCCGACCAGAGCGTGCCGGCGAGGACGTAGCGGGTGACGACGCGCTGGGTCTTGAGGATCGCGGCGCGCCGGCGCGCGGTGCGGCCCGGGAGATTGCGGGACTGGCGGAGCGTCCAGAGCGTGAAGAGCGCGGCGTAGATGCCGATCGGCGGCAGGGTGGCCGTGGTGATGGCCATCACCGAGTGCCAGATCCGGACCTGTCTTCGGGGGTTTCCGCCGCCGTGGGAGCTGTTCGGGACGGGGAGGGGCGGGATCGAGGGGGGTGTGGGGCCGCGGAAGAACAGCGACTGGGACCAGTTGGTCCGGACCCGGGCGAAGGGAGTTCCGGCGGTCGCCGCCCCGGGCGGCGGCGGCGTGGGTGACGGCGGCGTGGGTGACGGCGGTGTGGCCGGCGGTGCGCCGGCGGACGGTCTGGCCCGGCCGGTCGCGCGCCGGGGCGCGGGGGCCCCGGGATCGGCGGACTGCCGGCGGAGGGCCTCCACGAACGTGGGCGTGGGCAGCCCGGCGCCCACCGACTCCGCCCGCACGACGCCCGGCGGCGCCCCGGCGGCGCCCCGCAGCAGCGCGAACACCGGCTTCCGGCGGCTTCCGGCGTACCGCAGTTCCCGCTCCAGCCGCTGCGACCCCGCCCCGGCCTCACTCACCACCGCCACGACCGCGGCGCACTCGTCCAGCGCCCGCTGGACCTCCCTCGAGAACCCGTCGCCGGGAAACTCCCACCGCACCACGAGCCCCGCGCCCTCGAGATGCGACGCCAGCCCCGCCGCGAACTCCCGATCGGCCCGGCTGTAGCTCACGAAAATCGCCCCGGCCATACGCACCGCCCCCACAGCGCCACCACTAGCGCACCTGCCCACCCGGCACGATCGAACCTCATTCCCCCGCCGTCGGGTGCCCTAATAGCGAAATTCCTGTCTGAAGCTGCCTGCCCATGCCGGGAAGGGCGTTTCAAATACTGCGGTCCAGCCGCGGCCCGTTACTGCCTGGAACCGCTGGGTACCAAGAGGCTGCGCGGATCGCTCCTAACCGGGCGCAGATCACACAAAGACTCTTCTGACTCGCTTCGAACGCTGCCTTTTTCTGCCAGTGTCTTCCTGACGGATGCCGCCCGATAACTGCGCTCGAGGAGCCGTGGGTGCCGACCACAGCGTTACCGGACGAGGAGAGAACGGACCCCCCGTCCTCACGCCGCGGCAGCCGGTCGCCCCGCAGTCAAGTGGTCGTCGGCATCCTGGCCTACGTGGTCACGCTCGTCGTGACCGGTCTGGTCGTCACCGGCGGCAGCGCGCGCTCCGGCCCGCCGGCCCCGAGTGCCTCGCCCCCGCCGCCGGTCAGCGCCCCCGCCTCCCGGCCGCACGCCGCGGCGCCCCCGATGTCCGACGAGATCCCGCCGATCCCCGACGTCGGCAAGGTCGCGCAACTCGACCCGGTGCGTCAGGAGAGCCGGGTGAAGGCCAGGGACAACGGTCAGAGCGTCCGGTACGGCGACCATTCCGTCTGGGTCTTCGCCGACACCGTCCTCAGGAAGCCCGCCGCGTTCCTCTCGAACACCGCGGTCTCGACGTCCGATCTCGACGCCTCCGACGGCATCACGCTCACCGCCGGCGACCTCTCCGGCACCGGCGACGGCACGGTCCACGACGAGTTCCTGCCCTGGAGCACGGGCGAGAAGGCGTTCGAGAAGTCGCACGCCGGGAACTGCGTCGGCAGCCCCTACTGCGCGGTCACGTTCGGCCTCTGGCCCGGCCCGGTGATCGCGGACGAGGCCAACCACCGCGTGCTGGTCTTCTACCAGAAGCTGTGCCGAGGCGGCGCCGCCGGCGAACCCTGCTCGCAGCGCTACGGTCAGGATCTCGGCACCGGCATCGCCGCCGTCGACATGACCACGTACGAGGTCACCCGCCTCACCCCGGTGAACGGTCCCGCGGTCCGGAGCATCGAGGGCTCCGACCCGACGCTGTTCTTCCCGTCGGGCGCGATGTACGCCTCCGAGGCGGTCCTCGCCGGCGGCGACGTGTACGTCTACGGCGACTGCACCGGCGACAGCCGCTGCCGGGTGGCCCGCGTCCCGCTGGCACGGCTCACCGACCGTTCGTCCTGGCGCTTCTTCGGCGGACGTGACGACGAGTACCGTCCGATCTGGTCCGCCGATCCGGCCGACGCCGTGGCGACGGTCCGCGCCGGGGCGGCCGGGAACAGCGTCTTCTACGACCCCGCGCTGAAAGCCTGGATGAACGTCTACATGGAGTACGGGTCGCACGAGCTCGACGCGCAGGTCGGCGGAGCACCGTACGGGCCGTGGTCGGATCCGTTCACGCTGGCCGACACCGACGCGGGAAACTTCGGGGCCAACTACGCCGCGTTCGCCCACCCGGAGTACGCCGAGAAGGGCGGGCTCGTCCAGTACGTCACGTACTACCAGCAGTCGACCGGCGCCCAGCGGCTGCTCAGGATCACGCTCAGCCCTTGAGCACGGGCACCGAGCGCGGCGGTGACGAGAGCATCAGCGTGACCGCGCCGGCCTCGCCCGCGACCAGCCGGTGGGTGTGGCCGGGCCGCGCGGCGAGCTGACCGCCGGTGGCGAGCTGCGTCTCGTCCAGACCGGCGTTGCTGGCCACGGTCTCGGTGAGGTGGCCGCCGAGGACCGTCACCGTCTGGAAGCCGACCGAGTGGGCGTGCAGGTCGGTCGCGTCGCCCGGGGTCCAGCGGACCAGCCAGGCGTCGTAGAGGAAGTTCCCGCGGAGCGCGACCGGCTCGCCGTCGGACGACGCGAGCAGAGCCTCGGCGCCGCCGGCGGCGGCGATCTCGGCGGTGATGATCTCGGCGCGCTCGCGGAGCGCGGTCGGGGTGAGGGAGGAGGGGGCGAGCAGGTAGGGCTCGAGGTGGTCGAGACCCGACGTGCGGACCCGGGTGTTCTGGGTGGGGGCTGCGGTGCTCGTCGTCTCGGCCATGGATCGATTGAAGCGGCAGCCGGGCCGCCGTTCTGTGTCCGCGGCACCGCGTGAAGTGTTCGCCTGCGAACGGAGCTCTACCCGGGTGCGCTCGCGGTGGCCAGCGCCAGCACGCGCCCGGCGATCTCGGCCGGGGACGGGCGCGCGGCGAGCTCGTCCTGGATCGTGACGCTGGCCTTGCGCAGGGTGTCGTCGCCGATCAGGCGGGTCACGTCGTCGACGGCCAGGTTGCGGCCGGGTACGCAGATCCCGGCGCCGGCCCGGGCGACGGCCTCGGCGTTGTACCGGTGATCGGCACTCGGGGCGTGCACCAGCTGCGGCACCCCGGCGGCGAAGGCCGCCTGCACGGTGCCCGACCCACCATGATGGACGATCCCGGAACAGGTCGGGAGCACCGCGTCGAGCGAGACCCAGCCGATCGTCCGGACGTTGTCGGGCAGCCGCGGCGGTAGCCCGGGCTCTGGCCGGACCAGCACGATCTCCGCGTCGACCCGGCTCGCGATCGGGACCAGCGACTTCATCAGCCCGGCCGAACCGGAGCCGGCGGCCGTGCTCCGGCTGACCAGGATCCGGGGGAGCGCCGGCGTCTCGGTGAGCCACGATGGCAGCGGCGCGACCGTCGGCGGCTCGTACCGCATCGGCCACCCCGGCCGCTCACCCACGACCATTGTCGGCGCCACCTGGATCACCGCGACCGGCTCCGGCAGCCGGTCGATCCGCAGGCGCCGGAGCGACGGTCCGGCGGCTGCCGCGCTGAGCTCGGCGCCGTCGGCCAGGTTGATCTCGTGCCGGACCAGGGGGACGCCGTGCACCGCGGCGGCGATCTGGCCGGCGACCGCGAGCGGCTCCGCGACGAGGACGTCCGGCCGGAAGCGTTCGGTCGCGTCCAGGAGCGCGTCGACCAGGCGGGCATTGATCGCGCCGAACAGCGCGCCGGTGCCGCGGGAACCGGTGGTGCCGGCCAACGGATGCCGCAGCGTCACACCACGCGAGACCGAGGGGAGGTCGAAGCCGGGCGCGAGATCCTCCACCGGGAGGCCGGCTCTCTCTCCGGTGGCGACCGCGTCGCCGGCCGTGGCGATCAGGACGTCGGTGCCCGCGGCGGCCAGCGCACGGGACAGGGGAAGCAACGGAAGAACGTGACCCGGCACAGGCGCCGCGACCACCAGAACGCGCATGTCTGAAAGGTAGGGGACGCACCCTTGCCGGGCGGGATTTTGTCGGACCTGCTTGGTGGATCGGACCCGGCGGGCTCCAGGGCAGGGCGGCGCGCGGCCGGGGCGCTTGAGAAGCGGCTTCGATCCGGCGGGCGCGGATCCGTCGGTGGACTTCTCCGACCTCACGGAGGCGCTCAACCAGCAGATGTCGGCGGCCGATGCGTTCCTCACCGGGAGACGGACGTTCGAGGACATGCGGTCGTTCTGGCGTCGGGCCCACCAGCCCCAGGAGTCACACCGGTAACCGCTTGCTTAAGCGAGCCGCAAATCCGATTCACGACTCCCTTTCCGGGGTCGGATGACGCACGGTGAGCGACTTACCGTCCGAGGCGTGTTCAGATCCCGGCTCGCGGTCGTGCTCGTCGCCGTCCTCACCGGCCTGGGCCTGCTGGTCGGCAGCTCCCCGGGCCCGGCCGTGGCGGCGCCCGGCCCGGACGACGAAGGCGGCACGGCGACGCTCCAGCGCCGGCTCGACGAGGCGGCCGGCGGCTACAACAACGCCCACGCGAAGGCGCAGGCGTCCGAGAAGCGTCGCACCGCGCTGATCACGCAGATCGCCGCGCTGGAGAAGCGTATCTCCGCCCTCGACGCCGAAGTCGGGAAGCTGAGCGCGGCGGCCTACCGCAACGGCATCCCCGACACCGCCACCGCGATGACGAACTCGCGCTCGCTCCCGGATCTGATCGGCAACATCGGCCTGATCGACGCGCTGTCGGAGCGTCGCACCCGGACGCTGAACGACCTGCGCCACGCCAAGGAAGACCTGGCCACGGCCCGGAAGGACGTCGACGCGCAGCTGACGAAGCAGCGCTCGGCCGAACGCACGATGTCCCAGAAGCGTGCGGCGGCCGAGAAGGCGCTCGCCGACGCCAAGGTCGGCGGCCAGCAGACCGGCGGGTTCACCACCGACGGCGAGAACAACGACGAGCGCGCGGCGGCCGGCGGCTCACCGTCGTCGTCGGGGCCGAAGGCCGAGCCCGCGCCCAAGCGGAAGACCACCAGCCGCCGTGCGACCTCCGCCCCCCGCCGCGCGGACGGCAGCTGGGGCTCCGAGGGCTGCAGCCAGGACGACCCCACGTCCGACGGATGCCTCACCCCGCGCACGCTGCACGCGCTGCGCCAGACCCAGGCGGCCGGGTTCACGCACTACGTCCACTGTTTCCGGCAGGCCTCGTTCGGTGAGCACCCGAAGGGCCGGGCCTGCGACTTCGCGGCCGCGAAGAACGGCTTCGGCGGCGCCGCTACCGGCGACGACCGGGCCTACGGGAACCGGCTCGCGGCCTGGTACATCGCGAACGCCGACCGGCTCGCCGTGCTCTACGTGATCTGGTACCGCCAGATCTGGTTACCCGGCATCGGCTGGCGGGCCTACCAGAGCGGAAGTGACCCCTCGGCCGCCCACACGAACCACGTCCACCTGTCGGTGCAGTAGGGCCCGGCGCCGGTTCACGTACGGGGGACGGTCGCGAACGGGCCCGGGCGGAACCAGGCGGGGACGGCCCGGCGCAGGTCGGTCGGGCCGGTCAGCGCCACGTCGCCCGCCCGCATCGCGTCCGACCAGGTCAGATCGCCCCGCCAGACCTCGACCGGCCGGCGCAGGTCGGCGGTGACCTGAACGGCTACGTCGTAGCCGGGGTCGACGTCGCAGACGTCGGCCTCGGCCGGCGTGAGGACCAGCCACCAATCCTGTTGCTTCTTCGGCGCCGTCGGGAACCGGAAACCGACGACGGTGCGGCCGGCCGGGACCGTGGTGAGGTCGACGTTGCGGTGCCAATCCCACAGCAGCAGTTTCGGGTCGAGGTCGGAATCGCCCAGCACGCCCACCCAGCGCACGCCCCACGCACCCAGCGCCTGGACGATCGGTGCGAGCTCCTGACCGGCGGGTGTGAGGACGTACTGCACCTCGCGCTCGTCCGGACGCCGCTCGACCACCCCGGCCGCCACGAGTTCGCCGACGTCGTGGCGAGCGACGTCACGCCCTCGCTGCTGGCCGTCGGCGCGAAGCTCGCGGCCGAGCGGGGGGCTTCGCCGGCCTGGCAGGAGGCCGACGCGGAGAACCTGCCGTTCGCGACCGGTTCGTTCGACGTCGTGGTCTCGTGTGTCGGCGTGATGTTCGCACCGCACCACCGGGCTACGGCGGACGAGCTGATCCGGGTGGCCCGCCCGGGCGGGACGGTCGGGCTGATCAACTGGACTCCGGAAGGGTTCATCGGGCAGCTGTTCGCCACGATGAAGCCGTTCGTGACGTCCCCACCGGGTGCGCAGCCGGCGCCGCGGTGGGGAACCCCGTCGTACCTGGCCGAGCTGTTCGGCGACCGGGTGACCGACGTGTCGGTCCGGCGTGCGAACGTGCGGATCGAGGCGTTCGCGTCCGGTGCGGAGTTCCGCGACTACTTCAAGACCAACTACGGCCCGACGATCAACGCCTACCGGGCGGTGGATCCCTCGCGCGTCGCCGATCTCGACCGCGCCCTCGCCGACCTGGGCGATCGTGGTCTCTCCGACGGGGTCATGGAGTGGGAGTACCTCCTCTACACGGCCCGCACGACGTCCCGGTAGGGCACTATCGGCGCGTGCGGAAGTTCACGGACGACGAGCGGCGGCGACGGCTGGGGGTCCGGCACGCGCTCGCCCGGCCGGTGGGCGACCCGGTCTCGGCGGCGGCCCGGGTCGTCGCTCTGCACGCCACCGATGCGGCGACCGTGTTCCTCTCGGTGCGCGCCCGGGCCGAGCCGAGCCCGCCCGCGGTACTCGAGGACGCGCTCTACGAGCAGCGCACGCTCGTCCGGATGCTCGGCATGCGCCGCACGGTGTTCGTCGTCCCGAGCCCGCTGTTGCCGGTCGTCGAGGCGTCCACGATGGAACGCATCGCCGGGGCTCAGCGGCGTCTCCTGCTCAAGCACCTGCGGGAGACCGGCCTCGATCACGTCGACGAGTGGCTCGCGGACGTCGAGAACGGCACGCTCGCCGCGCTGGCCGCCCGCGGCGGCACCGCGACCGCCGTCGAACTCGCCGCCGACGAGCCGCGCCTGCGCACGACCCTGCACCTGGCCCCGGGCAAGCCCTACGAGGCGAAGTCCGCGATCACGAGCCGGGTGCTCGTCCTGCTCGGCGCGGAAGGCCGCATCGTGCGGGGCCGTCCGTCCGGCTCCTGGGTCTCCCAGCGTTACCAGTGGGCGCTCGCCGAGCAGTGGCTGCCGATCCCGCTCGACCGGCCGTCCGACACCGACGCCCGCGCCGAGCTCGCAGGGGCCTGGCTCCGCGCGTACGGTCCGGCGCCGGCCGCCGACCTGCAGTGGTGGACCGGCTGGACCGGCGCTCAGGTCGAGCGGGCTCTCGCCGACCTCGGCGCGGTCGAGGTCACGCTGACCGGCGGCACCGGCTTCGTGCTTCCCGACGACCTGGACGACACGCCCGACCCCGGCCCGTGGACGGCGTTCCTGCCGGCGCTCGACCCGACCACGATGGGCTGGACCGGGCGCGACTGGTACCTCGGCGACCACGGGCCGCGGCTGTTCGACCGCGCGGGCAACGGAGGCCCGACGATCTGGCTCGACGGGCGGATCGTCGGCGGCTGGGCGCAGCGCGCCGACGGTACGGTCGCGGTGCGGTTGTTCGAGGACCTCGGGGCCGACGCCAGGGCGCTGGCCGACGCGGAGGCCGAGCGGTTGCGGTGCTGGCTGCGTGAGGCCGGCGGGGTCCGGGTCGTCCCGCGGTTCCGGACGCCGACCGAGCGCGAGCTATCCGAGTAGCAGCCGCGCCACGTCGAGCGCCCGCCCCGGCGGCCCGGGCTCGGCGCAGTCCTCGGTGTCCCAGACCGCCGACAGCATCGAGACCGCGAAGCCCCAGGCGCGCACCCGGTCGAGGGGCAGGCCCAGCCCGTCGGCGAGTTGCTCGACCCGCCGCGGAACCGCCGCGAGCAGCACGTCGTCGCGGACCGTGGGCTCCGGGTTGTAGAGGATCGCTCCGACGTCGTAACCCGGGTCGCCGACGTAGCCGTGCGGGTCGATCGCCCGCCAGCCGTCGCCGGCCCGCAGCACGTTGTCGTGGTGCAGGTCGCCGTGGAGCACGACCCGCCGCGGGGCCGACCCGCACAGTTCGCTGAACACGGCGTCGGCCCGCTCGACCAGGCGGAGCGGCAACGGCCCGCGATCGGCGAACTCCCGCACGTACCGCCCGAACGCGTCCGCGAGCGTCGCGACATCGGGCAGGAGGCCGTCACCGGTCGGCGCGCGGTGCACGTCGTTCGCGATGCCGATCAGGATCCGGGTCGCTTCCTCGTCCCGACCGGCCGTCACCAGGTCGCGCAGGCGTGTCCCCGGCTCGGCCCGCTCGGTGAGCAACGCGCCGCGCGTGGCGTCCTCGGCCAGGAGGCGCACCGCCCCGCGGCCGTCGAACGCGCGGAGCGCCGCCGCCTCCTGGCGCAGGTGCCCCGGACCGGGTGGCCCGAGTTTCAGCACCACCGGCGTGCCCGCCGGGTCCGTCGCCCGCGTCACCCAGTGGTACGACAGCGCGTACGGCTCGCCGAGCGTCAGCCCCCACTGCGCCGCCACCGCGTCCACCGTCGCGGGCAGCCCGTCGAGCCACTGCCGTTCGGAGTCGCCCCAGGCCCGCTCCAGCTCCGCCGGTAGCATCATCCGCGGATCACGGCCGCGTCGCCGCCGACCGGCAGGGACGCGGCGCGCCAGGACTCGAAGCCGCCGGCCAGGTCGGTGGCGCGCCACAGTCCCAGCTCCCGCAGGCGCGCCGCCGCCACGCTCGACGCCTCGCCGTCCCTCGACACCAGCACGATCTCGGCGTCGTAGCTCGTCAGCTCGGGCAGGTGGCCACCGCTGCGGGGCACCAGCCGCCACTCCAGAACGGACGGATCGACCACGATCGCCCCCGGCAGCAAGCCCTGCTCCGCGCGCTCGCGCGGCGTCCGCAGATCGATCAGGAGCGCGCCACGCACGTACGCGGACACGGTCTCGTCCGCCGTCAGCCGCCAGACGAACTCCTCCGCCGTGTTCTCGTGCACCCCCCGATTGTGTCCCGGGAACGGCGATGCCGCCCATCCGACTGCCTCGGTGTCCCGAAAGATGGCAGGCTGAGCACGTGCCCGCCTCCACGTCCGAAACCGATCCGGACGCGGTGATCGCGGCCGCCGAGGCCGCGGTCAAGCACCGGTTCGGCGACGTCACGATCTCCGCTCCCGAGCGGCTGTCGGGCAGCTCGCGGGCCCAGGTGTTCCGCGCCGGGCTGTCCGGTGGTCCGGGCACCCCGGCCTCGGTGATCCTCAAGACCCCGACCGGCGTGTACCCGCCCCGCGAGCGCGCCGCGCTCACCCTGCTGGGCCGCGCCGGCGTGCCCGGTGCACCGCAGTTGCTCGGTGTCGCCGACGAGCCGGAGGTGCTCGTCCTGGCCGACGCCGGTACCGGCCCGTCGCTGGCCGACCGTCTGACCACCCCCGATCCGGACGCCGCGACCGCGGCACTGGTGCGCTGGGCCGAGACGACGGCGGCGTTCCAGGCGGCAACCGTCGGTCTGGAGGCCGCGTACGCCGAGGAGCTGGCCGCGCTGTCGCCGCTCGGCCCGCCCGCGCTCGACACCAGTGCCGAACTGCTGGCCGAGGCCGCCGTCGACCTGGCCGGGTATCTGCCGCAGATCGGCGTCACGCCCCGCCCCGAGGCGCTGGCCACGCTGCGCACCGCGGCCGACGGGTTCGACGCCACGGCCCGGGCGCTCGACCCCGGGGACGCCTGCCCGGACAACAACGTCGAAACGCCGGCCGGGCTCGTGCTCATCGACTTCGAGTTCACCGAGTTCCGGTCGGTCGCCTGGCAGGCCGCATATCTGCGGGTGCCGTGGCCGAGCTGCTGGTGCAGCTGGCGGATGCCCCCGGAGGCCGCCGGGCTCGCGCTCGACCGCTGGCGCGAGACGCTGGCCCCGGCGCTGCCCGCGGTCGCCCGTCCGGAGTTCGACGAGACGCTCGACCGGGCCGTCGCCGCCTGGGTCCTGCTCACGACGAGCTGGTTCCTCCCGAGCGCACTGGCCGGCGACCCGGCGAGCACCGATCCGCGCCGGCCGCGCCCGAGCCGGCGTCAGATCCTCCAGTACCGGCTCGGGATGCTGGCCGAGGCGTCGCTGCCGCCCGATTGCGAGCCGCTCCGCGACCTCGCCGCCGACGCGTACAGCGCTACCCGGCGGGCCTGGGGAGAACAGCCGTTGGCGCTCGCACCGGCCTACCGCTGAAGCGCGTCCACCGAGCCGGACGCCGCCCGGTGCACCCCTTCCACCGGGCGGCGTCCTCCGGCCGCGTCCAGCCCGGCCGCATTCACTCCGCTCGGGTCAGCGCACGCCGACGAGGTCGACGACGAAGATCAGCGTCTCGCCCGGCGCGATGACACCGGCGGCGCCGCGGTCGCCGTAGGCCAGGTGCGGCGGGATCGTGAGCTTGCGCCGGCCACCGACCTTCATGCCGTTGACGCCCTGGTCCCAGCCGGAGATGACCTGACCGGCGCCGACCGTGAAGTCGAGCGGGGCGCCACGGTTGTACGAGGCGTCGAATTCCTGGCCGTTGGAGTGCGACACGCCCACGTAGTGCACCGAGGCGGTCTGCCCGGCTCCGACTTCCGCGCCGTCGCCGACGGCCAGGTCCTCGATGACGAGGTCGGCCGGGGGAGCACCCTCGATCGGGCCGACGTCGGGCTTCTGCATTGGTTGCCTCCTGCGAGAACGGTTGGGACGCCTTCGATCGAACCATGGCGGCCGTCCCGACCCGTCGGCGGCACGCCCGGGGGTGCCGGAGCCGAGAGCAACTGTCCTAAGGGGAGCGTAGGAGAATCTTAAGCCGTGAGCGATTATGGGCAACTGATCCCCCGTCTGGGCGATCCTAGGCGGGCCGGCCGGACCACCCCCCCGGGTCCGGCCGGTCCCTTGCGAAGGGCCGCAGCGTTCGCCGCGGCCCCCCAGCAAAAGGGGGCCGGCCCGGCGCCTTTTCCCGCGCCCGACCACGCCCCCTGCTCGGCCCCTTCCGGAACATCTAATGTTCTAGGGGTTCACCGCGCCCCGGACGCGATCTGACCAGTTCTTGTCCACGAATCGACCGGCTTCCGGCCGGACATCGTCCCCGGCGTACCTGAATCCGCCTGCGCGTCCGGGTGACGGAGCGCGAGGCCGAGCCGCCGCAGGCCTTCTCGTATCTCGTCCACCGTCGGCGTCGTGAACGAGAGGCGGAGCGTCGCCCGATCCGGCGCGGTGGCGTAGAACGGCGCTCCGGGCACGAACGCGACGTCGTGCGCGAGCGCGGTCGGCAGGAGCGCGGCCGCGTCGTAGCCGTCCGGGAGGCGGACCCAGGTGAACATGCCGCCGTCCGGGTCGGTCCACCGGCTGCCGGGCGGCAGTACCGAGGGCAGCGCGCCGATCATCGCGTCGCGGCGTTCGCGGTACGCGTCGCAGAGGCGGCCGACGTGCCGGTCGAGGTCGGTCGCGGAGAGGTAGGCCGCGGCGGCGGCCTGGTCGATCGTCGACGTGTGCAGGTCCGTGGCCTGCTTGGCGACGACCAGCGCCGGCCGCACGGCCGGTCGCGTCCGCACCCAGCCGAGGCGTAGCCCCGGGGCGCCGATCTTGGAGAAGCTGCCCAGGTAGAGGACGTTCTCGGCGGCGGCAGCCAGCGGCAGCACCGGTTCGCCGCGGTACCGCAGCTCGCCGTACGGGTCGTCCTCCACGACCCACACCCCGGCGTCCGCGGTCACTTCGGCCACCGCTGCCCGCCGGGACGCGGCGAGGGTCCGTCCGGTCGGGTTGGCGAACGTCGGCACCGTGTAGAACAGCGTCGGGCGGTGCTGCCGGATCACCTCGCCCAGCGCGGCCGGGTCGACACCGTCGTCGTCGCCGGGCACGGTCACGATCCGCGCGCCGGCCAGCTGGAAGCATTGCAGCGCGGCCAGGTAGGTCGGCTCCTCGACCGCGACGACCGCGCCCGGGTCCAGCAGCGCGGTCGCGACGAGCGTCAGCGCCTGCTGCGAGCCGGTCGTGATCAGCAGGTCCCCGGCGTCGGTCGGCAGGCCGCGGCCGGTCATCCGGCCGGCGACGAGCGCCCGCAGCGACGGATCGCCCTCGGACGGCGCGTACTGCAGGGCCAGCCGCGCTCTCGGGCCGGACAGCACCGACGCGTACGCTTCGCGCACTCCGCCGAGGTCGAACAACTCCGGTGCCGGCAGCCCACCGGCGAACGACAACACTTCCGGACGCTCGAGCAGCGCCAGCAGATCACGGACCGGCGAACTCGCGACATCGCGCAGACGGGCGGCAACCACGGGACCTCCAGGACGAGGGACGAACGGCGGGGCCCTGCGCGGTGGTACCGCGCCGGGCCCCGGCCCGCACAACTCGGCCCTGGTCGAGGATCCGCACTCGACGCTAGCTCGCGTTCCTAGGTTCCGGAACGCTCGTCCCGCAGAATGGAATCGTCCCGGTGTGCGCCGAGCGCCCGGGAGTACCGCTCGGTCAGCGTGACCATCGCGTCCGGATCGTCGCGGTCGACGCCGAACACGTACCCGGGGAAGTCGAGGCCGCGCTGGATCGCCCAGATCGCGTCGTGGTGCGCGGGCGGCATGATCCGCGCCGGATCACCCACCGCGACCCAGCCGATCGGCACGGTCGCGCCCGGCGGGAGCGTGGTCCGCAGGTGCACGCAGCCGTGGACGCGGACCTCGCTGCCGGCCCCGATCCGGGCGCCGTTGAACACCGAGCAACCGGTCGCCAGGAACGCCCGCTCACCGATCTCGGCGCCGGTCACGCTCGCGTGCGGCCCGACCAGGCTGTGCGAGCCGACGTGCAGCGGATTCCGTGCGGTACCGCGCAGCACCGCGTTCTCCATCACGATCACGTGCTCGCCGAGGCGCACCGGGCCGCCGTCGGCGGTGAGGACGGCGCCGAACAGGACACGGCAGTGCGGCCCGACCTCGACGTCACCGGACACCAGCGCGGTCGGAGCGACGTACGCCGTCGGGTGGATCGTCGGCTGCACCCCGCCGTGCGCGACGATCATCGGGCCTGGGCCGCGTATCCGTTTTTCTCCAGGGCCGCGCGCAGGCGTTCGGCGGCCTCGTCCAGCGCGGCCTGGCCGGGGTCCGGGTCGGCGTCCTCGAAGTGGAAGTCGCCCTCACTCCACACCGGGTACGTGTGCAGGTGCAGGTGGGGCACCTCGAAGCCCGCGATGATCAGCGCTGCCCGCGGCGCGTTCCACGCGTCCTTCTGGGCCTGGCCGACGGCCTGCGCGACGCGCGTCAGGTGCGTCAGCAACTCGGCCGGGGCGTCGGTCCACTGATCGATCTCCTGGCGCGGTACGACCAGCGTGTGGCCGGCCTTGATCGGCGCGATGCTCAGGAAACCGACCGCGTGCTCGTCCTTCCAGACGAACCGCCCCGGCAACTCCCCGTCAATGATCCGCGAAAAGATGGTCGCCACGGTCTCAGCATGCCAGAGGCACCCGGAGGCCCCGTTCACTGTCCGGTCGCGGTGAAGCGTCGCCATCGGCGATTGACTCGCGACTTACCGTGACTCCCATGGCGCGCCTTGGAGATTTCGCCGCGTTCGCCGTCCACCTCGTCGTGGCGGCCGCCGTCCTGCTCGCCGCGTACCTCGCGGCCCGGCGGCTCTGGGGTCCTTCGGTGCCGCCGCTTCGGTCGGCCCGCGAGCCGGCTGAGGCGTCGCCGCTCCGAGGCCCCGGTCCGGTAACGGCCCACCCCTCGGCCCGGCCCCCGGGCCCCGGCGACCGGGTCGGTACGTCCCGGCGCCGGGAGTTCGCCGCGCCCTCCGGGGCGACGGCCGCCGGCGCCGAGCCGACCGCGGCCGGGGCCGGTCCGGCGCCCGCCGGGGCCGGTCCGGCGTCTGCTGGGGCTGAGTCGGCGTCTGCTGGGGTTGAGTCGACGGTCGCCGGGGTTGAGTCGACGGTCGCTGGCGTGCAGCCGAGTGCTGCCGGCAGGCGGCCGAGTGCAGCGGGCGCGCGGCCGAACCTTCGTGCGGCTACCGGCCGCGGTCCGGCGGCGAAGCGGTCGCCGGCTGCCGGGCCCGTCCGGCGGTCCGCCGCGGAGGAACGGCGCGAGCCTCGGCTCACCCTCCTCGCCACACCGTCCGCCTTGCGTGGGAGTTCCGCCGAGGGCGGAGGATCCGCCGGGGCCGGGGCCGGGGCCGGGGCCGGGACTGGGGCTTGGGCTGGGGGCGGGGGGTCTTCCGCGGCCGGGCCGGTCGGGGTGCACGACCGGGTCGCGGCGCCGACGTACGACGCGCAGTCGCCGCCCGTGGCCCGGGCCACCTCGTCGCCGGGCGAGGACGAGCCGATCAGGGTCACGCTGCACGTGGTCTCGTCCTCCCACGGACAGGTCGAGGTCAGCGGTCTCCTCGGTGCGATCGACCGCATCGATGCGCGTGGCTGCGGCGCGGCGATCGTGGCCAGCGACAGCGACATCCGGACGACCGACCATTACCGCGTGACGCGGATCGACCTGCGTCTCGGCGATCTCCTGCTCCGGCCGGCAGTGGCCCGGGCGTTACGTGAGCTCGCGGACGATCCTGCCAGTGCGGCCAAGATCGCCGCCGCCGGGCGCGCGCTGCAGACCGCCGCCCGGTCGGCCGGGCCGGCTCCGTCCGGCGCACGAGGTACGCACGCGCAGGCCGACGTCCGCCCGGCGTATCACGTCTCGATCCACGGAGCCCACCAGGCGACGAGGGCCAGCCGGTCGTCCGTGAACGCGACCCACGTGTACGACGTTCGTGCCGACGTGCCTCTCGCGCTCCTCCTGGCCGGTAACGCGGCGCTGGCCCGGGCGCTCGCCGTCGCCGTGGTCGAGAGGCCGCCCGGGGCCGCGACGAACCGCTTCCCGAGCGAAGCGGTCGGCGAAGGCCGGCACCTGACCGGGTGGCAGGTGCTGGGCCACGCGTCGGTGACGTCTCCGTTCGATCGGGCGACGCTCACCTCGGCATGGGGCCGAGCGACGGTGACCGGCGCTCAGGTGATGGCGGTCGGCGACCACATCGACGTGACCCAGTCGGCGGATTTTGATCTCGCCCGGCCGTCGATGGTCGACTTCCCGCGGGCGTCCACCGAATTCCACGCGCGTTCGGGGCTGCGCACTCCGTCGGCACCGCCCAGCCGCGCGGCGACGCCTCCCAGCTTCCTCGACGTCGGGCACCGAGGCGCGGGGACCCGGAACCCGACGAGCAGTCCGGCATCCGCGCCCGGACCCTTCGGATAGGAGTGACACGATGAAACGGGCCGCCGGAGTCATCGCGGTGGGTGCGCTGCTCGGGGTAGCGGGCTTCGTCGTCGGCGCGGTCGGTCTCGCGAAGGCCGACAGCCTCGCCAGCATCGGCAGTTTCTTCGTCGGTGTGATCGGCGTGCTGATCGCGGCCCTCGGCGTGATCGGCCAGGGCTCCGGGAAACGCAAGGATCCGCCCGCTGGGGGTGTCACCTTCGGCACGGTCAACGCTCAGCAGGTCAACCACGTCGACCGTAGCGTTTTGAACACGACTTTCTCCAACAACCCCCCGGCCGGAACCACCGGCGACGGCCGGCCGGGCCCACGCCGGTGGTGGACGCGATCCAGTTCGAACAGGTGACCAGCAGCAGCCGGCGGCCGGCTCTCCACGATCAGCCAGGCGCTCCGCTGACGAAACTCCGTCAACGCACCCGCGGGCCGGAGCCGGTGGAGCCCCGCACCACCAGTTCGGGCTGGAAGACGAACTCGGACTTGGGGCCGGGTATGCCCGCGATCTCGTCCAGCAGCATCTGCACGGCCGCCGTGCCCATCGCCTGAACCGGCTGCCGCACGGTCGTCAGCGGCGGGTCGGTGAACCCGACCAGCGGCGAGTCGTCGAACCCGATGACCGAGACGTCGCCCGGCACCGTCATCCCCAGATCGCGGATCGCCCGGATCGCCCCCAGCGCCATCAGGTCGCTGCCGCAGATCACCGCGGTGCATCCGCGCGAAACCAGCGACAGGGCTGCGGCCCGGCCGCCCTCCACCGAGAAGAACGTGTGCTCCACCAGGTCCGCCGACCCCGACGCCACGTCCCGGAACGCTGCGACTTTCCGCAGCACCGGCACGAACCGCCGCGGCCCGATCGCCAGCCCGATCCGCTCGTGGCCGAGACTGACCAGATGCGACACCGACTGGCGGATCGCCGCCCGGTCGTCGGTCGAGATGAACGGCGCCGAGACGCCGGGCGCGTATCCGTTGATCAGCACGATCGGTAACCGCCGCGCGGCGAGGCGGTTGTAGCGTTCGGTGTCGGCCGTGCTGTCGGCGTGCAGGCCCGACACGAACACGATCCCGGCGACGCCCCGCTCGATCAGCACCTCGGTGAACGCGTCCTCGGTCACGCCACCCGGCACCTGCGTGCAGAGCACCGCGGTGAAGCCCTGCATCGACAGGCCCTGCTCGATGATCTGCGCGAACGCGGGAAAGATCGGGTTGTCGAGCTCCGGGGTGATGAGTCCGATCAGGCCGGCGCTGCGCTGTTGCAGCCGCGGCGGCCGCTCGTAACCCAAGATGTCGAGCGCGGCCAGCACGGCCTGCCGGGTCGCGGGCGACACCCCGGCCTTGTCGTTGAGGACCCGGCTGACCGTGGCCTCGCTCACGCCGGCCTTGACAGCCACGTCAGCAAGCCGCGGGCTCATGGACCGCACTCTAACGCCTCACTTCGAGGCTCCCGCCGGCCACCGCGGCCCGCCGGGACGGAGCCCGGCGACCCTTCGGTTACGCCGCACGGGGGAGCGGCGGTCGCGTCCGCCCGGGGGAGCGGCGGTCGCGCGTCCACCGGCTGAGCGGGCCCGGCCGGGCGGGAAACTCGAAGGCCCGGCTCCCTTGCGGGGAGCCGGGCCCGGGAAGCAGCCGGATCAGGGCGCAGGCGGCCGGGGCGGCGCGGTCGGGTCGTCCGGACCGCCGTAGCCGGGCGGGTTGTATCCACCCGGTGCGCTCGGCGGCTCGTAGCTACCCGGCGCGCTCGGCGCGTTGTAACCGGGCGCGCCGGGGGCGTCGTAACCGGGCGCGCTGGGAGCGCCGTAACCCGGCCCGGACGTCGGCGTGCTCCCGTAGCCGGGACCCGAGGTCGGAGCGCCGTAGCCGGGACCCGAGGTCGGCTGGCCGTAGCCGGGACCCGAGGTCGGCTGGCCGTAGCCGGGACCCGAGGTCGGCTGGCCGTAGCCGGGACCCGAGGTCGGCTGGCCGTAGCCGGGACC